>PASN01000013.1 GCA_002711995.1 Halobacteriovoraceae bacterium | reverse complement strand
TTATTGAAATATTTTTTAGAACATCAAAACCCATGAACCAAATTTAGAACAAAAAAGATGGATGGCCAAATAATTTAAATGACATGGGGCCGTAGAGAAAATCTCGAAATCATCGATGAACAGGATTTGGAGCAATTACCCCGAATAGTAAGCACTCCTGTCGTCTTGAGGGAAACATTAGAAATTTATAAGATGGTGGAGGTAAATCAAAAAGACCCGCAGAAGCAGGCCTGGTGTTAATGATTATTTTATTTTTTATACCGAATGGGAGAATTTCAGAACTCTGCTATAAACATCCTGCGTTCTTCGGAGTGAACTCGTTTAAAAAAGATTCTTCTTTTTTATTGTATGTAATAACATTCTCCAAAAAAACCTTTTGCGCGGAATAATTCAAAGTAAAATCGCCCAAGGCACCAATTTCCAGTTCGATTTCACACGAAGCGTCCTGAACAGAAAGAGTTATCTCCCCTGAGGTAATAGTGTACTCTCCTACCTGAATTGAAGTTTTATCCTCCTCACTATACTTCCTAAGAAGCTCAAAACTGCCATCAGCATAGAGGACGAGTGCGGAGTTTGGGTGTAAATACGCAGCCCCTTCATATTGAGCATATCCATATACATCGGCAATCTCCGCCGATATAGATGACAAAGAAGTCAGCAGGCTCAATAATAATATAAATAACTTTTTCATATTTGCTCCATATCAGCTTTTTCTTTTCTCTTTCTTTAATTATCTCTTCTTTTAAAATTTTGTTACAGAACGCTTGAAGTATTTTTACAGTGTGTAAACTAAATAGACATCAATAAGGACTTCTTGAGAAAGGTAATATTGGAGTAGTGAAAGGAAATAAAAAAGGCCTGCTTAATAGCAGGCCATTATACTTATAGAATGTAAGTTTTCTTTATTCTTCGAAACAACTCTCAATCTTTGTTGAAATTTGTCCTTCAGGGTCTCCTGTGGAGATTGCAATTTCTTTAATGATGAGGTCTTTACACTGGTCCATCATCTTTCTTTCACCAAAAGAGAGTTTTTTGGATGTCTTGAGAAGAAATAGCGAACGCAGAACGTCTGCAATTTCTAAAAGCGATCCTGTCTTAACTTTGGCAAGATACTCGCGATGTCTTCTATTCCAAGTGGAGTTGTCCACCTTAACGTCGTGGTCGGCCAATAGAGAGAATACCTCGTTGATTTCATTGTGCGAAACAAGCTCTCTAACACCGTCCTCATTGTCAGTTGGGACCATGATAGTCATGCCATTGGAAATAATCTTAATAATGTAAAAAGACTTTTCCGCGTCACCTAGCTGTTTTGTTTCGACGTTTGTAATCTGGCCAACACCATGTCCTGGGCAAACTACATAACTTCCTAAATCAAACATAATTGTCCTTGGTTGAGTTCCTGTATATTTATTCTATACAAAGACATTTATAACGCACCGTGACTCAAGTGGCAATTTGATTGTAAACTTTATAGACACCCCTTTATTTGAATCCAGATTTTATTGTATGCACTTTTGCCGCACAAATGACTGTTTTTACTGGTTTTGATGTCAAAAGCATTTATGGCCTTTACTATTGTCACCCGTTGTCAGTTGGGAGAAGATAGGCCTATGAAGATGTATAAAATATTGACATTATTGGCCTTTATTCCTCTCTTATTTAGCTGTGAAAGCGTAAACACCAAGGAAGAAGTTGGATTTACGATGAGCGGTGAAAAGGGATCGTGTGTTCCTATGGAGAAAAATAAGGTCTGTACCGAGATATTCACGGATCAAGATCAGTACGCTGCAAACTGTAAACAGCAAGGCCATCAGGTTATTCAATGTGATTGTCATGAGTTCTTATGTAAGACGGACAACGGCAAACCGCTGAATACAGGAAAATAGGCCAAAAAAAAGCGGGGCATACACCCCGCTAAGTATTTGATCTAATTAGAAACGATCTACAATTTCGTTTTTCTCGAAGAAGTAAGAAACTTCTCTTTCTGCAGATTGAGCAGAATCAGAATCGTGAACAGCGTTTTCGCCAATAGACTTAGCGTAAAGCTTTCTGATTGTTCCTTCAGCTGCTTCAGCTGGGTTAGTTGCACCCATGATCTCTCTGTTCTTAGCAACAGCGTTCTCACCTTCAAGAACCATAAGAACTACTGGACCGCTAGTCATAAATTCAACTAGTTCGCCAAAGAATGGTCTGTCTTTGTGCTCAATGTAGAAGCCTTCTGCTTTTTCTTTTGAAAGTTGAGTCAACTTTGCAGCAGCGATGCGAAGGTCATTCTTCTCGAACATAGAGATGATGTTACCAATATTGTTATCCAAAGTAGCATTTGGTTTAATGATTGAAAGTGTCTTTTCGTTAGCCATTTTAAACTCCTTAAACGTTAATTATGAGCTCTTTTACACTTATTTAAGAACTTGCGCAACTTTTTCGCCAAGCTCGGCAGGACTTCTAGCGATTGTTACACCACATTCTTCCAATACCTTGTACTTAGCTTCAGCTGTGTCATCCCCACCAGAGATGATAGCACCTGCGTGGCCCATTCTTTTACCTGCAGGAGCACTTGCTCCAGCGATAAATGAAACAACAGGCTTTGACATGTTCTCTTTGATCCATTT
The DNA here is from genome assembly GCA_002711995.1 of Halobacteriovoraceae bacterium. Lineage (GTDB taxonomy): Bacteria > Bdellovibrionota > Bacteriovoracia > Bacteriovoracales > Bacteriovoracaceae > UBA845. The sequence goes on along the minus strand of PASN01000013.1, from coordinate 358,942 downwards.
ACCTGCGTCAGTCTCAGCGTTTCCGCCAATTTCACCAATCATGATAACCGCGTCAGTTTCTGAGTCTTTTTCAAATAGCTCAAGGCAATCGATAAAGTTTGTACCGTTTACAGGGTCACCGCCAATACCTACACAAGTAGACTGACCGATCTCTCTTTGAGTTAGTTGGTAAACAGCTTCATAAGTAAGAGTTCCTGAACGAGAGATAACCCCTACTCTACCTGGCATATGAATATGTCCTGGCATGATTCCAATTTTACACTCGCCCGGAGTGATAACACCTGGACAGTTTGGACCGATAAGTCTTGACTTAGAGCCTTGAAGAGCGGCCTTAACCTTAACCATATCATTTATAGGAATCCCTTCAGTAATTGCAATAATAAGTGGGATTTCAGCGTCAATATACTCTAGAATTGAATCAGCTGCGAACGGTGGCGGAACAAAAATCATTGCGGCATTTGCGTCAGTCGCCTCAATGCATTCTTTTACAGTGTTGAATACAGGAATTCCTTCGTGAGTCATTCCACCTTTACCAGGTGTAACACCGCCGACAACATTTGTGCCGTAGTCTCTTGATTGAAGAGTGTGGAAAGTACCTTGCTTTCCAGTCACACCAACAGTCATTAGTTTTGTGTCTCTATTAATTAAAATGGCCATTACTTATCTCCTTTTGCAGCGGATACAGCTTTTTTGGCAGCGTCAGCTAGATCGTCAGCTGGAGTAATCGCTAAGCCAGATTCGCTCAAAATCTTTTTACCTAAATTAACGTTAGTTCCCTCAAGTCTAACAACTAGAGGAACTTTAAGATCCAATTCTTTAGCCGCGGCAACAACACCTTCTGCGATGATGTCACACTTCATGATACCGCCAAAGATGTTAACAAGAATTGCGCTTACGTTCTCATCCTCAAGGATGATAGAGAAAGCTTTCTGAACTGTTTCTTTAGTCGCTCCGCCGCCTACGTCCAAGAAGTTCGCCGGCTCTCCGCCATGAATTTTAAGGATATCAAGAGTACCCATAGCAAGGCCTGCGCCGTTTACAAGACAACCGATATTTCCATCAAGGGAAATATAGGAAAGTCCGTACTTGCCAGCTTCAAGCTCTTGTTCAGACTCTTCAGTCATGTCTCTTAGCTCTTCAATCTCGGGGTGTCTAAACAATGCGTTTGCATCAAAGTTCAGTTTCGCATCTAAAGCAATAACGTCCCCACTCTTAGTGGTAACAAGCGGGTTAATCTCTGCAATTGAGCAGTCTTTTGCCATATACATGTTGTAAAGGCCTTCAAAGAACTTAGTCGCTTTCTTTAAAGTGTCACCTTTTAGACCAATTCCAAAGCCAAGCTTTCTTCCGATAAATGGAGTGAAGCCTACAGCTGGATCAACAGCAACTTTAATGATTTTCTCAGGGGACTTTGCAGCAACTTCTTCAATGTCCACACCACCCTCTTCGGATGCCATGAAAGTTACTCTTCCATTGTTTCTGTCTAGAACGATACCTACATAGTATTCGTGATCAATGTCACAACCTTGTTCGATAAGAATTTGGTTAACCAATTTACCTTCAGGCCCTGTTTGGTGAGTCACCAAAGTCATACCAAGAATATCGTTGGCGTGAGCTTTAACTTCGTCCAAGCTCTTGGCAAGCTTAACACCGCCGCCTTTGCCACGTCCGCCAGCATGGATTTGAGCTTTAACAACCCAAACATCTCCGCCAAGCTTTTTTGCAACTTCAACAGCTTCTTCTGGCGTTTTGGCAGTTCCACCGTTTAACACCGAAATGTTAAACTCTCTCATCAGGTCTTTTGCCTGATACTCATGCACATTCATAGTGACTCCTTAATAAGCGTTATTTTGTCTCTTAATTGACTGTCTGTGTCTAAACTTTTGTTAACTTAGACTAAATTATAGAGATTTTTACCCATTGAGCAACAGACAATGTTGGAAGAAATGGACCAAATTCAGTAAAATTGGACTCGCGCAAAGCGTTGAAACCAAAGGAAAAATCATGAAAGTATCTCTATTGCACCCCTCAACTTTTAAACTTGATGGCGGAGCGATGTTTGGAATCATCCCAAAGCCCCTCTGGGAGAGGAAGATTAAGGCCGATGAGCTTAATCGCATTCCCATGAGTTTAAGAGTAGTTTTGATTGAAACGGCCAATAAAAAGATTTTAATTGATACTGGTATTGGCGATTACCATGGTGAGAAATTTGATAAACAATTTGCAGTTACAGGCAATAAATCCCCTCTTACCCATGCTTTAAAAGAAGCTGGTGTTGAGCCAGATCAAATTACGGACATTATCCTTACCCACCTTCACTTTGATCATGTTGGCGGATTAGGGCAAGGAACTGAGACTCATGAAAGGATATTTCCTCAGGCAACGATTCATGTGCACAAAAAGCACTATGAATATGCCAAAAATCCAACACAAAGGGATTCAGGCTCTTTTCAAAAGAAGTTCTTTGTACCACTCATGGAGCAGTACATCTCCGAAGGTAAAGTTAACTTCCTGGACTCGGAAGAAGGCACAATTCTCAGTGATGGAAGTGATGAAATAAAGTTTTTAGCAAGCTTTGGCCATACCCCTCATATGATCCATCCTATCTTTAAAGACTACATCTACATGGCGGACTTAGTTCCAATGTCACATCATATAAATGTCCCTTGGGTTATGGGTTATGACATGGAGCCAGGAACAACCACAGTTTATAAAGAAAAGTTTTACGATTTCATTCAAAGGAATGACCTCACCATGATCTTTGAACATGATCTTGATACCTGGGGAGGAAAGCTAGCAATTGATGAAAAAGGACGATTTAGCCTCAGTAATCCAAAAACAAGCAATAGAGGGATTGCAGAGGAAATTAGCTAGTCTACTTAATCCTCAGCAGCTTACTTCAAAAGCGTAGCCGCCATATTAGGATTAGTATAAAGAGATTCTAAGAAAAGTCCCTTTGAATATTCTTGTCTTTAATATTTAGAATGAAATTTCTACAACACACCTAGCGCGCCGCAACAAGAGGTGATATCTCCACCCCACTATATTCATATCCCCTAAGGAGAAATTATGAAGAATTTCATTTCAAGCATAGCTATTGCCACGACATTGCTTTCAAGCACCCATGCGCTTTCCTCTGAATCCTTTTGTAAAAAGATCTATGAATCTGAAGTGGAAGAGGTAACCCAAGAGTGGGAATCTCATAATAGCTTTTGGAATCAGACCTTCAACTATAAGTATGGCTCAATCACAATACTTTTCTACACTATGGGTGTTTCTGTTCTTTCTACATCACCTCATCTTGGGTTCACCTTTGGTATATTATATTCTTCCTATGCAGTTGATCAAAACCGTGAGATCGACTCTAATTTAAGCTCACAAATAGAATCCGCATCAACTATATCAGCAATCCTTGAAGAAGCTCACAACGGAAAAGAAGAGTTCATTAAGAAAAAAGTCGATGTAGAAGCTAGTTGGTATAAAGCCTCTCTAGAGTATGAATACGAAAGACTTGTCGATAAAAGAGCGAAGGTTGGCCTGCCTGCTCCAACTTTTGAAGAATTCATGGCGGATAATCAATATAAAAGCGTGGAGCAATACAGAGAAGAAAAAATGGTCGCTTCCTATCATGTAAGTCCAATCGAAAGATTCGCTGAAGAGTACGAAGGCAAAATTTCTTATGGTCAAATTGCTGAGTACATTAAGGCCTACGGAGTTTCAGACAAGTTCTGTCCAGAGAATAAGGTCCTTAGTTACGATGACTTTGTTAAAACAATTGGAAATGGGGTAAGCAAATACTCCTCTAGCAACTTTACCAACGAAGTTTTTTAAAAAACAATAAGTTTATACATAAGCCCACTGACTTCAGCAGTGGGCTTTTTTTTAAAGTCTAGCTTCGAGTTCTTTAACACTTTCTGAAATAGTTTCGTGAATATTGTCATAGAGTTTTTTAATCTTTTGTTCTGCTTCCACTCTAGCAGCTCCGTTTGAAGGGTCTTTAACTTCTCTAAGAATATCCAATGCGTTCATTGTTTCCAGTCCAACACTTTTGGCAAGTTTTGTGAGGCGTGTGTAGTTTGCAATAACTTCTATGTTGTCATCAAAGTCCTGCTTCTTGATATCTTCGTAGGCCTTTTCATTCTGAATAACAAAGGCGGTGAAAAGCTTTCCATGACTTTGAGTGTAAGAGGCCTCAAAAGCGTCAATGGTGCTATTCCAATTAGAACTGTCACTTTCAAAAACGGACTTCATATCCCTTTCTATTTTTAGCGCCATCGCTTTCATTGTCTGATATTTTTGAATTAGCTCTTCCCAGAACTGTCTGCTGCTATCGCTATTTTTTTCATTAAATGCGGAAAGGGCCTTGTTAAATGCAGGCACAGTTTTTGTAGTAAGAAGGGCTCTTGTTTTAAAGTCAATAACCTTAGCTCCATCGCTTCCAAATAAGTTGAATGGTCTCTCCAACTCTCCCATCGACTTCAACTCAAACTCATACCAGCCCTCAGCGAGCCTTTGTCCCTTTTCAAAATTAAACTCTTTAAATTCAACAAGGTGATCTTTAAGTGTTCCCTTAGAGCTTGCGACAACAGGGTCGACAGTTAAAACTTGGCCATCAAAGCTTTTAATTCTTAGCTGAACAGGCCCCTCGAGATTTGCTCCAACACTTACAAAGATTGTGGTTTTATCTTTTGAGATCCCGGCGGTGATTTTGTTGAAAACCACACCCTTCATCAGTCGCTTATAATCCCTGACTCCCATTTTAGATGGTCTTGCAAAACTCTTACTGTCCTTCGCTCCATAGAAGTAATATGTGCCAGCTCCAATTAAAGTGATCATCAAAAGAGCTATGACTTTTGGAAATAGGGCTCTTTTTCTTCTGATTGGTTTTTCCTCTAAAGCCTCTTCTTCAATAACCGGTGACTCCTCCAAGGGTTCAACTGGTTCAGGAGGAACCTCTAGGATTTCTTCAGTGCCAGACCTGCTTACACCGCTTTGAGAAGCTTGTTCGGTTTTTGGCAATTCAATAGGAGGAGCTTCCTTTGGTTGAGGTGGAGCGACCTCAGGAGGAAGAGGTGGCGGCAAATCATCTTCCATAGCTGGAGGATTAACTTTCTCTTCATCAATAAACAATGACTTATATGACCTAGGCTCATCCATACCCTCTTTCCAAAGAAAGGAGACTTTGTTGATCTTGCCTTGCGCGTAAAGATTTTTTATATCTTCTTCGGCATAAGGTCCTATATGTTCATTTTCTTTTATTACAAACCATTTCATGTGATAACTTTGCGATGAATTTTTTTAAAGTCTTAGTATTATATAACAATTCACTTCATACAATGGGAAATTAGATGACAAAAGAAAAAGACCGATTTAGTGACTCAATAGCAGCTAGGTTTGCAAACTCAGAGTCTGCGGAGTGCTTAATCTTAAAATCTGAGTCAGATGTTGGTGTGAGGCGCAACCTTGGAAGAAATGGAGCAAGGTTCGCCCCAAAAGCAATTGAGAACACTTTCAAGAAACTGAATCACCATTTAGATGTAAAAAGCTTTCTTTCAAAAACAGTTGCCTACCAAAACGAGGAGTTGGCTGACTACGACCAAGCAATACAGAAAAGCAGTGATAGGATTAAAGAGGCACTTTCGTATGGACAGAATAAAAAGCTGATTCACCTGGGAGGTGGGCATGATCATGCTTATCCTCTACTAAAGGCCCTGGACTCCAACAATATTCTTATCATAAATTTCGACGCCAACTGTGACACTAGAATAGACAATATAAAACACTCTGGCACACCCTTCAGAAACTTTGATGAAGAATCAAAAAACAAATTCCACTTGGTTCAAGTTGGTATACATGATTACGCAAACAACAAAGCAACCCTATCTGAGCTTAAAAACAATTCAGAAAAGATCATATACACAGAAGAGCTGACAAAGCTCAAGTCTCCCTTAGACCTTGTAGATCAAATATTTGAAAGCTGTCCATTCGAAATCAACAAAGACACCAAGCTATTCATAAGCATCGACAGCGATGCAATATCCTCCTCAGTTATGGAGGCCGTGAGCGCAGTTAACCATGATGGCATTGATCCAAAAGAGCTTTTGGCCTGGGTTGAGGCACTAAAAGACTTTCCATGTGAAACTAAAGTTTTGGGTATCTACGAGTACAATCCAATTTTTGAGAACCTATCGCAAAAAGGTGCCAGATACTTGGCAGGACTTATCTATAAATTTCTAGGCTAGAAATAAAAAAGCCCGCGAGGGAACGCGGGCTTTTTTTTCGAGAGACATAAGGAGAAGTTATAAAAAAATCCTTTTCTTATAACCCCAACACACACACGCCTATATACTAAGCAAGAGCTGTGCCAACTTTTGTCTAACCTACAAATAGCCTAACCACCTGAAATCACGAAAACACATTGTCATTAATTTGAAAGGCCGGTGTCAGACGACACAACGCACACAAACAAAGTTTTTGACTCATGAATTTTTCGACCTTGCCGAAGAGATGTCTACACATAACCACACTAACTAGGTGTATTTTTGCTAGAAAAATTAGCTAGGTATGCGATAATACTTAAGTAATAATATTTAACTACTTGTAATCACAAAAAAGGAAAATTGATGAAAGCAACAAGCAGAAACTTATTTATGGCCTTGATTACCCTATTCGCTCTATCTCTAACAGGATGTGCGTCTCAATCTGAGAAGTCAGACGGAGCAGCTTCAGACAGCGTTATTGCTGAAGATGACTCAGCTCCACTAGAGCTTAACGGATCTAGCGATGACAGCACTGCTGGTGGACTAGATACTGTATATTTTGACTTTGACTCTTCTAGACTAACTTCTTCAGCTAGAGCAACTCTTGAAGCGAACGCTGAGTTTCTTAAGAACAATCAAAATGTAGACATTCAAATTGAAGGTCACGCAGATGAAAGAGGTGGAGAGCAGTACAACTTGGCACTTGGCGAGAGAAGAGCGAGAGCCGTTAAAGACTATCTTGTGGCACTTGGTGTTGACGCAAATAGAATCTCAGTTATCTCTTTTGGTAAAACAACTCCAAAGGCATTTGGTCACAACGAGCAAGCTTGGTCTCAAAACAGAAGAGCAAACTTCGTTATCACTGCTAAGTAATGATCAAAAACCTTGTCTTAAATCTTATTATTTTAATGACAATAACGGCGTGTGGTTTAACAACCACGCGCCCTAAACAAGAAATGAGTTTTGCCCAGGCGGCATTCCTTGCGGCCAAAGAGGCCAAAGCCGACGTCCACTCCCCTGTTTTTTTTCGAAAGGCCGAAGTCTACTATCTAAAGGCCAAATCAGCATATAGAAGAAAGTACTTCAACAAAGCAAAAAGCTATGCAGAGCTTTCAAAAAAGTTTAGTGAAAAGGCCGAGTTTGAGGCGGTCAGAAAGGCCGTGGCAAATCGCTAATCACTTTTATCCAATTTCATGTTAAAATTCATAAAAAAAAGGATTTATATGAAGCATATATGGATGTTGTTCTTTTTAGTGTCATGTTTTAAAACCGCAGAAGAAATTCAAAGAAACAAAATGGTCGATCAAATGGGGTTGCAACTGGAGCAATCATCTAAACTCGTAGCTGAACTCACTCAACAAGTTACAGACCTTCAAACTCGACTTGCCACTACTACTGGGCAAATAGAAGAGATTGATCACAAAAATCAAAAAACGACTGCAGAACAAAGACAAACTCTTGAGCAATCAATCGCTCAACTTCAAGAGCAGGTAAAAGTTCTTAGCATTCAGAGTTCTGAGAATCAGAAAATGCTTGCCACTCTTCAATCAGAACTAAACTCACAGAAACAGTATTCAAAAAAAGTTGCTCGTACTCTTGGAAAGATAGCCAAGGACAGCAGAGGTCCAACAATAAAGGACGCGCATAAACTATTTGAGAAGAACAAATTAAAGGAGGCTGAGGAAGCTTACCTTTTGGTTCTCGATGAGGGAAAAATAAATGCGGCCCAAAGAAATGCTGTGAGATACAACCTTGGGCTTATCAACTATTGGAATAAAAAGTATGAGGATGCCGCAGCATACTTCAGCAAAATCTATACCAAATGGCCTAAGAGTTCTTACGCCCCACGCTCACTTCTCTACATTGCAAGAAGTATGGATAAAAGTGGTAAGAAGGCTGAGGCAAAAGCGGTGTATGAAGAGCTTATTTCAAAGTACCCAAAATCCTCTCACGCTAAAACAGCTAAAAAAGAAATGTAACAATGTTAAAAGCAATCACTCTTCTTGTATTTTTAGTTTCCTGCAGCAGACTCGTTGAGCTTGCTGATGACTCGTATTATGAAAAGGTGAATCCTAAAAATGGAGCCGACCATTTTAAAGTAGTCTTTTCTCACAATATTAATGGTGAGACCCATCCATGTGGTTGTAGAAAGTTTCCTTTAGGAGGACTTCCACAAGCAGCAGGATACTTATATGAAGCAGCCCAGGACAGCAACATAATATACGTAGACACAGGCGATATGCTTTTCCCTTCAACCACAATCCCCTCAACTTTGAATGACTCAGTTAAGTTCACGGCCGATAAGCTTGCAAAGGCACAAGAGATGCAAGGGCTTAAATACTTCGTTCCAGGAGACCAGGATTTTGCCCTTGGGGTGAATTATTTGGCAGAGTTGTCAAAACGATCTAAATTTAGCTTTGTAATTTCAAATGCCAAAAAAGAACTGCCCCTTAAGCACAAAGAGGATGTTGTAAACAAGATTGGCGATGTGAATCTTGTTATGCTTGGTGTGGTGGAACCAAGCCTCCTCAAGCCTGAGGATTCTAAACTCTTTCATGATGCCCAGTCGGCCTTGAAAAAATCTTTAAAGGCCATCGCTGAACTCAAACTTGATAAAGATAAAACAAAGATCATACTACTCTCCCACTCTGGAATGAGTAGGGACAAGTTGCTTGCTAAAAAATTTCCCGAGATCGATTGGATCATTGGCTCTCATTCTCAAGCATACCTTAAAGAACCTGAGACAGTTGGAGATGTTAAAATCGTTCAAGCTCTTTCAAGAAATCACTATATGGGAGAGATTAAAATCCCTTTTAATAAGAAAAAGGATGGATCCTATAAACTCGTGGGAATAGCGGAGGACTTTGAAAAGAAGAAACCTGAGAATCCAATGATTGCTTGGTTGGCAAAATACAAATCTGAACTTGAAGCGGTTCAGGCGGCCGAGCAAAAACGCCTTATGGCAAACGCCTCCGATTCAGATTTAAAAACTCCCACTTATATTAGTTGTTCTGAATGTCATACAAAGCAAACAGAGTTTTGGCAGACCACTGCCCACTCACTTGCATGGCAGACATTGGAGAAGGCGCAGGCGGCCAATAACTCTCAATGTATTGAATGCCACAGCCTTGGCTTTGGGAAACCAGAAGGATTTCCTTCAACAGAAGCTATAGTTCAAGGCCCTCAGCTCAGTGATGAGCGCATGGATCAATACTGGGAAGAGGTAAACAAAGTTTTTAAAGATGTTCACTCTATCAGAGAAACTTCGCCTTCAAAGAGGTCTGAGCTCGCAAAGAAATGGAAAAAGATTGATAAGAACCACGCAGTTGAGTCCAACTTTGCAAACGTTCAATGTATGCATTGTCATAATCAACACCCGGAACACCCATTTCAGATGGAGGATAAAGTTGTTCAAAAGGATTACTCAAACAACTGTATTAAATGCCACACAGCTGATCAGTCTCCAGAGTGGTATTTAAAGGGTTCAAACGGTCTTGCCACAACGCTTAACAAAAAGTATGTTGACCAAAAAATTAAAGAGCTATCCTGCCCTAAGATGTAATATGAAAAAAATTGTCCTTGGAATTGAAACTAGCTGTGATGACACCTCAGTCGGAATATTAAGCCACGAAAATGGAAGGCCTGAGGTTTTAGCTCACAAAACCTTTGGACAAGAAGAAATTCTTAGAACTTGGGGAGGTGTCGTTCCAGAAATCGCAGCTAGAAACCACCTTCAAAAGATAGTCCCCCTACTTGAAACTACAACTGAAAAAGCAAATATCCAACTTAAAGACATAGACCTCATCGGTGTTACATCCGTGCCTGGGCTTTTAGGCCCATTGCTAACAGGTTTAAATGCCGCTAAGACCATGGCCATGATTGCTCAAAAGCCTATCATGCCAGTGAATCACCTATATGCTCATTTAGAAGCAATTCATCTAACGGATGATGTGCAATATCCTTATGTTGGGCTCTTAATTAGTGGCGGGCATTCGATTTTTTTCCTAGTTAAATCAAGACAAGAATTTCAAGTCTTGGGTAGCACTATTGATGATGCCGCAGGCGAGGCCTTCGACAAGGGTGGAAAGCTTATGGGCCTTGGCTACCCTGCGGGAAAAATAATTGATGATATTGCAAAAGAGGGTAATCCTTGCGCCTATGAGTTCCCTATTGGACTTAAATCCAGCGCTGATTGCCGCCTAAGCTTTTCAGGTCTCAAAACGAGCATGCGAGTTTTCCTTGAGAAAAACCCATCCATTGCTCATGACCAAGAATCCCAGGAATTCAAAGACCTTTGCGCTTCCTACCAGAACGCTATAGTCTCAGCTCTTAAACTAAAAACGAGATATGCATACAAAAAGATTGTTGAGTTGGGATACTCCAAGAACCTTCCCCTAGTTGTTGGAGGCGGTGTGGCCTGCAATAGCGCGATAAGAAACTCTTTAATTAAAACTTACCAAAATGTTAAGTTTGTGGACCCTAGATATTGTGCCGACAACGGCGCAATGATTGCCAACTACGCCCTTTTAAATATAGACAGAGCGATTCCTTTTCCAGAATGCTTGGATCTCGATGCAAGGGGAAGATTTATTAACAAAAAGGAATTCAGTGGCAAAACTTCCAAGAGCAAATAAAGACCTCGGACAACACTTTCTAAAAGATAAGTCAGTAATTGATAAGATCGTCACTGACACTCCTGAATCCTACGACGCCATAGTCGAAGTTGGGCCTGGTCCTGGAGCGTTGACGGGCAGCTTAAGTGAAATAGGAAAGCCACTCTACTTGATCGAAATGGACACCCGCTTTGAAGAGAGACTGCAACTACCCAACGTGAAAGAAATATTCTTTCAAGACGCTATGAAGTTTAATTGGCCAGAATTTCTCGAGAACGAAGGGCTTAAAGGGAAAAAGATTTGGATGGTGTCCAACCTCCCCTACAATGTCAGCAGCCAATTGTTTGTTCAATTTACCAAAGTCCAAGAAATAACAAAGATGACTCTCATGTATCAAAAAGAAGTCGGTGAAAAGACCTACTTCAGACAGGGTGTTAAGAACCAGGCAAACAGTTTACTTGTTCTTTCTCAAACTTATCTAGACTCCAAACTTCTTGTTAAGGTTTCACCAGGGGCGTTTCTTCCTCCTCCAAAGGTTGATTCTGTGGTCGTCAGTTATCTTAGAAAACCGGTTCCACTTGTGGATCTAAATGACGTGTCAGAGTTGGAGGCGTTTCTTCGAAAACTCTTCGCTATGAAGAGAAAACAAATTGGATCCGTTCTAAAGTCTTGGCCAGAAGGTAAAGCTTTTCTTGAAGTGCTAAAGAGTCAAGACTTTGACACGACGCTTCGATCAGAGGCGCTAAGTATTGAGACGGCCTTAAGTTTATTCAAACTTTACAAAAACCATCGCAGTGCACAATAAGAAGTTATTTCAGTTTTAAAACTTTTCTTCCCACTTAGTGATAAATGCTTTCAATCACATAGAATTGGCCTAATAGTAGCTGGTGACAAAATATAGTCCGCAAGTTATAAAAGGACAAAAGCAATTGGAGCATTCCCCTTATGGGCATCAAGGTCATTTCTAAAAATAAAAGAGCATCCTACGACTATTTTCTTGAACAGAAGTACGAGGCCGGGCTATCACTGAAAGGCACAGAGGTTAAATCTCTTAGAGCTGGGAACTGTTCAATGACTGAGGCCTTCTGCTCCATTGATAAGAATGATGAAGTCTGGATTCATCAAATGACCATAGCCCACTATGAATTTGGAAATATCCAGAACCATGAAGAGACCAGAAAAAGAAAACTATTGTTAAATAGAAGCGAAATAGAGTCCATCAAAAGATCCCTTGCCACAAAAGGCCAAACACTGGTTCCTACCATGGTTTATTTTAAAGGTTCAAAGGTAAAACTTGAGATTGCGCTGGCAAAGGGCAAAAAGCTTCACGACAAGAGAGAGACTAAGAAAACCAAAGAAGTAGAGAGAAAATTGAGGCAGGGTATTTATGAGTAATGAAGCTGAAGTGAAGACATTAAACATTTTCAAGATTGACGAAAACCGATCATTTACTGAGAGCGAGGCATACAATCTAGTAAACATGCTTCATATTGTTACTACTAAAGCGAAAAATAAAATCAACTCATATTCAGGACAAACTCAATTTCATAGCAGAAACCCCAAAGAAGCTGAAATCTATCAAGCGAAGCTTAATGAAGAGATTCAAAAGTGGAGCGAAAAAACAAGAAGACTCGGCGCCATTCCGCTTTCCCTTTATAAAGTGAAGATCATGGCAAAAGAGGGCGGATTCTTTACTTGGGAGTTTCCTTCCAGCGAACTCGAGTGGCGCCCTTAATACACAATAAAAGTCATTAGTATGATACCAACAAGGTCAAGGCCGTAGTCAATAGCAAAGGCCTTGCCACTTACTCTTGCGAATGCGTAATGCTTTGCTCCCAAACCAACCTGAATAAATAGCCACGTCCCCACGGCCAATGTGAGCTGCTCAATAAAGTCTTGTGGCTGGATATGCTTTAGCATAAGAAAAAGTCCATAACTGGCATATAACGAACCTATAAAGGCAATAAGATATGGCTTCGGATCGTTGGGACGAATGTCATCCTTTCCAAGCTTCCACGCGCTCAACCAAGATTTTCCAAAAACTGAATACCATACAGCTCCCAATAGAAAATTTAAAACTGCTGCCGCAATTACCCACAAAGCGTCGGCCATCATATCTCCTTCAACTATTCTTCTTTACTCATTGTACCAATAAACTAATAATAATATTCACAATGAAGTTTCTAAACAATTATTACAAAAAAACAACTAAAATGAAATTCTTGGCCCAAGCGGCCTTGCTCACTTTTATTAGTGACGTGATAAACATTTGTTATATAAATCTTTATTTTTTGCCAGAAAAAATAACCAATCAGTACATATTCAATATGTACTCTATTATGGGAGTGAACCCTAATCAGTTTCACCCAACCTATATTGATGAATTGAGACAAGTTATGATCAATTCAATGGCATTGGTTTTCTGCGGTTTTCTTGCCTACCATTGTATAGTGTACTTTATGCTTTCCAAGGATAAGAAGTGGGCCAGGAAATACGTGTTTGGATATGCTGTTTCTGGGGCAATTCTAACTGTGATTGAGCTGCCTGTTCTTATCCAAGAAAGTGTGGGCTGGGCTCTCGCCATGCTCTTTACAACCATTGTGTATGTCTTTGGTTTTATGGGCCTTCGCTATTACAAAAGGGCCAAGGCCTAAACATTAGTAAGGCTTTTTAAAATCCCTACCCATAACAGTTTTCCGTCCCTCTTTCTGCGCTTCTTCAATGGCCTCATCACAAAATGCGCGGACAACATCTGACAGCTTGTCAGCAACATCAGCAGATGTGTTCATATCACTTTTAGCTTTGATGTAATTTTTCATTTTAGACACTACGATCAAAATGTCTTGGGGTAAATTTGACGAAACTTTCTTTTCAACAGAAGGTTTTGAAGCGACGATTCTTCTTCTAGGCGATCTTTCATCTGAATAGCTTTCATATGGAGCTTTTTCCTCCTCGGCCCAAGCGCTTTTGTGATTCATAATTGGAAGGTGGGAGTCCCAACAGTCAACTGAACAGTATGCGCTTTTTCTGCAAGATGAAACGCTACATTTCTGATAAGTTGACCCCTGTTTAATTGGCTTCTTGCAAACACTACAGTTTCTCCAAACATCGCTCATAAATTATCCTCCCATAATTAGGCTTATTATATCAGAATTTTGATTAATCTCTAATGAGAGGATTGAAAGGACTCCTATGAAAAATAGCGCAGAAAAGTCCATACACCAGGCCAGCCATTAGTGCTCCGCTAAAAGCGTTGAATACCTCATAAAAAGGGATGAGTATTATAAATCCGAATCCAAATGCAATTATGAAAGCAAAGTAAAAATTGGAAAACACAATGCCACCTTTTTTAGTTATTAAAGAAGGTTTGCAATTGCTGAACCAAACAAAAGTCATATGAAAGAATATCTAAGTGTCAGGAGTCAAAGATTGGAGATATAAACATAGGATCTTCCTTTGCTCCAAAGCAAGGAATCTTTCTCACCTTCTCCATGAGCAGACTCTTGCCCGCGATTGCCAGCAAGAAGGAATCAAAGGCCTTAGGATGTTTTGCCAGAAGCTCCAAGTCTTTTTCATATATAAACACCCCAAGCTTAGCCTCAATGGCCTTAACAATTTTAAGCCTAGCAAGCGGAGCGATATCCATGTCATCCAGTTCTCTAAGTTGTTTTTTACTGATAATTTTCGAACGATACAGCTCTATTAGGACGATTTGCGTCGCTGACTCATACATGGTCAAATCCTTAGGCAAGTGCCTTCTAAGATAGTGAAACCTATGCATAAGCATTACAGAAACGTTTCCAAAAGAATCATAGGAAATATTAAAAAGGCTTAGGATCTGATCGTAGTAGTGTTTCCAAATCCAAAAATCAATCGGGCGATTCCAGTAAGGCAGATACCCCTTTTTAAGCTTCCTCTTGAAAGACTTGGACAGAATATGTTCATGAGTTTCTTTGTGAAGAACACTTCTATTGTAATGAATCTGATTATCTTCATTTCGAACCTGCTCATACCTTTTTGGATTAGAGCTAACTAGTTCCTGGTCTTCTTTAACTAGGTCATCCATTTCTTGTCTGACGTTTTGAACCACAGGATGGGCACAGTTTGCTGTTCCAGGACAATCAAGGGTGCATGACTCGCACAAAGGCTTTGTAAGGGGGAAGTCCACTACAAGTCTATGAAGCTTATAATTATCCACCCAAGACGTTATGGCCTCGTCATGGTCCATCTCCTCCTCATCTTTTACCTGACGAAGAGATGTGAGGAACCACCTGTCTTTTTCGGGAAAGAACTCCAGTAGGCTGAAAAAGAAATTCTCTTTTCTTCCTCCTCCGAGTGACATACCTGCAATGGATTTTGATGTATTAGTTTCCACCACTCTATTGTAATGGCCTATCTATGCAAAAATCCAGAACTTCCATGCCTAACTTAGAAATCTCTTCTTTTAGTCGAGTCTTTGAATCTGGTGAATGGGTCAAAATAAAGCAGCCTCCGCCGCCAGCTCCACACATTTTCAGTCCAAGAGGACCGAATTGCTTTTCGAGACTTTCTTTAAGCTCCAAGATTTCAGAAGGTGCGATATTTGCTGCAAGTCCCACTCTGGCCTTCCCTTCTTCTCCTATAAGCTCAAGAACCCTCTCATAGTCCTTATCCAGTATGCTCTTGTAAGTATCATGACTGATCTCAGCAATATTAGACATCGCCTCTCGAATACTTGGATCTTTATCAAAGAAGGCCTTATAGACATCCCAATTATTAATGCCTGAATCTCTACTGAGACCTGAGTACACAAGTGTCATGTGGGATTCCAAATATTCTTTTAACTCTTCAGTATATAATTGTTCGTATTCAAGTTCTCCGGCCTTGCCTCTGATGGCAAGTATGCCACCAGTAAGAGCGGGAAAGTAATCTTGGTAACCAGGAACACCTTGGTTAAGGATTCTTCCCTCAGTTCCCTTCACTTTCTGAACCGCCTCATAAAGATTAAAAGGTCTATTGAAGAATTCGCATAAGGCCGAATAAAGGGTTACTCCCATGGCGCTTGAGCCTCCAAGGCCAGAACCAGCGGGAGCTCCTGAAGAAAGAGTCACTTTTAAATTTTTCCTCGCCTCAAAAAGATCCAGAATTTGGCCAACAAACTTCATCTCTTTAAAGAGAACACCTGAGTACAAATTCTCTAAAGAAAAGTCCGAGGATTGGAACTTATAGGTTTTACCATAGTCGCTTGAAACAATTTCAACGCCATCAAAGTCACAGCTCTCCAAAACGACCTTCGCCTTTAAGCTTGTGGCGACGTTTAGAGTTACCACATTTGGAAGTATCAAATTGATAGGTTCAAGATCTAGAGTTCCACCAACGAGGTCAACTCTAACGCTTCCCTCTTTAGTTACCTGCATTTAGAACACCGATATATGGAAGTTCCCTGTATCTGCCGGCGTAATCAAGCCCGTATCCAATGACAAACTTGTCCTCAATTTCAAAGCCCATATAATCAATTGAAACTGAGTGCTTAGTTTTAGAAGGTTTGTATAAAAGAGAGGCGACTTTTAGAGTCTTAGGTCCACGTGCCTCAAGAAGTTGAACCAAGGTTTTCATAGACAACCCAGTATCCACTATATCTTCTACGATAATTACGTTTTTATCTTTAATTGACTCTGCAAGATCCAGCTCCATCTTAACAGTGCCTGAACTTGCAGTTCCATCTCCATATGAGGACAGGGCAACAAAGTCTAATTTAACGGGAAGGTTAATCTTTTTGATAAGGTCCGAGCAGAACATGAAAGCGCCTTTTAAAACGCAAATAACTGTTACTTCCTGACCTTGATATTCCTCAGTGATCGCCTTTCCAAGAGCTTCAACTCTTAGAGCGATATCTTCTTCTGAAATCAACACATCTGGTGCCATCGTTTCCATAAATCCCCTTTTTAAAAACTTATAGAAACAATGATACCAAAAAAATGGGATCTATCTAGTTTATTAAGTTCTGAACTTCTTCCTCAATTGGAAGTCTTTCTTGGCCTTGAGATGGCTCATAAAAATAATGTGCCCTGCATCTTGCCTCGTATGCTTCGGTCTCTCCAAGTAGTACCGTGTCAGTTGAGTCGGATAGCCTTTGGCTTCTAGTGGCCGGAGAGCCACAAACAGTACAGATTGATTGAATTTTCTGCACATTGTCCGCAAGGGCAAGCAGCATTGGCATTGGTCCAAATGGAACACCTCTATAGTCAAGATCTAGCCCTGCGCAGATTACTCTATATCCGCGGTCAGCAAGCTTGCTAACAACCTTAACAATGTCTTGGTCAAAAAATTGGATTTCGTCAATTGCCACAACTCTTGTGGTGTCTTTTAGATTAAGAAGAATATCCACGGCCTTTTCCACAGGCTCGCTGTGAATTGCTTGGTTGGAGTGACTGACAACTTTTGTTTCATCGTAGCGAACATCAAGAGCAGGTTTAAAAATCTGAATGCGCTGCTTAGCAATTTGAGCTCTTTTGACTCGACGAATAAGTTCTTCAGTTTTTCCAGAAAACATAGGCCCACAAACTAGTTCGATGGAGCCATGGTTGAAACCGTGGTGCATAAATGACATTAACGCCTCTCTCTCTCAGATTTGTCTATTGTGTGTGGCTGGACTATTCCAAAAATTTCAATAAATGACAATCGGATGTAAGATTAAATAGGCCTCTGGTTTCACAAGATATTGTTTTTTCGTGGGGGTAATTTTTTAAGTGCATGCGTCAAAAACAAATATTATAGTGACTGTATGAAAATTTTGCAGAAATTCTTTACACCTCGTCCTTTTGTTCCTTACCAGATTTTTAAAGAAGAAGGCCTTAGAGAGCTTGTTGAAAACTTTTATAAAGTCATGGAGACAGACCCAAAGGCGAAAGAGTGTCTTGAGGTGCATGAGCTTGTGAATGGAAAGGTTGAAGAACATGTGAAGGAAAAACTTTTTGATTTTCTAAGTGGATGGATGGGAGGCCCCCAGCTATTTATGCAAAAACATGGCGCGCCAAGGATGAGAGCAAGACATATGCATGTTAAAATCTCAGAAAAAGAGAAAGAGCAGTGGCTCTATTGCATGGAAAAAGCGCTGTCTATGAGCTCAGCAAAAATCAAAAGAAAGCATAAAAAGATCATGCTAAACTCATTCACTGCCCTGGCCATGAGAATTCAGAACATTTAAAGAGAAATAATCAATACCATTAGGGTAGCAAGAAAAAGAAAAAACAATACTGGTGTTAAAAGCACACAAAAGGTTAATGACCTAGAAAAGTTCATTTGCTCTCTGATGCCAGCATACATTTGGATAAAGTGAGCTGTCTTTTGCGCCATTTCTCCAAACACAGGGACAACAAGCAAAATATGTGAGCTTAAAGAAACAGAAAGAATTGTTTTTGTTTTTTTATCGACATCCCCTTTAACTCCGGCCATAGAAGCGTAGGACTTAAGAACGAATTCCCAGAACTGGAGAATGAACATTGTTATTAGCGGATAGAAAACAACATCTAATACTGAAGTTAATATAAGAAAATAAAAGCCAGTGAAGCCTCTATTCTCCATCATTCCCTCTAAGATTCCATTTCCTGGATCAAACATATTCAAAAACATGAATATTACAAGATTTATCAATACGATTCTAATCAACCCAGCCACAACAACAAAAACCCAAGATACTCCCAGAGATTCATAGAGACCCAAGGCCTTAATTTTTCCCTCACCTGATGCTATCTCCTTGTGCGACTGAAAAGGATGAATCAGGTAGTGCAGGTAATTGTAAAAGATATCAATAAGTTTCATGTAAAAATTGTAACTCTGAATCTATTTGAAGGCAAAGAATAGATCTTCTTTAAGTGGTCTAAGCTGATCCTTCCCCGTATAAATAAACTGCAGCCTATCTTTAATATCCAACATTATCAGGGTGTCGTCCTTAATAGAAAAGAGAAGGGTTTTATCTAAAAACTCAAGCTGGATGCCATCCTTGAGCTCTTTAACGATGCTTCTCAGTTCTTTAGGTCCTAATTTTTGTACAATATCCGCATGGGAGAAAGCGCCATTGGCAAAAACAGCGTTAAATAATAAGTAAAAATAGTTTGAGTCTTTGACGTGCACCTCATCATTTGCTGAAGAGATTTTAAAAGTTTTTTGAATATCATCAGCGAAAAAGTCTCTCATTTTTCCAGACTTCTTACCTAATTTAAATTTTAGTCTTTTCATTTTAAGAATATCCGCCCTAGGAAGTTGCAACTTTTTGCTCCAAAAGCTTTGAACATTCTCAAAAAAGATCTCTCTCCCCTCACCAAGGGTGTAAACTGTGTCAGGGCGATCGCTCCTAACTAAAAAAGGACCTTTCTCACGGTTAAATAGGCCATAAAGCTTCATAACAATGGACTGCCCCTCACTCTCCAACTCCACCGTGGATAAAAGGTCATCCAACACTCCACCATCAACTTTCTTAAATGATTTAAATTTAATCCCCAACAATCTCTTGGCCACACTCTCTTGGTTAATGCGAGTGGATATTCCGCTAGGAGGTGGTGGTGTAGTTTGTTTATTCGCAAAGTTCAGTTCAAACCAACGATTCCTACGATTGTCTATTTTCAATTTTTTCAAACCGGATGCGTTAATAGAATTTAAAAGTCTTTTATCCACCAAATCAATCGGTGTGGAGTTTATTAAATCTTTCAATTCAAGATACTTTTTAAGGTCAGCATCAAGCTCATTTTTGTAATAGTCATTTAGAACCGATTTGTTCTTCACAACTACTAGCTTGTTCGTGTTTCTTTGAAGTTGTTCGATGTAAAACGTTCCTGTTAAATCAGAGACGTCCCCAATCCGAAATTTGATTTTTTTCTCAGTAGTGACGACTTCAACTAGCATGCTTTGATGCTTAAAATACTCGTTCGTATCGGCACTCTCTATTTCTTTAACAAAGTAGAGAGAGTTTAGATTTTTAAGTAGCTTTTCCAGAGAGATAGGGTCAATGGGGAGATCTAAACTTTCGACAAAGTAACCTGACTCTTTTTTGACGACACTTGCTTTCGGTAGCTTTATTTGTTGAATATCTTCTCTACCAAAATTATAAAGCCTTTCTTGAATTGATTTTTCTTCGGAGCTGATCAAGCTTCGCTCTTCAATCAACCATCCCACCCCAACCAGAGCAAAGAAGACAGCACTTAGAACGATGTTCTTTTTCACCTGTTCACCCTTTTTCTATAGACCCAAATTCCAACTGCGAAGAAGCAGAAAGGAAGGAATAAAATGGAAAAATAAAATATAAGTGATATTTGTGGAGCGGACAGCACAATCATATTCTTTTTTAACGCCGGTCTATTAAGACTAATAATTCCTTCATCATCAACAAGCCACGAAAGTGTGTTCAAGAAAAAATTAAAATTAGAACTTTGGTTTTGATATGCATTGCTTATAAATTCAACACTGGCGCTCACTGCAAGTTTTGAGAAGGTTTTGGTATTTTCAACAACAGAGAACAGTGCCACCGGTCCTTTCAAGTCCAGACCTTTTGTATAGTAAACCTTGCCAGAATTAATATCATCGAGTTGAGACTCGGCCCAACTTGCTGGGAAGGGGGAGCTCATCGCCAGTGCGGTATATTTAGTATTTGGAGTTTTACTCTCCTCTAGGGCCGCGCTAAGTGGAAACAAGGTTCTATCTGTAAAGTTTTTAGTTATGGAGTGCTCGTGATTATAGCGATTGACCATTGGTATTGTGGCATTGGCGCCCTGAACAGCGGACAATCTATCAAGAACCAAAGCATTGTGATGGACAACACCTTTTTTACGAATTAGTTCACGAATATTTCCAAAATCCATTTTTTTAAAGTTTGGACCCAAAAGCAAAAACATATTGCCGCCTTTATCCAGGTAGTCCTCAAGAATCTCGACTTCAACATTCATGAAGCCTTTGGTAGGTCCAATAGAGATTACAGCGTCAGCATCGCTTGGAATACTTTCAACTTTTAAAGTGTCGAGTTCCTTCAAGTTATAAGAGCCATTATTTAATACTTTAAAAAGATAGCTTGCGCCTGCGGGTTTATCACTTGTTGGATCAAGCTCACCATGCCCCATGGTGTAGTAAATATTGAGGGACTTGGCCTTTAGGGCCTTTATCAACAAGTTTGTTACTGATAGTTCTGAATCAGCGACGGCCTTAAAGTTTTTATTTCCCTTTTTCAGAACAACAGTTCCACTCTTCTCAATATTGTTAATCTTTACTAGAGAGGGGTTAGTCTCAATATCCACAGCTCTTACTGAGAGTTTTGGGTTTTCATTTGAGTATTGTCTCAATAGCGGTAAATATCTCTCCCACTCTTCTCTCTTTGCAAACAAAACAAGTTCAGAATCTTCATCCAAGTCAGAGGCAACCTGTTTCGACTGGTCAGAAAGCGAGTGAATCTTGGAGGAAGTGAGATCAAACTGATGAGAAGTTTTAACACCTATATAATTAAGCATCGCAAGAATACAAAGCACTAGAAAAACTCGTATTCCTGTAACCGCCGCCATTCTCGTTTTTCGTTGATTAAAAAAGCGATAGACGCCTTTTCTAAAGACAAGCAACATAAGAAGAGTTAGACCGATAGTAGTTCCCAACAACGCCTGGTTGAACAGAGCATACTCTCCCGCCACAGTGAACATTACAAGATTCACCATCCATAATGAAATAACGATAAAGAGCCAAATTTGAAAGGCCAAAGTTCTTTTTACCATGTTCTAGCCTCCAACGTCTTTTTGGAACAATAGAGCCAAAACCCCGTAAAAGTAACGTAATAGACAAAACTATGCGTTCCAAGCATCCCTTTAACGAATGATTCATAGTGGCTAACCATAGTTGCCTGTCTGAGGATCTCCACTAAAAAGTAATTTGTGGAAAGCTGAATAATCCAGCTCACAAGCCAGAAGCCCAAAATTATTACAAAGCTTAGAAGGGCCGCGATGATTTGGTTTTTTGTAAGGGTGGATGCAAACAACCCTATCGATAAATAACTAGCAAGGTTTAACAACAGCCCAAGGTATCCAGCAACTGAGAAGGACTGGTCTTGAACTCCGGCCATATAAGATATAATAGGGAAAACAAAAGTAGTTGAAAGGATGAATGCTCCCATTGCCCATGCAGCTAAAAACTTTCCAAGAACTAGCTGCCACTCGCTTATTGGGGAAGAAAAATAGACATCTATGGATTGATCTTTTTTCTCTTCGGCTACAAGCTTCATTGTGAGGATTGGACAAATCATTAGGAGAAGAAAGTTAAGGTTCCCAAAAAGTTTGATCACAACATGGTTCACAAATTGAATCTCACCTCCCCCAGGTCCCTTAGGCAGTGCTTGAATATTCTCAACGAAGCTATAGAGCAAATTAAAAAATATCCACCCCATTACCAAGCTAAAAAGCCCTGCCAGAACGTAGGCCAGTGGTGAGTTAAAAAATGATTTCAGTTCTTTTTTAAATATAAGATAAATCAATTGTCATTCCTCTTCACGACCTCAAAGAATATCTTCTCTAGATCAGGTCTTTCTTGGGTCATTTCAAGAAGGCCCAACCCCTCTTCAACAATAAAACGACTAAGTTGATCTCTATTATCTTGAAGGGAGTCCACCAAGATATTTAATTTGGTTTCTCCTTCGCCCGGAATTAACGAAACACTCTGTACAAAATCTTTTCCATCAATTTTTGAAAGTAGTTCTTCACTCCAGTTTTTTACGGTAATATTTATCGCAGTTTTTTCAGACAAAGAGCTCTGAATCTCTTCTATAGGAGCTGATGCCAAAAGCTTTCCATTGGAAATAATAGTCACATCGTCGCAGATAAGGTCAGCTTCTTTTAGCAAATGACTTGAGAACAACACAGTATGCTCATTCTTCAGATCCTTGATCAAAGAGCGCATTTCCATTACGGCCTGTGGATCCAGTCCAGATGTTGGTTCATCCAGAATGACAAATTCAGGATTATGAACAATGGCCTGGGCAACTCCGAATTTTTGTTTATAACCTTTGCTCAAGTTTCCTAGAAGTCTTGTTTGATGATCTTGAAGACCTAACTTTTCCAATACAAAGTCCACTCGCTCCCTAACTTTCTTTTTGGGAACGAGTCTAAGTCTTGCTACATACTCCAGATACTCCCTGCCTCCCATGTCAAAAAACAATGGTGGATGCTCAAGCAGAATTCCGATTTTCTTTCTAACATCCAAAGGTTGCAAGGAGGTATCGATGGAGTCTATTAAGACCTTGCCGGAGTCAGGAGGCAGCATTGCGGCCAGAATCTTCATAGTAGTCGTTTTTCCTGCCCCGTTGGGACCTAAAAAACCATGAACAGAACCTTTGCGGACATTAAAACTAAGTCCATCTACTGCTGTTTGGCTTCCATAAGATCTTGAAATGTTTTTAACTTCAATCATAAAATTCGCTTGTTCAGATTTAGACAAATACTATCGAGAAAAATGCAATAAGTGAACGGCTAGACACGGCCCCATACCCGACTGTTCAGCTCGGAAGAAAATAAAGAGGTTTATTTTCCGAATGTAATAACCGATAAATATAAATATGGAAATGTACACAAAATTTAAGAAGGCCATCGACAAGGCCCAAAACATCATCATCTCAACTCACCTATTCCCGGATGCAGACGGTATTGGAAGTGAGATTAGCCTATGCCTTGCTCTTAAGAAGTCAGGAAAAAACGCGATATGCTGCAATCAGGAACCGCTTCTTGAAAGATATAAATATCTAGATCCAGACGATGTGGTAATTGGTCTTAAAGATCTGCCCGAAAGATTTCCGCATACCCCGGACTTAGTGATCGTTGTGGACACAAACACTGTCTATAGAACCGGAGAAAAATTTAAGGAGTATGTTGAGGAGCAGAACTGCCCAGTTTTTTATATTGACCACCATCCTTGCTCTCAAACTCTTCAAGATGACAATTGCATTGATACGACTGCCGCTGCAACAGGACAACTGGTAGGCGATCTTATCAAGATGTTAGGGATTAAATTTGATCAAAAGATAGCCCTTCCTCTTTATACTGCGATCCTAATTGACACCAGCTCTTTTCGCTACCCTACAGTCACAGCGCAAACTCATAGATTGATCGCAGACCTAATGGACACAGGAATAGAGCCACCTCTTGCCTATAACGGAATTTATGGCACGAAAAAGATCGAACACATGCACCTACTAGGAAAAGTTCTAGCAAGTGCTGACAGCAATAAGACTGAAGAAATTGCTTGGATAGTTCTCAAGCGAGACGATATGGAAAAGTTCAATATCGATATCGAAGACACCCACGCCTTCATTAACCACCTTCTCATCCTAGATAATATTAAGGTGGCGTGCATGTTTAGAGACGAGGGAAAGCAGCTCAAGGTTTCCTTGCGCTCCACAGGGGTTGTCGATGTGGGACTAATTGCAGTTCAACTTGGAGGTGGTGGTCACAGCCATTCAGCAGCAACCATGATCAATAAAAGTGACGACAAATCACTTGAAGACCTCATCAAGGGAACAGTTGAAAAGATAGAAAAGTGCCTCAGTAGTGTTTGATTTGAATTACAACTGAACCAAGAAGCAGCAAAGCTCCCCCCATAAGTTGTATAGGGCTGAGAGTGGCATTTAGAAAAAGCCAGTTCACAATCACGGCCATGAAGGGGAAAAACATCTCCGCTAAAGAGCACGCCCTGGCCGAAACTCTCCTTAGACCTTGATAGAATATGTACATTGCAAGCACACCGCTTATGAAAACCATTAAAGATATTTTTCCATATACTTCCACAGGGTGGCTGAACACCTGCAAGTCGAATCCAACAAAAGGAAGCAAGGCCACAAGTCCCATCAAGAAACGACCGGCCATAATCTGTTCGTTGCTGTAACCCTCAAGGCTGAGTTTTTTGCCAAACACAGTCGCCGCTCCCCAACCAATAACTGAAAAAAGAGTAAGCAGATAACCCTGTGGTGCTCCTGGATGAAAGAACAGATTACCAACAGTTTTAGGAGCATCAATGAGGCTTACAATGTCTTCATAGCTAATAAGCCCTGCGCCAACAAGCGAGATTGCTGCCCAAAAAACAAAGTATTTGTTAATTCTCTCATTTAGAATCCACGCAGCAAGTGCGATAGCGGCCACAGGCTGGAACTTCTGCAGCAAAATTACTAGCGAGGGGTTTAAAAATACAAATGCTCTAGTGAATGCCAGAGTCGCCAACGCTGACCCTACTCCACCCACCATAAAAAAATAAAAGAAGTGAGAGGCCTTGGCGTTCCATACTTTAGAAAGAGATTTAAAAAACACTATTGAGAGAACAATAGAAAGAATAAGGTGCTCATAGAACACAATTGAAATTGGAGAGATTCCGTCTCCGATGAGAGGGGATCTAATGAGGGTGTCAAGCGCCCAAAGAGCGCATGCAACCATTACAAATAGAATTCCTACCAAAACAAGTCCTTGTCTATTTCAGTAATTTCATCAAAGGCCTCTCGCGCCCTTTGGGAGGCAAGCTGCTTTTTAAATTTCTTTCTCTTTGGATTTTTTCTCTGCTCTTTATTTAAAGCAACGGTCGGCATGAGACCAAAGTTAATATTGGAAGGTACTGGTTTTGGCGCAGTCATAATATAGTTAACCAGAGCGCCGATAGCCGTCTCTTTTGGAAATTCAATAGTTTCCTTTCCTTGAAGCTTTCTATAAACCTGCATTGCTACATAAAGGCCCATTGAGGAACTCTCAGTATAGCCTTCAACTCCTGTAATTTGTCCAGCAAAGCTCATACATGGAAACTCTCTGCTGCTCAGATCGGACTTCAAAAGTTTTGCGCTATTTAGGAACGAGTTTCTATGAACTGAACCAAGGTGTGGGAAGCTTGCCTTCTCAAATCCAGGTATCATTCTAAACACTCTTAATTGCTCTTTATAAGTAAGTCTTGTTTGAAAGCCCACCAGATTAAAGGCACTACCTAAAAGGTTTTCTTTTCTAAGCTGAACAACTGCAAACGGCTCAGTTCCATCTTCCATGCGAAGGCCAATTGGCTTCATACAAGAAAAGCGAGGAGTGTCCACTCCCCTTTCGGCCATAAGGTCGACCGGCAGGCAGGCTTCAAAGAACTTATACTCTTCAAAAGACTGGGCCGGAACCTTGTCAGCATTTCTAAGTTCCTCTATGAAGGCATAGTATTGCTCTTCATTCATTGGAGCATTTAAATAGTCTGCGGACTCATCCGCTTCTTTATGTCTGTCTTTAAAGTAAAGCTTGGAATAATCAAGGGAGTCGGCGTCCACTACAGGGGCAATGGCATCATAGAAATAAAAGTCTTCTTTACCTACGTTCTCCACAATCCAATTACTTAACTTTTCAGTTGTTAAAGGGCCGGTTGCAACGATTACATGCTCGCATCCATGCTCTTTCATCATTTCTAAAGGGTTTTCAACTTCAGCCTCTATTACTGTGATGTTTTCATGGTTTCTAAGCTTCTGAGTAATGATTGAAGAAAACTTTTCTCGATCAACTGCCAGGGCATCTCCCGCGGGAACTTGTGCCTCATATCCAGACTCTAAAACCAAAGACCCAAGGCCATTCATTCCATATTTAAGCACCCCATGACCTGAAGAAGGCTCTTTGGATTTCAGCGAGTTGGTGCAAACCAGTTCTGCAAAATCGTTTATCTTTTGAGAAGGGTTGCGTTTTAGGGTTTTATTCTCAACTAAAACAACTTCAACTCCACGCTTGGCCAAATACATAGCTGCCTCAGAGCCGGCAAGGCCAGCGCCGACGACTAAAACTTTTCCTAAATTATCATTCATCCTGTAAAACTTTGATTTAAGGGTTTATAATTACTGGTATTAATTGGCGGCAAACTACCGTACATTGAGCATCGAGTCAACAACAAGGAAATATATCTATGAAGTTCCATATTCACCAAACACACCATACTATTGCCGATTTTCAAGGCATTAAGAGCTATTTGGAGTCTATTTTAGAACAAGGACTGCCCGGGGTTCACATATTTCCTGAATTATTTCTTTGCGGCTACCCTCTCCATGATCTCTGTTTGCAAAAATCATTCATTGAAAAATATCAGATTTTCATGAGCGAGCTAGATGAGCTTTTTAGGGGCAACAAAAACAGCGACCAGCTATTCTTGTTGGGAGGGATAAAGTACGAACTTACAGAAGATGGTCTTCCCTTAAAGCTTCTCAATGTTATTTTCAAAGCAGTCCCTGGATCTTCCTTAGAAGCAATCTACGCCAAACAGCTGCTTCCTAACTATGACATTTTTGACGAGATGAAATACTTCAGTGTGGGAAGCGGTCCCGAAATATTAGAATACAATGGTCTCAAGATAGGACTTTTAATCTGTGAGGACATGTGGTCTTCAAGCTTTCACCAAAAAGACCCTGTTCATGAACTTAAGCTTCTGTGTGAGGAGAAAGGTGCTAGTTTGGACATGGTTGTAAACCTCTCCGCAAGCCCTTTTGTTTTTGGAAAGACAGAAAAGAGAATGGACAGGGCCAAGTTCATTTCAAACCATTTTGAAAGTCCTTTTCTTTATGTAAATAGAGTTGGTGGAGAGGATGAAATCTTATTCGATGGCCAAAGCTTTGTGGTTAATGGAGACAATGTTGAGCTGGAAATGCCTCGATTCAAGGCAGATCAGGCAACCTATGAACTTCAGGATAAAAGCTTAAAATATAAAAAAAAGAAGAAGGGCTCTGGGGCTAACACCTGGGAGCAGCTCTTCGCTGCTAGAATTGCCTCAAAATCTCCTAAATTAGACCCACTCACACCTGATGACTGCGAAGAGGTTATTGAGGCCCTTTGCTTTGGCTTCCAGGAGTACGCACGAAAAAACGGTTTTAATCGATTCACAATAGCCCTATCCGGGGGAATGGACTCCGCCCTGGTTCTGGCCTTGATTAAACTGTCTCTTAAAGAGGGTCAGTACTTAGAGGCTATTTACATGCCAAGCATCCATTCTTCACCTCTAAGTCATGAGCTTTCTCTGCAATTGTGTGAAAGTCTCGGAATACCTTTCAAGTCACTGCCAATTAAGTTTTTACACTCGACTTCTAAAAATTTGTTTTCTCAAACTTTCCCAGAATCTTTTGAGGGTCTCACCGATGAAAACGTTCAGTCGCGCTTAAGGGGTATGTTGATATATACCCGCTCCAACCAGATTGGCTCAATGGTCGTTAACACTTCAAACAAGTCAGAGTTGGCGGTTGGCTACTCCACTCAATACGGTGACAGTGTTGGAGCAATCTCCATGCTTGGCGATCTATACAAATCTGAAGTGTTTACTATTGCAAAGCACATCAACAAAACAAGAAACAACCTAATCCCTGAACAGATAATCACTCGCCCACCATCTGCAGAGCTAAGGCCGGATCAAGTTGACACTGAGTCACTGCCTCCTTACGAGAGGTTGGATGCCATTTTAGAAGGTCTTTTGACATACAGACACTCTATGAAAGACTTGGTTGAGTTTGGTTTCAAGAAGGATGAGGTGGAAAAGTCTTCAACTTGTACAGGAAGACCGAATATAAAAGATACCAATTCTGCCCAATTATAAAAATAAGCTCGAAAAGTTTTGGATTTGGGTATAGAATCCCACTAAGCAAGGCTTCGAACTTTTATATCGAAGAATAAAGGAGAGACTAAAAATGAGCAAGCAAAAGCAAATTATCCAATCATGGAAAACTTTGAAGAAAAGCGTAGACAAGTTTATGAAGGACAACAAGTCTTTGGACGAGCTACAAAAATCTGTAATGAAAATTGCTCAAAAAGCTCAAAAAGATCTTACAAACGTTGTTGAAAAAGATGTTGATAAAGTAAGAAACCGCATTAAGAAAGAAACCAAAGACATCGAAAAGAAAGTTGAAAAAGCTGTAAACAGTGAAATAGCTAAGGCCAAAAAGTTTGTTGAGCAACAAAAGAAAGAGCTTGCAAAAATTCAAGACAAGCTTGAAGGACTTGTTCCTGCGAAAAAGGAAGCCAAGAAAAAAACAGCTAAAAAGGCCACCAAGAAGAAAGCTGCAAAGAAGGCAACAAAAAAGAAGGCCACAAAAAAGGTAGCGAAGAAATCAACAAAAAAGAAGGCTACAAAAAAGGCCACTAAAAAAGCGACTAAGAAGAAAACAACAAAAAAAGCTTCTAAAAAGTAAATAATCACAGGCCGTCGCAAGACGGCCTTTTTTTAGGCGGCGGAATCAGTCACTTGAAGTGCCTCTTCAATCACCTCTTCAAGTATCGTGTGGTTATACGGCTTTGAAACCAATTTAAAAACTCTACTCAGGATAATATCTTTTTCTTCAATGGAGCATTCTAAGTCCCCACCGGTGGTAACAATAATACGCATATTATCAAGATGAGAGCTCTTAGCGATATTAAGAACCAACTCTTCGCCGGTCATATTGGGCATTTTCAAATCTGTTACGACAGCGTCAAATGTTTCCACTGCTAATACATCCAGTGCCTTTGCGCCATCCTCGACAGCGACGACTTCAAGGCCATTTTCAGATAACATAGCCTTTGCGGCCTCCCGAATGTCGTCCTCATCTTCAACAAGTAAAACCTTTCCATTCAACTTACTTGATTCAAGTTCAGATATGATATCTTCAACACTCTGTTTCTCTGATCCCCCTTGAAGGCCCTCCTCAGCAAGAGGTATTGAAATTTCAAACTTAGCCCCCTTCCCCTCGGTGGACTCCATTTGAATCTCTCCTCCCATCTCTTTAATTATGGACAATGTGATGCTAAGACCCATCCCAGAGCCCTTTCCCACTTCTTTAGTGGTAAAGAATGTGTCGTATATCTTTTGTTGATTCTCTTTAGAGATCCCCATCCCATTGTCTTTAACGCTTACAACAAACTTATCGCCCTTGTTTATGGTGTAAACCTCAATCTCTCCACCCTCTTTGCCATGAAACTCGTTTATGGAGTCTTTGGCGTTTGAAAGTAGATTCATTATAACCTGCTGGAACTTAACAACGCTGCCTGAAATCTTTGAGCAATCTGCCCCCATTCCAACTACAATTGAAACCCCAGAGCGTTGGTATATTTCACAGAGCATGTCCGTGGCCTTGCGTAAAAGTTCATGGCAATCAAAAACTTCTTTATCACTTCCCTCTTCACGGGCCATCATTCTAAGCCCCTGAACGATTTTATCTATTCTTTCCGCAGACCTTTTCATTGTTGCAAATCTTTTATCAAGACTGGGCTCATCGAGGTTTAGTGCATTAATTTTCTTTTCGAGAAGTTCTCCATTAAGCATCAAAATACTGAGAGGATTGTTAATCTCATGCCCAATGCCAGCAGAGAGAACACCTAATGATGCAAGCCTTGAGTTAAGCTGCGCTTTCTTTTCTTCTTGTTTCAAAAGCTCATGAGTTTTAAGCAATTCCTTTTTACTTAAAAGAACTTTTCGAAAACTTATAAACAATGTTGAAAAGATTGCAGGAAACGCAATGAAGGAAAAAAGGTAAATGTCTTGAGAGCGTGTGATGAAACTTATTTGTTCCCAACCGACCTCCTCTCCCAGCTGTGTAAGATCTAGCAGGACAAATGCCAGTGGGAAAAGCCATCCAAGTACAACTCCTCCCAATCCGCACAGAAAATAAATTTTTTTATCATGCTTATTCATCAGAAAGAGTACCTCAAGCTTGTAAAAAGAGTTTTAGTTTTACTTTCGACATCCATATACTTTTGTCCATTGAATGAGTTTTCAGTGTTGGCAATTTCATATCCCAGACCCAGGTTAAGATTAGGCTCGATTTTATAGTTGGTATAAAATCTATAACCAGTTCCAATTGTTATAGGTAGATCTGAAAAATTAAAGGTGTTGACTCCAAAGGGAGCATCTCCTTTGGTTTGCTTCAAGTATTCAATGCCAACATTAAATGAGGAGTTGAATTTATAACGGGTTCCAAGATTGATAGACTCCCCTTTTTCATTTTCATCATACAGAAACCCCCCAATGTTAATCTCAGTTCCAGCAGGTCCAAAGGCACCACCAGTATTGTCTTCTACTACCACCGCTGTAAAACTCCCTTCACTTTCAACATGAGTTTGTTTATAAGAGCCGTAAAGATCAAACTTGCTGTCACCAAAGTTGGTTAGCTCAAAGTAAGCTATGGCAGCGTTGATAGTCGCTATGTTTTCATCCTCTGAGCCAACCTCGTAAACGTTTCGATCAATCGATCCAGAGGGCAATTGACTTTGCAATACGCCCCTTACCCCAGACAAGGCCTTGGCCCTGCCAAACTTAGCGCTATAGCCCTGGAGTATAAACGCATAGTTGCCTCCAAGGGATAGTTCTCCAGATGTTTCAAGGTTGGCCATAAAAACAGAGCCTCCCTCAGATTCGATTTCATTAAATGGGCCCTCTGATCCAACAGTTTCAATAGAACTTATGCCGGATGCGTTGTTGAATGGAGAAAAGATCAACCTAAAGATATATCTGTTTTCAGCGTCAAATAGCTTTCCAAGGTTTGCCGTTAAAGCAACGCCGTCTAGAGGGACACTATATAAGAGCAGTGGATAAGTACCCTGTCTTCCAGTGTTTGCGGAAAAGTGAGTTGGTGGTCCATATTGAGTGGGAAGTCTGCCCAATGACAGGGAAATTTTTTTGTCATTCAAAAAGTAGTCTAGGTAAGCTTTTTGAACCCTCATATCCACGCCTTGAACCTTATTAGTGTTGTCCAAGACTTTCACATTCGGCGACTGAAAATTGTTATTCCAAAAGTAGGTTGCAGCAAGCGTGCTGTAAAACTTTACTTTACTGTCGCTGTCACTGTCCAAGTTAATACGAAACTCCGAGACAGTTTGATTTTTATTGCTATCCCTGTCATTCACATCTTCATTTTCTTTGGAAAGATAAACCGTTCTGAAATCCCCACTTACCTTTAAGAAAGTCGTATCGGCCCGGCCTAGCTTCAAATCGAGTAGTTCATTTTCAAGGCGGTCGAGCTTCTCATCAACTGTCTCACCATAAGCTAATGATTGAATGCAAAATAGTATGGTAACAATCAAATACCGTTTCATTTATTCACCTATTAAGTTTCTGGAGCTGTTGTTATTTAGAAACTCCTTATAAGAAGCAAGTATGTCCTCGCAGACAACATTGGCCTCACAGCTTTTGGAAAGAAATTTAAGATCTGAACCACAAGAGGCACCTCTTGCGCGCTTTTGCTTGGCAAGTCCTAAAAGTATTTTCTTAACCAAAATTTTATTGGACTTGCCACAAATGGATTCAAGCTCAGGTCGGAATTCGAGAACTCCGCCAAACGAGTAAAATGAAAGCAGGCCCAGGATAAGTATTTTCTTCACACACACTCACAATTAAAATTTCTTAAGAGTAGTCTATGGAGAATTATCGGCTAAGATTAAGTTTCTTTTAATAAAATATGAAACCCTTTCTCGGACGAAAAAGGGTAAGTTGTTGAAATTTTTGACTTATTATAATTTGAAATTACTCAGCTTGATCCACTTCATTAACATGATAGACCCTGCCCCTGCCTGTTTTTTTAGAGACATACATCATCTTGTCTGCAAATTCGATTATCTCTTTGGCGGTTTGAGCGTCTGATGGGTACTCGGCTATTCCTATGGACAGTCCAAGTTTATAGTCGACGGCCTGGCCAATATTGAAGTTTTTCTTTTTAACAGACTCATTCACTCTTAAGGCAACCCTATGGACAGTCTTGATTGAGGCCTCAGGCATGATAACCACAAACTCGTCCCCACCATAGCGGTATATTTTATCCGAAGATCTTAATACTTCCCTTAGCTCCTCAGCGATTTCGGATAACATTTGAGACCCAACAACATGGCCAAAGTTGTCATTAACCTTTTTAAAGTGATCAACATCAATAAACATAATGCAAAAGGTTTGGTCATTTGCTTTATGCTCCTCTATCGCTCTTTCAAGGTCAGCTGCAAGCTTTCTTTGATTGAAAAGGCCTGTGACTTCGTCTTTGTTGGCCAGGTCTTGAAAGCCAATCATTCGCTCAGAGTTTTTTCTATAGATAAGCGCGTTTTCCAAGTGCCTAAAAAATAGATTGTTTAGCACAAAATCTTTATTGGAACTTTTCATTTTGCAGACACACCACGTTTCTTGATCGCCCTGCTTATAGAGAGGAAAGATCATAAAAGATTTTTCGCTTCCCTCAACGGGCACCTCCATCAGTTCACCAATAAAGTTTTTAGGTAAAACATAGTTTTTAATGACATTAAACACTTCCCTATCTTTTACCTGCTCCCCGGCCACAAGATCAAAGTTCTTCTTGTCGTAACACAAAACAGATAATGAGACCTTTTCTTCAAAACCAGTGAAATATGCCGTGAGTTTGCGGAATAGATCGATATCGGATTTAACTTTTATTGGAGAGGAGAGAAGCTCCATTAAATTGGCAATTGGCATGTTCGAATCTTCTAAACGAAGTTTTTTGAGATCACACCTAATTAGTGCTTTCTGCAAATCTTCGCTTGTGTAATCCTTATCCAAAACCATTGCTGGTGAGAATTCGAACACTTTTAATAGAGATGAAAAATCTCGTTCTTCAAAAACAAAACTAACTGGCACTCCTCTCAGAGTCCGTTTAATCTCTTCAACATCCTTTTCCAACTTCCCTTTCTCGCATCCAACCGCATAAAAGATGCACTGGGCATTAAAATTGCTTTTTTTAAGCTCGTTGGTTGACTCAACGGCCTCCAGCTTAACGCTTTCAGAAAGGGATAGAATATGGGATTCAAACTTCTGTTTTTGCTCTTTATTGAAGTTCAGAAGAAGAATTTTTCTTAGCATTTTTTAAACATCCAAATTCTTTTTAAGCTTTTGCAAGTCTCTCAAAGGCATTTCATCCTCTTCGAGCTCTCCAATCGCTCTTCTTAGTGTGTTGATGACTCTCTCCATTCGCTCTTCCATAGCATATTTGTTGTCTACAGTTTTCTTCTCTTTAAGCTGAATGGACTCCATATCAAATTCTAGTGAATCAATCTTTCTCTTTAATTCGAGGATTTTAAAGTCTCTATTCTTAATTTGCAGATCGGTGTCTGCCTTTAAAAGCTCAAGTTTATTTTCGAGTTCACGCTCCCTACTTTTAATTTTGTTGAGATCTCCGCTTGTTTTTTTCCGAAGATTTTCATTTTCCTGCTCTAGCCTTTTATTTTTTTCTTCTAGAATCATCCTTTTTTCTTCACTCAGCTCAAGCCTGTAGCTCATATCCTCAAGCTGTTTGCTCTTTCTTTTCGTTAGAAGAGAGACTTCAATTCGCTTTTCCTCAAGTTCGGCCTGAAGGTTTGAAAAATCCTTATTTTCCTTGGCCACCTTCTGCTCCATTTGCTCAACTTTTTCCATGAGAATCTGGCGGTCGTGGCGCAGGTGCTTTATAGTTTCTCCAAGTCTTGCGAACTCGTCTTCGTTGCTAGCAATAATTTCTTTTTGGTCATTGATAGTTTGTTGGCCTGATTGACTTTGAATTGCAGGAGGCGTTGTTTCGGCCTCAGCTTCTAAACTTTGATTTTCCTCTGTGCCTAATTGATCTCCGATTTTGAAAAACGACGTTGAATCCTCACCAGCTGTAGCGTCGACTTCCAGTCCTTCATCCATTGTTGGATCAAAGTCCTCTTCCTCAGCATTCAGTTGATCTGCGAGATTCGAAGTTGGAGTTCCCTCATTTTCGTTCGCCATCATCTGCTCAATCTCAGCGAGTTTATTAATAGCATCGGGACTCATGTCATCATCCCCACCCTCTAGACTAGGGACTTCGGGCAAGCTGTCAGCAGAAAGGGCATCCTCTGAGTCGTCTTGACCAAAAAGATCTTCATCCCCGAGATCAAGCCCTCCGTCCCCAAGGAGATCTTCCTCTGCGCCAAAAGATATTTCTTCATCTGCAGCTTCCTCACCTAATGAAAGTTCATTTTCTCCAGCATCTTCCTCAAAAAGGTCTTCCTCTGCGCCGAATGAAATTTCCTCATCTGAAGACTCTTCACCCAATGAAAGTTCTTCAGTGCCAGTGGTAGGACTTACATCAAGCTCCTCACTAGGAACTTCAGCTCCATTGGATCCTTCTAAAGCAAGGCCTAAATCATCCTCCTCACTAAGAGAGAGGCCACCGACTTCGTCACTTTCCTCTGCAATACTGTTTTCTTCACCACCTGAACCTAAGTCAATGCTTAAGGAGTCCTCTTCTTCATCAGAAAGAGACAAGCTTAACGAATCATCATTATCGTCATTACTTAGAGACAACTCTTCTGAATCTTCCCCACCCAGAGTTAATTCTTCTGTGCCACTCTCATCTTCAAGTGAAAGATCGAGCCCATGGTCACTATCACCGTTATCAGTTGCCAGCTCATTCGCCTGCTCCAGGTCCAAACCTATTTCACTCTCATCATTTGAAAGTTCCAGGCCTTCATTTTGACCATCCACTTCTTGTTCAGAATCGGATCCAATTTCAAGGTCATCGAGAACCAATCCTTCGGACTCTTGAGCTTCAAACTGCAGGCCCTCCTCAGCATTGTCCTCATTGTCACTTAAAGAAAACGACTCTTCAGATGAATCTTCTCCAAGGTCCAAACCAAGGTCAAGGCCCTCTTCTTTGTTATCATCTGCCATAGAAAGCTCCTCAGTGCCCGTTGATTCATTTTCTTGAAACTCGCTTAGGTCAAGAGTTTGATGCTCCTCTTCCGGGCCTTCTTCGCTATTATCTTCTTGTAATTCAGGAAATTCCTCTAAATTCACATGCCCTGTGACCTCAGGTGCTTCACCTATGGTTTCTTTAAACAGGTCATCCAGCTTGCTGCTTAAAATTGCTGTGTCCTCATCTAATTCTCTATCCTCTTGATGCTCAGAGATGATCTTTTTCTGCTTTGCCTCAAGCTGTGCCTTAAGATTCACTCCAAGAATAGGCTCCATGGCACTTAAAAAAACATCCTCATCCACCGGAGTCTTGAGATAGGCATCTCCTCCAAGCTTAGATTTTTGGTGCTTGGCTATCTCTTTTGGAGACATTTTCTCAGTAATGAAAACCGCACTGTAATCAACTTTGGATTTTTTCAAGGCCTTAAGCTTCTTCTCAACCTTCTTTCTTTCCGTGTCTAGGTCAAACAAAAGAATGGATCCATTTGAAGTCGCTTCCGCGAGATCATCCAAATCTTCAAACAGGTCAATGCCAATGTACCTGCCGGCCATGTCTAAAAATTCATGCAAGCTCGCCGAGCCACTATCCCAAATTAAGGTTTTCATAGTAAAACTACTCCATTTTTCCACTTTAATAATACCAGTTACCTAGAACTCGAAACAGGCGGTAAAAAGATTTCAATTGGTTATAATTGTTCCTATTGATAAAAGGCCTTCCGGACATTAAAATTTAAGAAAAACCCCAAGGCGGTATAGAAATGCATTTACTAATGAAGAGCCTAATCCTCTTTTTAATACCTTTTAGCGTTGTTGCAGAGGAGTTTCTTCCCTCAAATATATATCAGCTAGACCCTAGATTCACGCACCACATCATAGTCGTAGAAAAGTCAACCCACAAACTATACGTCTTTGAGAATGAAGACTCTAAACCAAAGCTGTTAAAAACATACAAAATTGCTACGGGAAAAATCACTGGTGATAAAAAAGTCCAAGGAGATGAGAAAACTCCAGAAGGAATTTATATTTTCAAAAAGTTTAGGCCAGCAAAAGACCTCCTTGCATCTTACGGCGATTACGCACTTATCTATGGAGCTGGAGCTTTCACTACAAACTATCCAAATGTGATGGATGTAAGAGCTGGCAAAACAGGAGGAGGCATTTGGCTTCACTCTGCAAACGATGACTCAAGGGTAGACAAGCGTTTTGTGTCTAGAGGATGCGTCGTGGCCATGGACGCTGACCTTAAAGAGGTTTCCAATTATATTGATTTGGAAAACACTCCAGTTGTAATTGTTCAAAATCTTACTTACTTAAACATGGACACTTGGAACCAGAATAAGAATAAAATCTCAGGTGTTGTTCACACTTGGGCAAAGGCGTGGAAAGAGAAAAACTTTGAAGAGTATATCTCCCAATACAGTAAAAAAGAATTCTACAACGCTAGAAAAGGCAACTACTCTCAATACAGAAGATACAAGAAGGCGATCTTCAGTAGAACAGAAAAGCCTGAAATCAATTTCAGCAATATCTCAATCCTCTCCCACGAGGACTACGCGGTAGTCACCCTAGAGCAGGACTACAAGTCTAAGCTAATCCAAGATGTTGGTAAAAAGGTTCTATATCTTAAGAAAGATGAGAACTACAACTGGAAGATTGTGGCCGAGCAGTGGCACAAGCTGGAAAACGAGCAGGTTATGGCCTTCGTACCCTCTCCCCGCTTTTTTAATGAAAGCCAAGATGCTTTAGTTCAATCCCAAGACAGAAAGACCAGCAACGTAAAAGAAAATTAAAATGATCCAAAAGCCATCCAAAGAGCTCACCTTAATTGTTTACAACACTCCAAAGCCCCCGAAGTACATCAAACTTAACAAGGGGCTTTTAAAACTGCTGGTTTTTGCAATTCCCTTTCTACTGATTGTGTCTTTGCTTTTCTCTTTCACCACCTCTGTGGTTATGAAAAGGAAACTCGAGCAGGCAAAAAGCAAAGAGCCAAGGATCATTACTTCATTGAAAGAAGATAAGGCAAAGTTAGAATCAGAACTAGCACAGCTCAAGGCCGTAAACACAGAGCTTACCAACAAGATCTCTCAAGGCTCCAGTTCCGCCCCGGCAAGTGCTCTTGCGTTGTTTTCAACCCCAGTGGGATATGAGGATGTGACAGAGCTTGAAAAGGCAAAACTTGAAAATATGAGCGCGAATTTCAAACAAAAAAAGGCGGAATTCAGGTTTGATCTTCTAAACAACCTCGACAATGATGAAAAGCTAGCTGGCTACATTAGCATTGTTCAATTTTCCGACAATCAAATGAGTTTTCATCCGCAACGCTCACTTTCACTGGAAAACAACAAGCTCGACTTTTCTAAGGGTGAGAGCTTTGTGGTCTCTCGATTTCGTCCAGTTATCGCGGAGTTTGAAAAGCCAAGCGGCCTGTCCGTTTGGTATAAGGTTTTTATTTTTAGCCGCTCAGGCGATTTGATCAGCTACAAAGTGGCAGGTCCCTACCAGGTAAATTAAATGAAAGAAAGCGACTTTAAATCTCTAAATTTTACTTTATTAGGAAAGAATAGCGAATATGAAGGAGACCTTCGTATCTCGGGAGATACAGTGGTCAACTGCAGAGTCAAAGGCACTCTAACTATTCTGGATGGAGCAAAGCTCACTCTTGAGAGAGAGGCATTTGTTGAAGGTTCCATTTATTGTCAAGATATTGAGATATTTGGAGAGGTCAAAGGCTCTATTTCCGCATCTGGATCAATGACAGTGAGGGCCTCAGGTAGGGTTTCAGGCATAATCAATGCCCAAAACCTAAGTGTGTATCCAGGCGCCTTGCTTAATATTGAAGGCAAAGCGCAGGATCAAACTGTTTCATAGAAAGTTTTTATAATTTAATAGCTTAACTTTGTATCCGGCCTTTTTTAGGTCTTTTTCAAGTCCTTTGGAACCCAATACAAAAATAATTTGATCTTATGGATTGAATAATTCTTTGGCCTTCTTTTTTACCATATCTTTAGTCAATCCATTTATGAGCTCTGGAAACTTATAGATTTCATCATAACTTCTACCCACATGGTCGAAGTAGATAAGATTGCTTAGGAAAGCGCTAGTGGATTCCAGTCCAAACAGGTAGCTTCCCTTTGCGTAGCGCTTTGCCATTTGAAAGTGCTCATCGTTAATCTCTTTAAAGCTCTTTTCAAGCACTTCCTTAACCGCACTTAGAGTTTCAACCAGAGTTTCATTTTTGGTGAAAGTTGATATTCCCTTTCTGCCATAATTATTTTGCTCGCTAGCGTAAGAGCCAATAGTGTAAGTCAATCCTCTAGCGACTCTAATCTCTTGCATTAACCTGGAAGTGAAACCTCCGCCCAAGTATTGAGAAGTAAAGTCTCTAAGTTCATAATCTCTAGACGCTTCCTCAGCTGTCATAAAGTTTCCAATTCTAATTTGTGCCTGATTTGCTTTGGGAACCACAGCTAGGTAAACCGTATTGGCGCTTCCTTTTCTTTCTTTCTTAGTTGCCTTAGGTGTGTCTACAACGGTCTTGCCACTTCCCCACTTACAATCATTGGTGAATACGGCCTTAAGTGACTTCATCTCCTTTGGACCTTTGATATAGATGCGCTTTTTTACCTCATCATTGAAAAAGCCTATCTTCTTTTTAAGGTCGCCAGAAGAAATTCTTCCAAGACTTTTAAGGGTTCCGCCAACAGGATTTTCATAACCGGTATTCTCAAGACTTGCTTGTCTAAAGATCCTGCTGGCGAGGGAGCCATGGTTGGAAGGAAGGTTTCTAAGTCCTGTCTTTATTCTTTTTACACTCTTTTTAAGCTCACGATTCGGATAAGTTGCATTCCTAAACATGTGACAAACCATTTTCATGGTGGGCACTGCGTCCTTAACAAGTCCACTTACATTGTAAGATGAAAATTCGTGAGTGACACTTGCTTGGTAGCTAGCGCCATAAAATTCTAGCGTGTTCAAAATTTCTTTCTGCTTATATCTGGTAGTCCCAGTGCTCAAAAGGTCAAACGCGAGTTGAGTTTCGCCGTACTTGCCTTTTGCGTCAGTGTAGCCGCCTGCGCTGAAATAAACCGAAACGTCATAGATAGGATAAGAGTCATCCTCAAGCCACACGACTTCCACTCCGTTCCAGTTTTCTCTTCTTAAGTTGTCTTCAAGGTAGTTGGCCTTAGCGCCAAAACTAATTATAAAAACAAGTGCTGTTAAAATCTTCATATTGGACCTTCTTATTGTTTTTTGTGTTTGTTCCAGATTGAGAAAAAGATAGAGTCTTTTCTATTCAAATATTTCTCGCACGCCGTCTTCACTTCCTCCAACTCAATGGACTCGTAGGTGTCCATCTCTTTTTTATAGAAGTTGTAATCACCATAAAATGCTTGTCTGTCTCCAATGAATTTTGCAATCCCTTGATTTGTGTCCAAGTTACTTAAGTAAGAAACAAGGTACTGATTCTTTACTTTCTGCAGTTGTCTTTGGGTAAGTGAGTTCTTACAACCATTTTTAATCTTGGAGTAGAGACTGTTTTTAACTCTTTCCAAGGAGCTTCCTTTAAGAAGTTGCCCGCCTACAAAAAACACTCCACTTTCAAGAAGCGTGTAGTTTGCGGCATAGACATTGGAAAGAAGCGGCTTCCTCGCAAGAACATACTGCTCACTTAAAAAAGAGCTGTCACCCTGGCCAAGCATTGATGAAAGGATGTCTAGGACATAAGCGTCTCTGGGACCAACTTTTACACCTTTAAAGCCAAGCATAAAGATTGGGTCTTTTGTGTCTCCATGCAATTTTACGTGTCGGCCATTGTATTTGCCTTTAAAATCAAACCCGCCGTTCTTTTCAAAAATTTCTTTTTTCTGTTCTTTAAGATTTTTGTTCTTAGGAATATCCCCGAAGCGACTTTCCACTTCATCCAAGACTTCATCAGCGTCAACGTCGCCAACAATCACTATAAATGCATTGTTTGGAGCGTAGAATGTTTTGAAGTACTCAAATACTTGATCCCTAGTGACGTTCTTAATGTCTTCAATCTTTCCAATGACAGGTATCCCATAAGGGGTATTCTCGAACATATTCTGCATCATGGAGAAATAGATCTTGCCTCTGTCAGAGTTTTCGTAACGCATTTTTCTTTCTTCTAAAACTACGTTTTTCTCTGAAGCAAACGACTTTGGATTCAAAGCAAGGTTTTGCATTCTATCCGCTTCAACATCTATTATTTTCTTTATGTGTTCAGAAGGAAGACTCTCATAGTACACAGTCATGTCGCTTGTGGTGTAAGCGTTATTTTTGCCACCACTTCCCTCTACCATTTTATCAAACTCGCCTTCAGGGTACTTTTTGGCACCCTTAAACATCATATGCTCAAGAAAGTGTGACGAGCCGGTAATCCCTGGTGTCTCAAACTTTCCGCCGACATCAAAGTATGTGTAGTAAGAAACTAGGGGCAACTTGTGGTTTTCAACGACCATCACTTTAAGGCCATTGTCCAACTCTCTCTCTTTCACATCAAAGTGAATGAGCTCGTTTTTGTCCTTTTTGTTTTCTACATCTTTGGTGGCGCACCCAAAAAGCGTGAGTATCGCCGCAATCCAAATTAACTTCATACAGATCTCCGTTCATGTATTATTTTTAACCAGTCTTTGGTAAAATATTTTTATGGAAATAAATCATAACGAAGTTATAGCGCTTGGTACAGGAACATCTACAGGCATTCCCATGATTGGATGTCAGTGTGAAGTGTGTTGCTCAAGCAATAAAAAAAATAAACGAACCAGAACGAGTATACTAATCAAAAACTCTGAGGGTAAAAATATCTTAGTGGACACCACACCCGACCTTAGAACTCAGTTTTTAGACAATAACATACAAGATTGCGACGCATGTATTATTACCCATGAACACGCCGATCATGTTCACGGAATAGATGACCTTCGTCCCCTAACCTTTGGAGAGGGCAACTCTATACCTGTTTACACTTATAAAAAGTGCGCAGAACATTTAAGAGAAAAGTTTCCTTACATTTTCCACACGCAAAAACACTTTCAAAACAAAGCGGTATTGGGTGGAGGCATTCCTAAACTCGATTTATTAGAGGTGGAAAATAAGGCTGAAATAGCTGGTGATCAGTTTGAGTTCTTTCTATTGCCCCACGGACATACGAAATCCCTTTCCTTTATTCATAAAAAGTTTGCCTACGCCATAGACTGCAAAACGATCCCCAATGAATGGATTAATAGGCTTAAAGAGGCAAGGCTTGATCTGTTCATTCTTGATTGCGTAAAATCAACCCCTCACCAAACCCATCTTCATATGGAAGCGGCGCTAAATATAGCTAAAAAGGTGGGGGCCAAGAAAACAGGGCTGATTCACATGGGCCATGAGCTTGAACATTCCCAAATGGAGAAGGACCTCCAGGGCCTTGATATTGATATTTTTCCTCTTTTTGACGGCCAAGTGCTAACCTACGGAAACTGAGACCCATTTTTTTTGTTTATTTGACTGTTTTTCAGTGTTTAAAACTGGAATTTCTTGTATAGTTTGCCCATAAATTAACATCATTTTGAAGAGAGGAAAGTCATGAAAATTGCCGTTCCAAAGGAAATTAAAAACAACGAAAACCGAGTAGGACTTGTTCCAAGCGGTGTTAGACAACTTGTACAAGACGGACACGAGGTTTTTGTTCAGGCCACAGCTGGAGAAGGCATTGGCATCTCAGACGAGATGTTTATTGAGGCGGGAGCTAAGATAACTCCAACTCTAGAAGATACATTTGCCGCGGGGGAAATGATAATCAAGGTTAAGGAGCCTCAACCAGTTGAGATCGCTTTGCTAAAACCCCATCATATTCTTTACACTTACCTTCACTTGTCAGCTGACAAGGAGCTAACTCAAGGCTTGATGGATTCAGGTTCCACATGTATCGCATACGAAACAATCCAATTCCCAGATGGATCCCTTCCACTTCTAGTTCCTATGAGTGAGGTTGCAGGTCGTATGGCAACTCAAGTTGGAGCAATGTGCCTTCAAAAAGATAAAGGCGGCAAAGGGCTTCTACTTGGAGGTGTTCCAGGCGTTCACAGAGCAAAAGTTACAGTTATCGGATGTGGAATCGCTGGCACAAACGCTACAAAAATGGCCATGGGCCTTGGAGCGGATGTTACATGTATTGATTTAAATACAAAGAGATTAGCTGAAATGGACGATCTTTTTGACAACAGAATCACTACTCTATTCTCAAACACTCAAAATATTGAAGAAGCTGTCATCAACTCAGATCTAGTTATCGGTGCCGTTTTAGTTCCAGGCGCTAAAGCTCCAAAGCTAGTTACCAGAGACATGATCTCCAAAATGGAAAATGGCAGTGC
Source organism: Halobacteriovoraceae bacterium (assembly GCA_002711995.1). GTDB lineage: Bacteria > Bdellovibrionota > Bacteriovoracia > Bacteriovoracales > Bacteriovoracaceae > UBA845. The sequence continues at coordinate 316,057 of PASN01000013.1, read as the reverse complement.
CGTTGTAGATATCGCGGTTGATCAAGGTGGTTGTATTGAAACTTGTAAGCCAACAACTCACCAAAACCCAACTTTTGAAGTTGACGGTGTAGTTCACTACTGTGTTGCCAATATGCCAGGTGCAGTTCCTAGAACTTCCACTTACGCCCTTACAAACGTAACTTTGAAGTACGCTAGAATGATCGCTAAAAACGGTGTGGAGAAGTCAATTTCTGCTGACCCAGCACTGAAACTAGGTGTAAACATCTATAAAGGCGAACTTGTATACGAGCAGGTTGCAAGAGACCTTGAGCTGCCTTACACCCCTCTAAATCCAGAAAAATATCTATAATTTGCCTATTGCCCAAATAAGTTTCCAGTTGTGCTAAAATAAACGCATGACTGGAAACCCTGGGTTAGATAAAGCTATATTCGCAATAAATGGACTGGTAGTAATCGCTGCCACAGCACTCGTTGTGACTTCTCACACCATGATCAAAAGACCTCCAACTGATGAGACAAAAGAATTCTCCTCTATGGTTAAAGACAGCATGGTTGAGTTCCAAAAGCCCCAAGTTCAATTTCCAGAAATGGTCATAAACCTCTACTCCAGAGAAGCAAGACTAAGGTTTGTTAACTTAAAGATGAATATCGAAACCTTTGAGCAAGAACAAATCCAGTTAATTGAGAATGCCAAACCTATGATTCAAGATGCTCTTGTGGATGTTGCCTCTAATATGAAGCCTAGTGAGTTGAACTCTGTAACAGGTCGAATTTTGTTGGAAACTAGGATTAAAAATAAGGTTAACAGCAGACTTTCGACATCTGCTGTTAAAAAGATCTATTTTTCTAAATTTATCGTACAGTAAAACTGAGGAGCTACTACTCGCCCTGCTCTTCTTTATCCATAACTTGCTCGTAAGCAGAGTCATCTTCTTCAGGAAGGTTGCTTAGGTATTGATCAACATCTTTCTTGCTAATCTTTCCTTCAGCTACCAAACGGTCTCTAAGTCTTGAATCCATTAATTTATCTTCTAGGGCCAAACGAAGTTTCATGCGTCATCCTCTTCAAGTAATAGTTTAGAACGTCATCAAATATCATATATCTGCGCAATTAGTCAATCTACTGCCAATATTTTGGATTTTTGGGGTCGGCCTTCGTGGGCTCCTCATCTTTTACGATTCTCAGCTTACCTCTGCCCTTCCTTTTGGGAGCTTTGGAACCCATAAGGTCTTTAAATCCTTGGCCTTTGGCCTTCATTGATTTCCACTTCAAATAAGCAAAGCCTGCAGCTCCAGCGCTTAAATGTGCCCATGAGGCCTTTCCATGAGCTGAGAACAACCCAATATAAAGCTCAATACCAGCAAGAATCATGCAAAAATATTTGGCCTTCATTGGAAACAGCAACATGAAAGTCAGCTGTCTCTCTGAAAAGATAATTCCATAAGCTATTAGAAGGGCAAAAACAATGCCTCCTAATCCTTTAAGCGGCACATAAGCAAAGGCTCCTCCCGCAGCAAGCGACACCAATAGGTAGATCACACCCGAGCTTAGAGCAGATATGGCCAAAAACTTTAAGTAAAATTTCTGTCCCCACCTTGCTTCAAGGTCTCCACCAATGAACCACACTAAAAGAGAGTTAAAAAGAGCCGACATAAATGACACTTCAATAAATGGAAAACTTAGAAATTGATAGATGAGTCCATTTCCAACTCCATTAAGGCTAAGCCCCAAAACTCCCGCCAGCGAGACACCGGAGGAAACTTTTAAAATAGAGTTTAAAAGGAACATGGCCACGTGGGCTATGATGATATACTTGTTCGTCTTGCTTAATGGGGGGACGTACATTTGGGCCTGCATTAATACCTCAGCTTTGCTTTTCGGAAATTTCTATTAGCGCGCCACCAGTTGATTTTGGATGGATAAAGTTTACTAGGCAATTGCCTGCCCCAACTTGCGCTTTCTCGTAAAGAAGCCTAAACCCCTTTGATCTAAGTTCTTCCTCTTTTTTAACAATATCGGGAACTCTAAAACACATATGGTGGATCCCAGGGCCTTTCTTTTGAATATATTTCCCAATAGGGCCAGATTCATCTGTGGATTGAAGCAACTCTATATGTCCATTTTCATCTATGGGAGCAAAAGCGGTTTTAACCTTTTGTGCCTCAACCACTTCCCTTTCCCCAGAGAATTTCAATCCTATGGCCTCGTAGACTTTCACACTCTCTTCTAAGTCTTTCACAGCAATGGCAACATGGTCTAAAACGCAATTTTCAAGTTCAGGCAACATAGTGGTCTTCCTTTTTTTAGCCTATTATGCCCAATAGACTAAAAGAAATCCAGTCTATGTCATGAATTGTCCAAAGCCCAGTTGATTGAAGTCAGCAGCGTTTTGAACTTTTTACACAAATAAACCAAACGCATTGCACAAGAGCTATATACTGTTAGTATATGCCGATGAGAATTCAAGCTTTAGCAATCACAATATTGAGTGTTCTGAGTATTTCTTATGTTCAGGCCGCAACCGAGTCCTCCTGTGAAGGCACTCATAAATACATTTTGATCCACGGCATTGGTGGAAGTGCTTCCTCTTTTAAGGATATGAAGGGTGCCCTTGAGGCCCAAGAGTCTTGCAGTGAAGCTTACCATTTTAATTACAAAACCAAGGATAGCTCACTAATCGTTAACGACTTCTCAAAAGAGTTAAACCAGTTCATAAAAGATCTTCCCAACAGTAAAAATAAAAAAGACATCACGTTAATAATGCACTCTCAAGGCGGACTTGTGGGACTTAACTGGTTAATTCAGGCCCACAAAAACAGTGAAGGCTTTGATAAGGACCAGGTTGAAAGAATAAAGAATTACATTTCTCTATCCACCCCTTTTCTAGGAAGCGACTTTGCCATGATGGGTGAAAGCGTATTTTTCAGTCTAGGTCTTGATTCAAACATAATTTCTCCTTTTGGCAAAAGACAACTGCACAACATGAAATATGGAAGCAGTTTCTATCAAGGGCTTATTGAGTTCTTCACCTCTAAGGAAGGATTAAAGTTCCAGGAGTTTGTGAGAAAAAATATTAAAGTCTTAAATATCTCCGCTATGGCACCGTACAAAGACTACGTTTTTACCAAGCATGTCAGCCAATTTTTTGAAGGCGACCTTGTAGTCAACACTCCTAGCATGAAACTAAACTTTCTCTATGCAAACTGGACTGATCAAAAAGAAGCGAAACATAAGCGTTTTTCACTTGGGGAGTTCGCGCACTCCTATGGAACCCATATGGAGGCAGGCCCGGGTGATGGAATTGCAGAGGTTCCCTCTGAATGCAAAGAGATTTCCAAATGTGATCATGAGGGATACCTGTCAATGCGTCAGTTCTTGGACCAAGACCAACCAATCAACGATGAAAGCATTGGTTCTAATATAAGGGGCTTTGATCTTCATATTATTGCAACCTTTCCTGAAGAGCTGAAAAGTCTTGATGAGGCAGAAGTAACTATGCAGCTTTCAGAGAATATCTCACTAAGCAACTATCGTCTCAAAGGAGCATCTCAAACTCCAGTCAACATCATCGGTAACAAGGCCTATTTTATAATAAAGGGCACCATTGTTTCAGATAGGATTCAAGAAAATGCAACTCTGGTTCTTGACCACCCTGACCTTCAAGAAACCACAACCAAAGTTACCGTTGAAAAAGGCACAGCCACTTTCATCAAAGCAGACTTCTCTAATAAATAGTCTTATTAATTATTTATAGGAACATCCTGAGGATCGATCGCATCGTCGCAACGATTTGGATCGTCGGGATTAAATACCGGCTGCTCTGGTTGCTCTGGTGGTTGGCAAATACCCATCACATTACCAGCGCTCGCTTTACAATCGCCATGCTTCTCAAATGTATAGCATCTCTTGGCGCAAGTCTTTTGCCCTTGAGCATCAAAGCCCGTGTTAACGATATAACATTGAGTCACTGGATGCTTCATACACCACTCTCTAGCAATACATGTTTGCCCAGAAGGCTTAGAACAAAATACCTGAGGGTCTGAAAGAGTGTCGTGAACTGCGCACTTGCCGCTTGCTTGATTACAGCAAAGACTTGCGCACTCATGATCACTTTGACAGCTGTCTCCAGGTAGGTTGTTTCCATATGTAGGCAAATCTTCAACACATTGAGAAACAATGTCTTTTGACCAGCAACGCTTGTTCATACAACATTCATCTGATCCACACTGGGAAGAAGAAGAGCATGATTGGAAACTTGAAAGTAAAACGTTTTCACCGTCAGTGTTTAAAGTCTCAGGCTTAACAAGCTGAAGCTTAACTTCATTGGTGGCGTCAATTATTTTTTCGGTTCCATCATCTTCAATGGCAACGATTTCTACAGTTGCAGTGACATTGCATGAGCCTACATGTTCACCGTTATAGTCGTTAAGCATTGTGCTAATTCTTTCGTTGCAGCCATCCATCCAAAGGCTCTCACCATTGGATCCCATAGTTTGGATACTCTTAGGATCGCCAGGAATAGCACTCCCCATATACTCAACATCTTTTGGGAGACTTAGTTTTGTTTGGAGTGGAAATAGCTTTGCTTGGGCCCCAAACTGAAGTTCAGTGGAGTCCACGCCCGCTACAGAGTTAAGGTTTAAAAATTTTCCAAAGATCCCACTCTCCCCTAGAAGAGCACTGTCTTTAACTTCCCACTTATTAAGGTTAATTGCTTGATATGGCCCTTGGTAGTAGTACTCTCCAAGAGACGTTGTCCCCTCAAAAAGTTCAACAAGGCTTCCCCCAACGATCTCCCACTTTGAAAGACCAGAGTTAAAGCTCGCAGAGAATGGAAATGTGGTGGATCCAATCGTATGTTGGGCAGAGCTTGGATTGTCAGGCAAACAACGATCAAGGTTCAGTTCATTGCTATCATCTGACAGGACGCCAGTGGAGCTTGCCACATTTTTTTCTGTCGGAAGAATGGCCGTAAGCCAGTCTGACTTCACAAGGCCTTTATCTAAAATTTTTGCATAAGCAAACTTACAAGTGTCGTTTGCTTCCGAGCAACCGTCTGCAAGCTTTCCATTAAAAGTTGGATCGTGCTCAAGCCTCAGTCCTCTACAAAACAACTTATCATCTCTATTAAACTGAACAGGCTCGCTTAGAACGCCTGGGTCAGGAGTTGAGTTTCCAAAGTCGTATTCGTTGTAGTCAAAAAGATCATAAAATAAACGCACTTTATCGAATGGAGCGCTTCTCATATCCATGATTAGAACTTCAACACTTGTTTGAGGCGTCAGCCCAGGTGCCGTGCTAATGTGAGCTGGAATATCAATTGGACTTGAATCAAGACCAAATTTAAATCTAACTTTCAGGTTCTTCTCGCTCAGTGTGGAAATATTTATCCCTGCCAAGTAAAGAAGCCCATCATAGTTTTTAGGTATAGTGAGTTTTCTTTTATAAGTACCGCCATCGCTGTTGTTGTCAATTTTTGGCTCAATGAGGTGTCTTATTTCGACCTTTGCTTCCACTAACTCTGGATCTTCATTGCCTATAGCTCCATCTCCTGGAACTGCTCCGTTTCCAACTCCTCCTCCAATGTCGCCAACGACATCATCCTTTAAGGTCTCAAGCGGTCTAGTGCCAGAAATGTCCTCGCAGGAGTAGAAGCTAAATAATAGTAATAGTAGTAAAAACTTTTTCATCTCATTGTCTTTTCGGAATTAAAGAATCCTTACTTAATTATAAAGTCCCACACGGCAAAGTTTGACATTTTCACTCTAAACACCTGAAATAATTAGAACTGGAGATGGCCAAACCTTAGCTATGTGACAACTAAATGAGTCGAGCTAGGCTTCTACACTACTAAAATTAGTGAAGAATGATCGAATAGATGGCTATAAAGTGAATAATGGCGGCGATACTGACAAATACGTGAAATAGCTCATGATAGCCAAAGACTCTCGGGCTTAACTTAGGAAACTTAAATCCATAGCTGAGAGCTCCCACAGAGTAAACAATTCCTCCGGCCACAAGCAGCCATACATTTACACTTCCCACGTTTTCTCCGATCTCGGAGACATAAGGCATGATTAAATAGCCAGCAATCAAGTACAACAGCATGTTTATTTTCTTATTAAGATGGGCAAAGAGAACTGACTTTAACACTCCCAGCAGAGTCACAACCCATATGGTTTTTAAAAGAAACATTCCCGAACTTGAAGAAAGAGCAAACATTGTGATTGGCGTGAATGAGCCCGCAATCATTATAAAGATGCCACTGTGATCTAGCTTTCTTAGAATTGCTCTCGTGTCTGGAGACCAATTAATCCTGTGATACAAAGCGCTAATTCCAAACATAGACAGAAGCCCAATTGAATAGATAATTGAAGACGCTAGCTGCTTAGCATTCTCACACTGAGCTATTAACAAGGAGCATGCACCCAATGTGATAAAAAACATTGATTGATGAAAATGTCCCCTGAGTAGAGGTTTTTTAGGCTCCATGGCCTGATATTAACCTAGAGGCAAGTAAAATACCAAGTTGAAGATTAGATTAATATGCCTCAAATGTGCGTTTTGCCTTATTTTTTCTGGCGCCTGGGACTTCAAAAAGACGATTATGAAAGCTTATATAAACACCAGGGTTAACAATCTTGGCCACCATCATGGCCTCAGTTACGTTTTGAATTGCGTCTGAGTCTTCAAAGCCTAAAGGCTTCATGGCCCCAGTAAAAACAACTGGTACAGTTGGATTGTAGCTTAGAGCACAAAGTTCAGCTGTGTCTTGCATGGAGTCTGTGCCGTGAAGGATTACTATTGGATGGCCTTGCCCTGCGGCGTACTTAATGGAGCTAATGATAAATTGTCTGTCCTCGTCAGTCATGTCCAGAGAGTCTTTTGCCATAAGAGTCCTGATCTCAATACGAGTCCAAGGCAGTCTTAATCTGTCCTCTATTCGCTTCCTGACAACGGTCTCTCTATTAAAAAGAGTTCCTTCAATCTCGTCATATGTCTTCTCAATTGTGCCGCCCGTGGTCAAAAGAGTGATTTTTTGTACTGGATTCTTCTCCATAGTGCCTCAAATTTAAGTTTCGCCCTTGACGCCAGCAATATCGCAACCATATTGAGGTTGGCCAACTATTTATTAAGTAGATACGTAAAAAATACAAGGAGTTACAACAATGTCCAACAAAAAAGGTCAAATCTCGGTTAGCACCACTGACATCTTCCCTATTATTAAGAAATGGCTTTATTCTGAGCATGACATCTTCGTGAGAGAACTTGTCTCCAACGCATCAGATGCTATCACTAAGCGTCAAACGCTTGATAGAACTGAAGGCCAGGAAGTTCAGCCAGGTGACGTAAAAGTTATTATCAACAAAGAAGAAAAAACAATTACCTTCCGCGACAACGGCCTTGGGATGACTGAGGACGAAGTTGAGAAGTATATCGCTCAGCTTGCTTTCTCTGGAGCTGAAGAGTTTGTAAAGAAAATGAAAGAAACTGAAGGCAAAGGCCAAGATCAAGAGATCATTGGGAAATTTGGACTTGGTTTCTTCTCCGCATTTATGGTTGCCGACAAAGTGGAAGTGAACTCTCTCTCTAGAAAAGAAGGCTCAGCTCCTACTAAGTGGATCTGTAATGGAGAGACGGACTACGAATTTACAGACTCTGACAAAGAAACAGTTGGAACTGATGTAATTCTTCACATCAATGAAGAAAGCAAAGAATTTTTAGACAGCTGGAAAACAAGACAAACTCTTGTGAACTATTGTGATTTCATGCCTTACAAGATTGAGCTTGTTGATCTTGAAGAGCTCAATAGAATCAACGAGGAAAACGCAAAAGCAACCAAGGAAGAAGATAAAAAACCAATTCCTTGCGACATCATCAATGACACAGAACCTCTATGGAAAAAAGATCCTTCCACTCTTAAAGACGAGGACTACAAAAGCTTCTATAAGAGAATGTTCCCAATGGATCAAGAGCCGCTATTTTGGATCCATCTAAACGTTGATCACCCGTTCACACTTCAAGGGATTCTTTACTTCCCTAAACTAGACAGATCAAAGCCTGTGAATGATTCAAACATCAAGCTATACAACAAGCAGGTATTTGTATCTGACAACGTTAAGAACGTTATCCCTGAATTCCTATCTCTTCTAAAAGGAGCTATTGATTCTAAAGATATACCTCTAAACGTTTCAAGATCTGCTCTTCAAGGCGACCCTAATGTTAAAAAGATTTCAAACTACATCATTAAAAAAGTTGCCGAGAGTCTTAAGAAACTATACAAAAACGAAAGAGAGCGTTTTGAAACGGTATGGGAAGATATCGCACTATTCGTTAAATACGGTGTAATCAGCGACACTAAGTTTGATGACCTAATGAGAGACAAAGTTCTTTTCAAAAACACTGACGACAAGCTTGTGACTTTGGCCGAGTACCAAGAAGCCGTGCCTGAAAACTTCAAAGAAAAAATGAAAGGCAAAGTTGTTTACTTTGAAGAAGGAAAAAGTGACGACACTCTAAGACAGCACTTAAAAGACGAAGGCATTCAGTCTTTAACTATGGATAGCTACATCGATCCTCACTTCATGCAACATGTGGAAATGAAAAAGCAAGGCGATGAAGAGTTCAAGTTTACTCTTGTGGACAACGCCATGGAAGACATTCTTGAGACTGAAAACGCAAGCGAAGAAGATGGCAAAATCAAAGACATCTTCCAAGAGATTCTTGTTGGCAAAGATAAAGACGACAAGAGCCAAATGGAAATTGAAGTTAAAAACTTCAAAAACGCCAAGTCTGCGGCCTACTTCAAAGTTGATGAAAGCATGAAGCGCTTTCAACAAATGACTCAAAGCATGGGTCAGGCAAACTTTGACATGCCAGTTAAGAAAACTCTTGTCCTAAACCCTTCCAACAACTTGATCAAAAACGCGTTCAAGCTTTGGGAAAAAGATGACAAGAAAGATTTAGCCAAGAAAATAGCCCACTACGTTCAAGACCTTGCCTCTATCTCTGGCGAAGGTCTAAGTGATAAAGAAAGAGCTAGATTTGTTAACTCTTCCCAGGAATTGATGGGAGAGCTTTCAAACCTAGCTCTGTAATTCTCCAGAAAAAAGGCCCTCTAACTGAGGGCCTATTCTTTTCCTGTCAGCCTTTAATTTAAAGTGGTGGATTCTCATAATGGTCAACATAGCCTCCAGCACGTGGTGGCTTTCTAAATTCTCCATGTTCAATAACTTCTTTTAACTTCTCGACAAAGGCCGGAATATCATCTGGCTTTCTAGAAGTTACAAGTCCATTGTCCACAACAACTTCCTCATCTTCCCAAAGCGCACCCGCATTAGAAAGATCTGTGTGAATTGAGTGGAATGAAGTTACTTTTCTGTTCTTCACAACATCGGCTTCCACCAACATCCAAGGACCGTGACAAATAGCTCCAACTGGTTTTTGAGTCTCGCCTTCAAAGAATGATTTTACAAACTTTACAGCATTTTTATCTCTTCTAAGTTTGTCTGGGTTGATCACTCCCCCCGGCAACACTAAGGCGTCAAAGTTATCGGGATTGGCGTCTTTAAGTTCCATATCAACTTTAAACTCTTTGCCCCAGTCTGTTTCATCCCAGGAGCGAATTTTGTCAGGAGTTGGAGAAACAACAATAACCTCGTAGCCAGCATTTGATAAGGCCTCGTAAGGTTTTTCCAATTCGCTTTTCTCAAAGCCGTCGGTTGCTAAAAATGCAATTCTTTTACTCATACAATCTCCTTTTTGTTCAAGGCCATTATAACGTTTTGACACAGGGGGCTTCAAATGAACTCATGTGAATCTAAGCTTTGTCAGGCCGTCTATTTGATTGGAACATCCCTTGCTTGTATGAATATAAAAAAGGAGTTTTATATGAAAAATGTATTAACCACATTGTCGTTTTCACTCTTACTATCAGTTGGGTGCGCGGCGCAGATGCAAAAAGAAAATCAAACTAAAACGGATGAGATTGCTGTTAGAGGCATGCTCCGAGGACAAGCTGACGGAGAGGTAATTTTCACAGAAGCGCCAAAGGGCGAAGGTGTGCAAATGATAGTGAATATAACTGGACTTAAAAAACCAGGATTCCACGCTATGCATATCCATGAAAAACCAGTTTGTGATGGAAGCTTCACCAGCGCTGGCGGACATTTTAATCCAACCGACACAAAACATGGACACCCAGCTGAAGGCAAACACCATGTGGGTGATCTAGGAAACTTTAGGGCCAACACTACTGGTTCAATTGTTGAGACGAGAGTGTATAAACACCTTTCTATGAATCCTACTGATAAAAATTATGTTGGAAACAGAGCTTTAATTGTTCATAGCAAGGCCGATGACTACGCCACTCAACCTACTGGCGGAGCGGGTTCAAGAATTGGCTGCGCAATTTTACAAAACACAGCTGAATAAAAAAAGCCCTCATGCGAGGGCTTTAATTTTTCCTTTTTAAAGTAAATCCTTAAAGATCCACAACACTCTCAAACTTAATGTCTTTAACGTTGCTGAAAGTTTTCTTGGCAACCAATTCCTCGCCATCAACTTCCGTTTCTTTCCCCTTCCCCACAGTAAGGTCTCTTCTGTGCTTTATATTATGTTTTTCAACACTCTCTTTAGCTTCTTGGCATCCGATACATAAACTCGCTGTAGGTCTTGCAAGCAGTCTTTTTTGAGATATGTCATCGCCGCAGTCCTCGCATGTTCCATAAGTCCCATCCAAGATTTTAGCCTTAGCAGCCTCTACCTTTTTAAGAAAGAGAAGGTTTCTTTGGTCCAGTCTAGTGGACAGCTTCTCTTCTTGATGAGCATTAAGAAGATCGATTTCATCCTTGCACTCAGTCTTGTCAAAGGTTTGGGCGTTCATTGCATTTCTGTTCATGAGCATTTCATCGAAAAGATTCATAAACTTTTGGGCACTTGTCTTGTTCATAGAAACTCCTTGTATCGGGTTGTTAGCTTTGAATCTTCCTAATTCCGACGCCATCTTGGCGTTACTTCCGTGTGTGTGTGAACTAATCCTAAGTTCAGGCCTTGGCGACTCCTTCGCCTCGGTTGCCAATGTATAGAGCAACCTACGCGCCAACTCAGGAATCAAGTAATTTCAAGTAATTAGAGGGGAAATTAAAAAAGTGAGGCCGGGGACATATTGTCTTAGGGGCCTATTTTGCACCGGCCCATAGATATTTTGGGGTCAATTTGTTCTAAACGAGGGTATCGCCATCAGGATTGATCACAATATGACCTTTGTCGATTTTCTCTTTAAGGATGGCAATGACTTTTGATTGTGCGTCTGTGACTTCACTCACCTTCCTTGGAGCTCCTTTAAGTCCGTCTTCTATATCAAGCCTAATGCCTGTGGAAACCATCGACATGAGTTTGTCCACAATCTCCTTATCAACGGTTCTTAATGCAAGGCCAAAGGTCTCTAGGTTTACGTCTCTCAAAAGGCCAACAAGCATTGCAGGGGTTAAGTATTGAAGATCTTCAATGGATATTAGATTCGCCTCAAGCTCTTGCGCCATCTGGGGATCTCTTTTTCTAATATCATCAAGCAATCTTTTGGCCGCATCAACTCCAAGGCACTGGAGCATTTTTGCGGCTTCTTTTACTCCGCCTTTAGGTTTCATCGCTCTACCTGATTAAAAACCAATCTAGGGTTGTCTTTTTGAAGGTGGTTTTGGACATAGTCTTTTACGCCTTCTTCAAGAGAGTGAAACTTAAAATTTGGAAGCGCTTGGTAAAGCTTGTCCATTTTGGCTTCTGTGAAGTATTGATATTGCCCTCTGAGGTTTTCAGGCATTTCCACAAATTCAATATCTTCTTTCTCACCCATCGCCGCAAACGTTGCCTTTACTAGATCCACAAAGCTTCTCGCTTTGCCGGTTCCCAGGTTGTAAATTCCATTTGCGCCAGTGTGTCCATCATTCATTAGTTGGTACATTGCCTCTACGACATCTTTTACATAAACAAAGTCTCTAAGCTGCTCGCCATCCTTGAAGTCGGGGTTGTAGCTTTTGAACAACTTCATCTTTCCAGTTTCTTTGATTTGACCAAAGGCCTGATGAACCACAGATCTCATCTTTCCCTTGTGATACTCATTCGGCCCATAAACGTTGAAAAACTTTACCCCAAACCATTTCTTTGGAGTGCGAAGTTGTTTTAAAACCCACTCATCAAAAACTTGTTTAGAATAGCCGTATGGATTAAGAGGCATTAACTTTGAGATTTCAGCTTCATTGTCATCGTAGCCATTCTCGCCGGCCCCATATGTTGCCGCACTAGAAGCGTAGCATATTGGAGTGTCATACTCGGATGCATATCTGAAAAGTATTTGAGAGAACTCAACATTGTTTTTCCAGAGGAAATCCACATTCTTTTCAGTAGTGGATGAGCAAGCGCCCATATGGTAAATGGCTGTTACTCCCTCATCAAAAATAGAGTTCAAAATTTCAGGTTCAACAAACTCGTCAGCGTGGGCAAACTCATAGAATTTTAACCCTCTTAAGTTTAGCCATTTCTCGCCATCTCTAAACCTGTCTACGCATATAATATTTGTATGTCCTTCATCATTTAACTTCTTAACTATACAGCTGCCAATAAAGCCTGCAGCTCCTGTAACCACGATCATATAAGCTCCCTAAATATTAGTTATCCCTAGCATCATAACACGCAGTTTAACCTTTAAAAAAGGGTTTAAATTCTGATATGATGCAATCGATAAAAAAACGCTACGCTTGGAGTCAAGAATGATTGAAAATGGTTGGTTGCACGAGAGATCTTACTTTAAATCTTTTTCTATGGGCTGGAAGCTCAAAAAGGTCCTCCACAGCGAGCAGAGTAAATTCCAAAAAATTGACGTTGTTGAAACCGAAGCTGTTGGAAGACTTTTGCTTCTTGACGGCAAAACTATGGTTAGTGAGAAAGACGAATTTGTATATCATGAAGTAATGGCCCACCTTCCCTACATGGTAAGCAGAAAATGTGAAAAAGTACTCATTATTGGAGGCGGTGACGGCGGTGTTGTTAGAGAATTTGCCAAACACAAAGACATTAAGCAAATTGACCTGGTAGAGATCGATGAAAGAGTTGTTGAGGTTTCTAAAAAATACTTCCCTCAGTGCACTAGCGCTCTTGATGACCCAAGAGTCAATGTTCTAGCTCAGGATGGCTTTGCCTTTATTAAATCAAAAAAGAACGAATACGATATCATCGTCGTTGACTCCACTGATCCAGAGGACTTTGCATCTGGACTTTTCTCAACAGACTTTTACCAAGACGTTCACAACGCTCTCACAGAAGATGGGATCATGATGAACCAAACGGAAAACCCATTTCTTGATGAATACGGAATTAAAAAGATTTATCAAAACATGAGAAAGGCCTTCCCTTTTGTTCAGTCATTCAACGCTCCTATGCTTATTTACCCTGGTGTTTATTGGACATTTGGCTTTAGCTCTAAATCCAGAAAAGCGACTGACCTTAATCCGTCCAAAAGACAAGAGATGGCCGCACTTGAAAGAGACCTTCAGTGGTACAACATGGAGTGGCATAGATGCGCTTTTGCAAACGGCAACTTCCACAAGAGAATGATTGGAGAGCTATGAAAACAGTTCAAAAACTTACAGAGATGGAGCAATCCAAACCTTTTATAGGTACCGAGTATCTTGAATCAATCAATAAAAACTCCACTCACCTTATTGGCTTTTGCTTTGACGGCACTACTTCTTTTCGTCCGGGAGCAAGGTTTGGGCCAGACGCAATCAGAGACGCTTCATTTGGTCTGGAAACCTACTCACCTTACCTTAATAAGGATATTGAAGATTATACGATTTTAGATTGTGGAAACTTACCAATTTATCCAAGCAATTGGCGCCTTACCAATGATTACTTTCATGGGGCCACCAAAGACTTAAAGCTAAAAGATGACAATATTAAATTGCTAGTTCTAGGTGGGGAACATTCCATATCTTATGGACCAATTAGACTTTGCTTAGACAACTATGACGATCTAGTCCTTCTCCACTTGGACGCTCACGCAGATCTAAGAGATGGATACTTGGAAGAGAAGTTCTCCCATGCTTCAATTATTAGACGTATGTATGATCATATGAATGATAAGAACGAGTTGATACAATATGGGATACGCTCCGGCACTAAGCAGGAGTTTGACTTCATGAAAGATAAAGGCACTTTGGAAACTTCAATTGATTCCCTTTGCGAAAGGCTTGAAAAAATTGATTCAACAAGGCCAGTCTACATGACTCTGGACTTGGACTTTTTTGACCCAGCATTTTTTCCGGGAACGGGAACGCCAGAGGCTGGAGGTGAAAACTTCCACAGCTTTGTGAAGATCATGAAAATATTGAATAGAAAAAACTTGGTTGGAGCTGATATTGTAGAGCTTGCTCCAATGCTGGATGCGACAGGCAATTCAAGCGCGTTCGCTTCCAAAGTAGTAAGAGAGACTCTATTGGCCATGCAGGGAGGAAACTAGTGAAGATTCTTTTATCATTGTTTATTTTTAGCTTTTCAGTGCTCGCACAGTCTTCTCCATCCATTTGGGGACAGATTGTAAAAACCAAAAAAGAAACCTATGGGCATGAGTACTTTGTTTATTTCAAAGAAGACGGAAAAGACTTTGCCTACCCTCTTTCATCTGAGTCCAAAGTTGGAAAAAAGAAACTCGAAAACATGGTTGGAAAATACGCCAAGATCTATGGCAAGGCAGAGTTTGAAAAAGCAAAGGCAGGGGAAAGTCAGTTTATTATGGCATTTCAAGTGAACAAGATTGACCCACTCTCCCTTAAAGATCTCAATGAAAACATGTCTGTTTACGACGATAGGCTCTCAGCAGTAAGGTATATACCTAAAGGTGGAAAATACAGAAGCGAGGCCTATACAGAAACTATCGATGATGAGAAGGCCAACACCGCCATTCTTGTTGGTGGAGCCGCCTTGGCGGTTGAGGTTCTGGCCAATATTTTAGCCGGATCAAACTAAGTTATAATTTTTCCTCTGAGGCCAATGCTCTTTTGGCCTCAAAGTGCTCCTTAGGCATTTTTCTTTTAAACAAATACTTTAATTTGCTATTTTCACCAAAATAATCCAAGGCCATCTTTCCCTTTTTATCCTTAACTAAAGGATTGGCATTGTACTCCAGAAGAAGAGCTGTGCTTGCAATACAGCTTCTTTTCGCAGCAAGAATTAAAGCTGTTTCCCCCTTAGCTGTTTGAATATTTGGATTTGCTCCTTTATGCAAAAGATAGTCCACCATTTCTGCTTTGCAGTTTGAGGCGGCAACCATAAGTGGGGTTTTGTTTTGAGAGGTTTTCATATCCAAGGCGTCAGGTCTGATTGACAATACCCGCTCCATCATACTCAAGTTGTTCGAAAGAGCTGAAAGGTGTGCCACGCCATACCCAAAAAACTTCTTACCGCTCACAACGTCGTCTATGCTTGATTCAGCCTTGCTATAGATAAGATTGAATGCTTCAACATTTCCAACCCTGCCGGCCACCAACAAAGGAGTATAGCCTTTGCTAACAGGCAGCTCTCCAGTTTCTACATATTTTTCAAGGGTCCCCAAATCATTTTTGAGAATGGACTCAAAGACTTTATTTGATCCAAATGGAGAATTTAATTTATCACTGTTTAGATGCATAAATACAACCGGAGCAGCAATAAGGGAGGCCTTTAGACCCATCTTAAGCATGTCTCGCTTCACTATAAAGTATGAAAGGGATTCGTCTTTTAACAGTCTGAGACTCTGATAATACTTTAGACCAATTCCTAAAAAGCCTATTGTCACTAGAATTAGCCCTGCAGCCACTTCATCAATTTTTGAGATAAAAACAACTGCGGCAATTCCTCCTACGATTCCAAGTGAAAATAGGAAGTCGAGTTTATTGCGAATAAACACTAAACGATTCACAAAACTGGCCTTGGTATTCTCAACTCTAGGCTGTTCAACGTCACTGTCGAATAAGACCAAAGATGCGAGTATGGCAGCTTGCACTAAAAGAACAAACAAAGCTAAAGGGTGGACTTCCAACTTTGAGAGGATGCCGCCAGCAAACCCCAAACAAATAAATGGAGCGAAGAACACAATATCTGAACATGTTTTAACCATTAGCATTTGAGCTTTTGGCATTGGCAGTGACACAAGATATTTCAAATTGAACTTCTTTTTATTAGAAAAGAAGGCATATAAAAGGGCGTAAAAAGCGATCGACACAAAGTTCATGCCTGTCATTGCTTCGCTGCCAACCTCTCGAAGGTAAAAGTAAAAGCAAAACACAAGGCCTGTGAGGCCGTAAGAAAAGCTTAGTTCAACCTTGTTGTATAGAAGATTTGACTTTAAAAAATGGAGATAGGTTTTCATGCGGCGTCTTCCAAATTAAACAAGTGTCTGATTTCATCAACCTTGTGCACTGTTGCCTTTCTTCGATCAATAAACAGCACCTTGTCCACAATCCCATTGAGATCCTCAGCGATATTTGTCGCCATTACGACCGAACACTCTTGTCTTCTCTTTACTGTTCTCAAGAGATCAAAAAACTTCTTTCTAGACTCTGGATCAAGCACTGCGGTTACCTCATCCATTAAAATCAAATTAGGCATACATGAAAATGCTGCAACTATTTGCGCCTTAACCTTTTGCCCAGTGGAGAGCGATCCAAACTTGGCGCTAGGGTCAAGGTCGAAGTATTCCACCAACTCTCCTTCGAGCTTTTTATCGTAAAGTGGATAAAAGAATGAAGTGAACTCCAAGTAATTGGAAACTTTATGGCTTTGTTGTATTTGGATATCATGTGAAAGAACAAAGATTTGGTCTTTATTTCTCCTATGAGAGGAGATTGGCTCTTCACCCATTACTTTAAGGGATCCCCCAGAAATCGGTCTATAGCCTGTGAGGAGATCCATTAGGGTGGTTTTTCCCGCACCATTGCGTCCTAGAATGCCCAAAAATTCACCAGGTCTCACCTGCAGACTCAGGCCTTCGTAGACGGTTTGTCCATTTGGCACCCTATAAACTACATTTATTGCTTCAATGATCATCTCAACCTCACCTACTTGTCGGTGAACGGCTGACTTTTCTTAAATGGTATAGGGGGCTAGTTGAAGGTCGGCTCTCGCTTCTTCCTAAATGGTTCCACAATGACATAAATGCCCAAAACTCCAATGCCGTACAATGCCACCATAGGCACCCACAAGGCCATCATAGTAATGACATCGGGAGGAGTCATGATAGCGCTCAGAGCGGCAAAACCAGCAATTACGTACCTATGAGCAGGTGCCAGATTGTGTTTATTAACAAGGCCCATGAAGCCAAGAATCAGCATTACATTCGGCAGTTGAAAGAGAACGCCAAGGAACACAAGAACCTTGCTGGCAAGGACAATGTAGTCCTTCAAATTGAGGGTTGCCTCGATGTTTTGAACTCCAAACCCAAGAATGGTCCCAAATGTGTAAGGGAATACAATGAAGTACCCAAAGCATATGCCGGCCCAGAATAACAGGAATCCAACAAATACGAATGGAAGAATGATCTTCACTTCCTTGTCGTAAAGCCCTGGCCTAATAAACAGCCATAGCTCTCTAAACCACAGAGGTGAAGAAAATATTATTGAGGCCCAAAAGGCCAACTGGAACTGAGTTAGTACTTTGTCCAGCAAACCAATAAAAACAACCTTTCCCTCACTTCCAAGAGCATCTCTTAATGGGTCTAGAAGTAGAGTTTGAATCAGCTCCCCTTGAGAGTAGCAGACTCCAAACGCCAAGATCAGAATGACAGCGATTCTAATGAGTCTAACTCGAAGTTCGGTTAAATGGTCTGTAAGTGACATCTCTTTCATAACAACAGGTATATAACCTTTATTTTACGGTTTTAAAAGGAGGAAGCATTGCCCAATAGTCAAAAAGGGAGTGCTTTGCTAGCATTTGAATATGCATAAACTGATTTTAACCCTCTCTGTTGTTTTATTCGCTTCCACAGCACACTCTAAACCCAAGAAGTTCATGTTGTGTCTTGGTCAGGAGGAAGCGAGATTTCATAAGAACAAGATAGGCGGCTATGTCTATAAGCTTAATCAGGATATTATTGGAGCCCTTGTTCAATTGAGAGAATCAATTGAAATGGACAAAAAATACGTCAATTCCGTGTGCTCCTCTCAACACCCTTCCATCAAAATACTTGAATATCTAATGACAGGAGAGCAGGTTTTCACATCTAAATACTCCAAGCTTAGGTCTCCAAGAAAGTTCGCCATTGACCAATCCAATCTAGACGAGCTTAGAGAGCACAGTGCAACTTTATTCATTAAGTTTGTCACTCATATTCAGGCGTCCTTGCCAAAGGCCAATTGTATTCAAAAGGAAATTCCAGAACTCGCCCCGTTTTTTGAGCAAATGCAATATATATTGCAGGATGTTGGGATAAAAAGAGTGATGGACAGCATTAAAGAGCCGAAGAAAGTATTCATGAAGCTTCAGAAACTTAACCCTAAACAAATTAAATGCTAAAAGTATATCTCTAAATTATTCTGATTTAAATCCGATAAGATTCTAGATAACTTTTTAGGAGCATTCAATGACGTTCGGCAAAATCTGCTTCACCACTATTGTTTTCTGCAGCTTATGTTCAACCGCTTATGCAGAAAAGGTGAAGACCATTATAGATAAAACTCCTGTAACTGAGATATCAGAAATGACCATGGAAATCCCACTTCCAATTAGTACCTCCTTCAAGGGGGGGTTGTGGATATCAAAAGGCAAAATTATAGACTGGCCAGTTAATCCTTACTGCCGAGTTCTTGCATTAGACAAAGATGTCATTGAAGAAGGAAAGGTCCTTGCTAAAAAATACAGATTGAAGCTTTCAGGTTCTTTTGGTGGAATAAGTTGGGACAAAAACAAATTTTGGAATTCTTTAAAATCATTTTTCTATGATCGCGACTACGCTCAGATTGGACTTGTGGAATTCGACTCAATAGATGGTGACCTTGTTGTCACTTGTGAAAGCGGGGTTCTAGATAGGCACCTAACTGTTGGGGATCTTCGAGAAATTTTTGGTCCCAAGGCCAGGTTTCATTCAGGAGAACTAAATCAACTGGATGTTGGAGCTAGAGATTGGGTTTCTGATGGTAGAGCGGGAAGAGCAGCAGTGCATATTTATCAAGGGGAAAGAGAGTCGAAACCGCAAGAAGAGCCCTCATCGACAACACCTGAGAAGTTAAACTCTACGAAAGCTGTAGGTTGGTAGATTGAAGGTGTTTAATAAAAAACAGATAGCTTAATCCCCTCAAGGGCCTTAGGACCTAGGTAGTTCTCCAAGGTTTCCTTAATCTGCTTTCTATTAAGTCCTTCGGGACGATTGTTCACTTTTATTTTGACTGTATCACCCTTAACACTCGCCACCTCTAAGGTTGTTTGAGCGTATTCCGCAGGGCTAAACATGGCGAAGTCCTTTAGGCCTTCAGTGATGTTTTGTTTTATTTTCTCAACTCTTTCTTTTTCCTCAGGAAAATCTAGTTCTTCAAATATCTGCCTTACATCGCTAGAACAAGATGAACAGATCAATGAGGCGTTAGTTTTGAGAATCGCTTTCTTAAAGTCTCCCCTGGCCTCGATAAACGAATCCTGAATAGACTTTTTGTCTAGAAATTTACACCTGCAAACAAGTTCATCGATGTTAACATTTTCAGTGTCAAGTTTGGTTATATCACTACCCTGATGGGCCTTAATGAGTTCCTTTACAGAGTATAGAATCCAATCAGCGGGCAACGATGAAGGTGAAAAAACATCATTAGTCCCCAACTCAATCACTTCATTGATATTTCTATTTTCTAAGGTGTCTAAGGACGAGCCAAGTCCTTCGTAAGAAGAATCCTTGGCCGTGTATTTAACTTTATATAGAGTGTCGGTGGAGTCAATGAAGACCTCAAGCGCAAAACTGTCAGTCTCCACTGATGGACGGTTATTCATAATATTTTAATCTAATGCCGGCTCCTGTCGGCCGTCTGGATCAAGAGTTAGAATCTCATATCCATCATCAGTTATAAGAATTGTGTGCTCAAACTGGGCAGAAGGCTTTCCATCTTTAGTAATGACAGTCCAGTCATCCTTTAAAAGCTTGCAGTGTCTTTTACCCATATTAATCATTGGTTCAATAGTAAAAGTCATTCCTGGTTTAAGTTCAACCCCAGTTCCTTTCTTACCGTAGTGAAGAACCTGAGGATCTTCATGAAACTCTCTTCCAATTCCATGCCCACAGTACTCATGAACAACACTGTATCCATTGTCGTGAGCAATCTCTTCAATAATCGCCCCAACATCGCCAAGTCTTGCACCTGGTTTACAAACACCGATGCCGGCCATCATGCATTCGTAAGTTGTGCGAACAAGTTTTTTCTTCTCTTCACTTACATTGCCAATATAGAATGTTCTATTTGTGTCACCATGAAACTTTTTGTAGAAAGTCGTAACGTCAATATTCAATAGATCTCCATCTTTGAGAACATCTTTTTCGCTAGGAATCCCATGACAGATTACTTCATTTAAAGAGGTGCATACGGACTTTGGAAATCCATGATAGTTCAAAGGCGAAGGATAAGCTCCAGCGTCGGTAATAAAGTCATGACAAAGCTGGTTAACTTCTTCCGTTGTCATTCCAACCTTTAGCTTTTTTTCTATGAAATTCAGAGTCCTTGCCGCAAGTTGACAAGATTCTTTCATAATTTCTACTTCTCTTGAGGACTTAATTGAAATCATCTTTTCTCCTGTAATTTTATGGGCATCCTACACGTTTTCTCCTATTTTAGCCAGTATTGTGCGGATTTGACTTGCTGTACCATACCATCTCAAATCTATTGCTGGTCTCAACCTTATTTTTAAATTAAAATTTGGGCATGCAAATACAAATATACCGAACAAATTCATCAAGTTACCAAGACAGCAATTTCTTTAAAATGGAGAAAGAGGAGCTTGAATCCGTTCCTGGGGTCAAGTATCTTAAAAGCTTAACAGAGGCCAATGAAAGTGACCCATTTGTTCTCATTAGCAATACCCATACAGAGCCAACAGAGCTGCCCCTCACCCTATTAGACAAAACAGTCTTAATGATCCACCCCAATAGCGGACATGACAATTTTCCTAAAACCTTTGTAGAAAATGTGGATTTCCCGATAATCGTTGGAAATCCCATAAGATCGAATGCTGTGGCCGAGTACACCCTAAGTTCAATATTTCATAAATTTACACCCATTAAAAACCACTCCCACTGGTCAAGCGACAGGAAATGGGACAGAGGTCTTCTGAGAGACCAAAAGGTTTTAATTCTTGGTTACGGAGAAATAGGGAACCTCATTTATCAAAGTCTTCTGCCACTCTGTTCCGAGGTCCAAGTCTTTGACCCTTTCGTTAAAACGAGTGCTAAAAACGTTTTTAATAAATTAAGTGATAATTTAATCAAAGATAAAAATATCATTATTGTTGCAGCTTCTTTAACCAAATCGAGCCGATCTTTGATCGATCAAAACTTTCTTAAAAAGATCTCAAGCAGCGCCACTATCATTAACGCTGCCAGAGGTGAAATCATAAATGAGGAAGATCTGATCAATTGGATGAAAAAGAATGAAAAGTCCAGTGCATACCTTGATGTCTTTAACCAAGAGCCCTTTTCTCCCGGATATATGTTAGACATGGAAAATGTGAACAAGACTTCCCACATTGCCGGAGTTTATGATTACCTTAACGAGGATATCGTTAAGTTTGAAAAGAAGATCGTTTCTGAGTTTATTCAAAGTCACTCCAAGGGAGAAGTTGAAAAATTCTTGGATAAAAACAAGAATATTGTATTGACCGGGAAATCAATAAATTACTTATAGGAATCATACATGTCAGACTTAATTCAAAAGGCAAAAGAATATCTATGCCCTCCAGGAAACGGAGTTTACACAGTCCACACGGCAAAGGTTCTAAAGGACAACTACCATCAATCTCTTTACAACACTACCGAGGCCAAAGAAGTAAAGGCCAAATGGAAAGAAAGTTTTAAAAATCTAGAATCCAACAATTGTCCTGCCCTTTTTGGAATCACATCAGATATCGGAGGTGGAATTCAGCGTGGAGCAAACTGGGGGCCTCTTTTTATAAGAAGCGAACTGGAACTTGATAAGGTCATCGACCTTGGCGACACTAAAACCATTCCACACTTTCTCCATGACAAATACCTAAACAAAGAAACCTTAAAACAGTGCCAGCAGGAGCTCTATAATGGCAAAGATCTTCCGGTTAGCGCTCTGAGCATTGCCGAAGACTTTTCATATGAGTTTTTTAAAAACTTTCCTGAGCGAGCACTAATCAGTCTTGGTGGAGATCACTCCGTAAGCTACCCTCTTGTGAAATCTTGGATCAAAGCAAAAAAAGAGCAAGGCAAGAAAGTGGGCATCATCCACTTCGACGCGCATACAGATCTGATGGATAAAAGACTTGGAGTGGACATATGCTTTGCCTCATGGGCCTATCATATGATTGAGCACCTTGACTCCCCTTCTGACCTTCTTCAATACGGAATAAGATCCTCAGGCAGGCCAAAAGAGTTTTGGACAGAAAAGCTTGGCATTCAGCAGTACTGGGCGCAAGACTTTAAATCGAAAGGCCTCGGCGCCATTATAGATGAAACGATGAGCTACCTTAAAAAAAGAGAAATCGATGAAGTTTATATAAGCTTTGATATAGATTTCCTAGATGCCGCGTACGCTTCCAGCACAGGAACTCCAGAGTCTGGAGGGCTTGCGCCTCATGAAGGCATCGCCTTAATAGAGGCCATTGGTGAAAAATTCAAAGTAACTGGTGCAGACTTGGTGGAGGTAGCTCCATTCGTTTCCAGTTATATGAAGGACCCAAAGTCACTTGAGCCTCACACAACTCTTCAAAGTGCCAAGTCTATAGTCACCAAGTTTATTGAGATTGCTCAAAGACAATGCCAGTAAAGTTTCCTGACGTTAAGTTTGCAAGCGAGGACGGACTTTTGGCCGTTGGGGGCTCTCTCGAGCCGGAAGTATTGATTGAGGCGTACACACATGGCATATTTCCTTGGCCAGTAAGTAAGGAGCTGCCTCTAACTTGGTTTGCTCCAGATCCTCGAGGTCTAATAAAACTCAAGAATTTCCATATCCCCCGATCCCTTGGAAAATTTCTAAAAAAGAAACCTTTCCAAATGAGCTTCAATCAAGATTTTGAAGCAGTAATTTACAGTTGCGCCCAACAAAAAAGGAAGCATGAGGCCGGTACTTGGATCAACTCTGAAATTATCGAAGGATATAAAAAATTATTTCACAAAGGGAAGGCCTATAGAGTAGAAGCATATCTAGATGGAGAGCTTGTCGGTGGTCTTTATGGAGTTTGCATAGGAGAAATAATTTCAGGTGAATCGATGTTTCACAGTAAAACTAACGCATCAAAGGCCTGCCTAGCACATCTAGTGGAAACTTTAAAAGAAGCGGGACTTCGGTTCTTGGACACTCAAATGGTTACACCAGTGGTTGAGTCTTTGGGTGGAGAGGAAATACCCCGAGATGAATTTATGAAAATGTTGGAGCGACTTGATACCAGTCGCCCCAGAGGGGATATATTTGGATCTTAATAAGAAAGATTCAATCTGTAGTTAGCGTAAAGAGTTCTTCTCGCTTCGCTAATTAGAGCTTTAACATCTTTTGTTAGATCAACTTTTTTACCTTCCACATAGTCTTTAATCATAGTGAAAAGCTCATCGGCGTTGGTATTTAGCTCATCCGCCAGTTCCTCAAGCTTTTTTCTAAACCTGTAGTCTTTCTCCATCAGCGCTGTTAGCTTCACGCTGAGGTCTTTCTTCAAGGTCTTTGGTGTGTAAGCATTCTTGATCTTGGCAAGGCCTGTCGAATGCATAAGCTTGATGTAGAAATAGCCCCAGTCAAACTCAAACCATCTATGTCTGAAGGAGCACGACTTTGGATGTGCGTGGTGATTGTTATGGTCCAACTCCCCGCAAATTAAAAAGTTCAAAGGAAATAAAAAACCTAAATTTCGACTATTGTCTTTATAGGCGTGGTTTTTGTAACCAAACCAGTGAGCGAATCCGTTAACCCCACCCACAGCAAAAATTGGAGAGATCGAGAAATTAATAAGAGAAATAATGCTTCCATAAAATGGCCCAAAAAGAACCAAATTAAAAAGAGTGGTTAGAACAAGGCCCAATAAAGTGTGGTCTGCAATGAACTGCTCCAACTTGTTTCTCTTCAAAGTCTTTCTAATCTTAAGAATAGGTTCGCTGTTTTTTGCTTTGGTATAGTCAAACACGCCAAGAAATAGAATGTGCATCAGTCCTTTCTGCACAGGACTGTGTGGATCTTTTGGTTGGTCCGAGTGAGCATGGTGGTAAACATGGACGGAGACCCAGTCCAATTTAGACATTCCACCTACAAGCCATAGGTTTAGTTGCATCAAGGTGTCCACAAATTTATTTACCACAACACCCTTGTGGGTGTGGAAGCGGTGAAATGAAATGCTCATTGAAGTAATAGTAACGTGGGTCATAATCACGGCGTATGCCACAAACTTTATGACAGAGTTTTCTTGCCAAACAGTTCCAGCAAAACCATTTGATCCGATGAATGTTTCGATTAAATAAGTGACTCCTAAATAAGCAGATGCAAGAATCACTGATGTTTTTAGAATGCTTTTGATCATAAGTACTTTTCTCCTGAACCGCCATGGTATCCTATGGACAAGGCACCTTCAACAGCTGGTTTGCTCAATCGCCACTTTACAATGACTTAGGAAAAAATCACTTTAGATTACAGTTATAGCATCCACAGGACAAACCTGCTCACAAAGAGAGCATTGCACACACAATGCATGATCGACTTCAAACATCTTAGGGGCCGGGCCTGAAGTTAGAGTTTTGGGAATTTGTATCTTTTTATCAACTTCAATTTTTATAGCTTTTGTTGGGCATATCTCTACGCATAGCCCACAAGAAACACATTCAGGAACTCCTTGCTCATTTCTTTTGAGAACTGGATACTGCTTTGAATAGCCGGCCTCGAACGATGGCCTCATACCGAATACTCCAACCAGCTTGAGTGTCGCAGATGACACAACAAGTTTCATTGACTTAAAGATGCTGTGTTCACGGTAAAGTCTTAAGGGTAGTATCATAACTATTTTTCCAAAGCTTTTTGATTTATATGCATTGATTTTAGCAAAAGACCTAAGTTTTCGTAAGTGATTCCAAAAGAAACCTCTTCCAAGCACAATAGTTTACTCAAGTAGTCTGTTCCAAGTTTTAAGTCATAAACTTTGTTATCCACTAAAGAGAAGAAAATTTGTATGCTTCCAGAGGCGGCCTCCATAGAACTATAATATTCCCCGTCCTTAAGTTTCATACTTTTAAGAATACTTGCTTCATAGGACTCTTCATTATTTTCAATATCGGAGGAAAGATGTGAAAAGTGCGGAACACCTTTTGCCACCACTCCATCTGTTGGCAAGTTGTCCAAAAGTTGTGAAATAATTGAAATAGATTGAGCTATTTCTTCGAACCTCACTAAAAACCTGTCGTAGAGAGACCCATTGACTCCTATGGGTGTTTGAAATTCCAATTCATCGTAAAGATAGGTCGGCCTTCTTTTTCTTAGGTCAAAGTTTATGCCAGAGGCCCTTAGTGCAGGACCTTGAATAGACCAGTCAATAAGAAGCTTTGGTTGCAATGGAGCAACCTCATCAAGCTGTCTCCAGAAAGAGCTCTTTGAAAGTTTTTCAACAAATTCGGACCCCTCTTTGCCAACCTTGGCCAATTCTTGAATACATGTTGATAGCCAGTTAACTGGGGGAACCCTATTCACTCCCCCTAAAGTTAAAATTCCAAGGTTTAAGGAGTTGCCAGTGTATTGTCTCAACAGTCTTTCAAGGACCAGACTCCACTTTAATATAGTGAGATGGAAAGACTTGGCCTTGGCCTCTTGAGCAATGTTTGCAAGAAATTGTAGATGCTCCTGCATCCTAGCAAATTCAATAAATATAATCCGAATTGCCTGGGCTTTATCTGGTATCGCAATATGATTTCTCTTCTCAAGTGCCTGTAGGAATAAGTTGCTCCATACAATGCCCTGATAGCCATCATACGTTAGCAAATCCTTCGCGACCTCATCAAAGTGCTTGCCGCTTATCTGCTTTTCAAACCCGCTATGATAACGGCCTGAGAATACTTTGCAATATTGAACCGCTTCATCAATTGTGACAACTCCAGTCTCCAGCTCTCCATCCACACTCAAAAAGGAAGAAGGATTGAACACCTCCCTTACAGAGGGATTAACAAAGGCCGCTTCAACTGACTTTTTTGTAGGAGGCAATTCATCGCTTCTTGATAAATAGTCTGACTCTAGGATTTCCTCAAAACACATCTGCTCTAGGTGTTTAGCATTTTTAAATACAGAAGAGAGAGATGGAATCCCCTCCTCCTGGGAAAAAAGAAAAAGTCCTAATGCAGCGCCTGTCTCGATATTTTCAAACCAGTACCAAACCTTTCTCGAGTCTGCGTTTCCTGAAGTATTAACAAGTTTCAGGAAAACAAAACCCATGTGATTCTTAAGATAGACGGCAGTTGACTCAAGCCTCTCTTTTGAAGTTTCAAGTATTATCAATTGATCCTCTTCTAGGAGAACCCGGGCGTTCAATTCTTGAACGAGCTTTTCCATATCAAACATTCGCTAACCTTTTTATGGCCTCTCCAACATCCTCAACACCCACAAATCTTTTGATAATGGATATGTCTGCGTTTAACTTGGACGCCACTTTCTCTGCTTTCTTTTGGCCCTCGTCAGTAAGCGTTGAGCAAGCGTAAATCAAGCGGTACTCATCATTTTTTTTGAGCGTCTTTTCCACCTTATCCAGCAGTTTGTCATTCGCTGGCCCAACTACAATGTATAAGTTTGGTCTCCAGGTGTTCTCGATGTATGAAAGAGGATCAACATTTAGATCCTCACGCTCTAGGAAGTGCACTTGGAGACGATAGGCCAGGTGCTCATCCCCGACAACCATTGGCCTGAAAATAGTTTCTGAGGTTTCTTTACGATTTTTATTTAAAAATGACATTGCTAATTATTTCCAATTTCTTCCCAACGAATATCTTTAGGAAAGGTTGGCAGTTTGTGCTTGAAGTATTTTTTATTTTGGTCTTTTGAACAACTTAAGATTTTGTTGTCATGCTCAACCCAAGAGTAGAGCTTGGAATGGGTTCCCAAGGCACCGCTGTCATAGTCAACGTACCTGAACGCCTGCTTGGATCTCTCTTTCAGATTCTCAAAGAAAATGGGTAGCGTTTTCATTGCTCTATTCAAAGACTTTGCGGAACATCCCCTAAACTGTCTTTCCAAAGGAACAACTTTTTCTTTTTTGGCAATATAAGGATTCGATGCCCAAGAGCCTCTTTTACAGTCAAAGTAATAACCGAGCTCGTGCAGTTTATGATAGCCCGTAAGATAGCTAAAGAACCAATGTCTCTTTGCATCAGCGTTTACACTACTAGGAAGAACATATTTAGAGCAAGTCTTGTATCGTTCATGGAAACGTTTGAAGTTGCGATAGAACTTTTTGTGAAAAATACTTTCTTTATTAGAGCTGTCCTCTCCCTCTACGAGAATAATACTTTTATCCTTCAGGGAGCTCTTTTTCTTAATCAATGTTTTATCTTGCGCAAGAGCGGCGCTAAAGTCTTTCCAAAGGTAGTCATACATTTTGTAGCAGCCAATCCTCATTTTTTTTAACTTCTTGTTTGTAAAGAAGTGGGAATAGTCCTTTAGAAACCTGAATGCTTGGGAGGCGTCTACCACGGCGCCCATTCGCACTGATGGATAAAACTTGCTTACAATGAGGTTTTGTCCCTGTCCATTCTCTATAAAAGCCTTTACTGCCGGCCAATTCACTAATTGTTTAAGGTCTTGAACATTTTTTACGTCTTTATACTTCTTATTATTTTTTTGCACGCCTACCAAGACAAGTCTCGAAAGCCATGAGCCTTTATTCACACAAGCTCCCCTTGGACACTCTTGCTCAACATAGGCGCCCACGACTCGCGCATCAAAATAGTTTTGCTTAAAATATTTTTGGTAATAGCCACCTTGTCCAAAAACTATGATTTTTTGAGGGGTGTTTAGTTGATCAAGGACCCTGGGCACGATCCCCAATGTAAATGGCGGTCGATTTATTTCTCCCTCATATTTCCCCCAAGCATCACTATGCGCACAATATTTTCTTTTTAAGTAAAGCTGTCCAGAGGCCAGATCAAGTCCTTGTTCAGTTGGATGGTTTTGCGGAGTAACAGCGATAAAATTAAGTGTTTTCTCTTTAGGGTTTACCCTGGCAAATGTGTCAAAAAACAAGTGAGGCAATGGAGCTCCCTTGGAGTCTTTAAGACTAAATCTATCCACGGTTTCAAACCATCTTGCAGGAATTGAACTCACTAGTGACTCAGCATACTCCTTAGACCCGTAAGCGCTAACCTCACCTTCCTCTAAATCTCCACTAGAGCAAGAATTAAGTGTGAGAATAGAAATAATAAGAAATCCGATCTTGAGTATATTTAATTTATGCATTTGTATTGACGATTCCTTTCATTTATTTAACTATTAATTCTCACCAAAACGCTCGGGTGGTGGAATTGGTAGACACCCAGGATTTAAAATCCTGTGGGCTTATGGCCCGTACGAGTTCAAGTCTCGTCCCGAGCACCACTTTTTTCCAACAATATAATGATACTCTTTCCATCCACTAGTCGCAATAGTCTATTGAAATCATTGATGTTGCACATCGCCTTTTAAGGATTACAAATGCCTTTATAGGATGTATATATATGCTTATGGAAAAAATCACTGCAATCATCCCCTGTTTTAATGAAGAGCGTAATATCGCTGACGCAATCAAATCATGCGAATTCGCAGATGAAATAATCTGTGTTGATTCTTTTAGCACTGATAGAACAGTCGAAATTATAAAGAGTTTTCCTCATGTGAAGCTTTTAGAACATGAATATGTGCACAGCGCAGCGCAGAAAAACTGGACAATTCCCCAGGCCCAACATGACTGGATCTTTCTTTTAGATGCCGATGAAAGAACCCTTCCTGAGACAGTAAAAGAAATCAAAGATACTGTGGCCTCAAATCCTAAAGAAGTTGCCTTCTGGATTGGAAGGACCAACTACTTCATGGATCAAGAGCTTAAACATGTTTGGAAAGGCGATGCTGTTATTCGCTTATTTAGAAAGAGCAAATGCAAATACCAAGACAAGCACGTTCACGCTGAAATTGAGGCTGATGGCCCTATAGGTAGACTAAAGAACAAGCTCATCCACGACACTTATAAAGGCAAGGGTCTCATCTCACACCTTAGAAAGGGTGAGAGATACACCACATGGGCCGCTCTGGATAGAGTGAATAAAATAAAAAAGGTCACTGCCTACCACCTTCTAATTAAGCCATTCTTTGCTTTTCTTAAAAGATACGTCCTTCAAAAAGGCTTCTTGGACGGAAGGCCTGGATTCATAATCTCATGCTTTGGCGCGTGGAATGTATTTATTAGGAATGTAAAAGTAATGAGAATGCATGCGGGGGAAACCTTCCCAGAGCAGCTACAGAAAAAATGAAACGAGTTCTTGTCATTCAGACGGCATTTATCGGTGATGTCATCCTTGCGACTTCAATGATTGAGTCCATACACAAGCATCGGCCTGCCTGGAAAATCGATATACTTGTCCGAAAGGGAAACGAGTCCCTTCTACAAAACAATCCATATATTAATGAAGTCCTTATTTGGAACAAAAAGAGAAAACTTTCAAGCCTAATTCAAAATATTAAACAAATTAGAAATAATGATTACTTTGCGGTTTTTAACATACAAAGATTTTTAAATAGTGGACTGGCCACAGGCCTTTCAAAAGCGAAGCACAAAATAGGCTTTAAACAAAACCCCGCAAGTTTTCTGTTTACCCATAAAATAGATCATAAGATTCCACATTCAACGGCCACTGGCCCTTATCACGAAGTGCAAAGAAACGCTCAGTTATTGGTTCCGGCCATAGAAGAGCTTAATCCTTCAGATGTGGTTAGACCTAAGCTTTACTTTAATGAGAAAATCAATAGAAAGATAGCTGAGCTAACTAAAGAGAAAACACCTTACATTGTGCTCGCCCCCACAAGCGTTTGGTTCACAAAACAGTGGTCTTTTGGGAAGTGGACAGAGCTTGCAAAAAGCTTATCCAAAGACTTTCAGCTATTTTTCATAGGTGCGCCTTCCGATAAAGAAAATATTGATAAAATAATCGATGGGGTCTCCAATTGCCACAATGTTGCTGGAAAACTATCTCTTCCAGAGTCAGCAAGATTGATGAAGGATGCTGACAGAGTTTTCGTTAATGACTCCGCTCCCCTGCACCTTGCATCCAGCGTGAACGCAAAAACAACAGCAATTTTTTGCTCCACCATACCGGAGTTTGGGTACACTCCACTGGCCGAAGATTCCATTGTGGTGACCAGAACTCCTCGACTGGAGTGTCAACCATGTGGACTTCACGGAAAAAAAGAGTGTCCGCTTGGACACTTTAAGTGCTCCCTAGATATTCCAGTATCCAAAGTTGCATCCACTGTAAGTGGAAAGCTATTTCACATTGCGGAGAAAGGTCTTTTTGAAAAGGCGTTATCAACTGGCACTTACGCGCCACCTTCTTTGAAGAGTGAGGGATTTATTCATTTATCCTTTGAGCATCAGGTAAAAGAAACTGGTGAGCGCTTTTTCAAAGGATCAAAGGACTTAATTTTACTGGAAATACAGCCATCATCTGATTGGGATCTACGTATCGAGAGCGGCTTCCCTCACCTTTACTCTGAGCTTCCTTTAAGTTCTATTATTGAGAAGAAAGAAGTTAGTTTTTAGAAAAAAAAAAGCCCTCCAAAAAGGAGGGCCTAACCAAAACTTGTAGGATAACTAATTCGAGATCGATTCTAGTAAATCTGATAGTTACAGATTCAGTTCAAAATCTCAAACGAGCTCCCTTATATTTAAAGAATGTTCATTTCGGAAAAAGTAATTACCTAAGGATGATTAA
Organism: Halobacteriovoraceae bacterium; assembly: GCA_002711995.1. Taxonomy (GTDB): domain Bacteria; phylum Bdellovibrionota; class Bacteriovoracia; order Bacteriovoracales; family Bacteriovoracaceae; genus UBA845. Next base: position 284,918 of record PASN01000013.1, on the reverse strand, counting down.
AAAATAAAGTATTTTTTTTGTTTTTTTTAAAAAAATGTAGAAATTACTGGCTGATACAGTAGATTGGTTTAAGTTCATCGCAAGGCTGATCCATGCCAAGCTCTATATATCTGTCATCTGAGAATGCTGTGTCCCCCACAGTTCCGGAGTCCCCTGAAGAGTCAGAAGTCCATGAGCTGCAGCTGGAAGCAATGCCTGTGGTTCCTTCGGACTGGGTCCCTGTCCACACTTGGCCGGTGTAAGTATTGAAGTTTTCATCCCTATCAATAGGCCTAAGAAGAGTAGAGCTCCAAAGATCCACACCTAGATCAACGACTTTAGACCTGTTTGTTGCTGATTCAAAAATATAGACGGCCCCAAGCAAAGTGAGTCTGTCTTTGGCGCTATTTGTGGCATCGCTCATTATTGCCTTGTAAGTTCGAGAGAGTCCCGCATTTAAAGCCGCCGTTTGACAAAAACTGTCTGCGGAGGCCAATCCGCCGAAATTCCCAGAGTTTTTTTGAGAAGTTACAAATATGCGGTGATCTCCAGTCGCAACCCCGTCAACTGGATCGCCTCCAGCGGGTGATCCACAGGAGGCGATTATAGTCATTAATGCAATTAAGCTTAATTTTTTTAACACATTACCAAGGCCACCATCCACGGGCGTCTCTATAGGCGTGGTTGATGTCTCGCTGGTAAAAAGATCTTCTTGTTTGACGGTATCTCTCCAAGTAATCTAAATTCCATGGCTGCCAATAATACATTGATGCTGGAATCAGGTAGCAGTATTCTTTATATTGATTTCTACTATAAGCTGAATATCTTGTTAAGACAGGGCAATGTGCATTATTTTTCATAAAGGCGTCTGTCCAGCTATGCATAACCCTTGGGCTTGAGAAATACTGTCTGTCGAGAACCACGTATTGGCTTCTGCCGGTTGTGCTAATGAATGGCGCCACGTGGAACCACCACTTATACCGGTACTCATTGATATACTTTCTAGTGAAGAAGAGAAACATCTTGCCAGTGTTGTATCTATATTTGTTATAGATCTCCCAACTCCAAACGTGCGCTCGGTTATAACATTGGGACTTGCTTCTTAGGTCGTTTCTCATAGAGCGGAACAAACTGTTGGCCTGAGACTGAGAAATCCTCGTTACGGAAAAATTGCTCATAGGTGTAATGTAGGTTTCAGGATCAACAAAAGCAGGTGCTTCCATTCTTGGCATAAAATGGGATGCGAATGGAGTTTCATTCACAAGAACATTGATGTCTTTTACTGAGGCTCTTTCATTGTTTTTAATCTCCTCCTCGGTTTGCTCAAGAAGAACTAACTCAATAGGAAAGCCACCGGCCACGGCCTCCCTTGCTTTATCTGCAAGCCCTTGGTCCTGAGCAGGGATTCCGTAAACAAACCCATTGGATGCAAAGAGAACATACTCAGTGTCCCCGCTCTGTGGATCAAGCAGATTATAGATATTAGTTTTTACTGTTTCGCTGGCAAACAAGGAAAAACTTAAAAGTAAAGTGAATAGAAATAGTAGTCTTTTCATTTAATACTCCTTTGATAGTTGCTCACAACGAAGCAAAAAGAGTACCAACTAAAATATCCTAATTAGCCGCGGATAAGTCCTATTATGTAATGATTTTTATGAGAGTGATTTTGTAGGGAAATAAATTTTGAAGGGTCCCAAGAGATGGGACCCCTTTAAAAGCGAAATTATCTGATAAATAGCATATCGTAATAGGTTGGCAATGACCAAAGCTCTTCAGACACATTCTCCTCAAGATAGGCGATAGTGTCGGCCATTTTTTCAGAAAGAGGCATCATCTCTTTGGCAATTTTCTCAGCCGCTTTAATGTCCTCCTCTCCCATTGTTTCAAGCATGGAATCAAGTTTTTCATTGTCGGCCTTGAGCGCTTCAACTTTCTCGTTGATTTCTTTTAATATGGACATATCCACCTTGGCCTCAACTCCAACTTGCTTTTGCATGTTAATGGATTCGGCAAGCTGCTTCTTATACTCAATCGCAGCTGGAAGAATATCTTTGTTAACCATATTGATAAGAGTGTTGAACTCAATTTGTCTATGCTTCACATACCTTTCAACTCTTACATTGTATCTAGTCTCAAGCTCCGCTGAAGTGTAAACACCAAGCTTGGTTAGAAACTCGTTGCTCTTTGGATCTGCAATAACGCTTAAAGCGTCCGCAGTGGTTCTAAGATTTGGAAGGCCTCTTTTCTCAGCTTCAATTTCCCAATCTTTAGAGTAACCGTCACCATTGAAAACAACTTTGCTGGAGTTGGTGTAAAGGTCTTTAATGATGCCTTTTAAGATGTCATCAACTTCTTTGCCTTCATCAAGCTCTTTTTCAATTCTTACGTTCATGTCATTCATAACGTCCGCCACAGCAGAGTTAAGAATTGTCATAGGAATACCAACGTTGGCAGATGATCCAACTGCTCTAAATTCGAATTTGTTTCCAGTAAAAGCAAACGGTGAAGTTCTATTTCTATCAGTGTTGTCTTTTACAAGTCTTGCAAGTTGATCAGCTCTTAGGTCAAGGAAGTCCTCGCCTTCTTTAGAGTAATTTTCACCTTTGCTGTAGGCCTCAAAGATAGCTGTAAGAGTGTCTCCCAAGAAAATCGAGATGATGCTTGGAGGGGCTTCATTGGCGCCAAGTCTATGGTCATTGCCATGTCCTGCAATGGCCGTTCTTAGATTTGCTCCGTGTCTGTTAATCGCTTCACAAATCATTGCAACTACCGCAAGGAATCTGTAGTTTGTGTGGGGATTGTCTGTAGGCTCAAGAAGGTTCTTTCCTCTAGAGTCAGACATTGACCAGTTTAAATGCTTTCCTGATCCATTGATTCCGCCAAATGGCTTTTCATGTAGAAGGCACACAAATCCGTGTCTTATTGCAACTGATTGCATAGTTGCCATAATAATTTGGTTTTGATCGGCAGCTACGTTTGCTCTGTTAAATATAGGCGCAATTTCAAACTGCCCTGGAGCAACTTCGTTGTGTCTTGTCTTTGCAGGAACGCCAAGCTTGTAAAGCTCAACTTCAACCTCTTGCATAAAGGCCATAACTCTATCAGGAACAGTTCCAAAATAGTGATCTTCCAATTGCTGGTTTCTTGAAGTGATCGCTCCAAAAAGAGTTCTTCCCCCCATAACGAGGTCAGGTCTTTCAAAGAAGAGTCCTTTGTCCACCAAGAAGTATTCCTGTTCACATCCAGCTGTGACTTCAACGTATTCAAAATCTTCTTTCTTTTCAGACTTATCAACTAGGTTGCAAAACTTAGTTGCAATATTTGAAAGTTGTGTGATTGATCTCAAAAGCGGCGTTTTAATATCAAGCGCTTCGCCATGGTAGGAAACAAACGCTGTAGGAATACAAAGAGTCTTTCCGTTTTCATTGCTTCTCAAAAAGATTGGAGAAGAAAAGTCCCAAGAAGTGTACCCTCTCGCCTCAAAAGTAGATCTTGAGCCACCGTGAGGAAATGAGGAGGCGTCTGGTTCACCTTGAATAAGCTGTGAAGCGCTTAGTCTCTCTACTGGTTGACCGTTTTCAATAGAAAAGAAAGCGTCGTGCTTTTCAGCAGTTGATCCTGTCAGAGGCTGAAACCAGTGAGTAAAGTGAGTTGCGCCCTTTGCAGTTGCCCAGTTAAGAACAGCATTTGCAAACTTGTCCGCCATATCCTTTGTAAGGTCTTTATTCTTGCTAATAATATCCTGAATATCCTTTTTATCCTGCTTGGTAAGAATGTCAGACTTTTGGTAGTCAAATACGCTCTCTCCAAAGTACTCGCTTACTCTTAGAGGGTTTCCGTTTACGTCTGAAGGAACGTCAAAAGTTCTTGTTGGAGATTTGTAATTGTTTAGCTTGGCAGCCGCCCTTACTTTTCTAGTCATTAGTTACTCCTTAGGATGTTGTTAGGCTGATTATAACAACATATGAATTTTTGTGTGCATTTTTTTAACATTTGGTAAATTTCTTATGGTTTCAAGAGTGCCTTAATTATTTCGTGCAAAGCAAAAGGCATACTCTTCTTTTTCCAATAAAGCCCAAGCTCGTTTGATATCAATTCATTTGCCCGTTCTTCAGTCTCTAAGTTTTTATTTTCTCTTTCAATTAGAACATCCAAGTTGGATGCGCACTTGCCCTCGGTGGAGACATTTTTCTCTAGAGGGTTAAATGCTAGGCAGCCATAGGGCTTTACCGCGCGGCTTATCGAGCAGCCCTGACTTTTCTTCATGAAAAATGGGCAGGTGTACTTTCTTCGAAACTCTCTGTTTCGTCCAATCATAAAGTCTTTGTTTAAGCGATATTCAAGTATGACCTCTTCTAGATCTTCTATAAGTTCATCATTGAGTCGGCCTTCACTCTCAAGCCATGCCAAAAGCTCCAAGGCCTGAACAGGGTCCACCTGCATTGAGTTGTATTGATGTGTGCAACACATGCCAGAGCAGCTGAAGCAATCAAGGCCTTTAGAATTGAGCTCTGACATTTGTTCAACAATGTTTTTTCTTCTTTCAAGGGCGTTTGGAAGACCAGTCTCTTTTGAAACCAGGTTCAAGTAGTTCTTTGGAGATTTCATGGCCTTGGGGTCAAAATTTTTCATAGCATTAATTTTACCTTATACTTTTAAAATAGCGCTAAAAAGCGGCACGACGTATCAAGGATGGAACGTTATGAAATATTTAACCACAGTGTCGATTTTTTTGACACTAACGAAACCACTGTGTTCATGGGCCAGTTCAGAGACCTTGGCGCATTTAAATTCAAACACTTTTAACTTCCCAACCCTTTAATTCAGTCGGAAAATACAAACAACAAGCTCACGGCCAAGGTCCTCTCCTCTCTAGAAAAGGTGAACTATTAGCCAAATTCTGAAAATTTTACAAACCAACTGCAGCGCACAAAAGACATTGCTATACTCTCTTCAGAAAACTAAAGAGGTACTAGATGACTTTTCAAAAATTTATGATCATGAATCATAGCGAAGCACACCAAAGAAGCGAAGTGGTTGATATGCTAATCAACCCAGACCATATTGTATCTATTAAGCCGATAAGAATGACCACAAATGACCAGAAAGTTGTTGAAGGCTATTGGATAAGACTAAGCAACGGCAAAAAGTACAAAGCAATTCAGGTTCCGGCCTCTTTTAAAACCGCTTTGGAAGAAGATCTTCCAGCTCCAACTTTTGTTTCAGAAACGATGTTTGAGGAGCAACTTCAGTAGAAGTTACTCCCAAGGATCATCTTCACAGACGACTTCGCCATTTTGGTCAGTGTAACCGCTGACCGGAACACATTCAGTGTTCGGATCTCTCATACACTCTTCACATTTAAAATAATTTTCACCAGCGTTTTGCTCTCCCAAAACTTTTAAAATTGTGGAGATCGTGGTTCTTGTGGCATCTGCATTCTTGTAGCGGCTAAACAAGAATTTCACGAAGTCTTTAATAGACCCAATGTTGTCAGTCTCAGGAACTTTTCCATATTTAATTAGATATTGAAAAATTTGTCTCGAAAGTTTGGTTAGGAGAGGTCCACCCTGCTCCGCAACCAAGGCCTCAATCGCGCCTTGGTAAGTGCTGTAGTAAGCTTCAAGCACCTCGTTATTTCTGCCAAAGCCATCGAGCTTGTTGTTCTGGTTTTTATCAAATTTTAAAAGAGTGCTTTCAACATTAAGCATTCCAGCAAAAACCGCAAATGCGTCATTGGCCTTCATTGGAACTGGTTCAGTTTCGCCCTCGTCATAGTATCTACAAGTTCTTGTAAACGACTCTGTTTCAGTTAAAAACTTCATATACCCTTCTGACTCTGTAGGAGGAGTCCCTGCAGGAAGGTCGTCGGTAAGCTCAACGATGTATGAAGAAAGAAGCGGCATATAGTCAGACAGCGATCTGAATTCATCCTCAGGATTGGGTGTCTCAAGCACATTCACAAAGTTTCTTCTAAAGCAGTCTGGGTATATTCTGTTGTATTCATCAACCTCGTCAGAGCAAACTTTTTGCATCTCTTCAGTGAAGAAGTCTTTTACACTTAACGCCGTAAATAGAGTTACAAGAAATTCAGTGATCTCCGGAACCTCCATGCAAACGTAATCGTCACAGCCATTGGATTGATACTGGAAAAGTGTGGACATTAGAACTAAGTTCTCAGCAGCTCCAACAACTTCCCCGCCCATTACTTTTCCAATAGTCACAATTCCTTGATCTCTTAAAAATCTTCTATAGTCCTGCATTAGGGCTATAGTTTCCTCAAGAGTCATGTGGTAGCCACCGCGAGCGCCTTCACTTGGAGCACCGTACTCTTTCATGACGATCTTCACTAAGTATTCCAAAGCTGAGATTTCAAGAATCGCAAGTGGGTTTCTATAATGTTCAAAGCTGAAGTAAGGAGCTCGATAGTCACCTTTAAAAAACCTATACTGATTAGCTATTTTGGAGAAATTCTCCAGGTACTGCTCTTCTAAAGAGGTATCAACAGGAAAGTCAGAGAAGTCATTTGTAACAGGAGCTGTGGAGTTTAGCTCCTCCTCATACATTGCATATACTCTAAAGAAGAAGCTTCCCTCTTCTAGTATATTTGAAAGATGGTCTAAAAGGTTAACCACTTCAACAGAACTAAAGAACTCACCATTGCTTCCAAGTAAAGTTCCTTTGAGTTTCATAATCTCTTGAGGGTATTGAGTGAGGTCAAAGCCTATATCAACTTCGAGTTTGCCTATTGAGTCAAGAACATCTGTTACGGTAAACAAGGCCTCGTAGCTGTCTCTTCCAAAGTGGAGGTTTCTTTTGATGGTTTGAAGATCTTTGAGATAAACATCATCAATCATAGATTGAGCGTCATCTTTAAATCCAAAGCTTCCAAACTTCACCAGGTCATAGGCCACTTCGCCCAACTCAGGGAGTTTCACGAGAGCATTGTCCAGCTCAATATGTGTGAGGGCATCGCTTTGTCCACCAAGAAAGGTTCTCTTTAGCCACATCATTGACTTTATTTTGTCAGCAATCTCAGGCTCTTCAGTGAAAAAGCGATCTAGGAATTGGTGAATATCAATTCGATACACCCCTCTTCTATTTAAGTTTAAAAGGTGTCTTATTTCTTGGGAGATAATAACGAAATACTTTCTAACGATCTTTCTATTTCGATCATAGTCTCCCCAATCAAGTTCGTTCTCATTGGAAAAGATATCGTAAACTGGAAAGATGTTTTTATTGAACTCAATTAGAAAGGCAACAATTCTATCAAAGTCAGCTCTAGAGATGTATCCCCTGTCACCTCCAAGTATTAGATGTGTAAGATCAAAGATCGCCTCAATAACTGGAGACAAATCTTCATCACCTAAATCCAAAGGGCCATTTTCAACAAAGTTAACCAGGGTTTTTTCAGAAATGTAACCAGGCCTATCGGTCTTTACCAAATCGATGAACGCCTGGATCTTTTCCTGAAGGCAAATGATGTCGCCTTTAATATTGTGCTCAAGAATTTTTGAGAAAGCTTTGGTATCCAGATCGCAGGAGAATGCTTCCAAGGAAATAGATTTATCTTCCTTGTCTCCCATAAATAAGTCGCCACATCCTGTGATCAATAAAAGGGTCAATCCCAGACCTATAAAGTTTTTCATGTGTTCTCTCTCGTTATCAAGTAGTATCCTAGTACAGTTTACCACTTGAGGCCTTCATACAAACCCTACCAAAACTTTCCGGCTGAAACCAGACTGTTTCACATAGGTATAGCCTTATAAATAATCTTATCATGTTCTTTCAAGCCTGTTCTTAACTTTTGTCAGGCTTTAAAAGTTTAAATTCAAGCTTGCCGCAATGCACATTAAGAAAATTAGTCATGACAAAGTGCAACATTAAAAAACATTGCAAAGCAGTAAGATTTAAAAGCAAAAAAGTTGGCCTCTTGGTTGCAAAAGACCTCCCCTAAAGATCAATGGAAGATCTTGAACTTTGAGATTGTTTATACAAGGAGGGGCCATGGATATTTACGAAAAGATCTTGGATGATCACCACAACATCAGGGACACAATCGAAGAACTAATGGAGACGGACAACTCTCAAATTGAAAAGAGAATGAGGATGTTAAAGGAGCTTGAAAGGCTTCTAGTTTCCCACACCAACTCAGAGGAACAAACCCTTTACCAAGTTCTTTCAGAAACTAATGACAAGGAAGCAAGAGCGCAGGTTAGAAAATCTAGAAAAGAGCATGATCAGGCCAATGAAAAACTTGAGACTCTAAAAAACACATCTATGGACAGCGACTTGTTCTTAAAAAACTTAGAGGACTTCAAAGAAATCATAGAGGCCCACTTTGACGAAGAAGAGGACGAAATCTTTGACTTTGCAAAAGAGCTTCTATCCAAAGAGGATGAGCACCTTATTGAGGAAGAGCTTGAGGATATGGAAGAGGACACGTGGAATCGTCCCTATATTTAATATGTAATTATTACACGGGCTACCAGTATATTCCTTACAGACTCTAGACGATTCATTTGCTGTGGATTCAAAACAATGAGATTGTCTGAACTTCAAAGGAGTCCAGATGAAGATCATTTTGCTCGCCACTGCTTTAGCTTCCACCTACTCTCTTGCTGGGAGCGTAACATCCAAACTTATTAAGTCTGAAAGTTTTAAACCTACCGAAAGCGAAAAGCTCAAAGAGTTTAAAATAAAAGTTAGCGACTACAGGGTAAATCTAAGTGACGGCAAGTTTAATCTAGGCACCAAGATGCACGCGATCTATGAAACAACTTCACCTGAATATCTAAGAGACTTCGTAATTGTTCAATACATTAAGGGCTGCAGGTTTCAATATATTGAAAAACATGGGCAAGGCCTTATCGCTGAAGGCATAGTTAGAGAGTTTTTTGATGAGATTGTTCCCTTTAAACATACTGAATGGGTAATCGACTCAGTAGATGCGGATCCAGTTTACAACTCACATGAACAAGATCGTCATGGCCTGTACAGATGGAACACAGTCAAAGACAGCACACACCATTCAACAGAGAACTACTTTTATGAGGAAACTCCTCCACATAACCAGCTCTACATTAGAGACATGCCAAGCACTGCATTCTATGAGCACTACCCGGAGTTAAATGGTTTCTACTCATCGAATACCTCTTTAAAAAATTTAAGACATGTATTTTAAAAACTGAGGACGTGCCAACAATGGTGGAGGCTCCAAGCACAGACTTGACCCAAAAGGCTATTAAATGTTTTGAGTGGGACAGCTCATTTATTTTTAATCCAGAAACTAGAAAGTATGAACAAAGTAAAGATATTCATCCTGCTTGCAATTAGCGCTACCACCTCAATCTATGCCCAGACCTATGGGCATTGTGAAGCAGAGCCCTTCTCCAAGCGGTATTTGACTTCAAACTTTGAAGCGGCCTATCCAAAGACGGTCAAGTTCACATGCAAATACATTTGCATCGGAAACAATGGTGAAGAACAAATAACTGAAAAGTCAGAGGTGCTAATTAATAGTCCTCTGGAAGATGCAATAAAAGTGGTGTGCCAAGGCGTAAATGTAAAAAAAAGCAGATGGGGCTATGAGCTAGATTCAGTAACAACTTTCTATGCCTATGAGTCCTACTTAGAAGAAATAAAAGCTTGGGCGTTCGATAACGTCGATAGAGTTCCAGAGCTTGAACATAAAAAGCTAATTAAACTTAAAACACTTCTTAAAGAGATTGCATCTTCCTACGCAATAGCTGGAACAACTCCCTCACAACATTCGATGGCCTTTTTAAAAGCATCCCAAGTTCTATCACAAATTGAACAAGATTTGCCTGACAACACTCAGTTCCTAATGAGCACTTTAGAAAGGCTCCAACAAATAAATATCGAACCAGGATCGCCTTCTGGTGACTCATTAACGATGGCAGTCCTAAAATCATTAGCAAACTGGTTAATACCGACGAACTAACCTGTTAAGAAAGTCTAAACATTTTCTCCCTTTAGTCCTCTAACTAAACTCCCTTACTATCTAGAAATTTAAACCTAAGGCCACTTAAGAACCCCGTATACCCAACCGATAAATAACCAATGTCAGGTATCCGCATACTTCTAATATTCACAATATTTATCTTAGTTGGCTGCAATGTGCTTCCTGGTGAGACGTACATTGCTCCAGGTAGGTACGCCCAAAACTACAATGGGCCAAGTGTAATAAAAGAAACAGAAAAGTTAATTAACCTCCCGATCATGGGTTCGTCCGCCACTTCATGTGAAGTTTTAAATCTTCAAAATGTTACAGAAACAACACCTTGCACCTGCAACGCCGGCAGATGCACAGTAGGCCTGACTGGAACCGTAAACTACATCGGCGTGGCAAGCTTTGATTATCGATATTTCTCAAATGGAAAAAGCTCCAATACAGCGTCAGGAATTTTTAATATCGTATCTCCTCCTCCGTTTGTATCAACTTGGCGTGTGGGAGATGTTTCTTACGGGGATGGTGACCTCACAGTTACCCTGCCTCTTAGAAGTGGTTTTAATTACAACTTTACTGTTGATTGGGGTGATGGGAACACAGCGGAAGTGACTGCCTACAACGATGTAGATATTGATCATAGCTACGCTTCTGCTGGGGACTATACCATTACAATTTCTGGTCTAGTTGAGACATGGTACTTCAATAATATTGGAGACAAAGATAAGCTGATTTCTATTAACGATCTAGGCCACGTTGGTTGGTTAAGTTTTAACTACGCTTTTTTTGGTTGCAGTAATCTTGGAGCTGTATCGGGTGATGTAAGCTCAAGTGTCACTGACATAAGTTACATGTTTTATAACGCACCTTTAGTAGATCCTGACACTAGCGGATGGAATACATCCAACATCAGCAATATGGCCGGAGTATTTGCTTTAGCAAGTTCTGCCAATCCAAATACCAGCACATGGGACACATCATCTGTCACAGATATGAACACAATGTTTTACGGTGCAACGTCCGCAAATCCAGACACAAGTAATTGGAACACATCCAATGTGACTGATATGAACTACATGTTTCGGGGTGCTACTTCGGCAACCCCTGACACGAGTGGCTGGAATACCTCTAATGTTACAGACATGAGCGATATGTTCTATAATGCACCAGCAGCAAATCCAGATACAACAAATTGGAACACTTTTAATGTTACAAACATGAGCCATATGTTCGCTTACGCAAACATTGCCAATCCAGACACATCTGGATGGGATACTTCTAATGTGACAAGCATGTCCCAAATGTTTAACAACGCCCATGCGGCCAACCCTAATACTAGTGCTTGGAACACTTCGAGTGTCACCAACATGATGGGTATGTTTAATAATGCGAGCTTAGCCGATCCAGATATGTCAGGATGCGACTTTTCGAGTGTGACTGCCTTATCAAACATGTTTACTGGGGCGGCGTTATCCACAGTCAATTACGACAACATGCTAATAAGTCTAGAAGCCACAGCTCTTGGTTCTGCTCTAAGTCTTGATGTTGGCTCTACTCAATATAATGTAGGCGGTGCAGCTGAGGCTGCCAGATCGAACTTAATAGCCAATGGTTGGGCAATCACTGATGGTGGCTCAATCTAGGCCAATTATGGCACAAAACCTTGCCATCAGCCTTTATGATTTTAATTTTCCAGTTTTAGAGTTCACTAGATTACAATACTTTAGCATTTTTAAGTTAAGATTTTCTTAATTGATTCCGTGTAGATTATAACGGGGTTAAGATATGTTCATGAAATTTACCAACACTTTTTTAATTATTAGTTCATTCATATTAACCAGCTGTGGTGGTGCCACAAGCGATGTGACAAACCAGTTGAGAGACCTTGTGGAAGGTAGCAAAACGATTGTGACTCTTATTGATGCTCATGAACAAACTGTCACATTAAATTACGACAGCTCAACAATCTCAAATCCAACTAGCTGTAGCATAGTTGACCCTGTTGGAATTGCTATCACTACCCCATGTTCTTGTACTGCTGGAGTCTGCACAGTTGGAGTAACACCAACTGAAACAGGCAGTGCTAGTTTTGATTACACAATTTCTGGAACAGAAGGAGTCGCTTCTGGAGAATCCGACATAACAGTTACTAATATGGTTCCCTTTGTTTCAACTTGGAGGGTCACACCTGGAGACCTAACGGTTGAACTACCTCTAAGGAATGGGTTTAATTATAACTTCACTGTTGATTGGGGTGATGGAAATACGGACGAAGTAACCTCTTATAACGATCCAGATATTACTCATACATATGGTTCAGCGGGAGACAAAGTCATTACAATTTCTGGACTTGTTGAAGCATGGTATTTCAATTCATCGGGAGACAGAAATAAGATAATTTCAATTTCGGAACTAGGTACTGTTGGATGGAAAAGCTTTGAGCGTGCCTTCCATGGATGCAGTCAATTAACCACGGTTTCGGGTGGTGAAACTTCGAACGTCACAACTATGTTAATGATGTTCACCAATGCTTCCCTTGTAACCCCTGATACAAGTGGCTGGGATACATCAAATGTTACAAATATGGCCACGATGTTTATGTTCGCAAGTCAGGCAAATCCAGACACTAGCGGCTGGGACACTTCCAAAGTTACTAGCATGCTTAACATGTTTTGGAATGCGGATGCTGCAACTCCAGACACCAGCAATTGGGATACTTCAAATGTTACTAACATGAGTGGCATGTTCACTGGTGCAGACCTCGCGAATCCTGACACCAGTGGTTGGGACACATCTAAAGTTACAGATATGAATTCAATGTTCTACGATGCAGATGCTGCGACTCCCGACACTAACGGATGGAACACATCTAATGTCACAGACATGTCATCAATGTTTTTGTTAGCCGATTTGGCCAACCCCGATACCAGCGGATGGAACACCTCCAAAGTAACTGATATGTCCTCCATGTTCTCGGGTGCAGTATCAGCAACACCCGATACTAGTGGTTGGGACACCTCTAGCGTAACTGATATGGGGAGGATGTTCTATGGTGCAAGTGTAGCCAACCCAAACACTAGTGGTTGGGACACATCAAATGTGACAAATATGAGTTACATGTTTCAGCAAGCTCGTTTAGCAAGGCCAGACACAAGTGGTTTGGACACATCACAGGTAACCAATATGGCGTCCATGTTTTATTATGCGGAAGTTGCAACACCAAACACAAGCGGATGGAACACTTCCAACGTAACCAATATGAGTAACATGTTTTACAGGGCATTTGATGCCAATCCAGATACAAGTGGCTGGGACACTTCTAAGGTTACAACAATGTCTTCAATGTTTGAAAGTGCCCACTCGGCCACACCGAATACAACTAGTTGGAATACATCTAATGTTACAAGCATGAGAAGGCTATTTTATGACGCAACAATGGCCAACCCTAACGTGAGCGGTTGGAACACCTCCAACGTTACGGATATGAATTTTATGTTTGCAGCGACAAATAATGCCAACCCAGATGTGAGCAGTTGGAACCTTTCAAGCGTTACCAATATGAGTGGCATGTTTTTAAATGCGTCTGCGGCAACCCCCAACACCAGTAGTTGGAATACTTCTAGTGTAACAAATATGTCTGCAATGTTCAGTGGCGCAACGAATGCAAACCCAATCACCAGTAGCTGGAACACATCTAATGTTACGAATATGTCAGATATGTTCAATGGTGCAACAAGTGCAAACCCGAACACGAGTGGATGGGTCACTTCTAGTGTAACCGATATGAGTGGCATGTTTACTAATGCAACAAACGCAGATCCTGATACTAGTACATGGGACTTTTCAAGTGTTACACGCTTTGATCTATCCTATGCAAGAGGTGAAATGTTTCAAGGTTCGGGCCTATCTACTACGAATTATGACAACCTTTTAATAAGTCTAAACGCTACGGCCACCACAACTGCAGAGATTAATGTAGGTACTCTACAACATTCAGGTGCATCATCTGCAGCGAAGGCACAACTTGAAACCGATGGCTGGGTATTTACCGATAATGGAAGTATTTAGTCACTAAGTGCCAATAACTTCCGCCACTGAACCAAGTAGCTCGAATCGATTTCTGGTCCAACCTCTTCGAGAGTGCGTACTTTCAAGTGGTTAACGTTTTAAATTAAAGATTTTTAAACCTTTTCCGACTAGATTGGTATGAGGTTAGAGTAAACAATATGAAAGTAGCTAGTTTATTAATTCTATTGAGTCTTATTTTTTCAGGCTGTGGCAAGGCCACTAGCGATATTGTTTCCGAGCTAAGGGCTTTACCAGATAGTCCTCTACCTGAAGGCAGCAGTACTTCTGCCAATCTTATTGATGGAGCGGAACAAACAGTAACACTAATTTATGACAGTTCAGAGGTGTCAAATCCAACCAGCTGTAGTGTGTCTGATCCTGTAGGACTTTCTATAGCTACACCATGCTCTTGCACAGCTGGAGAATGCACAGTAGGACTCACTCCTTCAGGAGTAGGTAGTGCTAGTTTTTCTTATACTGTCAGAGACTCTACAACGTCTGACACAGGAAGCGCAGACTTAACTGTGAAAAACATTGTCCCTTTCGTATCTACCTGGCGAGTATCAAGCCCTGACCTAACAGTGGAGCTGCCACTAAGAAGTGGTTTTAACTATGACTTCACAGTGGACTGGGGTGATGGAAATACAGCTGAAGTAACTTCTTACAATGATCCTGACATCGATCACACCTATGCCGTAGCAGGAGATTACACAGTCACAATCTCAGGACTCGTTGAGGCCTGGTATTTTAACTTCTCAGGAGACAGGGAGAAGATTATTTCAATTTCAGAGCTAGGAACTGTTGGTTGGAAAAGTTTCGAAAATGCTTTTGACGGTTGTGACAACTTAACAACTGTATCCGGTGGTGACACTTCCAATGTCACCAATATGTCAGCTATGTTTTATGAAGCAAGTTTAGCAACTCCCCATACAGCCAACTGGGACACTTCCAATGTAACTGACATGAGTGAAATGTTCAGACGGGCAGATAATGCAACACCAGACACAAGCAATTGGGACACCTCCAGTGTAACAGATATGACTGAAATGTTTAAAGATGCCTATGATGCAAATCCGGACACAACCAATTGGGACACTTCAAATGTGACCAGCATGAGAGAAATGTTTGATCATGCAAATGTCGCACAACCAAACACAATAAATTGGGATACCTCAAATGTTACTGACATGAGTGGAATGTTTAGAGATGCTTTTGCGGCAAACCCAAATACAAGCAACTGGGACACTTCAAGTGTAACTAATATGAATGAAATGTTTAAGGACGCCACAAATGCAGACCCAGATATGTCTGACTGGGAATTTACAAATGTAATACTAATGGTCGGAATGTTCGAGGGCGTTTCAATATCAACAACCAATTATGACAACTTACTTATTCAGCTGGACGCCACCGCTGGTTCTGGAGGGTTTCTACACGCAGGCTCTTCTCAATATACAAGTGGTGGAGCTGCTGCTACAGCAAGAGCGAACCTAATAAGCGATAGCTGGACCATCAATGATGGTGGTAGTATCTAAAAATGTTTGATTTATTGTTTAAAGAAGTGGTGGGCGTTGACGGGATCGAACCGCCGACATCCACCTTGTAAGGGTGGCGCTCTCCCAGCTGAGCTAAACGCCCACTTCGTTAAGAGCCTATAATTTAGAGAAATAGTCTCTTGCTGTCAATGCGTTTTTTTAGTTTTTTTGAAAAAAAAAGGGGAGGCCAACGCCTCCCCTAATGTCCATAAGTCATCGAATATTTTAAGGCCTAGTTGGCAACATGCTGTCTAGAATCCTCATTTTCACCATCAAGCACTTTGAAAGCTCTTTCTTTCATGAAGTCCTCTGGTTTCTTAAGATCTAGAGCGATCTTAAGAACTTTTTCGGCCTGATCCACCGGGTGGATATTTAGACCCTGCTTGATCTCGTCTGGAACTTTAACAAGATCTTTTGCATTCTTCTCTGGGATGATCACAGTTTGAATTCCAGATTGCTTAGCAGCTAAAAGTTTCTCTTTTAGGCCGCCAATTGGAAGAACTCTCCCTCTTAGCGTTATCTCACCAGTCATTGCCACATCCTGTCTTACAGGGATGTCTGTAATGGCGCTGGTTAAAGCTGTTGCCATAGTGATACCCGCACTTGGCCCATCCTTTGGAGTTGCCCCCTCTGGAACGTGGATATGGATATCATTTTTGTTGTACCATTCATGGTCTACTTGAAGTCTGTCGCTGATGCTTCTTACATAGCTTAGTGCAGCTTTTGCAGATTCTTGCATTACTTCACCAAGCTTTCCAGTAACCTGAATCTTTCCGTTGCCTGGAACAGTTACAACTTCAATATTCAAGATCTCGCCACCGACACTTGTCCAAGCAAGTCCGTTAACAAGACCAATTTGAGCTTCTTCCTCTACTGACTTGCTCTCATACTTCCAAGGACCTAAGTATTTCTCAACAGACTTCATAGTCACGTTGTACTTCTTCCCCTGCTCCACATCGTTTGTAACAACATCTGTGGCGATCTTTCTAGCGATCGTGTTTGCAAGTCTTTCAAGCTCTCTAACACCCGCTTCTTTAGTGTAAGAACGGATTACGTGCATAAACACGTTGTCAGAGATATTTACTGGGTACTTTCCAAGTCCGTGGTTATCAACCGCTTTCTTGATTAAGTACTTCTTAGCAATCTGAAGCTTCTCGTGTGGAGTGTATCCAGCAAGGTGGATGATCTCCATTCTATCTCTTAGAGGTCCTGGGATCTTAGAGATATCGTTAGCTGTCATAACAAACATTACTTTAGACAGGTCATACTCAACTTCCACATAGTGGTCTGCAAAGTTTTTGTTCTGAGCTGGATCCAATACTTCTAGCATTGCTGAAGCTGGATCACCTCTAAAGTCATTGCTCATCTTGTCGATCTCATCCAAAAGAACTACTGGGTTTCCGCTTCCAGCTTTTTTCATCGCTTGGATGATCTTTCCTGGCATAGCGCCTACGTATGTTCTTCTGTGACCTCTAATCTCGGCTTCATCTCTTACACCACCTAGAGAAATTCTTACGAACTTTCTATTCATGGACTCTGCAAGTGACTTACAGATAGATGTTTTACCAACACCTGGAGGCCCTGCAAGACAAAGGATTGTTCCGTTGCCTTTTTCAGGATCTTCAACAAGTGACCTTACGGCCATGTATTCTAAAATTCTTTCTTTTACGTCCTCAAGACCAAAGTGCTCGTCGTCCAAAACCTTTTTGGCGTGTTTCACACTATTGTCGTCTTCAGTGTACTCGTCCCATGGAAGATTAAGCATCCAATCAACGTAGTTTCTAACAACAGCGCTTTCCGCTGACATTGGAGACATTGATTTAAGCTTCTTAATCTCTTTGGCAACTTTCTCTTTTGCTTCTTGAGGCATGTTCTTTTTGGCAAGTTTATCTTCCATATCGCCAAGCTCGCCTTTGCCATCATCCTTGTTTCCAAGCTCTTTTTGGATGGCGTTCATTTGCTCGTTCAGATAGTACTCTTTTTGAGATTTTTCCATCTGCTGCTTTACGCGTGAGCGGATTTTCTTTTCTACATTTATTACTTCGATCTCGCCTTGCATCTTCTCTAAAAGAAGCTGAAGTCTTTTTTGAACGTTTGTCGCGTCCAAAATCTCTTGCTTCTCAGGAATCTTCATAGTCAAGTGAGCGACAATGATGTCAGCTAGTCTTGAAGGATCCGTGATTGAAGAGATGCTCATTAAAAGCTCTGGCGGGATTCTCTTGTTAAGTTTTACGTAAGACTCAAAGATGTTCTTCACACTTCTAACAACGGCCTCAAGTTCAACCTCGTCCATTGCTTCGTCTGGGCATTGCTCAACGTCAGCAAAGTAGCCTTCTGTCTTGCATTCGAAATCTTTGATTTTTGCTCTGTGCTTTCCTTCAATCAACACTTTTACAGTATTGTCCGGAAGTCTAAGCATTTGAATGATATTGACTACTGTGCCGATATCATAAACGTCTTCCCTTTCAGGGTTAAGAACGCTTGCATCTTTTTGGGTAACTAGAAACAGTTCGTTTCCGTTTTTAGCAGCCTTTTCCAGTGCCGCGATGGACTTCTCTCTGCCAACAAATAGTGGAACCACCATATGTGGAAAGATAATTACATCCCGCAATGGCAATAAGGGATAGTTTTTTGTGTTCGATGACTTCTTGTCCGTCATAGCACCTCCTGCGCATGATCTTCTACAAAAAAGCCGGCTATGGACTAAACCGGCGACTTATATTTATTGTGACCTAAAAGGGAATGCAGGTCAAAAAAAAAGCCTAGGAAAATAACTCCTAGGCCCTTATTTAATCTTACAGTACGAAGATATTCGGTAAATTATTCAGGCTTTACGACGCATTTTCAATGTCTTTGGCCGACTTGATTGATGACTTACTCGGTTCAGTTTTTTTTCTTTCGCCTTCAATTAATTTTGGTCGCTCTTTTCCAAGGATAGAATCCTTAGTAACAACACATTTTCCAATCTTCTCATTTGCTGGAATTTCGTACATTACATCAAGCATGGTTTGCTCGAGAATGGAACGAAGTCCCCTTGCGCCCGTTTTCTTGCTAATTGCCGTTTTAGCAACCTCTCTAAGCGCTTCCTCTTCAAATTCAAGCTCAAGTCCATCAAAGTCAAACAGCTTCTTATACTGCTTTGTAATGGCGTTCTTAGGCTCGGTAAGGATTTGCATTAAGGCATCCTCATCAAGCTCTTGAAGCATGGCATTTACCGGCAAACGGCCAATAAATTCAGGGATAAGTCCGTATTTTGAAAGGTCTTCCGGCTCAATTCCACCCATTTGCTCAATAGCTGACTTTTCAACTTTTTCTTCTTTTTTGGTAGAAGCTGCAAGCCCTAGAGCTGGCTTTTTGTTTTGTCTTTGCTCGATAACTTTATCAAGGCCAACAAACGCTCCTGCCACAATAAACAGGATATTTCCAGTGTCTACTTGTAAGAACTCTTGTTGTGGATGCTTTCTTCCACCTTTTGGCGGAACACTTGCGATAGTTCCCTCAATAAGCTTTAGAAGTGCTTGCTGAACACCCTCACCTGAAACATCTCTAGTGATAGAAGGGTTTTCAGACTTTTTAGCGATCTTGTCGATCTCGTCAATATAAACGATGCCTCTTTGAGCTCTTTCGATGTCGTAGTCACAGTTTTGAAGAAGATGAAGAATAATGTTTTCAACATCCTCGCCCACGTAACCCGCCTCAGTAAGAGAAGTTGCGTCTGCGATAGCAAAAGGAACATTCAGATACTTCGCCAAAGACTGTGCTAGAAGCGTCTTACCAGAACCTGTAGGTCCCGCAAGTAGAATGTTTGATTTTGCCAACTCAACCTCATCGCCTTTTGCAGGACGGTGAGTGATTCTCTTATAGTGGTTGTGAACCGCAACAGAAATAATTTTCTTAGCTCTATCTTGCCCAATTACATATTGATCAAGGTGCTCCTTAATCTCATGTGGCTTTGGAACATTGTCCAGAGAAGTCTTGGAAACAGACTTTACTGAATCCTCATAAATAATGTCATTACACAGCTCGATACACTCGTCGCAGATGTAGACTCCAGGCCCAGCAATCAGCTTTTTAACCTCTTTTTGAGATTTGCCGCAAAAATTGCAGTGTAATGTTCCGTAGCTTCCGCTCTCTTTTTTGTTACTCATAAGCTTCCTTCAAGTATCTCAATATTTTAGTCTAATCTTTCGACTTACTTTTGCCCTTCGGCTGAATGATGTTATCTATTAAGCCCATTTCTTTAGCAAGGCCTGGATTCAAATAACGGTCTCTATCCATTGCCAATTCATACTCTTCAAAGCTTTTGCCTGTTGAAGTGTGATCCACATAGATTTGAGTCAATTGTTTCTTAAGGTCTAGAATCTCTTTAGCTTGGATCTCAATGTCAGATGCCTGTCCTCTAGCTCCACCAAGTGGTTGGTGAATCATGATTCTACTGTGAGGAAGAGCGTATCTGTTGTCCTTCTCCCCTGCCGCCAATAGAAGCGATCCCATTGAGGCCGCAAGACCTACACAGTAAGTGTAAACAGGACAAGAGATGTGTTGCATAATATCGTAAATCCCAAGGCCTGCGTAAACGCTTCCACCAGGACTGTTAATATAGAAGTGGATTGGAGCTTCAGAATCGTTTTGCTCCAAGAACAACATTTGGGCAATCAAAAGGTTTGCCACGGTATCGTTAACTTCTGTTCCTAAAAAGATAATTCTATCTAGCAACAATCTAGAGTAAATGTCGTATTGACGCTCTCCTCTAGCCGTTTGCTCAATAACTACAGGATTAGGGATGTACATTTTAGGGGCTGTCATTGATACCTCATTTTCATTTGTATGGTTATTTCAATCGTATTATTCGGATTATATAGTGATAAACTTGAGTAATATTTCGCTCTGATGAGAGCTTTTTTTCGTTCTAAAACATAACTAAATTAATAACTTATATCGAGTTTATGTCAATCGATATATCTTAGACGGCCAAGTGCCTTTCATCACTGAAACCGGGGACAATTTAGCTCCGGCATTATTTGCTGGTGACACAGTGACGATGTAATTTTTATTCATTTTTCGCGCCTTATTAACAGTAAAGATTACAATGCCCTGAAAATACGAGCTTTGCTCCTTGAACAAGCGTATTCCAACACCTATAAATGGCTTGCTTTAAGGGAAAAAAAGCATGTGCCTTTATTAGGGAATTGGCACGATCATTGCTTTATATTGAGGGGAAGAGGCCATAAGGCTATTGGGAGTATCATGAAAAAAGTTGTTTCACTTGCGGAGAAAAGAGAAGAGATCTACTTCAAGCGAAAAGAGGGCGAATTTAAAAGCTACCTTGGAAAGCTTAAGATTGGCGAACTTCGCCATGAGGCCAACTACATCATCGAGAGAATGAAAGACGAAAACCTTGATGATGAGTTTCTTCTAAAAGGCGCAATGCTTATGGAAGAGTTGGCAAATAGAGTTAACGAACAAAGCATGTCAGAGCAAATCAGCACTTTTGCGGACAATTTGAAATCCAAAGTGGACGACTCACCACTTCTGCACTAATTCAAATGAAGGCCAGGCTTAAACATGATTTCACAAACAATTGTTTAAGACTGGAAATCCTTCAAAAAATCATCCTTGAATCACTTGATAAAGGTGAAGACATCAAAGACAAGCTCGCCGACTATGGCGAGTTTCTGGACTATCAAAAAGAACTAATCAAAAACATTCTAGAAGACAACCAGTATTAACTAATTCCTCATAATTAAATTACTAAGTAAGATTGCTAGATGGTATCAATAACTTGATTGGCAAAAGAAAGGCCCTCGTGCTGAGGGCCAATTTTTTTTTTGAACTTAAAATGGAGTGCTTGAACTAAATCCAGGATTAAAAAAATAGCACCGGATTTCATCCACCCCTTCAATATTATTCTCGAGTAATAAGTACTCCCCATGGATACCAAGTTTAACTCGATCATCTTCTACATTTGAAGTGTAATGACCTTCACCAATCTGAGGTACATAATCGTAAACGTAGTCAAAATTCAGATTATCAAATGGAACATCATCATATTTGTTAGAACTCTCATCGAGTCCCCATCTAAAAACATACTTCGGATACTTATCGCCGATAGGCCCAACATCTAAATCAACTTTACTAAAGCTTATGACACCTCCAGAGACTGAATCCCGATCAGACCTACTGAAACAACGTCCAACCTGATGACTACTCAGTAAATCCTCAATAGCAGGAACCTGACTATCAGCAAGCATATCACCTACAATGTCGAAATAGTTTACACGATAATCCCCACTCTCCTGTCCAAAACTCAAAAATGGCAATGCCATAAGAAAAAGTGCTACTTTCATAACTTGCTCCAATATATTTTCATTGAAATATTCAGGCCTTATTAAGTACAGCAAGACAACACTACGCACAACAAACAATGTAAAACTTCTATAGTTGTAGCTCTTAGAATCTTAAAGCCATTGCAGTGACTTATAGTCGTGGTGAATTTCTTTTCTAAGTTGTGAGATTTTCATGTCGGGGTCGTAGCTTAAGATCTTAGAAAGCTCCCTCACCTTCTCAAGACCTTCATCATCGGAGTTCATGTTATCAAGTAGGATTTGTAGGTAAATCAAATTGCCAGCAAACACATCCACATAAGAGGATATTACTTTTTTAGTCGCAGTATTAAGATCTAAAAACTTGGCCCCGACCTTTGTCGAAAATACTTCATCAATTGCATTCGACTCTCCAAACTTTCTTATCACTTCACAGTTTAGTCTTATAACCTTTGGCCTTAAGATTTCGTCGTTGAATGACTTGAGTCTTTCAAGTGAAAAATTTTTAAATAATGGATACTGAGGAAGAGAGATCATTAAAGGAGCTGAGTGGCCAGGCTCTGGAAAGTGAGGGACTTGATCCAAGAGCATTCCACCCTCTGATATGTTCACAGCTCTTGCCTTGAAAGCAAAGTTGTCATCAACATAGAGGACGCTGTTTTTAAACGGCGCCCTTAGGTGTTTTCTTTGGTAGTCCCTTTCAGTTATCATTTTCCAATTAAAGCAATTCGCTGGCGATCTCTGATAATGGAGATCTCTCACCTTGCTGAAGCTTAGTGTGGGCCACAATGTCCACGTTTTTAAGCTTATCGATTGAATAAACCAAACCGTTATTTAATGAGTCGAGATAAGGATTGTCGATTTGCTCACTGTCACCGGTCAGAACGATCTTCGTTCCCTCACCCGCTCTAGTAATGATAGTTTTGATCTCATGCGGAGTAAGGTTTTGGGCCTCATCCACAATCATGTACTGATTAGGAAGGGAGCGACCTCTAATATATGTTAGAGGCTCAACATGTAAAAGCCCTTCATTGATTAGCTCATCCCAAGAAGTGGCCTGATTATTTGCTCTTTGGCCCCCAAAAAGAAAGTCAATATTGTCAAAAATTGGCTGCATCCAAGGGCCTAGTTTTTCATTAACATCTCCAGGAAGAAATCCAAGGTCTCTTCCCATTGGAACAATAGGTCTTGAGACTAGCACTCTTGAAAACTGCTGTTGTGTAATTGCACACTCAAGACCTGCTGCAATTGCTAATAGTGTTTTACCAGTTCCGGCCTTCCCTACAAGACTTACAAGCTTAATTTCATTATTCATTAGAGCGTCAAAAGCAAATTGTTGCTCGACATTTTTTGGATAAATTCCCCAAACACCCTCTCTAGATTTTATAAGAGGAACGATCCCTCCCTTTTTGGCAAAGTACCTTCCAAGCTGTCTTCTTTGAGGGTTGTTCTCTTCATGAACAATCATGTATTCATTTGGATAGAATTGTTTTTGTTCTTCTTCACTTAGCTCCAAGAACCTATTTTGTTCAAAGTCCGTAAGCCTTTGGGCATCTACTTCAAAGTTTCTTTGACCTGAGTACAACTCTTCAATTGTGATTTCACTTGTCTCATAGTCTTCGGCTTTAAGCCCTAGAGCATCACCTTTAAGTCTTAAGTTAATATCTTTACTAATAACAACACACTCCTCACCCTGCTCTTTAAGATATAAAGCGTTGGCCAAAATGAGGTTGTCATTAATACTAAGGTCGATCCCTGCATGCTTTGTAGCAGGCTCTCTAAGAATGCTTATTTGAAGAGTTCCACCATTGGCAAGCTTAACACCCTTAACCAATGATCCTTCTTCTCTCAGCTCGTCTACTAACCTTGCAAAGTAACGAGCGTTTCTTCCGTTTTCGTTTTGATCTTTTTTGAACCGGTCCAGTTCTTCAATAACAACAAGAGGAATGAAAACTTTGTTTTCTCCAAACTTATTAATTGCAGATGTGTCAAATAGTAGAACATTTGTGTCAAGAATAAAGGTTTTTGGTGTTGCCAATGAATTTCCTCCAGAACTGGTGAACGTTAATTCATTGTAAGTCAGAAAAGTTTAACCATCAAATGTAAAGTCCAACATACTCAGATAAATGACTGCTCTCTCTGATTTTTGCTGACCTAAAGTTTCGCCAATATCATAGGAGTAGATCCCTGCGTATATCTTCATAATCCCTGAATTAAGCTTTAGGCCATAGCTATATTGGCCAGCGTTCAGCCCACCCATGACTGACAGCGCAGGGGTAAGCCCAAATTCGACCCCGAGCCTGACCCTTCTCATGAAATCCATTTGCTGTTCAAGATTTCTTAAGTCTCCTGAGAGTGTAAAATCAATCCCTGGACCAACTTCCACATTCCAAGCTCCACCTAGATTTACTTGCATTGGCTGAGGTTGGACTTCCCTATCATCGGGATTGCTTTCGGTGGATAGTTTGGTGTACACATCCAACATTGCAAGACCAAAACTGAAAGTTTGAGGGCCTGACTTTTCTTGGTAATCCAATCCAAAATCAAATCCCCATCCATCAGCATTGACCTTGCCCAAGGCGGAGAAAATGTCTTGGATTTCTCCTGACGCAAACGCATCGATTACAGTGGGACTTGTGAGATTGTATGTTCCAAAAATTGATTCACGCTTAAGATATTTTGTTGCGAAGCCGACCGAGAGCCCTTTTTTTAAAGGGAATCCGTATCCCATAATAAAGCCCCTATCATAGCGATAATCAATATCAAGCATAGGAGTGACTTGGTTTTGAAGGTTTAAGTTCGAGTTATAATTTACAATAGCGTTTAATCCAAACCTGCCCATTTTAAATCCAGGAGCAGCTCCAAAGCCAATATGAATGGGCACATCCATTAGTGCTCCAGCAATATCGCTAGGGTCTGATCCAAGGTTGCTAAAGCTGTCCAAGTCCACTTTCATTGGATTGGTAACAGTAATCGATGGATCGATTGGCCAAAAGGAAAAACCTTCATGTCTTCCCAAGATAGCTGGATTATAAAAAAGAGTATATTCATCATCGGCAACTGCAGTATATGCATCCCCCATCAGCACACCACGAGCGCTCCTACCAAGGTATCTTTCCTCTCTTGCCTGAGCGCATGTGATGAATAGGATTATTGCCGCGAGTATTTTCATTAGTCGTTATCCGGCAGGCCTGTTTCAAAGATAATCGCATACCACTTCTCTAGTCTTTGTCTAGGAAGGGCCTCGCAATCACTTTTACTGGTAATATCTTTAATCATCTGAATTGAGTCTTGATAGGCAACTTCTCCATTGAGTCCACCACTTTCAGCAGCTTCAGCATCGGATATCATTGTATTTAAAACGTCTCCGACATCTTTTAATGAGCCAAAGGTGCTGCTGTCGCCAATGGTAACGTTGGTTAAAATATCTCTAAGATTATTGAATAGGTAGATACCCTCGCAAAGTCTTGCATCGATCTCATCATCTGTCACAGGAGACTCGAGAAAGTCACTCCCCTCATCCCCTCCAGCACTATTGCACGTGGGAAGAACGCCATTCACATAATTAGCAGCATCTGATTGCGTGTAAGTGAAAATACAAGTGTTTGTAAAACTTCCATCTGACTTGTCTCCAGCTGCATCAGTGTTTCCATAAAGCTGCATAAACTTTCCGAACTCAACAAGAATCAAGTATAGAGCCTGGAAGCTTAGATTGGTAGCACCCGTAACTCCAAACTTTGCTTCTCTTGCGGCAGCGCTTGGAGTTGTTCCGGCCGAATTTAAAATGACATCAATAGCACTCATTATACTAGTGTAGTTAGTTGAGTCTGGGGCTGTTTCGTTGCTGGAAGCGAGTGTGGTTAGAGAGCCTAAAAGTTGATTGCTCGCGGCTGCAATAGTTGAGACCTCACCTAATAGATCAAATTCAGAGTATCCTGCTTGGCATGCGTAAACAGAAGCATAGAGAGACACATACTCCGCATCATCGTTTTCAAAGCCAGCATCATCCAAAACCTTTTTGGCCTTGGCGCAATTGTTATCGCTAAGATAGTACTTTGCTTCCTGCTTTGCAGAGTCTAGAACTTGCTCATCTGTCTTTGCGCATGAGACAAGAAAAAGTAGACATAAAATTGGGAATAATTTTAACACACACCCCTCCAGCACTAATTATACCGGAGAGATAGAGAGGACTTAACCTCGCAACATTTGCCCCTTAAGAACTCTTTTTGGCCATAAAGCCTACTAATCTATCCATCGCCTCTTCAAAAGGAGCAATTTCAAGAGTCATACTCATTCTTGCGCTATTAGGATGCCCAAAGGCCGTGCCCGGAACTAGGGCCACACCAATTTGGTCAAATATTGCTTCAACGATCTCTTCAGACTTGTCTTTACTGTTTTCTGCTTCAAATGACTCAAAGAAAGGCATTCTCGAAAAGTCTATAAGACAGTAAAAGGCCGACGTTGTTTGATACCAACAATGGGAAAGGCCGTGATCTCTAAACTTTTCCCTTAAAATCTGTGCGCAAGTTCTAAGTTGTTGCTTAACTGGGTCAAAAAAGTTTTGAAGAAGATCAAAGTCAAAATCCTCCAAAGCTCTTTGAGTCAAACTATTTGGAGCAGAGGTTGTTTGGCTTTGGATTTTGGCAACAGCCTTTGTTATTTTCTTAGGCGCAATACAATGCCCTATCCTTAGTCCAGTACAAGCAAAGGTTTTGCTTATTCCATCCACTATCACTGTCTGTGAAAGAAGCTCTGGATCATGTTGGTAGAAGTAGCTTGGTCTTGGGTCAAAGTAGCTTACTTCGGAGTATAGTTCATCTGATATGACCACAAGGTCAGGATATTTTTTTAAAAGCTTAGCAAATCCAATCATCCACTCTTCTGGGTAGTGGATACCTGCGGGATTGTTAGGACTGTTAACTATGATTGCTTTTGTTTTTGGTGTTAAGGCCTTCTCAATCTCTTCAAGAGCTGGGGTGTAGTTGTCAAAAGTTTTGGATTTTACAAACGTGCACACACCACCCCAAAGTTTCACCATCTCTGGATATGAAACCCAGTAAGGAGTTATAACAACCACTTCATCACCAGGGTTAATCAAAGCGCCTAGAACATTATAAATAGACTGCTTTGAACCGTTGCTTAAAACACAGTCAAACTCACCTTTAGGAAACTTTATGTCTCTTTTTTGTGCGGTTTTCTCTATAACCTTTGAGCGAAGTTTTTCAAAACCAGCATTCGGGCTGTATTGGTAGCTTTTTAAAAAGTTTAATTGTCTTTCAAGCGAGTGGATGAACTCAGGTGAAGGTTTAAAAGGAAGCTGGCCTGCCGTCAGATTGTAGACGTGCTGTCCTGATGAGGATAGCTTTGCAACTTTTTCGTTTATTTTTAAGGTAACGCTTTCACTTAGATCGAGCACCCTTGAGCTCAAAAACATTAACTACTCCGTTTCTTTTCCATTTCTTCTTGAACAATTTTCGGAACAAATTCCGATATGTCTCCCCCATGATTAAAGACTTCTCTAACCAAAGTGGACGAGATATAATACAGCTTTTCCCCTGTTGCGAAAAACACTGTCTCACATTCAGAGTTCAGTTTTCTATTCATAGAGGCCATTTGAAATTCAAACTCAAAATCCCCTGTAGGACGCAGGCCTCTTACAATTGATTTTATTTCATTTTCACGGGCATAGTCCACTAGTAGTCCATCCCATGTGTCGACTTTAATCCTTGGCTCATCTGCAAAGATCTTTTGCAAAAGCTCTTTTCTAAGAGGTCTTTCAAGAAAAGCTTTCTTTGAAGGAGAGACCGCTATGACGATGTATATTTCATCGAAAATACTTAAAGCTCGCTTAACAATATCAAGGTGCCCGTTAGTAAACGGATCAAAAGATCCAGCGTAAAGCGCTTTCTTTTTCATATATGATCTCCTTGCATATTAGTATAGATCATTTATCTGAAATCATAAATGTAGAGAAAACTAGTACCTTGCCGATAAGATTTGTCAGGTTTGCCTAGCCATCCTTGAACTTCACTTTCAGGCGCTGTTTTTTGCCTGCAAAACTCCACAATGACTTTTGTGAAGAGTTTTGGCCTTTCTTTGAGTAGCTCCCCGAGTGACATATAGAGCTTTTTATCTTCATATGGTGGGTCAAAGAAAAGAATCTTTTCTGAGCCGTCCTCCGACAGTTGTTTTAAGAACTTCAAAGCGTCTGTCTTGATAAACGTCGCCTCTGCGCTTAAAGAGTATTTTCTTTTTAGTTCTGAGAAGTTCTTTTTTGCAAGCGATATAACCTTTGGATTGGATTCCACAAAAGTGACTTCACTTGCCCCTCTAGACATTGCCTCAAGACCCATAGACCCGCTGCCTGCACAGACGTCGTAAAAATGAACGCCTTCGAATGACTGGTGGGAGTCAAAAAGTCTTCTTTTTAAAAGTACTGAAGTGGGACGAGTGTGATGGGAACTGGGAGTCGCGAGCTTTGCGCCCTTGGCAACTCCCCCCAATATGGAAATGGACATTGAGCTTAGGACGCTTTCTTTTGCTCTGCGCCGTGCTCTACAGGAATTGTGAACTTCGCTCCGCCATCAAGGCCGATCTCAAGGCCTTCTTCTGTAACAGTTAGTCCTACAAACTTTCCTGAAATATGAAATGAAAGCTCAAACTTCATGTCACCTTCGACATGAAAGCTCATCGCAGTGTGTCCTTTTGCTTGATTTTGGTGATTATGACTCACAGTTTCCCTCTCTTTGATGTGATGTACGTTTTCATCATGCTCAGCATGATCTACAGCTGTGGGAACAATGTCCTCAACAGGCATATCGCTTAGTTCTCCTAGAACCTCTTGCATTTCTTCTTTAACTTCTTGAATAGGTGCCATTTCTTTCAATGGCTCTTCTTCCTCGTGAGCTGCGCTTACTTCTTCAGCTACAACTTCTTCGGCCACAGGCTCTTGCACTTCTTGCTGCTCAGCATGTGGTTCAATGCTTTCCACTTCCTCAGCTACCTGCGTCTCAACATTTTCTGTTTCCTCAGGTGCTTGCATTTCAACAGTTTCCGCCTCTTCGGCTTTGTCGTCATGCGCAAATTCTTTTTCCAATGATTCAATTTCGTTCATGATGTCTGCTAGTTCATCATCATTAAAGCCCTTTTCCATGTGCTTCTCCTGTGTCCATTGTCCATATTCCAAGCGGTTGTCCACCGACTATATAATTTCTTCTCGACTTCGGTCTGGTTGAGCTTTAAGAAAAAAAACTTTCTCTTACTTTCCTAAATTATGATGACAAAACTTGCCTAGTTGGATACAAATTCTGCTCACAAAAAACCACGCAAGCAACTAATTTTATTGAAAGTCTAAAGAGAGAGAGAGGACGCTTGAATAAAAGATCGTTTCACGCTGGTCACTGGTTCCTAAAGGAGTCAGATAGATCAGAACATTCAGAAAGGAAAGTCTCTGACAATATTGATCAGAGTGCCGACATGTCTGAAACGGTTAAGAACGCTCTATCTCCATTTGTGCCTAAGTCTGACATGGAGTCAGAAAGCAGCTTGCAGAAATACTTTATTCCAGGCTGGAAGGGTGACTCTCTAATCTCCAAAGAAGTAAAAAGGTTCAAAGAACTTCTTGATGTCTTTTACAAAGACGCAAAAACAAATCTTTTGAAAAGAAACAATTTCAATAGAAAGCTTCGCATCTCAATTTATGAAGAGTTTATTTCATATGTGGAGTTCAAAACCTGTATTTGTTCAGAGATGGATGATTACACTGTGTTTTGGAGAGAGATCGAAAACCCGGATTCAAAATACAGAGAACTTCTCGATGAATTCATCAACATCTTCAGCTTTAGAGTTTCTGTAATTTATATTTTAAAGATTAGGTTCATAAGTGTCCTAATGGAGCAAACGGCGATTGATTCTGACCCAAAAAAGCTTCTTTATCCAAACTCTTTTTTAACCAGTGTTTTTAAAAAAGGTGGAAGCAGCGAGCTTAAGTCAAAGGCGCTTGAGCAGAATATTTACAGTTGGTACCGTCCCTCTGAAAGATGTCAGTCTCTATTGGGAGACCTTCAAAGAACTTCCTTTAGTTTAAATGTAACAGAGATAATTAAAAATATTTCAATGAAGTCGGAGGAGTTACTTAAAACCAACCCTCTCTACTCTCATGCTTTATCTCATAAGAATTTTGGACTGTTTTTAAACTCATTGTTTATCAACTTCCCTCTTTGGCTAAACACCCAAAGCAATAGACCATTCAATGGCCTAAAAACAAGTTCACAAGATATGGAAGTCATTAGCTGCAAGTTTGCAGGAGACTACATTGAATCGATGGCGCTTTCTCACTGGCTTGCACAAGAGGCGAATAAGAATGAGAAGTGGGACCAGATTCTTTGCCCTGACTTTAAAAGAAATGACTTTGAGGCAGGCCAATATTGGAAAATCGTAAACGAACTTCAGTTTCTTACCTTCTTAGCAAAAATTGCTAGAGACAAGGGAAAAGAGCCAGTAACTTTCGTAAGTCATGTTGCAGGTGGACACCTAAGAAACAGAAAGAACTCCAGTGTTGGGCAAAAGAGTTTGATGATCAATGACATTTCATTGAACCACTCAACCTACGACAGAATTACTTTGAATCTAACAGAGTATCCTAAGAACAACTCTCAGCACTTTATGCTTGGAAAGATTCAGGAACAAGGCACGTTTCTTAAAGAAGACGGCTTTCTCTTTGTCATAAGCTCTAAAAAGCTTTTCGTTCCTAGCCAGAAAAACAAGGTAGAAGGACTGTTAAAACAGTTTAGATTGGAAGGTATTTTCAACCTTGAGGATGTTAAAGGAAAGGGCGAAGTAGGCTCATACATCTACATACTCTCAAAGCAGAGCAACACCTTCAACAATCCTAAGAAGCAGACTTGTTTTACTTTTAGACTAAGTGCCAATTTAAATACATTTCAGCACTACTCTCAACTAACCAAACTGATCCAAGACTTTTTTATTTCAAACTTAGGTGATGCTCCTGCGTTGTACCAAAAGAGTTTCAACCAGGCGAAGTTTGAATTCTTCCAAGATGCGATTGTAAACGGCAGACTTATTCACTCTTCATCAAAAGACGCTAACAAGATTACGCACCCGCAGTTTTTTAACAATCTTCTAAAGAACTGCATGCCGCTTGATTTCTTTTTTGATATTCAAAACATAGACTTCAATAACTCTCACAAAGATGAAGACCCTTTATTTGAGTACTCCCACGCTAATAGCTCAAATCAAGCGCCATTTGTAATCATCGTAGACCAAAGAAGAAAAGAGAAAGTTCGCCTAGAGATCATTTTATCAAGCTCTCTTGAGGTAAAATCCTATGAGTATGGGCATTCCATGTGTTTTTACTTTGGGGCTTACCCAAAATGGCCAAAGCTTAGCATTGACGCTGTAAGAGACTTTTTTGACTCTCCAATCGGTGAGCAAATTATTGATTTAACATTTACAAGCGAGTTGAAGAAAGTAAAAGCAAGCTTAAGCAAACTTTTACTTCCAAAGTTTTTCTATCAATATAAAGAGCTTCCAGATCACATATCCACTGGACTTTCTCTTTTATCTGCAAGCTCAGAAGACATCTTAGAGATGAGACCTAGCCTGGTAAAAGAGCAATTTTCATCAATAGAAAAGTTTTTGGGTGAAGTTGCCAAGAACTACCCTTGCGCGGCCTTGGATAAGCTATCAGGGTTTAAAAGATCCCTTACTCGCGCGCTAGATATGCTAGGAAACGACGATGGGGCCCATAGGGCCATAAACTTCAATAATCCAATATTGAAGACTCCACTGGTTCTTTCTAAGACTTATTCAATCTACCCAGAGAATGAGGATATCTTTGTTAATTTTGACAATGAAGGACCTATGAACTTGATCCACTCACCTCTTCAAAAAGTAAAGAAGAAGGTTGAAGTGCTTGAAGGCGTTGAATCAACATGCCTAAAACTATATGTTCAGGATCATCCAATAATCAGTCTATACTCAGATGAGGAAATGATCGCGTTTCTTCAGTTTATCTTAGACAATCTTAAAGGCATCCCAGTTTCCCAGCTCCTTCAAGGAGTGTCAGTTCCAAGACTAGATGATCTAAAATCCATCATCTCAGGATTCAACACACTTAGACAGACATTGGAAGAGATCAAAGAGAAAATTCCAAAGCTTTACAGCACATTGATTAATCAATCGATTGCCCGCGGCTAATTTTTTTACCTTAACTTTTAAAGCATTCCCTCTTAAACTAATTTAAAGCAATTTAAGGGTTTTCTTTGAAAGAGCAATTAAACGATCTGCGTCGAAAAATTTATCGCAATCTTAAACAAAAAGCTTATTCTTTGGAAGGCTCGGTCTCGGAAGAATTAAAGTCCTACCGAGAAGATCAACTTTCCTATTCCCAACGTCCATTTTCCTCTTCAAATATCGAAGATCTTAAAAAAAGCGTTTTAACCTCCAATGTTGTGTACCTTGGAGACTTTCACACCTTTGACCAGAACATACGAAATGTGCTGAGGATCCTAAGAGTCGCGGCCCAAGAGAATAGAAAATGCATAATTGCTCTAGAGATGGTGGACGCAAAATTTCAGTACTGCATCGATGCCTATATGGAAGGACACTTAACGGAACTGGAGTTTCTAGAAAGCGTTCAATACCACGAATCGTGGCGATTTCCTTGGACTCACTACAAGCTTATATTTGAGCTTGCCAAAGAGACAGGAGCAAGAATTCTAGGAATTAATACGACAGGCGGACTAACAGAGCGTGATGTGTTTGCCGCCAATGTTCTCGCTCAAACTCTTGAGAAGGAGCCATCCACTCATATCCTCGTGGTGTATGGAGAGCTTCATATTTCTCCGAACAAGATACCTAAACTCCTGAGCTCTAGGCGTCCAGGCACAATTCAAACTATTGTCCACCAAAACCTGGATGAAGTTTACTGGACGATGAAAGAAGAGAGCGCAAATGACCCTATTATTGCTTTTAGCGAAAGGGAGTTCTGCATAAACTCTGCCCCACCCTGGGTAAAGTACGAGAGTATGATTTATTGGTACGAAAACCTGGACAGTGACCCAGACTTTGATATCCACGAATATATCATTGAGAAAGGTAAAAAGATTTTTAGTGAAGACACTCATGAAAACTTTCTTGGGATATGCCTTGAATTGGTGGAAACGGCCAAGGTTGATATTTCCGAAGAAGAATTGGAAGACTTCAATCTTCACGACCACACAGGCCTTGAATTTATTGAGGAGAAGATAGAAAACTTGGAAGACCAAGAACTCCTTGCCTTCTATCAAAACCTAATTGCCACAGGACAGTCTTTTAGACTTCCTTCCGACAATGTTTTCTATTGCTCCAGCTATTCAATGAATAGAATTTCCTATCTGGCCGGAATTCATATCTTCCATAGCTACTTGAAGTTGGAAGATAAGAATCAATCTAGCCCAGTAATAAACAAGGAGCCATCCCAGACGGCATCCTTATTTATACTTGAAAACATGTACGCTTTTTTCTTCTCAAAGATTATGAACCCACACAGAAAGTGCGAAATGTATTGGAACTTAAAAAGGGTATTTAATGCAAGGGGTGACAAAACAGTTAAGGCCTCATTGCAAGTTCTGGATGGAGAAGATCTAACCACTACAATTAAATCTCTATCCCTTTTCGAGATTCACCAAGTTGCTCAATATGTTGGGCATATTTTTGGGGAATATATTTATCTTCGTCTCTTTCATATGGAAGAAAACGAATTAAAACTTCAAACGGACTTTTTAGATAAAGGCTACGAAACCAAAAGTTTTGAACAAATAAGAAAAACCCTTTTGGATGGCCTTGACTATAAATCCCACAAGAAGAGGTATTTCTAATGAAGGTTGTAATCCAGAGAGTGCTCGAAGCAAAAGTTGAAATAAACAAAGAAATCGCCGGTCAGATTGGCAAAGGTCTCCTGTTGTATGTTTGTTTTGAGACGGACGATAACCTTGATTCTGTGCAAACCGCCTGTGAAAAGATATCCAAGCTTAGAATTTTTGAGGACGAGAAAGGAAGAATGAACAAAAGCATTTTAGATGTTCAAGGCTCGATCCTATCAATCAGTCAGTTCACTCTTTCATGGGATGGGCGCAAGGGCCACCGCCCAAGCTTTGACCGCTCAATGGAGCCATCAAAAGCAAAAGAGTTTTACGAGGTCTTTAACAAGAAGCTTGTCGATAAGGACATTCATTTGGAAACAGGTGAATTTGGCGCTGATATGAAAGTCTCTTCCATCAATGATGGCCCTGTCACTTTTCATCTTTCATTTTAGACAAAAAAAATCCCAGCCTAGGCCGGGATCTTGATTCACTACGGTTTTAGGCCTCTGACTGCATGGCCTTGAGTATATCCCTCTTAGAACCTTTCATCAGCGTTCTAAGTCCAGATTGCTTCTTCTGTTGCGGCTTTAATCTCTTAAACACAAGCTCTATTTCTGCTCCAGAGAAGTTTCCATTGCTGTTTAGAATATTTTTCGCACCAAGAGTTGCCTCCATATCAGTAGCAAGCTCTTTTAAAAGCTTAAGGTTAACATTGGCGCTTTCAGAGTCATCCGAACTATGGAAAAACTCCATTTCTTCAGAATTAAGAACCAAGTCCGCGATTCTAACTTTGCAATATGAAATACCCCCAAGCGCTTTGGAGCGAATATTGATTTTTCTTTTTCCTTCACTAGAGGAAGACTTCTCAACGGCGAATGAAAAAAGGTTGTAAAGAAGCTGCTCAAGTCCTTCGTCATTTCCTTTCACGAAAATTTCTTCCTCGAGACTCTCTTCTATCGCAATCCCTTCAGAGAAGATCTTTGCGCTCATCCTATCGATAATTGCTCTTGCCTTAGTATTGAATTCCACCTTTTCAACATCTTCTTCAACTTCGTTTTCAGGTTGACTTTTTTCTGCGGAAACAACCTCGCCCTTCTCTTCAAACCTACCCATTTTAGATAAGTGAGTGCTTCTACTCTCAAGAAGGTCTGTTTGAACTTGGTTGAAAAGCTCAAAACAAAAAGGAGCTTGAAGCTTTCTAAAAGCTTTTTCCATCAATCTTTGAGTCCTGATGCTGGACATCTCTAGGTCATTGAAGTTCTCCAGAGTATCTTTTGCTTGGTCATTCAAATCCTTAAAGAAGTTTTTCTCTCTTTGCCGCTCTCTGGAAACAAAAAGGTTTAGTCCTGTGATGAACAGGGTCCCAAGAATAGCAAGTCCAAGCCAAATATTTTTCCAAAGATTTAATGATTCAATTTTTGTATTTAGTTTTTCTTGTAGTTGAAAGTTTAGCGTTTCAAGCTCAGAAAACTTAGTAAGAATATTGGAGCCAACAGTAAGTTGAATCTTCCCACTCTGCGCCATCTCCATAAGCTTTTGCGTTTTTTCATGAAACCAAAATAAATCAGAGTTTAATTTGTTAAGTGGCTTTCCCGCAGCTGCATAACTTGCTCCATAAAGAGACTCAAAGCTTTTATTGAGCTGAGCAAAACATTCGCCAGTCATCGACATGAATGAGCTTTTTAAATATGGTGAAGAAAAGTCTTTAATCATCAACGCAGTAAACGTTTGTCCAACTCTAGCAAAACAAGTTGAAGAGCCTTCGTTTAAGTTTCTTGTTGAACTAATTTTTGAGCCAGTAAACTCTGAAAGCCCAAAGGGCACAATAAGCATGGCGCACGCCAAAACTGACATCATCACATTCTTCCTTGAAGCGATAAAACTTTTCATTTAAACCTCTGAAATTATTAATTGGCCAGCCGACCAAACGGCTTCAATTCATTATTCCAATACACGTAAACAAACGTCAAGGAAGGGAAAGTTTTGCTATGTATTTTTAAGCACTTACCAACACAAAAAATGACTTTATTTATATAGATTTTACATTTACGGCCTTAATCAAACCCTTAGGATCTTGTCCTGTTATATAATCAAATGTAACCTTGCGTTGAGGAGGCATGACATAAGATCGCGTAAAGGAATACTACTATTAGCGCTAACAATAAGTTTTATTGTTCACATGGCCATCATTTGGCCTAAAGGTCCCGCTGACTCAAAATCCGAAGTTTCTCAAAAGCCTCACCAATTCAGAGTCAATTCAATTAGAACTGTGGGCGAACCTGAAAAGAAAAACAAGAACATGGTTCACATTCCTAAACAGATCAAAACCAAGGATCCAATAAAAAAGAAACAAGCTCCCAAAGGAAAAGAGCTAAGTCTTGCCGATCTAAGTGCTAAACCTTCAAAGGTGACACCCCCTACCAATCCAGTAAAACAAGCAAAGGAAGTGGGAACCAAACCAATTCAGGCCTTGAGTCTAGACAATAAAAGTGTTCAAAACTTTATGCAAAGCACCCCCAATGCAGGTGCGGCCGGCGAATATGCCAAGGCATTCGGAGAATCTGATGTCATGGTCGAGATGGAAGTTCCAAAGGGAGTGCCTGAAGATGAGCTTAATAAGTATGAGCTTGTGTTTTACAGCTTCAGAAAGAGAACGGCCCTAAATTACATCAATGCTTTTTATAATGAGCTCAATGATTTCCAACGGGCGAATCCCCACTTAAGATTCCCTCTAACAGAGGACAAAGAATCAATGACTGGTAGAATAACCTACGATGAAAAAGGCGATATTGTTCGTATAAAGATGCTTAGGTGGACCAATAAGAAAAAGCTTCAAGACTTTTTCCTACAGGTTCTAAAGAACATGAACACGCTTCCCAACCCACCTGAGATAATCATCAAGGATGGGGAGTTTCACGTCTATTACTCACTTACAGTGAATGGTTAAAATTCAAAGATAGTCGTGTTTAAAATGGAACTTAAACGATTAGCGATCGATGGCCTATTTGTTTTAACAAGGTCTTTATTAACCTCTCTCACTTCTCTTTTAAGATTAGAAAGAGAGTTTTTGGAAATCTCGATATTAGGAAGAAGCGCCTTAAGCTCTTCTTTTTGCGCAGTTCTTTCTTTAAAGATCTTAGAGGCTTCAGGGTTCAATGCCACAATCTCTTCAACCAAAGTGCTTTTCTCCTGAGAAAGATTGCCGTCAAGGTAGGCGTTCACCATTGCTGAGAATCCACCAGGAACTTGGTTCTCCAACTCATTCATTCACAAACTCCGTGTTGCTTAGCTCCTTTAGAAGAGCCTTTCCATTGTATAGGACTTCCGTCACCTGATGTTTTTTCAGTGCTAAAATCTCCTGAAGGGCCTGTGAGCTCATCCCCATATTTTCTTTCATATACAAGGCCGCTCTTTGAAGCAGGTTCAATTTGTAAAAAGCAAGTTCATCACCCTTCTTTCTAAAGAGCCCTATCAAGTGAGAAGTTCTTTTAGCTGCCAGCTCAACCATATCAGAACAGATTTGTGCTTGAACAAATCTTCGAACTTTCGCTCGCTCCTTAGCATCCCCTAGCTCAACTTCCTGAATATACTCGCTTTCTCTAATGACAAACACTGAATAGGCATCCACAAACAGCTGCTCAGCTTCCAGCTCATCTGGAATTAGGGCGTATCCAAAGCTATAAAGCCCTGGAATTAAAGAATCTATCAATGTCATAAATTGGCCGTCATTCATACCCAGATATCTTATCAAGAAAGAATCTAACATTGCAACAAAGCTTATTTAAAGCTCAAGACTTTGAAATTACGATTATTTAATCTTTATGCTCAAGTTTAGGCAAGATCTGCCGATCAATATACTAGAAACTTGAAAAGCGAGTCTTTTTATGAAGAAAAAAACATTACTTATAGCCCTGAGCTTATTTGCTTTAACATCCTGCCTAAGCCCTGAGGCCACTTCAACAAGCAACACCACTGTTAATAGCGGAGGTGATTCTGATGGCGGCTCCTCTTCAGGTGGAGGATCAGGTTCTGGCTCCGACGGAGGTGGTTCCACAGGAGGTGGAATTGGCGGTGGCACAGGTGTAACTTGTTATGGCTCTCAAGCAGACGGACAAGGAGACGGCTTTCCAATTAGACAGAAAGAATTTATGTTGGCCGGCCACACAAGCTGGAAACCTTGGAACAACAGCGATAATTACAATCAACTTGGCAAAGACTCTATTTGGGCGATTGATGTTGCAAGCAACGCCCTACAATCCGATTCAAGGTTTAAGTTCAGAGTGAAGCTTCATGAACAACCAGAACCCGGCGGATCTCCTCAAACTGAATACTGCTTTGGAAGATCATACCCGGCAGCGGATGATCAACATCTTTATACAAAAATAAAGTTCAAGGTAAGTTTAAGAGACGTTCAGTGTCCTGGTGGACAACTAGATAAGTCCTGTACTCTAGGACCACGCTATTCAACAGAAACGGTTGGGCCAGTATCAGTTGATCAATGCTCACCGATCATTGACTTTAGTACAAAAAGAAACTTTTCAACCTATGGAACCGTAGTGGAAATATGGGATGTAAGATCTGATAATGCCTGCCAAGCAACAGAGAGCAGTCATGACTGTGGCAGTGACGGCACAAGAACTCAGCTTAGACGACAAAGCTGTTGGGCGGCCACAATGCAAATCTCAACAGACTACACGCAAGACTTTAAATAATTAAGCGACCTTTTTTAGACGGCCCTTTCTTTTCTTGGAAGAGTCGTCTAAAGAGTCATTTTTATCCGTACTGAGTTCCATTCCAAGCTTCTTAATCAATTCCTGTGTCTTTTCGATTTCAAATTTAAATTCCTCGATTGAGGCTTTTGAAAGTTCAAAGTTTTGATTAAAGCTACTCCACCTTCTCCACCAAGACTCCTGGGATGAGGCGCTTTCATTGTTTAGTTCCTGAAGCTTTTTCCAGCTCTGCTCAGAACTTGAAAGCTCTTTTGCCACACTTGCTTTAAGCTCATCTAAAGAGCTGTGATGTGTGTTCCAAAGCTCACGAATGTGGTCTATGTGGTTCGAAACTCCTGATCCGAGTGAATTGCAGCAAACTACGGCCTTGCGTCGAATCCCTCTAACCTCTTCTAAAAGAGTGTCTAACTGTCGATACTCTTTAGGCTTAATATCTAATTCTATGCACTTTTCTTTTAATTTAGAAATGGTCGTGTCCAGCTTATTCATAGAGGCCTTAAGTTTTGTAACTTCTTCCTCGCGCTGTCCAAGTGAAGATATGGCCAATTTGAATTGTTTATTGGCATTTTTACTGGCCATAGAATTGATAAGCTTTTCCTGTTTTGCAAAAGACTTTACCAGCTCATTTTGGATACATTCGCGCTTGGCCGAATCCACAAGCTCCAATTTAGATGGTGGTGAGGCCAAGTCAAGTAACTCAGATCCCCTTAATCCATCTAAACTTCTATATACAGACTTTAACGCCCGGGTGGCCTTCTTTACTTTTTCTGGCCTAGAGAATGATTTTTCTGCAGACTTCCAGGCATGTGCCACTTCACTTCTAAACATTGCTTGACCTCTTCCTCTATAGATGACCCCGCCAATGGCGAATAAGCTA
Organism: Halobacteriovoraceae bacterium; assembly: GCA_002711995.1. Taxonomy (GTDB): domain Bacteria; phylum Bdellovibrionota; class Bacteriovoracia; order Bacteriovoracales; family Bacteriovoracaceae; genus UBA845. The sequence goes on along the minus strand of PASN01000013.1, from coordinate 245,572 downwards.
ACCGCAAATAGAGCTAAAAGAGAATTATTCCAAATAGAAGTAAATGCCCTTTCCTTTCCAAACCTAGCAACTAAAGACCAATCAAAGTCATTGATAAAGTTTTGATGATTAAACTTGGAAACAATAAAGAATGGACTAGTAAAGAACACCTTCAGTGAGCGGATGCCATCCATCACTCTTCCTTCTTTCCAAGACTTTGAAAATTGAGCAGTCTGAACTTCAAAAGGAATTTTAGAATCTTTTAAATTGGTGTTTGATGCCAACACTTCATTTTTGGCATTAACAAGAACAGCGTCAAACTTTGCGTCCTTGCTTCTCAGTATCTCTTTGGAGGCGGACTTCAAAAGCTTGGCGAGCCACTTATGATTAACAAAAGTGGTGATGTAGCCCACAATTTTTTCTTTTTTATCTCTTACAGGAGTGCTGAAATGCATTCCTCTTTTATTTCTCTTATAGATCAATGAGGCTGCTTCGCTTTTCTCAACATCCATGCTCAATGACCCAAAAAGTTTTTTTGAGTAGTCTTCACTCTTCTCGCTTTGAACAAGACTTGAAAACCACTTTGTGCCCGACAGGTCATAAGAGATTTTCCACTTCAGAGACTCCCCTTGAGAGCCAACTCTATTGGCCGCAACGAGTTTGCCGGAAGTGTCGGTTAGAATAATGAGATCGTAGCTTGGGTAGAGTCCAACCAAAGAGTCAAAGTAGTCAGAGCTCTCTTTTGCGTTGAGCTTTTTAACACTTGTATTTAAGGAGATGTTTTGAACGTTGTGATAGTAGAAATCAAACTTGCCTGAAAGCCTCTGACTTATTCTTTTAACAATGTTTAAATAATCTGAGCGAAGGTCTGTGTAATGGTTGTATTGAACGACACCAAAAATAGACACCATCACCATGAATACGATGAAAGTGAATCTGAAATGTAATTTCGATAAGTTTTTATTCATACTTCCCGCCCGTCTCACTACCTATCGGGCGTTTTTAGCGCCCTTATGAATGGGAAGAGACCGACGGGAAACTACTGCCTATTTTTTCTGCATATAGGCCGGAACTTTGGATTTTTCTCTAGTCCACTCGGTGGTTTTTCCAAAAAGTGGAACTCCCACGTAACCTCTTAGCTCAAGCTCGTCTCTGTCATCGAGTTCCATTTTAGCGCTATATGTTTTTCCAGACTTAGGATCATAGATGCTTCCATCAACCCATTCATCGTCTCCATCAAACTTAAATCCCCATGTGTTTTTAAGTCCTAAAATAGACCTGCTTCTGAGTTTTTCATCAGGGTTTTCTTTATCCAGTCGTTCTTTTGCTTTGCCGGTGTGAATGTCCTTCACCCAAACAATTTCTCCGAAGTAACGGTTGTCATCACCTTTTTGAATGTGAATCACACCAGTTTTCTCCTCTGTAAGCCAATAACCCAAGATGTCGTCGGCCTTAACATCGTCGTCGGCCATGGCCCCTAGGCTAAAAAAGAGAAGCGTAAAGATCAGCGAGATTTTTCTTATTAGCATATGATACCTCCACAAATAATCCAGGACATGTAATGTTCACCTCTGTAATCGCCTCCCCTAAAACATCAAAGGCAATGATTCTAATTCCATCCTTTAATAGCTCTTTAGCGGTATGATCACAGCTTTCCTTAACGGCAGGTGGAAGCTCCACCTTTTCGTACTGAGCTCCCTGAGCGATATTCGTAAGGAACTCCCCCGCTTTCGGCTTCTTCATGATTGAGCCGACCTCTTCGCCATCAAAATAAACAGCTCTGAACTCACCATCATAAACGGCCTTCAAAAAGGGCTGGGCGATAATTGCACCATGATACTCTTCAACTTTATTTGTAAACTTTTGAATGAGTTTCTCATCGTTTATTGAGAACTTCTCTACCCCAATACCACTGTAAAGATCCAAAGGTTTCAGGATGATTTCTTCATAGCCTTGATCTTTAAGTTCTTCAACATAGTGCTCAAAGCCTTGCCTGCTGGCGCCAACAAAGCTATCAACAGATTTCTTTTGTTTAAAGGCCTCAATCTTGTCATTTCTTTTCATAATGCCGACAGGATTGTTTACCACCTCACAACCGGATGCAATGGAAATAAAATCGAGCATCCACAGATATCTGTGGTAGCGCATGTCATAGGGTGGATCGATGCGCATATGGATTGTTTCATCCTTGGTAACCTTAATCTCTTTTGCTTTTTTGAGATTGAAGTGGTCGATGTAGTAGCCATCCTCTTTCATCTTGCCTTCAAAGTCGTAAACTCTAAGCTTGGTTTCTTTGAGGTTGTTGACGTAAAAGTCCTCTTCAAACAAAAGATAAACCTCTTTATTTTGTTTCTTAAAAGAGATTGCGGCCATAAGGCTTGAGTCTTTCTTGATGTTAAGTTTCTCGATAGGATCGATAAACAGAATGTGGGCCACTTTAGATCTCCTTAAAAAGTCTTTCGCTGAAAGTGCCTTCCGCGCTTAAATGACCATCTCTTTGGTCAACTAGGTATGCAAAAAAGCTCCTCAAGTCAGGAAAGTTTTTGTGTTGCTTTAATTTTTGTATTCTATCTTGTCCGCTCTCATAGGTTAAGAAGGCGGCAAACCTGGCATTGTTCCAAGTCTTTTTTAATGGCCAGCAGTAAGCCACATTTAAGTCTTTACAGGTCTTGGTAAGTTCAGGGTTAAAAGAGTTTTTGATAAACTCCTCTCTCACTCCCTTAGCATTGGAGATCATTCTCCCTTTGTCTAGGTAGCGGGCCTGAAGCTGCTTTGCGAGTGCGGCCACTTTTTCAGTGATAATTTTGTCTTTTCTCTTTTTTTCCCAATATTGCTTTTTTTGCTCTTTGCTGTAATTGAAGTATTCAAAGACCAATTCTCTAGAGAAGAATTGCGCCAGGTTCTCATTTAAGTCGACTTCGTCTTTTATAAAAAACACAGTATGGAACAGTTCGTGAAAGATCATCTCCGCCAACTCAACTTCATTGTACTCAAAGAAAGAGGATAAAATATTATCGTCAAAGATCCATTGGTCTAATGTGGAATAAGCATATACCGGGCGGGTGTAGACCTCATAACCATCTCTGGTTAATTTCTTCGCAAACTTTTTCGCCTCCTTCTGACTAAAAAATCCTAGGTATGGAAATTCCCCAACAATTGGGAAGCTGTGCCTGAGCGCTTCAACCTTGTTAACTGGTGACGCAATCACTAAGTAGGAAACCGCAGGGCGATCTAAGAACGTGGTTTGGGAGTAAATATTGGTTGGTTTCTTATCGAAGTATTCGTAAAAGAACTTTTTATAAGAAATGATTTGTTTGATCTTTTCTTTGTGCTTTTCATCCACCTTTTCATCGGCCAAGACTTCTTCATTGCTTCTTGCCTTCCACTCCAAAGCAACCTGTCCAACACCTTGATCAACAATATAAGAGAGCTTTGCGCATGAAACAAATAAACTGCACAAAACGAGAACCAAAAACTTCATCTACCAACCTCATGTAACAAAAAGAGAGGACTTACTGTCCCCTCTGCAATATTCAGAAAATGTTATCTTAAAAGACCCAAGAAAATCCAGCTGAATATATTAAGTTGTCTTCCATCTTACTAGTGTCAAAGTCAGGCATAACAGATTTCGCGGATAATGATAGCCCCATTAACTTAGTCAGTCTAAATCTCAGGGATAGAGTTACATATCCTGAATTACTGGCTTCTTTGTCTCTCTCTAAAGAGATATCCTGCTCAGATCCATTATCGTCAACTTTGTAGCTGGTTTCACCAGAGGTAATTAGCTGGGCGTAACCAATAGAAATGGATGGAATAACAGTAGACTTTCTTGATGCAAATGATTGCCTAAGTCCGGCCCCTTGAACCTCTGTCACCACAAGACTGTCCACTTCCTTAATAGTGAACGTTCCATCAGAGTTTGAACTCTCCCTATCATCCAAGAGTCTCTCGCTCGTTCTGGAATAGTTTAACTCCAGGGCAGTGTATTCCCAAATAAACCAGCCCCAGTTTATGGACCAGCCCTCGGTGGTGGTTACAGCTTGACCTTGATCTTCGGCCGTAACGCTTGTATCTGCCCCATCAATCTTTCTTTTGGAAAAATTGTAATTTAGGCTTAGATCCACATAGGAATAAGCAATATTCGCAGAAAACAATGTGATTAGTAAAAGTGCCAAATGGCGCATAACCCCTCCAAATGCTAATAAATTTTAACACGTGGGGTAAACTAGGGTTGCCTGGAGGCAATTCCTACCTGGAATTACGGGTATAAATGAATGTGGATACTGATATCCAAACGGTTAGCATTATGCCTTTTATCCAAATGGCCCTATCTGTGAAAAGCACAGTATAGCCGATCGCAAGACTCAGCAATAGAATAGCCCAGAACTTTGCCTTCGGCCTTATTGCCTTATTCTTCTCCCAATCTTTAATCATTGGACCAAATGTTGGAAGCTCTAAAAGCCAACGATGTAGTTTGGGGGAACTCTTTGATAGAAAAAAAGCACTTAGTAATAGGAATGGCGTAGTAGGCATGATTGGCAAAAACGCGCCCACTACTCCCAGAATTAGCGAGAAAATTCCAAGGACGAGAAAGAAAGGTCTTAAATGTGGACTAATGAGGCCCTTGTCTTCTTCCATAATCCTTCACTATCTCACCCTGACAACTTAAGGCCGTGGCGCTGGTAACCTTCAAGTCAACCCAATGCCATTGGTAATCGGACTCATGAGTTTCCCCTTCAAAGTGAACAATTCTGTAGCAGCTCGTTCTTCCCTTCCACTTTGTCTGACCTTTCATGAATCCTTTGCCCTCAACAAGCACACGGTATGTTTTACCAACCATCTCCTGTCTCACTTCAGCTTGAATTTCCAATTGATGTGCTTGGATTTCCCTAAGTCTTCTTCCCCTAACATCCTTGGTAAGGATATCTTTCATTCTGGCAGCTTTGGTGCCTGGCCTTGAGGAGAAGTTATAAGAGTAAATAAAGTCGTATCTCGCCTTATCAAGAAGCTTCAGAGTGTCTCTATGCTCCTGCTCTGTTTCATTAGGAAAACCAGCAATAATATCGGTACTGATAACGATATTTGGATTGGCCTCTCTAAGTCTATCCAATCTTTCAAGATAATGCTCAATTGAGTATTGTCTTAACATTCTTTGAAGGACTGTATTTGAGCCACTTTGCACAGGCAAGTGTAGGTGATTCGCTAGTTTCTTGCTTTTCCCATGAACCTCAATCAGTTCGTCGGAAATGTCATATGGATGGCTAGTTGTATATCTTATGAGCTCAAGTCCTTCTATTTTTTCAAGCTCCATAATCAGCTCTGCCAACGACTCTCCATTCTTTTTGCCAAAAGAGTTTACGTTCTGACCTAAAAGAGTAACCTCTTGAACACCTTGATGAGCAACAAGTCTTGCAGTGTCATTAACAATTTCAGTGATGGTTCTAGACTTCTCTCTTCCTCTTGTGAAAGGAACGATACAGTACGAACAAAACTTGTCACAGCCTTTAATGATATTAACGAAAGCTTGGGGAGACCCGTGTGATATCTTAGTCTCAATTGAGTAGTTGTCGCTTCTATCCCAGCTGGTTACAGCAAATTTTTTGTCTCCAGCATATGCTCTGTAAACAAGCTCTCCAACATTGTCGATAACATCTGTTCCAAAAGCGAAATCAAGCTGAGGGTATTTTTTGAGAAGCTCTTTTGATTCAGTTTGAGCAATACAGCCTGCTGCCGCCACTTTAACTTCTCTTTGTTTTTTTTGGTGCTTCGTATTTCCAAGATGTGAGTAGAATTTTTGGTTCGCCAAATCTCTAATAGCGCAGGTATTAAAAATCATAAGGTCAGCGTCGTCCTTCTCTTCAGTTAAAGAGAAGTTCAGCCCTTCCAAATGACTGACAATTCTTTCGGTGTCATGATAGTTCATCTGGCAACCGTAAGTTTTGATCCAGACTTTTCTTGGAGGAAATTCAATATCGCCAACAACCTTGACGTTGGCGTCAGTGCTCATTTCAGTAGACATAAGTTTACCCTGTTTAATGGTTCTTATTTTGTGTCGCGCAAAAATAGCAGAAGCGAAATTAGCTGTAAATGGTTAAATTATCCCTTTAATTACGGCCACATAGAAGAGTAGATTAAAGATGAAATGAAGCCCAATGGGCTCTATAACTCCCCCAGTCCTAATTCTGGCCTTGCCTATGATCCAGCCCATACAAAAGGTGTATCCTATTTGTATGTACACAAAGGTGGTGTACTCCTCAGGAAGGTGCAGCATCCCTGGTGCGTGAGACAAAGAAAAGAGAACTGAGCTGGCCAAAAGACCTATGTTTCTTGATTTTATTCTCTGTAGATAGAGTCCCAAAAGAGCATATCTAAATACAAGCTCTTCAACAATTGGAGCAAGAATAAGAAGTTGAATTATAGGGTGCTCAAGAAACTTGAAAGGAACCTCAACGCCACTATAGTTTAAAATAAAAAGAGAAAGACAACCCAAGGCCGCAATGGCCAATACTCGAACAAACAATCCACTTATACTGGCTGGCCTTAAAGGCAAAGAAAAAGCGCTTCCAACCCCAAGACAGAAGACGAAATCCCAAACATAGGACACGGAAATTGTTGAATCGACTTGGAACAGCTTCCACGGAAAAAACCATGCTACAGCAAAGTATAGAACCGTGGTTCCAACCGCAATGAGTGAGTTTTTGTTTATCATTGCTCTAGGCTAACTTTTTTAACCTAGCTTCGCAATAATGTAGAAAGTCTTTTTTAAAGGCTGTGGGATCAAGGATCTCAACATCACTTCCCAGTTCATAAACCCACTGGAAAATCTCCTCACTAGGTTCAATGGAGGCGGCCCAAATATAATCGCCTTCAGCGTTTGTCACCATGTACTGGTTTCCAAGATGATGATTTTTTAAATTGGAATTGAAGTTCTCTTGTGAATAAACTTTTAGGACAAGCCTCATTTCTGATTCCTCAACAGCTCGAATGCTGCTAAGAAAATCCTCCACCTCGAAAGGTGAAAACACTTTCTCTTTTCTCTCTTCAACTTCAGACACACTAAGCACTTGGTCAACTTCAATGCTTCTAAGACAGTTGTCCCTGGCCGCTTCACCAACAATTGAAAGCACTCCATCAATAAAGACGACTCGATGAGGATTAATTACAAATGTTTTTGAATTTGCAAGATTTAGCTTCAAGCATAGACCATCTGAGATGGCCTCTTCAATAAATTCAACTAACTCTCCTCTAGCATTCAATTCATTCACTGGTTCTGGGAAAACGATACTCTCAAGCCCCAATGATTCATTTTCTAAGTCTTCAAGGGTCATAACTTCACTTTGTTCATTGGTGTAATTATTTAAAAGCTCACTTAGCTTTGTTCTCTGATTTGGATTTGCCAAACGCACGAAACCTTCTTTGACAATCACTTCACAGCTAGCTTCTTGGAGATATTCTATGAAGGCCGCGAGCTCCTTCCCCTTAAGCCCTGTCTCAGCACAAATTTCTTCAAAGCTCTTAGATTCATGAAACTCTGTGAAATATTCAACAATCTCGCTCATTCTCTTTTTACTCAACATTAACGGAGAACTCATAAAACCTCTCAATCATTCTTGACTAGACTTGTCGGTTTATCGTTTTAATTCTTTAGTGATTTTTACTGATATCTCAGGCATAATTTAAGCATGTTTGGAAAAAATGCTATGAAATATCCAGCACTTGTGGCCGGAATCATTATGTTCGCTTTATTTTTGGCGGATCCTAAGACTAAAACCTGGTGGAATTCTTTGGGTGATCGCTTCATTCCAAGCACATGCAAAGCGCTGATAGATAGAGTTTCCAATAAGAGCCCAGATAATTGGTCTATGGAGTGTCCTGGAACCTCAAGATTGGTTTTGAATATTGAGACAGAAATTGATCCAGACAGCACTGACCTCAGAAAATTGATGTACCGATCCATGGCCAACAATCTAAAGTCTTTTGCTATAATGGCAAATCCTGAAACTCTTCAAAATCTTAAAGTTTTTGAGATCATGCTTGAAAGTGAAAACTTCAGCATATTGGGAAAAACAGACGGACAGGCATTGGCAAAGTTGGGCAGAATAGACAGTCCTAAAAAAATAGCACAGCACCTAAGACTAACCGTTAAGGTTAAAGAACAGTTCAAATAAATTTAGATTGGGATCTTCAAAAACTTTTCCTTCCACACTGTAGGAATAGCAATGGAGAAAGAGCCTTTGCGACTCGCGGGCCCCATAGAGAGTGTCACCCAGGATAGGAGTGCCCTCAGCTGCCAGTTGAACCCTAATTTGGTGTCTATGTCCTTCCTTTAGTTTCACTTGAAGCAAGGTTAAGTTTCGTTCCTGATTGTGCTCCACTCTTTTGGCCTCAAGGCTTGCAGTTATCCCCTCAGAGTGTCCAATGTCCATAGCTTTTGCCTTGGAGTTTTTCTCACCACTGTAAACGAGCTTGTGAGTTAGGGATCTGCTGGCGAAATTTCCCTCAACAATGGCGTAATAAGTTTTCTCTTTCACAAGAGTTGAGAAGCTCTCTCTGAGCTCTTTGTGCAAAAAATCTCTTTTACAATAAATAAGAAGCCCTGATGTCTCGTAGTCCAAACGGTACAGCAACCCTCTGCCATAGTGGTTGGCGTTCACCTGCAATACAGAGTCAGGCCAGCGAGAGCGAATGAAGCTTATTGCATTGTTAGTGTCAGAATATCTTAACGGATGCGAGTGGCATTTAAATGGTTTGGATAGAACAATAAACTCGCTAGTTTCCGCTATTACATTTATCTTGTGGTCACAAACGGGATTCACCTTCAGATAGTTTAAAGCATCCAGAGGCACTTCTCGGCACTCGCCTTTTTTAATAGGTGCTTCCCAGTACTTTTTCTTTTCACCTAGTTTTTTCACTTGGCTTTTAGTCACTGAGCTCAAAGAGCTCAGTGCTTCGTATAAATTTAATTGGGGTTCAAGAAAGCAGATACCGACCTTCATTACTGGGCCGGCACCTCACGGCCTTTTGATTTGAGGTCGCGTTTTCTAAGAATAAACTCAACCTTTCTGTCATCATTCGCACCAGTGGAGCGCGTATCACCATAAAAGACCGTTGTGATTTTTTCTGGACGAACACCTCTTTTAATCAAGGCCTTGGTAACCTCTTGGGCTCTAAGAGCACTCAGCTCAAATGGCCCCTGGCCAGGCTGCTTCTCATACACTTCACCCTCGGCGGAGTAACCTTCCACAAACAATGTCCAATCATTGTCTCTCATAAGCTTGATAATCTTTTGAAAAACAGGAACTACGCTCGAGTTTGCCATGACAGTGCTTCCTTTCTCAAAGAGGATTTTGTCCTTAACTCGAATTTTAACCCCCTCAGACATCTGCTGCATAGTTACAGACTCAGACAAACGGTAATCTTGAAGAGTTTTACGCATTTGCGCGATATCTTCATCTGATTCCCTATTGATTTCATGTTTGTCCAAGATGCCTTCAGTTGTTAAGAGATCTATTGGAAACGGTTGAACAGGTTCCTGGGACTCAATCATTGTAGGAGCGTCATCAGGTGACTTCCCCAGCTGAATTGTTTCCCCTATTTTCATTGCGTTTCCTGCGAATGCCTTTCTAATTGAGCCCGCAACAGATTCAAACTTAGAGTCGTCTTGCTTACTCATTGCATATAGAAGAACGAAGAATGTTAGAAGCAATGTAACCAGATCCGAAAAGGTTGCCATCCACGCGGGGGCACCCGGTGGTGGACATTCCTCGCACTTCGGCGGTTCTGGACATTCCATAGTGTCGTCGGCCATTATGCAGCTTCCTCTTCACCTTTTGATCTCTCGCCTGGTGGCAAGAAAGAATCAAGTTTTTCACGTATTACTCTTGGGTTTTCACCCGCAACAATCCCAAGAACGCCAGCGATGATAATATTCATCTTTAGCGCCTCGGACTCTGATCTAAACTTCAATTTGTTTGCGATTGGAAGAGCGAAAACGTTCGCCAAAACCGCTCCATAGAACGTGGTCAAAATTGCAACCGCCATGGACTTACCAAGCTCTTCAGGTCCCCCGGAGAGGTTTTGAAGCATGATAACCAGACCAATTAGTGTACCAATCATTCCAAACGCCGGGCCATCGTTTCCAACTTCGGTCATGATTGCGATGCCTGTTTTATGTCTTTCAACCATTGAATCAATTTCAAGTTGTAAAATAGAAGTGATGACTTCCGGTGGACGGTTGTCCGCAGCAAGAGTGACGGCCTTCTTTAAAAAAGTATCCTCCACCGGAACCTTTTCCAGAGCGAAGACTGATTCTCTTCTCGCAGTTTCAGCAAGCTTTTGAATCTCCTCAATCATTCCTTTTGGATCCGTTGGCGTTGTAAAGATTGACTTCATGTACACCGGCACCAAAGTTTTAATTTGGTCCATTGGCCACTTAATGAAGACTGCCGAAATAACCCCTCCCCCAACAACTAGTAGTGAAGGAGTGTCAATAAAGGCAAGGATCGTTCCACCCGATAAAATCGAGCCTATAATTGCGGCCATTGCTAAGACCAGTCCGACGATGGTTGCTATATCCATAGTTTATCCCATTGCAAAGTTTGCTAGTTCGTCTATAGGATCGGACTTACCAGGATCGAACTTTAAAGGAATTTAAAAAATTTAACAACTTACAGGACTAAAGGAATCAACTTAAGCGCTTTTTTTGATGGGAATGCCTTTAGTGAGGGCCTTAACTTCCTCTTCAAAACTGCGCTTTAGAACGCCCTTGGCGGTTTTCTCCTCAACAAGCTTGAAGAATATATTGTCCTCATAGGATATTGAGCACATGATTGTGAGTAAATGGGTCAGTTTTAGATTCAGCTCTTTAAGCTCATTGGTGGACAACTGGTTTGGTCTGTCTAAAAATCCTTTCATCCAATCTTTAATTTGAATGAGACTTTTAACCTTGGAATCCAGTGAGCGACATGAAAAAGATTCGACCAGACTCTCCTGTCTACACAGAAAGTTTTCAAGTAAAAGATATTCTTCTTTTCCGATTTTTTTAACAAACCTGCTTTTCAATGAGAATAAAAGTGATTTGGCCGTTTCAAAATATTCTAGAAAAGTCTCCAACGACTTTAATTGGTCGCTTTCGCTGTCGAGCATTTCATTTATGATGCTCTTAACTCTAGGGTGCACAAGTCCCATTTGAATTTCATCCCACGCCTCTCTTAGACAAGGGTAATCTTCAAACGCATTGATAAGCGGTCTTATATAGACCTCATTTAGTTCATTAATAACAGCGCTGATATAGCTTTCAAGACTCTCTTTTAATAGCTCTGTCTTTTCAATATCTCTATACATAAAGGCCTTATGTCTGGCCTGTTCAGCAACGATTAAAAAGTGCTGGCTCCTCTTGCTAAGAACTTCCCAAGACTGTTGGTAAACATTGTCCTGGAGTTCACAATTTCTTATGAAATAGTCATAAGTAAGGTTTCTCTTCATCTCTAGCCAGCGGGAATGTTGGCTGTAAGTTTCACCATACTCTCGTCCCAGCGCGATTGTCTGAGCTGTAACGAATAAGTTTTGGGTTTGTTGCTCGACAATTAAACTCTCAAGAGACTTTTGAATGTCTGCAGGGTCCTTAGCATGATTTGCTTTATAGACAAACAAATCTCCAACTTCAAACCATATGTTGTAGTTCACATCGTTGTTTTTAAAATCTTCAAGGCAAAGCTTTGAAGCTTTCTTCTTAATCTCCTCAGTTTTGCATATGCCGTCAATTCGCAGGATGTGAATAGAGTCGTAATTTGACATGACTAAGTGAGTTTCAATTCCATTATCAATTTGTGCCTTTATTTCCTCAAACACCTGATCTTTCAAGTGACCGGCCCTAAGGTCCCTTTCCATAAAAGGTATAAAGCAAGAACCCTTGTTTTCAATTAAGGCCTTAAGTTTAAACATTAGGTTATGCGCCTGGGATGAATCCCAAGGAATGAAAATGTGTTTTCTAATGTTTTTTTGAAGAAGAGGATCTTTGGAAAAAGTATAGATATTTGAGACTCTTTCAAAGACCTTGCACTGGGCCCATTTCATTGGAGCTCCTAGGACAAAGGTTAATGACTAGATCTACATGATAGGGCAGTGCACAATACAGAACAAGAATAATCAGGTTATTTTATGGATTTATTGAATAATTGTAGGAACTTAGAGGAAGTTAACTTCTTAAGAGTCCGTTTCCTCTAACATAGTGGCGTCAATGTAGCTAACCATGGCCTTTCTAAGCTCATCCAAACTAACTTTTTCATCCGCTACTTCAGAACTAAATAGTTCTTCTTTAATCATTTTCACTGGAAAGCCGGTCAAAGTGGCCAAGGATTCCAAAGAAATCAATTCTTGGTCCTGGTTCGTTTTTTCCAACATGCTAAGCTCCTTGCTGCTGTTAAACCGAGCCTTTCCTTGGCCGGTTTCCCTCTCTTGAAACCAAGCATATCCGTATCAAAAAACTTATGTCAAACATTCTTGCTCAGATGTAAGTTTTTTTAATTTTTACTTTAGTTTTTAAAGTTAAGTGACTGTTTTTATTTAGGTTTACTCCTTAAGAAGCTGAAGAAAGCTTTCCATTTTCGCATAGGTCTCGTCGAACTCAGACCTAGCTTCACTATTTAAAGTGATCCCTCCGCCGGCGCAATATTTCATTTCTGAACTTCCAAAATCCACCTCACATGATCGAATATTGATGGATGCGGCCTTCAGGCCTTTATGCAGAACAATTGTGCTGCCACAGTAAAAACCTCTATCGTAATTCTCTAGAGACTTTAAAATTCTCAATACGTTTTTCTTAGGTGCGCCTGTCACACTTCCTCCGGGAAACAATCCCGAAACAACCTGTGAAAGATTTAGTCCCTCAGCCGCAGGGCTCTTAACTACCGAGAACTGATGAACAATCCCAGGCACATTCAATGGAAGCTTCTTAGCGCAAATTACGGAGGGAGAAAGTTGAATGCGGGTGAGATCATTTCTCACGAGGTCTGTAATCATAAAGAGTTCGGCCTCATTCTTCTTGCACGCTCGAAGCTTGCGCCAATCACTGGACCTGTCTTTGCTCTCCTTCACAGGGATAGTTCCCTTAATGGGCATTGAGTAAACTGCTGGACTAGGCGACTGTTTAAATTGAAAAAGGCATTCTGGGGAGTTGGATAAATAGAGTTGGTTCAACTCGCTTATATAGGTGCAATGAGCAAACGCAGCTGTCTTATCTTTGTCCTTCCACACCCTTGCGATGAACTCATCCACTTCGGTTTGGGCCTCAAATTTAAAAATAAATGGAGAGGTAAGGTTGAACTGATAGCACTCCCCCTTCAAAAGCTTTTCTCTCCCCTCTTTAAACTGTTTTTTATATTGTTTAAAAGAAGGGTATTGAGCGGGATTAATAGAAGGCAAGGAGTTTCCCTTTGGAGGATCCACTATCGCACTTTCACCATACACAATCTCTATGGCAAGTGGGACATTTTCTTTTGCAAGCTCTTCACAATTTTCAACTATGTAGCCTGCCTCATAAAATAGATGGAAGACATGAGGTTTTTTGAACTCATCAAAAAGCTCGACATCCTTCAATCGTTCGAGAAAATCTTTCAGTCCCTGATACTCTCTTTCACCCGTGAGAATGTTTATTCGGAAACTTTTATAGATGATAAAAGCGCTTATGGGGACGCTAAACTTAACGAAGCGCCCCTGTTTTTGTAGGTAGAATAGACTGTATGTTTGGCTATTGACCTTGGTCATTAGGATTAAATTGCAACTCTGCAAACTTCGTTTGCGCGGCAATCCATGCAGTCTTTACGGTGCCAGGCTCCCCTGCCCTGTTCTTTGCGACGATGATTTCTGCAACGCCTTTTTCAGCGGTGTTTTCATCATAGTAGTCTTCTCTGTGAATAAGCATAACAACGTCGGCATCCTGCTCAATTGATCCAGACTCTCTCAAGTCTTGGAGCTGAGGACGTCTATCGGTTCTTGAAGTTGCAGAACGGTTAAGCTGGGACAATGCCATAATTGGACATCCCAATTCCTTTGCAAGCTCCTTGATTCCCCTTGAGATCTCGGCAATCTCCTGCTCTCTGGAGCTTTTCTTCACATGGGGCTGCATCAGCTGCAAGTAGTCGATAACAATCATACCCATGCCCTGATCGGCCTTAATCTTTCTACACTGAGACTTCATATCCAAAAGCGTCGTCGCAGAATTGTCATTTATATAGATTGGAAGCTTTGAAATGTTTTGAACGGCATGTCCAAGATTTCTTAGGTCCATTTCATTGTAGTCGTTGGTTCTAATTTTTCTGGAATCGATGTTGGCCTCTGAACTCAAAATCCTTCCACTTAATTCCGGCGCTAACATCTCGTAAGAGTAAAGCATTACTGGCAGGTTGTGCGCCTTACAGGCGTTCATAGCAATATTCAAAGCAAGGGCAGTCTTCCCCATACCAGGTCTTGCAGCAACAATAATCATCTGACCTGGCTGCATTCCAAGCAGTCTAGTGTCCAAAGAATTAAAGCCAGTGGAAAGGCCAAGGATCTCTCCCTCTTCTCTTTTACCTTTTTCAAGTTGGCGCAAGTTCTCTTTCAAGGCCTCTTTCAAAGTTACAACTGTGTTTTTCTTAGACTGGGCCGCCAGGTTAAAGAAACTTGACTCAACCTCGTCAATAAACTCCTCAACATCACCAACAAAGTTTACACCCTGATCAGTAATCTTCATGGAAGTTCTAACGATATCCCTAAGGATAGATTTGTTTTTAATAATCTTTGCGTAGTGATAAATATTTGCGGATGAGGCGGTGTCTTCAATTAGGTCAACCATAGCGCTTTGACCGCCAACCGCTTCAAGCTTGCCCATGTCGGTTAGTTTGGAACAAATACTAACAAGGTCAAAAGGTTTACTGTCAATTGACAACTCTCTGATGCCTTTGAAAATGATCCCGTATTGAGGATGGTAAAAATCAGTATCGATTAGGCCTACGTCTGTAACCTCATCAAAAGATCTATTGTCCACTAAAAGACAACCTAAAAACGCTCTTTCGGCCATTAGGTCATGTGGCAATTCTCTACCTTCTCTAGACATGCTTCTCCTTAAATATCACTCTTAAAATACAAAAGGGGGACCTCTGCGAAGCCCCCCTTGAGTTTGTTTTGACTAAAATTACGCTTGAGTTTCTTCAGCGTTCTCTTGTGCTTCAGCGTCGTCAGCTTTTGCTTCTTCGCCTTCTTTAGCCCCTTTTCTGCCAGCTTTTTTAGCAGCGGCTTCCTGCTTCTTCTTCTCTTCTTCAACTTGCTTAGGATCCATTTCAACTTTTACTTTGAAAGTAGCTTCTACACCTTGAAACAATTGAGCTTTAACTTCAAAGTCACCCAAAGTTTTGATTGGATCATCAACGTTGATAAGTCTTTTCTCAACAACCACACCTTGCTTTTCTAGTTCTTTAGAAAGCTCAGAGCTTGTTACTGTTCCAAAAAGTCTTCCGTTTCCACCAACTTTTTTAGTAACAGTGATTGTTTTACCTTCTAGTTGCTTAGCAAGGTCTTGAGCAGCTTTTTTCTCTTCTTCAACCTTCTTAGAAAGCATCTTTTGGTAATCTTCCATTTGCTTAGTGTTCCCCTCATCAGCAAGAAGCGCAAGCTTGTTAGGGATCAAATAGTTTCTGGCATAACCTTGAGAGACGTTAACAATCTCCCCTACGTTGCCAAGAGTCTTAACTCTATCAGTAAGTATAACTTTCATTTTTATTCTCCTTGATCTTTTCTTTTCATAAATTTTCTGAAGTTGACAAACATGTCAAACAATCCAAACAAGGCCAACACTTGAGCGGCCATCATAACTGTAAGAATAACCAAAATAGTTCTTAGAAAACCGCCAATTCTTAAAAAGTTCAAGAAAGACAAATAAAGACCGAAACCTTGAAAGAAATAAAACACTCCAAGTCCCATTAGTGCGACCATACCGATCGCTGGAGCCTCAGGATGAAATTCTTCTCCAAAAACTGCCAATGCCAAAGCTACAATTACCGCCCAAATTAAAGAATCGGGGTTTTTAAAATGCAAAAGATCATAATCAGTGTAAGGCAGCTTCGCTCCAAGCATTGTTCTCTTACTCTTAAGCAAAAGAAAGAGATTTGCCCACACAATTAAAAAAGAACCCATCAATAAATATCCAGGAGCTTCTTTAATAATATCTTCAGCCATTTTTTCAGGCTTTTGCAACAAGGCCAACATTTTGAACGCGTCGTCAGTTGGTTTGTCCTTTAACTCTTTTTCGAACTGTCCTTTATTCTTTTGAATCTCCTGGGCAAGATACTCTTTAGGACTCATATCCAAGGAATTAAAAGTGGCAAAGAACAGGCCTGTCACCAATGCGACGATTGTGCCTCCACCAATAAGTATTCCTTTAATAGGCCTTACATTTCTCAAAACCAACTCCGCGCAAATCACAGTAACAACAACGCTGCATGTGTAGGTGGCGAACATAATCGGATTTCTTAAAATAAAAAACGAGATTGCAAAACTTGCAATCCAAGCGATTGCCATGGCGCTATATCCCTTCGCTCTTCCATAAATCACTGTCGCCAAGGCGATAGGAAAGGAAGTGAACATGGACATAATCATACTCAAACACAACAAGAGCGACGCCAGCGTAAAAACCGCCAAGCGTTTAAAGCTATCGTGCTGAAGTTGAGTTTCTCGCCCTAGAACCATATTAATTATCTAACAGTCTGGTTGGACATGTAGCTAATAAGACCCATGCATCTACCACGCTTAATAGCAGTAGTAGCCATTCTTTGGTACTTAGGTCTTAGACCAGTAACACGAGCTGGAGAAATTTTTCCAAATTCGTTTACAAGCCAAGCGTAAGAAGAAGGATCTTTCCAATCTGGTTGAGTTTTCTTAGCTGAAAAGTAGCAAGACTTTCTCTTTTGGAACATTTTCTTTTCTTTCTCAGCATCTCTACCAGCTTCGTCTTTGCTTCCGTGGTTAGGGTTGCTGTAAGCTTTTACAATGCTTTCTTGGTCTTGATCTTCGCCAAGTCTTACAAAGATAAATTTTTCAACTTCTTCGTTGATGTTAAAACGTCTCTCAATCTCTTTGTTAGTTTGAGTGTCAGTTTTGTACATTACGTAAAAGTAATTACCTTTAGTGTGACCTTTTGAAGTCGGTTGAGCGTAAGTTTTTACACCCCAATGGTCTTCTAGTAGAATTTCACCTTTGTTCTCTTCTACTACTTCTTTAACGATAGACGCCACTTTTTGGATGGCCTCTTCATTTGCTTCTGGACGAAGCGCGTAGGCTGTCTCATAAATCATACAATTCCTCCTGGGGTTATATTTAAGCCCAAAGCTAGTAACTTTGAGCGAGTAAATTGTTTTAAATGTCTGCACAATTTAGCGCAAGGCCGGTTAAAAGGAAAGAGATTAAGAAGCTTTACACACTGCCCAAACCTCTGTTTTTTCAAGAAATTGAATTATCCACTCCCGTTTTCTTTTCTTTCTTATCTAAAAGCTTTCAATTACAATCAAAACTTCATGAGATATTTAATGAGCTTCACATTACTTCACGGGATAAGAATATTCGCAAAAATATTCTACCGTTTTGAAACCAACTGGCTAAGCTCCGGTCAGAATGATTGGGATGATATTCGCTATATTGTGTTTTTGAACCACACCTCGCTTTTTGAACCACTCTACCTTGGAACGACTCCCAGATGGTTTGTCACAAAGCTTTCTAAGAAAATGGTGGCGCCTGGAGCGGATAAAACACTCAATCGCCCAATTGTTGGAAAGTTCTGGAAGCTTTTAGGTCCTGGCATGATTTCTATTTCTCGAAAAAGAGACGCAACATGGAGACAGTTCATGCAGACCATTAAAAATAAGTCCATTATAATTATTGCGGCAGAGGGCAGAATGAAAAGAGCTAACGGCCTAGACGCAAATGGAAGGCCAATGACTGTGAGAAGCGGAGTTGCAGACATTCTTGAACAATTGGATGAGGGAAAGATGCTGGTTGCCTACAGTGGCGGACTTCATCATATCCAAATACCAGGACAAAAGATTCCAAAGCTATTTAAAACCATAAAAATCAACTTTGAACTGCTAGACATTCGAGACTATAAGGAAAGTTTTCCAGTAGAGGGAATTCAATGGAAACGCGCAGTGGTAAGAGATATGCAGGAGCGCTTAGAGACCAAATGTCCGTAGCCTTAGTTTGAGCACTCCACGTGGATTTGTTTCATAATACAATTTAAATTGGTTTCAGACTCAACATCCTCATCATAAATTGATCGCAACTGCCCTTCTCCCATTTCGAATGGAAGTTTTAACTCCATGATAAATTTAAGATTATCTATCAATCTTTCAAACTTGAAGATCGCGCCATTTTCGTCACTGGTAAGCTCTCCTTCATACACAGTTGCTCCATAACGAGATTCCTTTACGAGTGTGGCAGGGTGCTTCTGGGCCTCTTGGCAATATACATTGGGGTTGAAAAATACTCTAGCAACCACTTCTCCATTGCCGTCGGTGCACGAGTAAATTTCTTCTTTAATGGTCTGTGCCATTAGGTTGAAGTTTAGAATCGTAAGTGCAATAAGTAATTTGATCATTACCTGCAGATTACAGGCTTTTCCTTCTAAGAGAAAGCTGTGTTGAATATATTTCTATCAAAATTGGGAAATACTATATTTATTTAATTTTCTATTAATGAATAATCATCCAAAAGGTAGAAATCCATATCATCTTTGGTGATCTTTTGGAGATCCTGGATCAAGATTCTGTGATCTTCTCCAGTTTTTTGCAGTCTTTTGAATCCGGCCAGCAAGGGTTCGAAAAGATGAGCATCCTTCTTTTTGGCGATTAGTCCAGCATGGTCTTCATATGATGGCCTATCCCTAGTTACAATAAGGTTCTTTCTTTCATCTAGATCCTTTGAAATAAAGTGCTTCATGGTTAATTCAACAGCTTGAATACCGTCTATTCTTCCAGAAAGAAGCATTTTTAGTCCAGCAGGATAATTTGCCATTTCAACTGGCCTATATCCCTTTCCTTTAAGCAGGTTTTCAATCCTAAAGAGTCCCCTCTCATAGCCAATAATCTTTAGAACCTTTTTATCCTTCAGCGCGAATATATTTGACTTTACCTTGGTAATTGGCAGCATCACATACTCACCAGGAGGTATGACTCTCATTGTGGCAAGAATAAGCGACTCGGACTCTAAAAATTTTTTAAACGCTCTCTTCACAGGGAAAAATTCAACTTTAACATCAACGCCGGAACCATCCATTGCGGCCTTAATAAATTTTGGTGCCATACCTTTGTCGGCCCTTCCAGAGTCCATGTATGGAGGATACTCTACAGAGATAACGTTTATCTCTGTAGACAACAAACAAGTAGAAAATAGAAGTATAAGAAGACTAATCTTCATGGGCGAAAATTTCATATTGTTCAATGTGATATGAGTTGTCCGCTCTAATCACCAGTTGAGCTCCAAAGTTTTCTTCAATGGCCTCAATAATCTCGAAGTCTTCACTTGTAAGTTGAGCGCTGACTTCAGGATGGGCGAAAACACTAACCTGCGCGCCATTGGATCGCTTAACAGTTTTAGTTATCTCTCTTAAAACTTCATAGCAGACAGTAGTTACACTTTTAACTTGCCCAGTACCTTCGCAATAAGGACAAGGCTCACACATGACTCGTGTAAGAGTGTCTCTGGTTCTCTTTCTAGTCATTTCCACCAGGCCAAACCCGGAGATAGGAAGAACATTTGTTTTAGCTCTGTCTTTTTTCAAGGCCTCCAACAAAGAGGTGAAGACCATTTCTCTATGCTCTTCTCTCTCCATATCGATGAAGTCAATAATGATAATTCCGCCGCAATTCCTAACTCTAAGCTGGTAGGCAATTTCTTTTACAGCTTCAAGATTTGTGCGAAGAATTGTCTCCTCAAGAGTCTTTCTTCCCACATATTTGCCAGTGTTAACATCAATGGAAACCAATGCTTCAGTTTGATCAATATTTATTGAGCCACCAGACTTTAAGTACACTTTGTTCGAGATCGCTCTCTCTATTTCAATATCCACTCCGTAATGTTCAAAAACCGGAATGTCTTGCTCATAGAAAGACACCTTGCCTTTCATATTGGGCAGATATTTTGAAACAAACTTATCGACTTGTTTTTGGACTGATTTTGAATCCACTACAATTGAATCAACATCCTCATCTGTAATGTCCCTTAAAGCTCTCTGAATAAAATTTAGATCCCTATGGGCCTCGTAAGGAGCTTTCTGTTTTTCAAGTTTCTTTTGAACATCCTTCCAAATCTTGACCAGTAAAGAGTAATCGGATTTTAGAGTTTTGTGGGATTGTCCTTCAGCAACTGTTCTGGCGATGATTCCCTTGCCTTCAGGTTTTATAGATTCAAGAATCCCTTTTAATCTATCACGCTCTTCATCTGACTCAATTCTTCTAGATACACCCACATGCTCTATAAAAGGCATAAACACTATGTGTCTTCCGGCCAAGGTGATGTGTCTTGTGACTCTAGGACCTTTGGTTGAGATTGGCTCTTTTGCAATCTGAACCAATATTTCGTCACCCTCTTTTAGAAAGTCTTGGATTTTAATATCAGGACGATATTTCATATCCACAGTTTCAGACAAAGAGCTGAGTTCATCAGGTATAGTCTTGGAAAGACTCGCTCTTGCCTCTTCCCTTTCCTTCTCCTCAATTCTTTTCGCCATTTCCCTTTGTTCATCAAGAGTAGGAATATACGCATCATCTACATACAAGAATGCAGCTCTTTCAAATCCGATATCGACGAAGGCCGATTGCATTCCAGGAAGAACCCTAAGCACTCTTCCTAAGTAAATGTTTCCAACGCTAGGCTTGTCTTTGAGGGTGGAACTTCTATCAATAAGAAAGTCGAGCATTTCCCCGCTCTCAATAAGGGCAACCCGACTCTCATTGTGAGTCTGGTTGATTACCAATTCTTTTGCCATTTTAAATACCTTAAACTTTAAACTTAAATCCCTTCAAGTTTACACCTTTACTGGTTCAATAGAAAGACATTTGCGGGCCGAATGGCCCGCTGCGGGTTGGCAAAAGCTTTGATTTTATTAAGTTTGTTTAAACTAAAAGACCTGCAATGCATGCAGTCATGAAACAAGCAAGAGTTCCACCGATCAGGGCCTTAATTCCCAATCGTGCAAGATCGTGTCTTCTTCTTGGGGCGATACCACCAATACCACCAAGCTGAATAGCAATAGAAGAGAAGTTTGCAAAACCACATAAAGCGTAAGTTGCTATTGTAGTTGATCTAGGACTCACGGCAGCATTCTTAATAGCAGTTTGAAGATCAAGGTAAGCAACAAACTCGTTAACTACAGTCTTTTTACCTAGCATGATCCCTACTCTCACACACTCATCCCAAGGAATTCCAAGAAGAAATGCAAAAGGAGCAAAGGCATATCCAAGTAAGAATTCAAAGCTTAGCTCTGGCATCCCAAACCAGCCACCAACGAAACCAAGAATCCCATTAAGCATCGCAATTAAGGCTATGAACGCCAATAACATTGCGCCAACATTTAGGGCCAAAGTTAATCCCTCTCCCGCTCCGTTTGCAGCTGCGTCTATAACGTTGGCATTCGTTTGTGGTAAATTGATATCAACAACACCTGCCGTGGAAGACTCTTCAGTCTCAGGGATCATTAGTTTTGCTATTGCAAGAGCTGCAGGAGCGGACATTACCGATGCAGCCAATAAGTGACCAGCGTCGATTCCCATTCCAACATAAGCGGCCAGAACTCCACCAGCAACAGTGGCCATACCACCTGTCATTAGCGCCATAAGCTCCGAGTTAGTCATCTTATCTACGAAGGGCTTAATTACCAGAGGAGCTTCTGTTTGACCTGCAAATATATTTGCCGCGGCCGCTAGAGACTCAGCTCCAGAAGTTCCCATAAACTTCATCATTATTTTTGCAGTCCACTCAACTAGCTTCTGCATTATGCCTATGTGGTAAAGAACGCTCATTAAAGAGCTCATGAAAATAATTGTTGGAAGAACCATGAAAGCAAAAACGAAACCAAACTTTGAAGGATCAGAAAGTCCTCCAAAAACAAAAGCCGAGCCTTCGTTTGTAAAGGCCAAAACGCTGTTAAAGCCCTCTTTTATTAGTGCAAAGAACTTTCTTCCGAGAGGAGTTTTTAAGATAAGAAGCCCGAATACAGCTTGAAGCCCGACACCCATCAAAACTGTTTTCCACTTGATATGCTTTCTAGATGTGCTCAAAGCAAAAGCTATACCAATCATTGTTAGCAGTCCAACTAAGGACATAATCCTTTCCATTCAGTTCCCCTTCCACAAAGATTAATCAAACCTTAGATATTACTTTAGAAGAACTATTTCAAGGCAAGAATTAAGTTTTCAATAATTGAGAGTGTAGCCGATGCCAAGAGGCGTTAAATTGGTTTTATTTGTTTTAAGAATATTCTCTTGATGCCACTTTACCCTAGCGTAAGATCCAAAGTCGCTCTCAGCTTCAAGACTTGCCTCAGGTTCACCATAAAGCATGTCTCTACTCTTATTTGCTTGAGAAAAAGCAACATAGCCAACGCCAGCAATAATGCCTAAAGACGCTCCTACAAGGATATTTTTTGTATGATCTTTTGGTTCGTCGACAAAAGATAAAGTTGAAAGTCCAAGGATAGCTCCCGCCAGTCCACCGCCAACAACAACAAGGAGATCATTTTTTGATTCAGTTACTAGCTCATCGACATCCCCTGCACTTTGGGCCAGAGCATTGCCAGTGACACTAAACAATAATGATAGAGACAGAAATATTTTGAAAAAATTGCCCATTAATCCTCCGATACAAGGCGCGTGACTTTCTATGATTGCAAGTATACTTAATTTATCATAAATTTTGCTTTCAAATAATGCAACAAAACCGGAATTAAAATGCAATATTATTCAATGTACGAGATAATCGACAAAAAGAAAAACGGACACGAACTCTCCAAAGAAGAGTTAAAATGGGTCATCGACTCTCTTATGAACAAGTCCATTCATGAGTATCAAATGACGGCCCTTCTTATGGCCATGTTTATCAAAGGTCTCAATAAAAAAGAAACGGCATGGCTAACAGACGCTATGCTCTACTCAGGAAAGACTCTTTCTTTTGATGGCAAAAATGTGGTTGATAAACATTCCACAGGTGGCGTTGGTGACAAGGCATCTTTTATATTAGCTCCAATAGCTGCAGCTTGTGGTGTGAAAGTTCCAATGATAGCAGGCAGAGGCCTTGGGCACACAGGTGGAACAATTGACAAAGTCGAGTCCATTCCAGGGTTTAAAACAAATCTGCCGTTGAGCGAGTTCAAAAGATTGTTGGACGAAAAAGGCGTGGCTTTAATTGGTCAGACAAAAGAAATCGCTCCAGCTGACAAGATCATCTACTCTTTAAGGGATGTGACTGCAACTGTTGACTCAATACCACTGATCACGGCAAGCATTATGAGTAAAAAGCTTGCAGAGGGCGCCAATGGAATTGTAATGGACATAAAACTAGGCTCCGGCGCCTTTATGAAAAACAAAACAGAGGCAAGAAGACTTGCAAAGTCTATTCTCGACACAGCAAAAAGATTTGATCGAAAAGCGGTTGCGCTGATAACGAACATGGCCCAGCCATTAGGAAACAAGGTTGGGAATGCAATGGAGATTGTTGAAAGCATTCAAACCCTAAAGAACGAAGGTCCAAAAGATCTAACTGATCTTTCTCTGGCACTTGCGGCCAATATGATTCATGTGGGCGGAGTGGAGTCAAGTTACTCTAAAGCGATGAAGGCCGCTAAAAGCGCCTTAAAAAGTGGAGACGCCTATCGCTGCTTTATCGACATTATAAAAGAGCAAGGTGGAGACACTTCCTACATCAAAGATCCTTCGAAGCTTCCACAAACCAAACTTACCAAAGAGATAAAAGCTCCAAAGGCCGGCTACATTAAGAGTATGAAGACTGATGAGATAGGACTTCTTTTGACAGAGCTTGGCGGTGGAAGAAAAACAAAAACTGACAAAGTAGACTTTGCCGTAGGTTTTGATTTTCACAAAAAAGTTGGTGAGAAGATCAAAGAGGGTGATACCATCTTTACTGTTCATCACAACAAGAACCAGGCTGACAAAGTGGACCAGATAGAACAAAGGTTCTTCAAAGACGTATTAAAAGTGGCCAAAACCAAAGTTGAAAGGCCATCCATCATTATAGAGAAATTAGAACAATAAAAAAGAGATAGTTATGTTTAAAAAACTACAAGAAGCAAGTGACTACATTAGAGCAATAAACAATACCAAACCAAAGGTTGGAATTGTTCTAGGCTCAGGACTGGGTGTGTATGTAGACAGAATTGAAAACAAAACTGTAATCCCTTACAGCGAAATCCCCCACTTTCACGAGACAAGTGTTGAGGGGCATGACGGAAAACTCATCCTTGGACAAACCCAAGGTGTGGACGTAGCAGTATTCCAAGGACGCTTTCATGTTTACGAAGGCCATGACCTTGAGGATGTTGTTCTTCCAGTAAGAACCCTTTCATTTCTGGGTGCGGATTACTTGCTATTAACGAACGCAAGTGGTGGCATAAATGAGAGCTACAGGCCAGGCGAGCTTGTAATCATTAAAGACCACATTAATATGACTGGCAAGAACCCGTTAGTTGGACCAAACATTTCGGAACTTGGCCCAAGATTCCCAGATATGACTCAGGCCTACGATGTGGAGTTGCAAGACCTTATTCAAGAGAGTGCCAAGAAAATAAATATCGACATCAAACGCGGCATTTACGCGGGGGTTCTCGGACCAACTTACGAAACTCCAGCAGAGATTGGCATGCTTAAAGCAATCGGTGGCGACCTTGTGGGAATGAGCACCGTTCCTGAAGCAATTGCCGCAAACCACTTAGGTCTTAGAGTGGCAGGCATTAGCTGTGTTACAAACATGGCCGCGGGCATAGGCGGAGAAAAGCTAAAACATGAGGACGTGAAAATCGTTGCTCAACAGGCCATGCAAAAATTCTCAGATTTGGTGAATGAAACAGTCGGCGCGATTGGGAAACTTTAATTTATGAGCAATATAGACTCTACAGAATTGTTGAAAGGTCTAAGCTTCTGTGTCATCGACTTGGAAACCACAGGTGGCAATCATGAAAATGACCAGATCATTGAAATAGGAATGGTTCGCGTCAAAGGACTAGAGCTCTCTGATGAAAAGAACTTCCTCATTGATCCAGGCATGCGCATCCCCGACTTCATTCAAAAATTGACCTCTATAAAGCAAAGGGATGTGGAAGGTTGTCCAAAAATCGACGAAGTGATCGATGAGATTATCCAATTTATAGGAGACGATATCATCGTTGCGCACAACATCTCTTTCGACCTCCCTTTTTTAAACTCAGTTCTCAAAAGATTGGGCAGGCCAGAGTTAAAGAATAGAAACCTGTGCACTAACGTCATGACCAAGCACATGATACCTGAAATCATGAGCAGCAATTTGAACTATATGAGCCAGCTCTTTGAGATTGATCATTCAAAAGCGCATAGGGCCTATGATGATGCTAGAGCGACAGCTAAGCTTCTTTTGAAGTTTTTAGAGATATTCATCCAGAAAGACATCAAGAAAATAAACCAACTTTACTACCCTAGAAACAAGTTTGAACTAGATAGAATTCATTTTAAGAATGATCATGGTCAAACAGAAAAAGCATTGGAAGCGATTGCAAACAACGAAACTTCCATGTCCATCACTCTCAAAGGAGAGAGAGGACTAATTTTAGGAGTTCTACCTATAGAGCGACCATCAGAGCAGATGGACATTGTAAAAGAGTTTATATCAGGAACTGAGTGGGAAAGACTTACAATAAAACTGATCAATCCAGCGCTGGAAGGCCTGTTCCAATTGAACAATCATTTATTAAAGTTTCCCGAAGAGAACAAAGATCTGCTTCTAAACTATTTAAATGAAAGATACAATGTTTCAGATGACAAAGCCTCTGAATTCAATTTGGAAGAATTGGATTTTGTTCTGGCCCACCATTTGGTGAAGGATCAGATCATTGTTTACTCATTCTTAAATTTAAATACTAATACAAAATCAATTTTTAAATTTCCTGCTCAGAGAAAAAAGTTAATTAACTTTCTTTCTTCACAATCCAAAAAGTTTGAGCAAAAGCAGAAAGGAAAGAGAAAGATTTCAATTCACAAAGAAGTTAAGCCACTCATCGAGAACTTCCTTGCCATGAGAAAATCCCAAAATAAGTATTTGTTCCTCACAAGGAAACAGCTTAAGGAGTCTGAATCTTCAACTCTCAAGTTAATTGAGGCCTTCAATCGCGAAGATGATATGGCCTACCGTTTTCCAACAAAGCACTTATAGAGATTTTAAAGTTATTGATGATAGCCTCGCGTCCACAGCGAGGCCTTGTATTTCCAAAAGATGATTTAAAAGTTTAGAGCTTAAGAAGTCCTCCCCCAATTGGAGACCTTCTCTTGTTTTTATTTCAATTGATTTTTTTCTCTCGATAAATTCAACATCGAAAGTGGCAGACCTGTCATTTGAAACTAGTTTCTGATGCCCAAAGTTGGTTAGTAAGTCTCCAAGCATTAGATACATTGTCATGGATAAAACATGGGGATTGTAGTCAAAATCAATAGAGCTCTCTCTCGAGAAGTTCGCCTCTAGTTTAATATTGTTTTCGATCAGGCGGAACCGTATTAGATCCATAGCAGAATCCATGCAATCGCTCACGCTGTGAGAGCCATCTTGTGAAACGTTTTCGGCCTTAATCTTTGAAAAGCCTAAAAAGGTTTCCACCAATTTTTTACACCTTGCCACTCCCGCTTTCATTTCCCGAAGACGCTGTTCAATATCTTCTGAGTGCTCATCAAGCAAGATCACATCTAAGGCGCCGGATATTCCGCCCAATGGGTTATTGAGTTCGTGTGCTATAGAAC
Organism: Halobacteriovoraceae bacterium; assembly: GCA_002711995.1. Taxonomy (GTDB): domain Bacteria; phylum Bdellovibrionota; class Bacteriovoracia; order Bacteriovoracales; family Bacteriovoracaceae; genus UBA845. The sequence continues at coordinate 218,579 of PASN01000013.1, read as the reverse complement.
TAGTTATAATGCCAAGCTCCTCAGATGATGGAGATGAGCTTTCACCAAGAAATTCCTTGATTGGTATAAAATAAAAAAGCTTCGACTTTTGTTTTTCAAGTTCAACGATCTGAGTTCTATAAAGTTCTCCATTCTGAGTGAACTGTTCGCTGTTCTCTAGTGAAAGACATTGCTTTGAGCCCAAATTTAATTGAAAGAAAAGAGGGTTATGTAAAAGCAATTCATCATTTTTGTTAAACAATGCCAGGGCCACTGGCATATCTGAAAGAATAAGCTGCATGTCATCTAAAGAAGTTTCTTTCTTGGAACTGCTTGATGGTGTTTCAATAATGTCTTCTATTATTGAATATAGCCAGAGGGTCTCCACTTCAAGGCCATCATGGTTCCAACATAAAAAAAGTGCATTAGAATCAAGGCCCCCCACAAAAAGGCTCTTATCAAATCGACTGTATGCCTTAGGGGCCGGAAGAATGGATACTTCTATCCCCAGCACCTCTTTTGCAACTCTCTCAACGCTTTCCACGCACTGCTGGAAGCTTGGCTGCCCCAATAGTTCGAGCTCAAGAGCATCCATTTTTGTGGTGTTTAATATAGACTTTGTTTTATTTACTTCTTTGGAGATGGTCTTTAACAAAGCGTCTGACTTTAACATTAAACTGTTAAATGCGTTTTCATAAGATTGTTTAAACTTGGTTGAAATGGACTCTATAAAGTCCGTCCATTCTTGAACTTCATTTATATTGGCAACTACACCGTTAAATTCCTTCTTTCCAAACAAGCTCATGTTGGATGTGCCAAAAAGCAAGACGTGATCCATTTCTCTTATAGTCGGCTCTACATTAGTGTCTGAAAGCAAGAGGAAAACATTGGGCAAGTGCTCATCTTGCATGACTTCATCAATGCCCTCACTCCAATTGATTCCGTAACTTTCAAGATCTTGAACTATGACCCTATAAAACTCTCTATCAAAAAGCTTTAATTGAGGGTCAAGAAAGAAGCGTAAATTATTATTCCAACTAGGACTCATCGCCAAGGTGCTTTTTGGATGCTTCTATTAATGAAAATCCGTCAATCCAAGAGCCGTTAATTCTAACTCCCCAATGCAAGTGAGGTCCAGAGACCCTGCCAGTGGCTCCCGCCAAACCAACAATATCTCCTTGATTAACTACGGAACCTTCAGTGACAAGGATTTTGGACAAATGCCCGTACATCGAAAAGATGTCCATGCCATGATCAATAACTACTACATTTCCACTGAAAAAGAGGTTGCCAGTGTAAACGACTCTTCCCCTATTTGCCGAAGGAATTGGAGTTCCTGTCCTTGCACGAAGATCATTTCCTAAGTGTTGAGATTTCTTTTTATCATTAAAAAGTCTCTGGTTGCCATAGTGGCTTGTAATGTAACTCTTGAGAGGCACTTTAAATGGTTTTTCAAAAAGGAAAACATCAGATGAGGTCTTGTAAATCTGTTTTTTAATTTCTTTTTCACGAATGATTCTTGCAAGGTCTTTCTTACTGTAAAAGACTTTGCTTTTAGGCACGTTAAGTCTCTCTTTTGGATAATCAAAAGAATTAATGTTCAACGTAAGGGCCTTCTCACTTTCCCCTCTCTCAACAAAAGTGCAGCTATCTTTTTTGGCCTTAGAAAAGTAGCTTGCCGGAAGATAAATGTGAGCTGTTTTGTTTTTTACTTGAAAGCGATGTTTCTTCTCACCACATTGCAAGACATAGACTCCATCATCCCTGTTAAAAGAAAACCTCTTAAAGACAACTTTGCCAGTCCTTACCGAAACCGTTTGTACCGAGTCTATTGCAGGCGGTTCGGAAAAAACAACGATGTTTTCTTTGATGCTTGAGCAAGAAACAATAAAAATGGAGAGAGAGATTAATTTTATAACATTCATTTTTGAACCTTTTTGGCCTTTCCTTTGCCGTCTGAAAAGTGAATGGTAAAAGTTTCGCCAGACTCTAATTTATCATAATCTGACATCTTAGCAATAACGCCTGAGTCGGACTGAACATAGCTATAGCCTCTATTGAGAACATTTTTGGGATCGATGCTTCTTAAAAGTTGACCGCTCATATCCACACGGTTTTTCGACTTCTCAAGCTTCTGCTCAAGGGACACCTTAGCCCTCTCCAGCAACTCCGCGGCACTCATCTCTTTTTCTTGGAGCCCGATGTAGAGTTCTTGATTTTTTACCAAGTCAACTCTTGAGAGACGATACTTTAAATCATTGATTCTGATCTGAAGACCTCTAGCAAGATTTGCTGGATTAATTCTTTCAAGCCTTCTCTGGATATCACTTTGGTGTTTGTACAAAAAGCTTTTTAGTTTCTGCCCAAGGCCATCAAGTCTTCTTATAATCTCAGTGTGAGGTTGAGAAAGATACTCTGCCGCGGCGGAGGGAGTTTCAAGTCTAAGATCTGCGGCAAAGTCTGATAGCGTGGTATCCACTTGGTGACCTACAGCACTAATTACAGGTATATGGCATTCATATATATGTTCAATCAAGCGTTCGTCGTTGAAAGACCAAAGATCTTCCATCGCTCCTCCACCCCTGGTAAGAACAATTACATCGACATCATCCAGCTCTTGGGATTTCTTAAGGGCCTCAACCAAAGACTTGGCAGATGACTCTCCTTGAACGATTGCTGGGACGATAACAACGTCACACCACAGAGACCTCCTCTTATAGACTTTTAAAAAGTCTTGTAAGGCCGCTCCATATGGTGCTGTAATCACCGCGATTTTTTTAGGGAACTTTGGAATTGGCTTCTTGTTTGAAGCATCGAAAAAGCCTTGTTTGGCAAGTTTCTCCTTGAGCAGCTCAAACTGCAGAGCAAGGTTTCCCTTTCCCGCAGGAGCAATCCTCTTGGCAACGACTTGGAAAACACCACGCTTTGCATATACGCCCACAGAGCCTGTCACTACAATATGATCGCCATCTTTTAGCTTCCTAACAACTGATGAGTTTCTCATTGCGTCGCCGCGAAAAAGGGCGCAACTCAAACAAGCTCTTTGATCAGAAAGAGTGAAATAGATGTGTCCTGCCACTGTTCTGGATATATTTGAGACTTCGCCCTCAACCACAACCTGGCGAAAACGAGACTCTAAGGATGACTTGATCTCAAAGACCAAGTCTCCAACTGATAAAGGTCTAAAATTCATCGTTTAAGCTTACCTTAGACGATTCAAGATGCCAAAATGCCTACTTTTTATTTTCCACCTTAGCGGATTCAAACATTTTATAGACTTGGAACGAGCGCAGATAGTTTACGGCCTGAAGAACTTGGTAGTCCTCTTTAGGATCGTACTTTTTGAAAATATTTTCACTTTCACTTTTGTTTTTATCTTTCTTTTTGGATTCTTTGATTCGTTTGGCCCTGGCCAGTCTGGCCTCTCTTTCTTCTTTGATCCTTCTTTTCTTTTCCTCGGGAGTCTCAATAGTTGCAGTAAGGTGATTTCTGAGGTCTTTTTCTCTAACAAAACCGTCTTCCGCCTTGTTTTGCGCCACAACTTTGGCGTCCACTTCACTAAGAGAAATGTCTGGCTCAATACCTAGGGCCTGAATCTTTCTATTTTTTGGAGTCATGTATTGGGCGATAGTGAGCTTCACACCATTTTGATCATCAATTTTTGCAACAGTTTGAACAGAACCTTTGCCAAAAGTCTGACTTCCCATAATTAAAGCGCGTTTATGGTCTTGAAGCGCTCCTGCAACAATCTCAGAGGCCGAGGCGGAAGCGCCATTTACAAGTACTATCATTGGGGTTTTTAAATCCTTATAGCCACTCTTTTTAACATACCTAATGTCTTTATTATTTGGGTCTCTTGCTTCAGTGGAGACGACAACGCCTTCTTTTAAGAATAAGGATGAAACATCCACGGCCTGATCAAGAAGCCCACCTGGGTTGGAGCGAAGATCAAGAATAATCCCCTTTAGACCGCCGTTCTTTTTTGCTTCTTTCTTTAGTTTCTTCAAGGCCTTTCCTATTGAAGATGCGGCCCTTCTTTGAAACTGAGTCAGTCTTATAAAAGCAAATTGTTCTTTTATGAGGGCGCTTTTAACCGGCTTTATCTTTATGAGCTCTCTTTTCAGGTCAAAGTGCTTAATACCCTTTATACCCTCTCTTGAGATTCCCAAGTGTATCTTTGCCCCTGGTTTGCCTTTCATTCTCTCTATGGATTCATCAAGAGTTAGTCCGATAATCGGTTCATGGTTTATTTCCACGATTTTATCTTTAGGCCTAATCCCTGCTCTATATGCGGGAGTGTCGTCGATAGGAGTCACAACATACAGAACGCCGTCTTTTTGAGTAACTTCTATTCCAAGTCCACCAAACTCTCCGTCAGTGTCATTCTGCATTTTTTTAAAAAATTCTTTGTCTAGATAGGCAGAATGAGGATCAAGAGTGTCCATCATCCCCTTCAGGGCGCCTTCGATCAATTTATTGGTGTCAACTTCTCTGTAGTACTGGCTCTCAATGAGGTACAAGACTTTGTTGAACAACTCAAGCTCTTCAAAACGTGACTTGGTTACGCTATAAACATTTCCAATGCTTAAAATGGTCAGTGCCAATATATATATTTTCATCAATTTCCCTTAAATATTTGCTTTAGCAATAGTATCCACACTGTCTAGCCATTCCAATGTGTTCTGTGCAACGTTCTTTTTTCTAACCTCATAATAAAGAGACTTCTTCAGACCAGGCTCGGCCAATGTGTAGCCTACGACCTGTCCCCTCTGAACGATATCCCCTTTAGCGGCCTTTATTTGAATATCCCCAAGTATTACCGATCTAACCTCACTGCCATGGTCAATCATTACAACTTTACCATATGAAGCCAATTCCCCTGAATAGACAACTTTGCCGCTGGCACTGGCCTTTATCGGAGAGCGTTTGTCGTATTTGAAAGTCACACCTTTCTTGCCACCTTTATAGCTGACAAAACTTTCAATTGGAGCAATTAGGCTAAGACCTTTTGACTTGGCTGGCTTCTTTTTTACGACTCTGTAGGCCTTGCGCTTGGCAAGGGCACTTTCAAGAGACTCTTCAAGTTCATTTTTAATTTCCATTGAAGAGATATATTGTTTGCTTAGATCTTTCTTCTTGTTTTCTAAATCCACGATAAGGCCGTAAAGACTTTCCTCGTCCTTTCTGGCCTGTGCAAGTCTTTGCTCGTAAACAGAAAATGCTTCTTTTAGCTCTTGTGCTCTTTCTTTGACTTGTTTGTATTCCGAAGCTCGTTTTTGAGCTAGTCTTAGAAGTATTGTTCGCTTGAGAAGAGCATTTTCATCCAAATCATCCTGACCTTCAAGAGCGTAGGTTCTTGCAAGCTTCTTTGCGTACTCTTCTTCTTTTTTTAGCTCAATAAGACTTTCTTCAAGGCCTTCTTTAAGCTGTGTGGCCTTCGCCTCTAATGATCTGTTGGTTGAATTTCTCTCAAGATATTTATTGTTGGCCTTGCCAATTTCTTTCCCCAGCGACTTTATCGAGGCCGCAAGCGCGTTCGCCTTCCTTGCCTTGTCTCCTAGTTCGTCTCTAATTTTTGAAATGGAAAGTTTCTTTCCGGAGGTTGTTGCGGCGTTGGAAACCTGAAAAATGAAAAGTAAAACGAGTGTTAATTTCATTAAATAAATCTTTGAGGTTTCTTTTTACCTATGAAAAATAAGCATCCAAAAGCAACTATGCCGGCAACCGGGGCCAATGTTGCAAAGTTGGCTTTTCCTTCAAACCAAAAGGTTGCGATTAAGGAGAAAACAATTGGAGCTAGACTTAAAAGAGCGTACATTCTAAGCGCTGTTTTATCTTTACGTTGAAACTTCTCAATTACATAACTTTGCGCCTGAATAGAGTGTGACAAGATCCAAAGAGTAAACAGCCAGCCTAAACCTATAATGACTCCAATATAAACATCTGCCCATTTGGAGAACATTGAGTAAAGAGGACTCTTTTGAATTTCCCAGCCCTTAGGTTGTTTTACTTGTGAAAAAGTTACGTCCTTGCCCCCAACGAGTCTAGAGAAGTACTCTTTAATCAGTTGAGCACTTTTTGGTTGAAGACCTTTGTTTAAGTTAATTTTAAAAGACTTAAAGTTAGTCGCCAGATCAGCAGCTTCAGACCCTACTTCACTAACAAAGCCTCTTAATTCTTTTGCCAACTTTTTGTCATCTTTAAAAACAACCTTGGCGACACCAGGTAGGTTGGACATTTTCCTTATAATATAATCAGGGTTGCTGTCAGCCGCAATTAAGGCGTTGAAGTAAGGCGTGGCACTTGACTTGGAATCCACTGCAAAAAAGTTTTTAATTTCAGCTCGGTGCTGAGTAACACTTACAGTTAAGGCCAGCAGCATTACGTTAACAACACTTAAAAGTTTGTGGTCTCTAGCAATTAGAAATAGCTCTTTTAAATAAAACATGCTTTCCCCGAATAAATTAATTTTCCGCTTTCCAAGTGGGCTATCTCTCCAGGAAATTGTTTAACCAGCTCTCTGTTGTGAGTTGCCCAAACAATGGTTAGTCCCTTTCTTACATTGTAGAAATTTAATAGATCAAACATCTTGGTGGAACTTTCTTTATCAAGGGCCGCGGTGGGCTCGTCTGCAAGCAAAACTTCAGGCTTCGAGAGAAGAGCTCTAAGCATCGCGACTTTTTGTTTCATGCCCCCATTGGCACCTTTAATCTTGTGGGAAAGTCTGTCTTTGATTCCAAGAACACTTGAGAGTTCCATAAGATCTTTTTGGAATTCATTTTTACTTTTATATATTTTCTTATCGAAAGCGTACCAGAGGTTTTCTTCAACCGTTCTGTTCTCAAACAGTTTTAGATCCTGAAATACCTGTGAAACAAAGATCTTTGAAGATGGCAAAGTAACAGTTCCAGAGCTAACTTCCACATCCCCTGATAAAATGTTGAGTAAAGTGGACTTTCCCGCACCAGATTTACCGGTTACAAACAGGACTTCTCCCCTGCTTATTTGCAAGTTCACATTCTTTAATGCCCTGATTTTACCAAAATCTACATTAACATTGTTTAGTCTAAACAATGATGAAGAATGTAAATGATTAGAATTCTTAAGACTCTCTAGAAATCCTCTGTTCATTCGACCTTCCAATTGTCACCCAACTTGTGGAGCAGATCCATCTGCTCTATTATTTTAACGCTACAGGCAGGACAAAGTAAAGATCTGTTTTTTCACCTACTTGCATTCAATAGCAAAAATGCGCTAGACCGTGTTTGCCCGTCAACTATTCAAAATGTCAGATTTTGCCAGGAGCTCATATGCAGACTTTGAACAAAAAACATTTGGTACGAAGTTAAACGTATTTTGAAGGTGTGAAATCGTAGAGTTGTCCACATCAACAAGCAATTGGGCCTCACCTGTCTCGGAAAGAATTTTTACAGGATCTCTTTCCAATAAAACATTGGATTGAGTTTTATTTTTGATGATTTGTCTTTTTGACTTAACAAACACAATGCTTTTTTTCGGAATGTCAGCAACAACCCAGTCTTTCTCATCACCATGTTTTTTGAGATAATCTCTTATTTCTTGAACCTTCTCATGCGCTCTTTTGATGATCTTTTCTGTCTTAGACTGATCGTCTTGGTTTAGAATTCTTTGTCTAAAGGCCTCCACTCTAATTGACTTTGGCGAATCTTCCAATAATAGAGCGTGAGCGATGTCTTTCATTCTCACATCTTTGTCGAAAAAGCCTTCTGTATAGAGTCTATGAGTAAGTCCCATAAAGTATTGATCATTGAAGCCATAAAACTTCATAGGATCATTTGCGGCCATATCCAGTAGCTGGGAGTAACTATAAATCTGTCCCTTTTCCAGCAAATAGTAAGTCAACTCTTCAGCAAGGGCGTCATACTTTGCGCCTCTTCCAGATCTAACAACTTGGGAATACCAAGCGAACCTAGCGCTTAAAAAGTCTTCTACGCAGTGAAGAGCGTTGTGTTTTATGGCGAGGATTTCCTGATCCCCAACTTTTACGACTCTAAAATGATGAAGAAGATAGTCTCTATCGTAGGTTCCGTAGTTTAGACCTGTGTAGTGAGCGTCTCTTAAAAGGTAATCCATTCGATCACAGTCAATTTCTGAGTGAAGAATTTGATTGGCCAGTGGATCATCCGCCACGCCTTTTACAAGGTCAGAGATGGTTTGAGGATTAATACCTCTCGTTTTTAAAATATGAGTTATGCCATTTTTAAAGTTTGTGTTCTTAATGATCCAAGAGCCAAGATGCTCATGATCATCAGGATGGCCTTTGGAGTTTTTACTCTTAGTTGTTTCACCATAGCGAATATAGGCCATTTCAGTAGTATGAGAAAAACAGAATGTGCCAAGGTCATGAAGCAAGGCCGCAAGCCTTAGGTTCTGATGCCAAGTCTTTCTTTTATTTTGAACTTTATCGTCAAAGAGGTCTTCGTCACTCGCCGCCTTTCCTATCGACTGGGCGATTTTGTGAGCATTATGCATAACTCCAATGGAGTGTCCAAAGCGAGAATGCTCGGCTCCCGGAAATGTGTAGCATGAAAATCCAATTTGTTTTATCCAGCGAAGACGCTGATAGAAAGGAGTGTGAATAATCTCCCATTCTAAGGCTGTGATGTGCACAAAGCCGTAAAGTGGGTCGAAGATAATTTTTGAGTTTCTTGTTTTTGTTTCCATTCCTTGGAAATAGAAAGGGCCGCTTATAGGCCCTTTCTTCCTTTAATTTATTGTAGAGTTCTTTTTGATCTTTTCTTAGAAGGAGCGATTTTTTCCAAAACCACTTTCATTAGCTCATAGGCCTCAGTTCTAAGATTATTGTCAGCAATATAGCGGTAGAAGTTTTCAACTTCACTGCTTGCTTTAAATGTTTTTATTGCTGCGTTATGTTCTTTTTGCTTGGCCGTAAGTTCTTTTTGTTTTGCCATTATTAGCTCCTATTTGAGTATTCTAGTTAAACCTTAGCGATTCATCAATTAATATTATTCAGACTTTGCCTGTACCAACCCGTAGCTGTGAAGCTTATTGTATAGAGTCTTAACAGTAATGCCCAATGTTTTCGCTGCGCGCGTTTTGTTGCCACCCAAGTGGTCTAAAGTTCTGATAATATGAAGTTTTTCAAGTTCATGCAAAGTCATTTCGCTAAAGTCTTCTTGAGGAGCTTCTTCTTCTACCACTTCAGCAACAAGGTTTGGCAAGTGGTGCTCGTCAACATATCTATCGTCAGCAAGAATGTAAGTTCTTTCCATTACATTTCTCAATTCTTGGATATTTCCTGGCCATCTGTAGTTAACAAGTTTCTCTACCGCTTTGCTCGTAAGAATTTTATAGTCTTCTTGAGCTTTCCCTTGGTTCATAAAGAACTCAGAAAGAACTTTGATATCATCTCTTCTTTCCTTCAATGAAGGCATGTCGATTTTCACAATATTCAATCTATAAAGAAGATCTTCTCTAAATCTTCCCTCTTCCACTGCTGTTTCAAGAGGCTCTTTATTTGTTGATACCATTCTTACGTTTACTGATGTCGGAGAATTTGATCCTACTTTGTAGATTTCACCGCTAAGCAAAGTTCTTAGAATCTTTGCTTGGATATTAAGTGATAGTTCTTCAATACAGTCTAGAATCAAAGTTCCGCCATTTGATCTTTCAAAGATACCAGGACGTTCGTTTGTGCCAAAAAGTTCAATTTCCATTTGAGACTCTTCGATGGCCGAACAATGAAGAACTTCAACAGGACTCTCATTTCTAGAGCTTAAAGAGTGGATCTTCTTAGCAAGAAGCTTTTTACCACATCCAGACTCACCAATGATCATTACAGGAAAGTCCTCTCCAGCAACTCTTTTAGCGATATTTTTCACTTCCATAATAGCGTTGGAGTGACCAATAATTTCAATTTTATCTACAATTTGCTTTTGGCCTTTAGATACAGGACCTCTTAGCTTTAGCTCTTCTTCTTTAGCAGCGATTTGATCTTGCAACTCTCTATTAAGATGTTTTGCAATTAGGTACATTTTTAAGTTTTTAAGCGGTGACTCTAGACTGTCTAGAATCTCTTTAATAATTTCGATATCTGATTCAGAAAATTTACGATCTTCTTTTTTACTTTGAACATGAATAGTTCCAAGAATCATTCCTTCCACAATAATTGGCGTGCAAAGTTCAGATTCAACGCAAGCGTCTCTTTTAGTAGTCGCTAGTAAAGGATCTCTTTTAGAGTTGGAGTAGTAAGCTCTTTTCATTCTAGCAACGTATCCTGAAAGGCCTTGTCCCTTATCATATACAAGACCATCTTCAATAACTTTGCCATTTTCAGCTTTAAGTTGAGTCGATCCGTCTTCAAAAGCTTCGAACACCTGAACTTTGTACTCTCCGAATTGCTTTTTTACGAAATCAGAGATTTTGCTAAAAAATACATTCTCGTCAAGGTTTGTTAGTAGAACTGTCGAAAGAGTTGATACTTCATTCTGGTTCAAAGCGTTTTTCATGTTGATCTCCTTTACACTATAAATATGAAATGCATAAAAATGACACAGTGTGTAATACATTCATAGTATAGCAGTGCGTAAACTTTTTACAAGACTAATCTAATCAGGCATGTAAAAAAACATGAAAGATGCTAATAATTTCTAGAAGTTAGACCACCTAGGTGTAAAGGTTTTTCCATAGTTATTTGTAAGCTTCTTAATAATCTCCCCATCGCGGTTCATTATGTATATATCTTGTTCGGCCTTTTTGCTGTTTATAACCCTTTGGGACGTAAAAACAATGAATTGGCCGTCCGGTGAGAACCACGGCTCTTCATTTGACCCAAAATCTTTGGTCAATCTGACCAAATTGTTGCCTGAACTGTCTATTTTATAGATATCAAAGCGGTTATCTACCCAAGATGAGAACACTATCTCTTTCCCGTCAGGAGAGAATCTCGGAGAAGCATTGAATCTGCCCACGTAACTAATTCTTTTTACGTCTTTTTCCACCTGGGAAGGATCCATTGTGTAGATCATGGCCTTTCCGCTTCTACCGGAGAGAAAAGTCATAAGTGAGCCGTCTTTATTGATATGCGGGTCAACATCATCCAAGAAATGTTTGGTAACTCTTTGTTTTTTGCGAGTTTTCAGGTTCATTTTATATATGTCAGCGTTTTTCAGGTTACTTAGGGTCAGGTAGATATCCTCACCGTCTGCGCTGAAGATGGCCCCAGAGTTAATCCCTTTCACACTAGATACAACCTTTTGCTTTCTTGTTTTAAGGTCATATAGATAGAGATTAAGGTTTTGAACCTTTCTAGGTCTTCCGTCTTTTGATTTTTGCCAACGGCTTTCAATAGAAGTGAATAATAGCTGCGTATTATCAGGTGAGATGGCCGGTGAAAGAATAAGCGAATTCTTAAAAGTGATTCTTTGTTTTTTCTCACCATCAAAATCCATAATATATATTTCTTTTCTGACGTCTTTCCCACGGCTCGTTCTGTCAGAAATAAAAACTATCTTCGTGTTAAATATTGACTCTTCTCCGGTGATTGACTTGTAGAGCCTATTCGCAACAGTATGCCCAAACTTTCTAATATTCTTTATCCAAATTTTCTCATTTACAGAGCCGGCCAATCGTTTATTTAGGATGTCATAGATTTTGAACTCACCCCATAGAGCGTTTTCTTTCTCATAAGTTCTCATAGTAACGAGGTATCTCGTCTCAAGAGAGTCCTCTTCAAATTTAGGGGAGTCAGTGTAACTTGGTCTTTCCTCTTTTATTTCAAAAAGATGACGATAGAATTTGAAGTCTTCTATTAGAAGATTTTCAAGCTCTTTAATTGTGTTGGCCTCTTCGCCTTTGTATTTGGCGTCTTCTTTAAGTTTTGAGAAAACAAGAGTGTCTTTCTCTTGCTCTGCCTCACCAACAGCAACAATTGTTACAGTGTCATCTTGGGAAAAAGCATTTAGTCCAAATATTAAAAGTGCGGCTATGATCAACTTAAACATACAACTCCCTTTGTATTTTCTCGCTAAAACTATAGAGGAAAGCCTAGTATGACGTCCCCTGAGGTTAAGCGAGTCCATATGGATTTTTCAGGTGCTGGAAACGATCCTGTTTTCTTCAGCGCTTCAAGAGCTCGTTTATCAAACTCTCCAACTCCACTAGATTCATAAATTTCGGTTTTTATTATTCTTCCACTTTGGGAAACATAAACTCTTATTCTGGCCTTCAACCCCTTGTCCAATAGATAGGAGGGAAGCTTCCAGTAAGGTCTCACATATGAAGGCATCGCTGACACATATTCAATGTAGGCCCCTTGAGCGCCTTTAAGAGAGTCCCCTACCAGCGACTGTCCTTTGCTAACCTTATTTCCTTCAAGGGCCAAAGAGTTCAACTCTTTAGCCGAAAGAACACTTCCTTTCTTTTTTCTTTTTTTTGTCTTTTTAACAGGCCTTTTGCTTAAGCTGCTAAAAAGAGAAGACAATTTTACTTTTTTCTCAGTTGTTTTGAATTCAACATCAGACTTGGACTCCACCTCGGCCTTTTTGGGAGTGCTATCCACCTTCTGCCCTACAGAGGTTGCAGTTGGATCAAGATTTTTAAGTTCTTGCACTGTGAACTTTGGCATTCCAACCACGTCAACTCTAACCGAGGACTGAATAACATCAGCGTTTTTGTTTTTAGACTCAAAAAGTTGAAAGTTAAATACGAAAGAGATCAAATATGCAAAAGCCGCCAACAGCACATGAGCGCTCAGGGCCAGGGAAAAGAACTTCCCAAGAGAGTCGTTTTTTAAACGATTGGAATGCAAAAAGCTTTCTGTCATTTCTTCTTTATCTCTGTGACGAGCGCGATTTTGTGCACTCCAGATTTTTTAAGCTCAGCAATAAGGTCGGCAATATTGCCATACTTCAATTGATAATCAGCTCTAAGGTAAAGAGTGTCAGTTTGGGTTTCTTTGAACCTTTTAACGATGGCCTGTTGAAGCTCTTCTCTGAGAAACTTTTCTTTTCCCAAGTAGAACTCACCAGCGCCGCTTACAGAAAGAATAACCTGCTCGCTGGTAAGCTTAACGTTGTTCACTTTCCTTGTCTTTGGAAGGTCTAGTTTGACTCCGCTAAACATCATAGGCGCGGTGATCATAAAGATCACAAGTAGAACCAACATTACATCCACAAGGGGCGTAACATTGATTTCTGATATCGGGCCGTTTTTTCGTGGATTATTGAACGCCATCTTTGTCCCTTGAACTTAAAAGGCTTCTTTCAATAAGGTTCATAAACTCTTGCCCAAAGCTCTCCATATCCGAGTTCATTTGATTCAAGCGAGAGCTAAAATAGTTATATGCCCACACAGCAGGTATTGCAGCAGCAAGGCCTACCGCAGTTGCAACAAGCGCTTCCGCAATACCTGGAGCTACAGCCTCAATGCTTCCTCCTCCAGTGGCAAGGCCTGTGAAAGAGTCGATAATGCCCCATACAGTTCCAAACAATCCAACAAATGGAGTGATTGATCCAATACTCGCAAGGATTGGCAAACGGTGTTCTATTTTAGAGTTGGCGTCGTTTACACCTTGTTTTAGCGCTCTCTCCAATGCGTATATGCCATTTTCACGAACATAGCTTGCGTATTGATCCTCAATCCCAGCGGACTTTAGCTTCTCTTTTATTTTGGTAAGTTCGATATAGCCCCGTCTAAACATGTGGCCTACAGTGGAGTCAGAATTCTCACTCGCCTTTTCAAAGATCTCTGCGAGAGATTGATTTGTTCCAAAGAACTCTGCAAAGTTTTCATTAGCATTTTCGGCCTTTTCAAAAGCTTTCTTTTTTTGAAAAATTATCGCCCACGATAAAACCGATGCTGCGATCAACATCAAAAGCACCAATTGAACAACGATTCCTGATTGTAGTAGAATTTCCAAAATATTCATTTTTTCGGACATATTAAGCTCCTAAGATTACTACGATTATGAGATCGGCGAGCGCCTTCGTCAACCCGGATGGTTTGTCCTAAAATAGTAAATGAAGCCCGTCAACCATATAAGTAAAACCCCTAATATGGGAGTATGAGAGGGATAAAGATATTTTGAGTAATCATCCGCCCAAACCAAGTCCACTCCAAACAACACGCTCATAGGTCCAATGATAAGAAGGGAGTAAAATAGTATATTGCCAGTATTGTTATGTGCCTTGGCCATTAGTGCAGTCATTGAGCCAAAATGCAGGGCCAAAAACAAGCTCTGCTTATCCACATACGGCATGGCGCTTTTAGTGGACAAAAGGAACAAAGCAGGCAAAGCAAGACATAAAAGCACTTTCTGTCTTCTTCTTTGTAAAGGGTTGTGATGGATCAAGTTGAATATTACAAAGAAATCAATCAAATAAAAAAGCATTGAGCCCAGATAGGAAGTCAGGACATAGTCCATCCCCCTTTCATTTAGCACAACCTGTCCAAACTGAAATGCCATTGCGCTAAAAAAGACTCCCAGATAAAAAATCAAGGCCAGAGCTTTTCTTTCAGGAGCTAATTCGCTTTTTTTTAGTAAATCCACTCCGCCAGTGACTAGATAATTATTAAGATGGAGCGCTTTTAAGATTATGAATGCGGCCACAGCTTTGGCCAAAACCAAGGTTTCCCAAGCGTTCATCGTAAGCCATCTCTCTATCACTCTCATTTCATGGTCTAGCAAAAAATGAAAGAAAGAGATCGTGCTTACCAGGGCCAAATAAGTAAGAAGGAATAAAAAGCAGAAACCTGAATAGTACACCAATGTTTTTCTGGCGGAACTTGAAAAAAAGAGATTGGACAACACAGCTGTCACAGAACCTTCTTTTTAGGACTCAACCACTGTATTTGAAGTTCAGGAGAAGGATAGATCTTCAAATAGTTCTTATACATGAGATTGTTTTTAACAAGTTGATCAATCTTTTTCAGGACTTGAAAGTACGAGTTCCATACTTCTGGTTTAGACTTCAACACTTTGTCCATCTTCTTAGTAAGCTCATATTGTTGTTGAAAGCTGAAGCCTCGTTTATAGGCTACTTCTCCATAAGCCTTGAGCACTTTCAATAGCGCGACCTTGTTAAATTCAGACTTGGCAAAGTTGCCTCCCACAAAGGAGGTGTCAACATTCAAGTTGTTTTTAAACATTTCTTCTTTCAACCTAAAGAAGTCCTCAAGAAGAAGAAGGCTTATATCAGTTTTTGTGAGATCCAGCGCCCTCATAAAAGGCAGCGATAAAATGAAAAGACTCTCATTTTTGGAAGAAGGAAGCCCTAGCCTTGCTATATTTGGAGAATCCACGATAAGAATCTTGAACTTTTCATTAAAATAGCCAAACTCTTCTAAAAGTTTTCTAAACCTCTCCCTAATTCCATAATCAGGCCTAGGCACATCCCACTTTAATTCCTGTGCGTTCTTTACAAGCCACATTCGACTGGCAAATCCCCAAAAGTCTTCCTTCGATGGATAGTGGAACTTCTCAGTTTTTATCTTTTCTTTTTCAACTTTAATCTGTTGAACAATCTTCTTTTTAAGCTTGGCGTTTTTCTCAAGCCCATCCTTTTTAAGAAGCTTTTGAATATTGGAATAATCTATAACTTCGTCTTTGAGCTCTTCTGAGGTTTTTACTTGAGCAGATGCATAACCGAAGATTAAAATAGATAGGAAAAGAGAGCGCCACTTCATCTTGCTTGACTCTCCCCTTCAATAAAATGATCGTTTAACCTTCCCCAATAATAAAGGTCGGCGAGATCAAAGTTTAGCTTGCTATAGAACTTTGGATATTTTTCTTGAAAGCATTCAGGACGACTTTTTCCAAGAAACTTAGAACGAACAAAGCCTAAGTCTTCGCCGGCCTTGACCAGCATCCAACCCAAGGGCACGTTTACACCTTTTTTCTCGATAACTTTTAAGGAGTGAGCGCACTGAATTGCCGTAAGGCTTGCGCTTGAGTCGACAGGCTCTTCATGTAAATGTCCCATAAATTCTTGGAAGTACAGTCTTCCAACCGTTTTTTCTTGCGCATAGATAGGCATAGAAAAAATGAGTCCAAGAATAAGAATTCTAATTACACTTTCCATCTAAATTGAATAGTCTCCCAGTTGTGACATTGTGGACATCTCCAGAAGATTTGATCGGAATTGAAGCCACATTGTGAACAATAGTGTCTAGTCAAGGAGTTGTGGATAGAGCCTAAAAGTCCTTGCGTCTCTTTAAGGGCCTCGTCAACCTTGCCGACTTCTATTAACAATTTAACATATTCAATCTTCAAAACATCGCTAGAGGCGCTGTTTTCCCGCATCCAGCCTGAAAGTGTGGCAAACGCCTCATCTACTCTGTTTTTATCTTTTAAAAGTCTAACTTGGGACAGCGCCACAGACGGTGAAGACAGAGTCTCCTTGTCTTCCATTTTGAGGAAGCGCTCCTTAAGGATATCAAGCTTTTCCTTGTAGTTCTCATCCTTTGAGTCATATTCGTCCAAGGAAACAAAAATAAAGGAGGTGTACATTGGGTGCTCTTTAATAAGCTCCAATAACAACTCTTTTGCGTCTTCCATTTGGTCTTGGCTAAGGTAGAGTTTAAGCCTCAGGATTTTGGCGGAAACCGATGGCGCAAATCTAAATGCATCATCCAAGTCTTCAGAGCATTCTTTATACTCTCCCCTTTCAAATCTCTTTTTAGCTTTTTCAACAAGTATGTGAGAAATCGTTTCGGATTGGTTTTCATGTCCAACTTTTGAAAGCATGATTCGGTAATTGTACGCTTGATCCCAATCTTCGATATCTTCATAGATTCTGCATAAAGCAAGAATGACTTCAAACTGGTCTCTATTGATTCTTAGAACGTCTTTATAAGTTTCAATTGCTTTATCGACAAAGCCGCCCTTATCAAAGTCCACGGCCAATTCTTTCAAAGCTCGTAAACGAGTCGCCTCATTAATGTTCTCTCTTGCGATCAAAGACCTGTGAATACTTATTGCTTTCTCAATCTCACCATTGCTTCTAAACAGGCCACCCAGAGCAAAATAGGTTTCCATAGTCTCCCTATTCAGGTCCACTGCGTTTAGAAACTCTTTGATCGCCAAGTCTTTATTTCCAGAGATAAGGTATTGAGTGGCATTAAGGAAGATTTTTGACTGTGCTTCAAAGATGCTGTCGCGATACTTTTTAGAGAGCTTAACCCCGCTCTCACGCTCAATAATATAGTGATAAATAAATACCAAAGTAATAATTATGGCGATGACCGCCAAAAGGTTTTCTTTTAAAAATGTAACTAAAAAAACTGTATCCAAACTACACCTGAGGTTTGTAAAGCAATAGAGGTATCAGCTCCGTTTTCGCTTTAAAATTTAAATTTTCAACAGACTCTTCAAGGCCTCGAACGATATCAAAAAAGGACACGTCTTTTTTAAGTTTAATAAACTTAAGGTCAAAGTCTCCTTCAAGCTTCATTTCCTTGTGAATTCTTCTTCCCGCCTCCCAAAGGCCTGCAATTTCATCCACAAGTCCTCTGTTCATGGCGCCCTGGCCAGAAAATATTTGTCCCTGAGCATATTCTTTTAGGCCGTCGAGTCCGCCTTTGATCTTCTTTTCTCTAACTTTGAAGATGTCCATAATAAACTGGTCATGAACGTTTTCAATCATTTCATTTAATAGACCTCTTTCCTTAGTGGTCATCTTTCTAGCAGCAGAACCAATATCTTTGTACTTTCCAGCTTTTACAACTTCAGGGTTCACCTTCGCCCACTTATAAAGCTCGCTCAAGTCAAAGAAGTTCATAATTACACCAATAGAGCCTGTTAAAGCGCCAGCGTTTGAATAGATCTTCCTCGTGGCAGCTCCGATGTAGTAGCCACCACTGGCGGCGACAGTTCCAAAGCTTGCATAGATTGGTTTCACATCCTTATCAATTCTTCTAATCTCTTCATAAATTTCTTGGGTCGGCCCTACAGCTCCCCCAGGAGAATTAACTCGTAGAATTATAGCTTTAATTTTCTTGTCTTTTTCCGCGGTAAGAAGCTTTCTGATCGTGTCTTTGGAGTCCATTATCACCCCTTCAACATCAACAACTGCGATTGGCGCATTCTTGCCATCAATAGAGACAGAACTTTTGGAAGCATCTTGAAGATTTGAAACTGTGTAGAAAGCAAAAATTAAAAAAATCACAAATAGTGAAGTGATTAAAATAAAGATACCGACAATTCCCTTTGAGCGGTTTTCAGACACGATTAACTCCTAAATATAGCAATAAACATTTGTTTATTATTATAAACAACTAAAGTAAAAAATGAAGGTAAAAGAAGGACAGTTTGATTATAGGTAGTTTAAGCAGGACTCTTCCATTTTTTCAACTCTTCTCAAAAGAGACTTTGGTGGACCTTTTCTTGATCTGCGCTCCATTCTCTCAAATTCTTGAGCGTAGGCCTGCGCAATTTTCTTATTTTTAATAACTAATAAATTTTCATCATTTTGATGATTGGCACTGTCAGACCAGTTCTGAGAGCCCACGATGACAGTTTCTCTATCAATTACCGCAAACTTGTGATGAAGAAAATCACCAGATGCCATGATCGGAGCCCCCACATCGAAATGAGGAAGGGCCCATGGATTATTGTAGGCCTCATACTGACAATTATTGTCCAGCATTCCAATCCCCCACATGTCGAGCAATTCACTGTAGTATCGGTAGGCAAATTTTGGTTCTACTAAAACCCCAAGTCTAAAATAATGATTTTCTTCATGCTTGTCCTGAAGAATGTCGGCCAACCTTTGTTCACTAAAAACAAACAATCCCATTAAAACTTCTTTTTTGGCCTTTTTAAGAGTTTTTCCAATTAACCCGTTTACAGACCTTTTCCATGAGAGTGTTCGGGAAGTTGGAGAAAATTGAGTGGTAACTGATGAAGAACTGACTTTTGCAGTTCTAGGCGCCCTATATGGCTTTCCATTCCCAAACATTGGAATTCTAGAGCCTTTAACTGAGCCCCACATAAGTTCGAATTCTTCTTTATAGCTTTTTACCAGACTTTTAGATTTGATCTTTACCAATGAATTGGCATTTCCTCTTGATAGAGGATTCGTGAAGTCACCATGAATACCGCTCAAAGTGAAGTTTGCGGTGCTTACTAAAAGAGTCTCCCCATCAATCACTAAAAACTTGTGATGCATAAGACCTGAGCCCATTGAGCCGTCGTGAGTATCGTCTTTAATAGGAATGTTGTTTAAGTGAAGGATATGAATAGCATCTCTTTGCGCCATCTCATTTGGTTCAATGCGGTTATCGTTATCCATATCAATGAAGGCAAAAAGATCAACAAACCTTGAGGCCTCATGCTGATTGGTTTCATCTTCATTCTCATCACCCATTGTGAGCAAGGTGTTATTGTAGTTATTCTCAAGAACCACTCTAACCTTTACTCCCTGAAGCGCTTTAACGGCCAAGGCCTTGGCAATGTTCGGAAGTCTAAGCTCTTGAACGGCAACATCTATTGATGTGTCCGCTTCGAGAATCGTATCAATGATAACCTTTTCTAGATCTTGCCCAGGGCGAGTGATATTTCTGTAAGGATCTGTGTAGCTTTCACTTTCGAGGTGGTTAAAATAAACGGATATATCGGACGAGGCACACACGAAAGTTGATAGAATCGTGGTGGTGATAGCAACTATAAATTTCAATTGTTTAGAGTTAATTTTAAATCCCTTACTGTGCCATATTCCGTAAAGTTTAACTAATACAAGATATTATTCTTACTTAATTGTTTTAGTCCGTCATTATAAAAGTGAAATTTTCACGCGGTGTCAAACTACCGAAATTCCACATGATCTAAAGATTTCAAAGAATTCAACCGATAATATTTATGGAAACTTTCAAGTCCCAACTAATGGTTGGAAAAGGTTTAATATGAAGCTTTTAATATTCTCATCATTACTGTTGTCTTTTTCCAGTTTTGGCTTTGTAAAAAAGGCCAATATCGATGACGCTTTTTCTGTGAAATATGAAGAGGCACCCCAAGAAGAAACTCAACGTGCCCTGGCCAGCAGTCCAGTTCAGGAAGGCGAACAGCAAAACGTTGAAAAGTCAGAAAGAAATCCATCTGAGCAAGATGTAGACAGTGCCACCCAGCTTCGCTACTGGAAGTATTAAGCTTGGGCGTCGGAATTTTCTATTTTTCTAATTTCGACGCTTTGATCCCATAGATTCAGTTTTTCGTACTGAGTCTTCAACTGCCCGCATGCGGCCAGGATATCCTCGCCTTTCGTTGCTCTGATCGTGCAGGTGTAGCCCTTCTTTATCATTTGATCCATAAACCATAGAACCTGATCATTGCTTGGTTTCTTATAGTTGCTGCCAGGATATTCATTGAACGGAATAAGGTTGATCTTAGATTCTCTCTTATCCAATAACTTGTTTAGCGCTTCAACATCTGACTTAGTATCATTCACACCCGCGATAAGAAGATATTCATATGTAATTCTTCTGTGGGCTTTAAGAGGGATAGACTTAATTGCATCGAAAAGTCTTTGAAGGTCATAGGCCTTGTTAATAGGCATGAGCTCAGTTCTTGTGTCATTTTTTGCAGAGTGAAGCGAGATTGCAATGTTTACTGGTGGAAAGTCGTGAAGCATTTTAATCTTTGGAACAAGCCCTGACGTGGAAAGAGTAATCTTTCTCTGGCTTAGGCCTAAACCTTTTTGCTCCAAAAAGTTGATCGTGGCCTTTTTCACGTTTTCATAGTTGTGAAGAGGCTCACCTTGTCCCATGTAGACGATGTTTGTAAGCCTTTCTTCCTCATGAACGTTTTCTCTAAGCCAAAGACTTACAGACATAAACTGGCCTGTAATTTCACCAGGCTTTAAATGTCTTTTAAGACCTTGCGTTCCAGTGTGACAGAAGGTGCAACCAATAGCGCATCCGACTTGAGACGAGATACACTGGGTAAGTCTGTTCCTTGCAGGTATAACAACTGTTTCAACAGTTTGCTTATCTTCGAATTGAACCAAAAACTTTCTGGTTCCATCATATGATTTCGCGTGAAATATGACTTTTGGAAGATCAAAGGAATATGTTTCACTAAGCCATTCTCTACACTTTTTAGATACATTGGTCCAAGACTCAATATCGAGAATCTTGCGGTCATATACCCATTCAAATAACTGTGTTGCTGCAAATTTCTTATGGCCAGCTGCCACTAATTCATCTGCAAGATCACTTATTGTAAGATCAAAAAAAGATGGCTTTGTCATAACTTCCTTAAGGTTTTAAGGGGTTGTAAGGTATATGACACAATATGGCAACAGAGGTTGTAAATACTGGACGTTCTCATTCCCGACAAGGGATAAGTGATTGAAAACTCGTTCTCAGTTAATTAAAAAATTTGTTAAAAATATTGGATTTCTTTCTAGACTGATCAGGATTCTCAATCACATTGCCATATCTTCTAAAAAGTTCTCTAAAACTTCTAGCGTCATTGCATGTATCAAGACCAATATTGTAATCGACATTTGAAAGAATAAAGACTTCAGCTGACGAGGTTTCCTGGCAAACTTCAAGAGCAAATTGGCCTAGCTCTTCCAAGGTTTTGAATAAAAGCTTAGATTCATTGTGAAAACGGAATGGCTGATACAGATTGTTTATTAGTTTGGAATTAATCGGCCCTTCCTCAGAGAAGAAGTTTATCACTTCCACGAGTGATCCCTCCTCACCCTCGTTCAATATTCTGTATAGTAAATTTAAACTTAAGTTCTTTCGCATACTCTACTCGTAAAATCCAAAGTCCAAGGAGACAGATCCCCCTGGCAATAGTTGAACCTCAATACCAATGGGTGTTGAGCGCACTTCAACTTTTTGTTGGTCGACGGTTTTTAAGAAAGCAAAGTTCTTAGCGCCGGAGATTTTGGCCTTCTTTTTATAGCTTGTGGTGTTGTACAAAGAAACCCTTCTAATTTCTTCATAGCTTAATTCATAAGCGTTCGATGGCCTGCTATGCCAGAAATAGAAAACACCATCTTCATCAGTCTCAATATCCAGATGCCTTATATTAAAATATGAGACAAGTGTTTCCCAAAACTTCAGCTTTTTTACAAGGGGAACGCTATTCAGCTTCTCAGAGCTATAAGTAATTATGACTCCCTCCCCTAGCGTGATTTTACTTACAGGGCTTACATAATTTATTTTTTCTTCTTTAAGTGAGTTCTCTAAGACAAAAGTATCAAGTCTGCGAACCAGGTCTTCATTCATCCCGGAAAGATCCAGAAAGATTTTGGATCCATTCATGAAAAGCTTTATCACACTTTGGAATTCAGAAGAATCAAGCCCCTCACCTTTAAAGAATCGAACCTTATCACCAAACTCCTCATCAAAGTTTACTTTAAGCTCCCTCTTAAAGCGAAATGTCCAAGCATATTGTCTTTCCAAAAACTGGACAAGACCATCCTTTAAGAAGGCCTCAGGATTGCTGTTTCGGTATAGTTCAAAAAATACAATTGGATTAAACTTAGAAGAATACTCCTCGTCATACAACTCATTTTGCATATGAGAGCGAATGAAAGGCTCGCTAACAATTGCCCCAAGCGCCTTTAACAATGGCTCATTTTTTATTCCCGGAGATAGAAGAACTGAGCTTGGAATGAAGTCTAGAGTTGTCATTCCAAGCAAGGAGCCTAAGTAGCTGCTGGGGTGTTCCCAGTGCTCACTTGTTCTTTCAAATATGTCTGAGCTTGCTCCTCCTAGAAAGGCAAAGTTCAACTCTCCCGCCCAGTTTGCACTTAAAGACTCTTTAGCGGCCTGTTCATATAAAGACTGAATTTGATTCGAATAGCTCTTTTTTAGTCTTTCCACTTCACTTGGATCACTTGCAACTCTTTCCTTGTCCAACTCTCCGTCATGGGCCAATTGTGCAAGGTAGCGGTCAAACCCTCTGTTAAAAGTCGTAGAGTGGTCATTGAAATAGCTTTTCACCCTTCCAGATTCAACAGAGGAAGCGTTGGCGCCAAAGACTTCGCACGCTATTGCATTCTCACTTAAGTAGCGAGCTATAGAATTGCAAAAACCTCTAAATGCCTGAAAGACTCTTGGATCGTAAAATGAATACAGTTTGTTAAGTCGGCCATCATTGTCTAGAACCGTGACTGCAAGTCCTCTTTCATCAACTAATAGGTTTCTTGCTAGGTAGGATGGCAATCCCCCATTAGGCAGGAATGGAGCTGGTGACAAAGGAAGTAAGAACACCAGTTCTTTTCCAACTTTTTGAGCACAGTCATACAAACGCTTTAGATCTGTCTCTGGCCTGTAGTTGCCAAAATCCAATACATCTGGACTTTCATTGTGCAGTCCCCAAAAAATGGGAACAAAGATTGGGGAAGGCCCTTGGAATTCACTTAGTTTGCTTTCCCAAAGCGAAGGCGAAGTTCGCCAAAAGAAAAACCAGTTTTCTCCTGGAAACACCGTATCATATCCCTTGGCCTCAGGTGTCGTAAGTTGCAATCATTCCTCCCTAAATTGATGAGGTTTATTCTAGCAACAATTTATCCTTTATATCCAGTGGAAATTGCTTAATTAAGCTCTAATATTTGTTTTTGCTCAGTAGTTATTATATATAGGGTTTCAAATATTCGAGAATAAAAGGGAACATACATGTGGTACTTTACTGAAGAACAACGACAACTTGCACAAGTTTGCAAAGATTTTGCTCAAAACGAAATCGCTCCTAAAGCGGAGCATCACGACACTCACGAAACTTTTAACATCGAAGCTTTTAAAAAGATGGGCGAACTTGGCCTACTTGGCATCACCGCTGACCCAGAATACGGCGGAGCCGGCCTTGGAGCAACAGAAGCAACAATTGTTATGGAAGAGTTCGGAAAGGCCTGCCCAGGCCTAACGCTTTCTTATCTTGCCCACTCCATGCTTTGTGTGAACAACATAAACTCAAACGCTTCTGCCGAGCAAAAAGCAAAATATCTTCCTAAACTTATCTCAGGTGAGCACATAGGTGCAATGGGAATGAGTGAGCCAGGTTATGGCTCTGATGCGGTTGGAATGCAGTGTAAAGCCACAAAGGCCGACGGGCACTACGTGATCAATGGAAACAAAATGTGGATCACCAACGCTCAATTTGCAGACACTGTCTACCTTTACACAAGAACTGGCAAAGACAAGAAAGACTTAACCACTTTTATTGTGGATACAAAAGACTGCGAAGGCTACTCCGTCTCAAAAGAAATTCATAAAATGGGAATGAGAGGCTCCCCTACAGGTGAACTAAGCTTTGAAAATGCTAAGGTTCCTGAAGAGAACAGAGTTGGAAACGAAGGTGACTCTGTTTATCACATGATGAAAAACCTTGAGATCGAAAGACTTACTATCTCTGGCATCTCTTTAGGCATCGCTCAGGCCTGTGTTGATCAGTGTATTAAATACGCCA
Organism: Halobacteriovoraceae bacterium; assembly: GCA_002711995.1. Taxonomy (GTDB): domain Bacteria; phylum Bdellovibrionota; class Bacteriovoracia; order Bacteriovoracales; family Bacteriovoracaceae; genus UBA845. The sequence continues at coordinate 194,179 of PASN01000013.1, read as the reverse complement.
CAGAGAGAGAGCAATTTGGAAAACCGATTGGCAACTTTCAATTAATCCAAAAGATGATTGCTGAGATGGCCTCTGAAACAGAAATGATGAGAACGTTCCTATATGACTCCTGTAAACTATGGGACGAAGGAAAAGTTTCCAATACAAGAGCTTCAATGGTTAAGCTACAGCTTCCAAAAATGGCAACAAAAATTGCTCTTGATGCTATTCAACTTCATGGTGGCTATGGTTATTCTAGGGAGTTCCCAGTTGAAAGACTTATGAGAGATGCCAAGCTTAACGAAATCGGTGCTGGCATAAACGAAGTAATGATCATGATCATTGCCAAAAACCTTCTTAAAGAAGCTTCCCAAAGATAAACAATATAAAAAAACGCTCTGTAAAAAGAGCGTTTATTTTTCAATCTTATTTATAATTTTTTGTGAAACTTGTTTTAGTCTCTGCTTTTCTAAACAGAGACTAATGAAATTGCTTAGTCTTCACAGATAATTTGATCGTTGCTCGAAGCAAGATCAATGTCATATGAAAAGTCGCCGTAAGCGGATACGCCATCAACAGAAATACTCATAGTGCATGCCTGATCCTCTTTATTGAAATAATCTACAATAAACTCACCTGTACCTGCATCACCGGCACTTGGCTTATCAGGATTACAGTTGTCCGAGTTAATAAAATGCAACCCCTTATCAAGGCCATAGGCTACATAATCTAAAAAGCGGGACTCTTTTGTCTTTTCAACATACTCAACTCCTACTATTGAGTGTGAGTCGACATTGTATTTTACGCTCATAAATTCTTGAACAATTTCTTTTTTATTCATGTCCATACTATATGAAAAGTAAGATATGTTTTCATAGCAGTTAGCAAATAAGGATGCTGAGCACATAAGTGTTAAGCCAACTAATAACTTTTTCATGAGAATCTCCGTTTTTTTGTTTAATGGTTTATATCCGAACCTTGTTAAGTTATTTCCTGTTTTAAACTCAACGCATCCTAATGCACCACAAAAAAAGCACAACACCCATGGTAATTTATATATAGTTTTGTTGGGATTTTGTTTTTACTTCTTGTGATTTCAATCGGATGAATTGAGGCTTCTTTCGGTTTGGAATATAGCCCTATCTACTTGCTGGCATATTTGGGATTTGCTAAAATATTAGAACATGATCAGGTGGTGGGGTGCTGTGAACACCCCACCTAAATCATCGTTTGATTAAGTCTAGAATTGAATTAATGATATCCAAAACTAGCTTAATCAAAGTCAAAACCCTGATTATGTCTTCCATAACAAATGCCTTTTGATAAAGGCTCCCCTTCATTGGGGAGTCACGGAAGCTGCACGCTTTTTACAGCAATGCAGGTGAATATTCAGTCTTGATCAACCGGTTAGGCTGAAGCTTGTCATAAATGAAAATGAGGTGAGCTAAAACTAAGAACAACATAAGAAGCTTAATACAGGTAGGCATAAAAAAATGCTCTGAGAGGAGCGTGTTTTATTGATGTATCTAAAAGAGTAATACTTAGAAGTTATTGATTAGGTTGTTTACGAATACAAGTTGCAAAGTACCACTTTTCATTTTCTAGGGCGATTGGAAAGGTTTTCCCGAGGCCATATTTCTGTCGATCTTTCTTAGTTTTAGTAGTGTATTTTAAACGTAGGTGTTTGGAAGGAGTCACAAAATAGACCTTTTTCAAAGTATCCAAAGAAGCATTTATTTTTTTCACTTCAACTTTATACTCTTTTGGAAAAGGACCGGAAATCATTCTATTAATTACTTCATCCTTTATCGCCTTAGAGGGACAACGGGGATGAATTAACAATCGCATATCTTTAGCTGAATTGCCTTGAATCGCCTTTATCCATTGATTAGCGAGTACCTCTGGAGTATTTTGGCCCATCGCCGAGAAGCTAAAAAAAGGATCAAAAAAGATAAGATATAGTTCCTCATACAACCTATATTAGTGAATTGAGTGTTATAAATCTAATGCTTAAATGAAACTTTACAAAGACCGGCATAAGAAAACGCTCCAAAAGGAGCGTTTTCTTAAAGACAAATTTAGCTTTTTTATTGAACGTGACTAGTTGCCAGGGCAAGCTCTGCCAATTCTTGATCAGAGATCTGCTCAAGGTCGACTTCAAGTCCATGCTCTTCAAATACGCTTTCCACGGCCTTTTGATCTCTTAAAAGATCTTCTTTAAAAAGAGAAAGAGCTGCGGACTCTTCAAGTTCAATTGCTCCGCCTAAAACATCAATAGCGTCAGAGCTCAGTCCTTCATAATTAAGTGGCTTTACGTACTTGTCCACAATAGTGAAGGCCACAACAGTTAGTGATGCTGGGATTGGATAAAATACGGCCCCAGCTCCGGCAGTTGTTGCAATTCCAATAGATGTGTAAAAGACTTCTTTCGAATTGCTATATGGGTTGGCCATAGCGCTTGTGCTAACAAAGGCAATGCCAAGGACCAAAGTGTTTATTAACTTTTTCAAAAGAAAATCCTACTTTTCAACCATAGAAGTTGCTAGTGCTAATTCTTCCAGTTCTTCATCAGAGATCTGTTCAAGATTCATGTTAAATCCCTCTTCTTGAAACTTAGCTTCAACAGCTTCTTGATGGTTTAAAAGGTCTTCTTTAAACATTGAAAGAGATAGAGAGTCTTCCACTGATGAGTTTCCAGCAAGAACCTCTATTGAGTCCTCTGCTAGGCCTTCATAGTAGCTTGGGTCTGGCATTCCAGCCAAAACAAAGTAACTACTTACTGATAACAAGGCAGGCACAGGGTAAAAGATACCTATGGTTGCTGTTACAGCGAACTGACCCGCCACCGAAGTGGAGGCAGCATTTTCAAAACTGTTGGCAAAGTCTTCCAAAGTTCCGCCTTCGGAAGCTGAAGCTGTAGTGCTAGTTAGAGTTGCGGCTAGGATGAGTGGCATTATTAGTTTCTTCATAAAAAACTCCTTATAGATTTGGTTTTTAGTTCTGGGCAGTTGCCAGGGCAAGCTCTGCTAATTCCTCATCTGAGATCTGCTCAAGGTCTACATCAAGACCATGCTCTGCGAACTTAGCTTCAACAGCTTCTTGGTGATTTAATAGATCTTCTTTAAACATGGAAAGAGATAGAGAATCTTCCACTGATGAGTTTCCAGCAAGAACCTCTATTGAGTCCTCTGCTAGGCCTTCGTAATATCTTGGCTCAGTAATAAATGAATACACATACCAACTGGTCACAGAAGCTAGGACAGGGACAGGGTAAAAAGTCGCTGCAGTTGCCGTTACAGCTACTCCTCCAAAAACACTGTAGGCTAAGTCATCCCACGACCCTCCATGTCGTGCAGAGGCTGTAGTGCTAGTTAGCGTGGTCGCCAGTAGTAGTGGCATTATAAGTTTTTTCATAAGAGTTCTCCTTCATATTGAATTAGGAGAACTCAGTATCACTTAACGCATTGCCATAAAAGCTAAGGTGAATATTTTTCATATATTCTTTTAGTTATTTAATAGCCACGCCTTTTGCATACAGTTTGAGACTGTTTCCCTTGTGGAAAGACCAAGCTCTTCAATATCCTCACATGACACAACCGGCGCGGGTCTTTTAGGCTCCCATTTGATATTTAGGTTAAAGGTCATGTCCTTTGTTAATGGATCGGGGGTATATGTTGGGGTAACCATTATTCCGCCAAGGGAGTCATCTCCTCTCATTGCCCTCATTGTTATATTTGCAGAAAGAATTCCGGCAATTGCGCCGTATAGAACATCGCTCGGATAGTGACCCATTTCATGAACCCTAGCATAGGCAACCACACCTGCAAGTCCATAGGCTATGTAAGGAACAGGGGTATCTTTATAAACTTCCGCCAAAACTGCCGCAGCAGTGAATGCTCCCGAGGAATGTCCGGAGAAAAATGACTTTCCATCTGTTCCAAATTTATATGTATCTCCATCTGCATCCCTAGGTCTGCTTCTACCAAAGCCCACTTTGAAAAACTCTGTAATTGTCTGAGAAACGACAATTGAGCCCAAGGTTAAAACACCTACATCTTTTAATTTTCCATTATCAAAGATTGCTCCCATCAAATAAGAACCTGCAATAAGGTGAGCGATTCCAGTTCGTCCTGCATAGTAACCAAACCTCTCCATCTTATGAGTCACATCATTCTTATTATCCTGCACAAAATCCAATATTGCTTGATCCGATTTAAAAACAACAAGACCAATACTTGCGGCGGCCAAGGATGCGATTTTCTCAGTATCAGTAAGTCCTAGAGGAATAAAGTATTGCTTTTGTTTTACTTCGGAACCAGGATTAGTGTTTCTGTAGATTTCTCTCAGGTCATCTTCATCAAGATGCTTAATCTGTCCGAAAAGATCTTCACCTTTTAACATTTCTTTATAGTGAGAACGCTCAAAGGCACTTTCTTTTTCACTCACACAAAAATTATTATCTTGGTTGCACTCTGCTTGCTTGGTTTCAGCGCAAAACCCGTGCTTTAAAAACAGTAAAAATACCAACATCAATTTAGTAGCCACAGTCACTCCTTGTAGATTAGTGACTAGATTCTATTCCAATAAAAATCTAACTTTTGTCTTAGCCAATAAAGTTTCATAGGTGTCAAAAGTTTAGACAGTGGCTAAGTATAAGAAAATATTGAATTTTACTCCAAAAATTACATTGTATACAAAGCTATTTTATTACAGTAGGAATTAAGTTTGCACACAAACATTTTAAAAATGAGGTTTTTATAAGGACAAAAAAAGCTCTCCTAATGGAGAGCTCTTATTTTTAAGGAATATTAGAGGCTAACTATTCTCGTTCAAATACAGTCGCAACGCCCTGGCCAAGACCAATACACATAGTGGCCACACCAGTTTTAAGATCTCGTTTTTTCATCTCATGAAGAAGCGTTCCAACAATTCTTGCGCCAGAGCACCCAAGCGGGTGTCCTAGAGCAATAGCTCCTCCATTAACGTTAACTCTCTCCTCGGCCTTCTCTAAAAGACCTAGATCTTTTAAAACTGGAAGAGATTGCGCGGCAAAGGCCTCATTTAACTCCCAAAGATCAATATCTTCAACCTTCATTCCAGCTCTCTTCAAAGCTTTTTGAGATGCTGGAACTGGCCCATAACCCATAATTGAAGGGTCGCATCCAGCAGATGCCATTGACTTGACATAGGCAAGTGGCTCAAGACCTAGCTCTTTTGCCTTTTCTTCACTCATCACCAAAAGACAACTCGCACCGTCACTTAAAGCAGAACTATTTCCGGCAGTTACACTCCCACCTCTTGGGTTAAACACTGGCCTTAAACTTCCGAGCGCCTCAAGACTAGCGTCAGGTCTGACAACTTCATCCTCTTTTACAAGATAAGGAATTCCATTTTCGTCATGTCCCTCAACGGGAACAATCTCGTCCTTAAATCTTCCACTCTTGTTTGCTTCATACGCTTTTTGGTGAGACCTAAGAGCGAACTTGTCTTGGTCCTCTCGTGATATCTTGTGCATAGTCGCAAGCATTTCAGCGGTAAGTCCCATTGAACCGGAGGCCTTTGCGGCAACTTTTGAGAAAGCAGGATTAAAATCCACCCCATGAGTCATTGGAACGTGTCCCATATGCTCAACACCACCAACTAGATAAAGATCTCCCATTCCACTCATAATCCCCTGAGTTGCCATATGAAGAGCTGTCATTGATGAGCCACAAAGCCTGTTAACAGTTTGTGCGGACACACTCTTTGGAATTCGCGTCATAAGCGCGGCGTTTCTTGCGATGTTGTATCCTTGCTCTAGTGTCTGCTGAACACATCCCCAGATAACATCTTCAATCTCATTTGGGTTCACAGATGGGTTTCTGTCTAGAATCGCCTCCATCAAAGCGGCCGAAAGCTCTTCCGCTCTCACGTTTCTGAACGATCCATTTTTTGATTTACCCATTGCCGTTCTTACGGCGTCTACAACCACGGCTCTTTTCATATATATCTCCTAATTATTGTAATAGTTTTGGTTATTTTTAGCCCTTTCAACAAACCCTTCAGTTGGTTGGTAAAGCTTTCCAAGTTCTAAAAACTTTTCACTTTTCTCCACAATCTTTGAAAGACCCACATCGTCCGCGTACTTTAATGCTCCCGCTCTAAAAGGAGGAAAGCCAAGTCCAAGTAGAAGTCCCATATCAACTTCTACAGGAGTGTTAACAATGTTCTCTTCAAGACATCTTGCGCACTCAAAGATCATAGGAAGCATCATTCGATCAATGATTTCCTCATCAGTAACTTCCACATTTCTCTTAACAGCGCTCTTAATGATTTCTTCGGCTTCAGGGTCAACAGTCTTTTTAAGTCTTCCCTTCCTGTCGAGTTCATACTTGTAAAAGCCCACTTTGTTCTTTTGACCAAGACGCTTTTTCTCATGCATGATTTCCACAATGGTTTGATCTTCCATTTTCATTCTGTCAGGGAACTCTTCTGCCATAATTGCGGCAGCGTGATCGCCAGTGTCAATGCCAACAACATCCATTAAGTAAGCAGGACCCATAGGCCATCCAAACTTTTCCATAACCTTGTCGATTCTTTTGTAGTCAACGCCATCGGCGATCAAGAGATTGAATCCATTAAAGTATGGGAATAAAACTCTGTTTACCAAAAAGCCTGCGCAATCATTAACAACAATTGGGGTCTTACCCATTTGAAGAGCGTACTGAACAGTTTTTGCGATAGCCTTGTCACTTGTTTTTTCGCCTCTGATAACCTCAACAAGCGGCATCCTGTGAACAGGATTAAAAAAGTGCATACCACAAAAGTTTTCTGGTCTTTTTACAGATGTTGCTAGATCTGTAATTGATATAGTCGAAGTGTTCGAAGCAATGATTGTATCTTCTTTAACATTTGACTCAACCTCGGGAAGAACACTCTTCTTTACATTTTTATTTTCGACTACGGCCTCGACAACCATGTCAACGTCTTCAAAGTCTCCATAGCTCAGTGCTGGCCTAATCTTTCCAAGAGTCGCTCCCATTTGAGAAGCATCGATTCTCTTTCTATCAACTTGTTTTTTAAGGAGCTTGTTTGCTTCTCCAAGTCCTAGCTCAATCGCGCTCTCATTAATGTCTTTCATTACAATAGGCGTGCCCTTTGAAGCTGACTGGTAAGCAATCCAGCCTCCCATGATGCCCGCCCCAAGAACTGCGGCCTTTTCAACTTTACTTGAATCTTTAGTCCATTTCTTAGAAACCTTTTTAAGATACTGGTCTCCCAAGAACACTGTAATTAGATTGTGAGCTGCAGGAGTTTGAGCAAGTTCTGCAAAGGCCTTCGCCTCTACTTTGATGGCCTCGTCTCGTGTCATGCCTGCAGCCTGTTGCATTACTTCCACCGCCTTTACAGGGGCCGGATAGTTGGAGCCTGCAATTCCTTTAACAAAGCCTTTGGCAGTTTCAAAGGTCATCATTCCTTCAATCTGATTAAGTCTAAGTGCCTCTTTCTTTGCTTGGCGCTTCTTCATGAAATCAAGCTCGCCATTGATCGCTCTATTAAGAAGGACAAGGGCCGACTCCACGACTTTATCATTCTCAACCACAGCATCTACCGCTCCAACTTTAAGAGCATCTTGCGGTTTGTATTGCTTTCCAGATGTTATCCATTCAATAGCGTGGTCAGCTCCGGTAAGTCTTGGAAGCCTTACACTTCCACCCCATCCTGGCATAATTCCAAGCTTTGTTTCTGGAAGTCCTACTTTAGCCTTTTTAGCGGCAACCCTATAATCCGCGGCCAAGCAAACCTCGAATCCACCCCCGAGAGCGAATCCGTTTACAGCTGCCACCGTTGGTATGTCTAGATCCTCAATTCCGTTAAGAACTGTATTCATATTTAGAAGCCACTCGGCAATATCATCTTTGTGCTTTTTAAAGTGCTCCATGAATTCGGTGATGTCTGCTCCAAATATGAAGTGATCCTTTTCACTTCTTAAGATCATCCCTTTCGCAGAACTCTCTTTTTGAACAGCTTCCAGCGCCTTTGGAAACTCTTCCATCATAAGATTGCCTATGACATTGGCGGAACTATCTTTGATATTAAAAATAAAGTGAACAATTTCCTCTTTAAGATCCACCTGAATGGACTTTCCATCAAACAGCATACTCTCTCCTTAATTTTGATTACGAGCTATTTTAGCACGATCGTTCGCTCAATGCTAGAAACTGAGCTTTTGGATTCAATTGCCGCGGCGTACAGCAAAGATATCTGGAACTTATAACCTCAAATTGGTATAAAACCCACAATTGTACAGGAGATGCCAAATGACTGATTTTAGACAAGAATTGATTAACAGCGTAAAAAAGTTTCGTCAGGATAGAATTGAACCTTTTATGGAAGAGGATGACGCCGAGGGCAAATTTCGAAAAGAAATCTTCAATGAAATGGGCCAATTGGGATTAACCGGGATGACTTTGCCAGAACAATACGGCGGAGCAGGCCTTGGATATGAGGATTTCTGTGCGGTTTTAGAAGAAATTGCCAAAAGTTCAGTTCCCTACGCCGTTACTGTGTCTGTTTCAACTATGGTTCAGGGCATGATCAGCAATTTTGGAACAGAAGAACAGAAACAAAAATACCTTCCTTCTTTAACCAGCGGTGAAGAGATTGCGGCATTTTGCCTTTCAGAGTCTCATGCCGGATCCGACGCTGGTGCCCTTAAAACTACGGCCAAGAAAACTGAGGGTGGCTACATCCTAAACGGTTCAAAGATGTGGATTACATCCGGAGGCGTTGCCAAGACTTACGTGGTTATGGCCAGAACTGGCGGCGAAGGTGGTAGTGGAATCTCGGCCTTCATTTTAGAAGACGGCCAAGAAGGTTTTAGCTATGGAAAAAAAGAAAACAAGATGGGCTGGAGAACAAGTCCTACTAGAGAATTGGTTTTTGAGAACTGTTTTGTTTCTGAAGAAAACATGCTTGGAGCTGAAGGCCAAGGATTTAAGATCGCCAAAAGCGCCCTCGCCGCAGGAAGGATAACAATTGGCGCTATCGCAGTTGGCCTGTCGCAAAGATCTCTTGATGAGGCGATTAAATATTCCTTAGAAAGAAAGCAGTTCAACCAACCTATATTTGACTTCCAGGGGCTACAGTGGATGATGGCGGATATGGCCACAGAAACACAGGCCTCCCGCTTAATGGTTGAAGCTGCCGCCAAAAAGCTGGATAGCAAAAATGAGGATGTTGCTCTTGCCTCAATGGCAAAAATGAAGGCAACAGACACGGCCATGAAAGTTACGACAGACTCTGTGCAAATTCACGGTGGCGTTGGCTACACTACAGAGTATCCAGTAGAGCGATATATGAGAGATGCCAAAGTATTACAAATTGTTGAGGGCACCAACCAAGTGCAGAAGGTCGTGATTGCTAGATCACTTAGGAAGCAATATCTATAGAACAAGAGGATAAAAATGAATCTATCTGTAAATTTTCAAACTCAAGCGAATTTAGACTCTAAAAGATTTTCGAATGATGATTTAAATAATCACTTTGAAAAATTCAAAGCGGTTATAGATTCTGAAAAGGTAGGCTTTTTTCAACTCACTGACCACAGTGAGCACTTGGATAAGGCCCAGGACATGTATGAAAAGCACAGAGAAAAGACTCATTTCATCCAAGTTGGTATTGGCGGAAGCGCTCTTGGCCCTCAAGCATTGATTGATGCTTTAAAGACAAACAAAAAAGTAAAGTTCAGCTTCATGGATAACACCGACGCCGAATACATCTCAGATGTATTGTCAGAGATTGAGAATCCTAAAAAAAGTTTGTTCTACGTTGTAAGCAAGTCCGGGGGCACCGCTGAAACTATTGCCAACTTCTCAATTGCCAGAAACTTTCTTCGCGACAATGGCATTGAGGAGGAACAGCTTAAAAACCACTTTGTTTTCTGCACAGACCCAAGCAACGGACAATTAAAAGAGTATGCTGACAAGCATGGATACAGTTGTCTGCAAGTTCCTTATGATATTGGTGGACGTTTTTCTGTATTTAGTCATGTAGGGCTTTTTCCTGCTCTGTTTGCAGGTATCCAAATTGACGAGCTTTTTGAGGGTGCAAACGAGATTAAGGCCTCTCTTCTTAACTCAAACTTAGAGGAGAATATTCTTCTTCAAGCTGGTGCTCATATTATGTGCCTTTTGGAAGACAAAAATGTAAATCAAACAGTTCTCATGCCTTACTCATCAAAGCTTAAGACCCTTTCTCACTGGTTCGTGCAGCTATGGGGCGAGAGTCTAGGCAAAGTGAACTCCATTGGAACCAATGTGGGACTAACTCCTATTCCCGCATATGGAGCAACAGATCAGCACTCCCAAATGCAATTGTTTATGGAAGGGCCATCAGACAAGGTCATCTTTCTTTTGGAAGTAAAAAACAAGTCAGTGGATTTTAACCTTGGAAGTGGGCTTGAGATGGACTCGGCCAAAAAGCTGGAAAGTTTCAAGCTTAATCAACTTATTGAAGCCCAATTCAATGGCACTCTAAAGGCACTAAAAGACCAAAAAAAGAATGTCATCAAAATGTCGATAGACAGAAACGACCCCAAGCATATGGGGGCCTTGATTTTATTCTTTGAAAGTCTGACCGCGTTGATGGGTGAATACATGGAAATTGACGCTTTTAATCAACCAGGGGTTGAACTGGGCAAAAAATATGCTTACGAATACCTTAAAAATTTAAACTGCCCTGCCGATAAGATGGTACATAATTAACTAATATTTGGTTATAATTTATCCATTCGTCATAAATTCGGAGACCTTAAAATGAGTGATGATAACGCCACCCTAGTAATAACCGACATCGATGCAGCGTTGGCGGCTTCAGACAAAGAAGCGGAAAACCGCCCGGCATGCTTTTTAGTTGTTGGTGGGGAACTCAATGGAACAATTTTTGACCTAAACGATGGAGAGACAGTTGTTGGAAGAAACCCTGACTGCACTATCCCACTTGAATTTAACGGCGTGTCAAGAAAGCATTTTAAAGTTGTCATAAACGCAGGTGTTTGCACCCTGCAGGATCTTGGCTCAAGCAATGGAACCTATTTAAATAATTCAAAAATTGAGGGCACGGTTGAACTGTCCAAAGGTGACACTGTAAAACTTGGAGCAATTGCTTTAAAATACCTTCCCCAAGGTGATACAGAGAGACTCACCTACGACAAGCTTCAAAGGGAAGCAAGCACCGATGGCCTGACAGGTTGCTATAACAAGACTTACTTTAACAATAAGTTGGATTTGGAAGTAAAAAAGTCCAAACTAACAGGTGCTCCTCTATCATTAATTATTTTTGATTTAGACCACTTTAAGCACTTAAATGACAACTACGGACATGATGCCGGCGACTATGTATTAAAAGAAAAGGCACAGCTTCTTAGAGACAACGGAATAAGAAAACAAGATGTGTTTGCCAGATACGGTGGGGAGGAATTTGTTGTTCTTCTTCCGAACACGAATCTAAAGCAAGCTTTTGAGATTGCAGAGAGACTAAGAAAGCTTGTTGAATCCCATGAATTCATTTATGATGGCCAACGCCTACCTGTAACCGCTTCTATTGGAGTTGCGGATTATAGACAAGGTGTAAACACAGGTACAGACCTGTTTAAAAGGGCCGATTCGGCCGTTTACAAATCCAAAGAAGGTGGAAGGAACCAAGTTAACTTCTTTAAATCTTAATGGCCCATAGCGACTTAAATAAAATTCAACTTCTCCCCGAGCATATCATTGATCAAATTAAGGCCGGGGAAGTTATTGAGCGACCATCAACTCTTTTAAAAGAGCTCTTGGAGAACTCCGTAGACGCAGGAAGCACCCAAATCGACATTGAGCTCGCCAACAATGGACTTGATCTTGTGAGCGTTAAGGACAATGGCAAGGGAATCCCTTTCGAGGATTTAGACCTCGCCTTTTGCAGGCATGCCACTTCAAAAATTGAAAACTTTGAAGATTTATACAAATTGTCCACTTACGGTTTTCGTGGAGAGGCCTTGGCGTCCATAGCCTCAATAACCAAGCTTAGTTGCGTCACAAATCAAAAAGGAGCTCCAGAGGGCACCATAAAGATTCACGGTGGTGAAGTTGTAACCTTGGATCAGGATAAAGACATTCTGGATGTCTCTGGAACCAGTATGTACATAAGGGATTTGTTTTACAACACTCCCGCGAGAATGAAGTTCATTCAATCAAAAACCTCAGAGAAGAACCAACTTGATAAAATCGTCAAGGCCTTCCTATTAACTCAACCCGATATCAAAATTAGTATTAAATGGGATGACCAAGACAAAAAGGTATTTGGCGCCTGTGGCGAGAACCTAAAAAAACGAGTTGAAGAGACCATAAAAAAGAATCGTCCATTAAACTTGGTGGAGCTGAACTCAAGCTATGACCAAACAAACTTTAGAGTCTTTCTAAGCAGGGAGTCCTCACGTGGAAATGCTGGCAAGTCCCAATTTCTTTTCGTCAATGGCCGTTTGGTGCAAGATACCGCGATTCATAAGATTATCTTAAATAGTGCCTACTCTCTTTGGCCTCAAGGAGAAACAGGTAATTACTGCGCCTACATTAACATTCCTAGCGAACGGGTGGATGTAAATATTCATCCTAATAAAATCCAAGTTAAATTTTTTGAGGCCTCCAAAATTTACTCACTGATTTCAAGCGCAATAAAGGACGGACTCGCCAAGCAACGAAGCGTCACAACAAACCGTCCAACTGAGCAAAACCTCACGATGCCAAACATCGGCCAAGATAGGCAATCAAAAGAAGTGGAATACAGATCCTACGACTTTGACTCTTCCAATTCCTCTCTTCAAAACTACTTTGAAAGACTGGACACAGGCACAACCACTACAGAGGCTTCGCAGGTTGATGAAATAAATGTAATAAACACCTTCAAAGACTGCTCATTATTTTCCCACAAGGAAAAGGTTTACCTTCTAAACACACCTAAGCTTATGGGGACATGGCTAGACCACCTCATCACAAATGGAGATAAAACTCCTATGCCGCTACTAGTGAGCCAGCCTTTAAGGCCTTCAAAAGAGATCTCCCCTTCCCTAAGCAAGGAGCTACTTGCTATTGGTTTTGAAATAGATAACATTGGGGAGAATAACTACGTTCTACGAACATTTCCTCAATGTCTAAAAAACTTTCCTTTCAAAGAGTATTTGGAGGCATTTCTCAATCAAGCTAAATCAATTAGTGAGTTGGCCAGTTTCTTGATAGAAGAACAAAGTTCTTGGTCAAGACAACATAAGAAGGCTTTGCAAGACTTGTCTCTTCCTGAATTGATCAAAGAGGAAATAGTAGTGGAATTGACCCGTGAAAAGTTGTTGAAGCTCTTATGAAGAATATTGTTTGTATCATCTCCGGTCCGACTGCCTCGGGTAAAACTGACACCTCAATAAAGCTTTGCAATCGTTTGAAAGAAGCGGAAATTGTAAACTTTGACTCTCTTTTATTTTACAAGGAGCTTAATATTGGCACGGCCAAGCCTACCATTGAAGAAATGGGCGCGTGCCCTCACCACATGATTGACATTCGCTCGGCCAAAGAACCTATAAATGCCGCTGATTACGAAAAGATGGCGCTTCCAATTATTCAAGATATTCACTCCAGAGACAAGGCCGTTATTTTAACGGGTGGGAGTGGTTTTTATCTTCAAGCTCTTTTGTGCGGAATGTTTGAATCAGAGACAGTTAAACCAGAAATCCGGGAACGCTCCAATAAACTATATACTGATCAAGGTATTGGGCCTTTTCTTGAAATCTTAAAAGAAAATGACCATGACTCCTTCAAACAGTATCATGAGAATGATCACTACCGAATAAGAAGGGCCGTTGAACACTGGTGGACAGTAGGCACAAAGTTTTCTCTAGAAAGAGATAGAATGATGTCGCAAAGGGAAACCAACTCAAACTTTAACAAACTAGGATGGAACCTCTTCCATATTTATTTAAATCCCCCCAAAGATGAGCACTTCGAAATAATCCAAAAGCGAACAAATAGCATGCTTGAGAGCGGACTAGTGAACGAGGTCAAAGATCTCTTAGACAATGGTTTCACAGGAAGGGAAAAGCCACTGCTCTCAATTGGCTACAAAGAAACCTCTATGTTCCTACAGGGACAGTTAAATGAGGATGAGCTTCGAGAGAGAATAAATATATCCACAAGACAATTGGCCAAAGCGCAAAGAACTTGGTTTAAAAAAGTGGAAAAAAATGAGTATAATCCACTTGTGGATCAAGAGCAAATTATCAGCGACTTTGAAATTTTTTTAAACAGATAAGGCAGTTATGACTATAGAGCCGAAGAAAAACTTAAAGGTTATTGTTATCTCAGATGGAACAGGAGAGACGGCCACCGAGATGACAAGGGCCGCCATCACACAATTTCCTGACAAAGAAATATTCTTTACTCGATTTAAAAATGTCCGAACTAAAGAGCATATTAACTCTATTTTTCAAGAAGCGGCTCTTCACCATGACATGGTCGTTTACACAATAGTCTCTCCGGAGCTTAGATCTCACGTGCAAGAACTTAGTCGCACTGAACATGTTCGCTCTGTCGATCTTTTGGGACCGATTCTAACTTGCTTTGCCAATATTTTTGAGATGGAGCCTGACTATCAGCCGGGTCTTCTTCACGCCGTAAACGATCAATACTTTGAGAAGGTTGCTGCAGTTGAGTTTACCCTCAATCATGACGATGGAAGAAACGTAAAAACCTTGGAAGAGGCGGACGTCGTTCTTGTTGGCATATCCAGGACCAGCAAGACCCCCCTATCAATATATCTCTCAATGGAAGGCATAAAGGTTGTAAACATCCCAATAGTAATGGATGTGCCAATGCCAGATAAGCTATTTGAAATTGATCAAAGAAAGATTTTTGGCCTAACGATCGACCCAGAAGCACTTCATCAAATTAGACAAAACAGACTAACAAGACTTGGTGTTGATCGCCAGGGCGACTATGCAGACATCAGGAAGGTTGCGGAAGAAATAGAATGGGCAAACAATATCTTTTCGCAAAACAAAAGATGGCCAGTCTTCAATGTAACCGGCAAAGCGCTAGAAGAGACCGCGGCTGAAATTATAAAGATGCTTAATATGCGAAAGGCCAATAGATTTAAGGTCAAAAAGAGATTCGAAAAAAAGCAGAAGTAAGCTCGTTACTCCAAAAAGAGTCTTTTATTTTCTTTAATTTCAAAAAGAACCTTTCTTTCTGTTCCAAGAAGTGGATTTGCGATAACACCTTCATATTGGCCAGCAGGCACTCTCATGTTATTGAAAGGTAAAACTTTTTCAATTCTTTCACCATCTATGTCGATAATGAGTTTAGAACCTGAAGTAAAATTCTGAGATGTGCTTAAAAGCCCCACTCTCTCTTTCTCCAACTCAGGTATCGCTAGATTCAACCTGGGTTGTGCGGACGTAAGCTTGAAAGTCTTCTGAAACTCATGTTTTTTGTGACCTTTCTTCCTTATGGTCACACTAAATGGAGTGTCTAATGGAAAGTGCGCTTTTATGCCCACAGTATCAACTTGCTTACCATTAATAAAAATTCTCATTGATGAGTCAAGGTTTCCAAAATGAATGGAGCCTTCTTGTAGAATCTCATTTTCGATATTTTTATTAGCAACAACTCTTGTTGCCTGTTTTTTTACGCTATTGGAAACTCCGATCATCTCAAGAAGGATATCAGATTTGGTGTAGACAACCCCAGCGATTGCGAGTCCGGCCACCATCATAAAGACTGACTTTCCTCCACCTTTATCGTTTCTCCTACTCGTCGTTTGCGATCCTCTCACCTTCGACTTTCCGGATGCTTCGCCTTTTCTTCTTCTAACTCTCGAAGCTGTGCTAGTTGCTGTAGTGGCCCCCTCAACACTTCTAGGTCTTACGACTTTGCTTCTATTTGTGTGTTGAGTAAGCTTAGATCTGCTTTTGGTGTCATCCAAAACTAAGGCCTCTGTAGGGTCCTTAACTTCGTCTTTCTGGATTCCAAGGTCAATTTCATTTTTAAACTGGTGGTTTGGTTCACTTTTAGGAGCAGTTGGGCTCTTCTCAAGAACACTATTTGCAGCTTTGGAAGCATCTTCGATATATGGTTTAATGTCTATCTTTCCATATTCAAAAAACTTTTCCTTATCTTTCGTTATTTCATCTTTAAAAAGTTGGTTTGCGAAATACCCAAGGTCTGTGGCATTGAAATCAGGATAAGTTGAATAAAGAAACTTAACCAAGGCCCTATTAAATTTATCCATATTTTCAAAGCGTTGATTTCTATCTTTTGCGAGAGCTTTAAGGACAATTTGATCAAGCTCCTTTGGCACATTCGGATTAATTGAGCTTGGTGCCGGAACCTTACATGCTTGAACAAGTTTTAAAACCGCCAAATCATTGGTTGCCTTAAAAAGCTTTCTGCTGCATAGAAGTTCCCAAAGGGTGATTCCTACCGCAAACTGATCGTAACGATGATCAAGCTCCAGGCCATCCAAGTATTCTGGAGCCAAATAAGAGAGCTTTCCTTTAATCGTTCCTGCCTGAGTGTTTTCACTATTGGAGTCGGCCTTGGCAATCCCGAAGTCAATAACCTTTACCGCTCCATCATATGTGAGCATAATATTGTGAGGAGAGATATCTCTATGAACAATGTTGAATGGTTTGCCAGTGAGTTTATCAGTAAATGTGTGGGCGTAGTGAAGTCCTTGGCAGACTTGAGAAATAATATAAGTTGATATCTCAACTGGAAAAACGAAGTTCTTAGCTCTAAGTCTGTCCAGGTATTGTTTTAAGTTTGCCCCGTCAACATATTCCATGGCGGTGTAGAGTTGTTCATCCACCATGCCGTAGTCGTAAACTTGTGCAATGTTAGGGTGCAGAAGGCCAAAAGTTACTTTTAGCTCATCTTCAAACATTTGAACAAAGGAAGGATCTTTGGAGAACTGTGCTTGAATCATTTTTATAGCAACGACTTTGTTGGCCTGTTCGCCTAGAAATCTGGCCCTACATATCTTGGCCATTCCCCCGTCGACCAGGTGATCCAAAATCAAATATTTTCCAAAACGTTCAAACTTTTTATCGTTCATATAAAAATCCTCTACACTGTATCGGATTTTTAATTATTTTCTTAAATGAAAATAAATCGCTCAAATAGTGCTAAGCACTTGATATTAAGGATTTTTAAAGAATATCTTGTTGTTTAAAACCTGGAATAAAAATCTCTAACTTATCAAGACTTCCGGCAGATTCAACACAGATTCCTTTTACCCTATATGGGATAAAGTTCATCTCTTTTGCCATGTAATGCTGCCTAAAATTGCTTTTGAAGCTTGGAATCTCAACAATTTCCCTTCCTAGACCTCTTAATTGTTCTATAACCGTGGAGTGACCAACACCTCTCAACTGATTTCTATAGAGAAGCGCCACGAAAAACTGATTGCATGACTGCAGAAGCTTTTCATCGCTACCAAGCCAGTTTTTAAATTCAGAATCTTTGTTAAGCTCGCTAATCATCACATCATAATGCATGTTTGCGCCCTGAAAGAATGAGGTTCGTTTAAGTTCAAGATCCTCATCCCATTCTAAATCTTTGTACACTCCCCCATGAATAGTGATAGTGCTTTCTTGTATACGGTTTTGGCCTCTATAAGTGCCCGCGCAGCTAACTACTGTCAATGCTAATAATAGACTTGCCCAGCGGCCCAAAAACATTTTCATTTTATCTCCAATTGCGTCCTATCAATATAATCGATTATCTCTTGAAAAACTTCCTTTGCGCAAGTTTCATTTAAAATATCATGCTTGGCCTCGTCGTACACTAATTTGCTCGCTAACGACTTGGACATTGCGCCAATGAACAAGTCAGTTGCCTCATTATCCACAATCTTATCCTGACCCGATAAAATAAAAAGAGAAGGAGTTTGAAGGTAATAAGAGTAAGACATAATCACTGAGCTATTCTGCAAAATTGCAGATGCCATTGAGGAGGTTATAAAGTTAGAGTTTAAGTGGTCGGCGTCAAATGATATGGCCTTGCTTCTATCGTTTGTAAGGTCTTTGCCCCTGTACAAGCTGGGGATTCTGCTTTTTCCCATGTTTTTACCAGCGCTGGAAACAAAGTCTTTTAACAATCCTGGCAACTTTATACTTGGTTTTATACATGGATTTGTGAGAACCATAGAGTCCACTTTGAAAGGGATTTGGTCCTTCCAGTCAACCATTGCTTTTACCGCGATGGCCCCTCCCAAACTATGGGCAATAAAATGAGTGCTTTCAACTTCATGCTCTTGATACAGTTCAGAAATTGTTTCTGAAAACGTCAAAAAGTCCTTTAGATAACTATCAAATTCATCAACGTAAGCTCTCGCCCCGCCGCTGTACCCATGACCAACAAGGTCCATGCATGAGATGATCAAACCGTTTTTATACTTTCCAAGAAGAGTGGAGATTAGATCTATATGGCGTCTATGATACTCAACTGCGCCATGTTGCAAAATGATATGCTTGATTTTCTTTTTTAGTTTTTTTCCGTTTGTGTACTGCTTGAACGCAACATGCGCCCCTTGAACACATGAGGGGAAATTGCCATCATTGTAAATATGAGGTTTGCTTAGCTCACTCAACTCTGCTCTTGGGCAATGTAGGAGTTGATTGCTTGAACCGCCTCCTCGTTCAGATTTATAAATCTAAATGAGAATCCCAGTCCTCCTTCGAGCTCCCTTACAATTTCACCGGAGGCCGTAAAGTGATAGTCGCTGTTTTCAGGGTGAGCGTTAATGGAGATTCTCTTCCCAGGACTAACAGGAAAATGGTCCACTAAGACCTGCATACCGCCAATAGAAACATCTCTACAGATTCCCTCAAAAACAGTGTTTTCATTTTCAATAAACATGCGAGCGATAAAAGGTTTTCTTCTAAAGGCCCTTCTATCTTCCTCTTTAATTTCAGGAGGGGCCTCTTCAAACACTTCTTCAAACCCATTCACATCAGCAAGGGGTTTCCAGTTCGCCATCTCCTTGGAGAAAACAAAGGTTTTGCCGTTTATTCTATTTTCATCATAGAGCTTTTTCAAAATTTCCAGGGAGAAGGGGCCATATTCCACTTCAGCTTTTCCCCTATCTGCTCCAGTCTTGATAAAGAACACTTTTTCTTTTTTATCGCACTCAGCTAGGTTCACTTCTTTTTCTTCTTGAATTGGAGCTGGCATTTCAGGTTCTTGCTCTTGGGTATTTAGTTCATCAACCATGGCAAGCTTCATCCAGTTTTCAAATCCCTTTCTCCAGACGTAATCCTCGTCTTTGAGCTTTCCGGCCTGAATAAGAGAAATAATCTCCTCCTCTTCCACAGGACCTTTTCTCTCACCAGCAAATACGTAATACCATTTGTGACTCATCTGAACTCCGCTCTAATAATTATAAGTACTTAACTATAATTTTAACTCAGACACTCTTTATATGAGCTAACAAGGCATATTTTGCCGTCAAAATTAAAGGAATACTGGTTTTGTCCGATTAGTACTATGAAATAACAGGAATTAAATATGATTAAAAAGCTGCTTTTCACTCTAGTTTTATCCACTCTCCTCACCTCTTGCGGCGAGGAAATACTTACACAAAACACTGTAGGCGAAACCTTTGGAGCTCCCGACTTGGAGACGTTTCAACAGAATGCATGCTCCAATATGCGCTTTGTAAAGCCGCCTGTGGACATTCTCTTTGTGGTGGACAATTCGGGAAGCACACTTAAAGACAGTTTTAAGGCCATAAAAGGAGAAATAGCTAAAACCGTTTCAACTATTTCAAACGAGTTTGACTATCACGTCTATATCGCCCCTTTGAACCCTAACCAGGGCGACAACATCACCAACTACCCTTTAGTAGTTAGCGACCCGGACACACTGTCAGGTCCTATAAGCAACTTCAATCTAGTAAAGCTTGAAAATATTAATAGTTCAGTATTCTTCGCAGAGGCCCATGGCGGCAACACAGAAGAAGGTTTTGATCGAGTTTACAATCTAATAAATAGCAACAAAAACAACAAAATTTTTAGAAAGAACGCCAACCTTGTCACCGTAATGATTTCTAATTATGACGACACTACCACACTCTCAACAAACAACGGCATGATTGACTATGACAACACGGCCTTTAACAATAAAAAGAACAGATTTATAAATTTAAAATCTTCACTAAACGCGAAAAGCTTTAGATTTATCTCCTTAGCTCCTCATAGAAAGTGTAACGGCTGGGACTATCATGGTGGCAATAGCCGCTACGCCAAGATGTCTAGGGATCTATACCAAAACTTTGGACTATCGGACGACTCCCAATACAACCATGCTAGAGACCTTTGTTCTGGCAATTACTCAACACTTTTCCAAACAGTGAACAACAGTATTCACCATGAACTTGTTGGCCACAAATACGACCATTGGAAAATTAGTTCAGCGAGTGCCTCATCGATTCAAGAGGACGACATTACCGTTTTACGGGTAAAGGAGAACGGCGAGAAGATTGAAATTCCACAGAGTTCAAGCAATGGGTTTGAGTACTTAGGCTACAAATCAAACATAAACACTAGGTATGCTCCGGATGAAGGAGAGCCTGTTACGGGACTTGTTATCAAGTTGAATGGAAATGCCCGTATATCCTACCCAGACTGTGTAATAGCAAAGACTAGAACTCCAACTGAGTACTTTGGATACGTAGTGCTACCAAGAGAGCCCCAGGTAGGTACAATTAAAATTGAAATAAACGGTGAAACAATAAATAGCGACAATACCAATGGTTGGACTTATGTTGGTTACCAGCCTTCTAAGAACATAAAAGTTCCAGGACCTACGAACGCTCCTGTAACGCCAGAGGTCTTGAAGTCTGGCTACTTCATTAAATTAAATGGAACAAGCATTATTAAAAGTGGCGATGACATCAACATTTATTATAAGCCAATGGCCATTTAGCCAGACTTTTGTTCGTTGGCGTCGTTGATTCTGTTCATAAACTGAATATTAGGCAGCTGTTTTTTGAGCTTATGAAAATTAACCTCAAGAGAGAGCTTGCCTCCATCCTGGACCATCACCTCTCCCACAATTCCATAGTTTCTAGCATCTTGTAGGTGATCCAAGTTTACATTGATATGCTTTTCTTTCCAGGCCTCTAGCATGTCACTTATAGCGACTTCAGTAAGAACACTTTCAGAATTCGGTTGAGACTGAACTCTTTCCCAGATTCTCTCAAGGAAGGTCTGGCACTTCTTACTAATCTTTAACTTTTTGTCATCTGTTAGATATTTTTCAGTATTATAGAAAATAAACAAAGCTCTAAGCTTGTCCAAACTAGTCATAACCCAAATCTTAGGATGTCCGTCTTTGTCATTTTCAAAGTTAAGAAGCCCGACGTCCTGAAGAACGATCGCCATCTCATCGATTTTGGATTCAATGACACCAAATATCTCTTTGCAATAAAGATCAAGTGTCTTTCTATGAAGAGCAACACCACTTGAATGCTCCTCTCCATGAGACTTGAAAACTAAAAAGAAAGCGCCAAGTATTTTGATTATGTCGCTGCTTTTGAAGAACTCATATCCAGTGTGTTTGCCTGTGCTATAGTTTACAGAAGTGGAGTTGGACTCAAGCTCTTTAACTCGAGCATTGGTGCTTCTAAGTCTGTTTGCCAGGGTATTAATGATAGTCTTAAACCAAGGGTTGAGACCTGACATTGTTTTTGCAAAAGCGGTAAAGGAGATTTCAATGACTTCAGAGGAAACCATAGCAGATGCAGAACAGCTTCTTTTGCCTCCACCTTCACTGTCGAAGTAGGCCATCTCCCCTATAACTTCACCCGCTCGCAGAACAGCAATCTCAATGAAGCCTTTGCCCTTGGGCTTGAAAAGTCTAAGTTGGCCGTTTTGAATAATATAAAGAGAGTTTGCCTTCTCTCCATCGTTGAAGAGTACTTCACCTGGTTTTAATTTTCTAAGACCAGATTTTGCACCTGCTTTTTTATCACTCACACGGCCACCTTAAAATTATAGTCTTTCGACAATTACGCTTAAGGCCTCTCCACCGCCAATACAAATTGCGGCAAGACCTAATTTTTTGTCATTTCTTTCCAACGCATTCATAAGAGAAAGAACAATTCTTGCTCCACTAGTTCCGATTGGATGGCCAAGACTTACGCCTCCACCATAGATATTTACTTTTGAGTGATCCAGCTCGAGCTTCTTAATTGACGCCATTGAAACTGCGGCGAAGGCCTCGTTGATTTCCCAAAGGTCAATATCCGAAACTTGCAGATTCTCTTTCTCAAGATTCTTTTTAATCGCTTCAATAGGAGCAGTGGTAAACCATGTAGGGTTTTGAGCATGATTAGACCAAGATCTAATTTTAAACTTTGCTTGGTCTTTGTATTTCTCAGAGCCAAGAATTAGAGCGCATGCGCCATCATTTATAGTTGAAGCGTTTGCTGCTGTGATCGTTCCGTCTTTTTTGAAGGCAGGTCTCAAAGCGGCCATCTTATCAAACTTAACTTTCCCTGGTCCTTCGTCCTCAGAAACTACAACATCGCCCTTTCTTGTCTTGATGGTAACTGGAGCTATCTCAGACTTGAAGATGCCATCAGCTTGAGCTTTTTGAGCTCTTTTAAAAGACTCTGTTGCATATGCATCCTGCTCTTCTCTAGTCATTTGAAATTCAGTTGTGCATTCTTCAGCGCAGTTCCCCATAGGCTGGTCGCTGTACACATCCCACAATCCATCCCATTGCATGGCATCTTTCATTTCTGTGCTTCCAAACTTATGTCCATTTCTAGAATTCATAAGCATGTGTGGGGCCATAGACATATTCTCCATACCACCACATACTACAAGATCATTTTCATTAGTTAGAACAGTTCTTGCTCCTAGTATTAGGGACTGCATGCCTGAACCACAGACCTTATTGATTGTTGTTGCTGGAACATTCTCTCCAAGGCCAGCGAACAAAGTCGCCTGTCTTGCTGGAGCTTGACCAACGCCGGCCTGAACCACGTTGCCCATAAAAACTTCGTCAACGTTGTTTTTGTCAACATTGGCCTTCTCTAAAGCTCCCTCAATAGCTGTTGCGCCAAGCTTTGGAGCTGGAACATTTGAAAGAGTCCCTAAAAAACTTCCTTGAGGGGTTCTTGCCCCACCTAAGATATAAACAGTCATAATTCATCCTTTTTCTTTAGGTTATTTTAAACTTTGCGGGGTTATAATTCCATAACTAATAGTCAAAAATCAAATCCTCTTGGCTATTTGAACGCTTTGCGCTATTCCCTTACCTTCTAATAAAAAAGGAGCATCTAATGCTATTAGGCAGATATGACGAGAGTGACACATCTAAGGGCAAAAGCCTTCCTCCAGAGTGGACTGAAGAGTTCGTTAAAGTTCTTACAGAAACATATTTAGATCAGTCGGAAAAAGATAATAGGTTTTTTGACGTATATGGTCAGATTTTTGATAAAGAATTTGTTGTAGTCATCTCCTACATTCACCACAGTGATCAACTTGCAGCGCCAATTTCAATTTTCATTTCTCATGACACATCACAAGATATGAAAAGTAAGGACTTAAGCAAGGCCTTAAAAGAGTTGGTAGACCTAAGTGGCCATATCCTCGATGATATTTTTGCTAATGAGGACTGGAGTGACTTTTGTCCTAATTGGACAGAGAACAAGTTTAGAGAACACACTTTCCACTACAAGATTACTAGAGAGAATGTATCTCTAAGCCTTCAGGCTGAAGAAATTTTAAAAGGTGAAGATTTTTAGATAAAAAAAAAAGGGCCGAAAGGCCCTTTTTTTAATTATCTTCGTCAAATCTATTCGATCCTATCGATCTGGTCTCAATAGTAATGTCTTCATCATCTGAATCAGAGTCAAAATCCTCTTCTTCAAAGTCAAATTCACTAGTTATATTGAGCTCACTTAAGGCCTTAAAGAAGTCTTTATCATCATGTAAATCAGTCAGAATAGACTCAATAAGCTTTGGAGGATATTTAGAGATCAACTCTTCAATATACTCTTGAAGCATACCTTCTTTAAGTATGTCTCTCTTTCTCTTAATATCGTACCAATTGGCGATATAATGAAGTCTACAATACTGCTGAGTTGTACGAAGGTTTTCACATCCCTTCTCCAAGCACTCATCAGATCTATGATCCACAAAGAAGTCCAAGCTTGAAATTGCACCAGCAATGTCCTCCCAATTGAAGTTCTCGGATAGAGCTGAAATCTCGTCTTGAACCTTAGTGGAAGCTTCTTCGATTTCATTCACAGGTTGCTTCATTGACGCCTCTTCTACTGTCTCAACGGCCTTCTTGGCCTTAGCCTTTTTAGCCTGTTTCATATCAGTATCTTTGGACGCTGTTTTTGTCGACTTCTTGGCCTCAACTTTTGTTGGTTTTTTGCTCTCTGGAGCTTTGGGCTCTTGAGCCTTTTTGGCCGTAGTTGTTTTGGCTGTTTTTTTAGAAGCTTTTTTTGCAGTCTTTTTGGCCGCTTTTTTAGGTGCCGCTTTTTTAGCAGTCTTCTTAGCTACCTTTTTCGCTGTTTTCTTAGCTGTTTTCTTAGCTGTCTTCTTTGCAGTTTTTTTAGCAGCTTTCTTAGCCGTTTTCTTGGATGTTTTTTTCTTAGTCACTTTTTTTGTAGCCTTTTTCTTTGCCGTCTTTTTAGCCGTGGACTTTTTTGCCACTTTTTTCTTCGCGACTTTCTTGGCAGCCTTCTTTTTAGCTACTTTCTTGGCAGTTTTCTTCTTTGCCGCTTTCTTAGTCGTGGACTTCTTAGCGGTTTTTTTAGCTGTTTTTTTAGCTATTTTTTTCTTGGCGGTCTTCTTTTTGGTTACTTTTTTAGTCGCCTTTTTAGCAACCTTCTTGGCCGCTTTTGCGACTTTCTTAGCTGCTTTTTTAACAGTTTTTTTGGCAGTTTTTTTCTTCGCTGCTTTCTTTGTTGCTTTCTTCTTGGCCTTTGCCATGAGCGTTAACTCCCTAAATAAAAAGTAATAAGACAGGTAAAACTATCATCGAGCAGTCTAAATGCCAACCTAGTTATACCTGTTTACACAATTTTTTTTATTGAACTTCTTTAAACTCATTTGCGGCGATTACCACTCTTTGAATTTCTGATGTTCCTTCGTAAATCTCTGTGATCTTCGCGTCTCTAAAGTATCTCTCCACAGGGTACTCTTTGGTATAGCCATTTCCACCCAGGACCTGAATCGCATTAGTGGTTACCCACATTGCAGCCTCGGCAGCAAAGAGTTTTGCATGAGCACTTTCCTTAGTGAAAGAAAGGCCTTTATCTTTTAAAGCACTTGCATGGTAAATTAAAAGTCTTGATGCCGCGATTTTAGTGCTCATATCTGCAATTTTAAATTGAATTGCCTGAAGACTTGAGATTGGCTTACCAAATTGAACCCTTTGAGTAGCATAGTTACGAGCATATCTGAATGCTCCTTCAGCAATACCTAAAGCTTGAGAAGCAATGCCAATTCTTCCCCCGTCCAGAGTGGCCATGGCAATCTTAAAGCCCTTTTTCTCAGGCCCTAGCAAGTTCTCTTTTGGTACCTTTACTTTGTCAAAAGCCAGCTGACACGTCGAAGAGCCTTTGATTCCAAGCTTTTCTTCTTCTTTAATGATTGAGTAGCCTTCTGACTTTGTCTCTACGATAAACGCGCTGATGCCCTTGTAGTCGTTTGTCTTCTCAGTCTTAGCAAAAACAATCGCAATATCCGCTTCTTTGCCGTTTGTGATCCAGTTTTTAACGCCATTTAGTTCGTAGTGATCACCCTTGTCTTCAGCAAACGTTGTAAGTGACCCAGCGTCCGTTCCAGCGTTTGGTTCTGAAAGGCAGAAACAGCCTATATGTTCGCCGCTGGCAAGCTTTGGAAGAAACTTTTTCTTTTGTTCTTCATTTCCAAATTCCAATATTGGCCAAACACAAAGAGAGGTATGTGCAGAAACAAGAACTCCAGTGGAGCCACAACTTCTAGAAATCTCTTCGACGATCATTGCATAGGAAAGGTAGTCCATCCCTGCTCCGCCGTACTCTTCAGGCACATAGCTTCCCAAAAATCCGTTCTCGCCAAGCTTTTGGATAAGTTCTTTTGGAATTGCTCCATTTCTGTCAATTTCAGCGGCCAAAGGGGCCACATCATTGTCCGAAAATTTGGCAATCATATCTTTAATCTCTTTGTATGAATCGTCGAGCAACATTATTTATTCTCCTTTAAAATTAGGTTTTCTTTTTTCCAAGAATGCGGTTGTCCCCTCTTTCATATCATATGAAGAGAAGATTTCCCCAAAAAGCTTTTGTTCAATTTTTAGACCATCTTCAACGCTCAAAGACTGGCCTCTGTTGAGGGCATCCTTGGCCATTGCTATGGCGTTTATAGAGTTTTTAGAACTCTTTTTCACAATAGAAACACAAGCTTGAATTAGCTCTTCTTTACTTGCATGTGTTGATAAGGATAGTCCTATATCCTCGGCCTCTTCAGCTTTTACCATTCTTCCAGTATAGATCAATTCTTTTGCGCGGTTCATTCCAACCACTTTTGCAAGTCTTTGAGTTCCCCCAAAGCCAGGGATTAGGCCCAAACTTCCCTCAGGCAAACCGAAAACAGCATTCTCAGATGCAAGAATGAAGTCGCATGAAAGTGCCATCTCAAGCCCTCCACCCAAAGCAAAGCCGTTCACAGCTGCAATGACTGGGAAAGGAAGGTTTTCCAAAGCTAAAGTAGCCTTTTGTCCTCTTCCTGCAAAACTTGAAGCCTCGCTAGAATTCATACCACTCATTGCTTGAATGTCAGCACCAGCAACAAAGGCCTTCTCACCAGCACCAGTTACAATAAGTCCTATGAGCTTTTCATTTTTAACAGACTCGCAAAATTCACCTAGTTCATCTATTACATCGGCATTTAGAGCATTCAGCTTGTCTGGTCTATTGAATGTCAGAAAGCCTATGCCTTCTTCATTTTTATAGTCTAGAGTTTTGAATTCTTTATTCATATTTGTAGAAACCTCTTCCAACTTTCTTACCCAATCTTCCTGCCTGAACATATTGCTTAAGCAGCGGACATGGACGGTATTTCGTGTCGGCAAGTCCTTCGTGAAGCACTTCCATAATCGCCAAACAAGTATCAAGACCGATAAAGTCTGCAAGAGTTAAAGGTCCCATCGGTTGATTGGTTCCAAGCTTCATTGCAGTATCGATATCCTCAACGCTGGCGATACCCTCATGTAATGCGTATACCGCTTCATTGATCATTGGCATTAGGATTCTATTTACAGCAAAGCCAGGCATGTCTTTTGCTCTTACAAAAGTTTTTCCCATTTTCTCTGACGCCTTCTCAACTGCAGCGAAAGTCTCTTCACTAGTCTCAAGCCCTTGAATTCCCTCAACTAGTTTCATTACAGGTACTGGGTTCATAAAGTGCATACCAGCAACCTTGTCAGGTCTTTTAGTTTTAGAGGCTATTTCAGTGATAGATATAGAGGAGGTATTGGTTGCCAGGATTGCCTCCGGTTTCGCTACCGCATCCAAATCTTCAAAGATCTTAAACTTAATATTCTTATTTTCAGTAGCGGCCTCTATTATAAGGTCGCATTTGGCCAAAGATTCAATTTGAGAGCTAGGCTGGATTCTTCCAAAAGTGTCATCAGCTGTTTTTTGGTCCCACTTTTCTTTTTTAACACCTCTAACCAATTGATTTTTAATGAATTCCATACCAAAGTCTAAAGACTCTTGGCTAAGGTCATACATAACAACGTCAAATCCGGAGAAGGCCGCAACTTGGGCGATACCTCTGCCCATTTGCCCGCTTCCAACGACACCTACTGTCTGAATATTCATACTCTCACACCTTTTGTTGAAAAAATTTCAGGTTAATATGCTAATATTAGGTCGTAAGGTCAATCGCGCAGCATTACAATCAAGTTTTTCCAAGGAAATTTGTTGTTATTTAAAAAGAAAGGGCTTGCCATTTAGACAAGAATTCACTATAAATCACGCTACGCATTTGATTGCTTTTTTATTTTTTAAGATAATTTTTAGGAGAAAATTGTGGCAAACCATAAGTCAGCTAAGAAAAGAATAAGACAAAACGAGACAAGAAGAGTTTCTAATAAGTGGAAAACTTCTAGAGTAAGAACTGAAATCAAAAAACTTATGTCTCACATTGACGCTTCTGACAAAGCCAATGCTGAAAAGCAAATGAACGTTGTTCAATCTCTAATTGCAAAGCTTGCTAAGACAAGTGCTCTTAAGAAAGCTACTGCTGCTAGAAAAACATCTAGACTTGCTTCTAAGGTTGCAAAGCTTTAATTAATTAGACAACATTTTATCTATATATTACAAAGAAAGCTCGATACATAATCGGGCTTTTTTTGTTTATTAGGAGAAAATGTTATGAAGAAGTTGATCCTCGTTCTATTCACTGCTCTAATCATTACAGGATGTGGTGTTCAATCCATTCCTCAAGCCAACAACGATGTTGAGGCCAAATGGGCAGAAGTTCAAAACCAATACAAAAGAAGAGCTGACCTCGTTCCAAACTTAGTCGAGACAGTTAAAGGCTACGCCACCCAAGAGAAAGAAACTCTTACTGAAGTGATTGAAGCACGTGCAAAGGCCACTCAAGTAACTGTGGATCCTAAAAACTTGGATCCTGCTGCTTTACAAAAATTCCAACAGGCCCAAGGACAACTTGGTCAGGCCTTAGGCAGATTAATGGTTGTCGCAGAAAGATACCCAAATATTAAGTCCAATCAAAACTTCTTGGCGCTTCAGTCACAGCTCGAAGGCACAGAGAACAGAATTACAATTGCCAGAAGACGATACATCGAATCTGTTCAGCAGTTTAATAACCTTGTGACAGTCTTTCCCACAAACCTAACAAACAACATATTTTTTAATTATGATAAAAAGCCTCAATTTCAGGTAACGCCGGAGGAGACCAAAACTCCAAAGGTGAGCTTCTAGAGTATGTTGTTAAAGATAATTTCAACATTCATTCTAAGTTTCAGTTTACAGGCCCAAGACCTTAGTAAACCTTTCTCTCTCGATGATGAAGAGAAATCGGCTCCTCAAGAAGACATTAGCGTTCCTGTAGAAAGCTCTTCTGTGGAGCATGAGCTGGACAAAGAACTTTCGATTCCCACTTTGACCTCGCCAGTGATCGACCAGGCCAACATATTGTCGCCTAAGGACCAAGCTGTCCTCGCTAAGAAAATTAAATCGATTATGGCATCTAACGGGCCTCAGATTCAAATTCTTATTATTCAGGACCTTTTGGGGCAGTCAATTGAAGAGTTCTCCATAAGGGTCGCTGAAAAGTGGCAAATTGGCGAAAAGGAAAAAGGTAATGGTGTCATTGTCTTAATGTCTAAAAATGACAGAGAGATTCGAATTGAAGTTGGAGAAGGCATTGAGGGAGAACTTACAGATGTGGACTCCCACCAGATTATTCAAAACATCTTCGTACCAAACTTCAGGCAAGGAAACTTTTTTACTGGATTTAACCAGGCATTGGATGCGATAGCTTTAGAATTTGATGTTAAAGATGTGGTCCCTCAAAATTCTAGGGCCAGAAAGCTAGTGGCCCTTCGCCATCAAAAAGAGAAAATGCAGTCTCTTGTTCTGCC
Source organism: Halobacteriovoraceae bacterium (assembly GCA_002711995.1). Classification (GTDB taxonomy): domain Bacteria; phylum Bdellovibrionota; class Bacteriovoracia; order Bacteriovoracales; family Bacteriovoracaceae; genus UBA845. Next base: position 164,516 of record PASN01000013.1, on the reverse strand, counting down.
TTTAATTATCTTTTTCGTATTCTTCCCAATAATAACTAGATTTATAGGAAAGAATCCCCTAATTAGATCCGTCGCAGGTTCAACCTTCTTGGCAGGCCTGATTTTTTTATTTGTGGGACAAATATTCTTCATAATTTTGGCCGCTATTTTTGGCTTTATCATAGGTATGATTGGTCCACTTAACTTTCTTATGGCCGTTCTTTCCTCTGGAGGGCGCAGGGGTCATTACGGTGGAGGTATGTCATCTGGTGGTGGCTGGTCAGGAGGAGGCGGTGGCTTCTCCGGTGGTGGAGCTTCAGGGAGTTGGTAATGATATTAAACAAGAAAATTTTAAATAAAGAAGAAGAAGCAAAACTCAAAGAAAGAGTTGTCCAATTTGAGAACAACACCGGAGCTGAACTTGTTTTGGTCGTGGCCAAAGAATCTGATCCCTACCCGGGGGCAGTTCTGAGAAGCTCAATTTTCTTAGCTTTTTTTACAACACTCCTACTGAGCTACTTCATAGAGTTTGGCTACTCCTACTTATATATTCTTTGTCAGTTGATTTTAACTTTTCTGTTCTTACCTCTTTCCAGACTCAGACTTTTTAAATCCTGGGCATTGGTAGACTCAGAAGTTGAAAGAGAGGTTCAAGAGAAGGCCTTAGAGGTCTTTTTCACACACTGCTCTGAGAAAGCAAGCCACTCCAATGAAACCCTAATTTATACAAGTCTTTATGAGAAAAGAATTGAAGTTTTAGTTGGAAAAAACATTAAAGAAAAAATAACTCAAGCGGATCTTGAAGAGATTGTTTTAAAAGTTAAAGAGGGCTTTACCCAAAAGAGCTATCTTAAAGCTTATGAAGATGGCCTGGCGGCCCTTGAAGAAAAGCTTCTTGCAGCTTTTCCAGAGAAAGTTAGCCAGAGCGGAGCTGATGAGCTAAGCAACAATGTGCTCTGGCTGTAGTATTTTAATAATTTTGAAGTTCAACAAGGTTCTTAAGCCCACTCATGTAGTCCACGATCCCGTGAAACATCCCTGAGCCCAAGAATCCTCTTTGCTTTTTTAACCATAAGAAGTCTGGCCTTTCATAACTTAGCCATCTTCCGCCTATGATATTGTTGTTTCTATCAAGGTCTAAAATATAACGAAGATTCTTTTTGTCAGATCTATAGTTGGCAGTTCCAGTGGTTTGCTCCCACCAAGCGTAAAACTCATCATCGCTTCCATCAGCGATCCAAAACATGCGACCGCCATCGTTAGCGTAATGCATGGCCGTCTCAACTTCCACCTGCTTTACAGCTCCTCGGGTGCCGTATTGAACTTGGTCAGTCTCAGATATGATCTTAGTTTCATATTTGTAAACAGGCTGATTCCAAACTTCACTATCGCGCACAACTTCCGCCACAAAACCTTGATTTTGCAGCCCTATCAAGTTGGCCATTACAATGTGGAAGGCGCCAGGGTTTGTGTCCACACATTCTGGTGGAGCTTTGTTTATAACGATCTTTCCATTTTCAATTTTTTTGTAATATTCGACACCGTCCTTTATAAACCATGCTTCTTTTGGAAATTCAGTGTCACACCGGTTTCCAACTCTGCCTGTGTTTGATTTCTTTGCAGTGGCCCAGTTATTGGTGATTGCAGCATGGTAGTGACTTAGCAAAGCTTTTAGATCAGAGCTTCCGAAATTAATGGTCACTCCATTCGCTGAAATTGATTGAGGTTTAGGCTCTTTAAACTCCAATGCCGCGCTTGACCAGCCATTGCAGATACCTTCCCAATAAGCGGAATGCGGAGAGGTCATATTGAGCACATCTCTTGTAAGCTTGAACCCATTGTTTTTACCAGTGGCAAGATACATATAGGCATCATACTTTTCTGCAGGAGAACGTTTATCCAACTCCTCTTGAGAATAGTTTTTCAGATTTTTTAAACGCCTTGGTCTCTCAAGATCAAAAAAGTATTTCTTGTGCTCCAAAGATTTCACAGCAATCAATGATGCCTTTTCATTTTTTAAACTTTGAACTTTTCCAAGGATTTGGAAATTTGCCTCAACGCCATTATCTTGAGTAAAAAGAGACTTTTGCAATTCTTCAATCTCTTCATCTATCTCGCTAATTTGCACATGAAGTGGCGCAAAGCTTGGTGTTTCATAAAAGTCATTCCATCTAAAAGTAATTCCGCCATAAATATGCGGCCAAAATGAACTTGACCAAGGCGTCTTCTCACTGCTTAAGCTTCCCTCCAGCGGCAAGGAGTAAAATTCATACTTTGCATTATCAACCATCCACTTGGGTTGTTGATTTCCCGAGTACCCCCAGGCATTCGCCATAAATAAAACACATGTAATTAGTTTGGCAGTAATTCCCATTTGTATCCCCTTGTTAAGCAATTAACTCATTGGACATACCATGGATCAGGATTTTTGATACTAGATTTATGTTATGCGTGGATTTTCTATAGGCTAAAGATTGCTAAAGCAGGCCTTTTTCAAACAATATACGCAAGAATTCTCTGTATGATTTGAATGTGGCAGATGCGTACAGTTTGGACTTCTCAAACTTATCAATCCTCTGCCTATATTGTTTTTTAGAGTTCGGAAGCCATATTCCAAAGGCCTTAAATCTCCCTAAATAGAACTCATCCTCACCTGTTCGATAATCGCTGCCATAAGCATAGGAAAGAATCGAATAATTCAAAGCACTTTGAGCTCTTGACGAGAGTCTTGCCAAGTCCTCAGCTCCTTCTTCCAAGAAATACTCTTCTAATCTTGAGAGTAAAAGAGAAAGATCTTTGGTCTGGCCTAGGAAGAATGGCACCTGACTTATGGCCTTCCTGAGTCCAAGAACTTCAAAGGGATAGGTTTCAAGTCTTTGGTTTAGCTTTTTAAAAAGGCGATCAAATGCTGGCAGAAAGCTCTGCTCGAGCTCTGAAACAGATAGACTGCTAACTGTCTCAGATTCAAACTCATCTTTGTAATATTCTTGAAGGAGAAATGGTATTTTTTTGGAAAGGTAGTAAGATTCCGATGAGTCGCTGGATGTGGCCTCTTCTTCAAGCTCTAATTCCACATAATCATTTATTAGATGATATGGAAGTCCTTTAAAGTTCTGTATCTGAGTACTTCCTATAAGATAGTTTGACTTGTTTTTTAAAGATGCGGCCACCTCAATTGTTTGCATCAGACACGCGTCCATTGCAATTATTGAGAGTTTTTTATGCCCCTGTTCGTAGTATTCTTCTAGAAGCTTCTCTAATTGTGGAATTCCCAACCGATCTTCAGGGTTTTGGTCTATGGCCACGCCACCAAACTGAGTGCCATCCCCATAGCCTTCTCCATGGCCCCATATTACAAGCATAGTGTTCTTAGAGGGGTAGTCCTCATTTGCTTTGGCAATGAAATCAAGCAGCTGCTTTTCCTGCCCCTTTGAAGAGGCCTCGTTCTTTTCTCGAAGCATTTTTAGATTGTAATCTTTCAAAGTTGCGAGCTGATAGTCCTCTAAAGTTTGTGAAACTTTCTTGTTATCAGGAAGCACTTCAAACTCATAGAGCTTGTCTTTGCCAGGAAGGTCTAAGTGAACGATTGTTTTTGAGCGGCCATGGGCCTTAGTGGATGCAGCAATCTCTCTTAGATCCCAGAATGCGTAGGGAGCAAGGTCGTTGTCGGCCTGCATGTAGATTAGTGTTTTCCATGCCAATTCAGAGTGCGCCGGAATGGCGCACATTAAAAGAATTAGTGTGGAAAAGAGTTTCATCGCTATTCGCTTGCAGCCTTCATCAATGCCTCTACAACTCGAGCTATAGGTTGACCTTCAGCTGAGGCGTAAGGCGCAAGTTGGCGAACTCTGCTGATGTTTTGCAAAGATATTTGGTCAGCGGCGATGTATTCATCAACAACAGAGTTTGCCTTGCTTCCTGTATAAGGAGTCCAAATGAAATCAGGGTGCTTGTCAGTGTACCACTCTCCGCCAATAATATTTCCTTTTTCATCCAGTTCAAGGTCGTAGACATATTGAACTCTGCTTTTGGCATCCATAGTTGCGCTGTCATAGGACTTTCTTTGTGGCTCTGTTTCAATTAGATAAACCACTTCCATAACAATTCCAACAACACTGTTGGCATCTTTTGACCTATAGTTTTTAAACTTGTCTTCATCAAAGTCTGCCAAGTTCACATTGCCCTCTTCAAAGGTATTGGCGTAGTTATATGTTTTTGGATTAAAGTATTTGTAGCTGTAACTAAGAACAGGGTGATTCCACACTTCGTAATCAAAAGTTGCGTCCATAACAAATGGAGAGCCCTTCTTGCCTATTTCAGAAACGGTCGCCATGTGCCAAGTGCCAGGATTGGTGTCAAAGCAGTTTTGATCTATCACTCTGCCTGTTTCCTCATCCTTTTCAGGTTCACTAGAGTTGCATCTCCCTCCAACCATTCTTGTGCTTTGAAGGCCATTTGCCCATAGAAGAGTCCCAAGTGCCTTAAGATCGCTTGGCAAAAACTCAAGCACACTTCCATTGTCCAAAGTTACAGGCAATGTCTTTACAGGTCTTGGAAGCATATAGCTTGCAGGTGCCCAGCCATGGCAAAGCCCCATCCAGCTTTCAACTTTTCCAAAGTTTTGCTGGTAGTAGCTACCCGCCTGAAGCATTTTTTTAGTTAAAGTATAATTGGTGTCCCCAACTAGAAGGTCGTATTTTTCGGAAGGTGAAAGAAGATTTACGTCTTCAGGCATTGATTGCTTATGCCATTCATTCACCCATGTCCACACACTATTCTCATCTGGAGATTTCATGCTGTAGGCGGACATCATGTTATTGTCATTATATCTAAAGCTTAGCTGCCCCACAGCAATTGGCCAGTACCAATCAGACCATGGTTGAGTGTTAACTCTCCCCTGCATAAGGCCTAGGCTTTCCATAGCATTAATGTTTTTAACGAGATACTGAGGGTCCACTAGGTTTTCAGCTCTATCTAACGTCTCAATAGGAGCTCTTCCCTTTAACACATCGTCCCCAGGGCTGATACTTGCCAAACATACCTGGTTTCCATCTGTATTTGTGTGACACACAGACTTTCTCGCCTGATCTTTTTTAGCGATAAAGCTTTTGTCAGAAATGGACTTATTGTCAAAAAGAGAGAAGCTGGTAGGTTCGCAGTTTTCATCATACTTGCGAAGCGGCGCTTCCATAAAAGACTTCGGATTGCTTTTAAACTCTTTAATCTCTACTAATGGGCAATCTATGGCCAAAGCATATGTTGAAAATAAGAATAAAAAACCAAAAGACGCAAAAAACATTTTTCCCTCCACCAAATTTTGGCCAGAACTTAAAACCTTTTGAGCATTTTGGCCTTAGACCCTGTAATATTTAGCATCTTGAAAGACTTAATTTTTTATAAATTTTAAACCTGCCTAAGTGTTTTTATTTCGCTATGATTTTTATTCACTGAATGGATTGTTAAAGTTCCTAAGGAAGGAGAAATATATGATTAAATTTACTTTACTAATGCTGCTATCCGTCACGCATGTTTTTGCTAACTTGGCCCATGCTCCTCAAAACTTCAGTTTTAATGAAAACAAATTCGTGTTTGTTGACTTCGTTAAAGCAAATTATTCACTGAACTATGATGTGGCCAAAAGAAAGGCGCTTTACACCGCCAAAATAACTTTCAGCCAACCAACAGAAGGAAGCCCAATATTTGATGTTGTGGACTCTCCAAGTTCAATTAAGGTCAATGGAAAAGAAGTCCTACTTAAAAAGGTTAATTCTCCAGGGGATGAAACCAAGTACGTATCTATAAATACGTTTTTAGCTCCAGGACTTCATACCTTCGAAATTACAGGGGAAATTGAAACAAATACAGACTTCACAAGCGACAGCGCGCGTTCTGGCTTCTGGATGAGCGATCTCACAGACAGAAGATATCTTGAGCAGTACCTGCCAACAAATTTAGAATTCGATCAATTCGAAATAGAAATGGATGTGCAGGTTACAGGCACTGAAACGCCCCATAGAATTTTCTCTAATGGAAAGCTAACTGAAAAGTCCACTAATCACTTTCATATAAAGTTTCCAGAGTACTTCAGCACATCTTCTCTTTATTTCCATCTAAGTGAGAAAGGCAGATTCAAAGTAAAAACATTCACTCATAAGTCCATTGACGGCCGAGAAATCCCTATCGTTACCTATTCCAAGTCCAGCTGGTCTCTATATGAAATTAAAGAGAAAACTTTAAAGATCTTCAAGGAGCTCGAGTCAAAGTTTGGTCCATGGGGACACCCAAGTTTCACAGCTTATATTGCCGGAATGGGTGGCATGGAGCACAGTGGTGCCACTATTACTTCTAGAAGCGCCCTTGGACATGAGATTACACATAGTTATTTTGCAAGAGGAGTGTTGCCTACAAACGGAAACTCCGGATGGTTGGACGAGGCCATCGCAAGCTGGAGAGACAAAGGCTATAGAGCGATTAGCTCCCCTAGCTACTCTTCAACAAATCTTGCAGCTTTCTCAGATTATAAAAGAACCACTACTAGAAAGGCCTACTCTGAAGGCGCAAGCTTTATGGCCTTCTTAAACTTAAAACTTAATGGGAATCTCGAAGGCTTTCTAAAGAAGATGTATGAAGACTATCTTCATGGACAGTGGACAACTGAAATATTTTTGAAAGAGCTAAATGGCTTTAGCGGACAAGACTTTACAAAGAGTTTTAAAAAGTACGTTTATGGGTCCAATGAGAAGAGTCATGACAAACATGGCGCTAGAGAGCACTCACCTATGCACCCAAAGCTTACAAAACAGCAGCTTAGGGATCTTCTTTAATTGATGATCCTTGCTCCCCGCTTGTAGGTAAGATAAGACCAAAGCCATTGGAGAAAGACAGAAACCCTGTTTCTGAACCCAATAAGAAAGTAGATGTGAATAAAAACCCACATGTACCAGGCGATTGTTCCACCGAAACGAAGTTTTCCAATTTGAGCAATCGCCTTACTTCTACCAATAGTGGCCATATGGCCTTTGTCTTTATAAGAGAAAGGCTTTATATCCTTGCCCTTCTCCAGCCTTCTTATTGATTTTCCTATGTACTTTCCTTGCTGAATGGCGACAGGGGCAATACCTGGAAGTTCTTCATTCTCAAAGTAAGAGATGTCGCCTAGGGCGTAAATATCATCGCATCCCACAACTTGGAGATGTTCATTCACAAGAAGCCGATTTCCTCTTTTTAACTTGGCCCCCACATCCCCTTCCATTTCTTTGGCCAAGTCAGTTGAGACTACTCCCGCAGCCCATATTATTGTGTTGGCATTGATTACATCGCTCCCAAGTTCCACCTTGCCCTCGCATATGTTGCTCACCTTGTTCTCAAGCCACACAGATACGCCTAACTTCTCCAGTGCCCGTTTAGCTTTTTTTGAAAGGCCAGGATCAAAGGTGGACAAGACCCTATTGGTCGCCTCAATCAAAATAACCCTGGTGTCGCTTGGGTCAATATTTCTAAAGTCCTCGCTAAGGGTAAACCTCGCAAGCTCCGCAATTGCCCCTGCTAGCTCAACCCCCGTAGGTCCTCCTCCAATAATCGCAAAGGTAGTGTAGGCCTTTCTTTTAACAGGATCTTCTTCCACCTCAGCGAGCTCAAAAGACATTAAGATCTTTTTTCTTAAAGAGAGAGCATCTTGAATGGACTTTAATCCATGGACATAGGGAGCCCAATCTTGATTAAAAATATGGTTCTTTGCGCCTGCGGCAATTACTACCTTGTCATAGTCTAAAGTTCTGTTGTTGGAAAGCTTTAGAAGCTTCTTATCTTGATCTATTCCTTGCACCTCGGCCATGATCACTTCAACATTTTTTTGACCTCTGAAGAATGCTCTAATTGGTACACTTATATCCGCAGGAGAAAGACCTGCTGTGGCAACTTGGTATAAAAAAGGCTGAAATAGATGATAGTTTCTTTTATCAATCACAACGACTTGAATGTTTTTATCTTTAGACAAAGTTTTGGCGGCATTTATTCCGCCAAAACCGGCCCCCACAACTATAACTTTCATATCTACCTCTTTGCCATTTTAGCGCCTTAGCTTTCGAATTCCCCACATTTGGCCTTGACACTACTTGGGCAGAACTGAATCAATGCTTTGTTCAATCTCCTAACCGCTCAATAGTTGCTACCATTTGATTAGAACAGGAGAGAGCTTGGAAAAGTTTATAGGACCATTAAAGGAAACAAAGAACGCCTTTCTCAAGGCCTTCGTAATATTCTGCATATTGTTTGGTGGCTCCATTGTTGTGGCCACATATATATACTTTGTTGAGCAGGAACGAAGCAAAAGCACATTTGAAGAATACGCGGCAACCATTCACCGCGCTTTCGCAAACAGAATGGACTATTATAAAAATGTTCTCAACAGCACTGCCGCGATGTTCATGAACAATAGGGCAATATCTCCTTCTGAATTCAATCAATACACAAGCAACATTGGTATCAAAGAAAACTTCCCAGGCATGACTGCCATGGGGATTGCAAAAATAGTCTCATCTGAAAATTTGGAATCTTTCATATCAGAAGTGAGAGATAGTGGAGTTTCTGATTACGAGATTTGGCCAGAAGGCGCCAACAGAAGCGTCTACGCTCCGGTTAAGTCAATAGCACCTTTTTACACAATACTAAAACCTTTACATGGCTTTGATCTATTTAGCGAAGAGGCAAGGGCCGTTCCCATGCTGGAAGCATCTATTGATGGAACCTCAACGATTACTAGAGAATTCGATCTCATGACTAAAGAAGGGAGTGACACTGAGGGATTTTACATATTTCATCCAACCTACTCCTCGCCTTTAGTTCCTGGAAGAAATGAACAAAGGTCATTATTGAAAAATGGCTATGTGTTTGGGGTTTTCAACAGCCAAAAATTATTCGACACAATTCTTGGAGAGCAGACCAACACTATTAAGTTCGTATCAGTAAAAATAGCGCTTAAGACCACAGGCTCCCCGGTTGATGTCTACAATTCCAATGGAGATCATATCGGAGTTTACAACGAGACAAAGACACTAAGGGTTGCCAATAAGGATTTGATATTCACCTATGAGAGCACTCCATTATTAGAGGCACAAATAGGAAATAACTTGCACTGGATTATTCTAGGCTTTGGCCTCATTTTCTCCGCTATTATATTTTTAATGGCAAAAAGAGTCCTTAAGGGAAAAATTGAACTTGAAGAAAACGAGAAGGACTTAATAAAAAGCTCTCAGGCAAATGCGCTTCTTGCCAAAGAGAGCCAAATACTAAGTAGCTCACTGGACACACAGACAAACCTCAAAAGTCTGGCAAACTTCTATTCAGAAAACTTTGACTGCGGATGTATTGTGTACTTTTCAGAGGAGGGAGAGCAAAAGATATCTCAAGCATCCTTTCCAAATTCCTACTCAGATGAAACTAAACATAGTCAGCTCGAGACAGTGGAAAAGATGGGTATAAAGAAAAAAGTCTTGGAAAAAGAGTCTTATGTGATTTCCGAGTCTGATGAAGATAGTCCTATCGGTGAAGTCATCGCCTTACCTCTAACTATGAGAGGAAAACTTTACGGAATTGTAACAATGGTAAAGGGTTCTAAAGGCGAAGTTTTTGGCCAGGACACTGTAAAGCTTTTAAAGCAACTGACATCTGTTGCAACACTCTCGCTAGAAAACACTCTTCTCTATCGAGAGGCGCAACTTGCAAACCGTTTAAAGGACGAATTCCTGGCCACGGTCTCACATGAACTAAGAACACCATTAAACGTAATCTATGGACATTCCCAATTAATGCTTGAGGAGAAGCTCACCCCAGATCATAGAGAACAAATTCAAGCAATATTTCGAAGCGCCAAGGCCCAAAGCGCCATTATTGAAGACCTTCTTGATATCTCGTCGATAATTTCCGGAAAATTAAAGTTTCAGCCTAGGCCAGTAAAAGTCATGGACGCGGTGGAGACGGCCATAAAAAGTGTTGAGCTTGAGGCGAAAAAGAAGAATATTGAAATCATTCAAAATGATCCTCATCAGTGCATAATTATGGGTGTTAAAACAAGGCTTGTTCAAATATTTTGGAACTTGCTTAGCAATGCAATTAAATTTACTCCAGAAAACGGAAAGATAGCCATCAAAAGCTCTATTAAAGATCAGCACTGTATCATACAAGTCATTGATACAGGAAAAGGCATCGATGCAGAGTTTCTGCCTCATGTTTTTGAAAAGTTCAGACAAGAAGAGATGTCCTCCACAAGGTCCATGGGTGGTTTGGGACTTGGTCTTTCAATTGTCTCTCACCTTACCGACTTGCACGGCGGAACTGTAGATGTGACAAGTGAAGGACAAAACCAAGGCACGACTTTCAAGCTATCCTTTCCACTCGCAAGTCTAAGCGCTACCGTGGCGACCAAGAAAGACACAGGGAAGCCAAAAGAGGTAAAAGAGCACGATCTCCATGACATTAGCATTCTTGCTGTGGACGACGAGCCGGATTCTCTAAACCTAATCACTAGAATATTGAGATCCCATAAGGCAAAGGTCTACACTGCCGACAATGCCCAAGATGCATTAAAAAAAATGAAGTCAGAAAGACCGGATGTGCTTATTAGTGACATAGCGATGCCTGAAATGGATGGTTATGATCTAATTAAAGAAGTTAGGATCAAAGAGAAAGGTCAGGGAACACATATACCGGCCATAGCTTTAACGGCCTTTGCCCAAGAGGAGGATAAGGCCAGAGCACTACAATGTGGTTACGATAAATACCTAGCGAAGCCAGTTAATAAAGAGAAGCTAATTGATACGGTCGAAAGGGCCTTGCACTAGTTGCCCCAGATGGCCTCAACCCACTCAGGATGGTCAATAAAAGGATTTCTATTTCCTTGATATTCATGGCCAGCATTATTTCTTCTTATTTCGTGCTCGCTGACAGGATCCATTCTATGCCATTTTAGCAGTAGCCTTACGAACCACTTTTTATAGACTTGGTCTCTTGTCCCATTGAGCATTTCATGGTGCCACTTATAAATCTGATCTTCGTAGCGTGTTGCAAAGTAAAACAGAGATCTGGCAATATCACCTTTAAACTCGTCGATTGGCTCAAAGACAGTTCCTCTGTAACCACCAAAAGTGTTTTTACCAACTTTGGAACCATTTGAAGATGTCCACCTTGGCCTGTCCACTTCCCCAAACGGGTGGTTGCTTCTTTTTCCATTAACATAACCATCACTTGGGTATACATGGAAAAAGTCAGATCTCATGGGACTTCTTTTATGAAAAATCGATTGAGGAAAAATATGTTCTCTGTTGAAGCAGTCAGACTCTCTTCTATAACTGCCACAGCTTTCATGTGTGCTGTCATAATTGTACGAGTCAGAGTAGTTTGGCCTCTCGCTGTACATATCAACGATGGAACCATCGCCGTCATAGGTTAAGTCGGCGTCGCTTTTAATATAGACTTTAATTAACGCATTGTAGCCACGGTCTCTATGGCCTCTTTTTAAAATACTCTTCAATTTGGATTTTAACTCGAAACCGCTTAATCCTTTATCTATTTTATAAAAACCCTTTGCACCACTTGGCGAATTGGTTGAGGAATAAACGGAAACACTTAGAAGAATCAAAATTAAAGATTTAAACATAAGAAAATCTTAAGCTTTGTATAAGTAATGCGCAAATAAAAATATTGATTTTTTCGATGACTCAATCCGTAAAAACCAAAATATAACTACACGCACAAAAGGTCCTCACCCAAAATTATCTTTGCTATAGAACAGCGCTCTTTGAGGATTCGTCTTATAAAATTCTTTCTTTCTTATTTTTCTTCTTTCAACTCTATGGTGATTATTGTTGTTTGGATCCAGAACGCATGCAACTTGATACTCGACCATTTTTTTGAATGGTCTCAAAAAGGAATCCGTAACTGCATCTTCAAGCCCTATTCTATTAAATTCATCCAGGACAAGTTTTACTGACTCTATAGTACTAAGGCACAACTCATGAGGCTGTTGCTTAATTGAAAATTCTGATTTTTTACTATTATTGAAACTAATAAATGGAAGGGCCTGGAGGTTTCTGCTAAGTTTTATCATTTTTTTAGCACAGGGCCAAGTTGCATCAAGGATAAAAACAACCCTCTGCTTCTGACTACTAAATGTCTCCGCGGTTTCACACCTTGAAATATTTATTGAGTCCTCACCGGGATACAGTATGTAGCATTCTTTTCCATCGTCCTCGATAATTTCATTTACACGCTTTGATTTTGTAAAATCCAAACCAACCACGATCTCTGAATTTATAAGTTGCAACTTGGTGAGCACTCCTGTTCCATTCTTAATCTTCTTAAATTCCATAGGATGGATAAGAATTATAAATTTAGTCTTGGTTGATATAGGGCTGACATATGGGCACATACATGAGCTTTTAGGCCTCATACATGTATAGCAATTTTCTCTCATAGCGGGGATGTTATTCCATAGGCCTCGAGTTTACAAGATATTAGGGGTTGAATCTATTCGTAAATTCAGTAACTTGGAATCAAAAAGCCTAAAAGTAGACTTTTTCACTCAAGCTTAAGGTCAATTCATTCGATAATGGATGAAACGACAATTTCAGGAGCATTAATGAGATTTACAGTCCTACTATCAATATTTTCTATATCTCAAGTTCTAGCAAATCCTATTTGTGATACTCCAAGCCTAAGCAAGGATCATCTTTATGGGTTCTTTCTCTCTTCAAGCCATGCGTTAGAAGAGGCGCCCGTTTCCTACTTCAAAGAGGTAAACAGTGCTTTTGAAAGTGCATTAAAAGAACAGTGTGATGCTGGGGCGAGCTCTGTTCAAGCAGTGAATCACGCAAAAGACAAATGCATTGACGCGTGTGCTGATGAAAAGGAAAGATTCGAAACTGATATGATTTTTGGAGAGGATGATTACAAACAGAAGCTTTTCAATGGTTGCACTCTCATCTGTATCTCTGCTTCAAGATCACTTCATTTCTTTGCCAAGGGCATGGAAGTTGGAAATCAAAATAAAAACGAATGTATTGCAATGAGTGGCAGCCCTGAAGTAAACGATGATTTAATTTCAGGTGAGACCTACGCTAAAAGATTTCAAAAAAAGTCAGAGGGTAAGAGCGCTCAGAATCATTAATGAAACTAATTCATCTAACAATCCTGGTCTTTGCATTCTCCACTAATGCAAAGACCGAACATTTCTGTAAAGATTCGAAAGCTTTCGAAGTTTTACTCATTAAAGACGCCTCACCTCTAAGTTGTGATCAGGTTAAAAGTATTGACGGCGTATCCCACGAGGTATTTAAACTATCCCCTATTGAAATTGATAATCCATCACTTGTTTTAAATGGAGAAAAATTGGTCAAAGCTGAGAATACAGGAGCCGGTGTGCATATAGGGCTAGACTCAAAATTCAAAGATTCAAAGACTCAGCAGGCAATTCTAGTTCATGAACTAGGCCACACAATTTTTCACAATTATTTTTACAAGGCATTTCCTGAAACAGAGGAATTTATAGAGCTTGAAAATAAAATAAGGAAGAGTGTTGGAAAAATCGCTCCACTACAGGAAGATGGTGAATGTAAGAGCAAACAGTGCAAGGGGGTGTTAGCTAAACTTTTAACCTTGGAGAACAGAAGGGATAAATTGGAAAAGGACACCAAGGGCACTAGAGACTTTATGTTGGAATTTGTCCGCCCTTACAATGAACTTATTGCTGACGCAGTTGCTGTATTGCACTTTGAAGACCCTGAAGTAATGCAACACACTTTAAAAGGTGCAAAGCCAAAAAGAGAGTCTCCACATGCAGACTGTAGGAGCTTTAGCGAGATTGACCAAAACCATCCATTGACAGACCACTGTGCCTTCTCATCCCTTCGCTCTAAAATTTTAAAAGACATTCTTTTACCTGGCATTAACTCTGGACAAAAGAAAGAAGCTCTGGAGACTTTGTTGAAGTTAGTTACAGATGAAATTATTAAGCAGTATCAAAAGATCCTCGAAGACTATCCAAAAGGTTCACTTAATGAAGAACACGAGATTTTAGTTAATCGCAAATATGTCGAAGAACTCAAATCGCTTTTAATAGCCCTTAGACATAATTCCGCCCCAGAAAGCGGAATGCCAGTTGAAGAGCGCGATTCAGGGAAGGAGGTAACAAACCTACAAACTGGCCGACCTCCTTCTCGATCAAGAACATCTTCAAACTAATCCAATACCGACTCTTCTCTTTTAACGGCAATTTTAAAGCTTGCGACTTGCCACAAAATCAAAAACATAAACATCATGGAGTTTGATAGAGGCAGCCCAGAGTAGTTTACCAACTCCACACCATCAGCACTCTTAACACTATTGCTCTTGTCATCAAATGGGTAGAGGTTAAGGCCGATTGAAATAAAGTTTCGCTTCTCCCCCACAACTTCATTTACATCAGAATTCTTCCCCACAGTTACCGTAAAAAGCGACATAAACAAGAATAGAAATAAAATTGCCAGTGTGGATAGAAAGCTAAACTTTGCGGCATTCCCATTTATCAATACCTCTCTTTCATCCCTTTCCCGCATTTTAGTTGCGGCCTTTAGTGTCGTAGATCGAAACCCTTTAGAAATGACCACCTTTGATGTGAAATAAAGTGAAACTAAAATCCAGGCCATAAGGTTCCAACCTAAACAATCCCAAACGATGCGAACAACACCAGATGACCTACTTAGCTCAGATGCATCTCCAAGACCTCCCCAAATCATAAGTCCAACGACAAAAGGAAATCCAAAAACAATGTACTTTAATAACAGCTTATCTAATTTATTCATAGCGTCCCTCCACACTAAATATTTCATTTATGTTCTTTTCAAAAAACTCAGCAATTCTAAATGCCAACTCGAGTGAGGGATTGTAATTTCCCTTCTCGATAGAGTTAATGGTCGCTCGTGTAACTTCTATTTCGCTGGCCAATTGCTCTTGACTCATTCTTTTCTCAGCTCTTAAAACATGAACATTATTCCTAATTTTGAGCTTCATTTTTGTCTTTCCCATTCTTTCTCCTAAAGAAATAAACCTGACAAAATGTAAAATAAACTACACAAACCTCAATGTACAGTTTATTTTACAAAAACATTTTTTTTCGTATAAAATCAAATAGATAGTGATACTTATTTCTGGGTCACTTTTGATAAGCTCAGCCTTGGTTCAACGCCATACACAAAAATGAGCCCCACACCAGTAATGGCCAAACCTAAAAAGTCTGAGACCAAAAGAACATCTCCAAAGGTAAGCCACGCCATAAACATCGTCACAGGAGGACTTAGGTAGAAGAGACTTGAAACAACAGCGGCCTCCTTTTTTGACAGGAGTTTCCACATTGTCCAATACGCACCCAAGGAAACACCAAGCTCCAACCAGATTAATGTGCTTATGTAGGGAAAGTCCCATGAAGTATTTAGCCCTTCAATCCAGAACGCAGGAACAAATAAAGCAACAACCGTAAAAACAGATTGAAAGAACAATGAAACATCAAGCGAGACGAGGAGTGTCCCTCTTCCCCATAATCGTTGAAGAACGCTGGCGATGGTCATGCTCGCTGCTGATATAAAAGGTAGAATGTATGCCCAAGTTGGAGCTTCTCCATCATGCACAAGTCTTGCTTCCACTGCAACGGCAACTCCAATGAATCCCAAAACTAGACCAATCCATTGTCTGGCACTTGCTCTTTCTCTAAGGGCAATACCTGAGACAGCACCTGTTAGTAGTGGTTGCAATGCCGTAATCAAAGCAACAATGCCTGCGGGAACTTTCAATTGCAAGGCGATGAGAGCACAGCTTAGCCACACGCCATGTGCAAGACCCCCAACAACTCCCATCCGCCAAACGTACTTGCCACCAGGCCAGTTCATCCTTCCGATTTTCATAAGCCACAAACCAAGAAGAACGCTTAGAAGGCCATATCGCCAAAATAAAAGAGTGAATGGACCTGATCTACTAAGTCCATATTCGGCCCCAATGAATCCAGAGTTCCACAAAAATATGAATAGAATCTCCAGAGTTGGATATTGCTTCAGTCTCAAGGCCACCTCAATCGCTAGTACGAATTAAGGTGGTAAAATTAAATCTTAGGTTTGAAAATAGAGATTCTTAGGCAAAGGTTTTTGTATAATAATTTCTCAAACTTTGTGAAAAACTCATGCCTTAATCAAGGTTTATCTAGCCAAAAATGCAATATGAAGTGGAGTGGGATGCCCAGATCTGCAATGCCAATGAGACAGTTTATTAAAGACTATTCGACAAGAAACTTCATTCCTTCCTTTAAACTATCTTGAAATTTATATGCAAAAAACTCTCTAAGAACTACGTTATCATTTGAGAAGTTATAACCTGGGTGAGACTCTTTAAACCTCTCTTTCTGTTCCTTGGTTAGCGCATGCCATGCTTCCTTAATTCGATCTCTTCTCTCATTAAAAAGAGAAAATGCTACATGAAGTTTTTCGTGATTAAGTGTAACTTTTGGATCTTTGCCCTCATTTTCAATTGCTTCCAAGTTCATAAAGATTACGTACTGTTTATCACCTTCAGGACTAATCGGATTAAACTTATCACCCACAACGGATTGACATAGTTGCCCCTTCTCGCCTTTTAGCCATTCATTATAACTCTCTAGATGTTTCAAACTAAGAGTTCCACCTTTTATGAACTTAGAGAAAGTTTTTGGTGGAATCTGAACAGGATCAAGCACTCCTTGAAAGACATAGTAGCAGTACCCTTCACCCATAAAGCTTGAAGAGTTCTTATACTCTTTAACTAAACTCATCTTTTCCACCGCTCTTATTGCCTCCGAAATTGATTTTTTACTACATCCGTAAAAACTCAACAAAAGAAGAGCTGGAAACATACATTTTTTAAAGAAGCCTCGCTCCATTTGGAACCTCTCTGTCTGGACTCATGAGCACAATATCATTGTTTTCATCGGCCAATCCCATTACTAGAACCTCAGACATAAACTTGCCAATCTGTCTTGGTGGAAAGTTTACCACTGCAAGAACCTTCTTTCCGACCAAGGACTCTCTCGAGTAATGAGAAGTAATTTGAGCGCTGGATTTTTTAACTCCAACCCCCTTCCCAAAATCAATTTTCAATTTATAGCTTGGTTTCCTAGCTTCAGGAAAGTTCTCGACTTCAAGAACTTCACCCACTCTTATATCAACTGCTAAGAATTGGTTAAAAGAAATTTCATCCCCCGCTGGTGAGGATGGATCGATGTTTAGATGCATTGTTGCCCTTTTAGTTAATCACTACAAATGGATTCAACCTATCTAATCCAAGAGTAAGTCTCTTCAACCTCAGTGAAGTAAGTGTCTTCTGTCAAAAACTCCTCCACTCGACTGAGTTTTTCTAGTTCCTTTTCTTCTTTAATTGTACTGATTCCAACAATTAAAACAACTGCAACTCCGGCCAGTCCAACTCCGAAATTTAAAGACTTTATCTTGTCAAAAAAAGACGGCCTGGAGTGATCACGCTCTATTTTGCCAAGAATCTCAACCCATTCGGTTGAAGGCCTTTCAGCAACTTTCCCATTCAATCTTAAAAACTTTTTTAATTCATCGTCATTCATACTTAAATCCATTTTCATTCAAAAAACTTACAAACTTAGTCTTAGCACTATTGGCCCTAGATTTTGCAGTACCTTCCGAAATTTCAAGTAGCTCTCCAACTTCCCTGTAGGTAAAGCCCAGTTGATAATGCAAAGAGAAAACCTGTCTCTGATCTGGTGTTAACTTCATGAGGCCTAGAGAGATCAAGTCTGAAATCTCTGGATCACTACCTGAGTCACTTTGCTCCACCCCTTCAAGTGTTTCGTAAACTCTAGAATTCTTTTGAAAATGGGTGTAGACCACATTCATAGCAATTCTATAAATCCAAGTTTTAAAAGAGGAGTTATCCTGGAAGCCATCAAATCCCCTCCAGGCCTTTAAGAATGTCTCCTGTACGAGGTCATCGACTGAGTTTGAATTTACCATCCAATATATTGATGAGCGCACAAACGCCTCATTGTCCAGATACTCTTTCTTGAAGCGTTTAATGAGCTCATCATTTTTCGTCCTATTGGAGCTGAAAATAAATCTTTTAACTTTTTGCATTACTTCGGTCCGTGTCCCCTTCTTCCACGACGTTTAGGTCGATCACCACCTTTTTCGATATATGCCTCACGTTGTTCCTTAGTCAGAAGATTTTTTAGAAAGATCATTTTTTCCAGTCTTAAGTTACCTCTTTTTTGATGTTCTAATGAGATTTCTTCATGCAATTTCTTTAGTTCACCATCAGACTTTCCAGCAATAAATAGCTGCTTCATTTTTTCTCTCTTTGCTTTTCCTTCACCCTTTAAGTCTTTTCTCTTTTTTGAGTGACTCGACATGAATTCTTTCAAACTTTTTAACTGGTCATCTGTAAGGTCTAACTCCCTAAGAATGGCCATTTTTCCTCCTCCGGAGCGTTTACAAACAAGCAATGAGTCATCCCGCTTGCCTTTCTTACACTCTCCCTCAAGTTTTTTTCCTTTCATTTCAAAGGAGCATTTCTGACCTTCTGATTTGCTTTCGCAAGCAGCTTTAATAATGTTCCATCTGTTTCCATTTTGTTTTGCATTGGCCTGCAGACTGAGTGATAAAAATAACAAAATAAAGGTTGTTGTTTTCATATGAGCTCCTTAGTTGGATTTCTTGTTTCTTTTCTTTCGATTTGGATTTACACATTTTAGCACATCGGGATTTCGTCTACCTTCCTTACAAACTCCTTCAACACTTCCCCTTCTTCCCTCAAAACTGCAAGTGCTTCCTTGTTCTTTTCCTTCGCATGCTGAAATCTTGGCCTGTCTGCGCTCAGACTTGGATGCCATGGCCGGCCCGCTTACAAAACCTAATACAATTGTAGCTAACATTAAGTTCTTCATTTAGTTACTCCCCATTTATGGCCTGTATTATTTCAGACCTAATACTTAGACTTTAAAAGAGAAATAATAGTTCACTTATTTTTTCAAAAAAAACAAACTACCTGTAATTTCAACAGGTTAAAGAAAGCTAGAGCATTATCGCCAAGATATTTTTCATTAGAATTTTGGAAAATTAAACCGTATAGTTTTGGTATGAAAACTATATTGTTATCCCTTGCCCTTCTAATCTCAACATCTGCTCTTGCCAAACTTAACCTTGTTAAGGTCTCAAGAAGCATTGTCATTGACGAGAAATCGAGCACTGTTTACGAAGTATTCGCCAATACTTTGAATGATCATCTATGGAGAGATGAAGTGAATAGTATTGTGGCAGATGGCCCTTTCGAAGTTGGGACAAATTATACTGAGGACGCCCACATAGCATTAAAGAAAAACTTTATAACCAAAGTCCAGTTAGTCGAACTTATTGACCAGGAGTTGGCCCTTTATAAAACTCCAGAAGATGCACCATTCTTTCTTTCTAGCAAAAGAAAAGTTGAGCAGTTAAGCGATGGAAAAACGCGTGCAACCTATACAGTTGAATTTGATTATGAAATGACCAGACACACAGCATATTTTCCTATTCCTAAAAAAATTGTTTGGTTCGCTTACGACCAGATCATGAAAAAATACCTTTTAAATTTAAAAAGCCACTTTGAATAAAAACTCACAGGGAGGAAAGTTTATAATAAGGCAAAAATTCCTCCCTTGGAATTTAGGACTTCATTCCTTGAATTAATAGGTCTGAAACAGCATTAACGTCTTCAAGGTTGAGATTTTCTTTATATGTGGCACGCACCTGGCGACCAATCGTGTTTAGCCCAATATAGGAGAGCTGAGTTCTCAATGCGACCAAGGCCTAAATTCCCCCGCTGCCACTAAAGCTTGATAGTGCAGCAGGCTTTCCATTAAAAGACTCCCTCCAGTTCAGATCACCGCTTCTACTGATCCATGCTATAAAGTTTGTTACAACAGGTGGCACTCCTCCATTGTATTCTGGGATAGAGAAAATAAATCCCTGAGCATTATCAATAATCTTCTTATATTTTGCGATATCAAGAGGAATCCCTTCCAGCTCTGCCGCAGGTGTGTACAAAGGCAAGTTAAGAGAGACGAGATCCAAGACCTCTGATTCCACATCTTTGCTCGCCAAGTTTTTTTTAAACTCATTTGCAACTTCGAGGTTCTTATTATTGCTACCAGCTATAATTATAATTTTTGACACTTTAGACTCCTTTAGGCTCTTAATGGAACTTCCATAATTAATAATTCACTATTTGATTTTGCTAGGATTTTAATTTCATCCTCACTTACAACTCCTAGTCCATCCCTCGTAGAAAGTGACTCGCTCCCTATATCTAACTCCCCATCCAAGACAAAAAAGTACAACCCATTGTCCCTAGAATACTTGGAATATACCAGTTCTTTTCTGGAGTTGATATTTACTAGCGAGAAGAAAGCGTCTTGATTGATTTCAACAGATTCTTTTTGACCATCAGGGGAAACAACAAGTTGAAATTTATTGAGACGATCCCTTTCATTAAACTTTTTCTGAGAATAATTTGGCTTTATATTTTGTTTTTTTGGCATTACCCAAATTTGCAAAAAGTTAACATCTTCTTTGGAAGAATTATTAAATTCACTATGCTGAAGCCCTGTTCCTGCGGACATGGCTTGTACCTCACCCTTAGCAATAACATGTTCATTGCCCATGGTATCTTTATGCTTAAGAGAACCTTTCAGGGGGATTGAAATTATTTCCATGTTGTTATGAGGATGAGTTCCGAAACCCATTGAAGGAGCCACCACATCGTCATTTATAACCCTCAATGCGCCAAACCCCATCCGATCCGGATTGTAATAGCCGGCAAAACTAAAAGTATGATGACTTTTAAGCCAGCCATGATCTGCAATCCCTCTACTTTTATTTTTATGTAACACCTTATTCATATTTTCCCCCTTAGTTAGTTTTTCTAGACCCCAGCCTAAATTTGGAATAAATGTGGCAAATGAGGTAAAAGTTAATTTTCTTAAAAAGCTTCTTCTTTTCACAGAATCCTCCAAGGATGTTCAGCTTGTTTGATCATTATCGATAAAACCAGCCAGTTGCAAAAGGGGACATATTCGAGTTACAATGTTCCAAGAACAGAACAATAAATGAACTTTAACCTACTAAAAACATTCATCAAAGTAGCTGAATTTGGTAGTTTTACTAAGGCAGCCCACCAATTAAAGCAGCCAAAATCAAGGGTGAGCCGCTCTATTTCACGTCTTGAAGAAGAGTTGAAGGCCGAACTTATCAAGAGAAACACTAGATCTATAAGCCTAACAGACAAAGGAAAGACACTTTATCAAGAAACTCAATCACTCATTCATGAGCTAGAGCGAGCAGTGGAGTCCATTGCAGATGAAGGCCAAGAAGTTTCAGGGACACTGTCAATCTCAGCGCCAATAGACTTTGGAGAGGATGTGCTGCCAAACCTGATAGGCGAGTTTACACAAAATAACCCCCAGGTTGATTTTAGAGTTCTTTTAAGTGACTCATTTGTCGATTTAACAGCTAACAATATTGATGTAGCTCTCAGAGCGGGGAAACTAAAAGACTCATCACTAAAACAAAAGAAAATTACAGATACCCAATTTATTCTTGTTGCCAGCGCTAATTACTTAGACTTAATGGGCACTCCTAATAGTTGGTGTGATATAAAACGCCATAAAGTTCTTTCATACTGGAATGAAATTAAACTAGACCCCTTGGATCAGATGTATCAACAATATGGTTTCTCTCCATCAGTTCGAGCAAACTCCTTCCCCATGCTGAAGAAACTTGCTATTGAATCTAAGGGTATCGCTCTATTGCCAAACACTATGTGTTTGAAAGAAATTAAAACAGGTGCATTGGTTAGAGTACTACCCGGTTGGGGGCATGAGAAAGCACCACTGCAAGTAGTTTTCTCGGCAAGCAAAAATCTCCCCAAGAAAACCAGGGCCTTTATTGATTTCATAGGAAGTAAAAAAGATCTTATCTTCTCTTAAGTCCTCGTTTCTGAAATGAACTACGACACAAAACTCATTGTGGGCCTAGTAAATATAAAAGGCTTGTCACTTCTAACCATCACAGTGTGCTCCTTCTGAACAGAGTAAAAGCGATCGTGAAAAAGTGTCCATCCATCGTCAGACTCATTAATATAATGTGCTCCGTTGGATAAAAAAGGCTCGATGGCCACAACAGTATTCTCAGTAAAAGTTCTATTGTCTCTCGGGTCACAAAAGCTTCCAATAAACTCGGGCTCCTCATGAAGGGCTTGACCAACCCCATGCCCTCCCAGGTCCCTTATCAAAGTTAAATTGTGCTTTTTTGCATATTGTTCTACGGCAAGCCCTACTCTATTGATCTTTGTTCCAGTTCGAGCGACGTTAAGTGCAAGCTCTAGAGCTGTTTTAACGTGCTGACAAAGCACTCTTTTCTTATTTTTCACATTTCCCACAACAAATGATTCCCCATTATCAGCGAAGTAACCATCTTTGGATGCGGAGACATCGATATTTAATAGATCTCCTTTACGTAATACTTTAGCTGATGGCAGTCCATGAGCTACTTCACGTTCATGACTAAAACATACAAAACCTGGAAAATTGTATACAGATCTAGGAGCTGAGACTGCGCCATATTTAGCAAGAAATTTTTCAGCAAGATGGTCTAACTCCAAAGTTGTTATCCCTTCTTTGGCTTCTGCTTTGAGGTATTCAAGACAATTGGCCACAATTGAACCTATTTCTAACATCTTCTTGAATTGATTCTCATTTTCTATCGACATAAGATACCTCTAATTTTTTATTGTTATATACTTCACAATCTAAGCCTTCAGGACGCTACTCTTGCAAGACCATAAAGTAGTTACTTAGCTTCTTATTTTCATATATAAAAAGCATAAACTCCTTAGGTGTCAGGGAGTAAGAAAGCTCTGCTAGATATATGGCATATTCAGAGTTCACTTGTATTCCACGCTTAATAAAGTAATCATTTGCAATTGTTTCAATTATATCTGCGACACTTCTTTCCGGTCTGACAGTGTCCTTAATACCGGCATTTATCGCATCGACCTGTTCTTTAAATGCTCTAAACTCTGTATAAAACAAGAATGCCGAGCCAACATATAATGCTTCATAAAATTTGGGATTCTTTTTTTGATTATTATTTCCTCCGAAATAAAAGTCTCCAAAGATACTAGTAAGCTTGTCTATTTCGGGATTGTCTTTGAAGAATTCTTCTCCAAGCAGTAGCTCATGTTTTAGATGTTCAAATTCATGAATCAAAGTACTTACAACTCCAGTGTCAATGAAGTCTTTATTTATAAATATGGTTGAACAATCACAAGCATCATCACTGTTCTGCATTCCACGGCTATTGATATTGGAGAAGTATTTAAACTTTAGATTGACAGAATTTTTCATTTGAACTAATTCATTAATCTGGTTGAGTTGCTTATCTCCAAGTGTATTAAGAGCAATTTCAAGTTCTTCATCGACGGTCTTGTTGAGTTTATTTATCATATCTTGGTCATTAACGATCGCCATGGACCAGGACCTTGATATTAACAATAGTATGAATAAATATCTCATTTAGATCTCCCGCCTCCAATTTACAAGTGTCTTAAATCTATACAGTTTCTAGTATAAATAGAGCAGCTATATAGCTAAAAACACGCTAAAAAGAGATTGCTATCTGTTTTTAATGCACTTAGGGTGCCACTTATGGCCGGCAGCTCTTTAAAGCTTTTTAAGCTCCCACTCTTTAGCTTTTAAAACTTTGTAAGCATCAGATAGAGCTTTGTAGATCCTAGGAAACTTTTGAATATTTATATATGTATAGGTATTTACAACGAAGGGCTTAGTATAGCCCTCAAGCTTAAGGCCATTCAACTTTGGGACGAGCAAATCCTCTTTGACTCCTGTCGCCTTTATATTCACTCGCATTACAAGCTCTACTCTGTCTGACTTAAGCATTAAACCTTGTGCTTTATGGGTGTTTACCTCAACAACCTTAAAGCCCTTACCAAGCATGCCTTTGCACAAACGATCATCTCTAATACACGCAAGTCGAATTGAGCTTTGGTCTTTTGTTAATTTTTTATTTTTCTTCTTGTTAAGTTGATACTTCAACAAGGCTACCGGGGTTTCAATTAGCTTTAGATTTGGATATACACTATTATCAATGAGGTTAGAGCGTGAAAGTGCACCATGAATAATTCCCTCATTGGAATTGTGTAAGTCACGAACAGAAGGAAGAGGTACGGCCTTAGCAAAGTACCCCTTCTGCTTTAAAATATGATTCAGGTTTCCCACAAACTTTTTGGTATAATTATTGATCCTGTCAGATGCTTTGATGTATCCAAGTTCAATAACTGCTAAGTCACTAGCAAAGAGAGAGTTAAGTGAATTCAGTATCAGTAGAATTGTTAGAAGTTTCATACTATAAATTTATTGGTTTTGAGTAGGTTGCCTTATTGGGCATTTAGACATATTACTTAATTCAAGAATAAAAATGAAGCCAAATAGAGATAAAAGGAGCCTAAAGAATTCTTAACAGCTCGGTTTCCCCCTTAAAAGACCGCATTTTCAGAAATAAAGCAATTTCCATGCCCAGACTAATTAAGGTCCAAATGCTTCATCATTACAAAAGTGTTTAGAGGAGTATTCTTTAAGCTTTTAGTATTTTTATAGCCGAGCGATTCATAAAACTTCAATTGTTTCTCCTCGTCATCGGTCAAAATCATATGAGTTCGAACATCCTTAAATCGCTCTAGTATCAAATTGAGAAGCTCTCTACCAATGCCCTTTTTCTGAAAATCAGGGTGGATAAGAATATCTTGAAGATAGTGGATAGATACTTCGTCAGAAATAGATCTTGCAACTCCAACAACCTGTTCATCGATTAAAGCAACAAGTACATAGGTTGATTTTTCGAAGGCTCTCTTAAGCGACTCCGTATTTTGAGTATAGGCTTCCCAGCCAACTGCATTATATAAATCCACAATTTCCTCAAATTGAACCTGTTCCCAGTCACTAAAAATTTTCATCATTGATCCCTTATTTTGAGAGTTGAGAAAAGGGTAAAAAAAAAGCCTTGTAAAAACAAGGCTTTTTAGGTGTTTCCAAATCTAGTGCCCCCAAGCGGATGAATATCGACCTGCGGGGGTTCAGAGCATTTCCAAGGCTTTGTCATTACTTGATTAGAGGCTTAAGTATTTTTAGAAGCTCATCAACCTCAGTAACCATAGGCAGATGCCCCGAGTCAACGTCATAGACTGTCTCAATTTTAGAATTGGCCAAGATTTTGTCTTGGGTCGCACTCCCAATGATTTTATCCTTTAAAGTTCTTATATAAACTTTTTGAATGCGTTCATACTCAGAATAATCGAAGTTAACTTCATCATCTCCGATCTTGGACGGCTCATCAGTCGAATTCATCCAAATGAATCTCTTCTCTTCAGGGCCAGCATCTTGAGCAAAAGCATCTAAGTACTTGTCAGCCGAGGTGATCACCATGCTCGCGTCATTTTTAGAGTAAGTTATCCCTTTTAAGTAAAAGCTTTCATCTTCTTTAGATAGTTTTTGAAACGCAGTTTCACCTGGCATTGGAACAACCGCACTTATATAAATAATCTTTTTAATTTTCTTCTCAGGACAAAGTCCAATAGCATGATTAACGATAGCTCCCGCCTGGCTATGTGCAATCAGAGTGTCATTATAGGTCAATTTTTCACAGAGCGACTCAGAACTAGATTTTAGTGTAACTTCTTTATGAGGAATTTCATCATTTCTCCCTGGTAGGTCGATAGCAGTGCTTGAAACATGCAATTTAGTTCTTAGAAGGTGCCATGACCAAGCTTTAAGGTTTGCTCCATGGACAAAAATAACTCTCCCTGAAGGTCTTGTTCCCACACTAGCACAAGCATAACTCATCGAAATAACTGAGATTAAAATCAATATTGTTTTCATATGTCCCCCTCATGTTGATGCAAACTATAATTATTTCATCAAAAAATTAAATTCATTATTTTCATGTTAGCATCAATAATTATGAGTTTATCAAATTTAGGGTTAGATGCTTTCTTACAGATTTATAGAGAAGGAACCGTACAAGGAGCGGCTAAATCCTTAGGCCTTACACCAACGGCAATAACCCAAAGAGTGCGCTCTCTTGAAAAGGATTTAAACACGACACTTTTTCTGAGGACAAAGAAGGGAATGCTTTTAACCGATGCTGGCAAGAAACTTCTTCAGTTTGCCCAGGCTAAAGAGGTAATGGAGTCTGATATTCTTTCAAAAATCTCTAGCGAAGCATATGTAAGCCCTATCACTCTTCGCTTTAGCGCCTCAACCTACTACACCTACTCAAAATTATTACCAATTGCCGAAAAATTAAAAACAAAATACGAACATCTTTATTTTGATTTTGATGTGGATGACAATGACAACAAGATTGAAAAACTTAAGGAAGGAAAAACAGACTTTATAATCATTCCAAGAGAAGCTGTTCCACTTGAATTTGACTCAAAGCTTTTAAAAAAGAGAAAGTACGTTTTGGTTGGTGGCTCTCACTTTAAGAAATCAAAAGAGGATCCAGTAATCATTGATTACGCTAAAAATGATCCATTTACTGACATGTTTTTCAAGAAGCTCAAAATAAATCACAATCAATTAAAGAACAGACATTATGTTAACAACACTCTAATGATTCCCAAGCTTATTGAAGCCAACTTAGGCGTGGCAGTCCTAGACGAAGAACACTTTATGCAAGCTAAGGCCCGCTACAAGATTTTCGATCTATATCCCAGCAAGTTCTATGAGATTGAATGGGCTATCGTATGGATGCCGAGATTGGAGATGCCAGGATATATTAATGATTTGGTAAGTGAGTTTTAGATATAAAAAAAACCAGTGGATTAAACTGGGCTTTTTAAAGTTTCTAAATCTGGTGCCCCCAAACCAAGGACATTGAACCACGGCCTTAATTTTATTTTTTGATTCCTATTTTGAGTTTATTCCTATCGTGGGAAGGTAATTTTACTTCTAAATCGTCGAGTCGTTCGAAGACAACCTTGAATAGCTTGTTGGTTCCTATTTCCAATGAGCTAATTTTATTTGAATTATCTTGCTCCATGACCAAGAAATTTCTCAATTTGATGAAAGTTCTCATTATAGATATATTCACTAAGGCTTCTCTTTCTGAACGCAACACACTAGAAAGCATTGCTACTCCAGGTTCAGTAAAAACATAGGGTTGAGACCTTCGTCCACCATAATTCGAATTTGGTATGCCAAAATGGCATTTCAAGTTACCATGTTCTTCTTTGGTGAGCTTAAACATAAAGTCTTCGGGAAATCTGATAATATTTCTCTTTACCTGTCTATTTAACGCACTTGTTTCAACCTCATAAAGTTTTGCCAGGTCGCTATCCAACATTACCTTTTGCCCCCGAACCACATAAATCATTTCTTTAATGCTCTCTATTTCAAGTTCCATGCTTGCCTCTACATACCTAATGTTCCCATAGCTAATTGCAAAAGCGTGACAAGTTCATACTTTATAGTTGCTCAAAATCATTAAGGCTTACTTAATACAAGAAACAAAGTTTTCACTTTAAAGCATGGAAGATGATATTTTTAGACGATACTCAGGAAGAATTAGAAGCTGAAAAAGGGCTTTTAAATTATCAGGAACTTTCAAGTTCCCCAGAAAGTCAGAAGAAAAAAGTTCGACTTCAGTGGAAGTGATTTTGAGTTAATAGCTTAATTTAAGGGAATAAAAAAAGCCCAGTGGGTTAAACTGGGCTTTTAAGTTTCTAAATCTGGTGCCCCGACGCGGACTCGAACCACGGACACAAGGATTTTCAGTCCTTTGCTCTACCAACTGAGCTATCAGGGCGTTGTGATTTAGAGTCATTACTTTAGTTATTTGATGAGAAGGTGTCAATCATAATTTCTTAATTTTGATATATTGTTGCGATGCTAAATACTAGAAAAAGCGAAAACTTAGCGCTAGCTTTAGCCCATGAGTGTAAAAATAAAATTTAAAACGATAAATAGTCCTGACTTTGAATTCAACAGTGCCGTATTTCTTCCAGATGTTAAAGATAGAATCGGACACTGTGCAATATTCACCCATGGCTACACTGCTAGCAAAAGCGATACAATTTCCTGGGCCCAAAGGTTGAGCGAATCCGGAATTCCTTCAGTGATATTTGATCTGCCTGGCCACTATCTAGGTAGCATAAATGAAGTTAGCTCTTTTGAAGTATTCAAGTCTAAGGCCCACCATTGTTTTTCCTATGCATGGAGCTACTTACAATCTGAATTAAGTGAGGGCTACATTCCAGAAACATTTATACTTGGAGGACATAGTCTTGGTGCTCTAATGAGTGTAAAAGCCTTGGAGCTTGAAACCTTTAAGTCCAATAACTCTATGGCCATTGGTGTGGGACTTGGAATTGGACAACATAAAAATACTCATATCTTTGAGTCTTCATTTTACCAAAAGACTTTAAATATTAGACGTCAGCTAGTTTGCCCTGAGCTTGACAGTGACAATGTATTTCCATGGATTAAAGAAGAGAAGGAAAACATAGAGACTTCTAATTCCAGAGTTCACCTAATTACTGGTGCTGATGACGTAGTCGTTGGTGCTGGCGGAATGGAAGCATTTGCTAAAAAGTTGTTGGATAATGACAACCATGTAACAACACATGAACCAAAAAAGCTTGCGCACCATGAGCCAAGCATGGCCTCAACGCATATTTATCATTTCTTGAAGAGGGAATTAGCTCTTTAATTTGTTGAGGTTCTTGATCATGCCCACTATTCCTGTTCTTTCAAGAGGAGTGCCTTTGAATTTTTTGCGGTATTGTCTGTTGGACATGTCCTCAAGTTCACTTAGTATCAATTTAGGATTTCTTTCAAAGAACTTAACCCAGTCAACTTCCTCGCTGGCCTCCACTCGCTTGAGAGGTTTATTGTTCCATGGGCAGACTTCTTGGCAAATATCACACCCGAAGACTTCATTTGATTGCGAAGGGTATCCCTTTGGTGCCTGAGCTTCTTTAAACATTTCTATAGTGTAAGTGCTTATACATTTTGATGCATCAACAACTTTGTTTGCAACAATAGCATCTGTAGGACAATGATCAATACAAGCGGTGCAATTGCCACAATGGTCAGGTTCGACTGAGAGCTTTGTCGGTAGCGAAAGTTTTTGATTTAAAAGAAGTGTTCCAATAATAAAATAGCTTCCATGCTTTTTACTAATAAGCATGCTGTTTTTGCCAAACCACCCCAGCCCCGCCCTGTAGGCCAGATCTCTTTCAAGCACAGGTTGAGCATCTATGGAGTAAAAAGTTTCCAGATCAGATAATTCTTCAGAAAGCTTTGCTGTAATAGAGTCTAGCTTTTCCCTTATCCAATGATGATAATCCATTCCATCAAAGCCTGTAACATAGGAAGCAATCTTTAAAGGTGAATCACTTTCTTGTAGTCGCTTCTTTTCTGATGCGTACTCAAATAAGAAGACAAGAGCGGACTTAAACTCGGGAAAAACCTCTTTAAGGTCTTTTCTTAGATCCTTTCTATGATCGGTAAGATACTTCAGCCCCCCATCAAGTCCGGACTGCGCCCACTTATCAAAATGGTTAAAGGTCACGGGAGTTGAGGCCTCAGTATAGCCCCAATCCACGATTTGTATTCCTTTTAGGAATTCATCAGAAAGATTTAATAGACTCATAGATCCGTGTCTATAATCTCGATAGCGCCAGTTGGACACTTGGAAACGCACTCCATATCTTTAGTGCACTTATGTGCGGTCTCGACATTGATGGTTGTTTCATTATGCTCGCCTTCAATCTTCCAGATATGGTGAGGACAAACTTGTACACAGTTCTGACATGAAGCACATAGAGATGTATCCAACAAAATTCTCCCTCCAGGTATTTCTTGCTGAAGGGTTTCAGACTTTCCCTGAATGCTCTCTTTGTTGGAGACTTTTGGAACGTCTTTGATGATTTCTAGCCTTACGCTGTTGGAGCTGCCTTGTTTAAAGAATTTACCATCACCATGTGTTATAACGACCTTGTCACCAGTATTTACGAGATTCCTTTCTTTAAGCGTATCAATCATTTGCTCTTGAAGAGTTGCTAGGTCTTCTTCTTTTTCTTCGAAATAGAATGGGCTTATTCCCCAATATAAAGCCATCTTTCTCATGACTTGTTTTGAATTGGTGCAGCCTAAAACTCTAACCTTTGGACGGAATCTACTCATCTTTAGGCATGAGTTCCCACTTTGAGTTACACTTACAACCCATTTAGCATTTGTTTTTTCGGCGATAATTGATGCTGCGACCTGAATTGAAGCAGAGACTGAATGAAGGTCCATATGTCGTAGAAGTGGACGCTCTTTAGGAAGCTTTTCCGCCTCTTCAACAATATTATCCATCATCGTTACAGCTTCAACAGGGTATTGTCCGGCTGCGGACTCTCCACTGAGCATGACAGCATCAGTGCCATCCCATATTGCATTGGCAACATCATTAGCTTCTGCCCTAGTAGGTCGTGAGTTGGTAGTCATACTCTCAAGCATCTGGGTTGCGGTAATCACGGGCACTCCGGCCTCATTGCATAGACCAATGAGTCTTTTTTGAATGGTTGGAACATGGTGGTTTCCAACCTCAACTCCCATATCTCCTCTTGCGATCATGACCATGTCGGTGGCCTTCATGATCTCTCTAATGTTTTCAACCGCTTCAGGTTTCTCAATTTTGGAGATGATCGGAGTGTGCTTTTTTAATTTATGAAGAAGATATTTCACTTCTTGAACCTCTTCAGCCCTTCTAACAAAACTAAGAGCGAAGAAATCAACATCTTGCTTTAGGCCAAACATAAGATCTTGCCGATCTTTTTCAGTGAAAGCGGGAGCTGAAACATTAACGTTTGGAAGATTAATGCCCTTGTTCGACTTAAGTGTTCCACCTATGACAATTTTAATTTTTAAAACATCTCTATCTTTCTCAATTGCGTGGGCCTCCATAAGCCCGTCATCAAAAAGGATGTGTGCGCCTTCATGAGCATCATTAACAAGGTCTTTATATACAGTGGGGATGAATCTATCTTTATATTCCGGATATTTGTCTTTAATGTCACTTTGACCAATCACCCACTCTTCGCCTTCTTTTAACTCAAGAGGTACGGGAAGTTTATCGACGCGTATCTTTGGCCCTTGAAGGTCACAGAGAACACCGACCTCCCAGCCTACGTTCTCACTTGCTTTTCTAATATTTGCTATTGTTTGGGCATGGCCTTCATGGGTTCCGTGGCTCATGTTGATGCGGGCAACGTTCATTCCCGCCTTAATGAGTTTTTCAAGCATCTCAACGGGGTTGGAGCTAGGCCCTATGGTTGCGATTATTTTTGCTCTACGAGTCATACTCTTTCCTTAATTGTTGGTTCAGTCATAATCTACCACATGATTGAACAACAAGTTAAGAGTTATGCCCTTTGCAATTGATTGAACTGCTCAAGCTCGCGTTGCTTGTTTTTAAAAGCGTTTTGCAATTGATTAATTCTAGTTTCGTACTGAGTGACTAACCTGTCTTTTTCTGTTTCGTTGGACATTTTTAGTCGAGCTAACTCTCTTTCAAAGAACTTGTTGTTGTGGTCAATAATATCTTGATACTTGGTTCTTTCTGCTTTTAATTCATTCTCGTACTTAAAGGTCAGTTCTTTGACTTTAGCGTCATTATTAAGTCTTGTTTGACCTAGCTTTCTGTCAAACTCATTTCTAAGTTTTTCCAGACGATTGTTTAGCTTGTTTTCATTGGCCTCAGCTACACTTCTAATGTTTTGCTTTTCTAAATTGGCCTCTTTCATCAACTCTTTTCTTTGTCTTTCAATCTCATGAGCGCTATTTGCCTTAACCTGCTTGATTTTATTGTGCATATTAAGCCTAAGCTCTTCGTTTTTTGCCCTAAGATTCTCATTTTTTCTTCGTACTTGTCGGTGAGCTTTTCTATTTTATCGTTCTGAGACGCCCTTAGGAACTTCTCTTGAAAAGCGTTTTGCTCGTGAAGTCTTTCAGCAAGTTCTCTTTTCTCTTTATTCATTTCTTCACGGACAGACTTAATGGAAAGCTCTCCTCTTTCCACAGCGTCATTAAGGCTTTTATTGAAGTTTTCCTTCATCGCATCAATTTTTCTTCTAGAATCTTTACGCTCAGACTTAAGGGTCTGACTTTCGGCTTCACTTTGAAACTTTAAAGCAATTTCATGCTCTTTATTGGCATTCTGAAGCTTTCTTTTGTCCGCCAAGCGCTCTTTGATATTGATGGCCGTTAGATTTCTTTTATCCTGTACTCTTTTATCAGCGGCCTCAATACTCATTTCGCGGTACGTGTCTTGGAAGCCTTCGCGAGCCCTACTCATCTCTTTTTCAAAGTTTCTAGTAAGTCTATTTCTTTGATCAATGTCCTCTTTGGATTTCAGTCTTTTTTGATTTTCAAGCTCCGCTCTTTGATCTTCACGAAGCTTTCCTTGAAGTGATCCAGCTCCAATACCAGCGGCCTTGTGTCTAGTTTCAAGCTTCTCAAGGTCGCGGTTGTGTTGCTTCTCCATCTTCATCATCTCATTTCTGAGACTTTCATTTTGGTTCTTTATTTCAGCTTTCTGAGCTTTGTTAACCCGCTCCATCAATGTATTGGTTTGCTCGCCCACTTTCTTAAGTTTTAAAGCGGCATCTTGGTTAACTTTATCCATATCTTGACGAGTTTTTTCGTGAAGACGCTCACTCTCCTCTTCTCTGGATTGTCGTATTTTGGCAACATCCCTGGTCACCCGATCTTTTAACTCGTTTCTTTTTGCAATCTCATCTCGAGTGACTTTATTAAGTTCTCGCTCTTGGGTCCTAATTAACTGTCTCTTCTCGGCGTCGAGTTTTTCTTGAACATCCTTAGCGCTTCCCAAAGCGCTCTTTTTATACTCTTCAACCTTCTTCTCAGACTCACTAAGCACTGACTTCACTCTTTTGTCAGCATTTTCCTTAACTTGCTCACGAATGTTTTTATCCATTCTTTTTGTGTCTTCGAGGTTGTGACTAAAGGTTCTTTTGGCCTCATCAATCTCTTGTCGCCAGTTTTTAATGTTTTCACGAGATTGTGCAGCATTTTTGATTTTTTCTTGATGTAATGATTGTTCATAGGCCTTGTTTTTTTCTTTTAAGGCCTCTTTCTGGGAGGTTTGTAGATTCTCATAGCGGTCTTCATACGCCTTTTCCAGCTCTAATTTTCTTTCAGAAAAGTTTTTAGAGTTCTCTTTGAGTTGGCTTTCTTTAGCTGCTTGAATGTCTTCCAGAGCTGTCTCATGGGAACGATTGGCGCTCTCCAAATCTCTTTGAAAGAGCTCTCTTTGTCTGCTAAGTCTCTGGGTGTAATCTACGCCGTTCATTCTAAACCTCACATGGGCATCCTGCCCAGTAAGATTGTATCATTTTTGTAGTAGTAGTGAGTTCGGGTAAATTTTTCTGATCCACAACGTGAACCGGAAAAACTTACCCTTGGATTAAGAATTATTTATTGGCAAGCTCTTCGTCGATAAGCTCTTTGAAGGTCTCATAAGGTTGAGCGCCTTGAAGAAGTTTTCCATTCACAAAGAATGTTGGAGTTGATTTAACTCCAAGATCTTTTCCTTGTTGGATGTCTTTCTCAATCATGCTCATGTACTTTCCGCCATCAAGACAAGTGTTGAACTTCTCCATGTCCACGCCTACAGACTTAGCTGTGGCCTGAAGTCCCTCTTTGCCAAGCTTGCTTTGGTCAGCAAACAACTTGTCGTGCATTTTCCAGAAGTTCTCTGGCTTTTGTTCCCAAGCGCACAGTGCCGCGTTAGCCGCCATTTTTGCCTGGGAATGGAACGGAAGTGGATATTGCTTAAATACAACTCTTACTTTGCTTCCATAGTCTTTTTTAACCTTATTAATTGTCTCAGCTGCTTTTGAGCAGTATGGACATTGAAAGTCACTAAATTCCACAATTGTGATTGGGGCGCTTTCTGGTCCTGCTACAGGAGCTTTTCCCACCTCTACATCAAAAGAAGGTCTTCTTGGCTTATCAAGGTAAACTTCTATGCCAGTGCTTTTGGTTTTCTTAGCGAGCCAAGTTTCAACGGCATCTTTTTTCTTTTCCGCAATCAAGTAACCGCGAATTCTTTCTTTAATCTGAGCGTTAACTTGTTCTTTAGGAATGTTTTTTTCTTTTACAAAGCTGTTAATGTCGGATTCTGAGACCTTCACACCTTTAGCGATGTGCTTGTCCATGTACTCTTCATTTGTAAGACCTTTCTTAGCGGGATCCTGCGCCATTAGCTTCTCAATGATAAGAGACTTAAGCTTGTTCATCTTAGTATCAAAGATCTTATTCTCAAGCTCGTATAGTTCTGATTCAATGCCTTTAGTAAGCTCTTCATTTGTAATCTTTAGCTCACCTACTTTAGCGGCAACACCCTCTTTAGGTGCTTTCAAAAACTTGTAGTTTGGCTTTGAAGTTCCATTGTCACAAGAAAACAGAAAGGCCACACCTAGAATGGCGGCCAACATTGGTTTTAACATCGCTCTCTCCTTTTAAATTAAGTACTTGAAAAGGATACATTAAGAGAAGATTCAGAGCAAAATTAAATCAGACTAAGACATTCTTACCTGAGAGATAAACTCTTGATACGTCGCATTCTTTTCTAGCAGCTCCCTATGAGTTCCAACTCCATCAAGTTTTCCGTCTTTTAAAACAAGAATCTGACCAGCTTTTACGATTGTCTCCACTCGGTGAGCAACAATCACAGTTAGGGAGTTTCTTTGAATTAGGAGTACAAGTTTTCTTAAGGCCTCTTCCAGTTCAGAATCAAGTCCAGAAGAAATCTCATCAAAAAGAACAATTGGCTTTTTCAAATAACACGACCGCAGCGCCGAGATGAGTTGCTTTTGCCCCATCGATAAATCATTTGGTTTCACAACCTCATCAGGGTCGATCCCCCACTTTTCAAGATAAGGTATACGTTCCTTAACATCTCCCCAAAACTTTTGGAATTCTTCCTCGGTACCGATATCAAAAGTGATATTGAACTTTAAACTCTCACTAAAGACATGTGAATCTTGACTAACGATGCTTACTTGTCGCTTGTACATGGACATGCCTTCAACATTGTCTCCACGAAATTCAATATTTGGATGATCAGTTCTTTCTATCTTGATTAACGAATTGGAGGCCAGGATGTCTGTGGACAGAATCTTAAGGAAGGTGGATTTGCCAGAGCCGGACATGCCAACAATTCCCACTAGCTCTCCACTTTTGGCGTGCAGTCCAACATTCTTTAACTCGAAGCTTGAACTTTCTTCTCCCTTAACAGGGTAAGTGAAGCTCTCCACATCAATTGAGAGGCTCTTAAAGTCTTCAATTGTTTTAAGGTCCTCACCTTCCTCCGAGTGAGGCAGTGTTTCAAGGTCTTCATTAAACTCAAGAATTCTATCCATTCCAGTTTTGGCCCTTTGAATTCCTGAAATCTTGGAGGCAATTTCTTTAATCGGGGTGATTGATCTTTGAATCAAATCAATGATCGCCGCAATGATTGCCATTTCAACAATGTTTGAATATGGAAATACAATAACCAGCAACGCTAGAAGAATTGGGAATAAACTCTCAGCGATAGCAAAGTAGCTTGCGTCCCAGATATTGGCCGTAAGTTGTTTTTTTAAAAAGTCTTCAAACGCGGTCTTAGACTTTTTGGAGGCGAAGCTATCATTGGGAGTGTGAAAGGTATGTCTTAATCCTGCAGACAGATTGGCAACCGAGCGATTAAGGTGCCCTGTTGATTTTCTAACTGCCATATAAACTTTGCCCATCTGCTTACTTCCAATAATTAAGGCAGCACATACCAAAACTTCTGCGATAATTAAGGCAACACCAGAGACGGTATTCAAACGCACAAAACTAATGAGGCTTGAAATGATGAAGGCAAAATCGATGAAGATCTTAAATGATCCAGAGCTTACCATCTCAATTACGGCCTCGGTATCATTAAGGATTCTAGCAATTACCTCTCCCATAGGGTAATTGTGTGAACCAAACTTTCCCTTACCTATAGAGTCATATGTAAGTATCCACTTTTTGTAACTTTTAGAACGAATATGCTGCAAAAGTTTCTGAACGTAGCGGGATATCCCTAATTGATAGACAACTGAGGCCAAGTATTCACCGACATAGAGTCCCCCGAGGGCGTAAATAATCGGCATAATAATGTCGCCTTCATCAAAACCGTCATAAAGTTCGGAGACAATGATTGGAGTGTAATAGCCAAGCACACTGGCAGCAACCAAGGCAAGCAAGATGAAGAAGATCAACAGCTTGCTGTTTGGAATGTAGATGTAATCAAACCATTTGTTTTTTAAAATATTCACTGGTCAAACTTTCCTTTTCCAACAATTCGGCCTTAGACCCCACTTCCTTAATTCCTAGATTTTGTTCTATGAAAACAATCCAGTCACTGGCCTTCACAGTGCTAAACCTATGAGACGTTAAAATGAAGGTTTTATTTTTGAGTCTTTCATCCTTCTTGAGCACCTTTATAATCTGCTGCTCTAGTATTAGATCCACAGATGAGAATGGATCATCCCAAATGATATAATCAACATCAGCAACTAAACTTCGTATGAGTGCTATTCTCTTTGCCTGTCCACCAGAAACCTTTTTTCCATTTTCACCAACTTCAAGTGCCAAAACTTCATCAACAGTAGGAGCTAAGAGGTTCAGACCAAACTCGACCAAACATTTTTTTGCAAGATCAAGCTTCTCCCCCTTGGCCGGCTCACCAAGAAAGATGTTTTCTGCAATTGTGTCATTGTATAAATAAGGCTCTTGTTTGATATATGAATAGGACGCTTTGTTGTGGCGTAGGATTTCGGCAACTTTGTCTATAAGGTAAGACTTTCCAGAACCAGTATCACCAATAACAACATTCCAAGACTTAGGCCTTATTTCCAGGTCAACAGTTTTTCCCCAAAATGGGAGCTCAATTTTTTGAAAGTCTTCATATTTTTTATACCAACTTTCAACAGTGTTCTGCTCAAGACTTCGAATCAACTTTTTTATCCTGCCCCAGGCCGCATAGCCTTGGCTTGTTACAATTCCTATCCAAGATAGAAATAAAAGAGGTTCAAGGATCAAATAAAGAAACCCTGAGAAAAATATTAAATCCGTACCACTTAGCCCTTGTTCCTTCACAATTAAAGCGGCCCAAATTAAGGATGCTCCCACTCCGAGCTTTACAAGAGGAAATGAGAACACTCGCCCAAGACTTGAAATGAAGAAGTATCGAAGCTCTACACCTGAGTACTGTCTGAACAATTGGTAAAATGAGTTCTCAGAGTGAAAGTTTTTAATCGTCTTCTTTGCTGAATAACTTTCAATCACAAAGTTTTGAACATCGGCATACGCATCCATGTTCTTTCTAGCAAAAGGTTGGAAGACTACAACAAGAACGCTGAATAAAACTACGCATGCCACTAATGGGGTAAATGCTATGAGAAAGGCTTCATTGAACTCCTGTATTTTTGGAATAAAGATGATGGCCGCAATAATTATGTTTCCAACCTGCAAAAGAGCAAACCCAATAAAACCCCGCAAACGGTTAAAGTCATTTACGATTGTCTGAAAAAGATCTCCGTCACTAAAGCTTGAGTATGTTTTTGGAAGAGCATTTTCAAGTCTTTGCATAATTTCAAGACGCAAGTTCTTTTGCTGAACTCGAGCTGGATAAAAGAAAAGCAGTCTTGAGAATGTTCTAAAAAACAGAATGGCAAAAGCGAGATAGAAGAACTTTGAAAGCTCAATATCTTTCAATTGATCGGACATTACCTTGTCGCCCAGGTCTTTTGCAAGCCCTGGCAGAATACTTTGAAAGTGATGAAGATAATAGAGGCAAACCAAGGCCCCAATATAGTAGTACCAATACTCAAAAGAATGAGCGACTACCCACGGTATAAATTTACGATGAAGCCTTGAAATCATCCATGGAATTTAGCAAATCTTTAGGGATTAGCCAAAGCGCTTGTGATTTTTTTAGTGAACAACACCTTGCGTTTATTTTCTTCAAGTCCAATAAGACCAAACACCAGATCATCGCCTTCTTGAGTAATCTTTATAAAGCCTAGTCGACTCTTGGCAAAAACCGCGAGTTCTTCATTAACACTGCGCAACTGGCCGCCGGCACCGGAAACAAATTGGTGTGCACCATTTACCTCACCCTCGTAAGAAAGATGGTGGTCATGGCCTGCGACATAAGTATTGGCAAAGCTCATAGCGTAATTAAGAAAGAGGTTGAGTGGAAAATAAGGACTTTTATGCTTTCCTGAACTTTTGGCGGGGTGATGTCCTAAAAGGATTTTGTGTTTACATCCATTAAGATTTAATGAGTTTAACCATACCATCTGTTGAAGTTTATAATCAGTTGTATTCATTATGGGAAAACAAACATCATTTATTTTTGCTAAGTAATAGTGAGATGGGTAATGAAGTTTTGGGTGTTTTTTTGCGATTTCTAGCCAGGCCTCTACATTTCCATGATAGTCATGATTGCCCATCATAAGAAACATGTCTTTTCTTTCTAGAATGTCACCATAGTATTTAAAGAATAGTTCTTGTGCGGCCTTGTCCTCAGCAGAAGTGAGACCTTTAGGATAGATAATATCTCCTAAATAAAAATAAGCGTGACAATTCTCTTCTTTCAAAAGCCTTGCTACTTTCTCTTGATCTTTAGTTCCTGTACCAGCATCTCCAAAAAGGCAGAAAGTTGCGTTGCTTTGTTTATTCAAATTTATTGTTTGATTTTGGTAGCAAGAGCTCAGAAGGAAGAAAGAAAAGATGAGAAATATACGCATGCGACTCCTTTTTGACTTGCCGCAATGCTAGCAGAAAAAAAATTGACTATGCAAGGATTAATAAAGTAACTTACCGATACTTGATTGATTAAGGTCGTATAGCTCAGTGGGAGAGCACTTCGTTGACATCGAAGGGGTCGCTGGTTCAATCCCAGCTACGACCACCATTCTCTTAGATTAAATCCAAATTAAATTTTCTCACTTATTGCTGATGGTCGGTAGCGGTGTTTTTCCCTGAAGGTTTATCGTGATTCTCACGCCTAATCTGCCTTCTTCTTTTCCATGCCTCTCGCTTTAGATCCTTATTTAAAGCTGGCCTTTCCAAAAGTTGTCTTTTTATCGTCTCTTTGGGTCGGTTATGATCAATTAAATCTTTTTTGTCCTTTAAGACAGCTCTTTCCATGAGACGTTTCTGGATTTGTTTCATTTTTACTTTCAGTTTTTTATTTTTGGTTAGATCTTTGACTTCATTTTGATAGTGCTCTAAGCGAGTTTTTCTTTCTTTTTTAAAGTTTTGCCAACGCAATTGATCTCTTTTCCAAGGACGCCTCTTTTTTAAGAACTCACTTTTATAAGCTGCCCTCACCTCATTGAATGAGCGCAGAGTA
This sequence comes from Halobacteriovoraceae bacterium, assembly GCA_002711995.1. Taxonomy (GTDB): domain Bacteria; phylum Bdellovibrionota; class Bacteriovoracia; order Bacteriovoracales; family Bacteriovoracaceae; genus UBA845. Next base: position 124,968 of record PASN01000013.1, on the reverse strand, counting down.
TCCTCTCTAAAACTCCAATTAATTTGTTTTTGAAATTTGTATGGACGAACGGCGGTGAATACCTTGTCATTTTCAACAACAACTGACTGATTGGCCTCAACAATGTCTGCTTGATTATTATTTTTAATTTCGACTACACCTTCTTCAACACTCAAAAGAACATCACTATCATTTTGATTAACTAGGAATTTAGTTCCCCGAACTCCCATAGATGTTGAGTTGGTTCGTACGATGGCACTCTCATTGTCGGACTTTTCAAATATCTCAGACATTATGGTGCCTACTTTTAAGTAAATCTGAGCTGGCTGTTCAATCTCTTCTCCCCCCTCAAACTTATATGGAAGTGACTCAATTTGAACAATTGTTTCAGGATCAATCTTATGTTTTGAATGCTCACTGATCTTAAGAATTAAAAATGAATTCTTTTTTGTCTCAATGCTCTCACCCTCGTTGATGACATCACCTTTATTGAGCCGCTTTTGAGTAGACTCATCAGTAACATAAGCAGTGCCTTTCACAAATAGAACGCTAATTTCTGAAGAAAAGGTTGAAGCTGATAGTAATAAAAAAAGGTAAGTAACTATAAATTTATTCATTACAACATTATAAGTGGGAACTTTATAAGTGGGAACTTTCTTTTATGCTTCGGGAAGATTTTTCTCTTAAAGTTCACTTAAGAAGATTACTTGTAAGCCTTATATGCCTTCATCAGAGTTTCCAGGTCTACTCCCTTGTTATTTTTAAAGCAGAATTCTATTTTGTGTTTTTTACCATCAATCTTAACAAACTTAGGAGTTCCACCACTTTGATAACACAATGAAAACAATGGACTTTGGTATGAGTAAAACTTTAACTCTTTAGGAAAATCAAAGCAATTTGAAGGTGCTTTACACTCCTTGGTAAAAATTTTGTTCCCTTCAACCTTAATGGTGACCATCTTTGCATCCGGTAAAGTTAGGTTACCACCAAAAGCTTTATAGGCACTAAGAGTCAATATAAAAAATGTCTTGAGCCATTTCATACAGTTTCTGATCTGTTACCCAAAACGATCCCTCCTCACGGTTACATCCGGTGATGTCAGAATCATTATATTCAATACAGGATTCTCCCCAACTATTTCTGACTTTGTATTCACATCTTCCATTTTTCCATCTTCGTCCAGTTATACTACTGCTATGATCTCCTTCCACAATACTTATATGGTTGGCATTGTAGTTAACGGCCACAGGTCGGCCATGTGAAAGAAGATACCCAATTTTTTTAAAAGCTTTAATAATCTTTTTTGTGTCACGCTCCAACTTTCTTTTACCAAAACTACTTCTCGCGTACTTTTTGCTATCAGCCTTAGGAATTTTAAGACGTTTTACCTCAATAGAACTATCTAATTTGACAGGATCTTTGCAACTCATTGAAGTAAGTTTTTCCAAAGAAATGTTAACATTATTGTTTAGAATCAATTTCCAAACCTCATAAACGGAGGCATTTACCCCCAAGAATTCAACTATAGATTTGGCTCGTTCGCACCCAAGTTTTGAAGGAAGGCTTGGCCATTCCAACTTCTTGATATTTTCTAAGTTATTAATAAGTTCAGATTTGGTGGTCTCCAGCCCGCTAGCGTCAAAAGGAAGGTCTTTTTCAGAGCATAGGTATCTCTTATCTACTGAATCCTTTACGGCCCAATAAATATTTCCTCCGCTTAAAATCTTTTTAAACTCTGGATCGGACCCTTTCCTGCTAGTCCTTTTATAAGTCTTATATATATAGAATTTACCTTTTTCGTTCTCCAAAGCTTCTTTAAAAATAGCCGAGTTATAGATTGATGAAACATGTGTAGAAGAAAGAGGAACTTCAGCCTCAACTGAAAGTAGATCTGCAGCCACAAAACCATAGCACCAGCCGCTACTACCTTGACTCCTAGGCCTGGTAAAATGCTCTTTTAATTCATCTGACTTCATAGTGTCTCTTATATCTAAATCAGAACAAAGTGACTTAGGAACCTTAACTTTAAGGCTTTCAGCCTGAAGACTATTTTGCGATATAAGAAGAAGTGGCAAAATGAATGAAAGTTTAATAGGATTCATGCATTAATATCGGAGTTTCTAGTTACAATATTAGTCTCTAACCTTGAAACTCACTTATTAGTCAACCCTTCACCCTTGTTCACTCAGGTAGTTGACTACTCTATTAGGGTTATTTTATAAACCATTTCGAAAAACTTCTGGTCCGTTACCCAAAATGCACCACTGTCATTGTGCTTACAAGCACTAATATCTTTTCGGTTGTATTCAAAGCAGTTATCCCCCCAGTAGTTTCGAATTTTAAAGTTGCATCTGCCATTGAACCACTTGCGACCAATTACAGAACCTGTATGTTTAGAATCATAAGAGGAAACCTTGATGGCATCATAGCTAATACCAACAGGTTTGCCAGACACGAGTTTTTTCTCAATCTTTCCAAAGAGCTTTCCCAATTTTGCAGAAAGTTCTTTATTTGAGCCACGCCTGGGTACTCTTATACTCTTTATCTTCATTATAGGGACCTTAATTTTCTGATCACCGCAGTGCTGATCCATTAACTTTTCGATCCCCGAATTTAGACTGTATTGATCCAAGACTTCCATAATTTCTTTTATAGAATATTCTAGGTTTAGCAATGCCTTTGAGTTCGCAATTTCATGACAAGCATACTCTTCTTCACCTTTAAGCTTCGCTTTTCTTGCCCTATCTAGGCCTAAGATAGCGGAAGGCAGCCCCCCGCTAGAATTGTCAATGAATGGCATATCATCTTCTAGACAAACTTTCTTTTGGAGCACATTTTTAATTGCAAGATCAATTTCTCCACTTTCATAAACATCTGATGATGAAGAATTTAAAAACTTTTTCATTGTGCGAATAAAGAAATTACTTTCAGCTTTCTTATTAAATAGTGCCGAGATGTGTGCGGCGGATACTGGCATGCCGATTTCGGCGGATATAAGTTCTGCAGCTGTAAGCCCATAGCACCAGCCCAGGCTTCCTTGTTCAGTTGGAGTGGAAAAGAGTTTTTTTACCTCTTTATTCATAAACGATAGAGTATCGACAGTCTCACATCTAGATTCGGGAATTGAAATTTCGACCTTCCCAAATGCAGGGGAAGAGAAACCAAAGATAATTAATATGTGGAATAGTAATTTTTCCATATATTACTATCGGAAACTGTCAGTTTAAAGATTAACTTTAGTTGTTGAGAGATTTACTTAGAACCGCACGGAGTAATCTACTCCAGTTCTTTCGCCGTCATCTTTTTCACTTCGATGAAAGACTTTCCATCTCTCTCCTAGCCTGTAATCGAGCTTGGTTCTTGCTGATTGGGCGCTATATGAAACTCTAAGGTCTCCGTAGCTAAATGCGACTTTTCCAGTAACGATTGGAACTGCAGCGGCGATTGTGGTCTTATATTTGCCTATTGCTGAATTTTCGACTTTGGCCTTGATTTGGCTCATTACTTCTTTGCTTTTCTCTTCTACTATCTCATATGACATCAATGCGTCTTTTGTTCGATCTAGCATGCTGTCTTGGATTTGTTCACGATTCCCACTAGCAAAGATTGGTGTTGAGAAAAGTGAAACGATCATAATGCACAAAACTTTATTCACAGTAAAAAACTCCCTTTCTTACGTTGCAAAACAATTCTATAGCGCCGCCTGCGCAGATTCAAACAGGTAAAATACTACGGCTATTTTTAAAGGAATAAAAAAAGGCGGGTTGAACCCGCCTTATATGCAAAACTTTGTAAGTTTTTTTAGTGATTACAGGAATCTAAACATTATCAAGGCCAATACTGTAGGAAAAAGAGCAGACTTTAAAAGTCCTACTGGACTGATTCCGTCTTCTCCAAAATTGCCTTTTAAAATCCCAAAACCAGCTGGGTTTGGAGCATTGGCGATTACAGTCAGACCACCACCAGTTACAGCACCTGCAACAAGGTAGTATTTCTGCTCATCACTTAGTTCAACAAGTGAACCTAGATAAGTTAATGCAGCGTTGTCTGTAATACCTGTAAGAGCCGTTGAGCCTAGGTATAGAGGCAATGTATCCAGGGATGCTAGAAGTGGTTGCAGCCACCATTTTTGCATGGAACCTAAAACAACAAGACCGCCTAAGAAAAATCCAACTAGAAGAGATTCTTTTAGCTTAACAGGATCTTGGTATTCTTGAGTTACAGTTGTGAAGCCTAAGAAGAACAAGAACACGCCCAAGAACACAACCATGTGGTGAGCTGTAATAACAGTCAACGCCAAAAAGATAAGGTGAGTTAGAGTGATCCACCAAGTTGGGTGCATGTGCTCTGGATTCTCTGGACGAAGACTGAAGTCGCCTTCAAGTTCTTTCTTGTTAAGAAATGCAATTACAAGTGTGCCTAGAACAACTGAGATTGCAGCTTTATAACCAAAGTTAAAAAGCATGTGAGTTAGACCCCATCCCCATTTGCCTGCAACCATCAAAACGGGTGGAGCTGCAAAGTGTGAAAGTGTTCCACCAATTGAAACGTTTACAAATAAAAGCCCCAATGTGGCGTACTTAAACTTGTCCGACATCTCTGGCTTTGAGTAAAAGTTCTTTTGAAGAATAAGAGCAGTAACTGTCATTGCTGCCGGCTCTGTAATAAAAGAACCTAAAAGAGGGCCAATAATCATTGTAGAAATAAAGAAGGCCATCTTCTTAGACACGCCTGGTATCAGCCTAGAAAAGCCGACAATAATTTGTTCGGCAAACTTAATAACAGGTCTTGTTCCCGCCATTGCCATAATAACAAATACAAATGCAGGCTCTGTAAAGTTAATGCTCTCAAGGTACTCAACAGCAGCAGTTCCGCCTTGAGTACCGGCCATGGCCACAACAAAAGCTGCTGCCCACATGCCAAATACGGCATCAACCTCTCCTAGAAAGTGGAAAAACTCCGCTCCTATGGATCCGGTTGGGTACTTGTGAGAGATATGTTCGAATTTTTTGACTAGGAACGTGTGAACCACGGCCAGTCCAAACAACGCTGTAGCTAAGATTTCCATCCCAGTTGGATTCATCCTTTAACCCCTTGGATTTAAGATTAATAATATTAGCTATAGTGTAAACGAGATTTCAGATATTTCCATAGGAAATCTGTCTATGCGTCGCCATCGTCTCCGATTGAGCCAACTGGACATGCCTCCATTTGCTCAACGCACAGCTCAATGTCCTCTTCGGACTCTGGCTGCTTTTTGATGTAAGCGTTGCCATCTTCGTCTTCGGCAAAGAATTCCGGAGCCCCATTGTAACAAACATTACATGCAATGCATCCTTCTCCATTCTCATCGTCAGGATCAGTGCAATAGAATTTCCCCGCCACGTTATCTGGGTGTTTCATATCTTTATTTGCCATATGGGTTCTCCATTCATTCTATAGACTTTAACAATTGGTCTTTATTTAATATATTACGTTGGAATTGGTTATATAGCTAAAAAAGGACAATTTGTATATGAAAGAAAAATCTATAGAGCTAGCGAGAGTCTGGTCTGAAAACCCTTATTTCGATGAGTTGGACCGTTCAGAGATCAAAACCCTATTGGAAGATGAAGCGACAAATGAAATAGAACTCATTGAGCGTTTTCACAAGGATCTGGAGTTTGGAACTGGCGGACTTAGATCAATCCTAGGCATGGGAAGCAACAGAATGAACAAATACAATGTTCGAAAGGCCACTCAGGCCATGGCGAATGTTGTGAAGGAGCCATTTTCTGGAGAACTTGCAGCTGCCGTTAGTTATGACTGTAGACAGTTTTCTGATGAGTTTGCCAAAGAAGTGTGCATGGTATTTGCCGCCAATGGGATCAAGGCTTACCTTTTCACAGAGCTAACACCAACTCCGATGCTTTCATATGCCGTAAGATATTATAACTGCAAAGCTGGTGTAATGATCACCGCTTCTCATAATCCAAAACAATATAATGGGTTTAAGGCCTACTGGGATGATGGAGCACAGGTTACTCCTCCAGAAGATTCAATGGTGATTGAGGCATACAACAAGATTTCGAACTGGGAAGACGTTAAATCCACAGACTTTGATCAAGCTGTTAAAGATGGAATGATCGAATGGATTGGCGAAGAAGTTAATGACAGCTTCTACCAAGAAGTTGAAAAAGCGATGGTTCAGCCAGAGCTTGCAAAAGAGAAAGGCGAACAAGCAAGCTTTATCTACACTCCCCTTCATGGAACTGGCTATATCCCATGTAAAACAGCCAGCGAGAGGCTTGGGTATAAAAACTTTAAAATTGTTGAAGAACAGGCGAGCTTTGACTCTGCATTTTCAACGGTGGAGACAACTCCAAACCCAGAAGATCCAAAAGCTTTAAAGATGGCAGTTGATAGAATGTTAGCTGAAAACATAGATGTTGCTTACGGGACAGATCCAGATTGTGACAGACTTGGTGTTGTTGTAAATCACCACCACTCTCCGGTTTATCTAAATGGAAATCAAATAGCCTTCTTAATGCTTTACTACCTATTTGAGCAACACTCATTAAGAGGAACCCTTCCAAATAAGCCTCTTGTGCTAAAAAGTATTGTGACAAGTGATCTTCAAACTACGATAGCCGAACACTTTGGTGGAGAGGTAAAAGACACTCTTACAGGCTTTAAGTGGATGGCCGCTGCATGGAGAGAGCTTGAAATAAAAGGCACTGATCACACTTACTTCTTTGCCTCGGAAGAGTCATTTGGATATATGCCAAGAAACCATGTTCGCGACAAAGACGCCGTTACAGCAATGATGCTTATGAATGAGATTACTCTTCACTACAAATTAAAGGGTATGACTCTTGTGGACGCTCTTGATGAAATCTACGACAAGCTTGGATATGCGCAAGAAAGTCTTATCGCCTTAAATTACGAAGGCCTTGAGGGACAAAAGAAAATTGCGCGTATAATGGATCATTTTAGAAATGAGCATGGAATGCATGTTGGAACTGAAAGGATTACAGTTTTTAAAGATTTTCAAATCTCAAAGGCCACGAGTCTATTGACCCAAGAGGAAACCACTCTTGATATGACTAAAAGCAATGTTTTAGGCTTCGAGTTTGAATCAGGAAATCAACTCTACATTAGACCTTCTGGTACAGAACCTAAGATCAAATTTTACACAATGGTAAAGGTTAAAGAGGGAGACTTTGAAACTAAAAAAGATCTGGCCCAAAAACAAATTGATCTCATTGAAAACTTTATCATGGGAACTGTTGAAACTTTATGAAAGATATTGGACTTGTATTAGTTAGCGGCGGCATGGACTCTTTAGTGCGTGCCGCTATCGCCAACAAAAAACACGACAAACTTGCCTTTCTTCACCTCTCTTATGGACAGAAGACTTCTGCTAAAGAAAAAGAGTGCTATGACAAAATAGCTGATCATTACAAGGTGGACCCAAAGTATCGAAAAACTGTGGACATGAGTTTTCTTTCCCAAATTGGGGGAAGCTCTCTTACAGACGAGAAACTAGAAGTTACCGATTTTGAAGGAGACTCAGATGAAATTCCTTCAAGCTATGTTCCTTTTAGAAACGCTCATATAATTTCCATGGCCGTGTCATGGGCCGAAGTTATAGGTGCTAAAAATATCTATATCGGTGCCAACTATGAAGACTCTCCAGGCTACCCTGACTGTAGACCTGAATACTATGAAGCATTTAACAAACTCATAAAAGCAGGAACGTCCGCCGGAGACATAGAAGTAGTCACTCCGGTTTTAATGGACAAGAAAAAAGACATCGTTAACAAAGCAAAAGACTTGAAAGCTCCTCTTGAACTTACTTGGTCTTGTTATAAAAGTGAGGATTTTGCCTGTGGCGTATGTGATTCGTGTGCTCTTAGACTAAGAGGCTTCAAAGAGGCCAGTCTAGATGACCCCATTCAATATAAATCATAGGCCACCTGTTACTTAGACAAGTGGCCTACAATAAGATTACGTTTAAAGATGTTTTTGAACCTGAAGGCTAAGTAGTGCGAAGTCTTCATCACTCATTGCCTCTAGATTAACTTCATGGCCTGTCTGTTCAAAGACTTGATCTTCAATTACTTCAGACTGTGCCAAAACGTCTTCCTTAAACATTGAAAGTGATGGTAGCTCTTCAAGCTCAGCATTTCCTGCGAGAACTTCTATCGCTTCACTACTGAGTCCTTGATAGTAATTAGCTTCACTTACTGTGTATAATGCCATCGTTGCAGAAACAACAGCTCCGGCAACAGGGTTTACAGCACTTGTGGCACCAACAGTCGTTAGTGGAACAACAAAACCGTCACCTCCGTAAACTGAGCCATAACTGGAAAAAGCAAGAGCATCTTTAAAAACGTTGGCCATAGCTGAGTTGGATACTCCGAGTGCCAGACAAATAGTAATTGGTAGTTTTATTAGTTTTTTCATAATTTTTTCCTATTATAAAGCTTCTTAAATTAGTTTTGACCTTTGCTTGCCATTAAGACAAGGGTTGCAAGAGCTTCATCGCTTAGCTCTGTAATAGAAATTTCTTCGCCAGTCTCAGCTAGAATTTCCTCTTCTAAATTAACTGCATCTGCATGTAGCTCTTCTTTAAGAAGAGAAAGTGAAGGCTGTGCCTCTAACTCTGCAGCACCAGCAAGAACTTCTATAGCTTCTTCTTCAAGTCCTTGATAGTTTCTTGCCCCTGCATTTATACCATTAATTACAAGAGTGGCCGTGGCTAATCCTAGACCAACAGCTGGATTTACAATCGTAAAAGCCACACCTGTTGTAGGTCCTGCTGTCATCATTCCATAGCCTACAAGCATAGAAATTTCTTCTTCAGTGGTATAGGCCGACGCACTTAGAGAGGCACATAGCATTCCAGCAGTTACAAGTTTGGATATTTTCATAAACTTTCTCCATAAAAAAGGCCAACACTATGGTTGGCCTTAAATTAATACAATGATTATTCAGCAAGAGTCCCAAGTGCCATAGCCGCGAACTCTTCATCAGTAAGTGAGAAAAGGTTCACTTCTTCGCCAGTAGCTTCAAAGATTTTCTCTTCATTTTCTTCAGCGTTAGCTAGAACATCCTCTTTGAATAAAGACAATGCAGGTTGCTCTTCAAGAAGCGCTTGTCCACTTAGCACTTCGATCGATTCGCTATCAAGACCTTGATAACGAAGCACTCCAGTCCCAATAGCTGCTCCCATTACGCCAGCGAAACTTGCTGTAGCAGTAGATAGAACAGCGACTGCATTCCAACCAAAAGCAACGGATACACCGGCCATAGTCGCGTTTGCTCCAGATGCAACAAAAGCAGCGCCAGCGTCAGATCTTCTAGCGTGAACAGTACTTGTAAGGGCACTAACGATAAGAGCTGTAGTAATTAGTTTTTTCATTGATATCTCCTCTATTGTTCAATCAAATTGTTTGGTGGAAGGTTTGTAACACAAACAACTAACGCATCACGCAAAAAAAAAAGGAATTATGGAAAAAATTACAATGGATAGAAGAATTGAAAAAGGACCTATTCCTAGGTCCTTGAAATTACTTATTTAAGATTGAATGTTCGTTGACTTTTTCGCCTATAATTTGAAGTCTCTTGGTTTGGTCCTCTATGGCCTGATCCTCGGTTTTAAATTTATTCCCAAGATATGATGCCAAAGAGTCCACAACCTTTTTCATGTCTAGATCCTGGTAAGGAGCAACCACAACGTCTGATTCCAATGGGATGCCATAAGAGAGCCTGTTTCTTTTTACAGTTTTTACGTGATCTGCGAAAAGAAGCTGAACTTTTTTTGCAAGTGCCGCATCGGTCTTTGCCTTGCCTTTTAAATAGTTAATCTTTTTCTTCATTAAAGATTGATTCATAACCATTAGCTTCTCATTCTCAAGAATGATCAGGTTCCAAAGAAGTTTACGATCATGAGAGATGCCATCAACCACATCCTCGATGGCCACTTTGCTCAAATCTTTATTACCCAATCCTTCCGCAATTCTGGTCTTGGCAAAATTAACCTTGGCGGCATTGGAAGGAAAGAAGTGGTGAAGACTCTTCTGTTTTTTATATTCAGGCTCATCGAATTTCTCAATAACTCCGGCTTCGTCCAAAACATCTCTAAGCCCAAGAGGAGTGTAAACTTTTAAGTTTTGAAACTCGTTCTCCCATCTAACACCTTTCAAGAAGTCCAATGCTTCTGTGGCGCAATTGTTTGTTATAAATTTATATGAGCCGATATAGTTCCAAACTCTCTGAATCGCAAGATCAATAAATCGTCTTTTCTCATCATCGTTTAGATTCATTGGGTAGCTATAGAGGTTTCTTTCCTCTTGGATTGTATACTGATTGACTGTATCTCCAAGCTTTGAAAAGGATACAACTGAGTCATAGTTTCCAACCAGGCCATCAATCATATCGATATCCAAACCTGGGATAAAGCCTGTGAAGTTCAACACAAAATTATAACGCTTATCCACCTTACATCTTTTTTCACTGTGTCCTGGAGGACATACAGTGAACCTAAACATGGCATGTCCCCAACGGCTCATCATACTATCCGCTTCACCAGCGAACAGATAGTAAACATTTCTAATGTGAGACTTATTAATAGTTTGGATTTTTATTTTTCCATTAATTACAACAGGTATTCTTACCAATTGACTGCAGTCCACACCAGCGAAAGGAACATGGTTAAATTCTTTAGACATGAATTCATATTGAACTGGCCTTCTACATTTATACTCAGGATCAAGAAGAAAGAACTGAGCGTTTACAGCAAAGTTCTCCTTAATATCCTGGAACTCATAAATATCTGGCGAATGATTGATTTTTGAATGCTTAATTTCAAGAGACTTTGTTCTTGCGCCATCAAATCTCCATCCATTAATAAACCCATAGGTTGGAATTGATGAGAAGTTGTTCTTGTGTATTTCATTATAAGTTAAATAAGGTTTTTTGGGATTTGCCCTTTTAGGTTGCCATACGTTTCTTTCAAACTTTCTTTCGTATGTGCTGTAGTCGTAAAAGTGAGCGATCTCATGAATCAAAGCGCCCTTTGCCAGAGTATAAACGTCTTTATGTCCACATACTAAACTTGCAACTTCTTCATCATTAAACTTTGACTGAATAGCAGACAGGAATCCAGCATGAAGCTCCACTCTGTCTCTTTTAATATAGGCCGCTCCATATCTCTGGGCAGTGGCCTTCTTTTTAGCACATACTCGGTCTGGTTCGATTTCAGTCTCTCCAAAGAACTCTTTGAAAGAAATTTGAATCGTCTTGTTAAGGTCTCTTTTAAGACTTCTTGGTAGAGCTTGCTCAACGTCTTGAATGAAGGCGATCACAGCAGGATCATTCGAGTTAACCTTTAGTTTTAACGCGTGGGCACTCCCCGCCCCAAACAACAAGGAATACAAAGTGAAAAATTTGATCCATACTTTAAACATAAGCAACTCCATAATATTTAGGAGTAATGGTGCAATATGTTTGCCAAGGAATGTCTATTAATATCAGTTATTTATGAAGCCAGAACTGTCAAAACTTTTGACGGCCTCCAAATGATATACACGTGAATGAATAAAAAAAGCCTAGCTTAAGCTAGGCCTTAATTTATTTCTTATTGGTTCTGTGACGCATGTAGGGCCAAGGTTGCAATGTCTTCATCGCTCAAGTCTTGGATCGATACTTCTTCCCCAGTCTCTTCGAACACTTTTTGCTCGATTGTCTCAGAGTTTGCAATTAAGTCTTCTTTAAATTGAGAGATAGCAGGAAGATCATCTATTTCAGCACTTCCGGCCAACACCTCAACAGAGTCATTGTCTAGACCTTGGTAGTATCCAGCTGCCCCCCCTATATAAATTGTTGACATTGCTGCTGCAAAAATTGCGGTCCCTACAAAGGCATTACCAAAAGTGGTAAGGTACATACCACCCAGTCCTGCACCCATTACAGTCGATCCGACAGAAACAAGACTAAGCATTTGCTCTTCATAATCAGAGGCCTGAGCAGGTGTCGAAAGGCTCGCACAAAGAAGGGCGGCACTAGCGATCGTTGAAATTTTTTTCATAATATTCTCCTTTAAGGGTTTGGACTTTCTTACCACAACCAAAAGGAGATACAACCACAAAGTGACGCAGTGAAACATTTATAGATAAAAAAGAATATTAATAGAGCTGGACGAAGTCGCCTTCAGTTACTGAACCACCTGAGTGAAGGATGGCAACGGCTCCATCTGGGCCAAAAAAGTCAATGATTTCAAGGGTTCCTTTAACTTCTCCCTTGCTAACGCCTATGAGTGCGCCAGACTCAGGGTCAAAGATCTCTGTACCCTCAGTCATAACTTTTAGAATATCGCCAACAGTAATTCCAGATTTTCTACCGGCATTTACATAGATCTTTGAGCCAATAATTTTTGCGACTCTTCCAATCCAATCAAGCTTGGCCCCAAGTTTGTTAATTTTAGGCAAGAACCTTCTCACTGCAACTCTTACTGAATATCGAAGAAGGTTTCTTCTATAGTCGAGAGTGGCATCTCTTTCACTTAGAAAGAACTTGTGAGCGCTATCATTAATGTTTCCGTCTATTTTCTCAGAAAAGATTTCCTTGTTGGCGTGCACATCAAATACACGAACCTCGACCACACTCTCGGCGTAGCTTTTGGTCTTTCTAACCATTCCGATTTCATCAGTTTTCTGACGAACTTTTGCGTGGGTTATCCTTCCATAAATTACAAGATTTACCCCAGAGAGCTTTGCCTTCCGGGTGAGTTGCACAAGCTTCATTCCCCCACCAGCGTAAATTTCTTTACTGGTTCCAAATAAGCTTTGAGCTTGAGGATCGACATTGAAGTCTCTCATTCTGCCAAGCTCTCTTCTAAACTCTTCGGTCGCAGTTATGGCCAGATCTTCTTTTCCAAATGGTGATTCATTAAAAAATGGCAGAAGGGCCACTTTCTTCTTAATAGGATAAAATTCAGGACGATTTTCCTGCCCGTATTGGCCGCCGCGAGGAACATAACTAGTCCCCCTACGCCTAATAGGCTTATGCATACATGATGTTAAAAATATAATTGTGGAAATAGCTAGAGCGCCAATTCTCAACAAGCCATAATTTGGACCCAACTCGTACTCCTAGAGTGTCTTTTTCTCGTCCTGCAACTTGTTAAATTTTATACCAATAACAGTGTCTGTATCAATGAAGTCGAAAGATAGTGATGTTTTTGCCGCTTGCATGTCTTTCAGCATGCTTTTTAGCTGAGTTAATCCTCCATCGTAGAAAACCACCAATTCCGCTCTACCATTGCCGATAGATTCAAGCCTTGGCTTTAGCGAGTATTTGATTCCCTTGTTTTCCATAAGCTTCATAAGCTCGTAAACATCGCCAATATTGTTGTATTCATAAAGAGCTAGCCTTTGAATGCTAGTCATTGGAGGAATGGCCTTAATCACACCGTTAAGTTTTGCAAAGTGCTCAAACGGCATCCTATACACGTAGTTTGCAACAAGGCTGCTTATGTTGCTTTGTTCCACTAATGGGTAGGACTTTACTTGTCTGTCAAACTGAAACGAGCTTAGGATTTGAGCATTCTGGAGGGCCTGAAGAAAGAGGCCGCCATCGTATGCAAACACATACTGGTTGAACTTCGCGTCTTTTTTAACCTTCTCCATGTTAACTTCAATTCTAAGGTATAAGGAGTTAACAAACAGCTCTGGAATTGAAGACATCATCTGCTCATAGGGAAGCTTAAAATAATCTTGAAGACGTTTTAATTTGTCAGAATTTAGAATTTCAACATTTGCGATGTTTTTTGGCTTGTTTTGAGAGAACCACTTAAGCCAATGATTGTTAACCACTTCGGTGAAGTCTTTATCATTGCCCACTCCAAGCTCCGCAAAGGTGAGGTTTTTAAGGTTGTAGTCCACGTGAATGTACAACGTTCCATACTCAGTAGACTTCTTCCCTCTTACGAATTGATAGTAAATTTTTCCAAGCAAGTTCTTATCAACCTTGCCTTTAAGTCTTATGAATCGTGCTTTTGGATTTTGGGCGGATCTAGAAATCTTCTTAATGGAGTAGGATTGAACAACCCTGTCAAGGCCTCCAAAGTTCCTTCTCATTTTGAGTCTTCTTTCACGGGCCACTCTTCTAAAGGCCTCAACCTGTTTAGCGCTTGGATTGTCGTCCATTTGATACTTCTGCCTAAGAACGCTCTCCACTCTTTCAAAGGCCTGATCAAAGTCTTCATTGTATTTCTGCCAGAAGAGCTGAGAGTTGAGTCCCATCTCATCTAAAACTTTCCCCACGATATCCGCAAACCCTTCATGCTTAAGCTGTTCATTTACAAAGCTTAATGAGTCGTCGCTCGTTGCAACAAAACTTCCTTTGCCTGTCACAGCATCAGCCGCAAATGAAACTTGTGTAAAAATAAGAAGGGCTACGAAGTATCTGAGCATAATATTCCTTTATTGAATGGCCTGTTCCAACCTTCCATCAACTATAAATTGAACTGAGTTATTATTCAATAATTCGTTAATTTTGGCCGCCATCTGAGGTGTCGGATTCACGAGATAGTTGTTGCCCAAATCCATCTTAGCCTTTCCCTCGGCCGTTTCAAAAATAAAGTGGGCCGGTACACTCCCTCTATAGCTTAAAAGAACCTGCTTAAGTTTAGGCATGGAAAAGTCATTCAACTGACTAACATCGACCGATATTCTTACGGCCTTAACTTTGTCATCCGACTCATCCTCTATCCTTTTAACAGAGTTGGCGTAAAAACTTCTTCTATCATCTGAAAGTCTAACATAACCGTTAACAACAATAGGATCATCTCACTCCAAGAACTCAAAACACTCATTGTATACTTTTGGGAAAAAGATTACTTCTATTTTCCCAGACAAGTCTTCAAGTGTGGCAAAGGCCATTCGATCGCCCTTTTTGGTGACAATTTGCTTCTTCTCAACCATAAGGCCTGCGATGGTCATGTTTCTCTTAGAAGGATCTTTATTTCTTTTGGGATCTCTAAAATCAAACTCAGGCTTTGCCATTTGCGGAAGATCGTGAATATCTTTAATAGGCATTGAAACAAGCTCTTTTAAAAGCTCTTCGTATTTCTGCAGGGGGTGCCCTGAAACAAAAATTCCAAGAAGCTCTTGTTCGTAGCCAAGCTTTTCCTTCTCATCAAAGTCATCAACAATATTTACGTTGAGCATTTCTTCTTTTGTTTCCTCAAAGCCGCCATCGAGGTCAAATAGATTTACCTGTCCAGCAAGTTTCTCTTCCTGTTTTTTCTTTGCATGTGAAACGATTAGCTCAAGATTTTCCAGAAGAGTCTTTCTATTCATCTTCTCACAATCATCGAAAGCGCCTACTTTAATTAATGATTCAAGAACTCTGTTGTTGCACGCTTTCATGCTAACTCTTTCACAGAAGTCTATGAAACTTTCGTAAGGGCCATTGGCCTCTCGCTCAGCAATGATAGCTTCAACTGGGCCTTCGCCAACGTTTTTAATGGCACCCATGCCAAAGCGGATTTTGTTTTCAATAACGTTAAAAAGATATAAAGACTCGTTCACATCCGGAGGAAGAATTTCAATTCCCATGTCTCTGGCATCATTGATATATGCCGTGACCTTGTCGGTATTGGACATTTCAGTTCCAAGTAGTGAAGCAAAGAAACAAGACGGGTAGTATTTTTTCAAGAACGCTGTTTGATAAGCGATAAAGGCGTAAGCAACTGCGTGGGACTTGTTAAAGCCGTACTTTGCAAACTCCGCCATCAAGTCATAGATCTCTTTTGCTTTTTTGAGGTCGTACCCTCTCTCTTCGGCGCCCTTCAGAAAGATCTTCTCATGTCTTTCCATTTCTTTAAGCTTCTTCTTACCCATCGCTCTACGAAGCATATCCGCTTCACCCAATGAGTAGCCACCAACGATACGGGCAATGTTCATAACCTGTTCTTGATAAACAATAATGCCGTAGGTATCTTGAAGAACTGGCTCTAGGTCATCAAAGAAGTAATCAACTTCTTTTCGACCAAACTTTCTCTCAATAAACTCATCATGCATTCCTAGGCCCATTGGACCTGGACGATAAAGGGCGTTAATCGCGGTAATGTCATCTATCGTTCCTGGCTGAAGCCTGGAGCAGAGGTCTTTCATTCCAGAAGACTCTAGTTGGAAAACACCGGTAGTTTTACCTTCAGACACATAGTCGTAAACGGCCTGATCTTCCATATCGATGGATTCAATATCAAAGTCAGGATCATGGTCTCTTTGAATAAAGTTGGATGCATTTTTAATAACTGTAAGAGTCTTAAGTCCAAGGAAGTCAAATTTCACAAGACCTATGAGCTCTGAGAAGTCTTTATCAAACTGCACAACCTGCTCACCCTCTCTGCCCTTATAGAGAGGACAGTAGTTTACGAGTGGGTCGTTGGTGATGATAACGCCACATGCGTGAACGGAAGCATGCCTTAAAAGACCCTCTAGTCTTTTTGAAATATGAAGGATTCTTCTAATTTTTGGATCACGCTCTTCAAGTTCTGCAAGCTTTGGTTCCATTTCAATAGCTTTATGAAGTGTAATTCCAAGCTCGTCGGGGATGAGTTTTGCCAGGGCATCGGTTTCGGCGTAAGGGAGACCAAACACTCGGGAAACGTCCCTAATTACGGCCTTGGCCTGAAGCTTACCGAATGTAATAATCTGTCCAACTTTGTCCTCGCCATACTTTTTAGTAACGTAATCTAGGACATCAGGCCTTCTATCCTGACAGAAGTCGACGTCAAAATCGGGCATCGTAATACGCTCGAGGTTGATGAATCTCTCAAATAGAAGGTTGTAAGGAAGCGGGTTAATGTTGGTGATCTTCATTGCATATGCAACTAAAGAGCCCGCACCAGATCCCCTACCAGGGCCAACTGGAATATCATTGTCTTTTGCCCACTTAATGAAGTCAGATACGATTAGAAAGTATCCAGGAAATCCCATTGTTAGAATGGTGTCTATCTCAACCTGCAGTCTTTCATAGTATTGAGGCTTAAGCTCACTTTCCCAGTTTTCTTGCTTAACTAGTTTTGTAAAATGGGGACCTTTAAACCTTTCTTCAAGTCCCTCTTGGGCCATTCTTTTAAAGAAATCCTCTTCGGTCTCACCAGTGGTAATAAACTGCTTAAAGTCAGGTAGGTGATAAATTTGTTTGCCGTCATCATCCTGCCAAGTAATCTCAAGGTTACATTTGTCGGCGATTTCGAGTGTGTGATCGCAAGACTCCGGCAGATCAGAAAAGCGCTCGCGCATTTCATCTGCAGATTTAAAGTAGAACTCATCTGCTGTAAGCTTCATTCGCTTCTCATCCATAAAGGTCTTTTGCGTTTGAATACACAAAAGAACTTCTTGGGCAGCGGCGTCTTCTCTAGTTAAGTAGTGGCAGTCATTTGTTGCGACTAACTTTATATCGTTTGCTTTGCCGTACTCGATAATTTTCTCATAGACCTGCTCTTCTTCAAGTCCATGTCTTTGGATCTCAAGGTAGAAGTCATCTTGAAAAACATCTTTTAATTTTTGAATCGCCTGCCCTGCTCTCTCGTCTTGGCCAGTGAAAAAATTAAATGCCACTTCACCCTTAAGACAAGCTGTGGTGGCAATAAGTCCCTCGCCGTACTCGCGCAAAAGCTCAATATCCACTCTTGGCTTGTAATACATTCCTTCCAAGTATGCTTTGGAGAGAAGTTGGCAAAGATTTTTATAGCCTACCTCGTTCTTACAAAGAAGAACCAAATGGTGGATTTGATACTTGCCTTCCTCTTCGTCTTGAGAGTCCAGGGTTCTATTCTTTTTTGGAGGTCTTCTGTCGAACCTTGATCCAGGAGTGAAATAAACTTCGGAGCCAAGGATTGGTTTGATCCCAGCTTTAATTGCTTTGGTGTAAAAATCAATGGCGCCAAACATGTTGCCGTGATCGGTACACGCAATAGCAGGCATGTTGTATTCTTTTGCTTTTTCAAACAAGTCATCCAATCTCAACGCCCCATCAAGAAGGGAGTATTGAGTATGCAGATGCAGATGAACAAAACTATCTGGGTGAGTTTCCTTAATTGGCCTTTCGGCGTTCATAAAAGGGTTTTTCATTGGAAATGCCTCGCTAACTGTGTGTCTGGCCAGTATCCCATTTTTGTCTAATATTGTAAAAATCTACTACATGCGTCAAGGCGTGGAAATCCCGATTGGAAGGAATAAAAAAGCGTTTTGGGAAAGAAAAAGGCCCTGGATTCCCAAGGCCTTTTGATATTGGATATTTATGCCGCGATTACACCAAAATCGAGGTTTTCGTATACTTCGGGGGATAATTCATAAATCAGTTCAAGCCATTCATCCTCAGAAAGGCCGGCCATGCTGGCAAAATCATGAAGCTCTCCTAACTTGCTATTTAGTGCATCAACATCCAGCCACGTTCGGCCAAAGTGCTGACACTCACTAATCACCATTTTAATATCGCTCCTGTACTGTGATCTTAAGCTTTCCAGGAATACTTCTTTATTTGCCATTGGGCCTCCCTTCGAAATTGTCCTGTTGAAAATTATAAGGGTATTGAGGTTTACAAAAACGACTTAATCGATCAGTTGATAAAAAACATAGAGAATTCGGGAACTTGTCCCGAACTCTCTGCTTCAAAGAAATTTATTTATGATTTGGAATTTTATGGGTATTTTTGGCGATTCTGCCAACAATCTGTGGGCTTACTCCCACTCAATCGTGCCAGGCGGCTTGGAAGTTATGTCGTAGACGACTCTAGTTACTCCCCTCACCTCATTTGTGATTCTGTTGCTGACTTTGCTAAGAAAACTGTGCGGCAGATCAGTCCAAGTGGCGGTCATTCCGTCTGTGGAATTAACTATTCGCACACAAATAACCTCTTCGTATGCTCTTGAGTCACCTTTAACACCAACAGTCTTTACAGGTAGAAGCACTGTAAACGCCTGCCAGCAGGCCTCATAAAGATTCTGTTCTTTTAATTCCTCAAACAAGATTTGATCACTTCCTTGAACTTTTTTAATTGATTCAGGAAATAACTCTCCGAGAACTCTAACCCCAATGCCAGGACCTGGAAATGGATGACGATAAACCCAGTCATGTTTTAAACTAACTGCTTCCCCCAGTTGTCTGACTTCATCTTTAAATAAGAATTTTAAAGGCTCCAGTAGCTTTAGGTTCATCCTCTCAGGAAGACCTCCAACATTGTGGTGGGACTTTATAGTTACAGACTTTCCACCTTTCTTATGAGGGCTTATAGACTCAATAACATCTGGATAAAGTGTTCCTTGAAGAAGGTATTCAAAGTTAATACCCTTGTCTTTCTCAAAACTCTTTACCTTGTCTTCGAAAACCTCAATAAAAGTGTTTCCTATAATTTTTCGTTTTTTTTCTGGATCGTCCACGCCTTTAAGCTTGTTCAAAAAGGTTTCGCTAGCATCAACAATTTCAATGTTCAGTCCAGTTTCTTTTTGTAGGGTGACAATGTGATGGTGATCTTGTGGTCTTAAAAGTCCGTTATCTACAAAAAAGCAATACAAGTCATCACCAAGCTCTTTTTGAGCAATAGTCGCAGCAACAAGCGAATCAACACCACCGGAGAAGGCGCATAGAACTTTTGATCCTTTAACTTCTCTTACTTCTTCTAGACACGTTTCCAGCATGACTTTGTTCGACCAGTTAGGCTGAACGTTGGCAATGTCATGAAAGAAATGCTTTAAAACTTCCTTTCCAAACTCAGTGTGATTAACTTCTGGATGAAATTGCAAGGCCATGATCTTTTGATCTTTATTTTCAATGCCAGCAATAAGACCATTATTACTTTTCAAAATGACTTCAAAACCTTCAGGAGCTTTTGACAAGTGGTCTGAGTGGCTCATCCACACATTAAAAGACTTTGGCATGCCAGGGAATGAAAAGTTGTTTTCAGAAAGAACGGTGGAGTGACCATATTCTCCCACCTCACCCTTTTCAACAGTTCCATTATGGTACTGCCCCACAAGTTGCATGCCATAGCATATTCCAAGCAATGGCCTTCCCGCCTTAAAAATTTTAGAGTAATCAGTTTCATCCTCAAAAACCGAGTGCGGCCCACCTGAAAGAATAAAAGCAAGAGGAGTTTCTCCCTTGTCTATTTTTTCAAAGGCGTCATCCACAGTGATGATCACACTTGAATATCCAAGCTCTCTTGCTTTTCTTGTAATTAACTGTGTATATTGGGAACCAAAATCAACAATCCAAACGTCACTCATATTATTTCAACCTGTAGTTAGGGGCTTCTTTAGTAATTGTTACTTGATGCGGATGACTTTCCTGAAGTCCTGCTGGAGAGATTTTCACAAACTTTGCCTTCTCTCTAAGCTCTTTAAGATTTGAAGATCCAGTATAGCCCATTCCAGATCTAATCCCACCAAGCAATTGATAAATGTTCTCTTCAAGAGGTCCTCGGTAAGGAACCTGACCTTCAATACCTTCCGGCACTAGCTTGTTTTCTTCTGAAACACTTGCCTGGCCATATCTATCCTTTGAACCTTTTACCATTGCTCCCAGAGATCCCATTCCTCTATACATTTTGTAGGCACGGCCTTGATAGATTACACGCTCGCCTGGAGTTTCATCGGTACCAGCAAACAGCGATCCGATCATGACTGTTTCCGCTCCGGCGGCCAAAGCTTTCACAATGTCCCCAGAGAACTTGATTCCACCATCTGCAATAAAGGGCACATTGGCCTTCATGCACACGTCTCTACAATCGAGAAGCGCTTGCAGTTGAGGAACTCCAATCCCTGCCACAATTCTTGTGGTGCAAATTGAGCCTGGACCAATTCCGACCTTAATTCCATCGGCTCCGCATTTGATTAGATCTTCACAGGCCTTTGCGGTTGCAACATTTCCTGCAACAACATCAATATCTTTACTCATCCCTTTAACGGTTTTAACCATTTCCATAACACCTTTGGAGTGTCCATGGGCAGTGTCGATTACAACAGCATCCACGCCGGCATCTATAAGAGCTTTGGCCCTTACCTGCTCTTTTTCTCCAACACCAACGGTGGCGGCCACACGCAATCTTCCCAATTGATCCTTATTCGCAGTGGGATAGTCCATCGACTTTTGGATATCTTTAATTGTGACAATTCCTAATAGCTTGTCTGACTCGTCCACAACTGGAAGTTTTTCCACTCTGTGGGCGTGAAGAATTTTCTTTGCATCACTTAGAGATATTCCTTCAGGAGCGACAACTAAATGCTCCCTATCAGTCATCATGTCTTTTACTTTTTTAGAGTTGTCACTCTCATAGCGTACGTCTCTGTTTGTTACAATTCCCACAACCTTGTTGTTGTCACCAACAACAGGAAAGCCAGAGAACCCATATTTTTTAATCAAAGCGTTCAATGCGGAAAGAGTGTCGTTCTCTTTAACGGTTATGGGGTCTAGCACTATGCCAGACTCAAACTTTTTAACTTTGGTAACTTCTTTAGCTTGTTCCTTAGCTGATAGGTTTTTGTGTATAACCCCTATCCCTCCAAGCTGTGCCATTTTTATAGCGGTTGCAGATTCAGTAACCGTGTCCATGGCAGAAGAAGCTATAGGTATTTTTAAAGAAATGTTTCTTGTGAATCGACTTTCAAGATTGGCCTGATGCGGAAGAACTTCTGAGTAGTTTGGCATCAACAAAACATCGTCGTATGTTAGGCCAGGCTCATCTTTGTAGAACATATAAACCCTCGTTACTATTAAAATATTAGTAACTAGAGTTTATATCAATTCTTTATAATTCAATAGGATAGGGCCTTTTTTGCCTTAATAATGTTTGGAATAGTCTTTCTTAAAACTCTTGAGTTCATCAATCAATTGATTAACTTCATCAGAGTGGCGCTTATTGTTAATGACCTTGTTATTCAGGCTTTTTTCAAAAGCGGAATTTATTTCATTTATAATGCCTCTCGTATGAGCAGAGGCCGGAACCCGCTTAACTGATTGCTTCTTTTTTACGGGCTGAATAACCACTTTTGTGTTTTTGATAGTTCTCTTTGTTTTTTTGCTAAAGTCAAAGCCATAGTACTTAATCTTGACCTTTTTAGGTTTTTTAACAACTTTCTTCTTTGGCTTTGGAAGCACAGACTTATAGTAATCCATAGCGCTCTCTTTTTTCACGCTTGCAGGACCTCTCTTTGCAGTTTTTAGAAAAATGACCTTCCCCTTTTTTCTTGATGGGGTTACCTCAACAGGTCTGGGGCTAACAGAGGCGATCTTTCTGGATGCTGAAGAAGCACCATTTGAAAATAGTGTTTTTTCAAACTTGGTATTTTCAAGGCCCTTAACATTGGCGAAAAGACCTTTAATATTTTTATAAGAGTTTAAACCTACTCGAGTCGGTCTTCTCGGAAGACCCTTTTCATAACTTTGGTCAATAAAAGAAAAGTGCCCTGCTGGAACAGAAATCGATAGATTAGGCTCCAAAGAGCTTGCAAGTCTTGGAGAGGCGGTAAGTGAAAGCACTTGAGTTTTAAGACTTGAACTATTTACTGATGTTATAAATTGGCCAGAGCTATAACTTATCACAGAGTTAATCGTGTTAATTAAGGCCGGCTTCTTGGCGCTAGTCCAAACATAACCGTTCTTTATCTCCAAAAGGTTATTATAAAACTTCGCATAGCTTCCGCCTGAAAAGTGGTGAACATTGTCCGACTGATCTAGAACCGTTAAATAGGATGAATCATCCACCATGACTTCTGACATGTCGTATATTTTGGAGCCAAACCTTAATTGCTTAGACTGTCCTCTGGAGTCAAAAACAAATGAGTTGCCACCAACGTCCAAAACCCTAGCAATAATTTTTGCTTGGGCCTGTGCAGTAAATAGTAAAATAAAAAGTGCTAATGAGCGCATATGAACCTACTTCTTATATCTATAAGCGATGTCTTCGTAATAGTTGCTAAGAACTTTCCACTCTTTGGTGTTTCTATACTTTGATCTAAACTCTTCAACGGTCGCCACGAATTTCTCATGGTTGCCCTTATGAAAGTGTGAAAGACCTAGCCATAGTTTTGCTCCACGGTAAAGCTTTGATCTAGGATGCTTTCTTACAAGAGAAGAAAAGTGGGCCACGGCCCAATCATAATGTTTCTTGGATTCATATGCGGCAATCCCCGCCTCGAATAGAACCTTGTCGTTGATCGAAGCGTGTTCAGGATATTTCTCAAGCAATGTATTGTAGAATTGAGCAGACTTTTCATACTTTTTAAAGTGCAGCGCTTTTTCGCCCACACCCAGAAGCTTTTCAGGACTCCACTTATACAAGTCAAAATTAACAAGATCGTTAACAGATTTCTTAGGAATGCTTGCGATGGCCCTATCTCTCTTTTTACCTGCCATTGCCATTTTTAAATGTTCTTTCTCAGACCTGAGTTTTGCAACTTCGGCCCTAAGCGACTCATTTTTCTTTTTAAGCATTCTAATCTCTTTGGAATAGCTCAAGGCCTTATACTCATATTTATGAGTGGTTTCGGCAGTCTTTTTGAAGTCTTCCCAAAGTCCCGCCTCCCCTAATCCAAAGGTGAAGACAGACATTAAAACAACGATTGCGGTAAATTCTTTCATAACTTTACGCCCTTAAGCAGGTTCAACTTAATCGTCATATCGGAAGGTATAAACAAGAACTTTAGTACATATTCCTCAGGTCAATTTTGCCTTTAAAAAAGAAATATTAAGAATTAGGGACAACTAGCCGAATAGAAATCTAAGGAGACCTGTATGAGAATCAAGAATTTTTTGTATTTTGGACTAATCGCCCTCTTTATTATGCCGCTGGCACATGCAAGAAAACCAGCAGTTGAAGACTTTGTGGGAGTGGAAACAGAAAGCTATGCAGAAGTGCCAGAAAACCAGCAGTTTGCTTTTGAATTTGGGAATACAGTTCAAGCAGAAGAAACTTCAGGTTCAGCATGGTCAGAATGGGTTCCAACAATTGTTCTCTTTAGCTTTATTTTACTTCCATTCGCCATGTGGTTTGGAATTACAAGAGGGGCCTCAACATCTCAAACCACTGAGACTGGCAATGTCGCCAATCTTTCAGACTACATGAAAGACTCTTCAGAAGAAAACGAAGAAATTAAAAAGGCCTCCTAGAGAGTCTGCCAAAGTCCTTTCGTTTTATAAAAATACAATCTTTGAATATTATTATAGGTAACGGACACTTCATTGTGTCCGTTACCATTATAGTCCAGAACGTTTACATGATACTTTCTTAAGTTGTATTGATTGCCTACCTTCTCTCTTTCGAGGAAAAATGCAGGACCTTTGTAAGGGTATATTTTTTTAAGATCCCTATTTTCAATGACCACAAAGAAAAGCCTAGCAGTCGCCTTGTAGTCGAACACTCCTGAATAGCCTTCATAAAAGTGAACTAGCATTACGTCCGCCGTGGGTGTTATTGTTTTAAGCTCAACCTTATAAACGCTGGAGTCCACGCCTTTTGCGTTCAGCTTCAGAGAGAACCTTACCACTCCGAACTTATCTTTGATTTCAAAGAAGTCTTGCCCATCCCTTTTAGAAGTTACAACCCCCTCTTTAATACAATCTCTATTGATATCCACCATATAAAGGGGGCTGGAGACCTTTATTTTCGCAGAAGGCCGTGGCTTTTTCAGATTCAATTCATCCGTGAAGATTTTACGAAAGAATCGCTCGTCTTGAGCTGAAGCGCTCAAGGACAGAAAGATTAAAATTACTACGCACTTTGTTAGGCCCATGCCAGTATTGTAACTTAAATCAAGCTCTGTTAGAATGATTTAAATTCATAACCGACCAATTTAAGAGGATATTTCACTATGCAAATCAACATAGGACTTGTGAAGTCTGAAAGCCAGTTTTTGCTAAAAGAGCTAAAGGTGGACTCATCAACAGTTGAGTCTCGGGTCTTGGACACTGTTGAAATCAAAGACACCAATTTAAACCTTCTATTTTTTCTAGGACAAAACCCACCGGAAGGACTTCAAAAAACTTTTGAAGATGAAGAAAAGTTCTACCCTGTAGTGGGAGCAGACAGCTTAGGTTTGGACGTGGAATCTTTTGAATCTTTAAATTATGAAGAACTTTGCGACCTATATGCAAAAGTAAATGCTCGCTGGATTCTTAACAACAACATCAAAACAGTTGAACATATCTACCCAACGATCACCTACCTGAAGGATCTTTGGAGAACCGATCGCAATGCATTCTTTGAAGAGCTTTGGTTTTTAATTAAAACAAACTTGGGTACAACACAACTAACTGCGATTTTTCACGATGTGAAAGAGCCTCGTAGTGAAAAGAACGACAAGCCGAGTCTTTCCCACTCTTACGTTACAGGATTCAAAAGCCCTCAAATTTTTGAAGGTGAGGAAAAAGAAGAAAAAGTAATGAAAGAATATGAAAACGAGTTTGGAGAATTTTTCAATATTACTGAGTTTGATTCTGCAAACGGCAAACTTGTCGCGACAGTGCAGATTGGACTAAGCCCTATTCTTCTAATGGCAAGGCTTAAGACTTTCAACCAACTCCAAAAATCTATTTTGATAGCAATCTTTTCTGGACTTCAAGCGGAACAATAAAAAAAATCCGTCTTGACCTGAGGGGTGGCCAAGACGGAAAGAGTATTGAGAGAGAGAGAGGGCGTTGCCCTCTTTTTTTAGTTGTAAGCGTTTACTGAATTCTCTTCAGTTTTAATCAGTACTAGGCCTGGAGCTTTTTCTTCCTCCTGAACTGTTGTTTCAGCTTGGGAAAGTTTTGAGTTTCTTACGTTTTGCATACGGTCGAAACACTTCTTCTTTTGCTCCTCGTTTCTCGCCCTTTGATGGTCAATCATAATTTCCAAGTAAACGATCTCTTCATCAGATAGATTAAGAGATTTTCCAAACAAGGGAATATACTTCTTTGGGATTGGACGCTTGCTTGCCAACATTAATTGCAAGGGGGTGTGAGTTTTCATTCCTAGCAGTCTTGCCCATGCTCTTAAAGAAAATTGGGGATTTTTTTCTTTTTTAGCAGCAAGCATATCTTTAAGGTAAAGCTCTGGCCGGGTGTAAGTGTAAATATTCATCGTCTTCTCCGTTTGTCGTTGGGGTATTCGACAAAGAGTGCAAACAATTCTTTGCAACTCAATTTTGTATGGGAAGGTGATATGATAGATTGCCAACAGTCTCAATCGCTGCGGGACAATGAGTGTATATTTTTCACGATGGCCGAAACAGCTTGTTTCTGAAACACTGTTTCTGAAACAGGCCGTTCCAAAAAGAGTTAGGCTCCAAAGCCCTTTAAAGGCTCTCCTCCAAGAACATGGAAATGGGTGTGAAAGACGACCTGACCGCTGTTTCGGTTGGTATTGGTGACCACTCGAAAGCCGCTTTCTTCGAGACCATTCTCTCGAGTAAACTTTCTTATTGCATTATAAACATGCACTATCGAATCAGGATTTTTTTCGGACATGTCGTTAACATTTTTAGAGTGATCTTTTGAAATGAATAGATAATGCTCTTTTGCATTTGGTTTAATATCTTCAAATCCAAGAACAGTGTCATCTTCATAAACTTTCTTGGATGGAATCTCGCCTTCGATAATTTTGCAGAATAGACAATCACTCATTGCTTTACCCTCTCTATATTCACATTTAAACTTTTTAATTTATCAGCAAGTTTTGCATAGCCTCTATCAAGGTGATAAATCCTGTTTATTTGAGACGTGCCTTCCGCGGCCATAGCGGCCAACACCAAAGCAGCGCTTGCCCTGAGGTCTGTGCACATAACCGGAGCAGCCTTTAAGCTGGATTCACCTTTAATATATGCGACCCGCCCATCCACTTTAATATCGTAGCCCATTCTTGCAAGTTCAGGAACATGCATAAAACGGTTTTCAAAGATATGTTCAGATATTTGAGAGTCACCTTTGCATACACCCATTAAGGCCATCAATTGGGCCTGCGCATCAGTTGGAAACCCAGGATAAGGAGCTGTCTCAACTCGCGTGCCGCTAAGTTGCCCAGAAGGCCTAACCTCAACAGCGTCTTCTTCAATTAAAAGCTGAGCGCCCATTGACTTAAGTGTGTCCAACACAATATCTAGATGGACACTTTTAAAACCTTCCACTCTAGCTGTGGAATTTGTGATCAGAGCGCCAATTATATAGGTTGCGGCCTCTATTCGATCGCCGATTATTTCATGTGTAACCTCAATGGAGCTCATCTCCTCGACGCTTCTGCCTTTAATAACAATCGTTGATGTTCCGGCACCTTCGACAGAAAAACCAAGCTTGGTCATAAAATTGGCCAGGTCTTCAATTTCGGGCTCTCTTGCAGCATTGTCTATAATGGTTTCTCCCTCGGCGTAGGCCGCGGCCATCATGAGATTTTCTGTTGCTCCCACAGAAGGGAAAGGGAGGACAATCTTCGCTCCCACTAACTTTTCGCAACTTGCTTCAATATAGCCGGCCTCAATTTTGATATTGGCACCAAGTTTTTCCATTCCACTTAAGTGAATATCAACAGGCCTGGAGCCTATGGCACAACCGCCTGGCAAGGAAACTCTGGCCTGCTTAAACCTAGACAATAGAGGCCCCAAAACCAGAACTGATGCCCTCATTTTTCTAACAAGGTCATAATCTGCCTGGTAAGACTCTATGCTTGAGGCATCCACAGTGCCCTCTTCACAAGTAGCGCCTAAACTTTGAAGAATTTGAATAAAAAAATTAATATCGCTTAACTCAGGAAGGTTAGTGAATCTACATTTTCCTGGATATAGCAATGTAGCCGCAAGAATTGGTAGAGAAGCGTTTTTAGAGCTTGAAACCTTAACGGTTCCTTTAAGAGCGCAAGGCCCTTGGATATCTAGGTAATCCATATAACTTTTCCTTAAGTTTAATCTTTATAGGCGAATAAAAATCTTTTTGCGCCTGTGTAGTCTTGAATTATTTTAGCGTTGTTAAATACTGTCAACGATAGATCTTTCAGTGCATCCAATTTATCTTCATGCCCTTCCATCAATAAAGCTCCCCCATCATTAATCATACGGTGAGAGTCTTTAAAAAGTTTTTCAAACCAAGAATCATACTCTCCTTCAGGAAGGTACAAGGACAACTCAGGTTCATGCCCGTCTGTTTGATGGTGCACACCCTTTCGTCCTTCGTTGTCATCAATGTAGGGAGGGTTGGTTACTATAAAGTCCACAGATTCCTGTAGCGGGTCGATTCGATCTCCAAGGAGTAGCTCAAGAGATGAATCTATAGGCATCTTGCTTTTCAATCTTCTATGGTTTGTTTTACACACATCGAGAGCGCTTCTATCCACATCCACAGCGAATCCCTTCAGCGGGGATCTGCTTTCGGTCAGTAAGCTAAGGGCTATACAGCCAGACCCAGTTCCAATGTCCGCAAAACTCTTCCAGCCTCTTTTAGAGATATGCTCAAGGGCCTTTTCGACCAAGATTTCAGTTTCATTTCTTGGAATTAAAACATTTGGATTTACATAGAAAGGTGAATTGAAGAAAAATTTTTCTTCTACAATGTATTCCAATGGAACTCCTTCTTTTATTCTCATAAAAAAAGGATCCATTGAATCTTTTGTCATTGCGTTTCTTGCCGAGTTGTTGAAAAACTGGCAAAAGACATCTATCAGTATCCTAGCGCTGATGCCAGGATAGTTGAGCTTCAACTGCTCAATGTTTTCTTCAAAAAAACATTGGATGAAGCTCTCAACAGTCTTAATCTTCTTCACCCTTAAGTAGCTGTGCTTGGTTATGCGCCACTAAAGCGTCTATAACAGGAGATAAGTCTCCTTCAATAATTTTATCCAAGCTATAGAGAGTTAGGTTAATTCTATGATCTGTAAGACGTCCTTGTGGAAAGTTGTAAGTTCTAATTCTTTCAGAACGATCCCCTTTTCCAACTAGACCTCTTCTTTTTTCGGCTTCTACATCATGAGCAGCCTGCACCATGCTGTCGTAGATTCTTGCTCTTAGAATCTTTAAGGCCTTTTCTTTGTTTTTATGTTGTGACTTTTCATCCTGGATGGCCACCTGAACACCTGTTGGAGTGTGGGTAACTCTAACAGCAGAGTCGGTGGTGTTAACAGACTGTCCACCTTTTCCACCGGATCGGTAAACATCAATACGAACTTCATTCATATCAAGCTCAAATTCAACTTCATCAGCTTCAGGCATAACCGCCACAGTTATTGTGGAAGTGTGCACCCTACCTTGAGATTCGGTCTCAGGCACTCTTTGAACTCTGTGAACGCCCGATTCATATTTCATTTGAGAGTAAACCTTGTCACCTGTAACGTTAAGGATAACTTCCTTAACACCTTTGTCAGACTCACTCACAGATACAAGCTCAGACTTAAAGCCTAGAGTAGACCAGTAGTTTTTGTACATTCTCCAAACGTCTTGAACGAATATTGATGCCTCATCCCCACCAGCTCCAGCTCTAATCTCCACAATACAGTTCTTATTATCCAAAGGATCTTTGGGAAGAAGAAGTATTTTTAATTTGTCCTCAAGACCTGGCATCTCCGCTTCGTATTCGGAAACTTCTTCTTTGGCCATTTCTCTCATTTCTTCATCAGTTTCAGATTTTAGAAGGTCTTTTGCGCCTTCTAAGTCCGACTTGATTTTTTTGTAATACTTATAGGTTTGCACGAGCTCTTCAATATTGGAGCGCTCTTCGGAAACGGCCTTAAATTCTGCTTGGCGATCATAAAGAGTGGGATCTGCCATTTTTTCGGTAAGTTCTTCGTAACGATTTACCACTTCGTCCAGTTTATCAAACATTGACATCTTTTATTGCTCCAAAAATTTCTTCCACTCGTTGTTGCTCAAATTAATCTCCGAAATATCGGAGATTTTTATCGAAAAACAACTACTTTCAGAAACGTTTTTATTTTCTCTGTTGTACCTTTTTAACTCATTTTTAGCAAAAGTCTCAATTTCTGCGACCTTCTTCACTTCAGGATCCACTGGCGCCAAAGTGAATTTCTCCACTAGTTCAGAAAAAGAGAGAAGAAACTTGGTATTTAGTCTTTTTGAGACCTCGAATAATATACCTGCCATCCCCAGCGATATGAACAGTTTCCATAACACAATATACACTTCCCTAAGCCCCAATGGCAAAGCTTCTCCCACATTATAAAAGAAGTGATTGGAAAGCATAAAAGTCGATATGATCACCGCTAAAATAAAGACGATGGGATTTTTGGTCGCGTCAACACATTGTGCAGAAGTCAGTTGAAGCACATCCTTAAAAGGCTGCTTTCGGGAAAGGACTTTCATGTAAATGCCTACTAGTGAGAGCTTTAACAAGCTATCCACAAAAAGGTAAGCTGTGCCCTCCACATTCCAATTAAGGTTTAAAAACATAGGAAGCTCTATCAAAACAAGTGAAGGCAGAAACCAAACGAATACGGCCATAATCAATGGCAAAACAAGAGCTTCCCCTTGAGAATACTTTAATCTTTCACAAAAAATCTCAACTGATCGAAGGAAATAAGATATTCCTCTTAAGAATGTATATTCACTAAATAAAGGGATAGTGCCGGGGAAGGTGTGCTTTTTTTTTATAAGAAGGATGCCGTTGTTTTGTCTAACGGCAATAGTGAAAAGCTTTGGCGATCTATCCAAGTCTCCATGTTCTCCCTTGTTGCTCTCATCTTCTGGAAGCAGGCCATGGCCAAAGAGAGAAATGGACTTAAAAGATCGCCACATGTATTAGCCGTTCATGGATTCCATGAAATCAGTGTTTGTTTTAGAGTTTTTGATTTTATCTAGAACAAACTCCATAGAGTCGATTGTGTTCATAGGGTGAAGAACTCTTCTTAGAACAAATACTTTGCTCAGATCACCTTGATCCATAAGTAGGTCTTCTTTTCTAGTCGCAGACTTATTGATATCCAAACAAGGGAAGATTCTCTTCTCCATCAACTTTCTATCAAGTTGAATCTCAGAGTTACTAGTACCTTTGAATTCCTCAAAGATAACTTCGTCCATTCTAGATCCTGTATCAACAAGAGCTGTTGCGATAATAGTTAAAGAACCACCGTTTTCAATATTTCTTGCAGCTCCAAAGAATCTTTTTGGCTTGTGAAGGGCGTTGGAGTCAACACCACCAGAAAGGATCTTGCCACTTGGAGGTATTACAGTGTTGTATGCTCTTGCTAGTCTAGTGATTGAGTCAAGAAGGATAACTACATCTTGGCCAGCTTCAACAAGTCTTTTTGCCTTTTCAATAACCATTTCAGCAACCTGAACGTGACGGCTTGCAGGCTCGTCAAACGTTGAAGATACAACTTCAGCGTCAACGTTTCTTTTCATATCTGTTACTTCTTCCGGTCTTTCATCAATGAGAAGAACAATCAGTTTAGCTTTTTTATGATTTCCGGAAATCGCATTGGCAATGTCTTGAAGAAGAACTGTCTTACCAGCTTTCGGTGGCGCAACGATCAAACATCTTTGGCCGAAACCTTGAGGAACAAACAAGTCGATAATTCTTGTGGAATAATTAGTTGGTTTGTCTTCAAGATCAATCTTTTTATTTGGATAAAGCGGTGTCAAGTTATCGAAAAGAACTGTTTGCTTATGTTTCTCCGGTGATTGAAAGTTAACTTTTTCAACTTTTAAAAGGGCAAAATATCTCTCGCCTTCTTTTGGAGGTCTAATCTCACCATTGATGGTGTCACCAGTTCTCAAGCTAAATCTTCTAATTTGACTTGGGGAAACGTAAATATCATCCGCACCTGGAAGATAGTTGTAACCAGGACTTCTTAAAAACCCAAATCCATCAGGCAAGATCTCAAGAACACCTTCACCATAAATAGCTTCTTTTGCCTCGGCATGTTTTTTAAGCAATGCGAAGATTATTTCGTGCTTCTTCATCCCTGCCGCATTGTCGATACCATTTTTGGCGGCCATTTTGGTTAGTTCTTTGATGTCTTTTTCTCTGAGTTTGTTTAAATGCATGGGTTCTCCACAGATAGATAAGTAGGAAATCTCTTTAAGAAATGATTTTTTTGGAAATAATGTCCAGAATTAATTTTAATAATATAGGGAAACCCAACCATGTCAAGTCAATATTCCAGCTTTACACATCTATTACAAAAGTGTTTAAAACCTGCATGCGAGAAGATTTAAATAGTAAAATTGATAGAGAACTTATCGAACGTAAGCATGTCATGGCCATTGATTATGGGCAAAAATACACGGGAATAGCAACGCACCGAGTAAGTGTTGATCCGATGATCATTCCCTATGGTCGAATTAAGTACCAATCTGATGAGCAATTGGTGGATGCAGTTATTGAGGTCATTGAAGAGGAGTTTATTGAAGTCTTAGTACTTGGCATTCCTCTTTTTACAGATGGAAAAGAGTCTACTATGACTAAAACCATTAAGGAATTTGCCAAAAAATTAGAGGCCAAGGTCTCTATTCCAATGTTTCTTCAAGATGAGACATTGAGCACCATGGAGGCTGAAGATCGCATGAAGAACAGTCCTCGATATAATTTCCAAGTAGATTACTCAAAAATAGACGCTGTTGCGGCAACAATTATTTTAGAAGATTTTTTGAACCGATCCTCAGATAGGCTATAATGTCTTCTAATTGATTTGAATTCTAACCAAGGACATTAAGTTGAAGCGCGCTTTTCTTATATCTACTCTTCTAGCACCCATTTTTGCGGCATTTCTTTTAACAATACATTTTTCAATAATATTCTTTTCTCCTTACTCTGGAGACGAGGTTATTTTTACAGTTAGGCCAGGAGAAGGCTTTTCAAGCGTTAATGGAAGATTGGCGAGAAAGGGCCTTATTTCAGACGCAAGACTTTTCCACTACTACGCCAAGTACACTGAGAGGATGAGCAAAATAAAAGCTGGCTCATACAAAATCGCTCCAGGACAACATATGGGCGAGATTCTCAACACCCTAGTGGACGGAGTTCCTATCCTCACAAGAGTCACCATACCTGAAGGCAAGAACCTTTATGAGGTTGGAAAGATTCTAGAGTCAAAAGATATTATTTCGTACGAAGACTTTGTTAAAGAGGTCAAAAAGCAAGAGTACGTCGAAGAGCTGGGCATAGACGCTCCTTCCCTTGAGGGCTACTTGTTTCCTGACACTTATAAGTTCGCACCAGGCACACCAGCTTCAACAGTTGTAAGAACAATGCTTGGACTCTTCAAAGAGAAGACCTCTTCTCTCGACTTTAATCAAAGCCATCTCAAACCACATGAAGTTGTAATCCTTGCATCAATTGTGGAGAAGGAAACGGGAGCTAAGTTTGAGAGAAGAACGATTGCAGGCGTGTACTTAAATAGGCTGAAAAAGAGAATGCGACTTCAGGCCGACCCAACCACCATTTATGGTATTTGGGAGAACTATAATGGCAACCTAAAGAAAAAGCACCTTTTACAAAAGACACCCTACAACACCTATAAAATTCCAGGGCTTCCTAAAGGTCCAATTGCAAACCCTTCTCTTGCCGCGATTAAAGCAGTTCTTGACCCAGAGGAGCACAATTACATTTACTTTGTTAGCAAGAATGACGGAACCCACGTCTTTACCAGCACTTACAAAGAGCACCTAAAGGCCGTGGACTACTGGCAAAGAAACGCTGCCCGCAGAAAAGGAAAAAGTTGGAGAGACCTTAAACAATAAAGGTCTCCTTACTCCGTGCAAATATTTGTTATATTCGAATAGTTTTGCTCTGAACTTGAATCGAACAGCTGGCCAGTGATTGTTACGTCTGTTTGATCTTCAAAGTATGAGCTAGCTGGATTAAATTCGATTTTGTAATTTTTCATGCCTTCCTCTTTGATTGTGGAGGCCGGCCTTAGAAGGGAATCTAGTTTTGTCTCTAATCTATACGTTTTATGAGACATTTCTATAAATCCATAGGTATAGACTGATCGTCCTCTCCAGCCACCGCTGAACTCTGAGATCCAAGTGTCTAT
This sequence comes from Halobacteriovoraceae bacterium, assembly GCA_002711995.1. Taxonomy (GTDB): domain Bacteria; phylum Bdellovibrionota; class Bacteriovoracia; order Bacteriovoracales; family Bacteriovoracaceae; genus UBA845. The sequence continues at coordinate 90,984 of PASN01000013.1, read as the reverse complement.
GTCGTAGAAACATTTAGGTCTGCCAAAGTGGGCCTCAAGAACATTGCCCTTGTTATTGGCGTAAAACTTAATATCCCACTTGAAATACTTGTCTGGTTTTTCAAGTTCTTTTTCTATTTTTTTCATGTTTTCCAAATGAGTTTTGCGAGAACTTAAAAGTCTTGACCTGTAGCGATCCAAGGTAAGCGTATCGATTGTTTTTTCACACTCGAGCTTACTTTGCCTGCCAGCGCTCACTTCTCTAGGAAAGTCGCCACAGGACAAATTGCTCACATGCTGTATAGGAACCATCTCACCAAGCATCATATCATTGGCCAGAATATAATTTCTAAGCTCCGTGTTCATGTTTGCGCTTACAAGACCTACAACCTCTCCACTCTCGTTGAGGAGCGGAGAACCCAAGTTCCCTTCTGAAAAGGCACAACCTGACACAGTCATCATTGGAGAATACCTTTCTCTGGAAAAAGGGTTTGCATAACTATTGTAGTGAGGCTGGCATTTTGATCTTGAAAGCTTGGCGCTAGTGTCAGTTGAAATATCAACTTTAAACTGACGATAGCTTTGACCTTCTTTTAAACCGTCCCTGCTTATCCGCAAAGGCTCTCTGCCAGGTGAGGTTTTGAGTTTTAAAAAAGCAAAATCACTTCTCCAAAGAGCAGGATCTTTGTCCTCTTGAAGTATATTGGAAGATAAAACGTAGTCACACTTTACACTTTCTTGCTTCATGGAGCCAAGGCCAGGAAAGACAGCATGGACATTGTTCAAACAAGAAATATTTGGAAGTTTTAAGTTTCTCGTTAAGCAATTGGAGCTTGTTAAAATCACATCTGGAGCAACCAGCACTCCTGAGCAAAACTGCAAGGCTCCTCTTTCAAATATAGTTAACTTTGCCACCGAGGGATGACACTCACCTTTATCACATCCAAGCTCTTGCTCCTGAAAGAATCTGTGTATAACAGGATCCAACTGAACTTGGTTGCGTTGAGTTCTAGCAATTCTTTTGTCCAAATCGTTCTCTACTTTTTTAGCGCAAGAAGCAATAGCAACCATTTGGCACAGGAATATAAATTTAAGAAAAGCAGGCATTCACCACCACTAAACAATATTCATTAAGTTAACTTAAAATCTTATTATTGAGCAAATTGGTATGTCAAACACACCGCGCAATACTTAACTTAGACCTTAAATATTTGCCTACCTAAATCTAAAGTTGCTCTTAAGGTCAACTACACGTTAAAATACTTTATCCCGCGCATGGATTGGCGCTCAGAGGTTTACAAGGAGGAGATCTTTATGGATAAGAAGAAAGTTGAACACTTTAAGCACAAGTTATTGGAAGCGAGAAAACAAATCCTTAACAGTGGTATTATGAATGACTACGAGGATCTTCACATCCAATCAGACGACCTGGCCGATGAGGCAGACCTTGCGTCATCCACAATTAACCAACAAGTAAGTTTTAGCATTCGTGATCGCGAGATGACAAAGCTAAGAAGAATAGAGGCCGCCCTTGAAAGAATTGAAGAAGGGGTTTATGGCTTCTGCATTGAATCTGGCGAAGAAATAGGCGAAAAACGACTCGAGACCCAACCTTGGGCCGAATTTTGCCTTGAAGTTGCGGAAGAAAAAGAGCGTGAAAGCTCTCAAAGGTTCCGTAGGGCCTAGATCAATCTGTAAACAAATCCTACTGAGAGGCGCTACCAGCGCCTCTTTTTTTGTCCAAAATTTTGATAGCACCAATCCAAAACTGTCTAATCTATTTACAGTTTTCAAAAATGCATACACCCACTCCATTATATAAGATCTCAAGTCCCTAGAATCAGGTCCATCTTTTGGCAAGCAACTTGCTTCTATAAACGTGACTATCTTAAAAAGGAAAAGGGATGATTTTGAACAAGCTAACACTATCAATCGCAACGGCATTCACTTTATTGTGTAATACACAGGCCTTAGCGATGAAATCCACTCCATCAATTAAAAAAGCTCAAACTTACTACTCGGAGTCTTATCTTTCAGGCATGTTTGCAAGCTGGGCAATTAACCCAAAAAACAAAGTTGCTTCAATCAACTTAAAGCAATCATGGGAAAAGTTCACAAAGAAAAAGGACGTGGTTGTGGCCGTAGTGGATACAGGAATTCAATACAACCACCCATTTCTAGCAAACAATATCTATGTTTCAGAAGGAAAGGTTGGGCCGGAAAACTATGGTGTAGACTTTTCAAAGAAGAACGAGAAGAAAGACGAAAAGAATTCAAAAACTAAACCGATAGACACTCACGGACACGGCACTCACGTAGCGGGAATTATTAAAAGCGTATTTCCTGAGGTTAAGCTAATGGCCCTCAAGTACTATAATCCTCAGGCATCTGGACAAGATAACCTGAACTCAACAATCAAAGCGTTGGAATATGCTGTTGATCAAAACGTGGACATTATCAACTACTCTGGCGGCGGACCTGAGCCTAGTGATAAAGAGCTTGAGATCCTAAAGAAGGCGGAGGCTAAAGGAATTTTGATTATCGCGGCGGCAGGTAATGAAAAGAGCAATATCGATATTGAGCAAAACAAATACTACCCAGCGAGCTATGGACTTTCAAACATCATTACAGTTGGAGCGCACAATGAGAAGAATGAGATCATTTCTTCTTCAAACTATGGCTCTAAGTCTGTTGATATCGCAGCACCAGGACATAGAATTAAATCTGCAATCCACGGCAACGGGTCTGGTTATATGACAGGAACATCTCAAGCAACAGCGTTTGTTACTGGAGTGGTTGCTCTTATTAAAGCAAAGTATCCTGAATTCAACCATGACCACCTTAGAAATATTCTTCTTTCATCTTCTTTAAATGTACCGTCCTTAGAAGGAAAGGTATTAGGTGGTGGAAAGCTCGATGCAGCTAGAGCTATGGATATTGCAGCACTTGCTCACAACAAACTGCTAAGTGGAAATGCTAGAAAACTCGCCAAAAAGTAATGCTTATTCACATTTATTTTAATAGAATCTGCGTATGGAAAAATTTAGGCCATACGCTTTTTCTTTTTTAGCCGGAGTTGTTTACTCTTCAGGCTTCCCCACTGGCTTCGGGAGTGGTCTACTCATTACCCAGCTTTTTGGGATGGGAATGCTTCTATATACCCTTTTGAAACCTTTAAGTTTTAAATCCAGGGTGCTTCACACTATTTCATTTTGTCTTTCATATAACATTATTGGCTTTTATTGGGTTGCCGACACTTTGGCCGAGTTTGGGCAACTTCCGTATATCGTCGCCTTGCTTTTAAGCCTTTTCTTCACTTTTATAATCGCGCCCCACCTTTGGATTTTCACTTTGGGGACACACTTGATTTATAAGAAAGGTTATTTTTTAAAGTTTATTGAACAAAGGTTTTCACTCTTTGCCCTATTAGCCGCTTTTCTATTTACTTTTATTGAGTACTTCACCCCCCAACAGTTTCCTGTCATGATTGGTCAGCCCTGGGCAAAACTTGGAGACTATTTGGGTTGGGCGCCTATAGGCGGCATTCCTTACTATTCATTCTTTAGCTACCTTCTGATTATGGAAGGTATTGGATTCGTACGATATAAAAAGGTTTCTTACCTTAATATAGTTGCAGTATTCGCATTTGTTGTTTCCAACCCTCTCTTAAAGAAAACGCCGGAGCCAATTGGAAAGGATCTTGAAAAACTAAACGTTAGGCTTGTACAGGCCAATATAAGCAACTTTTTAAAGGTGGACTCTGAGAAAGGCGGATATGCTTCCGTTTCTCAAGTTTTAAAAAGATATAGGGATCTAAGTCAGATGCCTTACGATAAAGGCAACCTAGACTTAATAGTGTGGCCAGAGACTGCCTATCCATATGCGATGCAGTCCTCTAAGGAGGTTGGAAAGACTCAAGTTCCAACACTATTTCAAGACTTGGCGTTAAGGCACGACTCCTCTCTTTTTGTCGGAGGCTACGACTCCCTAGGTTTTAGAGAAGACTACTTTCAAAGCGAATACAATTCCAACTTTCATATAAATTCGGAGGGTGAATTTGAAAATGTGTACCACAAACACATACTCATTCCTTTCGGTGAAACTCTCCCGTTTGGGCCTTTGAATAAAACTCTTAGCAAGTATATAGACAATATTTCTTTTTTCTCTGAAGGAAAGAGCTTTCCAGTCTTCAAAATTGAAACAGGACACACTTTCATAAACACTATCTGTTATGAAATCTTAAAGCCCGAATTCTTGAGGGAGTATTTAAATAGTATTGAGTTTAGGCCACACGCTTTAATTAACCTCACTAATGATTCATGGTATGGAGACACATCCGAACCTGAGCAGCACCTATTTCTTACAACGTGGAGAGCTTTGGAATTAAATCTTCCTATAATAAGATCAACCAACACCGGAATATCCTCCTTTATCAACGTCAATGGACAAGAGGTTAAAAGGCTTGGTGTTGGAGTCACCGGCAATCTTGATCTAGAGTTAAAACTTGCCCGTTACGCTCCGACAATATTTCAAAGATATGGTTTTTGGGCCTTAATGCCCGTGTGGCTTGCCCTCTTTATTTTTCAGCTTGTCCTGATAAGATTAAGAAGATGAAAAAGATTTTTATAATTTTATGGTTTGCGGTTTCCTGTGCTTCTTACGAGAACTTCCGCCAGATAACCGAAGAGTTTGAAATGCCTTCTCAAACTTACAAATCTGACTTTACTCAAACGTGGCAAGCGGTCATTCAGGTAATGAAACGCTTTGACATAGCATACCAAAACCAGGAAGCGGGCAAAATCAAAACCCGCTGGATGGACAACACCCTACAGGTTAACTTCACAGACGCTTTCGGAAGCGCTGACGCCGTTAAGGCGGCAGAATTCAAACTTTTGGTGAATGTGGCCGAAGGCTACAGCTATGGAAGAAAGGTGAGCAAGGTTACTATTTTTAAGCGACAAAGAGTCGAGAATGACTTTCTTCAAGGATGGAAAGAGGTTCCCACCGATGGTATTCAAGAAAAAACTTTGCTTTATAGGATTGGCCGTTTAATTGAAAATGACAACATGTTGAAGAAAATAGACAAGGCCCGCGAAAAAGAATTGCTCGAATCATTCTAAATAAAAAGGCCGCTTTAAAAGCGGCCATTTTTTTATCTAATTACCTTTGATTTATTTGCCAGATTTGCCCAGAACTTCTTTTTAAGTGTTGAGGCCCCTTTGGGAGAGCTTTTACCAGTGATCTTTTTCAATGAGTAGTCCAGTTCTGAGAAGATGTCTTGATACTTTTTATCCTGAATCATCGTAAGCAGCGGCTTTTTGGCCTTTTCAAACTTAAGATCTCCCACAGTGGAGATTACCTGCTTTATAATGTGAGCTCTTTTTCTCTTCCCACTTTGGCCCGCATAGTTGGACTTGTCATAAAGCATCGCCCACACATATGGCGCAAGCTCATTCAAATTCATTGCTTTAATATTGTCTAAGGCCTGCATCCTCACGATTAAGGCATCGTCTTTCAAGGCCCTAGCGTATATACCTTTGTACTGTCTTTGATCCAAGGCCAAAAGAGTTTTTAAAGCGGCCAGTCTAAGCATCCAGTTGGGGTGAAAAGCAAACTTCGAAATAAAGCTTGATGATTTCTTCCCCATAATTCTGCCCAACATAAAAGTTGCAACCCATCTATTCTTATCTGGGTACGTAGAGCTTTTCATGACTTTAATTAGAGCTGGGACCGCCTTTTGAGCTTTGCTAAGAGTTTCACTCTTTAGCATATTCAACCCTACTTTGGATGAGTACTTTCTTTTGTATAAAGTCAGTAGTTTTTTTTCAATGTCTTGAGCTGATTTTTTACTTTCTTTTGCTAGGGATGAAGTTTTGAGTGATACCTTGTCGGTTGCAGGCAAGCTCGCCAGCGCGCCAAGCGCCAGCATGCAGGAAAGAGCAATTAATTTCATATTTACCTTCTAGTTGATTAACCAAGCATCTTTTCAAACTCACTAAGAAGATCCTCAGGTGTTTTTGTTTCACCCTCTTCTTCGGATTCTTCTCCGGAGCTTTCACCTGCGGCTGCAGCTTGAGCAGCAGGCTCTTCAGATTCTTCACTAGGAGCGGCTTCAGCCTCTGGAGCTTCTTCCGCCTGCGCAGGCTCCTCACTAACAGCAGGAGCGGCTTCAAGTGGCTCTTCTTGTGGTTCAGACTCTTGCTCGACAGGTGGAGCAACTTCAACCTTGTCTTCTGGCTGTTCTGCCGGTTCAGAAGCGGCGCCATCACCTTCGCCAAGCGACTTTTTAAGTTGAGCGTTCTCTTGCTTAAGTCGTTTAAGGTCTGCCAGATCGTCAGAGATTATCTCAAATTGTTTCAGTTCTTCTTCAAGTTGGTCACGCTCCTTTTGTAGCGCTTCCATTTTTTGAGCAGCTTCAGGATCCCCATCGCTAGATCCCGCTTCAGACTCGGCCTTGGCAAGCAACGCCTCTAGCTCTTCAATTCTTTCCTGCTTGGCCTTAACTTCTCCACCAAGCTCAGTGTTTTTATTCTCAAGATCTTTAATTACATTGTCTTTTTCTGCAAGCTGGGCCTGAAGTTTTGAAACTTCAGCTCTAAGAGCGCTGTCATCAGAGCCTGAGCCAACATTTATTTCAGTGCTGCTTGGAAGGTCTGAAAGAGGCATGACAGAAGGAACGCCTTGAGCGTCAACTTCAAGTCCTCCCCCTCTAAACAATGATGATTTTAAAGCGGTGGAATTTTGAATAATAGAATCTAAATAGTTTTTAACCACAGAGGCAGGAATTTGGTGCTTCAGGTGATGGTATTTTTTTCTATTATAAAACCATACCCAAACAAAGACTGCGAATATGATAAGCGACAGCCCTAACAATAAAACTGTAAGCTGGGCGTGGTACTTGTCTAAGTAATTTATAAGTGAATTCAAACTAATCCCCTCCGTGGAATTTCATACATTTACAATTATAGGAACTCACAGCAATTGTTGTCAATGAAGGAAGAATGACCTCATCTTTTAATCGCTCCAAATATCTTACCATGAAGTGGCTCTCTTGCGGCTAAAATCGATAGATCAAAAGGAGTATAATCCTTACCGTCAAAGTCGGTCATTTTAACCTTTGCCTCTTTGCACACCACTCCTGCTGCGGCCACATCCCATGGTTTAAGGTTTTTTTCCCAATAACCATCGAAATTTCCATTGGCTACATAGCATAGCTCAAGGGCAGCAGTGCCCAATCTTCTCACCGCTCTCGCTCCAATAATATTGTTTCTGAAAACAGATAAATGTTTCTCAAACCTTGAACTGGTTTCATAGATTGGCGCAGGAGAGAATATGCATTCGTGCATTTCCTTAGTATTTTTGTCTGTAATCAAGTGATATTTTTTAAATGGATTGATGCGAAAATCTATTAAGTACGCCCCTTGTCCTTTAGAGGCGAAAAAACATTCTCCGCTAGTCGGGTTATAAACAACTCCCATGACTGGCTCGCCTTTATAAAGCAGGCCAATAGACACAGCATACAATGGGATTCCATTAACAAAGTTATTAGTTCCGTCCAATGGATCAATTAGCCAAGCGAACTCTTCATTTGCCGCTTTTTCATAACTTGCTTTTGGATTTTTATTGTAATCTTCTTCCGAGAGGATGTAGTGATCAGGATATTCTTCTTGAATACGATTCAGTATGTATTCTTCAGACTTAATGTCCGCTTCACTTGCTATCCCCTCCGAGCCTTTGTCCATCACTTCCAAAGTATTGCGTTTTCTTTGAAACTTTAAAAGAATCTCCCCGGCTTCATACCCTACATCTAGGGCGAATTCTTGGGCATCTGTAAGAAATTTTTTAGTAATCTTCATTAAGCAAATCTTTTAATTTGTCTGGGTCTTCAATGTAAACCGAGTTGTCTCTTCCCTTAATATTATACGACTCTTCAAACCAATGACCAAGATCGATCATTTTACATTTTTTTGTGCAAAATGGTCGAAATTCGCTGGAGTAGTAACTAAACTTCTTGCCACACTTGGGGCATGCCACCTCAATTTTATTTTTCATTGTAACCTCTCGTCAAAAGCGCATCTTTTATTCTGGCAGGCCTGTCTGTGTCCAACTCATATGAAACTTCATCAACCTTTGACACAGGCGTTATGATGTTTACAGAGTTGGTTAAAAAGGCTCCGTCGAACTCTTTCACGTCTTTCAATTTGATCTCTTGATCTATTAAATTAAATTCTTCTTTTAAACTCTTTATTATTGTTCCGTTTAATATTCGTTTCTTTGGAGTGTAAAGTTCACTCCCTTTATAAAAAACAATATTGCTTGTTGTGGATTCAATAACTCCACCTTGGTTATCTAAGAGTAAAGCGTCATCCGCCCCACTCCGCCTTGCCATCAATTTTAGTCTCAAAAGTGGCATATAAGAGCCCATCTTTAAGTTTGGGTAGTCCAAGGAAAAAGGTGAAGGATAGGTTTTTAAACTAACTGGCATTTGAGATTCACTAAGTTTATTTGCCTCACATGAAAGATTTAAATCTTCAAATGTAAAGTCATCAGGTAAAATCCCATTTCTTGGATTTGCAAACATCGTTAATCGAACACGAAACTCTTCACTGCCTTCAAGGTCCATTAAAAAGTTATCAATTTTCTCCAAAAGCGCTTTTTTTTGGTCAGACTCAAGCTCTTTACCCAAATAATAGTTCTCAATGCCTGAGAATAGTCTCTCAAGATGAAAGTCTTTAAAAAACAGCTGTCCGTCTTTAGCCCGAGAGCTGGTGAAAATTGACTCGCCATACAAGAATGCTGGAGAAGTTTGCATTATCCTTCCTTCCTATTGCTCTTTGCGGCAATATAGCATTGATATGGAGTTGTTGTCATGATACTAAGGCCAAAAGGTTGAAACTATGCATAAGTCTTTGACATTAATAGGGTTCGGGAATCAGGCAAAGACCTGGGCACTTAACCTAAGGGATTCAGGGTATAAGGTCTATGTCGGACTTAGGCCATCCTCTAGATCCAAGGACTTGGCCGTTGAGCTAGGTCTTGAGGTTTTTGAGCTGAACGAAAATTCTACTCCTCCCACTAGAGACATTGCCATTCTTACACCAGACTCAACCCATAGAAATGTTCTGAAAAAACTTAATAATAAAGAAGAATGTAACTTCATATTTGCACACGGACATTCTTTATATTTCGAAAAACTTTCTAAAGAATACCCAAACTTAAATATGCTTCTTCTTGCACCCAAGGCAATTGCCAGCGAAATGAGGTTTCAATATGAAACTAAAGGAGCAATTGGTGGTGTTTACAGTCTCGAATGCGCCAAAAACAAAGAAAGCTCTTTAAACCTGATTTCAGAAATAGCCAAAGACCTGGGAATCAAAAGTTTTCACGAAACGACCATTGAAATGGAAACCAAGGCCGACCTCTTTTCAGAGCAAACTATTCTTTGCTCAATTTTGCCGTATAGCGCCCTTCATAGCTTTAACAAACTTATTGAGAAGGGCATAAATGAGGAAACGGCCTACTTTGAATGCTGGCATGAGATAAAGCTCATTGCTGAAGCAATGGTTAAAATGGGTCCAGCAAAGTTCTTTGAACTCATAAGTCCAAACGCTCTTGTAGGCTCTGAAATTGGTCGACAAACTTTTTTTGATAAATCTTTCACAAACAAACTAGAAAAACTATATAACGACATCAATGACTGGAAATTCCAGGACAAGCTTGAAAACACTGATGTGACAGAGCTTAAAAGCAGCATCACTCAAATGTGGAAAAACGAAAGACTTACCAAAGTCCATGATAGATTAAGCAAGGAGCTTTACTAGAAATGAATTCCAAACTGAACACTCGAAAAATAAGATCCTTTAAGAGTAAAGAACAAAAACTTCAGATGCTCACCTGCTATGACTATCAAACTGCTCGAATGTTAAACGAGACCGAGCTAGACATGATTTTGGTTGGGGATAGCCTAGGCAATGTAGTTCTAGGTTATGAGACAACAATTAGTGTGACACTAAATGAAATGGAAGTTTTTGGATCTGCCGTAAAAAGAGGCGCCAAAGATAAGTTTGTCGTGGTTGACCTTCCCTTTGGAAGTTACAACACCTTGGAACAGGGACTTGATAATGGCGCAAAACTTTTTAGAAACACCCAGGCCGAGGCCCTAAAACTGGAAGGTGCGTTCCCCTATCAGCTTGAACTTATAGAGCGACTCACCCAAGTTGGCATACCTGTCATGGGGCATATAGGGCTTACACCTCAATCAGTACACCAGCAAGGTGGCTACTATGTTCATGGAAAGTCAGCATCATCAAGTGAGCTATTGATAGAAAATGCTAAAAAGCTTGAAAAGGCCGGAGCATTCGCTCTTGTTCTTGAGTGCGTTGAGGAAAAAACCGCGACTCAAATTACTAATCAAATTTCAATACCAACAATCGGCATTGGCGCGGGAAAAGGTGTGGATGGACAAGTCCTGGTGATCAATGATCTTCTAGGCCTAGGTCCAGACAAGGTGCCAGGCTTTTGCACTCCAATTGCCAATATGTATCAAACTAAAAAAGAGCTGATCCAGAGCTATCTAAAGGATGGCTGTGAGTAAGTTCACTCTCACAATTGACGGTGGCAACACTCTCACAAAATATGCACTTTTTGATGGCCAGAGCATTTTAATAGAAAAAGTTGATGGTGACCTCTCAGGGCTAATTGCTCGCCACTCATTGTCTCCAACAAACACAACCTGCGCCTGTGTAAATGTGGCAAGGAACCGAAAAGAGCTTTCCGACTTTAAAGTCTACGACGTCTCTAATTACTTTAAAGACCAAAAATTTCTTGAAATGCCCGTCAACTACAGCGAAACCCTAGGCCTGGATCGACTTATTCTTGCATATCTCTTCTTTTCAGATGAGAAATCAGTTGCACTTGTTGATAGCGGCACTTTTACCACAGTGGACTTGGTAACCCCGCAAGGATTCCAAGGTGGTTTCATTTTACCAGGATTGGGATTATTGCTGGATACATACTCTTTTGGCTTTAACTTGGATAAATACAGACCTAAGGATCCAAATCCTAAAATAGAATTAATGCCTAGAGACTCTCAAACGGCCATGTCTAGCGGTCTTATGTGCACCTTTATTGAGCCCATAAGGTCTATTTTGGCCAAACTTTCCTATGACGAACTCCATTTTACCGGTGGAAACGGAGAAAAGCTTTTTACCGAGCTGAGAAATGACTCTTTTCAACAATGCGCGTCCATACTTTTCAATCCTGATCTGATACACAAAGCATTGTTAAAATTTCTAGAAAAGGTCAAAGATTGAAAATTATATTGGGTGTTTGCGGTTCAATTTCCGCATACAGGTCATTAGATATTTGCAGACAGCTCGTTAAAGATGGACATGATTTAAAAGTGGTTCTAACCAAGGGCGCTCTGGAGTTTGTTAAACCTCAGGTTTTTAAGTACCTAGGAGCACAGGAAGTCTTTAGTCCAGACGATGATTTTAATTTAGATGCCATGAAGGAAAGGTCAGTTCTTCACATTGAACTGTCTAAGTGGGCCGAAAGAATACTCATAGCTCCGGCCAGCTCAAACTCATTAGCAAAACTATCCAATGGTTTGTGTGACGATCTTCTTACAAGCATCTTCCTGGCCAGTCCAAATACGCCAACAATAATTTTTCCCGCGATGAACACAAATATGCTTAATCATCCCCTAACGGAAAATAACTTTGAAAGGTTAAGCTGCTTGGACAATGTTTTTATTCACCCAACCAAAGAAGGGCTATTAGCATGCGGGGACGAGGGCGCAGGCAAACTTGCAGACGTTGAACTTATCGCAACGGTTACTCCCATTATCAATTTCGGAAAAGTTAACCGAAAAATCTTAATCACTACAGGAGCGACAATAGCTCCTTTAGACCCAGTAAGATATCTTACAAATCCATCCTCAGGAAAAACAGGCCTTGAACTGGCCAAACAATATTTAAAAACTGGATGCCAAGTTACATTGATAGCGGGCAGGTATTCATGTAAAGAGATTGACTACCTAACCCACTTGCCAAACTCCAAGGTCATAAGAGTTTCTACCACTAGAGAGATGCATGAGGCCGTCAAAGAGCACTTTGAAAGTCATGACACTTATATCTCCAGCGCCGCATTGAGTGACATTGAATTCGCCCAGAGCCAATCGAAAATGAAAAAGGGAGATCTGGGGAACTCCATTAGCATCTCTAAGGCCCCAGATGTTTTGAAAGACATGCTTGATAGAAAGACAAATCAAAAGATTGTCGGCTTCGCCGCTGAATCCAACGATAGGCTTGATACCTTTGTTAAAAAATGGAAGGACAAGCCAGTTGACGTATTGGTTGGGAACCTCGTTCATGCCAATCACAATAAGGACTCAATCGGATTTGGAAGTGGTGAGAACCAATACACCATTTTAAAAAGTGGCGAGAGATTCTTTTCAGGCCGTCTATCCAAACGAGAATTGGCCGAAAAAATTGAACAGGCCTTAGGTAACTGATGCTTTATTTTTGCTCCACCATAGAAGAATTTAACACCTTAAGATCAAAACTTAGGCCAAAGCAAGTGGGATTAGTCCCAACCATGGGCAACCTGCACGATGGACATATGAGCTTGGTTGAAAAGTCATTGCAGGAAAATGAACTTACCGTAGTTTCAATATTTGTTAATCCTATACAGTTTGCCAAGGGTGAAGACTTTGAAACGTACCCGCGAAGTCTCGAAGAAGATCTGCAAAAGATTGAGAAGACAATTTCAAAGTTCAAAGATGAAGAGAAAACTGTAATCGTATTCGCGCCTTCAGATGAGGGTGAGATCTACCCAAAAGGTTTCAATGACCACGTCAGTGCTGGGAAGCTTGGAAGAATCTTAGAAGGTGAAGTGCGACCAAAACACTTTGATGGCGTAGTAACGGTGGTTAAAAGGCTCTTTAAAATCACCAATCCCAAAATAGCTTATTTTGGAAATAAAGACTTTCAACAGGTGACCTTAATAAGGCTTATGAGTGAAAAGGAAGGCCTAAAGGTAAAAGTCGAGGGCATGCCAATTGTTAGGGAGAAGTCTGGCCTTGCCATGTCCAGTCGAAATAGCTACTTAGGCCAGGAACAAAAGGTCAAGGGACTGGCACTCTACAATTCACTACAAGAGATATCCAATTTAATAAAGAAAGGTGAAGGGCCTGAGGCCGTTCAAGTTAAGATAAATGAAATTTTAAATAGGGACAAATCCTTCAACTACATTGAAGTGAGAAACGCAAATGACTTGTCAGTCCCTAAGAAGTTTGAGGGAAAACTAGTCGTGCTTGGAAATTATCAAGTGAACAAAGTTCGCCTTATAGACAACATCGAAGTGGAAGTTAAATGAACCAAGAAGAATACAAAGTAAAGATTGGATCCAAGGCGGCCTTAGTAAGTATCGTGTGCGAAAGCTTTGAGCATCACTCAAATGAACAAGAGACACAGGCGGGCCTAAGTGAGTTAAGAGAGCTGCTTAGAACGCTTGGGATTGAAGCGGGGAAATCTTACTGGCAAAAAAGAAAGCAGCTTGACCCAGGCACAATGCTTGGAGTGGGCAAACTTGAAGAGATCGCTGAAGAGGCCAAAAGAGACGAGTGTCACTACCTCGTCTTTGACTTCGAATTAAGCGCCTCTCAAATAAGGAATATTCAAAAAATCACAGGCCTTGAGGTCATAGATAGAGTCCAAGTCATTTTAGAAATCTTTGCCCATCACGCCAGAACAAGAGACGCCAAGATACAAATTGAAATATCAAGGCTTCAATACATGCTTCCTAGACTCCAATCACTCTGGACCCACTTCACCAAGCAAAGAGGTGGAACCTACCAAAAAGGTGAAGGTGAACAGCAACTGGAGCTTGATAGAAGAATCATTCGTAGAAAGATCGAAACGTACAAAAAGCAGTTGGAAGAGATTGCAAAGTCTAGAGAACAGCAGAAAAAAAGGCGCCAAAACCAAGCAGTCACTGCCGCTTTGGTTGGATACACAAACGCTGGGAAGTCCAGCCTCATGAATAAGCTTTGCAAGGTTGATGTGCTTTCTGAGAATATGCTCTTTGCCACACTTGACTCAACCTACAGAACTTTAAACCCAGACACAAAACCTCCAATGATTCTTATCGACACTGTCGGTTTTATCCAGAACCTGCCCAGCACCCTAGTACAGGGTTTTAAGACAACCCTAGAATCAGCGATGGAGGCAGACCTTTTAATTATTGTTTGCGATCTCTCTGATCCAAATTATAAAAAGCATTTGAAAGTAACAGAAGAAACGTTGTCTGAGCTTAACTTAGAAGGCAAAGATCAAATCATTGTTTTTACCAAGAAAGATAAAGTTAAGGATCCATTTCTGCCTAAGATTGCATTAAGAAATTTTAAAGCAAGTTTTTTGGTCTCCGCTTTTGATGATGAGGACATTAGCAACCTTAGACAATACATCGTTAACTACTTTCTTGCTAAGCAAGAACACTTTGATTTATTCATTCCTTATGAAGATGGAGCGGCCCAATCAAAAGTTTTGGCAAACTGTAACGTGATAAAAACCATCAATCATGAACAAGGCATCTTTTATAGAATCAAAGTTCCAGACTTTATTTTTCATAGATTGAATTTAAAAAAGTACATACTTGCGCCTGATGACCCGAGGGCCAGTCAACTTCATTAAACTAAAGTATTGAGTAGGAAAAAATCAATTCAAAACGGTTGTAAAATCGTCACAAGTTCTTTATTGTCGTATCCCTTGACTACACAAAAGGTTCAACCTCCATGGGCTACAGCACCAAACAAGCAGAAGACAGATTAAAGAGAAGCATCAATCATAGATTGAAAGAAATACTTAATACTGAAAGAGACAATCCTGTTTTAAAAGCTCAACACTCATGGAGTATAGTGTCTGAACAACTGCGCTTTATTCTTGGTGAAGAAGTTCATAGACAATGGTTTCAAAAAGCTAAACCACTAGTTTTAAACAATAAAATATTAATACTTCAAACACACTCAACATTTGCCGCTCAGTGGATTAATACCCATTATCAAGAATTGGTTGAAAATCTTTTGAAATCTCAAGACAGAAACTTGTCGTGTTTTTTTATAGCTCCAAAGAAGACTACTCGAAAATCCCACTTCTGTAGTAAATAGTCACAGCGAAGAACGCTATCGTTAAAATAATGCCAAAGATGGTGAAAAGTTTGTTTCTGTCCATTTTACCTTAGTAGAGTTTTAACTTCTTCAATAAAGCTTTCTACTTTTATCGGCAGTTTCATCTGAAAATCAAATCCGGCCAACTCACCTTCTTTGTGAAGAAGGCAGGTTTTAAATTCAGAAGTGGCGTCTTTTAGGGATTCTCCAATTAATTCAGAGCTTTTCTCCCATGACACTTGGTCCACAATTACCACCTGAGGTCGAACATCATCTAAAATGTAAGCAAAATTCTCATCAACCTCTGATAGGGTGTAGCATTTAATCCCCTCTTCAGCGGCCATTTTCTCAACTAGTTTACAGACGAAATCATCACGATAAATAAAAAACATTTGATCTAGCATTTTTAGGCCTTAAATCTCCGAGTTACTTTGCATGAAAGAGCTAATTAGTTATGATGCAGATATCACGTAGCAGCCAAGGAAGCAATATGTCCAAAGAACTCAAAGTAAAGATCATAGATATCCAGAGCGAAGAAACTCTGTTTGAGTGTTCTCTGGAAGAGATGGAATCTGCTTATCAACAGGCAGCTCAATATGAAGAAATGGGACTTGATGTAAAAATTGTGGCCCCGTCAATAACCCAAACGCTTACTAATACCTTGGGACTTTCTCACGATGAAGAGGAAGAGTATCAAAACAGTGTGGTTGCCGAGATGGAAGATCATGATGGATCATGCTGCGCAGAGCCCTCCCAGGTCCACGCAGGCGATCCAAACAAGATTCAGTAACTATACTTCACTCTACCGTAGACCGTGAACGGCTGAACTGCATACCCAAAGGCCTCTTTATAGTCTTCACCGAAAGCATTCTCAATTCCAGTATTGAGTGTGAAGTCTTTAAAGCTCCTTTCATAATGAACATCAACTAGAGAGTATGGATCCAATTCCAGGGTTTCACCATTCGTCTTTAGACGATCGAAGCGCTTACCGCTCCAAACATAACTGATCCTTAGGCTTTGGCCTTCGCCAAAATCTCTCCCCACTCCAAAGGTAACTTTCTGAGATGGTCTTCTAAGGGCCTTCTTTCCATCAGCTTGATTGAAGCTCGCAAGAAAAAGACCTGAGTTTAATTCGTATGCGCCAATATTTTTTTGGGAGTTAATTTCAAGGCCATAGCTTTCAAGCCAGTCGGTGTTTATGTAATTGCCCTCAAAACCAATAAAATCATCTATGCGATTATAGAAAAGGCTCAGTTCAAATAGTTTTTTATAGCTATAGTTCAAATCAACATATTCACTTGTTTCAGCATCCAGCTCATTGTTCCCAGTACTGAAAGGCCCGTAGAGCTGGTAGAGCGTTGGGGCCTTAAAGCCTTGTTGATAGTTGAAAGCAACTCTATGGTCACCATAAAACTTGCCTAGGCCAATAGAGGGAGAGAAATTACTCTCAGCTTCTGTGTGGTAACTTGCTCGAGCTCCCAATTGTCCAAAAACAGGACCTTCCTTATAATCTCTTATTAAAACCAAACTGGTGAGCCCTGTGTATTTTTCGTCTAAATCATCTTGGGAAAAGGACTCGCTATAGTTTTCAAGTCCCAGAAGGTAAGAGCCATTTTCTACTTTTTGGTTCCAATGAATTTCGTTGGTAAGCTCTTTTCCATATGAGCCCACAATGGAAGAACCATACTTGTTAAAGCGGTCGATCTTATTAAGGCCTAGCAAATGGGACAATTTTCCAGAGCTAGTCTTGTAGTTTAGTTTTTGCGAGAAAACCTGCTGGATATTTTTTGCATAATCGCCATCAGCATCAATTGGAACTCCAGTGCTGAAGTCGACATTGTCTGTATCTGAAAACTGGTCTGTTACTTTAAAGGTCCAATCCCCTTCAAACTTTTCATTAAATGAGTGAAACAAGTTTAGCGTGAATCCCTTGTTTTCATAACCATCGTCTTCATCCTCCCCATTAGCAGCACTTATTCCTTCGGCCTTGTCATGAAAAATATGAGTGTGCAACACTGAATCCCCAAAGGTAAATGTATTGTCTAGTTGAATCCCTCGAGAGTATCCAGCACTTAGAGTGATGTAGTCTTTCTCACTTCCTTTTTTAGTGATGATATTAACGACACCACCGATAGCGTCAGACCCGTATAGTAATGTTTGGGCCCCCTTGAGAACTTCCACTCTTTCAACGTCACCTACGTTTAGAAGAGCTGGGTTAAATGATTTATTTGGATCTGTGGGGTCATTTACTCTAACACCGTCAACTAGTACGAGAACATGACGTCCTTCGCTTCCTCTTATTCTTATAGTTGCCTGTTGCCCAGGCGCCCCACTTTGATTAATTGAAACTCCGGGCAAGGTTTCCAGAACATCGACTAACTTCTCATTCCCTGCTTCTTCGAAACTTTTAATAGTCTCAACATCAGTTGTGAAAAAAGGGCCTGACAAGTCTCGTTTGGAACTAATTACAACATCATCAAGTTTGTAGGTTTGAGAATAGGCAATAAAAGGCAATAACAATAGGACAAACTTCACGAATAACCTCCTCGGGTAGTCCACGTATTGCAAGTGTGTATCTGGCTTGTCGTTTGACTTACAGTTGCGGGACAGCGTCGGACTTTAACCGACTTCCACACTTGCGGACATTGGTAGTTAAAAAATGTTAACAGCACTTAAAGATTTCCACAACTTGGCCTCGCCAAGTGAAAATTATTCACAGTATTGAGACATTTTTGTTTTTTCAGGGCAAAGTAACGCAAGGAGTAAGCCGTGAGTCATATTTCTGTATACTTAAATTCAAAGGCCTCGGGCGGAAACATCAAGTGGGTCAAAGAAGTTCAAAAGCAACTTTTTAGACACGACCTTCTTGTTAAGGCTCCATCCTCAAAAGAAGAGCTCGACATTGAGCTTGAAAAAGATATTCAAAACAAAGTTGAGCATATATTTAGCGTTGGTGGCGACGGCACTGCAAACTGCATACTTCAAAAGATTGCTAAGACAGACATAAAGCTCCTTATCATTCCTTGTGGAACTGCCAATGATTTAGCAAATGAAATTGGAATGGGATCTTCCATTAAGAGCATGATCAAAGCTTTTCAACACAAGACTTATAAAAGAGTAGATCTTATTGAAATCAATGGTAAATACATGGCCACTAACGGCGGCATTGGTTGCGCAGCGGACGTGGCAGGAAAAATAAATGCTTATAGAGCGGGCATCTTTGGATTTAAAGGTCTTATGAAAAATATGGGTTCATCAGTATACCCGTTGGTCTTTACCAAAGAGTTGCTTGTTGGCAGCTTAAAGCAATACAACTTAAAGGTTAAAAGCTCGGAGTTTTCTGAGATAGTAAAAACTCCTCTACTGCTAATAAACAATCAATCAAATCTTGCCGGAAAATTTCTAGTCGCGCCACACACACGAAATAATGATGGAAAATTCAACGTTACAATTTTTAAACATCAGAACAAAAAAGACTTTTTGAAGTGCGCTTTAAAAATTCTGTCTGGCTCCTACCCATATGCAGATAAAAACCTAATAAGCTTTGAAACAGACTCCATAGAGGTAAGTGAAGTAAATGGAGACAAGCTTCCATTTTTTGGAGACGGGGAAATCTTAAATCAAAATTCCCAGTTTAAAATTCAAGCACATGAAAAAGCTTTTAACGTTTGCGCCCTGCTTGATGATGTGGACTATTCAAGCTCATACGACTTGGCACAAGTTAGATTGGTGTAAAAAAGAAGGAGACATTCGCCTCCTTCTTCACTTTATAGATGATTGAAATAAGATAACGTCATTAGTAGCATGATGCCTATTAGGGCAACTAATTTAATAGATAACTTCATGCTCATTAAAACCTCCCTTCCTAAGAGACCTATTAACCTTAAGTTATTGTAAATAAATTGATTTGAGTTTGACAAGTCGCCAGGTGCCAGAAAGTACTCAAGCATTTCTATCAAGTAACCGACAAGTTTATGAATATTGTCATTATTGAATAAAAGAGAGGCCTTTGAAACTTCTAATTACTGGCTCGTCCGGCTTCATTGGAAAGCGTTTAATTCCAATGATTTTGGAAGACTACGAAACTATTTATCTTTTAATTAGACCAAAAAGCGTCCCTAAGGCGATAGAGTCTTTTGCCAATTACTCAAATGTGAAATTGGTCGAAGGAGACATCCTATCAAATGATGTATTTCTTAATGTTGAAGATTTAAGTGAAGTAGTGGAGAACATCGACAGCATACTTCATTTAGCAGGAGGATATGACCTCCAGATGAATGTTTTAGATGCCTATACACATAATGTTGTTGGTGTTCAAAACACTCTAGAACTGGCCAGAAAGTGCAAAAGATTAAAGTACTTTCATCATGTTTCCACTTACGCAGTTAATGCCCACAAGAAAGGAAAAGTATTTGAAGCGGACAGACTTGAGAACTACTCCCATCATGATCACTACACGCGAAGCAAGCTTCAAGGAGAAATCTTAGTTCATAAGACCCATATTGGAGATGTGAAAAAGAGAATCTACCGCCCAGGTATTGTTGTTGGAGACACTTTAGAGGGCAGCATAGAAAAAGTTGATGGGCCTTACTATTTTTTAAATTTCCTATTCAAGCTGGAAAAACATAAGCAAATCATAGAAAAGTTGGGAATTTTTCCCATTCCTTGCTCCAAAAAGGCAAGCTTGCCCTTAATACCTGTCGACAGTTTGTGCACTTGGTTAGCTCACGCAATAGTTTCACCAACACAAGACCAGGTCACTAAGACATATCACTTCGTTGGGAAGGAACAAATCAACCTTCGCCAGTTTGTTGAAATGTGTCTAAGGGAGATGGAGATTGAGTGCTCAGTAGTGCCTGTAAGATCAAATTTTCTACTTAGAAAGACTCTTCAAAAGATAGGAATTCCAGAACAGTTAATCTTTTATATGTTCTCTGAGGCCCACTACTCAACAAGACAAAGAAGGACGGACTTTGGCGAACTAAAAGAGTTCTCCATTCCGGAATCAGTGCCCACCCTCATAAAGGGAGCCAGAGACTACCTAAAGGACAAAAAATGAAAGAGATCTTAAACCTTTCAATAGGCCCTTTAGACAACTTTGATGAAACAGTGAAGCTACTTGGCGAGACCATAAGAATTAAAAGGCTTGCTGTGGATTTCAACTATTCACTGCTTAAAAAGCTCATTTTAAAACACGAACATGAGTTTGACGTTATAGCCATAACAGGCTTTCCGACTCCCTTTAAAATAGGTGGGAAAGTGTTTGAGCATCAACAAGTTAAAGAGCTATTAAACCTCCCTATCAACACTCCTGTCGTGGACGGCAGAAATGTTCGGGACACCTATATTCCGTGGGCCATTAATTACTTAAATTCAAAGCATCCGGAAATATTTAAAGGCAAGACTATTGGTTTCTTCCTAGGCAGTTCTCAACTTCCTATGATCAGCGAGCTCGAAGCTCTAGATTGCAATATGGCATTCGCTGATCCTTATTTCTTAATGAAGACCCCACTAGTAATAAAGTCGAAATCCAAATTGGAAAAGTTTTGCAAAGTAAACTTTCCCTTTCTAAACAAGCTTAGAATACGCCAATTCCAAAATAGAGACTTCTCGTCACAATGGCTCGCTCACATTCCAAAATTCAAGGACTTTCTAAATAGCGACGTGTTTATTTTAAACAATGCACAGCTAAATTACCTAGAACTTCCAGACCTAAGCGGAAAAACAGTCATCGTAGACTATTTAACAAAGGCCACACTTGAGAAGTTGAAAGACTCAAAGCCTGCAAAGATTTTAAGCTGCACATTTGCAACGAAAGAAATGCCTCTTTATGGAACGAGTCTTACAGAAGCCATATTTTACGCCTTAAAAGATGAGCCAACTCCGGTTAGTTCGAATGACACAATTAAGTTCATTGAGAAACTTAATATCAGGCCAACTCAAGAGGACTGGAATGAAAAACACGATGTGCAAACAGAAAGGTTTGGTTTTGTGGTTCACCCTCTTAGCATAGACCACCTTCTCAAGCATCCCCTTCTGAGATCCTTTAGAAGGTACAAGCAAGTAAGAAAACTAAGTGAGAGTGCTCTTAAGTTATTGCCAGGTTTTCACTATGGACAAGTAAAAGGAATCAAAAGCAAGGCCACAGGAAAAGAGGTCACTGGCGAAATTTACGCAATATCAGAAACTCCCAAGGCAATGATGTCATCTCCAAAAGAGAACATATACGCAAAGTTAGTGTCGCTTGCCAATGACGCCCACGCCAGTGGTTGTAAAATCTTTGGGCTAGGCGCCTACACCAAAATCGTGGGTGATGCGGGGGTGACGGTAAATAGCAGGGCCCCTTTGCCTGTAACCACCGGCAATTCTCTTTCCGCTGCTTCCACACTGTGGGCCGCATCCTATGCGATTGATAAAATGAACTTCGTTAAAAAGAAGGGAAAGATTTATCAAGGAGTGGCGATGGTTGTTGGAGCAACTGGGAGCATTGGTAAAGTGAGTTCAATCCTTCTTAGTCAAGGATGGAGCGAGGTCATACTTATTGCTCCTAGGCCTTATAAGTTAATTGATTTGGCCGACAGAATAAAAGAAGACTCCCCCGCTTGCAAAGTCAGCTATGGCACAAACCCTGATGAGCACCTGTCTCGATGCGACTTGGTTATTACAACCACAAGCGCCCAGGGAAAAAAGATCTTAGATATAGAAAAAGTTAAACCCGGCTGTGTAATCTGTGATGTTTCAAGGCCTTTTGACATAAGTGCTGAAGACGCGGCCAAGCGTCCAGATGTCTTGGTGATCGCAAGTGGGGAGGTTGAATTGCCTGGTGATGTTGAAGTCACCTGTGACATTGGACTGGAAGGACAAGTGGTTTATGCCTGCCTCGCCGAGACCGCAATTTTGGCCCTTGAGGGACGACATGAAAGCTTCAGCCTATCACGGGACATTAGTTATAAAAAAGTCATAGAGATAGACCGCTTGGCCAGAAAGCATGGAGTCAAACTTTCAGCAATTATGGGCCATGACTGTGAAATCACCCAAGATGAAATTGACTTGGCAAAATCCAAGGCAAAGTTAGCGAGGGAAGAGCCTTAATGAACTGCGTGGCAAATTATTTAAATTCAGATTTTTCCTTGGATGAGCGTCCAGCAATAACTTTTTTTAAAGGTCTAAGCTCTTTGAATGACCCACGAAAGAATATTACTTTCAGACAACTTACCAGAAATGTGGGAAAGGCCCAGCAGGCTCTTTATGAACTAGGTTTAAAGCGAGGAGACACAGTGCTTATCTTTGAAGCTCCCTCTCCGGATATGTATGCCATGATCATAGCGATGCTTGCCTCAGGAATAAAGCTTTTGCTTGTGGAGCCTTGGATGCCTCTTAAGAGCATCGAGCAAATAATCAACAATGTAAGGCCTGAAGCTTTCATGACCGGCATAATAGGAAAGGCCTGGGGAATTCGTTCAAGAGAAATACGCCAAATACCTAGAAAATTTAGCTCTTCCCTGCTCCATAAACAACCTGAAGGAAAGATATCAGTGGAAGACATGGAAGAGGATGAAGAAGCTGTCCTAACCTTCACCTCAGGAACTTCAGGAAAACCAAAAGGAGTTCATCGCAAGCACCAGTACTTGGTTGACCAGGCCAATGTTCTAAAAAAGCATCTTCATTACGAAAACAACCCTGGGATGGATTTAACCATTTTTACAAACGTAACACTTTTAAATTTAGGCATGGGCAAAGGAAGTCTACTAATCCCCGCAAACTGGAAAGCCAGCACTCTCACCCAGCTTGACCAGCTACCAAAAGAGTTCCGTCCTGACACCTTGGCCGCTGGCCCTGGTTTTTTAAAGACTTTGATGAAGCACGCAAAGGTTAGCTCTTTAAAGTCTTTTCATCTAGGTGGTGCCCTAGCAGACACGGCCATTTATGAAAAAGCATTTACTCTATGGCCAAGTGCTGAGTTCACACATGTATATGGATCTAGCGAAGCCGAACCTGTTGCCTTATCGGACTTGAAGGAAGCTGTGTCAAAAAGTAAAGAAGCTGGTTTCTTTCAGACACTGTATTTAGGAAAACCCATTGATGACATTACATTGAAAAATAAGGCCGAAACACTATGGGTGCATGGACCTCACGTTTCACCTGAGTACCAAGGTGATGCCGCTGCGAACCACAAAAACAAGTTTTTTGATGACCAAGGCAAGCTCTGGCACAACATGGGCGACCGTATTGAAATGAAATCAGATGGGCTCTGGTATGGCGGAAGAGACTTTCAAGCACCAGAAGACTTTCACCTTGAGCAAGAAATTTATAAAATCCTCAAACACTCAAAATGCTTTATTCACAGGACAAAAGAATCTCAAAGGTTACTTGTTGGAGAGCTTTCTAGAGAAGATCTTTCACAATGCAAAGATATGGGCTTTGATGATTTCATAAATGCAAAAATCATAAGGGATAAAAGACATAAAGCAAGAATCGATAGAAATAAAACTTTAAAAAAGGCGGGTTATGCAACCAGTTAAAATTCTTATTAAGGAACGTTTGCCTATAGTCCCAAATTTAATTTTGGCAGTAGGTCTTATGTTTTCAGCTTATGCCATCTCAAATCAGGCGATGAATGTCTTTAATTTTAGCGTCGGGGTTTTTGCTCTTTTTCTGTTTGTGAGCGAATTAAGGTTTATGGATGAGCTCAAGGATGTTGAAAAAGATATTATAGCCAACCCGGACAGACCTTTGCCGCGTAAAGCAGTCACAGAAACACAAGTTTTAAACTTGATTTTGGCCACGGGAGCAATACTGCTGTTATTTAATATAGGCTCATTCTTACTCAACAAAACGAGTGGAGTTTTATTGCTCGTAGCGCTGATATGGCTGTTTCTAATGTACCGAGAGTTCTTTGTGGGACTCTGGCTTTCATCGAGGCCGCTTCTATATGCGATTTCTCACCAAATAGTCATTTTTCCCCTCTGCTTATTCGCTGTCGCTTTGTTTAATGCGGATTTGATTTCGTCCTCGCAAGGCTATGCGTTTGGTTTATTGATTTTAAGCGCGTTTTTTAGTTTTGAGATCGGAAGAAAGCTAGATCCAAACGCTCACGAAGTTCTTAAAACTTACCTTAGGGTTTACGGCCCTAAGAAAGTCGCTCTATTTATCTGTATCTTGCAAGCATTAGCAATCACGGCCGGAATTTACCTATCAATGTTTTGGTGGATATTTGTTCCCGCCGCCCTCATTCTTCTTACTTTGCCAAAGCTATTTAAAGCTCCAGATGATTTTAAAAAGCTTGAAGGCCTTATATCTCTCAACCTTATCTACACCGTTTGGGCACCGGCCATACACTACTTCGTGGAGAACCTATGATTTTAAACCAAAACTCTACTCTAGATAGTTTTAAAGAAAAAGGTGGAGGGAAAAGCTTAAAGCTTTTTGAACTTGCTCAGGCCGGAGTAAATGTCCCTCCATTTTTGGTTGTCTCCACAGATTTCCTCGACCACTATTTAAGTGAGTCAAATCTCTTAGAAGCTGTTAAGAACATTAGTATCGAAAGTGATGCTCAAGAAAGGATAAACAAGCTATTTACAAGCACTCCTCTATCTGAAGACCTTCGATCAATTCTTGAAAAGGAGCTTAAGTCATCGGGACTATTAGGTCAAAACTTGGCCGTTAGATCATCAGGACTGGAAGAAGACTCGGATGAGCACTCATTTGCTGGGATGTTTTCAAGTTTTTTGTTCCAGAGAGAATTACAAGACATTGAGAGCTCACTCTTGAAATGCTGGGCAAGTGCCTACAGCGAAAGAGCTCTTAAATATAGAGTCGAGGCCAACCTCGCACTTAGTGACATAAAAATGGGTGTTGTGATCCAAAAGATGGTGAACTCCGAGGTTTCAGGAGTCTTATTTTCACGAAATCCAATGGACCCACTTGATACTAAGAATCTTATTATCGATTCTCTTTATGGCCAATGCGAAGGACTGGTAAGTGGAGCTCTGGACGCAGACCACTTTAAAGTAAATAGAGAGAACTATGAAATCAAAAGCAAACTTGTGACCAAAGAAGAAATGCTCACCCACGCTGAGAACACACCTGGCCTTGTAAAGATGCCTGTAGATGAAGAAAAGGCCAAGGCCGCAAGTCTTCAAGATCAAATGTTGATAAACATCGCCAAACTTGCCCTAAAAATTGAAGCACATTTTAATGCGCCAGTAGATGTTGAGTGGGCGATTGAAGAGGGAGTGATCTACATAGTTCAATCAAGGCCTATAACCACTCTGCCTCCAGACGCTTTTTTTGATCCCGATATAAATGGATCTCAACCAATTCTATGGGATAACAGCAATATTGTGGAAAGCTTTAGTGGTGTGACCACGCCCCTAACATTTTCTGCAACAAAGCAGGCGTACGCAATTGTGTACAGACAGACTTGTCGCCTTCTCGGAGTGCCGGAAAGTATTATTTCCGACTATGAAGAGCAATATGAAAATATGTTGGGGCTTGTTAAAGGACGAGTCTATTACAACCTGATCAACTGGTACAAGCTTTTATTATTAATGCCTGGCTCATCAAGCAGCAAGAGCTTTATGGAAACAATGATGGGGGTTAAAGAAGACCTCAACGAAGAGCACCAAAAACTTTTTGACTTCATGAATCAGTCTCCAAAGTATGGTACTTTTAAAAAGCTTGAAGTCTTCTCAAAGCTAACATTTTATTTTTTCAGAATTGATAAGATGGTTCACTCTTTCTCAAAGGACTTCAACGATATCTACCAAGAGTATCAGGGGACAAACTTTAACAAGAAATCCCTCAAGGACCTTAAAAAAATGTATCAACGCTGGGAGAAGAACATAACCTATAATTGGAAGCCGCCAATCATAAACGATTTCTTGGTTATGATTTTCTTTGGCACACTTAAGGCGTTAACTGAAAAATGGCTTGAAATAGAGCAGGACTCCACTTCCCTTCAGAATGACCTCCTATGCGGTCAGGGTGATTTAGACAGCGCTCTGCCAGTTAAAACCCTTATGAAACTGGCCGAAAAGTTCGACAAAAATGAAGCTCAGAGATCATTTCTTCTAGAGCACGACGCTTCAGAAGTTTGGAGCAAACTTAAATCTGGCGCAGAGCCTGAAATACACAAGGATATTCAAGACTACCTCGATCTCTACGGTTTTAGATGCAACAACGAGCAAAAGCTTGAAGAGAAAGATTTAAACGACGATCCGAGTTTTCTGTTCAGCAATCTGCAAAGTTATCTAAGAATGAAAAATTACTCTGTTGAGCAAATGTCTCTGAGAGAACAAGAAATTAAGAATAAGGCAGAAAAATTAGTCAAAGGACAGCTTGGACCAATAAAAAAAGCTATTTACTTCTGGGTGCTCAAACACACTAGGAATGCTGTTAAAAACAGAGAAAATCTTCGTTTCCTAAGAACAAAGGCATTTGGGGTTTCAAGAAAACTCTTCAGAGCAATTGGAAAACATCTTCATAGCTTGGAGGTTACAAACGCCAAAGATGATGTTTTTTACCTCACTATTAATGAAATCTGGGACTTTATTGATGGTAAATCAGAGTCCTTGCTACTGGCAGAAACAGCCGCATTAAGGCGTAAAGAGTATAGTGAAAACTCAAGTTTGCAAGATCCACCTGATAGGTTCTTAACCTATGGAGCAGCAGGTGTAAGCCTCAAGGACTTAACAATCCTCAACAGCGCAGACCTACTAAAGGATAAAGTTCGCATAAGCGATGACCCCAATCTTCTTCTGGGAACTTCATGTTGCCCAGGAACAATTAAAGGCAAGGTCATTGTTGCTGAAAAGATTGAAGATGCAGGTCAGCTTAATGGTGAGATCCTAGTTACTAAGCGAACTGATCCAGGTTGGGTTCCTTTATACCCATCTTGTTCTGGGTTGATTATCGAGAGAGGAAGCCTTCTTTCTCACTCGGCGGTAATTGCAAGAGAGCTTGGCCTGCCTACAGTGGTTGGAGTAAGTGGTGGACTTATGGAAAAACTTAAATCAGGTGATATGGTTGAGTTAAACGCAACCCGTGGAGAAGTAAGGATTTTAAATGATGAAGATTAGCGCTCTAAGCTTGGAACAAGATAAAAAAGAGTTTATGAAGCGTTTTTCAGAGCTTCCAAACTCTCTTTATCCTGATAGACCCCTTCCCCCAGCTCCCTATTGGCAAGGTCTAGAGAAGGTTTTTAAAAATGTTGAAAAAGAGTTTTTCATTTTAACCAAAGACGGCGAGGACATTGGACGCATAGGGTGCAACGTTTCCAAAGACTATGAAGATACAGGATACTTTGGCTTTTTTGAGTTATCACCAAGCGAAAAGGAACATGGGCACTTATTGATTACCAAGGCAGAGGAATGGCTTGGTTCCAAGGGAATTAAAACCATCATTGGACCAATTGACTTTAATGTTTGGCTAGGAAATCGTTTTAAAGTTGAAAGCGGCAGTGCGGACTATTCCTGGGAGCCAAACAATCCCTCTTTTTATCCAGGTCTTTTTAAAGAAGGTGGTTTTGCTCTCGACCAGGGCTACATTTCCATGTTTTACGATGACAGCATTATTTCTTTTAACAGGACAAAGCTTGCGTTTGATGCTGCCAAACAGGAGGGATACACCTTTAGAAATCTTGATTTATCCAGAGAGGATGAAACTTCAATTTTGTACAATCTAAACCTAAAGGCATTTGCGGTGAACTACATGTACGAGAAAATCAGCTATGAGCAATATCTCGCCGTTCACATTGCTGCAGTTAAAGAAATGGATCTGCAATATTCGTTCTTTATTAAAGACCCAGACGGTCAAGAAATTGGGTATGTTTTCTCATTTATTGATTCCTCACAAGAACAGATCGTTAAGTCCATTTTGATAGATCCAAAATATCAAGGAGCAAAACTTGCTTCTGCGCTGCTACATGCGGCCATAGCTCAAGGTCGAAAAAATGGCTTTAATAAATGTGTGGGTGCAATGGTTCGGAAAGGAAATGTCAGTGAGCACTTTTTTGATCACCTGCAAACGCCGGTGGCCCGCCATGAGTATGCTCTTTTTAAAAAGGAACTTCAAACCGGCCAGACAGGGGGCAAATCTTGATGAAGAATTGGAACTCCCCTTCTCTGGACAGGGCAAGCAATCAAATCCAGGAAACTGGACGTTGGAATAGCACTCAAATGCGCCAGCAAAAGTGCCTTGTAGAAGTTTTTAGGACTTTTCAATCCCCGCTCATGGGCCTTTTCTTGATTAATCCTGGCATAGTGGGCACAACGAAGAGAAGATTCCACGATATGCAGAAACATGGAGTTGGAAGATTTAGAGTCTTTGGCTTCACGGAAATGCAACTTAAGAATGCGTTGAAATTCTTCCCAATTAGCTTCGCATGTTATTTTAACAAGCTTCCAAAGAGGAACTTTAAAGTATTTAAATCCAGTGGGTCTCTCAACTTCTCTAAACTTTTTTTTTAAAACTAGGCGTAAGGGACATATCAACAAAATCTTCTTTAAGAACTGGAAGGTCCTTTTTCTGAAAACTGAGTGCCATCAAGTCAAACATAAGGGCCGTGGGTATGGTAACGACCTCAGAAAAGATGAGAATTGTGGAGACTGGGAGACTAAGTCCCTTGCTTTCCCACATATAGGGCAAGCATCTACGAAAGTTCAAAACAATCGCATCCACAATGTGTTTTGTCATAAAGAACATAGCGGACCCCTTTCAAGGAAGTTTTATGTCTGAAAAGTATTTTAACAAGCTGAATTATTCCATGGCAAATGAAGATAGTGAAATGGAAAGAAGGATTGTAAAAAAACTACAATCCAAGAAGGTTCTGAGCGTCTGTGGATCAGGCTCGCGAGCACTAACACTTCTCTCTCCCATAGTGGAGAAGCTCGACTGCATTGACCTTTCAGAGGCGCAGCTAGGCCTTGCAGCGTTGAGGGTGGAGTTAATAAAAGAGCTTGAGCTAGATGATTATCTAAAGTTTTGGGGCTATTCTCCCTACTCTCCAGAGGATAACATTGAGTTTCGAAAGGAAACTTTTAAGGCCCTAAGCTTTGAAGCAAAAGAGATTATTGAAGAGATATTCGAGGTAAATGAATGGACCTCCCTTCTCTATAAAGGAAAATGGGAGAATTCTTTCTCTCTTTTCGGAAAGGCCGTAAAGTTCCTTTTCGGTAGTAAGGCGCATAATTTATTTAAATGTGAGAACTTAGACGAACAGCAGGCCTACTTAAAAAAGGGATTTCCTTGGAAGCGCTGGAACTTTGTAATCAGAGTAATTGGAAACAGGGCAACCTTCAATGCTCTTTTGTACAAAGGAGACTTCATTAAGAAGAACATTCCCATGCCTCACTTTGACTACTACTCAAAAGCTTTTAACACACTATTCGCAAATGGACTTGCTAGGGACAACTTTTTTGTTCAATTATGCATGCTTGGTAAAATTGAATACAAAGAAGGTTCTCCAATAGAGACGAATTCCGATTGTTTTGGAGAAATGAAAGAGTCTCTAAATAAACTCACACCAGGTTTCAAACAAAAAGACATAGTGGGTTACTTAGAAGAACAATATGGATATGATTATATTTCTTTTAGTGATGTCCCCTCTTATTTTTCAGGAGAGCTGGAGAAAAACTTTCTGCAGAAAGTGAAGCCATCTTTGGCAGAGGATGGTGTTGTTGTTATTAGAAGCTACCTAAGGATTCCAGAGGTCGACAGAACGGGATATACTGACATTACCTATAAGTTTAAGGACGAAATCGAACAAGAAAAAACTCAAATGTATCGAGTTGAGGTTTTACAAAAATCATGAGTGAGCAAAGAACCATTCCCACGAGTTTAGGACTTCCGATAATTGGTAATTTTTTAAAGTATCAAAAAGATCGTCTAGCACTTCTAACTAGCCTGCAAGGTGAACTAGGAGACAGTTTTAAAATTAAAATCGGACCTAAGATCCTCACCGTCTTGTCCACCCCAGAAGATGTGAAGCATGTAATGCGTTTAAACATGAAAAACTACTACAAAAGGACTAATTTTGACCAACTATTTGGCAAGGGAGTGTTCACCACTAACAACGAGGAATGGAAGGTTCAAAGAAAGATGGTTCAACCACTCTTTGGACCACGTTATATAGAGTCCTGCGTCCCTATTATTGTCGAAAAAACTCAAAACGAGATTACCAAAACATCATCTAATAAAGAAATCGACGTCTATGACCTATATGCAAAGATTACATTTGAAATTATTATTGCAACTATCATTGGAATTGACCTCTCCGAGGAGTTTGAAAAATTAAACTACTCGCTAAATACCATTAGTGACTACCTTACAAAGACTAATTATCTGCCCTTCCAGCTGCCTGAGGCAGTAAATTCAAAGAAAAAAGAATACGCAAAGTGCACAGAATATTTAAATAAAGTCATTTACAAGAGTATCGAAGTTCAAAAGTCCAAGGAACGTCGAAAAAACTTCAGTATGATCTCTCTAATGCTGCAAGCTCAAGAGGAATGTGAAGACATGAAGTTCGATGACCAACGAGTCCGAGACAATATCATCAGCCTCATGTTTGCAGGTTTTGAGACATCTGCTCTTACCCTGGCCTGGCTTTCATGTTTATTGGGAGAGCATCAAGAAGTGCAAGAAAAGCTATACGAAGAAATAAAAGACTTTGACGTGACGGATGTTAAAATCAAAGACTTGGATAAGCTGCCATACTTAGACGCAGTCATCAACGAAACCATGAGGCTTTACCCAGCAGGTTGGGCCTGGACGCGGGTAGCAGCCGAAAACGATGAAATAAATGGGCTGAAGATAGAAGCGGGAGAAATTGTATTAGTGAGTCCGTATTTAACGCAAAGAAGCCCTGAAGTTTGGAACAATCCAAACAGCTTCAACCCTGATCGCTTTATTGAATCAGACAATCACATAAAAAGACAGTTCTCATTCTTCCCTTTTGGTGGCGGACCTAGAATATGCGTCGGGAAGCAGTTTGGTCAAATTGAGATAAAATTAATACTAATTCACACCCTTCAACAATTTAAATTTTTAAAGGGCAACATGCCTACACCATATCCTATGGCAACCCTGCAATCAAAAGAAGGTTTTCACCTAAAATTAAAGGCAAGAAGATGAAAAAAGTCATCAGTAGAATCCAAGAAGCGACAGTTAACAAGATTCTAAGCTCTCCAATAAAAGTCCTAGTAACTTTTCTAGTTTTTAACACACTCGTAAGTGCAGGCGCTCTTCTTCTTAAGAGCGATTTCTCATATAAGGTTTGGTACAACCCCAAAGACCCCTTAATGGAGCTTTATAGGGAGTTTGAAAAAAACTTTGGAAACGACGACAGCGTCATGATTGGAATTCAAAACCCTGGTGGGCTTTTTAATAAAGAGACTGCAGAGGTGGTGTTTCAGTTAACCGACAGGCTTTATGAAACAGATGACATAATTAGAGTTGATTCAGTGTTCAACTTTAATGACATTAGGGCCGAAGGTGACGAAATCAATGTAGAGTCCCTTGTTTACGAAGATGAGTTAAGTTCTCTAGCTCAAGAAGATTTTGATAGAATTAAAACCCGTGCTTTGGCCAATCCTATTTTGACAGGCTCTTTCCTAGATAAAAATGCTGAGTTTACAATTGTAAGCGCCCAACTTCGACCAGCACATGACAACCCCCCTGACTATCAAGAAATCACGGCCCAGGTGGATCAAATCCTCAGCGAATTAAGGCAGAAAAATCCAGATTTGAAATTTGTGGCACTAGGACCAGTAATTCTAACCGACGCCTTTAGAGCAATCACTATCTCGGACATGTTTTACCTGATTCCGTTTTTATATGGGTTATTCACAATTGTACTAATTGTTCTTTTCAGAAGTTTCTCAGGAGTGGCCCTGCCCTATATAACAATCGGCACATCCACCACTTTAATGTTTGGCGCCATGGGCTACCTAGGGCTTACTGTCAATACTCTAACCAGTGCCGCTCCTACAATTCTAATGACTGTGGCGTTGGCAGATTCGATACATATACTTACGGTCTTTTTCTTAGGTCTTAAAAAGGGACTTTCAAATCTCGAGGCCGTTAAAAACTCTCTCCTTAAAAACTTTTACCCGACAATACTAACAACCATCACAACTTCTTTGGGCTTTTTTAGCTTTTTTGATGCGAAAGTAATGCCCGTTGCTGAACTGGGTGTAGCTGTAGGCTTTGGCGCAATATTCGCTTGGCTGAGCACTTATTTTTTACTAGGACCGATATTGGTACTTCTTCCTAAATTTTCAAAGTCCAAGCATGAAAAGGAATCAATTACTGTGTCTAAGGAGATGAGTTCTCCCAAGCATGCGTACGCCTTTGCAGATTTCATTATTAATCGAAAATACTTAATCGCCTCCATTGCTTTAATATTGGGACTTTTAGGACTATATGGCTCTAAAGACCTTGAGGTTAATATGGATCCCATAGAGCAGTTCAAGGAAGATCATCCTCTTGTGAACGCCTATGAACTTATAGAAGACAAACTAGGTTTTGTTGGAAGTTTAGAAATAATGATTAAATCCACCCCAGGAGAAAGCGCAAAAGATCCATCTTTTTTAAAAAGAGTTGAAGCTCTTGAAGATTGGCTCGAATCAAGAAGTTATGTTGAGAGCACACTTTCCATAAATGATCACCTTAAGGAAATAAACCAAACCTTCCACGGTGGAGATGAGAAGTACTACAGAATCCCCCCCACAACTGAGCATGTTGCACAAGAGCTCTTGTTTTATTCTATGGGCCTTCCACCAGAGCAGCCGATAGAAAATAGAATCAACGCTCAAAGAGACGCTGTCAGAATTACGGCGAAGTGGAAGCTAAAAGACTCCCTTAGTTCAAACGCAAAAATTGCTCTTATTAAAAACAAAATTAAGGAATTAGGCCTAGATGGGCAGGTCACAGGAAAAACTCCACTTTTTCACGACCTAACTCCGTATATCGTTGAGGCCTTCACACATTCCTTCTCTATAGCGGTAGTCACTATCACATTGGCCTTGTGGATTATTTTTCAGTCTTTGCGTTTAAGTGTATTTGCAATGATTCCAAGTTTGCTTCCGTTGGCCATAGGCGCTGGGCTATATGCAGTGACAGGATTTCAAGTGGACATGGGAACGGTTTTGGTTGCCAGTGTTTGTCTTGGGATTGCCGTGGATGACAGTGTTCACTTTCTCTTTGCTTACCGAAGTTTGATAGGTGGTAAAAGCTTAAGGGACACCATTGCTGAAATCGTAGAAAATGTTTACCCCTCCCTATTTAACACAACACTTCTATTGGCCCTGGGATTTAGTGTTTTAATGCTAGGAGACTACGTTCCAAACGCAAAGTTTGGGGCTAGTGTTTCAGTGGTTTTAATCATTGCTTTAGTGAGCGACTTTGTAGTCTTGCCAGCAATCTTGGAAATAATACACAAAGAAAAAGGCCGCTGAATAGCGGCCTGAATATCCTATGCTGCTAGATCTTCTTCTTCTCGATCTTCCCAATATTGCTCATCCCATGTGGCCTGAGCGATTAGGTGTTCTTTTACAGACTTTTTATGTTTTCTGGAAATGTGGTTTTTCCATTTGTCCTTCTTCTTGTTTACCTGTCTTTCAACCTTGTTAATCACCTGGTCTAGGGATTTATAAAGGCTTTCCGTCACGGCTGCCGCGTGATACTCGAAGCTAGGTCCCAAGACTTTAACTTCAGCAGCGTGTTTTCCATCTTCCTTTACAGAACATGTCCAATGGACTTCAAAATTTCCTTCAAAGTACTTCTTTAGTTTTTGTGTTTTTGCCTCAATCTTTTCATCAAGAGAGGGAGTGTGTTCCATGTGTTTAAATGAACTAACGATCTTCATAAACTGGCCTCTTTCCTTTTGGGTATTGGTGTGAGTGTTATGTTTCTTATCGGCCAAAAAGGCCGAAAGATTCAGCCTTTTCTGGTCAACTAGCGTTTTTTCTTTTTGAGGATGGTAGAATGTTCAGCATTTCTCGATACTTCGCCACTGTTCTTCTAGCAACTTTGATATCGCTCTTCTTCAAGATATCAGCAATCTTTTGATCAGATAGCGGTTTCTTAGGATCCTCGTTTCCAATTAAATCTTTTATCTTTAGTTTCAAGGATTCGCTGGTGGTGTCGATTCCACCGTTTTTTCCACCGATCCCAGCGTTAAAGAAGAATTTCAATTCAAATGTCCCAATTGGTGTGTGCATGTATTTATTCGTTGTAACCCTAGATACAGTGGATTCATGCATTCCAATCTCGTTGGCAATATCTTTAAGAATCATAGGCTTTAGATAAGCAACGCCTTTTCTAAAGAACTCTGGCTGATATTTCAAGATTGCGTTTGCACCCTTCTCGATAGTCTTTTGCCTGTTCTCTATAGACTTAATGAGCCACATTGCCGATCTTAGCTTGTCTTGAACATATTCATTGGTCTCATCGTTGTTTCCTTTCTTTAATAGATTTTGATACAACTTTGAGATTTTAAGTCTCGGAACTCCGTCATCATTTAAATTGATAACAAGCTCGCCGCCAATATCTTTAACAAATATATCCGGAACAACATAATGAGTTTCTGCTGGGCTTACCAATCTACCAGGCTTTGGGTGAAAACTGTGAATAATGCATTCAGCGTCTTTAACCTTGTCCAGCTCGATAGATAGCTCTTTTGCTATATTTTTATAATCCTTCTTCATTAAATCATCTAGGTGATTCTTAAGGATCATCTCAACTAGAGGGACGGGTTGTTCAAGGGCCTGTGCTTGAACCATCAAACACTCTTGAAGCCCGGAAGTGGCACACCCTACAGGATCAAGGTTTTGAATCATACTTACTATTTCTAAAGCGTCTTCTCTTTCCAACTTGGATTCAATTAGTATTTCTTCCAAGTTTTCCATTAGATAGCCCTCGTCATTCAAGTTATGAATAACGCCTCTAGCGAGTTTCCACTCTTCATCGGTGAGGTTTTCCATTCTAAGTTGCCACTCTAAATGCTCTTGAAGTGTCGCACCTTTGGAAACCATATTTTCATAGTTTGGAGCATCCTCTTTTGAAGCGTACTCTTTAGTGTAAGGAGTCGAAGATGTGCTGTTGTAGGAATCAATGTACTTATCCCAATCGAAATTGTCTTTGGAATTGTCTATGATGTCAGGTCCATTGAAGTCATCGGACTTGGCCTCTTTGCTTTCTTTGCTTCTTTTTTCAAGTTCGGCCTTAGACGACTCTCCACCCGACTCTTCAAGCATGGGATTTTCAACCATTTCTTGCGAGATCACATTCGTCATCTCCAAGTGGGTCAAGGTCAAAAGCTTGATTGCCTGCTGCAATTGAGGCGTCATCATCAAGTTTTGAGTTTGCTTGAGATTCATCGACATTTTCTGAGCCATTTTAGTCTCCGTGTGTGTGTTCTAAAAAAGTTCTCTACATTTTAAATTCTTCTCCAAGGTAGAATTTTCTCACCACCTCGGAGTTTACAATTTCGTCGGGCGTGCCGTTAACCAGCAACTCTCCCGCACTCATGATATAGGCGTGATCAACAATGCCCAGAGTTTCCCGAACATTGTGATCTGTAATCAGCACGCCTATATTTCGTTTTTTAAGATCTCTAATGATCTTTTGAATGTCGCTAACCGCAAGTGGGTCAACCCCTGCAAAAGGCTCGTCCAGCAAGACAAAGGCAGGGTCTAGCGCCAAACACCTTGCGATTTCGACTCTTCTTCTCTCTCCCCCGGAAAGTTCACGACCTTTGGACTTTCTAATATGATTCAGTCCAAAATCCTTTATTAAACGTTCCAGAGAGTTCTTTTTTTCATTTTTGAACATGTTCCTAATTTCAAGAACTGAATAAATGTTTTCTTCAACAGTCAGCTCTCTAAAAACACTGGCCTCCTGAGGCAAGTAACCTATGCCTTTCTTGGCCCTTTTATGCAGAGGAAGTTTGGTAATATCTTCATCCTGCAGTTTTATGTATCCGTGATCAGCTTTAACAAGTCCGACCATCATATAAAACGAAGTTGTCTTTCCAGCTCCATTTGGACCTAGAAGACCAACAACCTGACCTCTTTCCACTTCAAGGCTAACGTTTTTAACAACCGTTCTTCCCGAGTAGACTTTTTTTAGTTCGCTGCCTTTTAAGCATGCTTCGGCCATTTTTATTCCTTTTCCTTCTTGAGCTTAAAGCTGGATTGGGCCTCTTCGACCTCAACCAATTCGACATTTTCTCTAAGGGTGATTTGGTAGCCCTTGATCAAGTCGTCTCCTTGCTCAACACGTGGAGCTCCAGTCATCACAATCTTTCCTTGAGACATATAGCCTTCAAGTTTCTCTGAGTACGCCTTTCTAATCTGAAAGTCGCCATCAGCAGTGTTGAGTTGCTCCACAAGTTTAATATCGTCATAAAGCACATAATACTTGAGCTTTTTATTGTAGTTTTCCAGAAAAATTTCGGCCCTCTGGGCCTGTAAGTCATAGTTATTACGTTCTAAAAATACATTTTGGTTAAGTGAAATTTGGGACTTTCTACGGTTTAACTCCATTCTCTCGGCTTTAAAGCTAAATGAGCCCTCATACACCCTTTTTCTTTTGACCTGTCCTTCGACATCGCCAATGAAAAGAGACCTCTGCTCATTAAGCCATGAGCTCATGTAATTTGAGCTTATTTTAATAGTGTCATTGGTGGAATTATCAAGGAGATTGGCCTTGATTTTACCTTTTGCCTCTAAGAAGTCTTTAGAGCCATTATAATAGAGCTCGGCCGCATTATAGTCACCATCGGTGGCCTTGAAAGCAACGTCTCCATCAAGAAATAGTTCTTCTTTTAAGTTCTTAAATTTGCCCTCCCTTGCTTGGAATGCAATTTCTTCTCCAGCATCATTGTAGAGCAAACCGTCCGGCAGGGTAAAATAGAGATCCCTTTGATTAACAATTCTCAAAGTGTCCGCATTAAGGGCAATGACTTTTGAACCATTTTGAAGCGCGAAATAATCCATTTTCTCAAATGTGGATTCCTCAATGATTTCAACATCCAAGAAATTAGACTTGCTCACATCATCCGGTTTGATTCCCACGGCCTGATTAACTACAAGTCCCGTCGCTATAACGAAGGATGTGGTGATAATTGTTGATCGCAGATTAATCATAAAACGCTCTTATTTAGTTCAAAGTAAACTTAATTATTTCAAAGGTTTAGCACTTTTAAAAGATATTAATTAGCGTGAAATCTTTGACTGAACTTGTCGGGTTATGGTAGAAAATCCTTAAACAAAAACCATAAGTCATTGAAAATCAAGGAAACATTGTGACAGTGCAACAGATAGAAACCGCCACCCTAGATGAAATAGTTAAAACAGGTACAAAGCTAACTCCAATGATGGAGCAGTACTATTCGATAAGAAAACAATACCCAGGCATTATGCTTATGTTCAGAATGGGTGACTTCTATGAGCTTTTCTTTGAAGATGCCATTGAAGCAAGCAAACTTCTAAACATATCCCTTACTCATAGAGGGAAGTTAGGCAACTATAAGATTCCAATGGCGGGTATTCCTCACCATGCAGCGGCAACTTACATTGATCGAGTGACAGCGCTTGGCAAGAAGGTCGCAATCTGTGAGCAAGTAGAGGATCCAAAAGAGGCCAAGGGAATTGTTAAAAGAGCGGTAACTCAAGTTGTTTCACCAGGAATGCCATTTGATCTTGATAAGAGTGAAAGCAAAGACCACTCATTCATGGCCTGTGCTTTTAAAGGAAGCGAGAGTCACTACCTTATCTTAATTGATTACACCACCGGCGATTTTGTTGGATTGGTTTTTCCAGACGAGGAAAGCCTTGTTGAGAAACTTGCGGTTTATAGGCCAAAGGAGTTTATCTCATTCTTAGGACAGTGGGATGAGTCAACCATTCTTCAAGAGTACTTGAAACAGGAAAACATCTTAAAAACTCATTTGTCGGAAGAGTACTTTGAAGAAAAGTACACATCAATTTATATTGAAAAACTAATCGCCACTTACCAAAGGGATGAGGTTTTAAACCTTCATAAGGAAATTATCGCTCCAATTGGCGCTTTAAGCTACTACATTTGTTCTACCCAGTCTTTAGAGAGCATCAATCACTTTAGGCCATTTCAACTCATTTCTTACGAATCAGACATGAAGGTTACCTACCCTACATTGGCCGGTCTTGAAATCCTTCCAAAGAGAAGGGAGACATACAAAGAATCTATTTTGGGGTTCATGGACTCAACACAAAGTTCAATGGGAGCTAGAAAGCTAAAGAGAGTTTTTCTATCTCCGCTTAGAGATTTAAAGCAAATTAAAGCAAGACAGGATCTTGTTGGATATTTAATTGAAAAACATGATGATCTACAAGAAATTCGCCAACACCTTGGAGAGACAAGAGACTTGGAGAGAATTTTAGCTAAGGTTTCAACCGGCAAGGTTAACGGCGGAGACCTTATAAACCTGGCCAGGTCCAATCAGAGTCACGTTGAGCTTCTGAATTTATTTAAAGGCAATTTTAAAAATGTACTTCCTGAGTTCACAAAGAAAGAGCTTCAAATGCTTGGTTCTTTGCAGTCAGAAGTAGAGGCGACCATCAATGATGAGATTGGCGCAAACTTGGACAAGGGCAACCTTATAAAGCAGGGCTGCAGCAAAGAGAGAGACAAGCTTGCAAGTTTTGCTAAAAACGCCACAGGCGCCTTGATGGATCTTGAGGCAAGGTACAGAGAAGAGACAGGTATATCCAACTTAAAGGTAAAGCATAACAATGTGGCAGGATATTTCATTGAAGTTTCCAAATCCCATGTTTCGAAAGTTCCAAAAGAGTTTGTGAGAAGGCAGACTCTTGTTAATAGCGAAAGATACCAAAGTCCTGAACTTGCAGAGTTTGAAAAAGAGGTTGTTAGCTCAAAAGAAAAACTTCACAAGCTTGAAAGAGAGATATTCAACTCGCTTGTTGGCAAAATCGCTCAAAACTCGGCTTTGGTTTTGAAGCTTGCAAACTCTTTATCTTTAATGGATGTGTTCCAAAGCTTTGCATGGACGGCATTTCAACACGATCTAATTAGGCCTCAAATCTCAAAAGACAAAAAAGTTCTAAATATTAAAAAGGCATGGCATCCACTAATTAAGGCCGCAATCAAGGACCAGTTTGTTCCGCACGATCTGCGTCTAGATAACGACAGTTTCTTTGGATTGATCACTGGTCCGAACATGGCCGGTAAAACGACAGTTATGAGGGAGATGGCGATTATCCAATTTCTAGCTCAAATTGGATCTTTTGTGCCTGCTCAAAGCGCTGAATTAGGAATTAGAGACTATCTCTTCTCAAGACTTGGAGCGAGCGACGATATTATTAAAGGTCAATCGACCTTTATGGTTGAGATGAGCGAGACAGCAGAAATCATACGTCACGCGACAGAGGACTCTCTTATTGTTCTAGATGAAATTGGACGTGGAACTTCCACTTACGATGGCCTAAGCATTGCCTGGTCTCTAGTTGAGTACTTCGTTTCAAAGACTAAAGCTCTTACACTTTTTTCCACTCACTATCACGAGCTTATTGAGCTTGCTGATGATTTGCCAGGGGCCAAAAACCTAACGGTTAAGACAGTCAATGAAAACGGAAACGTTCAATTCCTATATAAGCTCATTGAAGAAGGAGCAGGACAAAGTTTTGGTATTCACGTGGCAAAGCTTGCAGGACTTCCAAAGGAAATCCTAAATCGTTCTGGAGAGATTCTAAATCAGCTGGAGACTTCTAGCAGTCAAAACAACATCGTTGGCTGCGATAAGGCAAAAGACCAACTGGACATGTTCTCCCCTCTTCCACAGATTGTGTTTGAGGATATGAGTTCATCTATTTTGGATGAGCTCGAAAAGCTTGATTTAAGCAACATGACCCCAATGCAGGCCATGAACAAACTTTACGAGCTACAAAAGAGTTTTTTAAACTAAGTGGTTTAATCTCTTCTACAAACATGATCCGTGGGGGCGACTTCTGACATGCCAGAAGACGCTTTCCAAGCGTATACTCTAAACTCCTCAATATACCCTTGAGGTGTATTGACATATGACCCTTGCTCCAAAGGTCCCAAACCAAAATAAGTGTCGTCTTCCACAAGTGCCTTCCCAGAAGACTTAAAAAGACGCTTCTTCTGGTGGAGAAACTCGATTGAATGCCCGTCAAAGAACATTCTGTACAGCTCTTCGCCATCGAAACAATTGTACACTCCTGTGCCGACTGCCATAAGCGGGAACATCTCTTGGAAGACCACCTCAATCTCCAGTTGCAGGGACTCCCCTAGCACCCCGCCGGTTGGCCCGCTTGCCGGTAAACTTAGGTAACCATACCTGGCCAATTTTCTCTTAAATGACTCCAAAGCGGTTTCTATTGAACTTGCAGCTGCCCTTTTCTGTATGTCACCTAGAACCTTCTTTGCCGGAATGAAAGAAGCGTTTGTTTTTGATTTTGAGGAAAATTTAGAACGTTGAAAAGTCCCACTTGCCTGGGTGCTAACTCCAAAAGAGAAAACCTCCGAGCCAAGCGAATCAACACTGCCTTCAGACTTCATAGATAAAGCTTTGTGAAGCATTTCATCTGATTTTTCAATTCCGTATTTTTTAACAATTCTTTTAACTAGCTTTTCATAGGCCTTATTTGGTTCATCCAAATAGTGTTGAATGGCGTTAAGAAATAAATAGTCAAAGGCGTCCACTACGAGAATGTTCTCATCAAGAGAGGCTATATCTCTTATATTGCCGTAATAGACTTCTGCTTTTCCTTCCGCAGTGGTCTCAATTCCATACAGGTGAAACTCGTCACCATGACCAGCAATGTATCCCGGCAGGATATGGCCTGGGGCAGAAATTATTACAGGTCTATTGTCATAATAGTCTTCCCCCCGAACTTCCAGGTTAAGTAGAAGATCTGTTTTAGTGCCTCCAAGGCATTGGCTTTTACCTCTTGTTATTTTACTCGGAACTGAAAAGTAAGCTTTATTGTACTCTATTTTTTTATTAAGATTTTTCTCGATTATCTCCTCATAAGCGACTTTAAAATCCGCGAGCTCCATCTGGTGGGCCCCCTCCGGCAATTCGTTAACCAAGGAATTCATGGAACGTTCGAATCTTTCTTTCTCAAGCTGCACAATGGGACGTTCCGCCGAAAGCAAGGTCTGTTGGTAATAATGTGCGTTTTTAATATCATTCAAGGAGGGAGTTTGTCCTTTTGCAGCGGCACCCAACAATCTATCGAGAGAGCTTTTGTACTCTGGTATGCTCTCTAGGCTGCCAATCAAAGAATTACTGGCGGCTTTCTTTGTTCTTATTTTTAAATTAAATTCATAGACAAGATCTACTTGGGCCAATTTTTCATTGGAGACGCACTTGTTCTCCCAATCTGCAAGCGTAGAGTTCAAATCCTCACGCAAAGAGTTATAGTTTCGAACCACATTTCTAGTTTGTTCAT
This sequence comes from Halobacteriovoraceae bacterium, assembly GCA_002711995.1. Taxonomy (GTDB): domain Bacteria; phylum Bdellovibrionota; class Bacteriovoracia; order Bacteriovoracales; family Bacteriovoracaceae; genus UBA845. Next base: position 49,362 of record PASN01000013.1, on the reverse strand, counting down.
TATCAAATTTTGACTTAGCCACGGCCTTTTGTGTGTAGGCAGATGCGACCTCTAGGTAGTTGAACGCCTTTAGAACAAATGACTCGTTACAAACAAGGGACTTATTAGAATTATTACCCCCGAAGTCATAGGTGCCATCGTCATTCAAAGCAGCTGTGGCCATAACAACCCTTCCATAACCCAAGTCATCCGTTTTTCCACTATCGCTGTCCTTGCCGCAGGAGAAGCACACCCCTAAAACAACTGCATAAATTAATAACTCTCTCATGTAAATAACTCCCCTTCAGTGTCAAAAAATTAGACGAACCGGCCTCACTAACATATTGATTTGATAACATTGGCCATGGTCTAGGTATGTATTCTGCAAAGTGAAGGCCATAAATAGACTTAAGTTGTCGTGAATCATTTAACTCATTCCAGCGAATGAGAAACAGAGACGAACTCAAGCCGGACCACACCTAAACAAAAGGGCTACTTAAACTAAAGAGTATTGAAAAATACTCCGAATAAACAACAGTATGTTAAAAGCGTCTTTAGCTCTTTTATTCTATGCGAGTATTTCTTGGAGTGCTCAAATCCTTCCATTCTCAACAGATGGTTGCTCGGCCTACGTTGATGGTTTTGACACCAACGCCAAGAAGGAATGGTTCCACTGCTGCTTTGCCCATGACATTGCTTACTGGATTGGAGGCACATCTGAAGAGAGGCAAGAGTCTGATGTTGAGCTTGAAAGCTGTGTGGCAAAGGTTTCCAACTCAGCAAACGCCTATATGATGTACCTTGCGGTAAGGATTGGAGGACGGCCAAACACAGGACTTCCTTGGCGATGGGCATATGGCTATGAGAATGGAAGAGGCTACACTTCCCCCACCACCAGCGAGAAGATTCTTATTTTAGATGAATTTCCAACAGTTTATGATTCGATAAAAGAGTACTCGGACGTCCTAAGCGAAGAACAGATTCAATATATGAACATGATGGGCGAAAAGATACAAAAGCAGCTCATCCCCGCTTCTGAAGCCCCGTAAGGCAGATTTTACCCCCCAAGCATTTACTCAACTTTTCACAAGCTACAGCCGAAAAGTTTGATGATGGAAAAGAACAACGTAGTAAAGCTTATTGATTATATTAACTCTCAAAAGATGCCGGATGATTCCGAGCACTTTGAGTTTTTCCCTCTCTCAAAAGAGAAAACAACTCTTAGAAGGGCCTTTGCCTTCATGAGCGATTTCACCTGCGTTCTAATGCTCAACCTAATGGTTCTGCTTTCATATGCAACTTTTGTGACCAATTTTTTTCTTCCAATGAGTCCAACTCAAAAAGTGTCACTACTGCAAATGGGTGACGCCTTTAGCTTTGGTGTCTTTACCCTGATTTACTTCACCTACTTTCTCTATTGTGGCTATGCTCTAAATGGTAAAACTTTAGGCTGTCACATTATGAAACTGAATATTATCGACGAAGCTTACCCTCACAAAGAGAACATGACTTCTAGTGAGCCTAGCTTGTCCCAGGCCTTCAAGAGAAGTCTTGCTTACGTGGCCTGCTACTTTTCTATGGGAATGTTCTTCTTTCTTTCACTTCTGCATGAAGAAAAAAGAGGAATTCCTGATTTCTTTTCAAAAACTAGAGTTGTGAGTGATGAGTGGCTTAAGTCCTTTGAGGCCGCAAAAGAGGGCCACAAAGAACATATAAGCATTGATATCAATTCATTGGATAAAGCAGCCTAACTACTTTTCTTTAAAATTAAGATGTAACTCATCCATTTGAGCTTGCTCAGGCGTGCTTGGAGCGTTGCTCATAAGATCAGTTGCTTGATTTGTCTTAGGAAAGGCAATTGCGTCTCTGATATTGTCCGTTTTCGCTAAAAGCATTACAACACGATCAAAGCCAAATGCGATGCCCGCGTGTGGAGGAGTTCCATATTTTAGAGCTTCAACAAAGAAGCCAAACTTAGCGCTTACTTCCTCTTCGCTCATCCCCAGAACTTTAAACATTTGAGACTGAACTTCATTGTCATAAATTCTAAGAGAACCACCACCGATTTCATAACCATTGCAAACAAGGTCATAGGCCTCAGCCGGCATATTAGCTAGATCTTCAAAGTTGCCTTTCTTGAACTGCTCCATTTGAGTTTTCTTTGGCATTGTGAATGGGTGGTGACAGGCGTAAAAACGTCCCTCTTCCTCATCATGCTCAAGAAGTGGAAAGTCATTTACCCATAGAAACTTATAGTCGTTTGGATCAATCAACTCCAAAGTCTTTCCGAAGTGTCTTCTAAGAGCGTCAGCACATGCGTGAGACACACTAGCCTTAGGGTCTGCGCAGAAGAAATAAGTTCCATCACCGGCCTCAGGATTAAGCTCCTCTAGCCCTTTCAATGCATCTTCAGAAACAAACTTGGAGATCCCTCCAGATACTTCTCCAGAATTTACTTTAAACCAGGCCACCCCTTTACCGCCATGTGGTTTAACAACATCAACAAGGGCGTCTACTTCTTTTCTGGAGAACTCTTTAATTTCTTTCTTCACAAATATGGCCTTAATAAGGCCTTCACTCTCTATAACTGTCTCAAAAACTTTGAAGCCTGATCCTTTAAACAAAGATGTGGCATTCATATGCTCAAGCCCAAACCTTACGTCAGGCTTGTCACTGCCGTACTTTTCCATTGCGGTGTCATAGCTCATGACAGGAACTTCAAAGCTCTCGTCCAATTTAAAAAGTCTTCTTACGACTTTAGTGGCCAGGTTTTTAATATACTCTTGAGTGGCAAAGCTAACCTCAATATCTATTTGGCTGAATTCTGGCTGTCTATCGGCCCTTAAATCTTCATCTCTAAAACACTTACAAATTTGAAAGTACTTATCGGTTGAGCCAATCATCAATAGTTGCTTTAAAGTTTGTGGAGACTGTGGAAGAGCATAAACTTTTCCAGGATGAACCCTTGAAGGAACAACATAGTCCCTTGCGCCTTCTGGAGTCGTTTTATAAAGAATAGGAGTTTCCACTTCCGTGAAACCTTCCTCATAAAGCGCCATTCTCGTGTCTTGCATCGCCTGTGAGCGAACAGAAAGAATATTTTGAAGTCTGTCAGATCTAAGGTCTAGATATCTATATTTAAGCTTAAGGTCCTCGTGGGCCTTTACAGCTCCATGTGGAAGAAATGGAGGCTCACTAGCATGGGCCAATTCTTCAATCTTCTCAACCACCACCTCAACATCACCAGTATCCATATTTTTGTTGCGAGCGCTTTCAGGTCTTTTTCTAACTCTGCCAGTTGCCATGATTACTGATTCTAGTGAGAATTTTTTTACAATGGAGATGTCACCTTTGAACTCGTCAAAAGACAGCTGAGTCACGCCATACTTGTCTCTAATGTCGATAAAATGCAAACCACCAAGGTTTCTGTCTTTATTTAACCATCCGCATAGGGTTACGGTCTCTCCATCATTTGAGTCCCTCAACTCACCGCAAGTATGGCTTCTCATGTGTCCAGCAAGTTTTGAGTCTTGGAGATTGTGGTTTTTCATTGTAAAACTCCCTATAATAAAGTTGATTGAAGGATAAGATATGCATCTCTTTATAACGCAAGATAGTCCAAAGCTCATTAAAAAATTAGGGATAATCCTTATATTATTAATAGCATGCGGCTGTAAGGATGACGCAAGATCCCGTCTTAACTCATTGGCAAAGGGTGAGATCGCTCTTCCCTCAGGAAATATCCTCAACGTCTATGTGGCCAAGTCTCCCATTGAACAGCTCAATGGGCTAAGCAGAGTGCCTTCAGATATCTTTGGAGATAAAGATTCCATGCTTTTTACAGGCAATGAGTACAAGCCTCGACAGTTCTGGATGCTAGAGACCCACTTCAATCTAGATATCATTTTCTTAACTAAAGACTTTTATGTATTGGATGTTCACCGAAATTTAAAAAGCTTTCCCAAAAGCGAACCTAGGTCCATTGTTCCAAGAAGCAAGATGGTAAACTCTTGGCACGTTTTGGAAATTAAATCTTCATCGAATTACGCCAAAGAAATCAGGCCTGGGGTGACCCTTAAATGGAAAGGGCCGAGCGATCTTTTGCAAATAGAATAAGATATTCATCTTGAGCTATAACACCCAAGTGTTCACGAGTAACTTTCCTCTGATAAGCGGGATTCACTTTAATTTCATGGATTTCTTTAACAAGAGCGGCATTCTCTTCTTTTAAAAGCTCAAGCTCCACTCTTTTCTCTTGAAGCGTGTCCTGCATTCTATAGTAATGGGCCACTCCTCTATCCATAAATATCAATCTAAGAAATACACAAAGACAAATAACCCAGCCAACCTTGTTCCAGGTCCACTTTATCTTTTCTTTTTGTTTCTTTTTCTTGCGAGGTGTCTTTACGTTTTTAAGGTAGTTAACATCAGCGCTTTTTCTTTTTCTACGCTTGGCAGGACTGGCAATTTCAACTTCGCCGGTGCTGCTTGGAAGGCTTTTTCTTCTTACTGCCGGTGCTGCAGGTGCAGCTTTAACGGCCTGAGGAGTCTCGCCTGGAGGTGTCCATACATCGTTTGTATTTAAATCTTTAGGCGTGAACGGCCTTCTGATGGTGTTATCTTCTGTATCTTCAAAAATGAATTCCAAGACTAAACTTCCTGCTTTTAGTTAACTTCCTGTTTTTACAGTAAATTTAATCTTATTGTATCGTGGGCGCTTATTCAACTCAAGCTTTCGAAAAAACAGCAAATTTTTCCGAAAGCTTAAATCAAATGAGTTTATCTAGAAAAACGTCTTCTTGAGGAATTTCTGTTTCCGTTTCTTCTTCCTCTTCCACCACCACCGCCACCGGCGTTGGCCTGAGCAACCTCAACGGAGATCTTTCTTTGGTTCCATGAATCCGAGTTCATGCCAAGAACCTTATCTTTATATCTTTCTGGCATTTCAAAGAATGAGAATGTGTCTTTTACATCAATCCTTCCAACTTCAGATCCTCTAACTCCCATGCCTCTTGACACCATTTTGATTAGATTGCCTGGATCCATTCCGTCCTTTCTACCAAAGGCCAAAAAGAATTTTTCATAGCCTCTTTGAACTCGAGCTCCACCAGGTCTATCACCTCTTCTGGCAGCGCCGCTGTCTCTACTATCTCTTTCTCTGCCCTTAACATCAAGATCCTGAGCGTTCTTATATCTCTTTAGAGACTGGTTAAAGATAAATGAGAAAGCACCTTTAAGGATGTCTTCTTTATCCACATCAGCAAACTTCTCTTTGAAGTTTTCAAAATCCTCAGAGCCCATTGCCTCGAAAGCTTCGATTGACTCAGAGAACTCTGTGTATGACTTCTCTCTAAGAACAGCTTTAATCTCGCTGATCTTAGGAAGTTTGATCTTTTCGATTTTTGCTTTGGTAATTCTTTCGATATCTCTAATTCTTCTCGACTCAGAAGGCTCAATGATTGAAAGAGCGATACCTTGATTTCCACCTCTACCAGTTCTTCCGATTCTGTGAACGTAAGACTCGTTGTCTTGAGGAAGTGAGAAGTTTATTACGTGTGTAAGGTCGTTTACGTCAATGCCTCTAGCAGCAACATCAGTACAAATAAGAAGGTTGATTTTCTTCTCTTTGAACTTCTTCATTGTAAGATCTCTTTGTTCTTGAGACATATCACCGTGAAGAGCGTCTGAAGGAAATCCTCTCATGTTTAGTTCATCAGTTATTTCTTTAGCTCCCACTTTCGTTCTAGTGAAGACAATTGCGTACGTGTTTTGGTGATAATCCAAGTAGCGACAAAGAGCTTCTACTTGGTCACGTCTTCTTACTACTGCGAACTGCTGTTTTACAGAGTCTGCAGTAAGGTTCTTTCTTGTAACTTTAACTAGCTGAGGGTCAGCAAAGTGTTGCTTCACAAGTGCAAGAATTGGCTTTGGCATCGTAGCTGAGAACATCCAGATTTTTTTATCAGCGTTTTCCCCAGCTGCGGACAAGATAGTGTTAACATCGTCAAAAAATCCCATATCAAGCATCTCATCTGCCTCATCCAGGATTACGTACTTACAAGTTTCAAGTTTTAAAGCGTCTCTGTTGATAAAGTCTAAAACTCTACCTGGAGTTCCAACAATTACTTGTGGTTTGTTTCTTCTAAGCTCTCTTAGTTGTCCACTTACAGGTTGTCCCCCGTAAACAGCAAGAGTTCTTACTGGTTCAAATTTAGAAAGTTTTTTAATTTCTTCACAGATTTGATTTGCTAACTCTCTAGTAGGAGCAAGAATCAAAGACTGAATATCTTTTGAGGAAAAATCAATTTTTTCCAATAGTGGCAGTGTAAATGCTGCTGTTTTTCCTGTTCCTGTTTGTGCCTGCCCAATAAAGTCTATGTCCCCATCCATAAGCAATGGAATAGATTTCTCTTGGATCTCTGATGGACTCTCAAATCCTAACGCCTCAATGGCCTTAAGGGAGGTCTCTTTTAAATTTAGTTCTTTAAATAACATTTTCGTTCCTTATTAGTTGCATGACTTCTACCACAGGTTGTCATTATCTTAAAGGTTTCTTAAGGCTAAATTCTATTTATTTAGAATGGACGAGGGCATTTTCTTAAGGTATTTAAAATAAAAGGAAAAATTTATAATGCGAGTAGACAAAGAAAAACTAGAACAATACCTGACTAAACTAGAAGAATCCGGCCCAGAAGAGATGATGAAGCTTGTGGAAAAGCATCTTGATGACGATGACATCGAGATGATCTGTGAGCACATTGAGTATTTCTACGGTATTGAGGATGACGAAGAAATCGGCCAACTAGCTCAAATTATGGTTGCAGGCTTTGTTATGGCCAAAGAAACTTCAAAGTAATTTTTTGCCCGAAGCTTCACGTTCTAATTCGGGGGTGATTTATAAAAATCAGCTATCACCCCCTAACAAAATAAAGACAGATCCAACTACCGGCTTTTGAAAGTTACGACCTTAATTAATCAGTGTGATTTGCAATCTCGACGTTTCCAAGTCACATAGCAATTATAGTTTTGGAATAGTAATTGAGCTACACCATTTCCCGAACCAGGCGTTAACTCTGAAAGTCCTTTTAAACTCTTCCTTGAAACGTTTAAAGTTATGGGTATTACAATCGGGCCTCGTTCTCGAACTTCGCTATTTATAGCACTTGTATCAATTGAACAACTAGCCTTTCCACTTTTGAGCGTCACTTTGCTTTTGTTTAATGGATAACTAATATCTGCTTTATCAAGTAATTCTCCCTCTCTACTTTCCAGGAAAGCACAAAACTTAGCATCCGTATCCCTGTACCTATTAGAAGTACAAGAATAGAAAGCAAAAAGAAGAATTGGGATAGCCATTATTTTCATTTTTTTCTCCAAAAAATAGCATGTAAATATGCTACGTCTGCTTTCCGAGGGCTTTAATTCCCACTAAAGCTGATCCTGGATCTCAATCCAGAAGCTTCTCATGGAAGCGATTTCCATAAGAAAGTAGTTTGCCTTATTTAGAGATTCAATAACCACAGGCTCTTTTGCTTGAGATTCGACTTCTCTAAGTCTCTCCCATAGTCCATTGCCAATTTCTCCAGTAGTAAAGACATTAACAATTTCTTGAAATAGAGGGTTATTTCCATGCTCGCAGCTCATGAAAAACTGTCCGTGAGCGCTGGAATAGTCTTTTACAGGGAAAAGTAGGGAGAAATACCCATAAAGCTTATTGAGCCAAGACATGGCCTCTTGGCAGTCTCCCAAAGGTCCAACTTTTGTGAGCGTATCTATAGACTCAGTTCTACATAGCTTAAAGTAGATATTTAAGGACTTTTGGTCATGTTTGATCCACCAGTTATCACCAGGATCACTTACATTAAGGATTCTCTCCTCGTGAAGAGGAAATCTTTTATTGGCCAGCTGTCTTTTAATAGACTTTGCAATTTGAAGGTTGTCACATTCAAAGAAGTTTAGTTTTTCTTCAAGACTTCTTTCGTCTTCGCCAGATAAAAGTCTCAAAGTTGGGAAGTCTTCCGGAGCGGAAATAATACGCTCACGCATAGACCTAAGGTCTTCGGCCTCAATCATTCGTATAACAAATGTGGAAGAGTTTTTTTGAAGGTAATAGAGAAGGCCAGGCGTGTCGCTTGGAATTTCTAGAAAACTGTCACCAGTGGCCTCCCAAGGAAATTCACTCTTTCCTTCAATCTCTTGGGCCTCTTTAAAAGTTTGGCTCACTAAAAGCTCAATGTCGTCTTGAAACATAAACTTCCCTGTTTACACTCTTTCTTCGTAAGATTCTTACCAAAGCGCCATTAAAAGGTTCAATAGCACAATAACCACCAATGGACTAAAGTCAAAAGGCAGATCTGGCGGAAGTAGCTTCCTTATAGGACGCTCGGTAAAATCCGCGGCCTTTCTAATTCCCTTAACAATTTCATTGTCATGAAGTTGAGGGAAGTAGCTTAGGATCATATCCGCCAGCAGAATCATTATATAAAATTTGATTATTAAACGTATCATGTATTAATAGTAAAAATAATCTAGCGCCTTGGCAAATTTATCCAATCTTATAATTTGCTAAATATGAAGCGCATATCAATAATACAAATCCAATCCAAAAGAACTTCAATCTATGGGCTGCATATCTCTTAAGAACTGTGTGGCCAACAATTCCAATTGTCGTCCAAATGGCAACTTTAAGTTTGATCCACATAGGCCATTCAGCGCCATGGGCCATACCCAATCGAGCGATAAGGCCAAAACCAGAAACAAGAATAAGAATCAAAGCAACGCCTGAAAATATAACTTCTTTCTTTATTTTCTTGCTGTCCTTCACACTTGCAGACATGTAAAGAGCAAAGAATAGAACAATCGAAACAACATGAATAATTTTGTAAAACTGATAAGACACTACTTTCTCCTATATTTTTTCCATAACATTTTTAAACAGCAACCAGAACTTTTCAACAGAGGCCACATCCACTCTTTCATCAGGTGAATGCGCTCCCATAATGGTGGGTCCAAATGATACTACATCGATTTTACCGATCTTGTCTTTTAGAATTCCACATTCAAGGCCTGCATGAATTGCGGTGACTTCAGCTTCTTCATTGAATGTTTCTTTGTACACACCTTTAACAGTCTCTAGAACCGGGTTTTCAAGCACAGGCTTCCAGCTGGGGTACTCTGAAGCGCTTTCAACTTTATATCCAAATACTTTCCCCAAAGATTTTAATTGAAGCTCAAGCTTTTTGGCCTCCTCGCGGTCAAAGAACCTAACAGATGTCTGAGCGTAAGCTTTTCCTCTCACAAGAAGCAGTCTTGCCATATTATTGCTCATTCCAACAAGCTTTCTTCCGCTTGCAAGATCATAGGCGTGAGCGCCATGTGGAAAAAGGGAGGCAAATTGAATAAACTGAGAGGTATTTTCAAAAGACAATGCGTCTGGAGTTGCTTCAGTTTGTGATATTTCAATTTCAAAGTTTTGATCTTCTTTTGGCAGATATGATAGCCATCTTCTTTTCATTTCCTGAGCCAATTCTTTAAGCCTATCGGATTGGGTGTTTTGAGCGTAAAATTTAGCAAATGCATCCCTTGGGATGATATTATGTGCCCTACCCCCTCGCAGCTCGGCCAACTTCAAACTAGCCCCATTTAAGGCCTCAGAGAGGTATTCTGAAATCATCTTTATTGCATTGCCTCTTTGCTCTTGGATATCCAGCCCAGAATGGCCGCCAACCAGTCCAGAAATCTTCAATTCAAAAAGAGATTCACCCTCTTCCTTGTTTTCTAATTCAAAATCTCTTTCAAACTGATAATCAATTCCACCAGCGCAACCAATATAAAGACTTCCCCATTCCTCAGTGTCCAAATTAAGCATCTTTTTTGCTTTAAAATATTTGGACTCGAGTCCAAGAGCTCCATTAAGACCAGTCTCCTCATCCACAGTAAACAAAAGCTCCAAAGGAGGATGCACAGCACTTTCATCCAGTGCAATCGCCAAAGCGGCAGCACAACCAATTCCATTGTCTGCACCTAAAGTCGTTCCTTTTGCCTTAAGCCATCCATCGTCCATAAATGTCTCGATAGGATCATTTTTAAAGTCAATTTGGACCTCAGGAAGAGAGTCTGTCACCATATCGATATGGTTTTGAACCAAAACAGGTTCGTCATCTTCCCTGCCGTTTTTGCCTGGAACATACATAATTATGTTTCCAACACTATCTTTTTGGCATTCAAACGAGTGCTTCTTCGCAAGGTCTATTAGGTATTCTTGTATTTTTTCTTCGTGCTTGCTGGGTCTTGGGGTTTGAGTAAAGTCGTAGAAAACGTCCCAAAGCTTCTTTGGTTCACTTGGAAAATCTTGAGGTTTTGACATAAATCTTTCCTTTTTTTAGTGAATATCGGTATCATTTTTGTCAAGCAGACCACTCTGATATACAATGTTTCCAGCCACTTATCAAACCCGGAGAAGTTATATGAAGGTTTTAGCATTGCTTTTACTTGTGTCCTGTTCAACTTTTGAGAAAAGAGACCAGGCAAGGGATCTTCAATCTCAAATGTTAAGAGCGCTTAATGAAAAATCACCAGAATTCGCCAATTGTGCAAAAGAGCACAATCTTTTTAAAGAATTAGGCAACGACAGAGTTAGAGTTGTTCTTGATCTGGATATAAATTCAAAAGGACAGGTCGAAAAATTTAAAATAGACAACCAACAGTATCCAAGAAAGTTTGTGGACTGCATGTTCTCTGTGGCGGATCTGATTATCTTTCCAAAACTAGAAAAAGATCAGGTGGTTGAGCTAACCCAGCCATTTATATTCTCAAAGTAAGGCTACAGCTTTTTAAAGATCGCGACATTTTTCTCTTTGTCGATGAGCTCTAGGTTAAAGTGGGTTGCAATCCACTCAAGAGTCTTTTCAGAGTAAAAACTAATATGAGTTTGGTCATTTCTATAATGCCAGCTCTTGAAATCGATGTCTTGATAGCGAATAGAAGTCATGATGGAAAGAATACCGCCTTCTGCCACCTTAGATACCAATTCAGCCCATGACTTGTTTGGATTATTAAAGTGTTCGACCACTTCAGTGCTAATGACAAAGTCGTATTCCTTATCTAGGTTTTGCGAGGGAAAAAAGTATGGATCATAAAAATCCATATCAAATCCTTCCTCTTTCATGAGCTCAACCAACATAGGATATGGACCACAACCAAAATCAAGGCCTTTAAAGTTTGGTTTTATATGTCTAAGAGTTGGCCCTATTGACCGGAACAAAAAGTTAACATACCCAGGATCTCTTTTATCGTTTTGATGTAGGCTATACTGCGAGCGCTCTTCTTTGGACTCTAGAAGCTGAGTTTCGTCTAAAAACACCAAGTCGCAATTGGAACAGATATAATATTTCGCCTTAAATGGCCTTTCTACCTCTAAAAATTCATCAACGGACTTGGACTGGCAAAGCCTACATTTTAAAGTCACGATTCTTTTCCGCTTTAATCCAACCAGTGATTGCCAGTTTAAATGCCTTATCAACTGGGATATCAAGTGTCTCAACACTGTCTTTATCCACAATGGCCGTGAATCCACCTAACATGTAACTCATTGGAATATATACAGCGATTTGATTAGGCCCTACAGAGTTTACCGGCAAGTCAGAGAATTCCTCCCTAGTCACCAGCCCAATGCACTTAAAGCCAAGGTGTTCAAAGTTCACAAAAACAACTTTTTTCATGTTGTTTTCACTTCCAGTGGCAAAAAGAGACATCAAATCTTTAAGAGGCTTATAAATTGCCTTAATCAAAGGAAAGTTTTCAAACTTATCCATCGCCCAGTTTATTATCCTTCCCGTTATGAAGTTTGACACCAATATGCCCACGGCCAAAATTGCTATGAAAGTTAGAAGAATTCCAAGTCCGGGAACATAAAGCTCTGCCCCAAGAATATCTTTAATAAGACCGCCGAATACCGTCTCGGCCTTGGTCGCAACTAAAACAAGAACATAGATTGTTACCGTAACCGGTAGTACGACAATCAAACCTTTTAAAAATAACTTATTGATATGCTTCATATGACTCCAACCTTTGTCTAATTGGATCAAGTATAAAGTGGTCTTCTTAAAATGGATAGGATTTGGATGGGATTTTGAACTCAATAAAAAAGGGCCTCAGAAGAGGCCCCTATGTTTGGTCATTTTTTAGAAAAATTACTTTTTCTTAGCAACTTTTTTCTTAGTAGCCTTCTTTGCAGCAGGCTTCTTAGCAGCTTTCTTCTTAGTTGCTTTCTTCTTAGTTGCTTTCTTAGCTACTTTTTTCTTAGTAGCTTTTTTTGCAGCTTTTTTCTTAGTTGCTTTTTTCTTTGTTGCTTTCTTAGCAGCTTTTTTCTTAGTTGCTTTCTTAGCTACTTTTTTCTTAGTAGCTTTTTTTGCAGCTTTTTTCTTAGTTGCTTTCTTCTTAGTAGCCTTCTTAGCAGCTTTTTTCTTAGTTGCTTTCTTAGCTACTTTTTTCTTAGTTGCTTTTTTAGCCACTTTTTTCTTAGTTGCTTTTTTAGCTACTTTCTTGGTTGCTTTTTTCTTTGTAGCTTTTTTAGCAGCTTTTTTCTTCGTTGCTTTTTTAGCTACTTTTTTCTTTGTAGCTTTTTTTGCAACTTTTTTCTTTGTTGCTTTTTTAGCTACTTTTTTCTTTGTTGCTTTTTTTGCAGCCATAAATTTCCTCCCAGAAATAAATTTAATCCCCAAAAATAATATTGTATCTAATTTCAAGGATAAACAGTTTTTTTATTTAACGCAAATAAAAAATATAAAATTTGTTTTTCCATCGGAAGATTCAAAAAAAGACTTAAGTTTTTTAAAATGTGTTTTTTAGAGTGAAGAAGAAGGTAGGTTTTAAAAAGTTCATTGCAGGAGAGGCTTTAGAACTTTTTTAACGTGTTTTTTAGGAGAGAATTTTTTTAAAAAAAAGTTTAAATCCTTTCCTAAAAACCTAGATACTTAAGGTGAAATTTCTTCCACTTTCTTAGTCTCAAACTCAAAGTTTATCTTGTCGTTTTTAAGTTTTGCGACTACTTTTCCGCCTTTTTCAAGCTTTCCAAAAAGCACTTCATTGGCCAATGATTTTCTTAATTCTTCATTCACCATTCTGCCAATTGGCCTTGCTCCCATCTTAGGGTCGTAACCGTGAAGTGCGATCCAGTCGATGACTTCGTCACTTACCTCCAACTCAACCTTCTTCTCCAACAGTTGATTTTCAAGTTCCATAATGAACTTTTCAACGATGGATTTGATGTTTGTATCGGACAAATGATTGAAGTAAATCACAGCATCCAACCTATTTCTAAACTCAGGGGTGAAGTACTTCTTAATGGCCTGATCTCTTTTGGCCATATTGAACTTAGCTCCTCCCTTAGAAAGACCAATGCTTCCCGACTCCATTTCCTGAGCTCCAGCATTACTGGTCATAATTAAAATTACGTTTCTAAAATCGAAGGTTTTGCCGTTGGAATCAGTTAATTTACCGTGATCCATTACCTGTAAAAGGATGTTAAACACATCTGGGTGAGCCTTTTCGATTTCATCCAACAAGAGCACTGAATATGGGTTTTTATTAACTTTTTCAGTTAAAATACCACCTTGATCAAACCCAACATATCCTGGAGGAGCCCCGATTAACTTCGAAACAGAGTGCTTTTCCATATATTCAGACATGTCGATTCTTTCAAAGTTTATACCCATGGTCATGGCCAATTGCTTGGCAAGTTCCGTTTTACCAACACCGGTAGGCCCAGCAAAAAGGAAGTTTGCTATAGGTTTTTGTTGATCACCAAGACCGGATCTAGAGAGAATAATGGCATTGCTAACTTTTTCAATCGCTTTATCCTGCCCAAATATCAATAACTTGAGATCTCTCTCGAGGTTTTTTAACTTATCCTTTTCATTAGAGGTTATGTTCTTCTCTGGGATACGAGCTATTTTGGCCACAACCTTCTCAATATCTTGAAGTTTAACCTCTTTTTGAACGTCTTCTTCTTTTGCATCTTTGTTGCGAATTCTTAAGTACGCTCCAACTTCATCTATAACATCAATCGCCTTATCAGGAAGTTTTCTGTCGTTAATATGCTTGCTGCTGAGATTTACTGCAGATTCAAGAATCTCATTAGGATAGTTAACCCCATGATGTTCTTCAAAACGTGAGCGAAGACCTTTCAATATATTAATAGTGTCACCAATGGATGGCTCCAAGATGTCTATTTTTTGGAATCTTCTAGTTAGTGCCTGATCTTTTTCAAAGAACTTTCTAAACTCGTCATAAGTTGTACTTCCCATACAACGAATTGATCCCCTGCTTAGCGCTGGCTTTAAAAGATTGGATGCGTCCATACTGCCGGCATTTGTGCTACCAGCTCCAATTATGTTGTGAATTTCATCAATATAGAGAATGCACCCGTGTTCTTTGTTCTTTTCTTCAATTGCGGCGATTACGGCCTTGAGCCTTTCTTCAAAATCGCCTCTAAACTTTGTTCCTGCCAGAAGGCCAGCCATATCGAGGCTATATATTTCCATATCAGAAATAATCGATGGAACTTCCCCATCCTCTATGAGTATGGCAAGTCCCTCAGCTACCGCTGTTTTCCCCACACCTGCATCACCCACTAGAACAGGGTTGTTTTTTCTTCTTCTACACAAAACCTGTATAACTCTTTGAAGTTCATCCTTTCTGCCAACGACAGGGTCTATTTTGCCCTCTCTTGCGAGTTTGTTGAGATTAATTGTGTATTCGTCTAGTACTTTTGAGCTTTTTTCCTCCTCTCCTTCAAGAGGGTCTGATTCAATGGAAGGCTCTCCAGTCGAAGGACTGTCAGAGCCGTGAGCTATCTTTTCAACGATATTGATTCTTTCAACACCATGTTTTTTGAGTAAATAAACCCCATATGACTCTTTTGCGCTAAACATAGCAACAAGAAGATTGACTGGCAGAATGGCCTTCTTTCCAGAACTTTGAACATGAAGAGCGGCCCTTTGAATAATTCTTTGCAGAGAAAGAGATATCTCAGGTTGATAGAAGATACCGTTTTGGTTAGCGATTCTTCTCATCTCTTCGTTGGTGAACTGCTCTTTTCCTAGTTCGTCGATTTCTTCCTGATTTAAAAGAGAAAAGTTGGAATCTTCATCAATAAAGGTTTCCAAATCCTTCTTGAGAAGATTTATATCAACGCCACACTCACCTAAAACCTTGTTAACTGTCTTATCTTCAATAATCGCAAGTAGAACATTCTCCAGAGTTAAAAACTCATGTTTACGTTCATTGGCCTTCTTTATGGCCTTATTTAAAAACATTTCCAATTGGGAACTAATCATAAAATTACCTCTCTATATTCCCTAATATGGGAATGATTTTAGGAATCGCAAGGTTCAATAGAACTTTTTAAAGGATGCCCTTTTCCCCGAGAATAACGGTTCACTTTGTGAGACTTTGACTCAGCAACTTCATGAGTAAAAATCCCGCAAATGCCAATACCGTCATTATGAACCTGCAACATTATTGCATGAGCCTCCTCATAGGTTTTATTGAAAAACTTCATCAAAACATGAATAACAAACTCCATAGTAGTGTAGTCATCATTGTGCATAAGCACTTTATACATTGGCGGTTTTTTGACTTTTGTCTTTTCAGCGACGGCTATCCCCGGATCGCCCGACTCTTGGTCCCCATTTCCCATGTATATTTTTATTTTTGAAGCATCATAAAACATAATTAAATTCCATTTTGAGCAATACTGTTCTTTTGCAATTCCACATTGCATTTTATAATACGTGTTATGGAAGATAAAACAACTATTCAAAACCGCCTTAGGAAAAACCATAAAAAGCTCAAAAAGTTTATATCTCAACAGGAGCTTGAGGCCTATCGAATTTACGATAAAGACATCCCTCAATATCCATATATCATTGATATATACAAGGACAGTGCCATTGTATGGGAAAAGGGTAAAAAGCTAGAACCGACTGAAGAAAATCAAAGGAAAGTCAAACAACATCGCTCAGATATTATCGAGGCCATCAACACTACTCTAAACATTGATGAAAACAACGTGTTCCTCAAGGTTCGAGAAGTTAAAAAAGGTAAAAACCAGTACGAAACAATTACTAAAAAAGATGAGACAAGAGTAGTCACTGAGAACGGATGTAAATACAAAGTTAATCTTAGCGACTATTTAGATTCAGGCCTATTTTTAGACCACAGGCCTTTGAGAAAAGATATTAGGTCTCTTTCCAAAGCAAAACGTTTTCTAAACCTTTTCTGCTACACAGGCTCCTTTAGTGTGGCGGCCGCTATGGGCAAGGGCTACACAACCTCAGTGGACATGTCCAAAACTTATCTAAACTGGGCAAAAGACAATTTCAGACTTAACAATATTACAATTGATGATCATAGATTCATTCACAGCGATACTTTTGAATTTTTAAAATCAGAAGAGTCAAAATACGACATCATTTTCTGTGATCCACCAAGCTTCTCCAACTCCAAAAGAATGGAAGGCTCTTTTGACGTCCAAAGAGATCACTTACGCCTTGTAAGGCTATGCATGGCAAGGCTTGAAAAAGATGGAGAGCTTTATTTTTCAAATAACTTTAGAAAGTTCAAGTTGGATGAAACTCTATTTGACGAGTTTGAAGTAAAGGACATAAGTCTGAAGTCCATACCTCAAGACTTCTCTGATTTAAAAATCCATCACTGTTTTTTAATTAAACATAGATAGAACTTACCAATGTATTGATATAGGCCAAGCCATTTTTACCTAGAAAAGCTTCTTGATTAGGATCTATCAAGGAGAAAAAATGTTTCTTGGCCTTATATTAATTCTTATCTTCTCAGGCCCTGGAATTGCCAGCAATATTTCAAGTTCACACAAATCTATAGTTGTAACCAAAACCAATAAAAATTCGCCTTTGAGAATAGGTTTTGGACTCACCTCTTCACAGGGGATTGACCAGGTAGATGATGTCGACTCTGACGCCCTTACACACGATGTATTAGGTGTTGGCATGTGGTTGCGCTACATCATGTCCGAAAGATATTCCTTAGAGGTAGGAGCCTCTAGACTCACAAAAGAATACTCTGTCTCAAAGAACAATTCCACCTTAGTAGAGCAAGTTCAAAAGTTTCAGGCTCACCTCCTAGGCAGGTACGAAGTCGTCACAGGATTTTCTTTGGGAGCAGGTGGCTTCTCCGATTTTAAATCCTCTAATGTGGATAGAGGGGAAAGCCAAACTTTCAGTTCTGGGCTAGACACTAGCGCATCCAAGAGCACATATGGACCTTTGCTCTCTCTGGCCTATGAAAAGGATATAAGACCAGGACGTGGCCTTTTTGCCAATGTGAACTATATGGAGCCAATTGAAACGGAGTCTGGCGAAGAATCCACGAAATACTACTTTATGATAGGTTTTACTTTCAGGCCTGAATAAAAAAAGGGAGACCATTTGGTCTCCCTATATTTCTAAAACTGTGTTTTAAAAATTAATCTACAGAAAAGCCTTTAAGTTTTTCTGCTAGAGCACTGGTTCCACCTTGCTCATCTTGGTACTTCGAAAGATCCGCGCCATTTTCAGCGTTTTTCTTAGAAAGTGCGATCTTCTTGTCGTCTTTGTCGATAGACATGATCAACGCCTTAACTTTGTCACCAACTTTGATAACATCGCTTGGCTTCTCAACTCTTTCTTCTGACAACTCAGAGATGTGGATAAGACCTTCAATTCCTGTCTCAAGCTCTACGAAAGCGCCAAAGTCAGTAACTCTTACTACTTCGCCTTCAACTACAGAACCTACTGGCATTCTTTCTTCAATTCTCTTCCAAGGATCTTCTTCAAGTTGCTTGATCCCTAGGCAGAATTTAGAATTGTCTTTATCAACAGTTAGAACAACAGCTTTTACCTTGTCGCCAACTTTGAATTCTTCACTTGGGTTAATGTTTTTCTTAGTCCAAGAGATGTCGCTTACGTGAATAAGAGCGTCAACTGGAGCTCCGTCAAGATCAACGAAAACACCAAAATCAACAACTGCTTTTACAACACCTTCAACTTCTTTCCCTACAGGGTATTGAACTTCTAGCTCATCCCATGGGTTTGCAAGAAGCTGCTTAAGGCCAAGAGAAATTCTCTTATTTTCAACGTCTACTTCTAGAACCTGAGCTTCAATAGTGTCCCCAACATTGTGACCCTTGATAGGTCCTTTAGGGTTAGTCCAAGAAACTTCAGATACGTGAACAAGACCTTAGATTCCATCGTCTAGCTCAACAAAGATTCCGTAATCTTTAATTGAAACGATTTCACCTTTAACTTTGGTACCAGTTTGGTATTTTTCCTGTGCTGATTCCCAAGGGTTTGGTTGAACTTGCTTAAGACCTAAAGAAACTCTTTCTTTAGATGCATCGTACTTCAAGATCTTAACGTCGATTTCATCGCCAACTGCCAATAGATTAGAAGGGTGCTTAACTCTTCCCCAAGACATGTCAGTAATGTGAAGTAGACCGTCAACACCACCTAGGTCGATAAACGCGCCGTAGTCAGTGATATTCTTAACGATACATTTAACAACCATACCTTCAGAGATTTGCTCAAGAGTCTCGTCTCTCAACTTGCCTCTTTCCTCTTGAAGGATAGCTCTTCTAGAAAGAACGATGTTCCCTCTTTTCTTGTTAAATTTAATAACTTTGAATTCCATTGTTTTACCAATGAACTTATCAAGGTTTTTAGTAGGTCTGATGTCGATTTGAGATCCTGGAAGGAACGCTTTAACACCGATGTCAACAGATAGACCGCCTTTAACTTTAGCGATAACTGTACCTTTAACAGGTTGACCTTTTTCGCAAGCTTCAGAAATTTTATCCCAAGCTTTAAGGATTTCGGCTTTGTCCTTAGAAAGAACAAGGTTTCCTAGGTGAGACTCAAGTCTCTCCAAGTAAACTTCGATTTCGTCACCTTCAGAAACTTTCAACGTACCGTCATAGTTTCTAAATTCTTTGGCGAAAACCAAACCTTCTTGCTTATAACCGATATCAACTGTAACTAGGTCATCAGTGATAGCGATTACTTTACCTTTGTAAACTTCACCTTCTTGGAAGCTTTTGGAGCTGGTTTCATTGAGAAGCTTCTCAAATTCTTCGCTCCCTGTTTGCGCTGCTTCTTCTTCAGAAGTAACGACTTCAAATTCTTTTGCCCACGCGGGGATTTGTGTAGTTGTCATAAGACACCTCTTAAAAACTGGCATTAATTCTACTACTGTAGAAGGTTTAGAGTTATATGATGACCTTGGGTATAAGTCAACCACATAAGTACTCTGAATTCCGTGGGGCAAAGGCCTCAGCGCTCCAAATAATGCCTAGATAGGAAGGACGCGATGCCTAGCTGAAAGAAACCGAGTCATTACAAACCGTTAGAAGGGTAATAATTTCCGAATTAAGAAAGATTAAGATTTTCTTTATGTCTTAAGTAACGCAATCGCTTAGCATAAAGTCTCTCATAAAAGCCAGAAACTCTCTGAGCATAGGCCTCTATTCCGTGAAGATCCTTGATCTGTTGGTGACTATCTTGAAGCTCATTTAAATAAACCTGTTCATTTATCAATAACTTAAGAAGCTTTGTTTTTAGTTCCCTAGCATCCTCAAAGTAATAAGACTCTCCAACCCACTTGTATTGGAGCAATATTGACTGACGAGATGCTGTTCTCGGAAAAATCACAGGAACATGGGATAATAAGGCCATAATCTCATAGTCATTGAATGGCTCTTGAAAAGAAGTGCTTATGAACACATCCACCTCTTTAAATGGACTGTATTCAGTTAATAGAGGTTTAAAACTTATAACATCAGACATGCCCAGACCTATAACCAACTTTTCTAGAACTTCTTTAGTGTCCGTCTGTTCGTCCTCCATAAATAAGGAAAACTCAACCTTGATCCCCAAATCAACCGTAGAGGGTAGAAGCGCTTGAAGCGCATAAATCACAACCTTTACCCTTTCATAGTCGTCAGGCCCGCAAACAATAGCTCCGAGTCGCTTTACAAGCTTTTCAACCCTTTCAGGTCTAGGAAGAACATCAATTCCCCCGCCAGCAATTTTAACTTTTCTCAGACTGACAGGCAGGGTTTCTTGAGCAATCTCTTTTGTGGTTTGGGAAAAGGTGATTATCAAATCAACTCTTCTAAAGAGCCACCTTTGCCATAGGGATTTTTGAGTATAGTTCAAAAAGTGATTAAACGTTAAAAGCAGAGGAACTTTTGGATTAGACAACAATACAAAGCAAAGGCCCCAGATAAAGTCTAGATTGTAGCAGTGGACAATATCAAACCGGTTCTCTTTAAGAATTTTACGCATGTCCCTTATGTAACGAAGATCAAAAAGCCTATCCAGCTTCTGGCCAGTGTAATAGATCCTAGGCAGGTCTCTTTTTTCAGCTTCGCGATCAACATATGAACCCTTCACGCAAAAAAGAATGGGATTTCCCCCGCTATCGCGCAAGTACAGACAGTCTGCGATGGCCTTTCTTTCAAGAGTTCTCCACTCTGTGCTGGGACAGATAAACAGGGTGGTTAAATCATTTACATGAACTCTTTCTTTCATAGTTTGTATTTCTTGATCTCTCCGCTAATGGAGCCGATTTTAATTTTTGCTTTAAACTGAAGAAACACCCGCTTGTCATCGGCAGAGAACCAAAACGTCATCTCACCGCTTTTAAGGGTTTCTCCGGTGTAACTTGTCACCGCAGACATCTTATAGGCCTTCTTTTTACCTAGTTCAGTGTCAATAGTCTCAATTCCTTTATTCTTGGCCTCAAGAACAATGATCTTTCCTCTATTAACTATAGGCACTTTAAAACTAAGCCCTTTATCCATTGGAAGACCTCTTAAAAACCATATAACCGATAGCGGATCTGTGAACCTTTTGGGAATGAAGGCCTCTTCTTTTTTCTTTTTGGTTCGATCCTCTGTGACTCTTTTGTATAAAGAATAAGTTTTAAGCTTCTCAAGATCAAAGAGTTGAAGGTCGTCAACATCTTGCCCAGACTCTCTTTGAATAAGACTAAACTTAACTGGAGTGTCGCTTTCTTTAGAGATATAAGAGTCGATATTGTCGTCTAGTTCGTAAAGGTATCTATAATAGTCGGCGGTCTTTACTCTAGCGTGAATATGATAAACAGGAGTGTCTCCAATCACTGTTTCTTCTTCGGTGCTTAAAACGATCTTGCCAGTGGATATGCCCATATAATTTATATCCATAAAGATCTTTTCACCTGGAAAGAACTTTGGACTGTAGCTTTTCCAAAGTTTTTCGCTAGCTTTTGAAAGACTTTTAAGCTCCACAGGATAGTCAGGTGGGAAAGCGGCCACGGGCCTTTTCTTCTCCACCTTCATGGCCACGCGCTTTTTAGGGACAGTTTTCTTCTTAATCTTGGCGGGGTTGTTTTTTTTCTTTTTAAAGACGACTGTCTTTTCTTCTTTCTTCTTTACAACTTTTTCTGGAGTTTTTTTTACTTCTTTTGTTTCAGTGAACTTTTCAAGAACATCTTCTTCTGTCCCAAAAGACTCCATTAACTCTTTATTTCTTTCCTCTGGACCGTCATCACCAAAAAGGTCGCCCCAACTTTGAGTTGAACAAGAGGATAAGAGAATAGAAATAGCGGTTAAAAAAAGAAAGTTCACAAAAGTTCCTTGGTTATCTTTCTATTTTAAACCCATTCTATTGATAATCAAGGTTGATAACTTTCTTTATACCCGACAAAAGCTCTTCTTCTCCGCCGATGAAATCCACAGCTATATTTAGGAATAGGATACGCTCGTCTTGTGACACTCTTCTAATCTTGACCATATCTTTCTCACTGGTCAAAACTATAGCGTTATGCTTGGTCGCACGTAAAAGAATATCATTTATTTCTTTATCGCTAAAAAAATGATGGTCGGGGTAGTCTATCTTCTCAACGATCTCCGCACCTGCATTTTCAAGCATTTTATAGAATGCTTCAGGAGAAGCGATCGCGCTTAATGCAACGACTTTCTTTCCAGCAAGCTCATCGACATCCATTTGTTTTTTATAGTAACAATCAAACAATCCCGCTGGGATATATCTGAACTTGCCTATAATGGTATCTTCTCTGTGATATGGCCTTAAAAGACTAAAAAGCCCCTCTAGCTGTTCTTCAGTCGCCTGGTCAGAACGACTCACAAGAATAGCATCCGCATGACGCAAAGATGTGAGACCTTCCCTAAGGTAGCCAAGAGGCGCTGTTTTGTAACGATCTAGTGGCAAAAGAGCGTCAAACAACACGATATTGAAAGAGCGATAAAGCTGAATGTGTTGAAAGCCATCGTCCAATAAAACCACATCGGGTTGAACTTCGTGGAAGTACTTTTTCAGATTCTGCGCTCTTTTCTTACCCACAATAACTGCGCCCTTCTTCAATCTTTGAGAAATCAGCATTGGCTCATCGCCAAAAACTTGTGGGTTTGATCTAAATCGCTGGCCGCCTTTAATTAGACCAGATTTATGCTCCATCGCTCCCTTATAACCACGAGTCAGCACCGCTGGAATCTGGTCATACTCCTCAAGCTTTGAAACAAGCCAAATAATCATGGGAGTTTTCCCTGTGCCGCCAAAAGTTACGTTTCCAACAGAAATAATAGGAACTTTAAAATATTCTTTTTTAAAAATGCCGTACTCATAGAAAGATCTGCGAACTCTATACAAAAAGTCCCAAAGCTTGGAGACTGGGAGCAACAGCATATTTGACATGACCTTAAGATTCATAACTGGATTGTATCACTTCTGCCATGTATTGAGGAACCGAAAAATCCTCTCCGCTTAGCATCTGTTTGGTGTTGAAAAGCTCTTCTGCCACACGATCATACTCTTTAGGATCATCCATCCACTTTTTGAGATGTTTTACAATATTGTACCTGTCGGCATGGTGTTGGATAAGCTCTGGAAACAAATATTTTTGATGAGTGATATTGGTTAGTGAAACAGGGCCATCATATTTCACGATCAAACTAAATATGAATTCTGTTACAAGGCTTAGCTTGTAGCACACAACTGTCGGCACTCCATATAGTCCACAAGAAAGAGTAACTGTTCCGGATGCGGCCACACACATATCGGCCCATTCAAATGCTTTGGGAAGTTCCTCAGAATCATAAACCTTGTCAAAGTCAAGGTTGCTTTCATAGCACTCCTCAGGAACACTTTCCACATTTACTATACCCAGTTCAAAGTCTTCACTTTCTGAAAGTAAGTTCATGGCCTTTTCATATATAGGCAATAGAACAGTGACCTCGCTTCTCCTACTTCCCGGCAGAAGCAGGACTCGTTTTTTTCTGTTCGAAAAGTCAGAGTGTTTCTTTACCCTTACGCTCTTTAATCTCTCACCGTGCTCAATCATGAGAGGGTGGATAACAGATCGAGTCTTTGACACTCCTCTATCTGAAAACCACTTTTTCTCAAAAGGCAGAATTGTGAATAGAGTGTGAACGTATTTTTGCAAGGCCTTGGCGCGATAGGCCTTCCACGCCCATGCTTGGGGAGCTACATAATAGAGAACCTTCACGCCTCGCTTTTTAAGCTTCTTGGCAAGCTTTAAATTAAAGCCTTGAAAGTCAATCAAGATCGCCGCCTTAGTTTGACGCCTATCCACCTCATCAACAATCTTATCCAAAGCTTTAAAATAGAAAGGAATCTTTGAGAGAATCTCAGAAATTCCAATTCCAGAAAAATCTTTTACATCGTAGAGTGTTTCAACTCCTCTTGATCTAAGACGGTCCCCGGCCACACCATAAAAATCGCAGTCAGGAACAGCCTCTTTAAGTTCATCAAAGAAGGTAAGAGCGTGATCTTCTCCGGATCTTTCTCCGGCCAATATTAGACAGCTTTGTTTAGACTTCAACCTCTTTACCCGTTTCCAAACTGGTTAGCACGGCCTGAACAAGCTCTATTGCTTTGAGCCCGTCCTCATATCCAACCATTGGCGCTTTATTGTTTAAAATGGAATTGTAGAAGTTTTCCTGTTCAATGAGTAAATGATCTCTTTTTTCATAGTCAAACTCTTTAACGTACTCGCCTTCTCCATAATCTGTGTCCGTAGCTGTGGCAATTTTATTTCTAAAAAGATCCACAAAGAAACACCCATTGTCGTGGGTAATTTCAAGACTTCTCACTTCCCTCACATGATTTCTGCCACTCGCAATCATGGCAACAGAGCCATCTTCAAAATTTAAGACAGCATTTACCTGGTCCCATTTGCCCGTTCTAATCTTGTGCCCATAGGCCCTAACCGACTTAACTTTTCTTTGAAGCAAAAAGCGAGTCAAATCCAGGTCGTGAATCATAAGGTCTTGAACAACGTCCACATCGGTCGCTCTACCTTTAAAGGCGGCGACTCTTTCAATTTTCAAAGTGGCCGCGCCTTTTATATCGCCAATGTCCTTGTTTAAAAGCTCCCACGCTTGGTGACATCTTTCACTATGGCCAACCTGAAGAACAAGTCCTTCTTTCAGGTTCTCTTTAAGTGAATTTGCCTCTTCAACTGTGGAGCACAATGGTTTTTCGCAGAAAACATGTTTATTGTTTTCAAGCAGCATTTTTACAAGTTCATAGTGAGTCGAGGTGGGAGTCACGACAACCGCGGCATCGATCTCGCCCATGACTTCACTAATGTCATTTACTATTTTTGTGTTTGCATGGGCCTGTTTCGCTTTTTCCTGATTCGCAGAGTAGGACTCAACGATTGCCACAAGTTCACATGTATCAAATTGGTCAGCCTTTTGAGCATGCCATCTACCTAGATGCCCATAGCCCACGACTGCAACTCTAACCTTATTACTCATAATTTAATCCTTTTAAGACATAAATGGAGGAAGCCCAATCTCACTTTTAGAGATAAACTCTACCAGTTCCTGTATTACAGGGTTGTTCTTATAATCCTCTAAGTTTTCAGGATGCTCCACGAAGGCCTTGGCGGAAAGAGCACTCGCCTCCATGATTCTGTAAAACTCAACAACTTCCGATATTTGGTCCTTGGTGTATCCTCTTCTCTTCATTCCGATAATGTTAACGCCTTTGAGTCTAATTCTATTGCCAAGGGCCGCGCAAAAGTGAGGGATATCTCTGTCAATCGCACTGGCCGCGCCAATAAATGCTCCCCTACCGATGTTAACAAAAGGAGTGATTCCACACGCTCCGCCCATTTGAACAAAATCACCAATATGAACATGCCCGGCCAAAAGCGTGTTGTTGGCCATTGTGACATTGTCCCCAACAACGCAATCATGGGCGATGTGAACGCCGGCCATAAAATAGCCATTGTTTCCAACCACTGTTTTGTGATCTTGTTTAGTTGTTGCTCTGTGTACTGTCACATTTTCTCTGAACAGATTGTTATCGCCAATAATTGTCTCAGTAGGCTCTCCATTGTAGCTTTTATCTTGAGGTGGCACTCCGATTGAGCAGAACTGATGGATATCGTTGTTCTTTCCAATAGTCGTATGTCCTTCTAAGACCACGTGGGACTTAAGCTTAGTTCCATCACCCACTGATACGTTGGCCCCTATAATACAATATGGACCAACCTTAACATTTTCTCCAAACTTCGCACCCTCTTCAACGATTGCCGTCGGGTGAATCTCTACACTCATTGAGTTCCTTTTTAATCTTTTTTAGTAATTTTTACCGAGGCCATAATCACCGCCTCGGCGATTTTATTTCCTTCACAAGTTATAAGGCCTTCATAACTTGCCATTCCCGCCCTAACTTTCATTAGGTGAGCTTTAATTTCCAACTTCATTCCAGGGACCAATGGTTTTCTAAACTTGGCCTTGTCCACTGACAATAAAAGGGTTTCAACTTCATACTCGGCCATATCGGTTCCGACTAGAGGCACTGAAAGAAACGCACTTGCTTGCGCCATCATTTCAACTTGAACCACACCTGGTAAAATAGGATTGCCAGGGAAGTGACCTTTCAAAATTTCAAGATCGTCTTTGATTTCGAAATTAGCAACAACTGTGGCCCCGACAAGGTCTTTTGCTTCATTAAATTCTGTTTGGCTTTCACAACCGGAAGTATCCACCTCCGAAACACTGTCAATAAACAGAAAAGGATCTCGATGCGGTAAAAAGTCTACAACCTGATTTTTGTCCATTAGCATAATCAACCTACTTTTTCTTAGTCAGAATATTAATTTTGGCCTGAGTTCTAAGCCATTCTTTTAAAGGTCGAGCGGGATGGCCTGCCAAGACGGCCTTAGGACCCCATACCGCGTTTTCACTAACAATCCCCATCGCGGCTACTTGGGTGCCTGTTTTAAGATGTGCTCCAGGCGCGCAACCACTGCCGGCCCCCATAATGACATAGTCATCAAGGGTAACACTTCCAGCAACTCCGGCCCTGCCGCAAATTACACAATGTTTCCCCACTTTGGAGTTGTGGGCAACTTGGCAAAAGTTATCAATTTTTGTGCCACTATCAATAAAAGTTGGCGTAAACGCGCCTGCATCCACAGCGGAGTTGGCGCCAATCTCAACATTGTCTTTAATGACAACGCCTCCAAAGTGCCAAACCTTTTTATGTTCGCCACCTAGGAAGTTATAACCGAAGCCATCCGAACCAATGGTTGTGTTCGAATGAATTCTGCAATTGCCGCCTAAACTTGTGTAAGGATATATGGTGACGTTTGGAAATAGTATGGTCCCAGCTCCAATCTCGCTATTGGACATGATCACACACCCAGGCATAATGGTGACATTCGGTCCAACCTTTACGCCTTCTCCTATAAAAACATTTTGGGCGATTTCAGCGGAGGGATCAATCTCAGCGGATCCCATCTGTCTTCCATCCACATGAAGATTTAAACTAGAAAACTTTTGATCATAAAAAGGTTTGGAAAAAGCGCACATTGCTTCTTCCACACTCTCAACTGTTGCAAGCCAAGACAGCTTTTCTTTGAGTTCCTTTAACTGCTCTTCATCCAAAGTTTCGAAAAGCTTGTTTGTAAAAACAGCTCCAAGATTGGAACAAAGATCTCCACTTAGAAAACTTTCCAAGAATTTCTTATTCTTAATAAATACAAAGGTATTTTCTAATGGAGTGGATGGAGTGGAAATAGAATGAATATCAATTTGGTCTTCCTCTCCGAACTTTAAATTCAGAGAGGGACCAACGCTTTTTAGTTCGCTAAATTTCATAACTTACTTGTGTTTTTTGTCGTACGCCTTAATAACGTCTGAAGTGATATCAATTTGTTTTTGAGCGTAAACAACTGGAGAAGAAGAAGCTTCAAAAGTCAAAGCAACGCCTTTATCTTTACTTACGGAGTCTATTACAGGCTTAAGCTTTTCCAAGATTGGCTTCTTTAGCTGCTTCTCTTGGTTTTGGATATTTTTTTGATATTCCATGGTCTTTCTTTGAAGACTTGAAATTTTCTTTCTAATCTCATCTTCTTTTTTAGCTTTGGCCTTGTCACTCAAAAGAGAGCTTTGCTTTTGATAGTCCTGCTGAAGTTTTTTAATAGCTTCCTCTTCAGACTTGATTTCTTTTTGCTTTGATTTAAAAGACTTTTCCAAAGTCTTCATAACACTTTTGCCTTCACCAATTGAAGTGATGACTTTTTGTATGTTAACAACACCTATCTTTACTTCCGCCATGGCAGAAAAAGAAAAGGCCAGCGCGATTACCATAATTAAATTTTTCATTCTTTCCTCCTTAAAACCCCACATACTATGTGAGCAGCAACTTAAAACAACTGTCCAATATCGAAATGGAATTGTTGACCGTCTTGTCCCTCTTCCGGATCAATTGGATATCCAAATTCAAATCTTAACACACCTATTGGAGAGAACCACCTAAAACCAAAACCGTAGTCTTGTCTTAAGGTAATATTTCCATCCTCCCCAAAGGAGTTTTCATATACGTTACCAGCATCATAGAACACAACCCACTTAAGGCCAGCTTCTTTGATTAGTGGATGCTCTAGCTCAAGTGTTGTCAGTATTGAGAACTGACCACCAATATTAAAGAGTCTCTCTTCGCCGGAAATTTCATCTTCCAACAACTCTTTTGGTCCAATATCTTCAAAGTCATAACCACGCATGTTTCTAGCGCCACCTAATTGAAACTTCTCAGTTCTTGGCAGCTCTCGCGTTGAGGTTTTCATTAACTGTTCAGCTCTAAGTCTAGATCTAAATACCAATTCTTTGTAAACTGGCTCATAGAAGCGTCCTTCAAGAGACGCTTTCAACCATTTCTGATCTCCATAAAAACCAGCATACTCGATGGTGGCAGAACCAAAGTGACCATCACTAGGCTCAAAGATATTATTTCTTTTATCCATTCTTAAAGACATTTGCACTGTGGCCGCCGTGCCATTTTCAATATCTTCATCAACTGTAGGGTTTCTTACGTTTTGAATATCTGTAACTTCATGTCTTAAAGTCATAAAGAGTCTTGTGTATTCAAATATTGGATAGCCGACTCTTACGTCCCCACCATATTTTTCAGAGCTAAAGGAGCTGATTAACCCACTTTGAGTTCTGTAGATATCACCACCAGCAGTCCATTTAGTGTCCAGGAAGTACGGCTCTGTGAACCCTAGGTTGTATGTCTTCTGTTGCTCTGCCAGTGAAACGTTTAAGTTTAGGTTTTGTCCCAAACCTCTAAAGTTGTTTTGGGAAACTGAGGCCTGGAAAAAGCCCTTAGTAGCAGTTGAGTAACCGGCACCTACAGAGATTTGGCCTGTTTGTCTCTCTTTTACGGAAATTTCCACGTTAAGAACATTATTGCTTCCTTTAGGAGAAACTGTGTTGAATACAACACTTGCAGGCTCAAAGAATCCAAGTCTTACTACATTTTCCTTGGACTTTCTTAAGAGAGATCCGGAGTACATCATACCTTCGTGAATTCTAAGCTCTCTTCTTACAACCTTGTCACGAGTTTTAGTATTGCCTTTAACAATGATCTTTCCAAAGTAGGCGATCTCACCTTTTTCAAATGAGTAGTTGATATCCACCTTGTTCTCGCCAGGAACCATTTGCAAAGTTCTAAGAACGTTGGCAAAGGCATAACCTTTGTCTTGATACATTTCTGTTAAGGCCTGAATGTCCTGACGAAGGGTTTCTTCTGAATATGTGTCCCCGGACTTGAGCTGAGTTTTTTCTCTCATCTCACTTTCGGTGAATAGCAATTCACCATTATAAAAGATATTGTTGATTGAAAATTTAGGGCCTTCATTAACTTTAATAGTTATGAAAATCCACTTTTTATCTTCAGAAACCGTTATGGAAGGATTGCCAATGTTTACTTGAAGGTAGCCTCTGGTTTTATACAGATACTTCAATCTTTCCACATCGTTCTTAAAATTAAATTCTTTAAAGTTTCCTGAGCCGCTTAGTGGAGAAAACAACGACTCTTCACGAGTTTGCATAAACCCTTTAAGCTCATCGTCTTCGATTTCATTATTGCCCAGGAACATAATTCTCTTAACTCTAACCTTGTCGAATTCTCTGACCATGAATTTTAAATCCACTCCACCCAAAGAATTAGGAACCAGCTCGTAGTCTACATTTGCCAGAAAGAATCCCTTCTCTTCATAGAAGTCTTGAACCTTGGCCACGTCTGACTTAACAGTGTTAACATCCAAGATATTGAATTCTCTGGTCTTAACTTGCTCTCTTAAATCATCAGAAGACACTTCGTCGTTGCCTTCAAAGATTATCTTACTGACGATAGGCTTTTCTTTTACTTTGAACTGAAGAATGTTTTTACCATCCTTCTTTATTTGGTGTGCCTCAACGATTTCAAAATATTTCAAATCATAAATGGATTTAATGGCCTCTCGGATTGAGTAGTTGGTGGCCATGCTTCCCTCTTTAAGAGAAATTTTCTCAATAACGGCCTCAGGTTCAACCTTTTTCGCACCGGCAACCTCAATCCCATCAACTTTAAAAAAGTTTTCAACCTTTCCCAAACTTTCTTGAGCAAAAGAAGAAACACATAATAGATGAATAGATAAAAGAATATACTTAAACATGAATGCTTTGAACCTTTTAGCAAGCTATGGAAATCACTAATTGAGAGTGATATTAGCTAATTATCCGACCATCTTCAATGACTATTTTCCTTGGAAAGTGCGACGCAACATTATTGTCATGAGTCACCACAATCATTGCACTATTGTAATCTCTAGCAAGTTCCGAGAGAGTGTTAGAAACAAGCTCAGAGTTTTTACTATCCAGGTTTCCAGTAGGCTCATCGCACAGCAGCAGTGAAGGCTTCAGTGAAAGAGCTCTTATAATGTTAATCCTTTGCTGCTCTCCCCCTGATATTTCGTAAGGGTACTTTTTCAAGCAGTGTGACACACCCAGTCTTTCGACAAGCTCCAGCACATGTTCTTTTGTTTTCTTCATAGAATGATTTCCAATCTTTGCAGGCAACAACAAGTTATCCAAACAATTCATAGAGGGAAGCAAGAAATGAAATTGAAATATAAAGCCCACAGCATTGTTTCTGTAGTTTGCTAGACCTTGATCATTCATTTTTGCCAATTCTTTGGAATTTACTTTAACAGTCCCCTCATCGGCCGTGTCCAGGCCACCTAAAAGATAAAGGAAGGTCGACTTTCCTGAGCCAGAAGCGCCAACTAACGCCACTTGCTCTCTCGCCTCTAGACTAAAATCAATTCCGCGCAAAACCTTAGTTGGGCCAAAGCTTTTTTGAACATTCAGACACTCTATAAAACTCATTACTTAAACTCCTGTCTTAGGCCAGAAAGAACCGTCCGTTTCTTCATTCTCCACATCGTTACCGTGCCTATTAAGAATATCCAGAAAAAGGCCAAAGAGAAGACCAATAAATAATCTTCCAGGCCAAGGATTATTTCAAGCTTGCTCAGAACGTAAATATCCCCTGGAAGTTCAAAGACTGGCAATTTTCCAATCACCAAATTAAAGACCCAAGTCATAACGACTGCAACCAGGGAGGAAACAAACCATATAAAGAAAAGCAACACCTTCCAAAACCTAGAGATAGTGGAAATGCTTGCTCCAAACGCTCTTAACAAAAAGAACTCTTGAGATTTCTTTTCCATAATATAAATAATGAAAGCAACAACATTAAAGATGGCCACAACCACAATGATTTGTAGAATCAAGCTGATTGACGTCTTCTCCACCTCTACGGCCTTCAATAAAGTTTTGTATTCCGCCCAATAAGGCTCAACCTTGTACGGAGTTGTTAAAGTTTGCTCCAGTCTTGATAGAGAGGTCTCAAAGTTCTCACCATCGTTGCCAGCAACCAATAACTTGTTCACTGCACCTTGTTTATATTTAAAAGTCTCAAGAAGTTCATTGCGAGATATATAGACAAACCTCAGGTCTTTCTCATAAATTCCGTGAGTTACAATTGAATCCACAGCGTAATTCTTTAGGATGGCCCCTGCCTGATCCCTCATCTTGTCACTGGCAAAAGTTAACCTTATGCTGTCTCCAATATTAAGGTTTAGTTCTTCAGCCAGAACATGGCCTATTGCAATCCCCTTATTCAAATCAAGATCAAGACCAGTAACCTTATTGAAACTGCTTGGTTCAACGCCTTTAACCAAAACGCCTTTATTAACTTCGTTTGCCACAGCAAACGCCTCAACCTGCATAACAGGAGACCATTCATAGTCTTTCAATGAATTTTCAAGATTCTCCAAGAGGAAATAACCCTTAGTTGACGTGACTTGAAAATCTCCAGAGGATCCCTTCAATGAGTTTCGAAGACTAATTTCGAAACCATCCATGAGCCCTATAGTTGATAAAATTACGGAAATAGAAAATGAAAAGCTTAACAAGGCCGCAACGAGAAAGCGTGTCGCGGCCCTTCCTTCAGAAATGATCTTAAAAATGGACCAAGTGGAGCCCATTTACTCCTCTTTTTCGAAAAAGGTCTCTTTTTTAAGTAGAGGGAAAAGAATTACGTCTCTAATTGTATGAGAGTTGGTTAGGATCATGACGAGTCTGTCTATACCAATACCTTCACCCGCTGTAGGCGGCATTCCATATTCAAGAGCTCTTACATAATCATAATCAGGGTCAACCGCCTCTTCGTCCCCACCCTCTTTTAGCATGGCCTGATCGGCAAACCTATCAAGTTGATCAGTTGGATCGTTAAGCTCGTTGAATGCATTGGCGATTTCCCATCCATTCATGAAAAATTCAAAGCGATCAACGTACTCAGGATTTTCATCGTTTCTTCTAGAAAGCGGTGAAACCTCTGTAGGATACTCAGTAATAAAGGTTGGCTGGATCAATTTATCTTCAGCAAATTCTTCAAAGCAAAGAACCATTAGTCTTGCAGCCGAAAGCTTTTCAAGATCAGACTTCTTAAATTCGCCCTCTTTTTTGCTTGTGATCAATTCGATCATCTTGGCCGGATTTTTCAAGTCCTCATCAGTCAATGAAGTGTGCTTTTTAACAGCGTCTCTCATTGTCATTCTTTGGAATGGTGCCTTTAGGCTTATTTCATTCTCGCCAAAAGTAACAGTTTCAGTTTTCAAAACATCCTTAGCGATTCCAGAAATTAGCTCTTCAGTAAGATTCATTAGATCTTCATAAGTTGCATAGGCCTGGTAAAACTCAACTGAAGTAAACTCAGGATTGTGCTTTAGGGACAAACCTTCATTTCTAAAACAGCGGTTCATCTCAAAAACTCTATTGTATCCACCTACAATGAGCCTTTTTAGATGAAGCTCAGGAGCAATTCTCATGAATAGCTCCATATCAAGGGCGTTATGGTGAGTTTCGAAAGGCTTTGCTGCCGCTCCACCTGCAACAGAGTGCATCATTGGAGTTTCAACCTCCAAATAATCATTCTGATAGAAGAACTCTCTGATGTATCGAACAATTTGGGAACGTGTCTTAAGCTTTTGTCTTGTCTCAGGATTCATGATCATGTCGACATAGCGCATTCTATACTTAAGCTCTTGATCCGTTAGGCCGTGAAATTTCTCAGGCAGCGGTCTAATAGACTTTGTAAGGACCTTGAAGTCCTTTGAGTTAATAGAAAGCTCACCCTTATTAGTTTTAAAGACGTCACCTTTTGCGTAAACGATGTCCCCATAGTCACATAGTTTGTACTCTGCGAATCCCTCGTCACTTGTAACTTTCTTTTTTACATATAATTGAAAACGATCAGTTCCATCGTCAATTTGAATAAATGCGGCCTTTCCAAAGTCTCTTACGAGAAGTGCCCTTCCACAAATTACGTAATCTTCTGTTTCACCAATATCTTCTTTGGCAATTTCACCGTATTTTGTTCTAAGTTCTTTCGCTGTAGTGGTAGGTCTAACGTTATGCTTGTAGGGACTTGATCCTAAGTCCTTAATTTTAGAACGTTTTTCGATTCTTACGTTCATTTGTTCGTTGAATAAGTTTTCCCACTGCGAAATATACTTCTCTTTCATGCCTTGCCTTGCTTCTAATGTTTTTAATGGATGGATAATAGCGTCTAGCCCATGCATTGACAACCAATCATAACGGGGAGTTAGTGGTTACAGGGACTTTAAAAACCCCTCTATTGCGTCAAGGCCATCTTTAAGATTTGGGCAGTAGCGCTCGACAAACTCTACAGGCTCAAAATCATCTCCGGCCTTAAGCATTTCTTTATAAACCTGCTCACCATCATAGTCGACACTTGCCACACGAACGCAGAGCAACTCATCTCCCATATAGAAATCACTTCCAGGAAGCATGGCCACATTCAGCTTATTCAAGAACAAATCACAAAGTTGTTGGGAACTCTCCACACCCTCATTCTGTTTAAGCTTTTGCGCAAAAGCCTGAAAACTTGGCATTAAATAGAAAGCGCCCTCTGGAATAGGACACGAAACTCCCATTTCATTAAACCTTTTGGCCATATACTCACCACAGGTCTTGTGCACCTTAGAGCAAGTGTCTAGATATTTATCAACATCAGCGTTTTTATTGTAGGCCTTTATTGCACTGTATTGCACAGGAGCGCTCACAGCGCTGAAAGTTTCACTAATTAAAGATGTCAAAGCGTCGACTAGCTCTGCCAAGTTTGGTGAAGTAGCAAGAAAGCCAAGACGGTACCCACCAGCTGACTGGGCCTTGCTTAAACCTGAAGTTACAATTGTTCCTTCAGGGTAGAAATGAAAGAAGCCTCTTTTTCTTTCCAAGGAAAAATCCACTTCTGCATAGATTTCATCTGAAATTACAATTATATTGTTTTGCTTGCATATCTTAGCAAGTTCAGAGATCTCCTTCTCTGCGTAGACAGCTCCAGAAGGGTTGTTCGGCGTGTTCAAAATTAAAACTTTTTGCCCAGGTCCTAAGTTGACACAAACCTCTTTCAGCTCTTCTGGGGTTAGCTTATAATTATTAGTTTCTTTAGTGATTACTGGAGTTATATCTTTGCCACGCAAGTTAACTTGTGGCCCATAACTTACCCAACTCGGAGCTGGAACTATAACTGGTCCCTCAAGCGCGAACAACGCCTGGAAAAGAAGTTCTTTTGACCCAGGGCCCACAATGACAAGATCCTCATGAAAATCATATCCAAATTTTGATTTATAATAGTCACAAATTGCCTGTCTTAATGGGAGTAGTCCCTTAGTCGGCAAATACTCTTTTCGATGAGCATTTTGTTTTAGCTCCTCTACAATTTGTGGAAGCACTGGAAACGGGGATTGACCAAAACCAAAGTGGAAAACTTTCTCACCCTTCGCCCTCTTGGACAAGGCAGTCTGGTTGATCTTCAATGTTGAAGATTCCTTAAGGCCAGAGACGTCGGGATTAAGACTAATACTACTCGCTTTCTTGTTCACTTAGTTTACTCCACTGAAGGTAGGATTTCATAAAACCATCAAGGTCCCCGTCTAGGACTTTTTCCGCATTGCCCGATTCATGGTTTGTTCTGTGATCTTTAACCATTTTATATGGATGGAGAACATAGGAGCGAATCTGAGAGCCCCATCCAATCTCTTTTTTATTGGCCTCGGCTTCGGCCTGCTCTGCTCTCTTTTCTTCCATTGCTTTTTCATAGAGTCTGGACTTCAAGATTTTCATCGCAGTTTGCTTATTTTGAAGCTGTGACCTTTCATTCTGACACGTCACTACAATATTTGTCGGAAGGTGGGTTATCCTTACTGCAGAATCGGTGGTGTTAACAGACTGGCCACCGGCACCCCCTGACCTATAAACATCTATTCTCAAATCTTTATCTTCAACTTCAATTTCAATAGTGTCATCAACCTCTGGAGAAACAAAAACAGATGCAAACGAGGTGTGTCTTCTAGCGTTTGAATCAAATGGAGAAATACGCACAAGTCTGTGAATTCCAGACTCTGACTTCATAAGTCCATAAGCAAAATTCCCAGAAACCATCATCGTTACAGACTTAATTCCAGCAGAATCACCGTATTGATAATCCATAACATCAACTTTAAATCCTTTGGACTCGGCCCACCTTGTGAGCATTCTATGAAGCATTCCGGCCCAGTCGCATGACTCCGTTCCACCAGCTCCCGCATTTATAGATACAATGGCGTTATTGGGGTCCATTTCTTCGGAAAGAAGGGATTGTTTTTCAAGTTCCTCAGTAGCGGTATTTAACTTATTGTACACTTCCAAGGCCTCAGAAGCGGAATCGTCATCTCCTTCGGAGGCGTATTCGTGCAAAATATCAAACTCATCCAAGAGTTCTTTAACTTCAGAGTAGCTTTTTACGGTAGATTGAAGAATTGATTTTTCTTTTTGAACCTTCGCAGCGTTGTCAGCATCTTGCCAAAAGCCTTCCAAGGCCTCCATTTCCGATATTTCTTCTAAGCGGGCAGTCTTTCTAGGGATGTCAAAGCGACCTCCGAACGTTTTCAAGAGTTTCTCTAAACACAGACACTTCAGAATTAATTTCGCTTAATTTTATATTTGTACTTTCACTCATAGTAGGCTCCCTAAAAAAAGAGCCTACCTTAATTTTTTGGAGGGTTCAACAATTCAGCGCAAGCTGTCGCATGCAAAAGTGTTATTCTTTTTGGCCTCAGAGCTTTGAGAGATAACTTTCAGAACTCCTGCTATCGAGTTCCTATCTGCATATATTGAAGGGTAACCAACAACGGCAATCCTAAAGATCATTTCTTTCAGATTAGGTTCTCTGCCTTTGTCTAACAAGAATCTAAAAACATCCTCGGCCGTGTAGGCCAGTATTGACGGAACTTGAGATTCAATAGCTTCGGAATACACTTCTTTAAACGCTCTTCTCAGCTCTTCTGGGCTTAATTTTTCATCCGCCTCGTACCATGAGAACTGTGGCTGATTGAATCTAACGAAAGTCGACTCCATATTTATAAGGCCAGCAAAGATTAAAAACATATCTCCAAAGCCCATTGGAACATCTTCACCGTTGTCAAATGTTGTGCATGTTCTAGTGAACGTCTCAACACGGTCAAGGTAAATGCCCATCGCATACTCATCCAACTCTTTGGCATAGTCAGAAAGACCAGGATAGTAGAAGCTGAATGGTTTTGAGTCAGTAGTATTATCCAATTCAAGCTCAAACAGTGTGGTGAAATTCTCTCTAAAACAAGTTGGTGAATACCTACCCTTTTCATCGATTTGACATTTATTCTTTAAAAATCTGTCAGCCTTGTCCGCCACTCTATAAGCGCTTGCAACAGACACCAAGAATTCCACAGTTTCATTCACTTCGATATCGTCACCGTTTCCATCTGACTGATATTGAAAAAGACTCGTCATGAGTGTGATCGTCTCTGATGTGTTAACTTCTCTATTTGGAAGAGCAAATCCTGAACCTACAAAAATATCTTTAAAGTCCACCAAGATTTGGCTCATCTGTTTTTGAGTAAGCTTGTATCCTCCATAGGATACGGAGTCTCTTGGAGCGTAGTGTGAGTAAAATCTGGCAGTTAAGTCTTCTAAGACCGAAATAACAAACATGCCCCACGCCGATCTGTCATATTTTGAGTGGTAGCTAGTCAGTAGGTCTTTGTTTGGAAAAAACCTGTAGTCTTTGGCTATTCTGTTAAAGTCTTCTTTAAACTCTTTTTCCAAAGGGCTTGCCGCAAATACGTAAGGTAGATCAACCTGAACGCGACGCTTTGAATTTAGCAAAAACTTATTGGCCTCATAGGCCTTGAAAAAGAATGTGCCTCTCTTTAAATTTTTCAATATGATATCTTGAAATAAAATCCTCACCTCTTCACTGGTGAAAGTTTCACTGGCACTTCCCAATAGAATTTCTTTAATTTTCAGAATGGATTTCTTGTATTTAGTTATCTCTCTGTAATCAGGCAGATAGGCCTCAACCACATCGAATATATCCTGCAACTTGAATACAGAAGCTTCCATTTCAGCTTGGGGCTTCAGGTTAACAACGATAGTCTCAAAGTCTTCTTTCAGACTCTCAACGATATCCTCCCTTTCACTTTTGCTGTGCTCAATATTTGGAAGGTTAACGATATCAAAGATAATTTTGCCAGCATCTGCCAGCATCAACATTAAACGTCTAAGCTCTTTGGCGGTTAGTACTTCTTTCTCTCCTCCAAGAAAAGCTTTCTTAATAAAAAGCATGCTGAATCCAGCATCAACAACCTCTTCATCCACACCTTTAAACGTGGCGAGTAGATCCACTAAGTTTATTTTGTTATTGTTTGCCTTAAAGAACTCGCTTAGCGCCTTTTCCACTCTAGAGAAAACATTAAATACAATGGATTTTCTTTTAAGGTGATCATCATAGGTTAATGGAGTTTTTGAGGTAAAGAGCTCGTAGATATTATTGTGGACCATCTGCTCGTTAACAATGATTAACGTCTTAACCAGTCCACCAATATTCTCTTTTTTAATATAGTAGGGATCGTCACCACTAAGTAAGGAATTCAACTGAAATACACCTTTCAGCGCTTCGAGAATTCCTCCCTGGAGATCTTCAACATTTTTACTGATGTATTTTTTTAATTCTTCATATGAAAGGTTTCCAGGTCTGTCGGATCTTACAACATCGACAAATAGATTGAGACTCTCTTCCAAGCAATGCAAGTCACCTTTTATGTTTTCGGTAAAAACCTTAGAAATTGCAGAAGGATCAACCCGGCAAGTCAATAGCTGTGACAAGCTGGTTTTCTTTTCTTTGCCCATGAATAGATCGCCGCATCCAACCATCAAGAACAATTGACTTGCGAGCATAAGGCCTAGAATGTTTTTCATCTTACACGCCTCTTAGGTTTAGAACCTAACTTTTAGCGCGCCATAAACAGAATCATTATTGGAAAAATCTGACCAAAAGGATTCCACGTCATCGGTTGTTCCGATCATATTAACACCACCAGATGCCAACATGTTTCGGGAAACGATGTAGCTAGCGCTAAACATTGTTAACCGATCTTCCGTGAGCATGTCGTATTTGTAGTCAAAATCGACACTTAACTTCCTTGTAAGAACTGAACTTATTTTAAAATTGAAGGCCTGGTTCCACCTTGGATACTCGACCAACAAATCGTTATCTAAATCGTAATCACTAACTCTTGCAACATAATGCCCAGACGCTTTAAACTTTGCACCTTGATAGAATAGACCTCCACCCAAGTAATCTTCCCTTTTCTTCTTAGGTTTTAGTCCTGTGTAAACGATACTTGGGTCAATGCCATCTGGATAAGTGTTAGGAGTAATACTTAAACCACCACCATAGGCAGTGATGTAGTCACCTAACTTAAACTTGATATTTGCACCCATTACGTCGTGATAATAAACTTGTGGAGTAACGTCTACGAAGGCCGTGCCTTTGTCACCAGCATCAATATCATAATAATATTCGGCGGCCACTGATAATTGGTTCTCAGGCTTTCTAATACCAAAAAACTCCAAAGTAGTAGGACCCACATCCAGCTCAACATTTGCACCAGCGCTGTATCTTAAGACAACGTCAGTAATCTCTGGATAATCAATTGTGTAAAAAACGGGAACTTCCTTTCCATCCTCTAAAGGCGCGGTGGAAGACTGAGGACGACACCAAGGATTGTTGCAAGCAATAGTTCCTTTGTCCTCGTTATAATCTTGTCCAGGGTTCAGCTCAGGCACATAAAGAAGGGAGCCAAAAATCGTAAAACGCATTCCAGGCGCGCTTTTAGAATAGGCCACTCCAGTGAGGCCCTCGTGACCAGGCTCAAAGAAGTCAAAGTTTTTTCTATTATTTATCTTTCCAAAGCCCCAGACAGCGTCAATGTATCCCCATTCAAGCAAACTCCTGCCCACAGTTAAGGAAGAGTCGCTCCAGTTATACTTAATATAGGCCTCTGGAACTGAAAACATTAGGGCCTCTTGGTCATTGGCCCTGGCACTCATGGACACTTTCTTTTCAGAAACTTGCTCACTTCCATCATTATATTCGAGATTCAAATCTCCCCAATATTGGTTGCCTACGACTTCACCAACGTCTTCAACGAGCTGGTTTGATCTCAAAGTGAAGTCTCCGCTTAGACCTTTCTCTTCTTTTTGGGCATTTATATTTTCTAAAGCACTCGAAACCTTATTACTATAAATATGACTCTCGATACCCACTCCCAACGCAGTGGAGGATGAAAGCGTTACAAGGGTCGCTTTTTTCAAGATTGAGGTAAATGGAATTTTTCTCAACAAAACTTATCCTTTTAATTGAACGACCAGCGTTCAAAAATGCTAAAATCAATTTTTTTTAACACACCTAATAATATCAACAATTTTTACTAAACAAGGCTTCAGTGTCCAAGTATTGTACTTTTTTCCCGTAAATAAAGTAGACATTTTTCACATTTTCAAACACTTAGATTGATCAATCAAGAAAATATTGAGTTTAATCAACTTGCCGTTAGGTCCAAATGTTGACACAATTTATCCGCTTTTAAATCAACCAAACAAAGGATTTATATGAAAATTGCTATTCTATCCATTATTTTGGCAGGCTCGCTATTCGCGGAGACACCAAGATTTGAGACCGACAAACTTTTTATTAAGTTGGCGCCAGGAGCAAAAATTCCAACCAGCAAATTAATAAAGTCAGTGAAGCCTCTTTTCGGACAGAACTACCTTGTCCAAACAACAGATGCTGTTGCTTTGGAAACGGAGCTTAAAGAAAACAAAAACATTGCCGCTACTGAGAAAAGTTACTTCGCAGGAAAGCGCGAGCTGCCTCAACCCAAAAAAGACAAGGTAATGCCTGAAATGAATTTTTTTGAGGCATTTAATGATCCTAAGGTATCTAGAGTGTGGTCATTTAAAGACATTGGAGGCCAGGGTGTGTCAGTTAACAGAGCTTACATGAATCCTCTAGGACTAGTTAAAGATGAGGTTATCGTTGCAGTTGTGGACACAGGCGTGGATTACAACCATGAAGACCTTAAAAACGTTATGTGGGTAAACTCAAATGAAATTCCAGGAAATGGCATTGATGATGACAACAATGGCTACATTGATGATGTCCACGGGATCGATACTCTAAACAAGGACGACGAAGGTAATGCTTCTGGGGATCCAATGGCATCTCATGCTCACGGAACTCATGTTGCGGGAACAATTGCAGCTGAGCAAAACAACCACACAGGCATTGCGGGAATTGCCAGCAATGTTAAGATTATGGCAATCAGAGCGGTTCCAGACAGTTCTGATGAAACAGACGCGGATGTTGTTGAGTCATTCCTATACGCTGCAAAGCACGGCGCCAGAATAATTAACTGTTCTTTTGGCAAGAAGCACAACGAAGGTGGAATGATCGTAAATGAAACCATCGATCATATCGGCAAGACTTATGGAGCGCTTGTTATCGCAGCAGCTGGAAATGAGTACAGATCGGATAACGATGTAAGTCCCAAGTATCCGGCATCTTTTCCAAGCGACCACTTAATGGTTGTTGCCTCAACTAACAAAAGTGGCGGTCTTTCTTGGTTTTCAAATGTTGGCAGAAAGACAGTTGATGTTGCCGCTCCAGGGTCAGGAATCTACTCGACTGTTCCGGGAAATAAGTACTCAAATATGTCAGGCACCTCTATGGCCGCGCCTACGGCAGCAGGTGTTACAGCTGAGGTTTTAAGCCACTTCCCTGAACTAAATGGAGTAAACCTAAAGAAAGTAATAATGGATTCAGTGGTAAAGCATCCAAAATTCAAAACGAAAATGGTTTCAGGCGGTAAGGTAAACCTTTACCTGGCCTTGAGGCACGCTCTTAACAACTATGATGAACTGTTAAGATCTCAAAATAAATAATTTGATCAGGCGAGGTCTTTAAGGCCTCGCTTTTTTTTTACCGTGTAAAAGCTTCTCCTCCCCTTCTTTCGCCTCACTTTATCTTTTAAGATTCTTAAAAAACAAAGGATCCCTAGATGAAGAACTTTTTAAGACTATCCATGATCTGCTTAGCACTTTCCACCTTTATGGATTCGGCATCTGCATGCAGTCTGCAAAGTGCTCAGGTTAAAAGCCAAGAGTTTGAAATAATTAAGACTAGCGACTATTGCTCAGCGATCGTGAACGAGTATTCTGAGTACAAGGAATCCCTTCTTTGCCCACTTTCAAAATATGATGCCAAGGGTGTTGAGATTGAATTGACCCCTGAGCAGTGCAAAGATGTAGAGAGCGGAAATCTCACAGGAAGAATTGTGAGCTATAAAGATCAGTACTTTTTAGATTAACTTTGTCCGGCCAGCTCATCCATAATCTCACTCTCTAGCTGGCCCATAATCTTTTCCTCTTCCTCGCTTTCCTCATGGTCATAGCCACTTAGGTGAAGAAGTCCATGAACAAACAAGTGAACAAACTCTTCGTCAAAGGTAAGATTGTTCTCAAGTGCTTGTTTCTCACAAACGCCAGTTGCTATAAAAATATCTCCTAGTTCCAGGTGACCTTCGAATTGATCAAACTCACCTCTTCGCACATTTTCTTGTAAAGGAAACGAAAGAACGTCCGTTGCTTTATCCTTTCCTCTATACTCTGCATTGATTTTTTGAATCTCTTCATCATCGATGACATTAAGATTAACTTCCAGAGACTCAAACTTCTCTTTGAGAATAACTTCAGACTTGCTAGAAAAGACCTTTAATGATTTTCGCAAGAGCGATTCCAGCCTTTCACCGAGCTCAGACTCAGCAAAATAATTTAGATTGATATTATTGACGCTTAAATTAATCTCTTTTTCCATAGCACCTCTTTTGCGCTAAGAATAACATGATCCAGCAAAATTAGGGAGTGCAAATGGAATATCCGGAGTTTCAAAGATTGGTCGATGTGATTGCTAAACTTAGACATCCAGAGGATGGGTGTCCGTGGGACCTCAAACAAACCAATAAAAGCCTTTTAAAATACCTTATTGAAGAATCATATGAGTACGTGCACGCGGTAGAGAGCGACAATGAAAAGAAGATGGAAGAAGAACTTGGAGATGTACTGCTACAGGTGCTCCTTCACTCCCAGATAGCAAGTGAGCGAAGTAGCTTCAATATCGAGAGCGTCTCCAAAACTCTTGCGGACAAAATGATCAAAAGACATCCTCACGTTTTTGAGGATAAGTCTCTGGCCAAAGACGCAAGCGAGGTTTCTAAAAACTGGGAGAAAATTAAGAGCAAA
This sequence comes from Halobacteriovoraceae bacterium, assembly GCA_002711995.1. GTDB lineage: Bacteria > Bdellovibrionota > Bacteriovoracia > Bacteriovoracales > Bacteriovoracaceae > UBA845. The sequence goes on along the minus strand of PASN01000013.1, from coordinate 6,758 downwards.
GACAATGAGCACTTCTTCAAGGAAGAAGATGTTTACATGCCCTCTCTAATGGCCGCTGACAAAATTGGAGCAAAGTCCGCCAAAGTAAACTTTGACTGGGACACTGTTGAACAGGTTTACGACAAAGTCGAAGAAGAGCTGGGAGAAGTTCTACAAGAGATCAAAGAGAAAGAAAGAAATGATTTAAGAGTCAAAGAAGAGATTGGAGATCTACTTTTCAGCGTTGCTCAACTCTCTAGGCACCTAGGTCATGATCCAGAAGAGGCACTGCGAGATGCCAACAAGAAGTTCATCAATAGATTTTCTCACATGGAGAAAAAAGCGAGAAGTGAAAGCAAAGACATGATGGCCATGAATGTCGAACAATTAGAAGAACTGTGGCAGGAAACAAAAAAAGAATTAAAATCCAAGAGAATTAAGTAATGTGTGGGCACGAATGCCCACATTTTAATGATCTACACTAGGCCAGCTCTTCTAAGAAGTGCTTCAGGATCAGCATCTTTGCCTCTAAAGTTCTGGTAAAGAGTTGCTGGATGGTCACTTCCACCTTTTTCAAGGATATTCTCTTTAAATTTCTGAGCTGTTTCTTTGTCAAAAATTCCTTTCTCTTTGAATGCTTCAAAAGCATCAGCATCAAGAACTTCCGCCCACTTGTAGGAGTAGTAACCAGCAGCGTATCCCCCGGAAAAGATATGTCCAAATGAAGCTGCCATATTTTGTTTTTCCACTCTTGGATAGAGGTCATAGTCCTCCATGATCTTGTGCTCAAATGCCACAACGTCTTTAATATCTTCTGGATTTGCAGAATGAAAGGCCATATCCAGAAAAGCAAAGCTTAATTGACGAAGAGTTCCCATTCCTTCCAAGAAAGTTTGGGACTCTCTAATCTTATCCACATACTCTTGAGGGATTTTTTCTCCAGTCTCGTAGTGTTTTGCAAAAATATCCAGGCACTCTTTTTCCATAACCCAGTTTTCCATAATTTGAGATGGAAGCTCCACAAAATCCCAGTAAACACTCGTTCCACTTTTTGCTCTATAGTGCACATTTGAAAGAAGGCCATGCAAAGAGTGTCCAAACTCATGGAATAAAGTCATAACTTCATCAAGAGTTAAAAGCGATGGCTTGCTCCCAGTCGGCTTGGTGAAATTACAAACAATAGCAACAAATGGTCTTTTAACCTCGCCATGCTGAAGTCCCTGCGCTCTTAGATCAGTCATCCATGCCCCAGGACGTTTAGTGTCACGTGGAAAGAAGTCAGCGTAGAAAAGACCCACAAACTTTCCTTTATCATCAGTCACCTCAAACGCCTTTACATCCTTGTGGTAGACTGGAACATCCACTTCCTTAAAGTTAATGCCATACAACCTATTTGCAACTTCAAAGACACCGTCAATGACATTTTCCAACTTGAAGTAAGGACGAAGAAGCTCGTCATCAATGTTGAGCTCCCTCTTCTTCAGTATTTCAGTATAGAAAGGGCCATCATATTTGTGAAAGTCTTCTCTATCCTCACCAGTTAGTTCATGTTTTAAGTCTTTCAACTTATCAAACTCTTTAGTGGCCGCAGGTCTGGCCTTCTCTAAGATATTCTCGAGAAAGCTCATTACAGTTTTCGAGTCCTGTGCCATTCTTTTTTCAAGTGTGTAATGAGCATGATCATCATATCCAAGAAGCCTTGCTCTTTCATGACGAAGTTTCAAAGTTTCTTTGATATTTTCTTGATTTCCAAATTCGCCCTCCACGGCCTTGTAAGAAGCTGCCATGGAGATTTCTTTTCTCAACTCTCTTTTCTGACAGTACTGCATAAATTGAAGATAACTTGGGAAGTGAAGCGTAAATGCCCATGCTCCTTCTTTTCCCTTCTCCTTCGCAGTCTCTTTTGCTTGCTCCAGTACGGACTCAGGCATTCCCTCAAGGTGCTCTTTATTTTCTACAAATAAAACGTATTCATTTGTGGCCTTTCTAACGTTCTCGCTAAACTTTAGTCCAACGCTTGAAAGCTTTTCATCTATTTCTCTAAGTCGCTTTTTACCTTCTTCATCTAAAAGAGCTCCATTTCGAGCGAAGCCCTTGTACATGTCTTCTAAAATTACATTTTGTTCGTGACTAAGCCCTTTGGACTCTCGCTGTTCATAAAGTCTTTGAATCTGTGCAAATAGCTTCTTATCCAGGGTGATGTCACTGGAGTACTTGGTTAAAGTCTCAGAGAACTTTTGAGAGATATCGTTTATTTCATCAGTGCACTCAGCACTATATAAAGCGTAAAAGACATTAACTATCTGATCTAGAGTTGACTCAGCCTCCTCGGCCCTTTCAATAATAGTCTTAAAAGAAATTTCTTCCTCTTTTTTGATTTCCTCATACTCAGATTTTGCGTGTTTGATTGCCTCTTCAAGAGCTGGAAGGAAGTGCTCTGGTTTGATTTTGTCGAATGGAATTGCTTCGTGTTTTAGATTTGATTTTTCAAGCAATGGATTCATAGTTTCTCCGATACGTCTTTATTTACCTTTTCTTGTTCTTTAAACAACAATACTAACAGAATTAGCCATAAAGATATAAACGCGGCCTGTAACAAATTTAAGACCATCATATCTTTCAGCATGTACTGTGCCATGGCAAAAGCTATTAATGCCTTTGCCAGACGGTAAATAAACATATCGGTGATATATTTGGCGCCGAATTTTTGCATTTTATCAAGCGGGTAATACATGACTTCTTTGGCCACGTTAAAAACCGAGTAATCTGTTCCCTTAAGAGAAATGAATACGAAAGCGCTGGCAACCAAAGAGCCGGCGCCAAGTCCCATCCCTCCAAAAATAAGAAGAAGAAACAACAGCGGCACAGCAAAGAAAATCTTCTTAACAGAAATTCTGACCAATACCCAAGGAAGAATGCCAAATTGGATAATCAGGCTCACGAGATTTATGTAAGAATAAAGTCTCCCCAGATATGCCGTTCTCTCCCCTTTGCTAGCAAAGGCGTTTTCAAAAATAATATTGAACTGAAGGTCCGCAATAAAAATTACCCATTGAGAAAGAGCAACCACGGCGGCAATTAAAAAAACGTACTTTTTCACACTCTCGATAGATTTAAGCGGTGAAGCTTCTTCTTTTTCTTTTGGAGTCAGCACCATTCTTCTAGTTGGTATAAACACCGCAATTGAGGCGAGTATGGAAAATATCCCAAACAGAAAGGCACCAAAAACTCCTGAAGCGTTTGATAGCGAGCTTGTAAGCTGCCCCCCAATGATGCCACCCAAAGCTCCCACGGCCCCAAGAGGACAATAAAGTCTCTTTACTTGTTCAAGGGAGAAAGTTGCGTTGGCATATGCCAAAATCAAATGCAAAAGAATTACGATGTAGGATTCTTTGATCGCAAATAAAAAGAAAGCGCTTGGAGCAAAACCATTGTTGAGTGCTATATAACTACCACTCAACAAGGCAATCGACAGGGTTCCAATTAATAGAAAAAGCTTCTGAGCTCCTATTTTCTCTTGAATTTTATTGCTTACAAATATTGCAATGATAAGCGCTAAAACTGAAAAGAATGTGGCCATTGAATAGTCTTGAGCGGTGTAGTGCTCATAAAAAAGAGACTGTGAAACACTTCTAACTGATGGATAGCTTAATAATACAAAAAAATAGCCCAGAAAAACTAAAACGGCGTTTTTCTTAAACGCCGGATCTAGATTTTTAATAAATTGAATATAGCTAGTCATTACTCTAGGTACTTGTCACCTTTTTGGGCCTTGTAGAAATCATCAGGAGTCTTAAAGTGGCCTAGCTCTAGCTCTGTTTTAAGTTTTGGAGTGGTACCTGTCGCAACATTTTTCATGAAACGAAAAAACTTCTCGCGAGTTTCCTCACTTACCAAATGCTCCATAAGGCAGGAATCTTGGTGTGCAGTTTCGTCATCAACCTCTAAGATATCTTTTAAAAAGTAATATAAGAGTGTTCTTGAACTTAAAATTGAATGGACTTGCTCATGTCCTTCGGCGCTTAATGATAGGAACTTGCTTTCATCCTCTGTTACAAGGTCTCGTTTTTTTAAATTGTTGAGTGCGGTGGAAACAGAACCTTTAGTAAGCCCCATGTCTTTTGCAATGTCAGTAACCCGCGCATAACCTTTTGTTTCTTTTAACTTGTGAATAGTTAAAAGGTAATGTGCCATAGAGTGGGTCAACTCGTTGTCCGAGGTGTGTTGAATAGAGCTTTTCTTTGTAGTCATGGTCAAAGTTTCCTAAATTGGTGATAATTGGTCAAACGATAATTATAATTTGCACCTTCATTACACACCTATCTTTGTAGGTTCCATGCAACTCACTAAAATCACGTAGAATCCATGCATAAGAAGCTTTTAACCACCTAGAAATGCGTATGCATCGTGATAAAATGTACTAGATCATTAAAACTGGAGATTGCATGCTGGCAACACTATTAACGCTACTATTTATTTCACTCTCCTCTTTCTCCCAAGAGGCGGCATTTGATGAGACCACACCGGTCAGCGCTGAGGATGAGAGAGCGGCGGAGAACTATATCCATCAAGGTCTTGCTGACGAAAAATACCTGGAAATGTGTAAAGACAATGAGACTTGCACGAGTAGAGAGGCCTTTGACGGTGGCACTTGGGCAACTCTGGACACAATGATGCCAATGGTTTCAAAGATGTATGCAATGTTTTCCGGCCTAGGCGGCGGAAAGCTTAGCCGTAAAGTCATGAAGAACGACAAACCAGTTAAGCTTGGAGAGAACGGCGAAGTTTATACTCCAAATAAAGAAGGAATCTATGAAAACGCTGATGGCAAAGAAGTAAGTGAGAACCAACTTTCAGAGTCAAAAGATAAAACTGAAGAAAAGCCAGATGTCTGCGGATACATTCCCATGATTTCAGAGGCCGGCGCAATGGCATTCCAACAGACTCAAAACAATACGACTCAAAACAACTTGCAAAATAGCGAACCTGCAGCAAGACAAAGAGCATCCATGTACGCTCTTGCAAAGACCCATCAAGACAGAGCAAAGGCAGCAAAGTTTCAATTTTATGGCTGGGGCGCAACTGCCAGTTGCTACGCGATTGCTATGGCCACTCCTGCGGCGGTCAACGATTGGAAGATGAGCGCCAAACTAGGCGCTGCCACATTTTTGGCCTACTTTTATAACAAAAAGAAAAATGCCCATGAGGACAAGTCTGCTGCCATAAAAAAAATGGCGGAAGAACTTCCCAAGGCCGGTGATTGTAACCCGCACACCGACACCACTTGTTTCTGCGCTCAAGAAACATCTTATGGATTAGACCCGTCAAACTACATGAAATATTGTGTGGCCTCCGAACTTCAAAGAGCGGGCAGCGTGGCGGGAGTCCCTTGTGTGGACAAAACAGGAAAGGCAGACCTAAAGTGTGATTGTAAAGCAACAAACTCATGCGTAAATGCTAGACTTGCAGAGGGAATGCTAAACCTAGGACTTAGACCTGCGCAAATGAAAGGCCCACTTCAAGGCATAAGCAACTTCTCCACAGGCCTTGACTCCGGAAAGCTTGCTCCCATAGCTTCCAAGAACCTTGCATATGCAAGAAAGGCCCTAGGAAAAATTAAAACCAAGGACAAGATCTCTTTGCGAAACAATCCAGAAGCAAAAGATATAGCGACTGAATTAACCAAGGCCGGATTGCCAAGAGGTCTTGCCGCAAAACTTGCCAGTCAAGCATCTTCAACAAAAGGCAAACTACCATCCACTCTCTCAGGCAGTGTTGCTTCTTTTAATCCCTACAAGGGAGATACCAATGCAATTGATGTGGACAAAGTTGGCAGTAATAAAATGAAATCCGGTTCATCTATTAGGTCTAATCGAAAGTCTAAAAGCTCAAACCCATTTGGAATGAAACGAAGGTCATCCAGAAATGACTCCTCAGGCATTGAAATCGCTGAGTACTCTCAGAAGGCCACACGAGAGGCGGAGATCACTAAAGACAAGTCAAAGCCAATCTTTGATATCATCACCCATCGTTACAAAATGCGAGCTTGGAAAGAATTTAGAGAAAATATTCAAGAACACATAAACAAGTAAAACCGCATCCCGTCTGGTAGGCCGAGGTGCGGCTCTTCATTTATTTGCTGATTTTCAAATAATCAAGACATGATATAGGAGCGCAGTTATAACCATCCATGCGAACCTCGTAGCTTTCTTTCATCTTTTTTACAAGATTGATGTCCGTAAAGTTATTCATGTTTATAGAAGATGATGGCCCATAAATTTCTTCACCGCCAACACCGGAAACCTCATAGCCCAACTCTTTTTCCATCGACTCTTTAATTTCATTTCTATATCTGATGTATTTATTTACCTGATCCCTGTTTATGCATTTAGATCCCAAAAACTGGGCCAGGCCCTTACCTCGAAAGAGTTGATTGTTCTTGGCCAATTCCGCCCTTAGCTCAGAGGCGGACATATCTCTATAAGTAATTCCACAAGATGATCGAACCAATTCAATAGAATCATCAACTATTCCCGCGATTGAGCTAAATGAGCCGACCAACACCATTCCAATTATAAACTTCATATTCATCTCCCTTTGAATACAGCCTATCAAACCCTGAAGAATTCTTAATGATATTTGTAAAAGGAACAGTGGGTGTAAAGAAGCTAGACAGCATTAAAGTAAGCGCCCCAAATGTTGTGCAGATTCTATTATTTAAGATTGAGCTATCAATTGGCCGAGATATGGCAAATTTTCGTGTCGATTATGGCGATCTA
>PASN01000012.1 GCA_002711995.1 Halobacteriovoraceae bacterium | reverse complement strand
ACTACCGGTTGCATAAATGGTGGTTACGGCAGTAGTGCCATCAAGCTGTGAACTCACTGCACTGCTGTCTCCGCCGCTTGTTGAATTTCCCCAAGTTACTACGGAGCCATCCGCTCTGATCGCGGCAAAAGCAGTATTTGTTGCAACAATGCTGGTTACGGCAGTAGTGCCATCAAGGTCTGAGCTTACGCTGCTGCTGTCTCCGCCCCAAAGTGAACCTCCCCATGTTATCACTGAGCCATCCGCTCTGATTGCAGCAAAGGCAGCTCCCATACCACTGAAGGGTGGCGTCTTGGTGGTTGTAATACTGATTACATTATTGCTTCCATCAAGATCTGAACTTACGCTACTGCTGTCTCCGCCGTAAGAGGGATGTCCCCATGTTATTACTGAGCCATCCTCTCTGATTGCAGCAAATGCTCCACCTAAAGAGCCGCTGACTGCAGTAATGCTGGTCACGTCAGTTGTTCCATCGAGGTCTGAGCTCACGCTGGTGCTGTCTCCGCCGTTTGTGGAACTTCCCCACGTTACTACGGAGCCATCCGATCTAATTGCCGCAAAAGCACGATTGGTTGCAGCAATCCTAGTTACATCAATAGTGCCATCAAGGTCTAAACTCACTGCGCTGCTGTCACCACCGAAATAAGCATTCCCCCATGCTACTATGGAGCCATCTGTTCTGATTGCCGCCATCGCACCTAAGTTTTTAGCAATTTTTGTAATGTCAAAATCTATATCAAGGTCTAGGTTCAAACTGGAACTATCTCCACCACTAGAAGAACTTCCCCATGTTATTACTGAACCATCTGCTCTGATTGCCGCAAAGGCACCACCGGAGGCAGTAATGCTGGTTACGGCAATGGTCCCATCAAGCTCTGAACTTACGCTACTGCTATCTCCACCGTAAGAGGGATGCCCCCATGTTATTACTGAGCCATCCTCTCTGATTGCAGCAAATGCTCCAACTGAAGAGGCACTGACTGCAGTAATGCTGGTCACGTCAATTGTTCCATCAAGGTCAGAACTCACGCTGGTGCTGTCTCCACCGGCTGAGGAACTTCCCCATGTTACTACGGAGCCATCTGCTCTTATTCCTGCAAAAGCAGAGTAAGTTCCATAAATGCTGGTCACCGCAGTGGTGCCATCAAGCTCTGAACTCACACTGGTGCTGTTTCCTCCGTTAGAGGGGTCTCCCCAAGTTACTACGGATCCATCAGCTCTTATTTCCGCAAAAGCACTGCTGGTTGCATAAATACTGGTTACGGTGCCGTTATGTCCAAACGAATTTCCCCAGGTTACTACAGATCCATCTGTCCTAATCGCCGCAAAAGCATATTTGTTTGCAGTAATGGTGGTTACGGCAGTGGTGCCATCAAGGTCAGAACTTACGCTGCTGCTGTCCCCGCCATATAAAGGGTCTCCCCAGGTTACAACAGAACCATCTGTCCTAATTGCTGCAAAAGCATAATCTTTTGCAGCAATACTGGTAACAGCAGTGGTGCCATCAAGCTCTGAACTCACGCTGCTGCTATCTCCACCGTATGAAGAATCTCCCCATGTTACTACAGATCCATCCGCTCTAATTGCCGCAAAAGCTTCGCTGGTCGCATATATGCTGGTGACGGCAGTAGTGCCGTCAAGCTCAGAACTCACTGCGCTGCTATCTCCACCTTCTGAGGAGTATCCCCAAGTTACTACTGAACCATCTGTCCTAACTGCCGCAAAAGCACGATTGGTTTTGTAGATACTGGTTACCGCAATAGTGCCGTCAAGCTCTGAACTCACGCTGCTGCTGTCCCCACCCATTGAAGGATCTCCCCAAGTTATTACGGAACCATCCGCTCTAATTGCCGCAAAAGCACCAAAGGTTGCAGAAATGCTGGTTACGGCAGTAGTGCCATCAAGGTCTGAGCTCACTGCACTGCTGTCTCCGCCGCTTGCTGAATTTCCCCAAGTCACTACGGAGCCATCTGCTCTGATTGCTGCAAATGCATCATAGCTTGCAGCAATACTTTGAATTTGGTAATTTTTGTTTGAGAGATCGTACTGATCCATTTTCTTGCATGAGGTTTCATTCAAATCTTTGTCTGTAAATTTAGCGTATATAGAAATGCTGCCTTCAGAAAGATTGCCTAGACGCACTCTTACCGAGTCCACACTTCCATCCACGTACTTGTAGCCGATAAGGTTTGATCTTGAGCAATTGCTGTCTGAAAATAGTTGCAATATGCCTAGTTTATTAGGGACTTCAATTTCAATAACTGGTGTAGCCGCACTTCCAACACTGGAGTAGGGGCCTGCAAAGCCAAGAGACCTTAGAAGGTTAGAACCAAGATCTCCAGATGAATTTGGTGCAATCTCAATAACCTCAACGTTAACGCCTCTTTTTCCACAGGAGATAGCAATCGCTAAAAAGGTTAAAAGTAAAAATTTAGGCCATACACAACAACAACGCTTTTTCTTCATAGCAATATTGTCGGCTATAATACTATTTGGCATTAAATAAATACTTAATCTGTATAGATTTCAGGGGTTTATGGTTTTAAAGGTAATGCCATTATTTCCAATAGAAATGAAAAAAGGCAAAAAAATTGGGCATATTTTCGTGGTTCGGGCTTGTTTCTATGCTAAACACAGACATTATATAACTAGTTGGCACATTAAAAGGACTGTTGAGGGATCACTATAAAGTAGTATTCAGTTTTCTTATTTTTTTAGACTGTTCTTTGTCTTTGGCATAGCTATTGGAATGTTCAATTGAGAGATGAGGCTTTCATAGGTAAGGCGTAATAGCCTCGATCTTTCTAAAACTGTCTTCCAACAATTTGTGGATCAAAAGAGAGAGTTGGATCTCCCCAGCAGAAAAGTCTTCCAAGAAAATCTTTTGAACAGAAGTTTGATTCTCCCGCATGTATGAAAGAGCCTTCTGAGTAGGCCTTATACTTGCCGATATCTCCACCGTATATAGCATGTCCCCAGGTAACTACAGTTCCATCAGATCTGACCGCAGCGTAAGCACCTTTGGTTGCAGCAATACTTGTTACTGCAACACTTCCATCTAAATCAGAACTCACACTGTTGCTGTCTCCACCGTAATTAGAGTCTCCCCAAGTGACTACTGATCCATCTGACCTGATTGCTGCAAAAGCTCCATTTGTAGCAACAATATCTGTCACAGCAACTGTTCCATTAAGTTCAGCGCTAACACTGCTGCTGTCTCCGCCACTAGAGGAGCTTCCCCAAGTTACTACGGATCCATCTGATCTAATTGCTGCGAAAGAGGAGCCAAGAAAAGAAGATATCGCCGAAATACTCGTTACACCGATAGTCCCATTAAGTTCAGAACTTTCTCCGCTGCTGTCTCCGCCGTGGGAGGCGTCTCCCCATGTAACAACAGACCCATCGGATCTAATTGCTGCGAAAGCAGAAAAGGTTGCCACAATATTAGTTACCTCTGTAGTTCCGTTAAGTTCGGTGCTCACACTGGTGCTATTTCCTCCGTAGGAGGAGTCTCCCCAAGTTACTACAGACCCATCTGATCTGATCGCTGCGAAAGCACGATCTGTTGCAACAATATCTGTCACCTCTGTAGTTCCGTTAAGTTCAGAGCTCACACTGGTGCTATTTCCTCCATAATTTGAATCTCCCCAAGTTACTACAGATCCATCTGATCTGATTGCTGCAAACGCGCGAGCTGTTGATCCAATACTCGTCACATCAACTGCTCCGTTAAGATCAGAACTAACAGTGCTGCTATTTCCACCATAGGAGGAGTCTCCCCATGTAATTACAGACCCGTCTGATCTGATCGCTGCAAAGGCTCGACGTGTTGTAGCGATGTCAACGACATCGCTAGTTCCGTTAAGATCAGAACTCACACTGGCGCTATCTCCACCGTAGGATGAATGTCCCCAAGTTACTACTGACCCATCTGATCTGGTTGCTGCAAATGCGCGATCTGTTGCAACAATATTTACTACATCAATAGTTCCATTGAGATCTGAACTTACACTGCTGCTGTCACTACCGTAGGATGAACTTCCCCAAGTAACTACCGAACCATCCGTTCTAATTGCCGCAAATGCGCTATTGTTTGAGTAAATGCTGGTTACTGCAGTGGTGCCATCAAGCTCAGAACTTACGCTGTTGCTATCTCCACCGCCTGAGGTGTTTCCCCAGGTTACAACGGAGCCATCCGATCTAATGGCTGCAAAAGCTCCAGATGTTGCAACAATATTTTGAATTTGGTAGCTCTTATTTGAAAGGTCATATTCCTGAACTTTTTTACAAGAGCTTTCATTCAAATCCTTGTCTGTAAATTTGGCATATATAGATATACTGCCTTCCGGAAGGTTTCCAAGACGGACACTTACAGAGTCGTCAATTCCATCTACATATTTATACCCAACAACATTTGAGTTTGAACATGAGCTGTCGGAGAATAGCTGTAAAATTCCTAGTTTGTTTGGGACTTCAACTTTTAGGACTGGTGTGGCCGCGTTTCCAACACTAGAGTAGGGAGCTTCAAAACCCAAAGATTTTAAAAACTTATCGCTAGAGCCTGAGGAGTCTGAGTTGTTTAGGTTGAGGTTTCCGCCTGATTTACCACAAGAGCCTAATAGGGCCGTGAAGAAGATAAGGATGACGACTCTAAATGTAGACAGTTTTGGCGTATGATTCATATTGTATATATCGGCTAAATCGACATAAATGCTAATAAAAACTTAATAAACCACATGATTAAAGCTACTTAGCTCGTTAGGACAAGTTGATCCTTTCTCTTAATACACTACCAAAGCACCACTTAATTTAGATCTAGAGAAGAGAAAATCTTTATTAGAAAACAGGACCAAAGAATAGAAGTATTGATTGGTTCCTGTCTTCTGGGGATATAAGTTGGAACTATTGAAACTGTTCTTTAGTTTCCAATATCATTCTTTCCAAACTGCTCTTCGTCGTTGGCATTGCTTCTTGGATTCTTGAGGGATAGAGGTTTACCAAGTAATCCTTTGGCCCTTCCAATTGCCTCGTCGAAATATTTCTCAGGCACTTTATGTTCAGGCTTAGCTGTTTCATTGAACAGGTGAACAGTTTGAGTAGGGAAGGCAAAACCCACTTCCAGTTCTTTAGCAAGTCTTAGAACATCAATCATTAGTCTATGCTTCTCTGCTTGTTCTCTTGAGTATTCAGAAGTCTCCCAAAAGACCATAAGTTGTATATCAAGGGAGCTTGGACCAAAGTTTGTGAAGTAGACATTGAAGTTGTCTTTCCTGGTCCATTTATTGGATAGGATAAGCTGTCTTATACCTTCACAGAACGCCTCCACTTTTTCAGGTGGAGTGTCGTCCTCAAGGCCTAAGGTGGTGTTGAGTCTTCTGTAGCGTCTTTTTCCTTTATTATCAATTGCTCTGTTCATGAGTTCGCCATTGGAGACAGTAATTATAGAGTCGTAAAAAGTTCTTATTCTTGTGGATCTGAAGCCCACTTCAACAACGACTCCTTCAATATCTCCTGTTGTAATAACATCTCCAATATCGAAAGGACGATCAAGTACCAACATAATTGATCCAAAGAAGTTTGCAAGGGTGTCCTTTGCGGCAAATGCGAATGCCAGACCACCAATACCTAGACCAGCTAGAATGCCCGTAACATCAATTGTAAGAGATGCCGCAATCAATAAAATTCCAAAGATATAAACAAGAACAAACGTCGTCTTGGTTGCAAGGGGAATGATGATGTCGTCAAACTTGCTTTCAGTTAAAGACGCTTTTTCGTGGAAGTAGAAAGAGAAGATTTCCACAACTCTATGTCCAAGCCAGACAGCGGCCAGCGCGCTTAGGACGTAAATAGTTCTTTTAATGAATGCAAGTTCTCCTGGTTCAAAGTCAAGCCATGAAAGGTTTATGAATACTAGGTAGAGAAGAATTATTTTACCAAACGGCACCATTGCCTTTCTTATAACCTCTGTTTGTTTCTCTTGAAAGATATGCACATTTTTATTGATGATTGCTGTTCCAATAAAAGAAATAATCTTTTCAATTAGGTAGGCGACAATTACTAGGAAGAGTAGCCCAAACCACTGCCAAACTTCGATAAAGAGAATCTCTTTTTGACTCCAAAGAGGAAGAGTGTTTCTTAACTTCTCTCGCCAAGTATTTAACTTTACAACGCCTTCAACTATGGACTTTTCTCTTAAAAGTTCCCTGTATGTTGGGATGGACTTTATTGTGTCTCTTGAGAAGAGCCACTTTGAGTCTACTTTATTGAGACTTATTTCTATGCTTTTTTGCTCAAGTTGTTTCTTGTTATATACCCAAGTGTCCGCTTTAGGATTTGTGGGAATCTTATTGTAATCAATTCGCTCCATGCGATCGAAAATAAAAATTAGTGATTCGCTGATCTTGATTGCTGCCTCTTTTTGAGCGGCAGGGTCAATTCCAGATAAGTCGAGAGTTGCTCGGGCCTGGGCGTATGCTTCAGTTATGTTTTGCTTGTTTTTAACATTCACCATTGCTTTTAAAAATGTTTTAAAAGTTGCTCTTGGGGAGCTAAGATCAACAGCTGCCTGGGTTAGAAAGCAGCTCATCAGAACACATAGTAGAGTCTTCATAAATTCCTTTGTGGTTAAACTTGAGTAAAGTTTATAAGTGGCGGAAATCTTTGTCGAGAAGCAGTGTGAAAATTCCAAAATTACTTAAAATTTGAGTGGTTCAACCTTGACGGTCGCCATTTTGCACCCATTTTAAGATGTGACATACAAGGAGCAAGCATATGAACAAGTTTGACCAAATTGTTGCGGGTGCTTTGGACATCGCGCAATCTAAAGCAATAGAAAGTAAAAATACTGAGTTGGCGCCGGCCCATCTTTTATATGGACTCATTTCCAATCCATCAAGCTTTAGCGCAAAGACTTACAAAGACGACCTTCCAAAAGTGGAGGCCCTACTTCAACATATTCCAACCACTACAAGTGATTTAAATCCTGAAAATATCCGACCTTCTGGAGCTCTTTCGGGATGGCTTACCCAGGCAAGTGCAAATGCTGCAAAATCGGTAAGACAAGAGATGGGGGAGAGAGACCTTTTGAAGTTTCTTCCACAAACATTTCCGACTCTTGATCTTGATTATTCCAAGTTAAAAGGAAGTGAGCAGGAAGAGACTGAAGTACCTTCGTTTTTGGTGAACCTCAATGATCTTGCAAAGGAAGGTAAGCTAGATCCTGTAATTGGAAGAACCAAAGAGATTAGAGCTGTTATGGAAATTCTTGGCAGGCGAGGAAAAAACAATCCTGTTCTTGTTGGGCCTGCGGGGGTTGGTAAGACTGCCATCGTTGAGGGTCTTGCAGACGCAATCGTAAAAGAGCAGGTTCCTGATGTATTAAAAGGCAAGACCGTTTATAGCATGGAGCTTGGTTCTCTTCTCGCTGGAACAAAGTTTAGAGGTGAGTTTGAGGAGAGGGTTCAAAATCTTTTAAAATTTGCGAAGGAAGGTGCTGGTGAATACATCATTTTCATTGATGAAATTCACCAACTAATTGGAGCTGGAAAAACTGAGGGAGCAATGGATGCGGCAAACCTATTAAAACCAGCTCTTGCAAGAGGAGATCTTCACTGTATTGGGGCCACCACAGAGGATGAGTTTCAAAAGCATATTCTAAAAGATCCAGCACTTGAGAGAAGGTTTAGACAGGTCCCTGTTCACGAGCCCTCTAGAGAGGACTCTATTGAAATACTTATGGGGCTTAAAGAAAAATTTGAGGGGCATCATGGTATCAAGATTTCAGACGAAGCTATTTATAGCTCAGTCATGCTTTCTGATCAGTACATTACGGACAAGAACTTGCCAGATAAAGCAATTGACTTGATTGATGAGTCGGCTTCGGCCCTTAAGCTATCTGCAGAGGCTATGCCTACTGAGCTTGAACTTTTAAAGTCTGAAATTAGAAATAAAAAGATCCTTGCTCAGGTTGATAAAGACAATAAAGAAATTCATCAGGAGATAGATAAACTTCAAAAGAAGTTCGATGAAGGTTATGTTAAGTGGGAGGCCCAAGTTGGATCCCTGAAAAAGGTTAGTGAGATTAGAAACAGAGTTGAAAAACTCAAATTCGATCTTGAGGTTGCTGAAAGAGAGTCCAACTATGAAGAAGCTTCAAAGATCAAGTATCACTTACTACCTGAGGCCGAGAAAGAGCTTCAAAGTATGAGTCATGATTGGATTTTAAGAGAGGAAAACATAGCCAATATTATTGCACGTCACACTGGAATCCCTGTTGAAAAGATCTTGAAGTCTAAACAGGAAGAGCTTTTAAAGCTTGAAGATATACTCAACCAAAGAGTCTTTGGTCAAGAGGAGGCGTTAACAGAAATAAGCGAGACCCTTCTATCGAGTTACGCAGGCCTGACCGATGAGACTCGTCCGATGGGGTCGTTCCTGCTAATGGGCCCTACGGGTGTTGGTAAAACTGAGACGGCCAAGAGTTTGGCGTCGTATTTGTTTGACGATGAAAAGAACATGATTCGTCTGGATATGAGTGAATTCAGCGAAAAGCACAGTGTGGCCAAGCTTATTGGAGCCCCTGCTGGGTATGTTGGCTATGACGAGGGAGGCGTGCTTACTGAGGCAGTAAGACGCCACCCATACTCAGTTGTCCTCTTCGATGAGATAGAGAAGGCACACCCTGACTTCTCGGATATTCTTCTGCAAATCCTTGATGATGGAAGGCTTACAGATAATAAGGGAAGAACAATTAACTTTAAGAACACCATTATTATTCTTACAACCAACTCAAAGGATCCTGAAAGAGACTTTAAACCAGAAGTTCTAGGTAGACTTGATGCCAGACTAGAGTATAAACCCCTTGGTAAAAACGTTATGGCCAATCTTGTTGAGAAGCAGATTAAGCTTCTTCAAAGCAGACTCAAATCCAAGAAGATGGAGATTGAGTTCAGCGAGGATGCTAAAAGTAAACTTGCCGAGCTTGGGTATGATGAAAAGTTTGGAGCAAGGCCACTTCAATCTGTATTCAATAGACTTGTGATTAGGCCTCTTTCTAAATTTATATTAAAAGGTGAAGAGGGGACTGGAGCAGTAAGTGTTACGGTCAAAGATGATCAAATCAACCTAATTCAAGTTTAATAAGTTGAGGCCAGTTTTTGGCCTCTTTTTCATTAAATAGCTTTCAGAACTGCCTGCCAGTAAATTGAGGATCAAACGAATAATTAGGATTGCCCCAGCAGAAGATATTTCCAACTAAGTCTTTAGAGCAGAAATTTTCTTCTGAAGCAAATAAAAAGGAGCCATCTGAGAAACCGTTATATTCTTCACTTATGGCCCCACCATTATCACTTTCTCCCCATGTTACAATAGAGCCGTCGGATCTAATAGCCGCAAACGCTCTATCTGTCCCAGCTATGCTTACTACATCGATGGTTCCATCAAGCTCGGCGCTCACACTACTGCTGTCTCCACCATAATCAGGCTTTCCCCATGTAATCACAGATCCATCAGATCTGATTGCTGCGAAGGCTGCAAAATTACTAATTCCCGCTGTGCCGGCAATACTAATTACATCAATGCTGCCATCAAGTTCCGAACTCACACTGCTACTGTCGCCACCTCCATGAAGGTAGCCCCAAGTAACTACTGAACCGTCAGATCTGATCGCAGCGAATGCCTTTCCGTTAGGAACAATGCTTATTACATCTATGGTTCCGTCTATTTGAGAGCTAACACTGCTTGTATTTCCGCCGGCGCTGGAGTATCCCCATGCAATGACTGAGCCGTCATCTCTAAGTGCTGCAAATGCAGAACCAGTGTTGCCACTAGATGCATTTATACTTATTACAGGTGTGGTGCCATTAATAGCTGTGCTTACACTGGCGCTGTCACCACCATGTCCAGAGTCTCCCCAGGTAACTACAGAGCCATCACTTCTGATTGCGGCAAAAGCTTCGGCAGTTGCGACTATGCTCGTTACGTTAATCGTTCCGTTAATTGAGGAGCTAACTGTGCTGCTATTGCCACCTTGCAATGGATCTCCCCAAGTGATTACGGATCCGTCTGATCTAATCGCAGCAAAGGCACCATCAGTCGCGGAGATGCTGACTACGTTAATTGTTCCATTTATATCTGCTGCAACACTGGTGCTGTCTCCACCGTAGGTGGTACTTCCCCAAGTTATGACTGACCCATCTGATCTTAGTGCAGCAAAAGCGCCCTCTGATGCTACTACATTTGTAACAGGTGTGCTCCCATCAAGATCAGTGCTCACACTGCTAGTGTCTCCACCTAAACTACTAATACCCCAGGCTATAACGGAGCCATCAGATCTTAGTGCGGCAAATGAATAATTATTTGCAATGATACTGGTTACACCAATGCTTCCGTCGATGTCAGTGCTTACGCTGCTAGTATCTCCTCCTGAATAGGCGTCTCCCCATGCAATAACAGAGCCATCAGTCTTTAGAGCGGCAAAGGAAGAGTATGAGTAAGAGATTGCTGAATGGATGCTCGCTATATCAATTAGGTTTTTAGAACCAGAGCTTTTATTCGAGCTATCTCCTCCGTATCCAGAATGACCCCACGTGACAATGGACCCGTCGGCTCTTATTGCCGCAAATGCTTGATCTGTTGCCGCAATGCTTGTGACGCTGACTGTTCCATCAAGATCAGCACTTACATCGCTACTGTCTCCACCGTAATTACTGCTGCCCCAAGTTATAACTGAACCGTCACTTCTGAGTGCGGCAAATGCCTGTTTTGTTGATGCAATACTAATTACTTCCACACTTCCATCGATGTCAGAGCTCACGCTACTGCTATTTGCTCCATGTGAACCATATCCCCAAGTTATGACAGAACCATTTGATCTAATTGCTGCAAAGGCACCTCTTGAAGCTTCAATACTTGTAACATTGATGGTTCCATTAAGATCGGAGCTGACACCGCTGGTGCTTCCACCATATCCACCATGACCCCAAGCAATGACTGATCCATCCGACCTAACTGCAGCGAAGGCTGATTCCGTCGAATAAATACTCGTAACGGGGGTGCTTCCATTGAGTTCAGTACTTACACCACTACTATCACCACCGTTAGAGGAGTTCCCCCAGGTAATTACTGAGCCATCAGATCTGAGTGCTGCAAAGGCCTCCTCTGTGGCAGTAATACTAATGACACTAATAGTTCCATTTATATCAGAACTTACACTGTCACTATCTCCACCGAATACGTTGTTTCCCCATGTCACGACAGATCCATCAGTTCTCAAAGCAGCGAAGGCCGCGTACGTAGATGCTATGCTCGTAACAGCTATGCTTCCATTGAGCTCAGAGCTCACACTGCTGCTGTCGCCACCATTATTAGTGCTACCCCATGAGACAACGGATCCATCTGACCTTATTGCTGCAAAGGAGCGGAATGAGGATGTAATGCTCGTTACGGCTGTGGTTCCATTAAGCTCGGTGCTTACATCGCTGCTATCTCCACCGTATGAGTTGTCTCCCCATGTTATTACAGATCCATCTAATCTTAATGCAGCAAATGCTCTCTCGCTTGCTATAATATTAGTCACGCTTATATTGCCATTGAGGTCGGGACTTACACCACTGCTGTCTCCACCATATGTGGAGTCTCCCCACGTTATGACAGACCCGTCAGATCTGACTGCAGCGAATGCTCGTTCAGTAGCTGCAATGCTAGTTACTGCAATGCTACCATCGAGCTGTTCACTAACACTGCTGCTGTTTCCACCATATGAAGGGACGCCCCAAGTAATAACAGATCCATCAGATCTGATTGCTGCAAAAGCATTGTTATTTGAGAATATAGTTTGAATATCATAGTTTTTATTTGAAAGGTCGTATTGATCCATTTCTTTACAGGAGATCTCATCTCCATTTTTATCTGTAAATTTGCCATAAATATTTGTGACCCCATCAGAAAGATTTCCAAGGCGAACCCTTGTGGAGCTTAAGCTTCCATCTACGTATTTCTGGCCAACAATATTCGCATTTGAACATGAACTATCTGAAAAGAGTTGTAATACGCCCAATGTCTCGGGAACCTCAACTTCTAGGACAGGAGTCGCTAAATTACCAACACTGCTGTATGGAGTGGGGAAGCCCAGTGGCTTCAAGTACTTTGAATCTAAAACAAAGGGCGCTTCAGAGGGGGCCGCAGTTGTTTTTGTACTTTGACTCACGCTTGCACTGTTCCTTCCACAAGAAATGGCCAAAGCTGTAAAAGCTAACACCAAAATTTTTAACTGCATTTATCTACCTTGTCTTGCTTTTCGTATCCAAACTATACCTTCGGTTGTATTCCCTGAGATATTTAGTAAATTTCTCCGGTGCAGTGATTTAGAGGGGTTACATATATAGTTCTTGTATCTTCAGTGAAATACCACATCAGCTTATTAGAGACTTTTATTACTCTCTTTCAAAAACAAAACAAATTCCTAATACACAGCTATTGAAAATGACTCGTGAACTGCACTGCTGTACAAAGCGTGCAGCTTCCATGACTCCTCAATGAAGAGGAGCCTTGTAACAAAAGGTGTTTGTTATGGAAGACATAATCATGGTTTTGACTTTGATTAAACTATTTTTGGATATCATTAATTCAATTCTAGATTTAACCAAACGATGATTTAGGTGGGGTGCGACAACACCCCACCACCTGATCATGTTCTAAAATCATATAGGATCTAATAGGGTCATACAAGTGGATTGTGTCTTGTTGGTACTTAAGTGTATGAAATATAAGGAACGTACTTCCTAGATTATATAAAGAATTCACAGTGGATTGAATGGGATGTTGTGGTGCGTTATTTTGGGGCAGCTTCAAAACATCAACTAGTTTTAAAGGAGATACCCATGTTTAAAACATTAGCCCTAGGTCTTATTTTGGCATCAGCTTCAGTTTTCTCTGACACACACTTCAGCTCTTCAATTTCTGTGGATAAAGTTGGAATAGGTGAAATTCCCACTGAAGAGGTTAATATTAATTTTATGGCCGACGTTAAAAAGGTATATCCTGGTCTAAACACGGTTGTTTACAAGAATGTGAGATTTACAAGTAGTGATGAGGTTGATTTTAATATAACCTCAAGGGATGCCACTAACCTTTGCCGCTTCTTAGGGCATGGCAGGGCAAATTTTAATTTTCTTACTTTTGCTGCCGATGATTATGTACGTACTAGCTATTTTCGAGTCAACGAGGATACAGAGGGAACAGGTTTTAATTTTCTTATTGAAGAAAAAGACCTCATTCCCGTTGAAGACCTATCATGCGATATTGAGTAGATACTAAAGTCGTAAGGCCCATTCTTTGGGCCTTTTTTATGTGAATTGTTCAAACCAAAGTCCAAGATCTTTTTGAATTCTTTGCTTTTCCTCTTCTGGAAATGGATTGTGATCTATAGATAAAAATTTTAAGTTCGGTAGCTTGTCAGTTTTTAAATTGAGGCTCTTAAGCTTGTTGCTGTTAAGATTTAGCCTCACAATTTCTTCAAGAAAATAAATAGAATCTGTAAAGCTCTCTATATCATTATTGGAAAGATTCAGTTCTTTTAGTCTTGAAAGTGACTCCAAGTTTTGCGGGAGCGACTTTAGCTTGTTTGATGACAAGTTAAGTATCTGAACAGGGGAGTTTGCCCCTACAATTGGTGGGAGTGACTTAATCGAACAAGCTGATAGATTTAAGCTTTTAAGCTTTGGAAGGAGTAACAACTCCTTTGGAACCTCTTTTAATTCCTTTGATTGGATATTTACAGTTTCAAGCTTTGAAAGAGCGGCAATATCTTCTTGAACAGTTTTGAGCTCACTAGACTGAATGTAGAGCTGGGTGAGATTTGTAAGCGTAAACAACTCATTAGGAAGAGTTGCTCCTTTGGTTTTAATCTTTAAAACTGTAGCTTCTTGAGGTGCTTCCAGCGCCTTCTTCAAAGACTTAAAAATTGCCATACTTAGTCCTGTGCGCCAGGGATTCCTAAAAAGTATAATATAGAAGTCATAGGTCCATGACTCATATGTTGTTTGGCGCTTTGTTTAACAATTTCTTTGGCGTGAAAAGCGATCCCAAGGCCTGCTTTGGCAAGCATGTGAAGATCGTTGGCGCCATCTCCAATGGCAACTACCTGCTCAAGTCTTATACCTTCTTGTTGAGCAAGAAGATCAACGAGCATTGCCTTTTTCTCGGCGTTTACAATGGAGCCTTTTATATCCCCGGTGAGGACGCCGTTTTCAATATGAAGATCATTTGCAAAGGCGTAATCGATTCCAAGTCTTTCTTTAAAGTAATTTGCAAAGTAGGTGAATCCACCTGAGATTATGGCAACTTTATATCCAAGTGCCTTTACGGTTTTAACAAAGTCTTCCACACCTTCAGTGAGCTTTATTTCTTCTACAATCTCCTGGAGAAGGTCTTCTCTGAGTCCCTTTAGAAGTCTAACTCTTTCAACCAAAGACTCATCAAAGTTTAGGTGTCCTTCCATAGCTCTTTCAGTGATTTCATGAACCTTGTCGCCAACACCATGAGCTTTGGCCATCTCTACAATTACTTCCGACTGAATAAGAGTGGAGTCCATATCAAAAACAATAAGTCTTTTGTTTCTTCTCCAAACATCGTCTTTTAAAAGAGCGAGATCTGTCTCGTGCTTGTTGCTCAGATTAATAAGCTGCTCTTTAACTTGTTCCCACTGAACGTCTTGAGACTCCGCGCGAGTTCCAATCTCTAATGACTTGAACTCGTTCTCCGTCACGTTTTCAATTCTTTGGATATTGATGTTGTTGTCGGCCAGTGTTTTAGAGATGTCGTATATAAAGTCTGAAGTAATGCCTCCAAGAGAGACACAGCTTAAAATGTATTTGTCTCCAGGGGCTTTGATCATTTCTTTGTCTTCAATGATTTCAAAGTCCAACTCAACGCCCATTTTCTTCGCTGTAAAAAGCAGATCTTTAATAAGAGGGGAGTTGTCTTGCTCTCCTTCGGCCTTGGTCATATTTAAAAGGATAGATAGGGAAAGAAGCCCGTGAGTAATTGATTGCCCCATGTCTTCTATTCTTGCCTTTGATTTGCAGATACAATTCATAAGAGCTGCTGTAATCCCCGGATGGTCGGGACCGCTAATAGTTACAAGAACGAGTTCTTTATTCATTATTTTCCTTTGAAGCGCTTTTCTTGACAGCTCTGGACTGTTTAAGCTTGGCAATCATGTTAATCGAATAAGAGATTGCGGACCAGAGGGAAAGAATTGAGGCCGCATAAATTAATATTGTCCCCAATATTGGAAATGGAAAGATCCACCAAGGCTCGTTTGCCATAAGCATTGGAATCCCCACCATCTGTATCGCGGTTTTCCACTTGCCAAGGCTGCTAACTGGAACGCTTATCCCTTCATTCGTGGCAAGAAGTCTAAGACTTGTCATATACATTTCTCTTAGAACCAAAATAATTACGATAAAGGCCGGAACCCTATCCAGCGCTTGAAGCATTATTAGTGAGGATACGGTCAAAAACTTGTCTGCGATAGGATCAATGAATGAACCAAAAACAGTAACAATTCCTCTTTTTCTTGCAATGTAGCCATCAAAGAAGTCTGTGATGGAAGCCGCGGCAAAGATCCAAGCAGCGGTCCAACCAAGGCCTGAAGTCCAAGATGGACTTATGTTTGCTGCAGCGCCGTAAAGGCAGGCCAAAACAACAGGAACCATTGCAAGTCTTAATATAGTGAGCCGGTTGGGGAGGTTATCGATTTCTAAGTCAGAGCTTAAGTTTTTTTCGGGCATTGATTCCTCGATTTATTCTCCCAAGCAGAGGGAGCTTGTGGAATAGATTATCAGAAACTAGAGTTTATTTTAAGCCTTAAAACATGTCAGAATGTGTCATTAGATTTTTCCTACTCACGTTTTTCTTTGTGTTAAACTATACTAAGCATTTAAATTTAATAAGGAGAGAAGATGGCCAGGCATCTGAATTTGGTACAGAGTGACTTTGAGAAGTTGGAAAAAAGGGTTCTTCCAAGATTCCCTTTCTGCTACCTGATATTTAAAAGCGAAAACTCAAATGAAAGAGTGTTTGAGGTTAAAGATATATCCCACAGTGGAATGCAGCTTGCCCTAAAATCAGGCAACTCTGAAGAAAGACAAGGCGAAAATTTAAAAGGTGAGATTCATTGGCTTGGAAAGTCCCTTAAAGTTCAAGGGAGTGTGAAGTGGGCCAAAGAGAATAGACTTGGAGTGGAGTTTAGCGGACAGCAAACTCAAAGAGAGGCCGTTGACGGCTTTCTGAAAATTGAAAATTTCGCAAGTTCCTTAAAACCGCTTCATAGAGAGGAGTTAGGACTTGAATTGCCTCCAAAGCTTAAGTATTGGCTTAGATCCGACGGCCCAGCTGAAATATTCATATGGAGGCACAATGATGGAGAGCTTTCCAAGTTTCAGGTTCTTATCATGGAAAACTTCATTGAGTGGAAGGACACAAAGGGCCTTCAAACTGGAAGAGTGATCTCCAAAAGAGATATCGACACACCTCTAATCAGCGAGGATGAGTTTGTCTTCAAACTAGATGAGGGGATAGACGACGACAAAATTGAGATGGCCAAAAAGCTTCTTAATAACGTTGATGTCGATAAACTGTCCCAGGAAGCGTTAGATTTCATGTTAATGAAGCTTAGTTAGGGTTGATGCATTAGATCCAGAGCGCTAAAAAAGCGTTGGTTTTTATTTTAAACAGCAAAGGAAATATAAGTGAACAGAAATTTGGCCTTGGAATTTGTAAGAGTTACTGAAATGGCGGCAATCGCTTCCGCAAGATGGATGGGAAAAGGGGACGAGAAGGCCTCTGACCAGGCGGCCGTTGACGCTATGAGAAGTATGCTCGACAGCGTGGACTGTAAAGCGACTATCGTTATTGGCGAGGGAGAAAGAGATGAAGCTCCTATGCTTTATATCGGCGAAAAAGTTGGCGGTGGTTCAGACAACTGCCCAGAGCTTGAGATCGCGGTTGATCCTTTAGAGGGAACAACTATCTGCGCCACTGGTGGTCCAAACTCAATTTCAGTTATGGCCATTGGTGAAAAAGGCGGACTTCTTCACGCCCCGGACAGCTACATGAATAAAATTGCTGTAGGCCCTGAGGCCAAAGGGTGCATCGATATTACTCAAAGTGCTACAGAGAATATTAGAAGACTTGCGGATGTTAAAAAATGCAGACCTCAAGATCTAACGGCCGTGGTTTTAGACAGGCCTAGGCATAAAGATCTTATAGCCGAGATCAGAGAAACAGGTTGTAGAATCAATCTTATTGGTGACGGAGATGTTTCCGCGGCAATCGCATGCGCTCTTCCAGACTCTGGGATTGACATCCTTCTTGGAATTGGAGCGGCTCCAGAAGGCGTTATTTCCGCTGCAGCTTTGAGATGTTTGGGAGGAGACTTCCAAGGTGTATTCCAACCTAGAAGTGAAGAGGAAATTGAGCGCGCCAAGGGAATGGGAATTGAAGATATCAATAAAGTTTTCCATATGAACGACCTAGCGAAAGGCAATGTCATGTTTGTAGCAACGGGAGTTACAACGGGAAGTCTTTTAAAAGGCGTTAACTTTAAGCCTTGGGGCGCAACGACTCACTCTCTAGTTATGAGAAGCGAGTCTGGGACGATTAGACACATTACAGCTGAACATCACTTTGATAAGAAACCAAGATATTAGATCATTTTAAAAAAGGAATTTTAAATGGCCGAAGCAAGTAGAACTGAAATTTTTGATGTGGACAAAGAGAGTATCTTTAAGGTTTTAAGCGACCTTGAATCCTACCCAGACTTCATGACAGGAGTTGAGAAGGTGGAAGTTGTTGAGAGAAGCGGAGACAATGTTAAAGCAAGATATGATCTGAATATGATCAAAAAGTTCTCTTACACGCTTGATCACAAGTTAGAAAGTCCTGATAGAATTTCATGGACCCTTGATTCAGGGGATCTTTTAAGTAAAAGTGACGGCTCATGGGAGCTTAAAGATGCTGGAAACGGCAAGACTGAAGTTACTTACAGCATCAATGTTGACTTTAAAGTTAAAGTCCCTGGCATGATCAGCAAAAAGCTGGTTTCAAGCAATCTGCCATCTATGATGAAGGCCGTGCAGAAAAAGGCCAAAAAGGCGTAAAAATATGGAAGAGAAAGAAGAAAAAAAACTTGGAGACATGGTAAAGAAGATATTCTCAACTGGAATCTCCGCGGCCTTTATGACCGAGGAGGGCATTCGAAACCTTGTCCAAGATCTTCCTCTTCCAAAAGATGTCATTCAAGGCCTTCTTGCAAACGCGAAGGCCACAAAGACGGAATTTATTCTTTCAGTTAAAAAAGAATTAAAAACCTATTTGGACAAAGTTGATCTATCGAAAGAAATTGACCGTGTACTTGAAGACTATGATATGGAGATTAAGGCCAATATCAAGTTTAAGAAAAAGCCAGGCGCCAAAAAAAGGGCGAAGGTTGAGATCGAAGACGAAAACTAGAAGATGGATTCCCGTCAAAAAACAATCAAAGAAAACTTAGATAATATCCGCGCTCGGCTGAATGGCCGAGCGGGACTTGTTGCCGTAAGCAAAACCTATCCCGCTAGTGATGTTGAGTTGGCCTATGAGCAGGGGCAAGGAAACTTCGGGGAAAATAAGGTTCAAGACCTTTTGGAAAAGGCCCAAACTCTTGAAACCAGGTGCCCAGATATAAATTGGCACTTTATAGGAAAGCTTCAAACAAACAAGATCAACCACCTCCTAAGGGTGCCAAATCTTGTATCTATTCATTCCATAGATAGCATCAAATTATTGAATAAGCTTTTGAACAAAAAAGTTGATAAAAAGATTGGGCTGTTCTTGCAGTACAACACTTCTGGAGAGAAGGAGAAGAGCGGTCTTGAGAGTTTTGAAGAGCTTCTTGAGTCCAAAAAGCTTATCGAAGACTCAGAAGGATTTTACTTGCAGGGGCTTATGACTATGGGCTCGATTAGAAGTTCAGACTTTGAAAAAAGTGCAAAAGAGTGTTTTTCAAAGTTAAGAGAACTTGCAAAAGAGCTAAATGGAGACTCCCTGGAGTTGTCCATGGGAATGAGTCAGGATTTTGAGATTGCGCTGGAAGAGGGCAGCAGTTGGGTAAGAGTGGGCTCGGCGATCTTTGGAAAGCGAGATTGATGCCGGAAAGAATTATTAAATTTGAAGCTAAAAGTTTGTTAGAATATACCAATTAAAAGTTTTAGGAGTGTGTGATGAGTGAGAAAAGACAAGTTCCAGAGTTAAGCTTAATGAGCTATGTCGAGGGAAGCGAGGCGGATCAGCAGAAATTTGTTGACCAGCTTTACTCAGGGCTTAAAGACTACGGCTTTATTATCTTAAAGGATCACCCAATTCAGGAAGTGACTCGTCAAGAGGGCTACGCTGCCGTTAAGAAGTTCTTCGAATTGGATGAAGAAACTAAAAGAAATTACATCTGTGAAAAAGGCGGCGGCCAGAGAGGTTACACTCCATTTGGCACTGAGCACGCAAAAGATAACCCGTATAAAGACCTTAAAGAATTCTGGCATGTTGGAAGAGAAGTTCCGTCTGGACACAAGTTTCACGAGTATTATCCAGAAAACGTATGGCCTGAAAAAGAGGTTCCTGAATTTAAAGAACACCTTTTGAATCTGTACAATGCCTTGGATAAGACATCTCATGTTCTACTGGAAGCACTGGGAAGGGCCTTGGATGTTCCTAAGGACTACTTCTCAAAAATGATCACAGAAGGAAACTCTGTGCTTAGAGCGATTCATTACCCACCAGTAGGGGATGCTCCTCCAGCAGGATCTATTAGAGCTGCCGCTCACGGTGACATCAACCTAATCACTATTCTTATGGGAGCAACCGCAAGTGGACTTCAGCTACTGGATAGAGATGGACAGTGGCTTGATGTGAACACTAAAGAAGGACAGCTTGTTGTTGATTCAGGCGACATGCTTTCAAGAATCACAAATGATGTTATTCCTGCTACGATCCACCGCGTAATCAATCCAGATGATAGTGGCTCAGAGAGATACTCAATGCCATTCTTTGTTCACCCACATCCAGAGGCCATGCTTGAGTGCATTCAGTCTTGTGTTGGTGAAGGAGCGAAGTATGAACCAATTAGCGCTCATGACGCACTGATGAAACGTCTGGTTGAGATTGGACTTAAATAAAACTAAATATGGCCTTCCAATTGGAAGGCCATTTTTTTGCAACGCATGTCTACTTGACTAAGCTTAGGCCAATTGGTTTCATAAAAACACCTAATCATATAAGGAGGTCTTTATGAAACTACTACTAGCAGCGCTTTTGAGCTTTACAAGCCTTTACGCAGTAACTGAAAAAACCGTCGAAGAGAAGTTTAGAATCAACTCTAGAACAGACTTTGGCGCGAGAGTTTTTTATAATTGCGACTCAGTTGAGAACGCAGCATATGACATGTTGGAAGAGTTGGGAGCAACTGATGTTGAAGTAAAATGTACTGGCGGAATTGATCCAATCGGTCGCTACCACAGAGATGCTTATGTAAAAACAACTTTTACTGTTCAAACTTCTGAGGACGCTGGCGTTTACGAAGACTTTAAAATTAGATCTTTTAGATCTTGCCACCTTAATAGAGAGATTTTCACAAACGTGATGGAGTCTTTCACTTTTGGAGAATTGAGCAAAGTTAGAAGATGTGTGAGCTCTCGTTCACCTTTTAGAGTTTCTGGAACTGTTTTAAAATAATCCAAAAATGCGCCGGAGAAGTTCTTCGGCGCTATTCAAAATATCTTTTGAATCCCACACCGTATCTAAAATTATCCACATTGCTTGATTGATCGCGCCCGTCTTCAAACTCTTCTTCTGTTCTTGCGCTTTCAAAAGAGCCTTCCAAAACAAAAACTCCCAGGTCGCTGGTAGGGAAGTTAAGGCTTGCCTTGGTTATAGGAAGAAGCAGTGCCCTGCCTGAACTTGTCTGCCCATCAGCTGTAGTTTGAGACTGTCCATAGCCCATTCCAAGGCCGAGTCCAAATCTTGCGTTGTAGAAGTCAGGCATTTTATCAAAATAGTAGCGCAGCTCTGCGATGGCCAATGCTTGAGTGGTGCTTAAAGAGGCCTGAGCAACATTAATTATCTCTCTTGTGTATCTAAAGCCTCCGGCCATTGAGAAGTTGTAGTTTAATTCCTTTTCCAGCATTCCCTCAAACGCGAATCCACCCCTTTGATCTGGAGTGTCCGCAGCTTCGGAAACACTTGCGCTTAAACCGCGAAAGAAAGAAAAGTGTCCGCCTATGGAAACTCTAGGCCTAAACACTTCGCTTCTTATGTATTGTCTCTTAATTGTTTCAGGGGTTAATGCCCAAAGGTGCTCTGTGGCATCATACATTGTAACAACTTCGCCCTTTCGGAAGGGGACTGGAGTGTCGTCGTTTTGAATTTCCCACTGAGTGAAGTTTCGAGTTACCGAAATGGCCTTGGCTATAAGACTTACATTGTTTGAAGTGAATGTTGCTTTTTTGCCTTCATGTATCCCATCCTTTTTTCCATTGCGAGTTACAAAGGTGTAGCCAGTTTGGGAGATACCATTGATGATCACCAACTCATAAGAGTGGGCAAGGGAACAAAGGCAGATTAAAAGGTAAAAGCATACACGCATGCTCTTATTTTAACCTTAATTTAAAAATCAGCAATTAGTTGGACAAAATGGCCGGGAAGGCGCCGCTTACACTGGTTGAATTAGTGTCCATTTGCTCAAGCTCAACATTGAACATCCCACCCTCAATCTCATTTGTTCCGGAGCCGTCGTGCCAAACAAAGAATACGGCATCTTTGGAGTTATCCTCTGCGATATTTGTACTTGGGTCTGAGTGCCCTCTGGTAACTCCTGAAAAGACCGGTGTCACAGCTATTGCCCCACCATTTAGAGTGTTGTTTGAGCTGTTAAGAGCAGGGGACGCCAAATTTGCTGGCGATGCACTAGGATCCAACTGGTAGTCAAAGAAGCTTATTTGTTGACCAAAATTGGAGGTGTTTTGATAGATTTTTGCCAAATGGGCCTGATTTGGAATACCAGAGCCTGCAGCTGTGCCATTGGCGTCATCTTCATAGTGATTGCTATTAGTTGTGATGGCCAAGAAAGCTGCACCGTCTTCACTAGGGTGGGCCATAACTTTTATTTGATCTGTACCTGGCTGCATAAGATAGTTAGTAGTCGTTAAGAATTGTGTGGTTGAGCTTACCTCTGACAGATTGTTTCTCACCACGGCCACACTTGGATAGTACTTGTTAACGCTGTCCCTGAAGGCCTTAGATTTTGCGCCGACAAATATATGGTCATTCATTCCAATGGATAGGTTAAAGTCTTCAACTTGTAAAAAACCAGTCATATCAAAAATATTTATGATGTTTGCACCTGCAGTAAGGTTTGAGCCTACAGAGTACAGATCAAGATTGCCGCTTGAATTTCTGGCGCCAATTATAATGTCACCGTTAGAGTTTACAGCACTTGCCACCATCGTATTGTTGCTGCTTGAAGATGCTAAATTATAAAATAAAGGTGCGGAGAAGCTCATGTTTAACTCAGCATTGTCACCCACTAAAAGCGAGAGCGTATTGCTGTTGGATGCATTGGTGTATGGCACATACCACTTGTATGTGGAAGGGTCTCTGTCAATTGAGATATTGCCCACGGAGCCCACAACAGAAGAGTAGTCTTCATAGTCAAGAGCTGGTGGTCCAATAATTCTAACTTGGTTATTTGCCAGTCCATTCGTACTTGGAGCTTGAATGGTAAATTCTTTTGTAAATGCAGCGTCTGCAACAGCAGTGGCATAGAATGCTGAAGCAGAAGTATTTTCATCCGCACAGTTTGGCGAGGTGGTGCAAAAGTCTACTAAGTCAATGGTTGCAGCAGCGTTTGTTGGATCTGTTGCGGTTCTAATTGAAAATGTATCACTTGCAGTGCTAGTGGCTCCGTTGAATGTTATAACCATTGTGGAGTTCTGATTTTGAGAAGAGTAGGTTGCGTTTAAATCGGCTTCATCTGTTAAAACCATGTCGTCAGAATCAGTATTATCCACGAAGAGTCCCCCATGCCAGAAAGAAAATCTTCCATCTGTAATGTCTATTCTTCTGACTCTTATTTGAGGAATTGAGCTTGAAGATTCAACCACTCTATAGGCGATATAAAGGGAGTCTTGGTTTCCTGGTGCCAGCAATCCTTCCATTGAAAGATCAGTTACTGTTACCGGAGTTTTACCAATATTTGTATCTTCCGTTTCAAAACTTATCGCGTAGTCACTTACCCAGCTTCCATAGTTTGAGCTTGTAGTGTCAGTTTCTTTGATTTGCTTCTCAACCACGATCTTTGTTCCGCTGGCATAAGCAGTGTAGAGACGCTCGTTTGTGTCATCATGCCAGATGGCAAGCTCTGTTCCCGACGAAGAGTCAGTTGCAGTCTGTGCCATATTGAACTTAGGGTTAATAACTGTGATGTTAGTATAACTCTTTCTAGAGACAGCTGTGTTTGTACAGTCTGCAGGGTTGCCCACACCATCGTCGCCTAGGCAGAGTCTTAGAGCAACTCTGTTGCCAACTAAATCAAGGCTTGGAGTCCATTCTAATTCAGTGCTTGCCATATTTAAGTGATCAGCATTTGTAATATCTGCCCATCCGCCGCCTGTTGCTGTCGTGTCACAGTTCTCTGTCGCTGCGTTTTGACCGTCTGTTGCAAGGCCCACGCAGACCTGCCATTGCCATTCAACGTTTTTGCCATCGTATACACTGTCGTCAAAGTGTGCAGGAGGTGTGATTGTGAAAGGGTAACCTGCATAGGCATATGTCTTTTGGTCTCCGGCCGTAACATTGTCGCGATCTAGAAGATCTTCATCTGAGTAATCTGCAAAGTAGGGCTCTGGGTTTTGATTGTTAACATAAACTCCAAAGTTATTTGTTGTAGAGTTAGAACCATTGCTATCAGTGCTTTCTGTAATAGTGATCTCAAAATCGACTGTTGAAGCTCCAGTTGAAACAGCAAATTCAGGAATCTGAACACATCTTTGGACATCTACATAGCCCTCTGAATTGTAAGTGTTAGTCACAGTTGAAGTGGGACTTAGAATGTATCCAGTGCTTGGCCCAGTTTTTAGTTTTACTTCAGCGTTTAAAGAGTCTCTTTCAACATCTTTAACTAGCGTATGAATTATAATAAAGTCATTCTCATCGGCCTGATTTAGTGCGGGTGGAGCAGTGCTTGGGCTAGAAATATCTCCGGCCTTCAAGGTCCCTTGGCCCACACAAGAGGAGTCTGCAATCTCAACCCATGACCTGTATGTTCCTCCAACCAAGTTGCCAGGAATTGTATAGTCTGTGGGGTCTTGAGCTTCAATTATGGGTTGAGAGTTTGTTTCTCCAACCGTAATAGTCCATTCAATATGATTTGACTCTTGAGGACTCATAGTGGCCCACTGACTGCCGGGATCCCTTATGAAGGCCTTAACATTGTAAACTCCCTCAGCTATAGGCAAACCTGATGAGTCATAACCGTCAAAACGAAGAAGACATGCGTATGAGGAATCCCAACCTGCTGTTGGACCGATATCTGTTTTTGGCACTCCGGCCGCAATTGTACAATCTGACTTACTGTAACTTGCTGTTGAGTCCAAGTCTTGATAGCTGGTGTCAGTAGATTTCTTTATTTGATAAAATACTTCGATCTGATCTTCGTTGTATGCTGCGGGTACCCCTGCAAGAAATGATTCCACATCTCTTACATTTAAAGCAACTTGCACTACATTGTCTGTGTCTGAAATTGTATACCCTGCCACTGCGGAGTCGTTGCTTCCATCATATAGGCCATCGCCATCATCATCTATACTTTGTGTTGCCGTACAGCCTGTGGCAGCTAGAGTGTTTGCAGAGCAGTCGCTCATATTTGCGTAAGCTGTAGTGTTAATTGCAATCGTTGGTGCTTGGGTTCTAGGCACTATATTTAATGCCCACTGCTTTTGTTCTATTAGGGTTGAGGTACCACTTAAATAGGTAGAAGCGGTAATTGTTTTACTTACACCAATTTGTGGGGAAGCAAGGTTTATTGCGTTCAACGTTGTCAGACAGTAGGTGTTTGATGAGATGTTTGCAACGGCCCCTTGTATTTGGCCATTAATATCAAACTTTACATCCAAGTCAGGATTTCCATCACCGTCTTTGTCCCAATTATCCACTGTAATACAAAGTCCTGGATCAGCGTTGCCGGCCCCTGTCGCATTTAGAGCAAGGTAATCACTTGAATAGAAATAGCCGCCAGTTGCATAACTCTCACCATCTATTGCAATGATTGTTTCAGTGAAAGCTGGATCCCCACTGGCAATAACTGGCCTGTCCGGATCAACGACATTTATCATGTAAGAGTGGCTGTCAAACTGTGAACCACTAACAGAGTCTTCCACTAGAAGTTCAATTGTATGAATGCCGGTGCCCAAGTCTGTGCTTGGATTAAAAGGCAAGGAAGTTGAAATTGAAGTTGAAGTTGAAGTAAATGGACCGCTCTGAATAGAAGAGTTCATGTACCATGTGTAGCGTACAGACCTTGCATCGCCATTTGTAATGTCTGCACTTACGGTTGCGGTAGTGAGACTGGATGCGTATGTAAGCACATTTGTATTAGGATTTAAGTTTGTAATTTGGGGCACAGTTTGATCTGCAACTGTTACAGTCCAGTTGACTGAATCAAGCATTGTGACACCGTCGCTATCAAAAATTTGAGCTTCAATTAAGTAGCTTCCCTGAAGATCAGGTCTCAAAGTGCTTGGGGGGTTGAATGCGTACGTTAAGTTATTGGTTGATACAGTATGGTTGTTGTAGTTTTGTGAACTATCAACAGTTGAAACAAAGTCTTCTTTCCAAACAACCGAATAGCCGTAGCCATACACATCACTCACGGAAATAGTGTGGGTGATAGGAGCTTGTCCTAAACTAGTGGTGTATGAGTTCGTTGGAGATTTACCGTTGATGAACACTGTATTTCCAGATGCCGCCCCAACAACAGGAACACACTTTCTTTGAGTGGCGTTAAACGCTTCGTTGTCGCCACATTGAGTTTTTTTCTCCATTGGCAAACACGCGCTGAATAGTCCTAAAAAGAAAATTAAAGACAATTCCGTTTTAAATGTGTTCAAGACTTTTTTCATTTTCATCCCAACTATTAAGTACTTCTATATACTTTTCGGTACTTTAGAATTGATCTTTAAAGCTAGATCGAATCTATTTACAATTTTGCCGGTGTTTTGGTTTGGAATTACTAAATTTTAAAAAGAGCTAAGTGTTTTTAACTATTTAAACCTTTTTAGGCATGGCCCCTGAAATGGGCGAGACTTGTAGATGCCCATATTTAAAGGCACCCTTTAGGGCCAAATATGGTTTATTTCGCTCTTCGCTGGATTAATGTGCTCAAGAATTAGATCCAACCACCATCATTGATGGTCCACCCACTTACAGTAAGATTGTTACGTGCGGCTTCTGCTAAGCTAGAGGAGGTGAACTTAGTTGTCCCCACATCGAGTATAAGACCAGCAGGTGCTGTCGCGTCCAATTGGATAAGCATGCTGTCATAATTTGATGTTGAAAGTGAAGCGTTTGAAAAGATTAACTCGATATCGGTGAGGCTTGAAAAATCCCATCCCGACATGTCTGGATCTGCTAATGAAGTTTCTGCAAACATATTTCTCATGCTTGTAACTTTTGAAGTGTCCCAATTCTCTGTATTTGGATTGGCACTATCTGCGTCGTAGAACATAACCCTCATATCTGTTACGTTCGATGTATCCCAATTTTCTGTATCTGGATTTGCATTAGTAGCATTTCTAAACATATTACTCATATCTGTAACTTGTGAGGTATCCCAATTTGTTGTAACTGGGTTTGCAGTACTCGCGTCCCAAAACATGTTTCTCATACTTGTAACTTGTGAGGTATCCCAATTTGTTGTAACTGGGTCTGCAGTATTCGCACCCCTAAACATGCCTTCCATAAGTGTAACTTGTGAGGTATTCCAGTTTGTAGTATCTGGAGTGGCCACTGAGGCGCTGTTAAACATATTGGACATATCCTTCACATTGGATGTGTCCCAACCACTTGTGTCTGGTGAGACGTTGCTGGCCGTATAGAACATCCACTTCATATCAGTGACCTCGGAAGTGTCTCCACCTGCAACAGAGCCCAGGTTGGTACACCCATAGAAAGCATTTTCAAAGCTTTTCCATCCAACTGTTCCAAGTTCTGAAATTGAAATTATGTCATCCTTATCACTGCTTGTGTTGTTAAAGTATAGTGTCTCTAGAAGACCTGTAATGGTAATAGTATAAGTGCCGGTCGAGGCGTATGTGTGTGTTTTATCCACATCATCCCAAGAAGTAACTTCAGTAGTAGTTCCATCACCCCAATCAACTGTGAAGTCATAATTAAATCCACTTCTAAGAGGTAGCGTTACTGTTTCATCTGCACCGAAACCTCCAGGCAGCGACCAAGTCGAGACAAAGGGAATTATGGCCTTCACAGTAATGTCTATTGATCTTGTTTCGGTATTGGTGCCATCAGTTACAGAGTACTCAAAGTCAGCGAGACCGGTACCAATTGGTGTTATGCCAACAGTGCAAACACCGGAGGAGCAGGAGCAACTTGTTGTAACGTTTACTCCTGCTATATTTGAAATCTCGCATGAATTTGCAGAATATGATTCTGAATAAGGAAGCTCTATGAACTGCTCATGATTCTCAATGATCGACACACTTGTCTTGGCGAGACTTTGTTCTTTCTTTTGAGAAGTTTTGACGTTTACAGATCTACCACAGCCCAATAGTAAGGATAGGAATAGGTAAAATAATCCGTGTCTCATGATTCTCCGATTTTGTTACAGTCTTATTTAAAATCGTTCCTATAGTTATCGGTCATTAATCGTATTTTCTTAACCTAATTCGAAATCTTAATCTTTATTCAAATTTCAACTCTAAATCCCACCACCATCATTAATTGTCCAACCTTTACCAACAAGATTTGATCTTGCTGTTCCCCCGGGCCCTGCGGTGGTGTAGTTTGTGCTTCCTACATCCAAAGTGATGACGTTTACAGCTGTGGTATCTAGCTGCGCAAGAAGGTTGTCATAATTTGTCGTTGAAAGACCTGAGAAGTCTGCAAATCCGGTCATGTTTGAAATGCTAGAAAAGTTCCAACTAGACATGTCCGGGTCTGCCGAGGAGGCCATTCTAAAAATATTAAGCATGGTTGTTACTTTAGAGGTGTCCCACCTGCTAACATCTGGGTTTGCTAGTGGAGAGCTCCAAAACATTGCACTCATATCAGTTACGCTTGATGTGTCCCAATTTGTTGTCACAGGATTGGCCAGATCGGCACGCTCGAACATGTAGGCCATATTGGTTACGCTAGAAGTATCCCAGCTGGAAGTGTCTGGAGTTGCCGAGTTCGCATTGGAAAACATGAAATACATGGTCGTAACGCTTGATGTATCCCAACCACTCACATTGGGGTTGGCGTTAGGAGCCTGTCTAAACATATAACTCATATCCGTAACGCTCGAAGTATCCCAATTCGTTGTATTTGGTGTTGCACTGTTCGCCCAGTCAAACATACCGAACATGTCAGTAACGTTTGAGGTGTTCCAATTGGAAGTGTCGGGGGTGGCAAGGTCTGTGTAACCAAACATGTAATCCATTTTAGTCCCCTTGGAGGTGTCCCATCCGCTAGTATCTGGAACAGCGTTTGCGGCATCTTCAAACATTGATCCCATGTCGGTGACACTGGAAGTATCCCCACCAGCAACAGTAGTGAGGTTGTCGCAGTTTCTAAAGGCCGCTCGAAAACTTTTCCAACCCACTGTTCCTAACTCTGTAACGGTTGTTATTTTATTTTTATCTCCTGAGTTGTTAAAGTACCATGCCTCTACAAGTCCGGTAATGGTAATAGTATAGGTGCCAGCGGAAGAGTAGGTGTGGTTAATATCAGGATCATCGAAGGAAGTAACTTCCGATGAACTCAAATCTCCCCAACTAACAGTGAAGTTATAATTAAAGCCACTTCTTAGAGGAAGTGTGACTGTCTTGTCTCCGTCACCGTATGAGCCATCTCCAACAACCCATGTTGAGGTGAATGGAACTACTGCCGAAACTGTTAAGTTGGATTGTCCACTTTCGATTTCAGTTCCATCAGTAATTGTGTAATTAAAACCCGCACTGCCTGTAGAGGACGCTGTGACACCAACCGTGCATGTGCCTGAAGAACATGAGCATGGTGTAGTTACATTGATTCCAGAAGGCGAGCTAATCTCACATGAATCTGCAGTAAATGTTTCTGAGTAAGGAAGTGTTATTATCTCTTCATAATTTTGAATAACAGAAAATGAGGAGCTTCCAATATCTTCTCCGGTACGATTGTCTTCTCTCGAGTTGGAAACTGAACTTTTTGATCCACCACAACTCATAAGTGAAAGTAACACAGACGCAAAAAGAATTTTTATTTTAAGAGATGTCTGAGCTTTAGTGTTATTCATTTTAATTTCCAAGGCAAATTATTATATTGATCCGCCATCATTAATCATCCAACTTGCGGTGGTCAAATTATTACGTGCCGTTTCGGCGGCACTACCCGAAGTATATTTTGTCGTTCCCACATGAAGAGCTACTGGTGAAGGTCCTCTTGTCGCATCTAGCTGTATTAGCATATTATCATAGTTCGTGGTGGACAACGAAGTACCAGTAGCAAAGAACCCTAACCCCATGCTAGTCATGTTGGAAAAATCCCAGTTGGACATCACTGGATTTGCCAAAGATGCACCGTTAAACATGTTAGACATGTTGTTTACTTTGGGTGTATTCCAATTTGCAGTGTCTGGATCAGCACTTGTCGCACTGGCAAACATGTATGACATATCTACCACATTGGATGTGTCCCAGTTGCTAACATCCGGATCAGCGAGAGGTGCGTCGGCAAATAGGTGGTTCATTCTAACAACATTGGAAGTGTCCCATGTCGAAACATTTGGATTTGCGACATCTGCCCCTTGGAAAACTCCAACCAGGTACTTTACGGCACTGGTATCCCAGTTGCCCACGTTTGGGTTGGCACTTTGAGTGTCTCTAAATGCGTAGGATAAATCAGTTACGTTTGAGATATCCCAATTCGTTGTGTCTGGATTGGCACTGATAGCTGATTGAAAGATCCCATAAAGGTCAGTAACTTTTGAGGTGTCCCAATTTGAGGTGTCCGGGTTGGCCGCATTTGTGTATGCAAACATCCCGCCCATATGTGTTACATTGGAAGTATTCCAGCCTGATGTATCTGGATCTGCATTTGTTGCGTTCATAAACATAATGCTCATATTCGTGACACTGGAGGTGTTTCCACCTGCTAAAGTTGTGAGATTCTCGCTACCATTAAAAGCACTCTTTAAAGACTTCCATCCAACATTTCCAAGCTCAGGAACTGTTAAGAGCTTATTTCTATCCCCTGAGCCATTAAAATACCAGGCCTCGACTAGTCCTGTGATCGTGACCGTGTAGGTTCCCGTGGATGCATATGTGTGGTTGGTATCTGGATCATCATGTGATGTGACAACTGAGGTATTTGTGTCCCCCCAATCAACTGTGAAGTTATAATTAAAACCGCTTCTTAAGGGAAGGGTAACCGTTAGGTCTCCATCGCCATAGGAGCCATCACCCACACGCCAAGTTGATGTAAATGGTACCACTGCTGAAACGGTGATGACTGTCTGACCGTTTTCTGTTTCAGTTCCATCGCTTAATGAATAATTAAAACTCGCTGCCCCTGTGGATGAGGCGGTAACTCCAACTGTACATACTCCTGAGCTGCACGAGCATTGAGTAGTAATATTAACTCCTGAATTAGAGCTAATCTCACAAGAGTCAGCAGTAAAGGTCCCTGAATAGGGAAGAGTTAGAGTTTCTTCGTAGCTTTGAATAATAGAGAATGGAGCACTTCCGATATTCGTGCCAACCTCAGCACTCCCTGTTCGTTTAGGAGTCTTGCCACCCGTTCCACCGCAACTTGAGATTAGTATGAGTAAAAAGGTGAGTATGAATAGCTTAGAATTAGAACCTAACACTGTTATGGTACTCCTCCACCGTCGAGAATTGTCCAATTTTTGGTGGTGTCAAGATTGGTTCTTGCTGCTTCCGCAGCTCCACCCTGAGTATAGTAGGTGTTAAAACCTACCCTTAAGGACAAACCATCACCTGCAGTAGCGTTTAAGCGAATTAAGAGGTTATCGTAGTTCGCGGTGGATAAGTTGCTTGTACTAGCAAAAAAATAGTCCATGGATGTCACACTTGAGAAGTCCCAACCTGACATGTCTGGGTCTGCAACTCCTGCAAACTGAAACATTTCATCCATTAAAGTCACATTTGATGTATTCCAGCCAGAAGTATCAGGGGCGGCGTTGTCGGCTCCACGAAACATCCAGCTCATATCGGTGACATTTGAGGTGTCCCAGCCACTTGTGTCGGGGGTTGCAGCATCTGCATTTCGAAATATTCCGCTCATATCAGTGACATTTGAGGTATTCCAACCGCTTGTGTCGGGGGTTGCGACATATGCACCCCAAAACATGCCACTCATGTCAGTTACATTTGAAGTGTCCCAACCGCTTGTGTCAGGGGTTGCAACAAGTGCATCGAAGAACATGGATTTCATGTTTGTAACGCTAGAGGTGTTCCAACCAGAGGTGTCTGGGTTTGCAACACTGGCGGAATTAAACATGCCAAGCATACTAGTTACCTTTGATGTATTCCAGGTACTGGTGTTTGGTTGTGCAGCGGTTGCATAAGCAAACATTGCATCCATATCTGTTACATTGGATGTATCCCAGTTGGCTGTGTCTGGTGTAACTTGAGAGGCAAAAAGGAACATTCTTGCCATACTTGTAACATTGGAAGTGTCACCGCCAGAGAAGGTTGTTAGTTTTGAACATCCTGAGAAGGCACTGTCGAAATTTTTCCATCCTACAGATCCTAATTCTTGTACGGAAATTATCTTGTCCTTGTCACCAGTGCTGTTGAAGTACCAAGCCTCCACTAGGCCAGTAATCTTTATTTGGTAATCTCCTGCAGAGTCATAATCATGATCAATATCCACATCGTCATGAGTTGTAACCTCTGATGTGGTGCCATCTCCCCAATCAACTGTGAAGTTATAATTAAAGCCACTTCTTAAGGGGAGGGTAACAGTTAGGTCTCCATCGCCAAAAGATGCGTCACCAACTCGCCATGTGGATACAAATTCATTTGGAACCACTACGGAAGTAATGCTCTTTTGTGAGTTTTTTCCAGAAGCGCCACATGCGATGGCCATACAGGTTATAAGTCCAAAGGCGAATGAGTTCAGGAGTTTACTTTTCATAATCCTTTATCGGATAAAATTACTCAGAACTTTAAAATTATTAGGCCATTTTTAATTTCTAAGGCCCAGTATCAAGGTCTCTTATCCTTACTTCCACAGAGTCTTTGTTTGGATCAATGCTCACCAAAGTGGGATCGCTTGAGGAACTTAAAGTTACGCTGAAAGCTTCGTATTCAGTGGTCTCGTAAAAGTCGTCTTTTAAGGTCTTAAATTCAATTTTTCCAGAAGTCTTTCCTGCAGGGATACTAACCACCAATTCACGGGAAGGGGAAGTGCCAGTTAAAATACTTGTGAGATCGGTATCATAGTTGAGATCATATGAGTAAATATCCACATAAGCTGTGCCTGGAGGGTGGTGGGCGTAATGCTCCTGTGAAGGCTCAATATTTGATTCATCATTGATGTGGTCTGCAAGATTTTGTGCCACATCTTCGGCGGTGGCACCCGTGATATCCGTGTCGCTTATGGAGTAAGTTCCCCCTGCTAAAACTAAGTCTAGCGAGCCTGAGTCTGGTACATCTGAGAATGTAATTCTCGTGTATGATTCACCCATCGGAGCTTGGCATGTCACAGAAGAGCTGCCTCCAGTTGTAAACGAGCAACTTGAATAGTTTACGCTTGGAACTGAACCATAATCCACAACTTGAGCACAGGAAATGTTTCCTAAATTTAGAGTGTCACAATTGCCTGAGTCATATGTGTCATCGACTGTGAAAGTCAAATCGATATCTGAAGTGAGAGCGTGAGACAGAGTAAATGAGATAGAGACTAAATCATTTTCATTCACGTCAATATAGTCGTCTTCATCTGCAGTGAAGGCAACATCATTAGAGGTGAAGGCCACAGTTGCCGCTGCCTGAGCATCGGTAATGTCAATTGATGCACTTGGAGTTCCAATTGCAAAGTCATTTGAGCTTGTTGTCGTAACAATGATTGTTTCACTTACAGCTCCCTCATGTAGAGAGTCATCAAAAACATCAAATGGAACATTTACCGTTGTTTGACCAAGAGGAAGGGTTACTGTTCCCGAGCTTAAGTTATGGTCTAGGCCAGATGAAGAAGTCCCAGTAACCGTGTAGGCAATATTTAGGTTCTTAACGGGAGAGATGCCTGGGGCCAAAGAAAATTGAATCGTACCTGAAAATCCCTCTAAGACAGGATCTACCAATGCTGCCACGTCTATAATTGGAGCAGCATCCTGATCAATAATGGTGACAGTATGCTTTGAAATGTCACCTAAGATCATAGTATTTGGTTGAAGAAGTTTGATTTCAAACTGCTCTGTGAATTCATGAAGTGTGTCGTCAGTTAAATCTACTGTAAATGATGTTGAAGTGTCTCCAGCATTTATTTGTTGAGTGGTGACCAGGCCTGAGTAGTCTGAAGAGTTGGCGCTTGCGTGGTATACCGCCACTGTAAAAGGCTGATCTAATTGGCTAATTTTATCAACTTCTGCTGTGATGGTTAAAGTGGAGCCTTCATTACCTGTTTGCCCAGTGCTGGTGAAGGAGAGCTTTGGAAGCTGTTCGCCTTCTTCTTTAATTAGAATATCTATTGCGTCGTTTGCCCCAAGTCCTGTCGCCGCACACGCGGCCAAGGTTGGACAAGTTGGATTAGACAAGACAACTCTTAGTGTTTCATTATTGTCAAAAACTGCGTCTTGATGAATTAAAATTGGAACAAGTATTCTAGTTTGGCCAGCTGGTATTGTGAAAGTGCCACTTGCTGGAAGTTGAGAATCGCTTCCTGGTGTTGCTGGGTTTGTTACCCCTACATCCACATTAAAATCCAGGGTGATTGGTTCCAAAATGGCGTTATTTAGAGATAGCGGCAGATAAAAAGTTTCATTCTCTTGGGTAATATAACTTGTGCCTTCAAATTGGGCGACAGGGGAGAGCTCATCGTCGTTTAGGGTTATGCTAATGGTGTTTGCCGCACCTGGTATTGTTTCCAAGGTTGATCCCACTGTTACATCAATTGTCTCCGCACCTTCAAAGACGTTGTCATCAATTGCCGAAACTCTGACAGTTGCCACAGCGGGGGAGCTTCCATCTTTTGGAAAAAATACTTGCTTTGTTGTAATCGTGTAGTCGATGCCTTCTATGGCAGAGCCTCCTAACGTGAGAGGAACATTTATGTTTTGATCAACAACTCCATTAAGGGTGACGCTTAGATCTATGTACTTTGTAGGGCCAGCTTCATCAATTATGAGAGGACCTGAGATTGAAACTTCATTGCTACCTGAACTTGTGTCTGTAATGTCTAGGTCATAAACTAAATCCCTTCCAGCATTTAGATTTGCACCGTCGCTGGATACAATTGTAATAGTCGCTCTCTCGGTCGGCTCGCTGTAGGAGTCGCTATTTGTCACAATGTCGACTTGATGAGTGGCTTGACCTGCAGGTATAGTTATGCTTTGAGTATAGAAATTGTGGTCTGCAGACTCACTAGTTCCTGATAGCTCCAAAAATACTTTAACTGGAAATAGTGCCGGTGCAGTGAGAACGAGATCAATGCTGGCCGTTGCTCCCTCTAGAACTGTGGCACTGGCACCGGTGCTGCCTGTTGTTTGAAGATAAACATCTGGAGAGCTTTCATCATCAACAATTGTTCTGGTTGCACTTTGATAGCTTCCAATTGAATATTGGCTCTCTTCATTTAATAGAAGTCTAAAGGTTAAAACTTCATCCAACTCATAGTCAGCGTCGTTATTCATTCCAATATCTAAATCAACAGTTCTTTCATTTATTGGAAAGGGAACATAAACATAATAGTGAGAATCAACCGGCAGTCCTGAGTATAGAGTTAGAGTATCTCCGTTAACTGATACTGTGGTGATATCTGTTATTGTTGCCTGATTGCTGTTTTGAGTCAGTTGGACCTTTACAGTCTTTTCACTTAAATCTTCACCAGTTCTGGTAATTCTTAAAGCATTTGATGAAGAGCTTTCACTCCAAAAATGGCCAGCATAATACAATGGCCTGTCAAAAGAGAAGTATGCTTTGTCCTCTCCCAAACTTGGAGTTGAGTTGGCCTCTTGGGTCTCCTCTTTAGGTAAAGGAGTCTGTTCGGCCACATTACAGGCCGTAAGCAAGAAGATGAATGTCCATACCAAAAATGCTTTGTTCAAAAAGATTCCTTTGGTTCTGTAATCTTTTCGGTTATTTAGTTGAACTTATTAGTATGATCCCACGAGTTTGTTTCTAAAAGGATGTTGGTAGGTGATTTCAATGCCTTAGAGGTCATTCAAATTAGGGCAATTAAGCTTTTTGCCCAAAAAAATTGACGCTTTTCAATCATTTATCTACTTTGAATTATACGGAGGATTTCCATGTTCAATTTTCGAAAAAACGAAAAAATACCCACTCAACAGGGCGAGGGAAAAGTCATAGCCTTTATGAATCAAAAAGGCGGGGTTGGTAAAACAACCATGGCCTATAACACCGCTCGAGCCTTAAGTGAGAAAGGGCATAAAGTTCTGTGCCTGGACATGGATCCGCAGTTTAACTTTAGCTCCCTTTTTGGATATGACTCTGAAACCCATACCCACAATATTTTTCATTTAATGATCAATAGCATTCGAGAGCTCAAAAGCTTGCACACCGGTATCTTACTATCCGAAGCAATTATTAAAACCGACACTGGTGTGGATCTTATTCCCTCCGGGCAAGAGCTTTCTGGTTTTGAGCTGACTGTTGCTGGGATTAATTCTCCAAGACAACTCGTTCTTAAAAAGTTCATCGATAAAAACAGACTCAGAGAGTATTACGACTATATTGTGATCGATGGGCCACCGACGCTTGGACTGCTTGTGGTGAATATTCTCTGTGCCGTTGATGGCGTTTTGTTTCCATTTATCCCGGACTCTTTTAGCGAGCAAGGATTAAAAAACATTCAGGAAGTGCTTCTGGATATTGAAGATATGGGAATTGTTCAGACTCCGAAAAATCTTGGCTATATCCCAAATCTTTTTGAAACAAGAAGAAAGCAGGCCAACGAAGATTTTAAAAACATACAAAACACCTTTCCAGATGCTCATGTCTTCCAGCCATTTGCGAATAAGGCCAATTTTGCAAAGTCTATGTCTTGTGGAAAGTCAGTTTTTGACTTTCAGGCCAAAGACTATAAAGAATTACAGACTCAATTTTTAAAGATGGCGACCGAAATAGAAGAACAACTTTAAGCGAGTAAAATATGAAAAACAAAAATCCATTATACGTTGTGAAAGGCAAAGATGTGGAACAAGCTCACGGACTTGTTGATTTGATAATCAAAAAGCTTAATCTTCAGCCCGCAATTGACTTTTTTGAGTACCTGTTCAACCTTCTGCTTTCCATGGTTGATTCCTATCCAAAGCTTAAAGCGGTTAGGGAGTTTATGGATATGGTTGTTGCCAGAGTGAAATTGTTTAAGAGTTTTTCTTTCGCCTAGTTGTCTTTTTTAGGCGCGGCGGACTTGGTGGAAATTGAATCCGAAAAATATAATTGATCCAAGTCAACTATATCCTCTTCCAGAGACCTTTTTAGACCGGCCCTTTCCCTTTGAAATTCTTTTTGGGAGAGCTCTTCTTTGCCTTTAAAGGCGTTTTTTCGCAAATATTCCATTTCTTGATCTAAGCGGGAGTAGTCGATGGATGCAAAAACTCCATAGGACAGTAAAAGAGTGGTCATTAAAATTCTCATGGCGTTAATTCTATGATAAGTCTTGGCATATGAAAAGAGAGGACCTTTTAACCGAAAGTTACGACTATGAACTTCCAGAAGAGTTGATCGCCCAGCGTCCAGCGCCGGAGCGGGACCACTCAAAGCTCATGGTCTATAAACACAAAAGCGACAGCGTTGAGCACTCAAAGTTTCATCACATCGCAGACTTCCTGCCAAAGGACACACTTCTGGTTTTAAACCAGTCAAAAGTGTTTCCATGTAGACTTATGGGAAAAAAGCCCACAGGTGGAAAGGCCGAAGTTTTATTTCTTTCTCTTTTGCATGAAGGTGGACTTTATCCCGTCATGCTAAAAACGAGTGGAAAGAAAAAACTCGGCGACGTTTTTCTTTTTGGAGAGTTAAAACTAAAAATTGAGAAAGTCTTGGAAGACGGCTCTTTCTATGTGCAGACTAATTTGGAAGGCGACGATCTTTTAGACTACTTGGAAGATAAAGCTCAGATACCAATACCTCCTTATATAAGAGAGGGAGTCGCGGATGAGAATGATGTAAACGACTATCAGACTGTGTACGCAAAACA
The DNA here is from genome assembly GCA_002711995.1 of Halobacteriovoraceae bacterium. Classification (GTDB taxonomy): domain Bacteria; phylum Bdellovibrionota; class Bacteriovoracia; order Bacteriovoracales; family Bacteriovoracaceae; genus UBA845. Next base: position 42,707 of record PASN01000012.1, on the reverse strand, counting down.
CGCAGGCTCTGTGGCCGCACCTACCGCTGGCCTTCACTTTACTAATCAAGTCTTTGACTCACTTAAAGAGAAGGGCATTGATATCGCCAAAGTTACTCTTCATGTTGGGGCTGGAACTTTCAAGCCAGTAAGTGCAGATGAAATTACAGACCACAAAATGCACAGTGAGCACTTTGATATCTCTGAAGAAGATCTAGAAAAACTTAACAATGCTAAAAACATTTTTGCTGTTGGGACCACTACTTTAAGAGTGTTGGAGAGTTGTTATAAAGACGGAAAATTCGCTCTTCCTGAAGAAAAGAGCACCGATATCTTTTTATATCCTGGCAAAGAGGTCAAATCCATCCAAGGATTGATCACTAATTTTCACCTGCCAAAGTCCACCCTTTTAATGCTAGTTTCAAGCATTGTTGGACGAGAGAAGACTCTCTCCCTTTACAAAACCGCCGTTGAAGAAAAATACAGGTTCTTCTCTTACGGCGACTCCATGATGATTATGAGGAATGAATGAGCATTTATAAATTAGAAGGAACAAGTGGCAATGCCAGAGCTGGCGTTGTCTCAACCGCCCATGGAGACATTCAAACTCCAATCTTTATGCCTGTTGGAACTAGAGGTGCCGTTAAGGCCATCTGGCATCATGAGCTTAAAGAAGTGGGCGCTGAAATTATTCTTGGAAACACCTACCACCTGTTTTTGCGTCCAGGGCATGAGCTTGTTGAAAAAATGGGTGGACTCCACAAGTTTATGAACTGGGATCGCCCAATACTTACTGACTCTGGTGGATACCAAGTTTTCTCATTGGGAGATTTAAACAAGGTCACTGAAGAAGGGGTGAGGTTTCAATCTCACTTGGATGGTTCTTACCACATGCTCTCTCCTGAAAAATCTATGGAGATTCAAAAAGCTCTTGGCAGTGACATCGTTATGATCTTTGATGAGTGTCCAGCGCTTCCGGCCTCCAAAGAAAGACTTAGAGAAAGTATGGAACTTACCTTAAGGTGGGCCAAGCGTTGCGCAGACTATCCACTTCAGGAGCATCAAAACCTTTTTGGGATCGTTCAAGGTGGACTTCACGAGGATCTTAGACAGGAATGCATGGAGCGTCTTGAAGAGCTTGATCTTCCAGGCCTGGCACTTGGTGGCTTAAGTGTTGGCGAGAAAAATGACGAGATGGTGGATTTCTTAAATAGCTTCACTCCAAAAATGCCCGAGCACAAACCAAGATATCTAATGGGGGGGGGGAAACCCCTTGATATTTTAAACGGCATTCGCGCTGGGATCGATATGTTTGACTGTGTTCTTCCTACTAGAAACGCAAGAAACGGACAGTTTCTTACAGGTCATGGGCCTGTGAATATCAAAAAACAAAAGTTCCAATTTGACGAGCTGCCACCAGATCCTGAATGCGACTGTAAAGTTTGCTCAAACTACTCAAGGTCTTATGTACGCCACCTGTTTACGGTAGGTGAATATCTTGGCGGGCAGATGATTAGCTTTCACAACCTTCACTTTTATTTAAAGATGGTCAAAGAGGCCAGGGCCGCAATTTTAGAAGACAAATTTGACGATTATTATAAAGAATTCTATAAAAAGTACACTTCAGAACGCTGGAAATAACTGAAAATAAAAAGGAAATCCTATGCTAGATCTATTTATTGCAAGCGCGCACGCTCAAGCTGGAGCGCCTCAACAAAACCCAATTATGTCTTTTGTACCCATCATTTTGGTATTTCTGGTATTATACTTTCTAATGATTCGTCCTCAGAAGAAGAAGATGGAAGAAGAGCAAAGATTCATCAGCCAAATGCAAAAAGGCGAGGAAGTCTTTACTAAGTCTGGAATGATCGGAACTATTTACGGCCTTACAGACAAAGTTGTGACTCTTGAAATCGAGGGTGGTCAAAAAGTTAAATTTTTAAGAAACCAAATTGGCGGCTCCACAAAGATTCTTAACGAATCTCCAGAGGCCAAGAAGTAAGAGGTAGTAAACGTGTTTGGACTTGGTGTTGGCGAAATCGTCATAATTTTATTCATTGCATTAATCTTTATAGGCCCTAAGAAACTGCCAGAGCTTGCGAAGGGACTAGGTAAGGGAATGCGTGAATTTCAAAATGCTGCACGTGGTCTTCAGGAGCATGTAACAAATCCTGTTAACGAAACGAAAGACCAGATCACTGATATGGTCAACCCAGCAAAGGGCGGGAAGGAAGAAACACCTGCCCCAAGCTCAAAAGAATCCACTGAGAGCAAGGAAAAATAAAACTTGCTCTATCATTTAGTTGTTTGCTCAAATGACTAAAATTGTTTAACATTTTATAAGTGCTTAAGTTTAGGCAAAACGTTCTCGCTTCTTAATTAAAGCGCGGACTTTTATTGTGTGTTTTCAGAACAATTACTAACTAAATATAAAAGGTGAATTTAATGAATCGCAGTTGGTGGTATCGTTTTAGTTTATTACTGTTCTTGTCTATTGTTGCGATAATGGCAGTAATCCCGACATTCTTTGGATTTGATCCGGAGAAGTCCGATTTTCCCGTTAAGTCAAAAATCAATCTAGGTCTTGACCTTCAAGGTGGCCTTTATATGGTTTTGGGAATTGACTTTAATAAGGTCTATAGAGACGAAGTTAAAAACTACATCAAGAAAGTGGAAAACACTTTGAAAGATGAGGGGATTGGCTCTCAGATTGGAGAGTTAAATATCTCTGATCCTGAAGATCCAAAGCACACATTAACTCTTTCAAGTGCTGCTCAAATGGATGCAGCACAAGATAAAATTGAAGAGTTCTACTCTTTTCCATTAAGACTTGTGGGCAACGAAGGTGCCACTCTTACTTATGCCCTTGGAAGAGAGTTTAAGGAAGATATTGAAGACAATGCTGTTAAAAAATCAATTGAAGTTATTAGAAACAGAATTGACGAATTTGGTGTTACCGAGCCAGAGATTGTTTCTTTAGGTGAGGACAGAATTGTTGTTCAGCTTCCAGGTGTTAAAGACATCGAAAGAGCGAAAGACCTAATTGGAAAGACTGCGAAACTTTCTTTTAGAATTGTTAATGAAGAAGTAAATCCGGACACTCTTCAGAGCTGGATGGAAACATCTGAAAAAGATGGCCTTGTATATAAAAGAGGACAGAGGTTTTCAGAGTACGCTCTTCAAATGAACCAAAAATTCAAAGAAGAAATTCCAAATGGCTTTGAGCTTGTGTTCAAGAAGATTCTAAATCCCGTTAGCAATGAAGTTGAGCAATTGATTCCATACGTTGTTGAGTCTACTCCAAGTGTTACAGGGGAAGAGATTCAGGATGCAGTTGTTAGAATCGATCCACAAGACAATCTGCCATACGTTGGCATTACTTTTAAGAGTCAGGGCGCCAAGCTTTTTGAGCAGGTGACTGGCGACAATATCGGAAAGAGACTGGCAATTATTTTAGATAACAACGTTTATTCAGATCCAGTTATCCAATCAAGAATTGGTGGTGGAAACGCTCAGATTACTTTAGGTCAAGGAAACTATAACGATCTTCTAAAAGAGGCTAGAGACTTGTCTTTGGTTCTAAGAGCAGGTGCACTTCCAGTTGAGCTAGAATTTCAAGAGCAAAGAATTGTTGGTCCATCACTGGGTGCTGACTCAATTGAAAAAGCTGAGACTGCTGGTTTGATTGGAGCTTTCATTGTTCTATTGTTCATTGTTATCTACTACAAAGTTTCTGGCGTTCTTGCGATCAAGGCGCTTGCGCTTAACGTGATCTTTGTTCTTGCTTGCTTGGTGGGACTTGAGGCAACTCTTACTCTTCCAGGTATCGCAGGTATCGTATTGACGGTAGGTATGGCGATTGACGGCAATATCATTATCTTTGAAAGAATCAAAGAGGAGCTAAGAATTGGAACTCCTGCAAGAGAGGCCGTTGCAACTGGTTTCTCAAGAGCTTTCTGGACAATTCTAGATGCCAACTTAACCACTGCTGTTGCAGGTTTAATGCTATTAAACTTTGGAACTGGCCCAATTAGAGGATTCGCGGTGACTCTACTAATTGGTATCGCCTGTACAGTGTACACTTCTTACTTTGTAAGTAGATTGTACTTTGAGTTTTACATGGCCAGAACTGGTGGCAAGAAAGTAAGCATTTAAAAAGGATTTAAAATATGAGCAAATTTAATATTAGTTTTGTTTCCAAATTTCCTGTGTCCGTGGTCTTGTCCGCGGTGCTGGTTATAGGTTCACTATCTTTATTCTTCTCTAAGGGTCTAAACTACGGTGTAGACTTTAGAGGGGGAGCTGAGATCCAGGTGGCGTTTGAAAAAGACACGCAACTAGAAGAGTTGAGAGACTCTTTGGACTCCAATAACTTTAAGTCTTCTTCTGTTCAAAGAATAGGGGATGAGGATGAGAGTCAATTTCTTGTTAAAGTCGCTGCAAGCGAGTCAAACTTAAACCAAGTTACTGATCAGATTACAAAGATGCTTCAGGCAGATTTCAGCGACAAGGGCTCTGAAATACTAAAGACAGACATCGTAGGGCCTAAGGCGGGTGAGCAGTTGAGAATTTCTGGATTCCAAGCTATGGCATGGGCACTTTTGATGATCATGATCTACATTGCCTTGAGATTTGACTACAAATACTCGCCAGGTGCGATTGTGGCACTTCTTCACGATGTAATTATCATTATCGGTATTTTCTCTTTAATGGACAAAGAATTCAGCCTTCAAATCGTTGGTGCCCTTCTTGCCGTTATTGGTTACTCTGTTAACGATACGGTTGTTGTTTATGACCGTGTTCGTGAGCATGAGGAAAAATACACTTCAAGAAGTCTTAAAGAGCAAATCAACGGCGCATTAAATGAGACTCTATCCAGAACAATTCTTACTTCAATTACAACTTTGATTGTGGCCGGAGTAATGTATTTTATGGGTGGCGGTATTATTCAAGACTTTTTCTTCGCGATTTGTATCGGCGTATTAGTTGGTACTTATTCTTCAATCTTTGTTGCCGCTCCAACCGTATTGTTCTTCGACAAAATCGCTGGAAAGAAGGGTGATGAAGCTTAATCTTTTACTTACTCTCTTTTTAGGTCTTATTTTTACTCCTCCTGCTTATTCGCAGGAGGATGATGAGGCCTATAGAGAGAGAATTCTTCGTGAATATTCGAAGAAACCTGCGCCTCAGGAAACCACTGAGGTAGATAGGGTTATTGAAGAGGACAATTACGAAGAGGAACGGCCTGAAATTATCGAACCTGTGGCCCCTGTGAAAATTGAAGACTCCTTCATTTCAAAGATCATGAATAATGCGTCCAAGAAGTTTATTGGCCGCTTTCTAAAGCAAAATCCCTTTTCCAATATGAGTAAGAGTGAGCTTCAAAGTCTTGTGCTTTCAAGACTTGAGGGGCAGCCTTTCGGAGACTTCTTAAAAGAAAAGCCAAAATTTTTGGATATGTTTATTGATATCTTGAGAGATAGAAGGGCGCTGCCATCTCTTTTAAGCTTGGTAAATAAGCCTGAAAAAGTTAAAAAGTACGGGATGATTCTAATAGGGGTGTTTGTCTCTGTTTTCTTTCTCAATCTTTTCAACAGCAAAGGAAACATCTTTAGAAGAATCCTTGTAAAGATGTGTATTGGGATTGCGGCATTTTCCGCAAATATCATTTCCTTTTATGTGATTTTTAAAGATGAGCTCACACCTACGCTGGACATAGTCTTAAAGTATTATCACTTATAAATTTACATTTTTGGAACGCAACCAATACGTTTGTCGTGTGGCGGGAAGCTTTGGTTTGCTTCGTTTGCATTGTCTGAGACATTGGTTGACCCACAAGACAACTCATCAGGTTTTTTGATTGTGTATGTCCTCTGGTGAGACTTTTTAATAAAAGGTGAGTCTGGATCTGCCGGCCAGTAAAACTGAACTTTCTTGCCTGCAACGGTGTTGTCCGTAGGCTCAAAGTGTTGGCCATTCTCTTTGTAGAACCAAATCTTTTTAAGAACTGATTCAGTAATAAGTATGTAGTCACAAACATTAACCTGCTTGGCTATGTAAAGTCCTTCAGTGTCAACGCCCACAACTTCCTTCATTGCTGAGAACAGCGGGTTTTCAGAATTGTAGTGTTCAGCGGTAGGGCAGTATGCCTTAAATGTGCTGTCATCCACATATGGAAGCATATAGTAGCCAAGGTGCTTTTGCTGAGGCTCAGTTGTTTCTCCATCATTGTTAGTTATTGGAGGCCCATTGTAATACTCAAGTGGAAAGAAAACACTTGGAGGTGTGTCCACGGAGTAGCCTTGATCCTCGATCTTTTGTTGAAGAATTTTATGTATCTCAGTTGTGGTTCCATCTTCAGCGCCACTTAGGTCAAAAAACCTTGGGTCCCACTTGCTCCATACAGTGAACTGTCCAGGAGTCTCTTCAATAAGAGGGTCATTTATAGGAGTGGTGCCATAGATTAAAAAGTCGTGGCAGAAGATGTTTGAGTAAGTGTCTGGCAAAGGATCTGGCCTATCTTCATTAATGAAGTAGTAGTGACTTCTTTGAGCAGAATCAAAGAATGCTTGTCCTGTGCCTTCTTCCGAAGAGACAGTTCTATTTAAGCATGTATATTGATTAACCGGCATAAGAGCTAGAGGTCCACCAACTGGGTCAGTAACCCTAGCTGATACTTTTCTCACTTGAATTGTGTTTGAGCTTGCTCCACTTTGAGTTTCGGCAATTTTAAGCCTGTAAGTTTTATCTGGATCAAGTAGTGCGATATTGATTTTTACAGATGTGTCTCCAGAAGAGATCGTGTCAACTGTTACTCCGCCCGTCGAACCGTTTTCGTCTTTAAACTGTGCCTGGCAGGAAGCGTCAACTTGAATTTGTTCAATTGCACCTGTTTCAGGGTCTGTGTAAGATAGGGGTTTTGTACACCATCCTGCGAGATCAACTAGAGATGAGGTTTCTATTTCTTCTCCAACCTTTACATCTACATATAGGAATTCTTCTGGATGATTTTTTCCTTCGCAAAAGCTTACGCAGTTTGCTCCCAAGGTTATTGCTTCGCCCTCGCTACATCCACAAAACCCAGATTGAAGATACACTGCACCATCAGGCCTTGTAGGCAGCTCAAATTCATCAGATTTGTCGTCTGCGTCATCGTCACCACCGGTAATTAAATCCTGATAAGGATTTATTGTGGGGCGCATTCTTGACTCGTCCTCCAAACAGGAGGCCGCAAAAACACAGATGAATAGGACGTATACAAGTTTTTTCATAATATTCTTAGTATCTTATCGACTACCAGCGTCAGTTATTTAATATTTTAGCTTAATAAAATCATGAATAGGCCGTATAATCGTAATAACAGTAGGTTAGGTGTATTTTATGAATATGCTTCCCTCAAAGTTGCCAAGTAATTGTGCATTTATTGATTACTAAACTAATGTTTTTCAGTTTAGTGACCGATATAAGTATCAAATATTACATATTGCACGAGCAAGGAGAGAGATTATGACTAAAGCTGATTTGATTGCCGTAATTGAAAAACAGGCAAACCTTAATCCAAAGCAAGCTGAGAAAATTGTGAACATCGCTTTTGATACTATGATTCAAGCTCTTTACGACGACGAGGGAATTGAGATTAGAGGCTTTGGATCTTTCGCAAATAGAAACTACAAAGCATACGAAGGAAGAAACCCAAAGACTGGCAAAGTTGTGAAGGTTGATCCTAAGAAGGTTCCATTCTTTAAAGTTGGCAAAGAGCTTAAAGAGATGGTGGACGCCGGAAAAGAGAAGTATGTAATCAGAGAAGCTTAAATCTCGCTCTAGTCTTTAAAATAAATTTCTTTATATATATCGAGGGAGGCCTTAGAGGCTTCCCTTTTTATTTTATACTTGTAACAATAAAACAATAACTTGGAGGATATATGAAAAAGTTTTTGATGGGAGCTGAGAGCTACTCGAACATGCACAATTTGGGATTGTTGTTATTTAGATTATACGTTGGGTTCACTATGGCCTTCGCTCACGGACTTGGAAAGATACCGCCAAAGCCTGCTTTTATGGGATTTGTCGGATCCCTTGGACTTCCAGCGCCTGAACTTATGGCATGGCTTGCCGCCATCGCTGAATTTGGCGGGGGACTACTGATTGCGATTGGACTTGCCACGAGATTTTCAGCATTGGCCTTGGGCGGAACAATGGTAATTGCCGCATTCTTGGTTCATGGAGCTGATCCATTCGCTAAGAAAGAGCTAGCGCTTCTATATCTATCTTGCTGCGTTCTTTTGTTCACTGCTGGACCTGGAGCGTTTAGCGTGGATAGACTGATCAGCAAAAAGTAATCTCTTCATATACAGGCCATATCTAAGCTGTGGCCTGTTACTCAAAACGCCTTATTGGATATGATTGTCTAAAAAGGAGTTAATATGAGTTTTCTTTTCAGCGCGCCGGTTAATTCAAAGGCGACAGACACTGGTCTTTTAATTTTCAGATTATTTATTGGTCTCAACATTGCCTTCATGCACGGCATGGGTAAAGTTCCACCCGCTGATCAGTTTGTGGGAATGGTTTCCGGAATGGGCTTTCCTGCACCTAGTCTCTTTGCTTGGCTAGCGGGACTTGCCGAGCTTGGGGGAGGAATCTTAATCGCAGTTGGCCTTTTAACAAGCCCTGCCGCAATTGTGCTTGCAATCAATATGGCCGTGGCGGGATTAATCTTTCATTCAAGTGATCCTTGGAATGTGAAAGAGCTCGCATTTATGTTTTTATTCAGCTCTATTCTTTTAGCATTCACAGGAGCGGGAGTGTTTAGTGTGGATTCAAAGCTTGGAAAGAGAAACTGAGTAATTGACAATTACAATTAAATAGCTGAATATACTTAAAACTTTTCAGAAATGGAGACATGCCCGAGTGGTCCAAGGGAACGGTTTGCAAAACCGTACAGCCGCCGGTTCAAATCCGGCTGTCTCCTCCATACTTTTAAAGCGTCTTTGGCCTAAATAACCAAAGACGCTTTTTTTATTCACTAATATCAATTCTTTGCATTCAGCGATTCACAAAGGGTTTGAGCGTTTAGCCCCTCATCTGACATTTCTGGAGATTTCCCGAAATTTCCTGAGATGGCTATTATTTGGCTACACTTTGGCTACAACCTTGTGGCTTGTGGCTACAACAATTTTTCTTTTAGTCATTTTGGACCACATGTTAGCGTACCAATTGAAATTATTGGATACGCTTGCGTGGTCTTTGGATTGAAAAAGGGCTCTTAATTTAAAAACTTAAAGGAGAGTCGAATTATGAAAAGAAGTCGTTACAAAATCATGGGGCCTGCCAATTACGCTTTGAAGAACATGCGCAATGCCAGAGGTGTCAGCATTCGCAAATTGGCAAAGATGATGGGTGTTAAAGAGGCGAAGGTTAATCATTATGAGAATGGGAGGATTGAGAAAATTTCGGAAGAGTACCTTCAAAGATTTCTTGAAGCCTTAAACTATTCAGACGAGGACTGGACTGATTTTTTGAATGGAAAAACCACCATTTTTGACCTTGAGCAACGGTGCTGCGAGATGATCAAAAGCCTTGAAAAGAAAAAGCTTAAGGCTGTTCATGCTATGCTTGAAGGATTTGTTTAGTTTTCTTGAATATGTTTTGCAGAAGCATATAAAAGGTTCACTTCTTTTTCTAGTATTAGAAAGGGGGTTAAAGAAACTTAAGGCAGAGTCTTCTTATTCTTTATGGTATACTCCTGGGCGTTGAAGGGTTGAGTTTTAAGCTAGAAAGTGCACACCCTCAATCATTAGAGAAAGTAAATTGCCTTAATCTGTGGGCTTAAGGGTAAAGGAACTATGGTGAATCAAAGCCTAAATTTCAAGTGGGCAACAGGATTAATTGTTGGGACTTCAATTCTAGTTTGGGTTGTTATTCTTTTTTTAAAAGGAATAGATGTTCCAAGTAGCTGGGAAGCGATTAAAGAAGTACCAAGTGTTGTAGGCTGGCTTTCTCCTCTATTCATTTTTTTTGTTAAGTGGGGGTGGCGCTTTCCTATTTTTAAAGGTTGGTTAGTTGTTGTGCCCGATCTCAACGGAACTTGGAAGGGGAGCTTGCAAACTAATTGGCGAAACCCTGATACTGGAGAAGTTCCAGATCCAATCGACGCATACATCGTTATTAAGCAAAGCCTATTAAAGTTAAGTTGTGTGCAGATGACAAGAGAGTCCAAAAGTTGGAGTAGTAGTTCTGCCATTAATGTTGATTCAGAAAATCAAATCAAAACTTTGAATTATGTTTATACAAATAAGCCCAGAGTCTCAGTCCACGATCGCAGCTCTGCCCACGATGGAGCTTGCTCTCTTGATATTGTTGAAGGAGGAAGTAGTAAATTAATAGGGAAGTATTGGACTGATAGGAATACAAAGGGTGAAATGCACTTTGATTTTTTTAAAAAAGGACGAATTGAAGTATTTGAGTGAGCACTATTAAATAAAGAAGGAGGTAACTTGGGTTTATTTGATGACGATTCTAATATTATTTTAGATGAGCTACTGGAAAAAGCTCATGCTGGTATTGAGGCGAAGCTTAGAAAATGGGCGAAGCCACCGTCTACAACCGAGCAAGATAAAATAAGTCGCACTGAAAGAATGGTGAGGGATGCCATTAAGTCATCAGATGCTTTAAAAAATAGAGACATCACCATATTTATTAAAGGCTCTTATGCTAACCGGATAAATATTCCAAGCGATAGCGATGTAGATGTAGGCGTAAGATTGAATTCATTATATTACAATTCATATTCTGAGGGTCTTAGTGATGATGACTTCGGGCTAGTGGATGCGACATACACTTTAAGTGATTTTAAGCTGGATCTCGCCAGTGCCATGGTAAGTTACTTTGATCGGCAAAACGTGACAGTTGGGAGTAAAGCTATAAAGGTTCATTCAAATACTTGTAGGGTCGACGGAGATGTAGTCGCTCTTGCCACCCACAAGAGATATTCTTCTAGAACAAGTTTCTGTGAAGGCGTTGCGTTGGCGTCAAAGAGCGGGATGATCTATAATTGGCCACAACAAAACTATGATAATCATGTTAAAAAAAATTCAAATACAGGGCAAAGACACAAACCATTCATAAAGATATTGAAAAATCTAAAAAAAGAAATGGCGAACAAGGGAATGTTAAAAACTAGTGCACCCTCATTTTTAATTGAGTGCTTATCCTGGAATGTACCCGATCACATTTTTAAGGAAGAAAAATACAAAGAAATGACCTTAAATTGTTTAGAGTATTTGAGCTTGGCTCTACTAATGGAAGATACTTGTAAAGAATGGGGTGAAGTGAATGAGCTTAAATACCTTTTTGGAAGACATCAGTCATGGACCCGTTTAGATGCTTACAACTTTGTTAGAGAGGTCAAATCATACCTACATAGCTGCGAGTAATTAGGGAAAATACAAAACGTTTATAAATGTAAAGGAGATTTTCCTTTGATGGATTTAATCCATTCAGGTTTTGTGAAGATGGAAGAGTCACAGCCTGTTTGAATATGAAGATCTATAAAGCCCTTATCTGCTATACTTTCACTTAAAAACTCACCTTTTAATCCTTCTCCAAGATTTGAATCAATATAGATAGGAGTTTCAAAAGAGTAGGAGGGGGACTCTCTTAGAAAATCATCTACAGAAAAGAATGTATGAGCCTTAATACCTTTCCTGGCTAAGGTTCTTTTCCAATTCATGTGAACTAATTCGTCATCGTCAATTAGTACTATGTCTTTTTTCTGTGCCTCTTGTTTCTCAATAGAAATGATTTGGGCTAATGCCTTAGATAGAAGTTTGATGCCGACCTCTTTCGCTGCAGAAATGATTTCAGACTCTTCAGCTCTTGCTGTGACCAGTATTGATCGAGAAGGGGAAGCAAGCTGATTTATGCAGTCCAGTCCGTTAAGATCTTCTCCTAAAAGCTCGTAGTCGCTTAACAGTAGAGCATCTTTCGGGATTTCTTGATAGGCCTCAAGCAGGTCTTTCCCGTTGTAAAAGTGTTCAAGTTCTAAAGAGGCGTCTTTCAATCGCTCTTTCCAGATAAGGTGAATTGTAGAATCGTCGTCCAAAACTATCACCTTATTTACTCGTCCCAAATTTAGGCTTGTCAAGAAGTGGGATGGGGGTTCAGAAAGCGGAAGGACTAATGTAACAGTTGTTCCTCCTGGACTGGAGTGAATTTTTAATTTTCCACCTAATTTTTCAACTTCCATTTTAGCATGGGCCAAGCCCAAACCGCTTCCCCCTTCTTTGGTGGTAAAACCTTCTTTAGTTATTTCGCTTCTAATGGTCTCGGATATTCCTGGCCCGTTGTCCTTGATCAAAATCTCAATATTATTACTGGCTTTATGGGCTGATATTTGGATTTTTCCATTCAGCTTAAGAGCTTCGGCGCTGTTTGTGATCAAATTAGATAGGATGCGCTTAAATGTTTCTTGGGAAATGCTTACAAAGGCATCCAATATATGTGAACCCAACAGGTTCTTAATATGAAGGTCCGAACTAGCTCGGTATTGCATCCTCTTTTCGATGGCAATGCTTTCGACTGTTGTATAAATATTAACGGGTTCTTTGTATTTCGGCTTCTGATCTTTCCCACGATATTGGAGAAGGTTATATGCAATTTCCTCAATGCGGTTTATAGCGGCCGTTAACTTCAAGCGATCCTGCTCGTGAAGGGAGGATAATTCCTCTTTTGACGACTTTAGAGCTTCCAAAGGAGACCTAATGTCGTGGGCAACTTGTCGGGCCATGCTTTGGTATGCCTGATTTCTTTCTGACTTGATGTTTTCTTCCGAGGACTGTCTATATCCTTTAAGAAGTTTATTGATGGCCTGAATGAGTTTTTCAAAGTCCTGGTTCTTTGTTAACGCCCGGAGGTTGTTGTTGTAATCCTCTTCGTTAGCCATTTCAAAAATATTGGAAGTGATTCTTTTGATAGTTCGACGAAGAATTCTCGTGGCCAAATACAGGAGCAGAACAATTAAACCCAGTGTGAGCAAGAAGTTTGTGATGTACCTGTGTTGAATACCGCTAATGGCCTTATTTAATTCCCTTCTAGAGACTTTAAATTGCAAAGAGTGACGATGAGAAGCTTCCCCCAGAGATTGGGTAAATAAAGGGTTCTTTAATTCGATTTTCTTTATGAAACTTAAAGGGTCTTTTGCTTTTTCATCCTTTACCTTCACCGAAAATGGCGTTTTTCCAATCAGAAGCTCCGCTCTTAAAATATTCTCGTCTCTTTGAAGGATGCTTGAAAGATTTTGTGCAATGTCATTTATTTGAACGCCAACCTCAATGAAGAACTTTCCTGTCCATATGGTTAGAAACTTATGTGGTGTCTTCTCTGGAAAGGGAATAATGATCGGCGTGGTAAGATAAGCTCCTTTTTCGCTCTTAAGTTCCTTGTAATCCTGGGAGAACGTGAAAAGGTTTGGGATCTTCGTCGGGTCCTCATTGGTGGATTTGATGAAGTCGCCTTTACTGTTTATGAGAAACAAGTGGGAAACCCTATATTTGTTGGCAACCCTCTGTAGTCCCTGTTTTGAGATGTCCTTAGATTTTATCTCTTGCTGGATTCCCAAAAGAGAGTTTCGCATTAGCTGCTCGTAGGATTTCTCGATCTCGATTATCTGATCTGCGTATACTTTGGTGAGGCGATCGTACTTCTCCTTAAAGCTGCCTACCGTTTTTCCCACTTCCTGTTCGTAGCTATAGTAAAAGCCAAAGCTTAAGGCCAAGCAGGAGGGGATCAAGAACAATAGGTAGATCTTTAAATAACTTCTCATTTTCTAATTAGTATACCTTGCGATATCTTCTGCTAAATGAGGAAACTCTATACACAGCTCTTTTCTGTTTTTGATGTGAAAATTTTCAATTTCAAAACCTGGGGCGACGGTGCAGCCTAGTAAGGCCCAATCTCCTTCTTTAGGATCTTTGAGTTTGGTTCCTTGCCAAACGCCATGTGGAACTATGACCTGCGGTATTTCATCGTTAAAGATGTCATTGCCAATAGTAATTTTAGAGCCTTCTCCCTTTTCGTTGATTTGAAACATCTCTACCGGAGAGCCGGCGTAGAAGTGGAAAACCTCATCCATATCCACCAAGTGAAGAGCCGAAAAGCTATCGTCTGTTATCAAGTAATATATGACAGTGGATTCACATTTCTCGCCAAGCTCCTCACTGGAGACCACTCTGTTAGAGCGATAAGTTTCTCTAAAGAATCCTCCTTCCTCTGGAAGAGGAACTAAATCAAGCTTTTTAATAACTTCTTCGTAGTGTTTCATTCATTATCCTTTATTGTTTCTTTCAGTGTTTCGAGATTTTGATTTATCCGGCCTTCTCTCTCAAGACATTTTTCGAGCATGGTCATGAGAATAGGGTCTTGGAGTTCCTCATCTTCTCGGATGAATTTCAGAAGAGTTAGGACATTGTGAATATCGCTCTTAAGGTCATGTTGGGCCTGGTATGCGTATTTCATAATCCCTGTCCTTTAGTTGAAATTCTGTTATCTCGATTGTTTTTCATAAACTTACTAAGGCTTGGGTACGAAACGCCCATTTTTTCAGCAGCCTTTTTCATGGTTTTGTTTCGCTTTATCATTCCTAATACGAGTTCTTTTTTTAAGTGGACTAGAACGTCGCCTAGGCCGTGGGCCTCTACCATATCCAAATAGGCGTCCAGATTCATTTTATTTTTTAGGGAGGTATTATTTTTAATGTGGGAGGGGATCACTTCGGGCGTGATTAGTCTGTGCCCCTCGACAATCCAGTTTTCTACCAAGTCTTGAATTTCTCTCGTGTTTCTAGGCCAGGAGTACTCCTTAAGAATTTTCTTAGCCTCGCTTGTAAGGAGGATTTGGACTAAGTGCTTAGAGATGAAATACTCAAGAAGCAATAAAATATCCTCTTTTCTTTCTCGTAAAGGAAGAAGGTTGATCTGGAAAGTACTGATTCTGCCAAACAAGTCTTCTCTGAATTCTCCTTTATTGATCATTTCTTGAATGTCTTCACAAGTCGCGGTGATAATTCTGAAGTTCGACTTTACTGGCCTATTGGAGCCTACAGGATAGAACTCTTTTTCCTCCAAAGCCTTTAATAATGTTTTTTGGGAGTTCAGTGAAAGGGCATGAATTTCATCCAAAAATACAATCCCGCCATCAGCGATTTCCAGAAGACCTTTCTTTTCACTATTTGCACCGGTAAAGGAACCTCTTTTGTGGCCAAAAAGCTCACTGGCTAAAAGATTCTCAGAGTATTGGGAGCAATTAATCTCGATGAAAGGGCTTGCTTGGCAAATATCCTTTATCAGGTGAGAGACAACTCTTTTTCCAGTACCCGTTTCTCAGTTTATGAAAATTGGCTTTGACGAGATGGCAAGATTCTTGATCTTGTAAATCTCATCGGTTTGTTCTTTGGACTTTGTAATAAAACTGTTGTTTATCAGGCCTTCAAACTCGACATGTCTTTTATTATTAAAAAACCTCCCATTACATGATTTAACTTTTCTTTACTAAATGGCTTTATGAGATAATCTTTTGCACCTTCTAGAAATGCTTTCTCTAGTACTTCATCTTGGCTTTCCCCAGATACAACCACTGGATAAACTTTGTGATTTTGAGCCAGTGCCAGTAGTTCAATACCCTTTAGCTCTCCATCTAAGTTAAGATCAAAAAAACCTAGGTCAAAATCCTTTTCAGACATAAGCTTTTTTCCTGCGTCAAAAGATTTTGCACTATACACCTTTCCATATGCAGAGAGCAGCCTCTTGTGAAGCTGAAGAGTTATCGGATCATCTTCGACTAATAAAATAGATGTTTCATTTTCATTCATTGAAACCGGTAAACCAAATCTTGGATAAATTTGCAAATTTTTATTCTTTAAATAATAGAGTTATCAGGATGATAATTTTTAAGTGCGTCAATGTGTAAAAGATAAATGGTAAGGGTTTTACCTTAGATTCTTAAATAAGATGTAATGTGAATTATCGGAATTTGAGCTTCGTGTTTGTTAATTTCTTAAGTGATTTTTTAGTTACCGTCTTGGAGGATCGATTAAAAATTTTCTACAAAATCAACTTCTTGGGGATGCATTGGGCGTCAAAAATAGTGTTAAGTGTGGTTAGCGTAAAATGGTGTCATGAGCTATTAACGGTAAATTGGTTTGGCCTATTGCAGCTTTCCTATTTGTCGGGTGGGCTAGGTTGCCTAAGACTTGTCTTAAACAATTAAGTTTGCTTTTTTACCCTTTACTGTCGAATTGTAATTACGGACCGTTGTGGAAGACAATATAAATAAAGGGCTCAGGGAACGAGGTTAAAGACCTTGGGTAAAGACTCTCTTTACCTTTGCAACCTAATTGCTTCCACGGATGATCTTGTCCAACATTTAAGTCTAGCTAAAATGCGGCCTTGCCTTTGGCATCTCCGAGAAGCACTTGCTAAACTCTTGAAACAAGGAGCTATTTTGGCACACAATCACTCTCAAGAGATGACAGAAAAGAATCTAAAGCTTGCTTTCTTTTTAAATGTTGGCTTTACCATTTTGGAATTTATCGGCGGATATTTTGTTAATAGTGTCGCCATAATTTCCGACGCCCTTCATGACTTGGGGGACAGCCTGTCATTAGGAATTGCCTGGTACTTAGGAAAAAAATCAAAACAAGGAGCCAATGAAACCTTCTCTTTTGGGTATACTCGGTTTTCATTATTAGGCGCTCTAATTAACAGTCTTGTGCTATTAGCAGGGTCAATATTCGTTATTTCTGAAGCCGTTGGAAGAATGCTTAGGCCAGAACACTCAGACGCTGGGGGGATGATTGCATTTGCAATCGTAGGAGTTGTGATTAATGGTTATGCGTCCTGGAAAGTGAGTAGTGGAAAATCACTAAACGAGAGGGTTGTCAGTTGGCATCTGTTGGAAGATGTCCTCGGGTGGACGGCAGTTTTAATAGTCGGGATCATTCTTAAATTTAAAGATATTCATTATCTCGATCCGGCCTTAGCTCTTTTTATCACGGCGTACATTCTGTGGAATGTGATAAAAAGACTTAAGGAAACCATTGCCATATTTTTGCAGGGAGTACCTGATGATATGTCTGCTGAGTCCATTGAAAGGGAGCTTTTAAATTTGGACTTCGTCGAGAGTGTTCACCATTTACATATATGGTCCCTTGATGGAGAGGACCATGTTTTTACAACACACTTGGTTCTAAGAAATATGGAAAACTTTAAAGAATACATAAAGGCCAAGAATAAAATACGAAAGGTGTTGGCCCCTTACCAATTTAAGCATTCTACTGTCGAAACTGAGCTTAATTCAGAAAATTGCAGCATATATCACCAAAATATTTAGATCAGGCTGTACTTTATGTAAAATGTTTTAGGTTGGGTGGTTTAAGTTAGACAAAAGTGTCAGTAGAAACATCAGGACATAGTCTTGTTTGACTTCTGAACCTCTTTGACATATGACTTACATTTAAAAGTGTTGTGAACTATTTTCAAATTGTTTGTTTAAAGTCCAACATTAATATATGATGGGTGTATGCGTTTTATCTGTTTGTTTTTATTAATGTTTATAGTGAATGATTTCACTCATACAGATGAGACGAGTTTTGCTGTCTCCATAGCAGAGTGCCAGTCAGTAGAAATTGATCATTCTCAAGATCTAAGTGAGACGAACGGAAGTAACGAAGAACATAACCATGGAGACTGTCATTGTCATCATGGGCACTCTCACCTTGTTACTTTAGACCAGGTTAAGAGCTCGTTAGAAATTAAGTTCGTACCCCTGAATAATTCTTTTATTCTGTTTAATTCTAAGCCACCTAAAAATATACTTTCAGAAGTCAACCGCCCTCCCATTTCTTAAGCTTCATTAATTCTTAAATTTTCACTTTTATTTTAAATTTTACTTAAAGGTAAGAAATGAAACTTGTCATTTTAATCTGGGCAACTCTCTTAGGTGCTCATGCGGAAGATTCGTGCGTATATAAAGATATTCGCGAGTATAAAAAGAAATTATTCTCTTCAAATCCTGTTTTGGACCAAGTTAAGCTTCAAAAAGATGCAACCAACTCTTTTGTGGATAAGGCCAAGCAGAGGCCAAACCCTGCTTTAGAATTTGAGTATACAAGAGGGGATGATTTTGGACTTGATACCAACAATTATGATTTAAAGCTTCTTCACGTCATAGAAATGGGGGGGAAAAGAAGTGCAAGAATGGAACAGGCCTTGGCACGGGCAAAGTTGGAAAGTAACCAATATGACTTGTACGGAAGTCGGAAAGGGCTTGAAAACCTCTTGAAATACCAACGAGGTGCCCAGCTTGAAGTCCTGGTCAAAGCAATGCAGGAAGCTATTGAAACCTTTCGATCCATTATTAAAAAACTTGAAAGTCGTAAAAGACTGAACCCCGAAGAAAAGGTCTCACTGAGTACTCTAAAGCTTGCATTAAATGATTATACGGCCAGACTGAACGATTTTAAAAATGAGCAAGATGTATTGGCTGGAGAAGTTGCATTCATGGGGGAGTGTAAAAAGCTAAAGTTTAACTACACCCCGATAAAGTATCCAAATATCGGTGTTTTAGAACTTAGCGAAAAACAAGGTATGGCGGCCATTGAGGAGAATAAAGTTGAAGTCGCTAGAAAGTTGCTAAAGCAAGAGAAATCCTTAGCCTACCCGGACCTAATGGTCGGACCAATTGTTGGCTATGAGACAAAAGGTGCAGATGAGTTTGTAAGTGCAGGGATTGGAATAACTTTCAATGCTCCATTTTTGAATACTAATTATGGAGGAAAGCTTCAGGCTTCCAAGAATTTGTTGGCCCAACAAAAAACTGCGAAAAATAATATATCTCTCTTAAAGAGGAAGCTTAATAATCAGTTAAAGGTTTATCATCAATCACTAAAGACCTACCAAGCAATGCCTTCACTATCTAAAATAGCAAAATTTCATAATGAAGCAGAACAGCTTTTCAGAAGAGGTGTTGTAAGCATTCCAATGATCATAGAGTCCCATCGTCAATATGTCGATTATATGGACTCCAGGTTTGAAACTGAAAACGACATCTTAAATGCTCTAATGGAAATCTATATTATTACTGGCAAAAAAAAACTTATCGAAAAATTATTTAACTAGGAGTTTTTGTGAAAAATCTAATTATTATTCTACCGTGTGTTCTTTTACTGAGTTGTAGTAAAGGGGGAGATGACCGTCTTGCAGAACAGGCAGATATACAAGCTCGTGAACAATATCAGGCCCAAAATGAAAACCAGAAAATGTGGGCAGAGAAGATGGAAGAGGATCTTAATAAAAGAAAAAGGTTTATACAGGCTATTGAAGGAGATTTTTTTGGTGAAGTAGATGTTCAAAATATCTCCTTTGATATTAACGCTCGGTTTGTGAGCAGTATTCCTATTGCCTTTCCAAGTAGGGTTAGAACATTGGACGAGATCAATTTTGAATTACAAAACTTGAATCTTAATCTTTTCGTTAAGCTTGAAAACCCTAGAGTTCCTAACAGTGCTGTCACCTGCGTAGTTGAAGGTTATAGACCGGATGTGAATAAGGGGGTGATAAATATTATCACCGAGTCTTGTAAGAACTCTTTTCACCTGTCCATTTCGGACTCTACTTTAGACGTTCGTTCTGATGAGGCGAGACTAAAAGACTCCAGATCTTTAGCCGCTCAAGTTACCTCTGGGTCTGTTAGTCGTGTAGAAAAGGTTCAGGGTGTTTTTGAATCCAGTACAAGCAATCAGAAATTCAAATTTCAATTGAGGAGATAGGTATGAAAAAAATAATAATATTACTTTCCATAATGGTGCTTAGTCTGAATTTAAATGCACAAACCTCGATTAGTTTGGAACAGGTGGCAGAAGAGGTTAAGCAATCTAACTTTACAGTACTTAAAAATGCTCAGAGGGTATATCAGGCAAAAGAAACAATAAATTTTAATAAGAGGAATCTGTTACCTCGTTTAAACCTTTGGAATGTCCTTAAAACACCCTTTTCCTGGAAGGGAGCATTGGACATTGTTCAAGATATAGCTCCTTTTCTTGTACCTGGTAATTGGTTTAAGGTTGGTCAGTCTAAGGAGTTTTATTTTGCCTATCAAGAGCAGTATCGTGCATTGTGGGCCAATGAAGTTATGACCGCCAAACTTCTTTACATAAACACCTTGAGGGATATCGACTTTTTAAACACTTTAAAAGCTCAATCGATGAAGATAGAGGAACTGGTCGGAATTGCTGAAACAAGACAGATATTTGGCAGTGTTGAGCCTAGAACTACCAGGTTTTTGAAAATCAAATCCTTGGAGGTGAAGGAAGATATCCGAGTTCTTCAAAATCTTGTGTTTGAAGAAAAAAAGGCTCTTGCTTATTTATTGGGTATTGATCAAGAACAAGAACTTCTTCTAGAAAACATCAATTTTCCCAAGGTAGGTAAGCTTGAACCTTTAAAATTTGATACTTTTGTTTTTAGAGCTTTGGATTCAGCTCCTGAACTGGCCCAATACAAATACCTTAAACAAGCATTGGCCTATACTCGTAAGGAAGTTACATTTTCATTTCTTGGAGCATCCTCCAATTCTCAGGGTGTGTTTAATAATATACCCGTACAAGATGGGTTAGGCTTTGGTGCCGCTAGCTCAATCAGAATCAGCAATTCCGAATCTCACATCCTGGATATAAATAAATCCTCTACTGAGGAGGTGTTAAAAAAGTCCTTGTATAACCTGATTAATAACTTCAATTCGTTTATTGGAAATATTGAAAATCAGACAACTAGGAGAAGATTGGCAGGAGAAAATTATCAAACTCTAAGAAGTCATCTTGCATTGGGAATGGATATTGATCCTCTAGAGATGCTTAAAAGTGTTGAGAACGAATTCGATGCATCAATATCCCTTGTTAACTACAATTACGAAGTCGTGACCACAATGGAGAGGTTAAAAAGAATGATTTTTAATGGCGATTACAACAAGAAAGAGACTAAACTTGAAAATCTATTGTCTGGGGTTCAACAATGAAAGTCTTAACTATATTTTTTATCATACTTTTTGCTAGTGGATGTAAGTATCAAAAAGAATTGGATAAACTTGATTCGCTCGAGTTGGATCGAATTTATCTTGAAAATGAGGCAAACACTGGGCTTGATGCAGTTAAACAGGAGGCGATAAAGAAGTATTTCTCAAATGTTAAGAATCTAGCTCATCGACTGCAAAACGATAATCGCTTTTCCAGAAACTTTCATCGGAAGTATTTTGCTTACTTCTCTGATGATCTGTGTTCGAAATATATTCTAGATATAAAATCATGGAAAAATATTTTGAACTCTTGTGAGGTGAGTGGATTCTTTCTTTGTGCGGAAGAGGCAAAATATTATCAAGAAATTCTTCAGCTCGTACGTTTAGAATTAACTGACTTAGAGGTTGAATCTTTGATGGAAAATTCGGCGTGTAAGGAAAAGTTAAGTGAACTCGAGGTTATTAATGAATAAGTTTAAGATTGTTTTAATTGTGATGTTTTTTGGAAACATTTGTTATGGCCTTGGTAATGGACATCCCCACGTAGACCATGAGGAATCCCATAAAGGGCATGCTCACGCGGATGAAGACAAATCCCACAAAGGACATGCTCACGAGGATGAAGAGAAATCCCACAAAGGAAATGCTCACGAGGATGAAGAGAAATCCCACAAAGGACATGCTCACGAGGATGAAGAGAAATCCCACAAAGGAAATGCTCACGAGGATGAAGAAAAATCTCACAAAGGACATGGGGAACATAAGGGGGATGATCATGCCGGCCACGATGATCATGAAGGCCATGGTAGTAGCAAGGCGATAGGAAAGGGCAAGGCAATTGAAGAAGTAGACGAACGCAAAGGTTTTAAAATGTCCAAGGAAGCAAAGGAAACAATTGGAGTTAAGCTTCGTAAGTTTTCTTATAGTCCACTGAATATTCCCAAGGATGCATTGGTAGTGTCTTTGGAGGAAAAAGGGATTTATAGATACCGTGATGGTTATTTTAAAATGGTAAAAGTAAAAATTGAAAAAGAGTCTAACAAGACATTTACTGTGTCAGTAAACGCCCTTCGAGATGGAGATCAAATTGCTATTGGTGGGGTTGGACTATTAAGGGTCACTGACATTTACTCAACCGACACATCAGAGTACGGACATTCACACTAAGTTGGAATAAAAAATATGAATAAAATAATCGAGTTTTCGGTAAATAATCGTCTTTTTGTTTTTTTGACAAGCATCCTCCTAGTTGCATATGGAGTGAAGTCCTTTCAGGAGCTTTCCATTGATGCTGTACCAGATATCACAAACACTCAAGTTCAAATAAATACCCAAGTTAAAGGGTATGTTCCGGATGAAATAGAAAGAATGATAACATTTCCTATCGAGTATGCCATGAATGGTATCCCGGGAGTTCAAACAATCAGGTCTGTGTCAAAGTATGGCATTAGTCAAGTAACTGTGATTTTTGAGGAAGATGCAGACATATATCGTGCCCGGCAGTTGGTGGGGGAAAAACTACAAAATATAGAATTACCTGAAGGAATTGTTCCAGAGATGGGTCCAATCAGTACAGGGCTTGGAGAAATATTTCATTATTCAATCGAAGCTAAAGAGCCAGCCCAGGATTCTGAAAAGCGTCTTGTCCAGTTAATGGAACTTAGGTCAATTCAAGATTGGTTTATTAAACCAAGACTTCTAACAGTAACAGGAGTTACTGAAATCAACACCATTGGAGGCTTTGATAAGCAATTCTTTGTACAGCCAGATGTTGAGAAAATGGCACGCTATGGACTTCACTTTGATGACATAGAAAGAGCAATCGAAGAAACCAACGCAAATGTAGGTGGAGGCTATATTCAACAAACCGGTCAACAATTGTTGGTGAGAGGTGTAGGACTTTTAAGAACTTTCGAAGATATAGGCAATGTCGTTGTTAAGAGGCTTTCTGATTATCAGGTCATCAAGATTAAAGACATTGCACAAGTTAAATTCGACAAGCAAATTCGTACTGGTGCTGGAACTGTTGGGGGAGAAGAATCCATTGTTGGAACTGTGTTCATGCTTTTGGGTGAAAATAGCAGATCCGTTTCAATCGATGTTGCTGAGAAATTAGAGAATATAAGTGGTGATTTACCTGATTGGGTTGAGTTAAGAACACTTTACAATCGTTCGGACATGGTTAACGCCACCTTAAGTACTGTAGAGCATAATCTCCTTATGGGGGCGGCCCTTGTAAGTCTATTTCTTTTGATGCTTGTAGGAAATATTAGGGCAGCTATTATAACCGCATTAATGATTCCCATTGCTTTGTTGGCGACATTTATATTGATGAGGTGGCAAAACGTATCTGGAAATTTGATGAGCTTAGGAGCCTTGGATTTTGGAATCATTGTGGACGGTGCGGTTATTGTTATTGAGAACTGTGTACATCGTTTACAAATTAGAGGAAAGGAGCTGGGTCGTACTCTTACAAGACGCGAGGTCCGCAAAGTTGTAAAAGATGCTACAGTTGAAATCCGATCTGCCGCTGGTTTTGGCGAACTTATTGTTATTGTCGTTTTCATTCCACTTTTCGCTTTGACTGGCGTAGAGGGGAAAATGTTTGGCCCTATGGCAACTACGTTTATTATGGCATTAGGTAGTGCTTTGATATTATCTTTTACATTGGTTCCTGCGTTAGCAGCCACATTTCTTTCTGGTAAAACCAAAGATAATAAACCTTTCCTTATGCGATGGGCGGAAAAAGCCTTTAGACCAACTTTGGACATTGCTCTGCGCTTTAAAAAAGTAGTTTTGGGGATTGGTGTTGCCGCAATCACTGCCGGTATCTTCTTATTTTCTCAAATGGGAGCGGAGTTTATTCCCCAATTGGATGAGGGGGACTTTGCTGTTCAATTTATTAGGCCTGCAAATATCAGTATTGAAAATTCTGTGAAGCTTCAACAATTATCTGAAGATGTAATAGAAGGATTCCCACAGGTTAAAGTGGTGTTTGCAAGAACAGGTGCCGCAGAGGTGGCGACAGATCCAATGGGAGTTAATATTTCAGACTCTTATGTCATGCTTAGGCCAAAAGACCAGTGGCCAGAAACAGATATAAAAAATAAAAGTGATCTGATCGCCGCTGTAAAAAAGAAGCTTGAACTGTATATTCCTGGGCAAGTACTTCTTATGTCTCAGCCTGTTCAATTAAGATTTAATGAACTCTTAGAGGGAACTAGAGCTGATGTTTCTGCAAAGGTTTTTGGTGAGGATTTAGATAAGCTTATAACTTATTCGAAAGAAATAGCTCAAATCATTTCTGAGATTCCAGGTTCTGGAGAATCGGAATCTGAGTCAAAGGGCAAGTCTCCAATGCTTCGATACACACCAAGAATTGAGGAGCTGGCTCAATTGGGAGTAACTGCTAGGCCTGTGTTGGACTCAATTAGCGCCGCTATTGGTGGCCGAGAGATCGGGCATGTTTACGAGGGTGTCCGTAAGTTTCCAATTGTTGCGAGGTTAAGTGAGGTTCAACGAAAAGATATTCATACTGTAAGAAGCTTACCTGTAGGGATTTCTGAAGGCTATACTGTGCCAATTAATCAAGTCGCTGAGATTGACTACGTGGAGACTTTTAGCAATGTCAGCCGTGAAAATTCTCAGAGGAGGGTAGCCGTTTTAATTAATCCAGAAACCCGGGACGTAGAAAGTTTTGTTGAAAAGGCCAAGGCCAGGGTTGAAGCGGAAGTTAAGCTTCCCGAGGGTTACTATGTAGAGTGGGGTGGAAGTTTTAAAAATTTGCAAAGTGCCAAGGAGCGTCTAAGTATCTTAGTCCCAATGGCGATGCTAATTATCTTGGCAATGCTCTATGCAGCTTTTAAGTCTTTCGCTCAAGTTGCTCTTATATTTGCATGTGCTCCAATGGCATTGATCGGAGGAGTGCTCGCTCTTACATTTATGGGAATGCCTTTCAGCATTTCTGCCGGAGTGGGGTTTATAGCTTTGTCTGGAATTAGTATTTTAAACGGTGTTGTTTTAGTGACTTATTTCAACCGACTTTTCCAAGAAGGTAAATCCCCGAATGATGTGGTTAGAGAAGGAGCTATGACAAGACTGAGACCCGTGCTCATGACTGCCCTGACCGATATCTTTGGATTTTTGCCTATGATGTTTTCCACCGGACTTGGTGCTGAGGTGCAAAAGCCATTGGCTACAGTTGTTGTTGGAGGGATTATTTCCGCAACTCTTTTAACGTTAATTGTAATCCCTTCACTCTATCGTCTTTTCATTAAGTTTATGCAACCAAGCTTTAAGGAGGCTTATAATGAATAAATTTGTATCTATTGTTATTGTACTGATTGGCCTAACGGGATGTGCACATCATCATGATAAAGCAGCCCACCATCATCATAAGAAAGACGAATGTACTAAAAATTGTAAAGTACACTCACAGGTGGAGCAGTTTGATAAAACCTGTGCCCTGAGTCTCTCTGAGGGAGACCTGCATGTTCATGGTAAGGAAGAATATAAATTGGAGCATGGCGGGAAAGCTTATTACTTTTCAAGTAAAGAGAATATGAAGAAATTTAAGAATCATTTAGAGGAAAACATCAAAAAGGCAAATCAGAACTGGAAAAACTATAAAGGTGGTAATCTTTAAATTATTTCCCTTAGTTTTGTAAAGTAGGCTTTACAACTTTCTGATGCCCTTGTATTGTTAGGTGTACTTAACAGGCGGGGGCTGATGAATTTTGAATACGAAGAACATTGGAAAGAATACAACAATAACGATTTATCACATTCGGAAACCCATTATCTTTTGGCTTTATACTCCTTATCAAAACAAAAGGGAGAACTAAGAGCTGTGGACCTGGCCAAAGAGTTAGATGTCAGCAGAAATGCGGTTTCGTTGCAGCTAAAAAAGCTCATTGAAAAGAAACTAGTCCTAGTTAACAAAAACTTTCTTAAATTAACTAAGCAAGGAAAGGCGAAGATTGAAACCATTGCCAATAAAAGGCAAACGATGATCGTTTTTTTTATGGAAGTATTGGGTGTTAGCGAAGCTACGGCCAAGACTGATAGCTGCAAAGTAGAACACCTACTGTCTGACGATACGGGGGAAGCCTTGCTAAAGTTCGTGCAGTTCCTACGTTCTGATAGAAAGGTCGTTCTTGATTTTCTCAAGCAATTCCAAAGATTTTACTTGCAATGCGACCCAGAGATAAATTGTGGTCTGTGTGAGAATATTCATAAAATGGAGTCCTCTGATGTTTAGATATATTCTTGCCGCTTTATTGTTTGTTTCTCCTCTTTCTTTCATTAATGCGAAGGGAAATGGCGCCGAATTAGCCGTTCATTTGTTAAGTTATCTTTCTCAAGATTATGGAGAGGCGGTTTTTCAGGGCGAGATTAGTAGTCAGGGAGAATATGATGAGCAAGTAGAGTTTATAAATGAGGTCTCTCGAATTTCAAATCAGGCGAATTTTGATAAAAAATTGGAATCAGATGTAGAAGAACTGAAAAGAATGATTCTTGAAAAAGAATCTGTACAAGAAGTTTCTTTCTTCGCAAACAAGCTTAAGTTTGATGTCATAAAAGCTTTTAATATCGCGACTTTTCCTACCAATGGTCTCGATTTTCAGAAGGCAAAGCAAATATACGCTCAGTCCTGCGTTGGATGCCACGGAGTTTCCGGGGCTGGAGATAGGCCCCTTGGGAAAAACCTTGAGCCTAAACCTACAAACTTTCATGGCCTGGAGCGAATGCAAAACATTTCTCCTTTTCAGGCCTACAATACCATTACTCTTGGAGTAAATGGCACGGGCATGGCCAGTTACTCCTTTCTTTCGGAAAAAGACAGGTGGTCGCTCGCATTCTACGTCTCAGCGTTTCGTTATAAAGGTAACAGTGCCAATGGCAGTTACGAAGTGCCTCTGAAAGATTTAGCTTCAAAGACTGACCTAGAACTCCTTAGCAAGTACAATATTGAAGAGGAAGAAGAAGCTCTTTTTCTCGCCAGCGTACGAGATATAGGGGACTCCTTTCCACCATCGGGAACTCCACTGAAAAAAGGATCGGAATTCCTAGAGACCGCGAGAAGCAAGCTTGGAGAAAGCTTTAAGCTATTTGCCGCAGGAAACTTCCAAGGAGCCAAAGACAAGTCTTTGGAAGCTTATTTGCAGGGAATTGAACCAATAGAGGGGTATTTAACAGTAAACAACCGAGATCTTGTGCTCTCCTTAGAGCAAGAGCTCGCTCGATATAGAGCCTTGTTAACTAAGGATTCATCAAAAGAAGTGGTGGAACAAAAGAGAGAAGAAATTTTGTCCCTTTTGAAAAAAGCCGACGGCGCGATTTCTTCTGAAACTTCTTTTGTGAGTTCGGCGCTTATCTCCTTTGGTATTGTCGTAAGAGAAGCACTGGAAGCGGGCCTTGTTCTTT
Source organism: Halobacteriovoraceae bacterium (assembly GCA_002711995.1). Classification (GTDB taxonomy): domain Bacteria; phylum Bdellovibrionota; class Bacteriovoracia; order Bacteriovoracales; family Bacteriovoracaceae; genus UBA845. Next base: position 15,242 of record PASN01000012.1, on the reverse strand, counting down.
TGCTCCTGGTTGGGCTTGTGAAGAAATTTGGGTCTGCTAAAACAATGAAATACGTTCACTTCGGATGGGGGAGCGCCATTTTAGGAGGGGCTATTCTCTATTTTTTAGTGGATATGATCATTGGACTAGGAGGATATGCTGTTGAAGCGATTGAAGGGTATGTCGCTCTCTTCGCGTCAATCGTCCTCTTCTATGTCGGGTTTTGGTTTCATCGAAACGGGAACATACAAGAGCTGAAAGCGAACTTAAAGGCTAATGTGAAGAACTCACTTGTGGACAATAAAAAGGGAGCATTGTTCTTTATTTCCTTTTTCGCTGTTTTTAGGGAGATTTTTGAAACTTTGCTTTTTATGAAAATCCTTGCTTTTGACGGTCACTCTTCGGTGGCGATAGGCGCGGGAGCCGCATTCGCTCTTGGTTTGGCCGGAGCTTTAATTCTTTTGGCAGCTAAATTTTCTGTAAAACTAAAGCTGGCTCCATTGTTTAAAGGATCAACGTATCTTATTCTCGGCTTGTCCGTCGTTTTCTTAGGCAAGGCGCTAGGAGCCTTTCAGAAAGTCGGCCTTTTGGATCAAACCCAAATAGATGGATTCACACTCTCAATACTCGGATACAATTCGACCCTTGAAGTATTATTGGGGCAAGTCGCATTCATTTTAGCCGTTGTAGGCATAATGCTGTGGATGAATAAAAAAGATGAAGTTGTAGTTAAGAGAGTGGAAAATTAATGAAAAAAACGATTGTTTACGTAAGGAAGATGGATTGTCCATCTGAAATCAAAATGATTGAAGGTTTGTTTGAGGGCGACGATGGTGTCAAACAAATGAACTTTAACCTCGGCGACCGACAAATCACCTTTTTCCATAAGACTGATGAATCGCATATCTTAGGCAAGCTAAAAGATGTTGGACTTGAGGGCAAACAGCTTGAAACTCGTGAAGTTTCTGAAAATGAAGTTGTTGTCGAAGACTCGCAAATTGAAGCTAAAACTTTAAAGATTCTACTTGGCATCAACTTTACAATGTTTCTAGTCGAAATCGTTATCGGAATTTTTGCGGAGTCCGCCGGACTTTTAGCGGACGGGCTTGATATGTTGGCCGATTCGTTTGTTTATGGAATGAGTCTTTACGCGACTGGGAAAAGTTTATCTATGAAAAACAAGGCCGCGACCTTCAGTGGTGGAACTCAAATTTTTCTTGCCTTGTTTATTCTATTCGAGGCCGTCAGACGCTTCTTTGTGGGGAGCGAGCCTGTTTCAATTTTAATGATGTCCATTTCACTCATGGCGTTGTTTGCCAATGTCTCTTGCTTGGGCTTAATCCATAAACATCGAGAAGGGGGAATCCATATGCAGGCCAGCTGGATTTTTTCTGCCAATGATGTCTTGGCAAACACTGGAGTCATTATCGCTGGAGCGTTTGTTTATTTCACAGGTTCAAATATACCGGATCTTGTTATCGGAATAGTTATCTCCATTATAGTTTTAAGAGGTGGTTTTAGTATTTTAAAATTGGCAAAAGCTAAAGCATAATTCTTTCAATGATTGATCATAGAAAGGAACACCACACTTTGAAAAGCTGTCATGCTTCAATTAAGCCAATCTGTAAAATTTCAAAGGCCGTAAAAGCCGACTTAAAATAACAAAAACCATAATCCCATGATAGCCATAATGGCATTCTCACTAAAACTAACCGCTCCTAAAGGCGCTTTTGAACCTCCACCTATACAAGCGCAATTTAAATCTTTTTTATCTATATAAACCGCCTTGTACACGGAGTAACCACCTGCAGAACCTACTAGCACTGCCAAAATTCCTGCAATGTTTATAAGCACACCTGAGAGAAAAGCAAGCCCGACAAGCAGTTCTATGAAAGGATAGACCTTTCCATAAGCTTGAACTTTCTGGGTGACTAGGTCGTACTTTTTAAATCCTTTTACAAAGGCTGAAATGTCCATAAGCTTTAAGGTTGCTAAAAGGACAAGGGAAAAACCCATAAAGCCCATAACTTCAAATCGGGTGGCAATTGCGAGCAAGGCGGACACCGAAAAAACAGCGATTACAGGAGCATAAGATGTTTCTTCCTCCTCTTCCTTTTCTTCGCCAAACTTGGCGGCTAACTCGCTATAGCCTCCAAGTCTTTCTCCGTTTAAAAAAATTTGGGGAGTGGTCTTAACGTTGTATCGGTTTTTAATCTCTTCGACTTCGGCTTCGCTTTGTAGTAAGTGATCTTGATAAATTACTCCTTGCTTGCGCAAAAGGCTGATCGCTTTGTGACCAAAAGGGCAGTCAGGTTTTCTATATACTGAGTTGGAATCTGAATTCATATTTCTCCCTGTTTTTGTTCGCTGTTAACAAGTGATCTCAGGCCCTTCCCACTCCGGCCTCTTTGAGTTTATCCTCTGTAATTGCCAAGTCTTTGCAACAGTCCAATAGCTTGCCGTCAACAACAACGCTTGGAACTCTCGTAATATTGTATTTATGAGCTTTCTCTTTGCATATATCGCTGTCGCAACCTTTGTTTAGATCATATACAATAACTTCACAACTTGGGCAGGCAGTCTTTTTAACCAATTCAATTGTGGGTTTGCATACTTGACAGCCTGCGCTAAATACTTCGACTTTTCGTTTTTTCATGTATTCCTCCTTGGATACCCATAGTTTACACCCTGTACCTAGATATAGAGTCAACCAAAGATTAGAAATTGACTCTATACCTTGGTGTAGGGATATAATGTTCGCATGAAAGAACTTTTACAAATAGGCGAAGTCGCCAAATTGGCACAGGTGAATATTCAAACAATCAGATACTATGAAAAACGCGGTATTTTAATCCCCAAGAAAAGAAAAGAATCTGGTTATAGAATGTACGACACCGGAACTGTCAAAACTTTGAACTTCATCAAACACGCTAAAACACTTGGATTTACTTTAACTGAGATAAAAGAGCTTTTGTCTTTAAGAGCGACAACCACGTCCCGTTGTGAAAAAGTTAGAAAAAAAGCGAAAAGTAAGCTGACTGATATACATGAAAAATTAATGATGTTGAAGCAAATGGAGAAAAATCTAAAACGCTTGATTGTAAAATGCGAGAATCAGCAAACGGATTCAGATTGTCCGATCATTGAAGGGATGGAGGAGTAATGGAGTTAAAACTTATATATTTCAGTGGCTGTCCAGAGGCAAAGAATGCGAGGGCCGCTCTGCTGAATGCGGGTGCCGAAAAATTTGATGTTGTTGTACAAGACAAATTAAGTGATGATGATCCTTACCGGCTTTATTCTTCACCCTCCATATTAAAGGGAGATGAAATTCTGTATGGACAAAAAATAAAAAAGAACAGCTCGGCTTGCTCATATCAAAAATTGAACTCTGAAAAACTCAGAAAGAAAATTACAGAAGGAGCGGATGGCGGTAAAAAAGGCGTAATGCTTGGAGCGTTTGCCTCCGCGGGATCTGGAGCCATGGCACTCTTTTGTCCCATGTGTTTTCCTGCCGTCGGGGCATTTCTAGCCTCCGCTGGTCTGGGATTTGCCGTACAAGGGCATGTCTTAAGGCTTGTGCTTGTCTTCACCCTCGTTTTAGCGAATCTTGGATTTCTTTGGAGCTACCTAAAAAAACATCACAATATATGGCCGTTTATTTTTGGTAGTATGGCTTCTTTTGCTATGTATATTGGACGTTATGTTTATTTAAGTCCACAGGAGAATAAGATTCTCCTTTATAGCGGAATACCGGCGCTAATTGGCGTATCTTTATGGAACTTGTATCTGTCCAATAGAGTTAAGAGGAGAACAGGCTGTTGCGGTTAATGGCTTGATTTTATAGATCCAATTTCTTTTCTGAGCTTCTTTAGGCTTCTTGAAATTATTTTTCTTGCATTAACTTGTGTGGTTTTAAATTTTTTGGAAAGATCTTCAAAGCTCCATTCTTGAAGATAGCGCAATTGTAGAAACTCTTTTTCTTTTTTTGAAAGTGATCCTACAGTCGCTAAATTAAAAACATAAGACGGAGATGGTTCAGGCACTAAGACACTTTCTTCTCTAAACTCCTCCTCCACTGGTTTTTGCTTTCTCAGGTAGTCAAGCATCTCAGATCTTAAAATAATGAAAAACCAGTTCAAGAAAGAAAGGTTCGGGTTGTATTGGTGACGCTTCCGGTGAAGTTTAATAAATGCATTTTGAAAGACTTCATCAGCCAGAGCTGGATCTTTAAGCCTTTTAACTAAATATCCATAAGCCTTGCCTTTGTGCCGATGGTATAAAGTCTCAAAGGCCACAAGGTCTGTGCCTTGGTACCTTTTCATTAAAACGTCATCTTGTTGACCTGAATAGTCCATAATTCTTCCAATAGAAGGAGACAGAAACAGTGCGCCATTCCAAAAAATGGATATTTTTCTTCCTTGATATAAAGATTGCCACAAAACGATCCAAAGTTAACTGAGATAAATCATATTTTTGCGTGATAAGCGAGCTTTACCGGACTAAATTAGGCCTATATTGCTGGAAGTTTCCAATAAAGGTATTCCGTAGGAAGAGTGGCGGAAATTGCGCGCTTGAAAAAGATAACAAAATTCAGAACAATAAAAGATATTATACATTTAACTGAGAGTTATCTTATGACTAAATTGATTTTTTTGCTGACAGTTTTTTCCTATTCCTTTTTGCATGCCCATGATTATTGCAAACTTCCAAAAGACGAAGTTTTGACGGTTGGCTGCACGACTAATTGCAAATACTTTTATCGCAAAGCGATCTACCGTGCCGCCAATTATTATGGTTATCCTGTGCGAATCGTAAACATGTACAATGAAGAACTCGATATCAACTTTGATGAAGTCGACGCCGTGGTTAATCCTGGCGGAGCTGATATCGATCCCAAATATTATAAAGGCAAGGTTGATGCCGATCTGCGCGAGCAGCTTGATCGTCTGGATTATTTGGTAAACTACAGTTATGAAGGCGAAGTTCGCGACCCGTTTGAATATAAATTTTGGTAAAAATATTTTTCTGATGAGGAAGCTGAAGACCTTCCAGCGCTTGGAATTTGTCGGGGAATGCAAATGATGGCAGTTTCACAAGACATACCTCTTTATATTGATATTAGTGAGGAGATCGGCATTAGAGACAGAAGATATGTCTTGGATAGAGTTTATGTAAATGAAGATGAGGAGTCACGCTTGAAATCAATTTTGGGCTACACTCACTTTTTAGGTTATAAGCAGCACCATCAAGGTATTAGGATCGATTATTTTCATAAAAACCAAAGTCGCTGGCCACACTTAAAAATTAGTTCTTACTCTAATGGGGGAAAAATAGCGGAGTCTCTGGAAGCTTCAAATCGCCTTGCTTTGGGAACGCAATTTCACCCTGAAATGGACTGGTGGACGGAAAGGCTTCGAATTTTCACTTGGTTGTTGGAAAAAGGTTGCGAAAACAAAAACAAAAAACTTGCTAAAAGCAATCAATAATTAATGAGTTAAAGATTTAGGCTTCGCCAATAAAGGCGAAGCTTATTAAAAAAATCTAAAAAATATAAGTTTCACCATTCCCTCTGCCTCATACCCGAAAAAAATAGAAATAAAGAAAAGAAATTGTCACAAATGATGCGTTTGGATCGTATTCACCTCAAGAAAATCCAACAGGGAGAAAATTGTGAAAATGTTTCAAATTGCTTTAATGGTAGCTCTAATGTTTTTGGTAAGTTGTGCTTCTGGGAACAGAGAAACTGCCGCTCATCACCATCATGTAACCGAATGTGGCGGGAATGGCTGTGAAATGCGGGAGAATCGGTGCGGTATGAAAAACTGCTCTATGGAAACTTGCAAGATGTACGAAGGTCAATGCGCTTACTCTGTGGCCCATGGAGATGTTCATGTTAAAGGGAGCAAAGAGCATAAATTGGTCCATGACGGACATGTATATTTCTTTTCTAGCGAGGAAAAAATGAATAAGTTCAAAAAGGATATAGAAGAAAACGCCCAAAAGGCGAATGAAAACTGGGAAGCCTTTAAATGGCAACAATGGAGATAGAAAGGAGAAAATATGAGACTGATAACGCTTTTATTATTAATGGGGGCAACCGCTTTTACCCACGAACTTGAATTTGCAAACTACTTGAAACTGCAAAAAGCTCTGGCAGGAGATGATTACAAAACCGCTTTAAGCGTTCATAAAACCATTTGCAAAAAAGAGTTGGGACATTATACGGACAATTATTCCGATTGTGGCAAAGAATTTGAGAGCATTAAAGATCTGCGAAATTCTTTTAAAAACCTGTCCCAATTGTTTATTGGCAACGGGAAGAACAAAGAGTTGGAACAACTTCAAATCATGAGTTGCTCCATGGCCAAGGCCAAGTGGGTCCAGAAAAAAGGGGATATCGCTAACCCTTACTATGGCAAGAAAATGCTTTCTTGCGGAGAAAAAGTGTGATTTTTTAATTCGACCTCAGGGAGTCGAAATTCATAGACGACTCCCTTCCTTTTAATCTCTTTAACCCAATTAGTGGGGAAGAGTTCTGTCCCCCCATGATCATTAGGTAATATTAAGACCATGTAATCTTTACAAATCGACCAACTGTTGGTGTTGCTATGCGTTATAATTCCTTTAAATCTATCATAAAGGAAATTAAGATGAAGCGTTATATTGCGTTCTTACTGCTATCGGTGTGCCTCCAAGCTTGGGCTGCTGGTGAAAAAAAATACGAATTAAATGTGGAGCAAATTACTGCCAATCTGACTGGGGTCGATGTTCCTCATGCCTTGGCCATCAATGGTTCGATCCCGGCGCCGACATTGCGTTTTGAGGTAGGCGACACGGCATTAATTAAAGTTAACAACTTTACGGGTGAACCTACGACCCTTCACTGGCACGGACTTCTGGTTCCCTGGGATCAAGATGGACCCCAATTTGCCAACACCCGGATTATCGAACCAGGCAAAAGCCACACCTTTCGTTTTCTGATTACTCACGCAGGAACATATTGGTATCACTCCCACACTGAATTACAGGAACAGCGCGGTTTATACGGAGCGATTGTGATTGAGGAGCCCAATGCCCAAGCTCAAGTTGATCATGACTTTGTGATCGTCATGAGTGATTGGACCAACGAACATCCTCAAGACGTGCTGGCGAATTTAAAGATGGAGGGTCATTATTATGCTTATAAAAAAGACTTCTTCCCTTCTGTTTTAGGGGCAATTCGAGCCGGGAAGATATGGGATTATATTAAGAGTGAATGGACCCGTATGGGCCCGATGGATTTAAGCGACGTTGGCTATGACGCTTTTTTGATTAATGGCAGGGAAAAGCAGGATCACAAAGAGATCAAGGCCGGAGATCGCGTTAAGTTACGGCTAATAAATGCCTCAGCTTCCACTTATTTTTACGCAAACTTGGGTAAACTGCGGGAGTTTGAAGTGATCGAAAAAGACGGTGTCAAAGTGCAGCCGGTGAAAGTTAATGAAATTTTGGTGGGTATTGCTGAAACATACGATATCGTCTTCACTATGCCTGAAATGGCCGCGTTGGAGTTTAAGGCAACGGCCCAAGACATCACAGGCTCAGCCAGTATGGTCCTTGGAAGAGGTCATCACGTGGAGAGGGTTCCAATGAAAATGCGTCCAAGTCCCTACGGGATGGACCACGGGGGGATGGATCACGGAGGCGGTCACGGGAGAGATCACGATGGCGGCAATGACGGAGGCCATGGCGACCACGGCCCGGGGATGGACATGAAAGATTCTCAAATATCTGAAGCGGAATTGGAGGCCATGCCCATGACCAATAGGCTGAGCTACGCAATGCTCAAGTCTACTGAAATGACGATGTTTGATCCTGACCTTCCAAGAAGAGACTATACCCTCGAGCTAGACGGAGACATGGACAGATACACTTGGACTATCAACGGTAAGTCTTTTTCAGAAGAAAAATACCTAATGGTTAGGTATGGAGAGGTCGTTCGCATTACTTTTAAAAACAAGACGATGATGCATCACCCGATGCACTTGCACGGACACTTCTTTCGGGTCCTTAACGGACAGGGACATTTCGCTCCAAAGTTCCATACAGTTGACGTAAAACCCATGGGAGAGGTGGTAATAGAATTTCACGCTAACGAGCCTGGTATATGGTTCCTGCATTGTCATAATCTTTACCACATGAAAATGGGAATGGCGCGTTTGGTGAAGTATGAAGGCTTTGAACGTCCGGACGATTTGATCGCGGACGAGAAAAAATGGTCCGGCTACATGACACATGATGATAGCGCCTTCACTAGTAGTGAAATAACCCTTGGCTCTAATTTTGCTGAGGCGGAGATTAAGATATCAAAAGGCAGACAGCAAGTAGATGTTAGCTTCGAAGTAGACCAGTATGACCCTGAGACTTTTGAAGGGGAGCTTGTATTTAGAAATTATCTCAACCGTTACTTAAACTATTATGGAGGCATGGAGGTTGAGGACGCCCGGGCAATGGCCATTGTGGGAGCGGCTTATACCATTCCTATGAACGTTCAGGTTCAAACGCACTTAAGAAGCGATCAAAAACTGATTGTAACTCTTAGTAAAACCGTGCCCCTTGTTAGCAGACTCTTTCTTGACGTCAAGGCTCGTGGCAAATTCGGCCTGGAAAAATCTTCTGCTTGGGAGTTTGAATCGGGTCTCTACTATCAAGTCGGCGCGAGAACCCAATTTGGAATCAACTACCGTTATAACGAACACACTGGTCCAACTTATGGTGCAGGCATTAAAGTTCATCTAAATAAGTAGGCGAGAGAAAAACGTGGAATCAGATAGGACGGGGTTAAATATTTAGAAAGTTAACGTTTTTCTAGCACTCTCAACTGACAAATTTATTATGTGAACTTAGGTTCATGCTAAGGAGAACGCATGAACCAACTGTCAAAATATCTAACTTTGTCTCCCACTGAGATGAACCGGCGTCGTTTTTTAAAACAGGCCGGATTGGGCGTTTTTGTAACAGGAATAAATGCGAGCTTCCCATTACCCGCCTGGGCCATGGACGGACTAGAGTTCCTATCGACTGACCAGCATGACAGGCTCTTTGAATTGGAGTATCGCTACACACCTATCGAAATAGACGGCAAAAAGGACACAGCTACCGCCATTAACGGTACAGTTCCTGCCCCTCTTTTAAGATGGAAAGAGGGTGATAGAATTCGTTTAAATGTAAAAAATAACATGATGGACACTGACCACACCTCAATTCATTGGCATGGAATATTGCTTCCCTTTAGGATGGATGGAGTCCCAGGAATTAACTTTAATGGTATTAAACCTGGTGAAACGTATGAGTATCACTTTAAAGTCCAACAATATGGAACCTATTGGTACCACAGTCATTCATTTTTTCAGGAGCAGACTGGTGCCTATGGCCCAATTATTATAGATCCAAAAGAAGCAGACCCTATAAAAAGCGACAATGAACATGTTGTAGTGCTTTCAGACTGGACCTTTGAAGATCCACACGACGTTTTTAGAAACCTGCATAAGATTGAAGGCTATTACAACTGGCAGAAAAGGACGATCTTCGACCTCTTTGAAAATATGAAAAAAGAGGGCAATGAAAAAGCATTAAGACAATGGTTCGCATGGGACAAGATGAGGATGAGTCCTGTCGATATACTCGACGTTACGGGTTATGCCTACACGTACCTGATAAATGGGCATTCACCAGATATGAATTGGTTTGGTAGAATCAAACCAGGGCAAACAACAAGGCTTCGGGTTATTAACGCGAGCGCGATGACCAATTTTGATGTCAGAATTCCTGGTTTGGACATGACCGTTGTAATGGCCGATGGAAAGCCTGTAAAACCTGTTAAAGTACACGAATTTCGGATTGGCGTCGCTGAGACATATGACGTTTTAATAAGACCTACTAAAGAAGAGGCCTACACTTTCTTTGCAGAGCCTGAAGACAGAAGCGGATTTGCTAGGGGAACCCTAGCTCCAGATAAAGAGATGAAAGCTAAGATACCTAAAAGAAGAGAACGTCCTGTCCGAGAGCTGAAGGAAATTGGAATGGCGATGATGGCCGACAACTTAGTAGGAAAGATGGACCATCACATGATGAAAAAAATGAGGAAGAAAAGAGACAGTGAGATTAAAAACATCCCAGGCCCAAAAGGTCCAGAACCATTTCTTCCAAAAGACCTGCCAACAGTGGCCATGATTATAAAAAATCCACAAAACCGTCTTCATGATCCGGGACTTGGTCTTGGAAATGATGGATGGAAGGTCTTAAGTTATAAAGATTTAAAAAATTCCGCTCCACAGCCTTATAAGCCAATCGTGGATCGCGAAATGACCGTGAATCTTACCGCCAACATGGAAAGATATATGTTCTCTCTTGATGGTAAGAAATTTTCTCAACAGCCAGGGCCATGGCTATTTAAACATAACGAGCGTTTAAGACTATACTTCGTAAACCACACGATGATGGATCATCCAATGCATTTACATGGAATGTGGATGCAACTTGAAAATGGATCTGAGCATGACGAGATTCCTTTCAAACACACAATACTTGTAAAGCCTGGTGAGAAACTTTCAGTCTTGATCACACCTATTGAAAAAGGCGACTGGGCGTTTCACTGCCATTTTCTGTATCACATGGAAGCCGGGATGTTCCAAGTTGTGAGGGTGAAATGATTAGACTTATTGCTTGGATCTTATTTATTTCTCCATCTGTATTTTCTCAGAGTCCGCACCACCACGTGGAAGATAGACCTGATGAGATTGAACCTTTTGAGAGAGGCTTCCCAAAATATTTTCATCAAAAAAAATCACCAAAAATCATAAAAGGGGTTCAAAAATATGCTTTAGATGAAGACACTGGCGAACCTGGTCCAACTAACTTTGACACCACTCCAGTGGAGGATAATCAAGTATTTGGATTTTTTTACGTTGATCGATTAGAAGAACGTTTTGAGGACAAGAATGATGTTTTACTTTGGGACGCATTTTGGCAAATAGGGCCAGACTATCACAAGTTCTTCTTTGAAACGGAAGGAACCTACAATACGGAACTAGGGCGTGAGGGAAGCTCTCGCAATGAGTTTCTTTATGGATACCTCGTTGACTCTTTTTGGTTCGCTCAAGTTGGCTATAGAAAAGATCTTTTTTATAAAAAAGATGATCGTGAGTTCCTGGTTTTAAGCGCAATGGGGATGGCTCCTTTTCAATTTGAGGTTGATGCTGCCGCCTACATTGGAGATGAGGGAGAGCTATCAACAATTTTAGAGGTTGAGTACGGATTTAGACTATCTCAGAGAAGCATGCTTATCCCAAGGTTTGAAGTGGAAGCTTACACTGAAAAGATAAAAGAATATAATATTGGAAAAGGTATTAATGGATACGAGTTTGGAGTGCGGCTTACCTACCAAATTGTAAGAGAGTTCGCTCCTTATATAGGAGTCAGCTGGGAAGAAAAAGTTTTTGAGACGGCTGATCTTTTGAAGGAGGCAGGTGAAGACACTAATGAAGCTCTCTTCCTAATCGGCGCGAGAATGGCTCTGTAGGAGGCCTAATGTTCATTGCTATTGCTTTAAGCTTCTTTCTCATCGTTGCGGTCATTGGTTGGCATTTTTGGTGCATACAAGGGCTTTATAAAATTATGCCAGACAATAAAGACCACTCTCATTTCTTAAGGAGTGTTGCGGTATTGCTTTTGTTATTTGCAGTTCATATTGTGGAGATCCTTTGGTTTACTGGAGGACTTTATTTTGCTGATGTAAACTTAGGGCTTGGCGGCTTTTCCAGTAAATTTGATAATACTTTCCAAGATTACTTTTATTTCTCAACCGTCTCTTATAGCACTTTAGGATTAAGTTCCTTTAACCCACAAGGACATTTAAAGGTCATGACTGGGCTTGAGTCTTTGACCGGATTTATTATGCTGACTTGGTCAGCGACATTCTTTTACAGTTTAACAGGCAAAAACAAGGAGTAGCATGAGCGGGTACAAAGAAGGTAGTTTATCATTAACTGGAGCTGTCTCCATGGGGACCGGGGTTATGATTGGGGCCGGAATTTTCGCACTCACGGGTGAGGTAGCCTCTTTTGCCGGCAATCTTTTGATGTGGGCCTTTGTAGCCGCAGGGTTCGTCGCAGGTCTGACATCATATACCTATATCAAAATGTCTAACGCGTACCCTTCGGCCGGGGGAATCGGTATGATCCTTAAGAAATGTTATGGCAAAAGTGCGGTAACCGCGTGGGGTGCTTTGTTGATGTACTTTTCCATGATTATAAACGAGAGTCTGGTGGCAAGAACTTTTGGAAACTATGTGATCCAAATTGAAGGTTTGGGGTGGGGAGCCGAGGTCGTGCCTTGGCTGGGATTGGGTCTGGTGATCATATCCTTTCTTGTAAATATCTTAAGTAATAAATGGATTGAAACTTTCTCATTTATTATGGCATTGATTAAGGGGACAGGTCTGCTTTTCCTCGCTTTGGGCGGTCTTTATGCCAGCGGGGTGGATCTACCATCGCTAAGTTTCGAACAGAGCGGAACCTCGCCTTTAAACTTTTTGGGAGCAGTGGCCCTTGGGGTTTTGGCCTTCAAAGGCTTTACCACTATTACTAATAGCGGTTCCGAAATAAAAGAACCTCATAAAAATGTTGGAAGAGCGATCATGATTGCTCTTGGTATTTGTTTAGTCGTTTATATTTTAGTGACACTGGCCGTTGGAAGCAGCTTGAGTTTAGAAGAGATCTTGCAAGCAAAAAATTACTCTTTAGCAGAAGCGGCAAGACCTTCGTATGGCTCACTTGGTGTAAGTGTTATGGTTGGACTCGCTATTGTTGCAACAGTGTCAGGAATTATCGCCAGCATGTTCGCAGTCTCACGGATGCTTGCGATGTTAACGGATATGGAATTAGTGCCCCACCGGCACTTTGGAATGCCTGGGTCTATTCAAAAGCACACGCTTGTCTATACTGCAGTTTTGGCCGGTCTTCTCACTGTGATTTTTGACGTTTCCAGCATAGCAGCTTTGGGTGCCTTCTTTTATATCGCAATGGATTTGCTTATCCATTACGGAGTTCTAAGGCACGCGAATAGAAACGAAGTCAACTTCAGGCCTTGGATATTAAAATTGGCGATCACGGTCGACGTAGTTATTTTAGGCGGACTTCTTTATGTTAAGGCTAAAAGCGACCTTACGATCTTGGCGATCACTGGCTTAACAATGGTTGTTATCTACTTTTACGAGAGACATTTTATAAACGAAAGCGACGATAAATAAACCGCATTAGTTAAAGTCTCTTTTAACTTTGTGTCCATCTTTTTTAAATCTCTTTTGTGTACTAAGAGATTTCCTCAATTTACTGTACAGAGAAACACTGAGGTTGTTAATGAATAAGGCTTAAAACGCTGGCACTATGAAAATGTTCCTTTTTTGGACAGGTTCTATCTGCAGGTGGGCTTTTTTTATTTTATCTAATTAGGTTAATCTAACGGGGTTTCACTTATTGGCTAGATTTTAGTACCCCTAACAATTTAAACCAATTAGATATGTGGAATGTTTTTGAAAAAAAAAATCTATTCAAAAAGTTAATAATAAAGCCCCAAATGAGGTTGTTGATCGCTACGAGGCCTGAAAAAGAATTGTTAAAATCTCTGGGCTTCAAGGGTTAAGAAATATTCTTTGGTTTTAGAGATGAAGCATTAAAAGGCGAGTGGAAAGGATATCGTTCATCTCGTTTAGGTATACAGTGGCGAGTGATTTATAAAATAAATGGTGAGGTTTTAGAGGTGTATGTTTTTGAAATAACACCTCATAAATATTAAGGGATTATTATGAGTCAGAAAGATTTTGTTAGAGCAAAAATTAATAAGAAGCTGACACCTGGGCAAATGCTCAAGACTCTTCGAGGGCTGCAAGAGCTTTCTCAGGCAGTGAGCTCACAGCGGGGGCCCGTCCTCCCGAGGTCTGAACTTGCTGAACTTGCAGGGATGAGTCAGAGTAATATTTCCGCACTTGAGAGTGGTGTGCGTCAAATTGGTAGAGAGAGGGCCCTGGCACTTGCTATAGCTTTAAAAGTGCACCCTGCGGTTATTCTCTTTCCTGACTTCGATTTAAAGGATGTTGCTTAAACTTTAGACTGGTTTCAATACAGATCATTGCCTTTGTATTCTCATTGTTGTGGTAGAATGGGGTATGATCTTACAGGTTACAAAGTGCCACAACATAAGCTTCTCAACACTATATAGAATTGAGTTGAGAGACCTTCTCTATAAAATGAAATCCCAGCTTACGGCTGTAGAAAGAGGCATCTCAAGCCTTGGGGTGCGCTTAGTAAAATAGCTAGAAAAGCACGCTTTTCTGGCCATGAATAGAAATACAAAGAGCTTAATAACACGGTTTGGATATAAACCATTGGCTTTTTGACAACCGCAGTTCAATCACTAAATAAGGTACCTATATGAAATCAAAAGCTGCAGTTCTAATCTTAAATTATCAAAATACTGGCACTTATGCGCCCCAGTGGAGTTCTTTACCAAATATTTTGTGGCTAAAGATTCTTAAGGGTTTCATCTATGAGGGATGTGATAGTTTTGGCCTGCGCAATGTTAGCAGTAAAGATGACTTGCGGGACTTTTTCATTTTTCAAATTGGTGGGGATGTAGAGTATCTTTAGTGTGTTGATTATTCTCCTCTCTCAGTACCGGGCAGTGTCACCGACCCAGAAAACTATACCGAAAAAATCGCCCTTTTTGCTTTAGATGATTACACAAAAAAGGCCATATCTTTTCCTTGTTTTGGCGATTGGTATTGTACAAGCGACTATTTACCTAGTGATGAAATTAGTTTCTTTATTGAGGGACAGTGTTTTATGACAGCAGTTCCTTATGAAAATATGGTTTGGTTTTGGAATCTTGATAATGAAATTTATCAAGCTCTGTGTAAAGTTGATAGCTCTATTCCTAGTAATTTAAAGTTAGCGAGTGACTTATCTAAACCCTACCTTTTTGAAGCTGAAGTTAAAAATTAAAACTCCTAGATAGCGAATAAGTCTCTGTTTAGAAATACAGAGACTTCAAACGAACTTCACTTCGATCACGAAGGATCGTCTTTAATATCAAGATTTGATTCACATCTATGGCAAGACAAAGAAATGGAGTGAACCCCGTTGGTTGGACAGATCTTCGGGCACTTTCTGAACAAGCCTAACTAGCTTTGTCAGTTAATTCTTTTTCATATGCCAAAGGACTTT
>PASN01000011.1 GCA_002711995.1 Halobacteriovoraceae bacterium | reverse complement strand
CCTCCCATTGGTTATTTTATGAATACTTCGCGGTATCATAATTAGGGTAACCAGCCCCAGATTTTGATCAAGGGGCGGTCATACATATCTTCTTTTTTAATGCCTCACTTCTAAAAAAATCAGCCCCTTAATTGCTCTTTTCCTTTATTTTTGGCATTCTTGAAGCTCTAGGAGAATCAATGAATACCGTACTCACAGGAATTAAACCAACTGGCATGGTGCACCTTGGCAACTTGCTTGGAGCAATTAGGCCAGCGATAGAGATGTCCAAAGCAGATGACAACTCAAGGCATATCTACTTTATTGCTGATTACCACGCTTTGACGTCAACAAGAGATCCTAAGCTTTTTAAAGAACATGTTTATTCAATTGCTGCCACATGGGTGGCACTTGGACTTGATGTGGAAAAATCCATCTTTTACAAGCAGAGCGATGTTCCTGAAATATTTGAGCTTCAATGGCTTTTAAGCTGTATGACGCCAAAAGGCGATATGAATAGAGCGCACTCATATAAGGCAAGAGTCCAAGAAAACGAGGAAAAGGGCAATAAGGATCCGGACCATGGGGTGAACATGGGATTATACTCTTATCCAATTCTCATGGCGGCAGACATATTGCTTTACGACACCAACCTTGTGCCAGTGGGAAAAGATCAAGTTCAACATGTTGAGATAGCAAGAAGTATAGCTCAAAGAATTAATCAGTACTTTGGTGATGAAACTCTTATTGAGCCACAAGAAGTTCTACAGGAAGGGGGAGCTTACATTCCTGGACTTGATGGAAGGAAGATGTCCAAAAGTTATGACAACACTATTCCACTATGGGTCACAGAGAAAAAACTTCGTAAGCTTATTATGAAAATAAAAACAGACTCTTCTGCGCCGGAGGATCCAAAGGATCCAGATGATTCATTGATTATGGACATCTACAAACTGTTCGCGAATCAGTCTCATGTTGAGGCGCTTGCCAAAAGATTTAGAGAAGGAATTGGATGGGGCGAAGCTAAGCAGGAGCTTTTCGAGGTGGTTAATGAGTATTTGAAAGAGCCTCGTGAAAGATACAATGAATTAATGGAAAATAAAGATCAACTAGATGCAATTCTTGAGAAGGGAGCTGAAAGAGCTAGAGAGCTTGCTCTTCCTACAATTAAAAGAGTTCGCCAAAGAATGACAGGATTTTAAATGAGAAGGATACAATTAACACCTGAAGAACAAATCAAAGAGTTAAAAAGAGGCACAGTTGATCTTCTGCCAGAAGAAGAGCTCTTGGAAAAACTTAAAGAGTCATACAAAGAAGACAGGCCATTAAAAATTAAGTTTGGCGCTGATCCATCTAGACCAGATATTCACCTGGGTCATACTGTGGTTCTTCAAAAGCTTAAGCTTCTTCAAGATTTTGGACATGAAATTTATTTTTTAATTGGCGACTTTACTGCAAAGATTGGTGACCCAACAGGAAAAAGTAAAACAAGACCTCTGCTTACTGATGAAGAGGTGATTGAAAACGCTAAAACATATTCCCAGCAAGTTTCTAAAATTCTAGATATGGAAAAGACAAAGATTGTCTTTAATAATGATTGGCTTCAAAAGCTTACCCCAATTGATATGATTCGCATTATGGGAAAGGTTACTGTTAGCTCGTTGTTGGAAAGAGATGATTTTTCCAAAAGGTATAAAAACCAAGAGGCCATTCACATGCATGAGTTTATGTATCCAATCATGCAAGGATACGACTCTGTTGAGCTGGAAGCTGACCTTGAACTTGGTGGAACTGATCAAACATTCAACCTGCTTATGGGCAGACATTTACAAAAGGCCCTTGGGAAGTCTCCTCAGTGTATTTTAACTATGCCAATCCTTGAAGGGACTGATGGCGTTCAAAAAATGTCAAAGTCACTGGATAACTTTATCTCACTTGATGATTCACCAACGGACATGTTTGGAAAGCTAATGTCTATTTCAGACGATTTGATGGCAAGATACTATGAGCTTCTTTGCAGAAGGCCAGCTGTTGAGATTGAAAAAATACTTAGCGGACTTAAAGATGGAAGTGCTCACCCAATGAATTGCAAAAAGGATCTTGCTCAAGAAATCGTTGATTATTATCACCCAGAAGGTTCTGGTCTCAACGAGAGAAAGAAGTTTGAAGAGAGATTCTCTAAAAATAAAGTGCCGGATGATATCGCCACAAAAGAAGTCGAAGCGGGAGAGTTGAAGGTATTGGACTTTTTAAGAGAAGTTGAGTTTATAAAGTCCAATGGTGAAGGCCGAAGACTTATTAAGCAGAATGCTTTCAAAGTAAACTTTAAAGCTCACAACCAGGAAACTCTTCAGATTGAATCAGGAAGCGAGTATATTTTAAAACTTGGAAAGCTTAGAATGATTAAGGTGGTGGGCAAGTAGTGCAGGAATTCTCACTTGGCTTTATTTCAGGCGCGATTCTCACCACTGTAATTTCTGTGGCCTTGTATAAAATTCTATCCAAGGCCCAAAGAAGTGAGTTTGAAAAGATTGCTCAAAGCTCTCTTGATATTAACACCCTAAACTCTCAAGAAAGCCTTGAGTCTATTTTAAATCCCTTTAAAGAGAGACTTTTTGAGTACCAAAAAGTGGTGGAAAACTACAATGCCAAAGGTATTGAAAACACTGCCACATTAAAGAACGAAATGGAGCATGTTGTTCAGGCCACGCAAAAAATAGAGATGGAAGCGTCTAATCTTTCAAAGGCATTAAAAGGTGATGTTAAAGTTCAAGGAAACTGGGGAGAGATGATCTTGGAAAAGATTCTTCAGGCCTCTGGATTTGTTGAAGGTAGAGAATACTCAACTCAAGGTCGTGGAAAGGGTTATCAAGACGAGCATGGCAATAAGTTTAGACCTGATGTTGTTATTCACTTCCCTGATGGTGCCAATATCGTTGTGGATTCGAAGGTAAGTCTTGTTCACTATGAGAGATATATTGCTTGTTCTGAAGATATTGAAAAGAACGCGCATCTTAAATCGCTTCAGGCCTCCGTTAAAAAACATATTGATGACCTGTCTGGTAAAAAGTATCACTCTCTACAAGGAATTGAATCTCCGGAATTTGTAATACTTTTTATACCTATAGAAAGTGTGTTTTCTCTATTGATGTCCGCTGACTCTAACCTGTTGGACTACGCCTGGAAGAGGAAGATCGCTCTTGTTACACCTGTTTCATTTATGGCGGTCTTAAAAACAGTTCAAGGACTTTGGAAAGTTGAGAATCAAAACCAGAATGCTAAAGAGATCGCTAAAAAAGCGGGGCAGTTATACGACAAGTTTTTTGTTTTCTATGAAGAGCTTGAAAGTATCCAGTCAGACTTTGGTAAAACACAAGAGCGCTTTGAAAGAAGCTTCAACCGAATTAAAGACGGCAAGGGAAATCTCCTAACTAGAGTTGAGGAATTAAAAGAGCTTGGAGCGGATACCTCCAAATAGCCTAATACTGTTCTTTGGAAACTTCTCCCTGCATTATTTTTACCCCGCTGCTTGCTCCGATTCTTGTGGCACCGGCCTCAATCATCTTTAAGGCGTCTTCTTTGGATCTCACACCGCCACTTGCTTTAACGCCAACATCGGAACCTACAGTGTCTTTCATGAGCTTTACCACTTCAGCTGTTGCGCCGCCGGTGGAGAAGCCTGTTGATGTTTTTACGAAATCAACCTGAAGATCCTTGCAGATCTCGCAAAGCTTGATGATTTCTTCATTGGTTAGAAGGCAAGTCTCGAAAATTACCTTTAAGACCTTGCTGCTTTTTTTACACTCGACAAGAATATCCTCGATTTCTCTTTCCACTTTAGAGAAATTGCCATTTTTAACATCACCAATGTTTACGACCATATCTATTTCATCCGCTCCATCCGCTATTGCGTGAGTAGTTTCAAAAACTTTTGTTTGGCCATGGTTTGCGCCCAATGGAAAGCCAATAACTGTGCAAACACCGACTTCTGTTCCAAAAAGTAGCTTGGAAGCAAGCTTTACAAAACAAGGGTTAATGCAAACGGCCTTGAAGTTAAATTGCTTGGCCTCAGCACATATTCTTTCAATATCACTTTCTGTCGCTTCAGGCTTAAGAAGAGTATGGTCTATATAGGTGTTGAGTTGCATTTAAATCTCCAATTTTCCATTATTAAATAGGTTGAATACTACAATTTGGCTCAATAGTTAAAGTCTGGTGACTAGTTTTTTCTTATTTCTTTTGTCTCACGTCCATGGGGGAGGATGTATAAAAAAACGTCAATCTAAAGCGATTGTTTAAGTTTTATACATCTCTAGAGGGGTTAAGTGTATGAAATTTTTACGCTGCAGGGTGGCGCAAAACTTGAATTAAATATTCTTGTCAGATTTTATTTTTTAACGGAGGGAAACCTTATGAGAGCTTTATTTACAAAATTGCCATTGGCCTTGCTTGGATTGGCACTAGTAACCAGTTGTGGAAAAGAAAACGCAAGTGGGGGATCAACATCTGCAAATGTTCAAGGCGTAATAAGCGCTGGTGCAAGTCTTGATCAGGTAAGGAACGCTTTCAATAGCACTTCACTTGCTCATGGAATTACTCAAACCAATGATCAAAACTATGGAACATCAATTTATCATGGTGGTCCATTCTTTAAGGTTGCCTCAGACGACGGATGTAAGTCTGTCGATCTGTTCGGTATCGACTTATTTCAATATTGTTTCGACTCTTACAATAACCCACTCCAAAGGGAGCTTGACTTGTACGAAATCAAACAAGTTCAAACGGCCTCCAGTGGAGAAGTAAAGTTTAAAGAGCCTGTCGATTTAAATGAATATGGCCAAGGCTATGTCTATGGCAACGAGAAAGTATTTAACAGAAACAGTGATAGGTACAAAGCAATGCTTGGTCTTAAAGATCAAAGACCTATTGAGGTTAGAACCTCCACTGCCAAAATCACACTTAGCAATGGACAAGTGAAAAATGGTGTTTATGTGGAGTACTTCTTTGGAACCAAGTCGAACAATATTTTGCAACTTACGTCAAAAGAGTCATATGTTCTATCAACCGAACTTCCTGTAATGGCAAACCCAATCACTGTTGAGAATAATAGTGGTCAGGTTGTTGGAAAGCTTGGCAAGGTGGGAGATCTTATTGTGACGAGGATCAAGGTATCCAACTATCACTATGTTCAATCTGAGACCTCATTTGTGAACGGTTTCTACCAATTCAAGCACGTTATTAAGTCTGCCGGTAGAGAAAGAGAACTATAAATTCAAACACTTATCAGGTAGAAACCTGATTCTTGTATAAAAAAAGGCCGTCCAGTTTGCACGGCCTTTTTTAATTTCCACAACTTGAAAATGCCAAGATCTGTTATAATCTATTAAGTAAAAATTAATAGGGGGAATCCATGGCAAAATACAAGTCAGATCACAGAGACATCTTTTTTAATCTTCTTGATGTCCTAAATGTAACCCAATACGAACAATACGGAATGGATGAAAGCGCAATCAAAGAGATTGTGACTGAATATGATAAATTCGTTGAAAACGAAATCTTTCCAACTAGAGAACCATCAGATGTCGAAGGTGTAAGACTTGAAGAGGATGGAGTTAAAGTTCCAGAGAGCCTTCATAAGGTTAACAAAGCGTTTTATGAAATGGGTTGGTATGCGCTAGGTCAGCCAGAAAAGTGGGGAGGGGCTCCTTGCCCAGAGGCTTTGGCCTCTCTATGTTTATCGCTATCCACTGGAGCGAACACTGCTTTTTCAATGTACCCAGGGCTATCCAAAGGCGCCATGAATGTTATTAAGATGGTTGGAAATGAGTGGGCGCAAAACATGTTTATACCACCTATGATTGAAGGTAGATGGGGTGGAACAATGAACCTAACTGAGGCCGGCTCCGGCTCGGATGTTGGGGCCTTGAAACCGACCGCCACTCCTATAGAGGGGAAAGAGGGTGTTTATAAAATTAAAGGTTCTAAAATTTTTATCTCATCTGGTGACAATGATCTTTACGAAAATATCATCCACCTTGTTCTAGCAAGAACCCCGGGCGCTCCTGAAGGAACTAAAGGCCTGTCTCTTTTCATTACTCCAAAAGTAAAAGTGAATGAAGATGGCTCGCTTGGAGAGGCTAATGATGTGTACTGCTCTAAGGTTGAACACAAAATGGGCATTCACGGCTCAGCAACGTGTGTTCTAAACTATGGCGACAACAATAACTGTGAAGGCTACCTAATCGGCAAAGAGGGAGAAGGCATTCAAAACATGTTCATCATGATGAACGAAGCAAGGCTTGATTGCGGCATTCAAGGTGAGGCCCAGGCCAACCTTGCATACATGATGACTGAACAGTTCGTTAAAGAGCGTGTGCAATTTAAAACTGAAATCATAAATCATCCGGATGTTAGAAGAATGATGTTAAAGATGAGGGCCATGTCCAGAGGTATGAGATCTCTTACTCTTTACACATCTGATCTCTTTGACAAGGCCAAAACGGATAAAAAATACGAGTCTTATATTGGACTACTAACTCCAATCTGCAAGTCTTTCTGTTCTGAGAAAGGTTTCGATGTTGCTGTCGAGGCGGTTCAATGCCATGGCGGTTATGGTTATTGCCATGAGTATGGTGTTGAGCAATTTGTAAGGGACACCAAAATTGCAACCCTCTATGAAGGAACAAACGGAATCCAGGCATTGGACTTTGTAATGCGAAAAATCCTTAAAGATGGAGGAAGGGCCTTAAGAAGTCTAAGTGAAGAAATCTTTAAAACTTCCAATCAATTGGATGATGACTTTTCATTTGAAAGAGGAGTTTTCACCAAAGTCTTAGGCCATGCCCAAGATGCGATGGGCTTCATTGGCAAGAAGGCCAAGAAGAATGAAATGAACTACGTTCTTCAAAACTGTAAAGACTTTTTAGACATGGCAAGTCACATCGTGGTTGCTTGGAGATTGATGGAGTCAGCTATGATTGCTAAGGATAAACTTGAATCCGCACAGGGTGAGGATGAAAAAGCTTTCCTAAAAACCAAAATAGATGACTTTAGAGTCTACTGTGCTCACTTCCTGCCTCAAGCTAGCGCGCACGCTAGAACGATTACTGGTTTCGAAGACGATATCCTGACTTATCAAGTATAGTTATGATATGGGCCTTGCGTCGCAAGGCCCTACTATTTCAATCAAGCATTCCAAAAAATTTCCAGCTTATCTAGTCCATAAAATTCTGTTAATATTAAAGAGTATTAAATTTAAAAATTAAGGTATCAAAGTGGAAAATTCAATTTATGAGATCGCGAAAGAATTCTCTTCGCAGTCTCATGGCAGCACCGACTTCTTTAAGGAGAGGTGCTTTGTAAGAGGAGCAAACGACGAAGAGTTTGTTCCATTGTCTTTTTTGTTAAAGAAAATGGAAGACGTG
Organism: Halobacteriovoraceae bacterium; assembly: GCA_002711995.1. Taxonomy (GTDB): domain Bacteria; phylum Bdellovibrionota; class Bacteriovoracia; order Bacteriovoracales; family Bacteriovoracaceae; genus UBA845. Next base: position 6,008 of record PASN01000011.1, on the reverse strand, counting down.
GAGTCAAAACGCGACTTATGCGCCATGGGATTTGTTTCAAGTTCTTTAGACTTTTTGGAGCTAAAAACTTTTGAGGGCTGGTGGCTTAAACAGTTCAATAAAAAACTTCTCCAGAAAGATAAAAAAGAGATCACAATCATTCCCCTGCCTGACACAAAAAAGATTTTTGACGCAGTTGAGATTGTAAATCAGGTTTACCAAATTCTTAAAGATCATAAAGTCTTGGTAAATGGCAAGAACCTGCCTATTCAGTTGGGGGAGTGGTATTCAAAGTCAATTTTTGGACTAAGACAAAAGAAAACTTCTTCCCAGAGAGGATTCGACTTTTTCACTGAAGATGAGAAGAAGGTTGAAGTTAAGGTTCACTGGCAAGATATAACTTCTCCGAAGGGCGTAAAGCTTAAAAAGTCACTAGTAGAAATGAGCGACTACGTGATCATTATGTATGTTGCGAAGAACTTTATGATTAGAGACATTCTTTTACTGGATTCTGATTTTGTAATGAGAAAGTTCGGTGGAAAAGGACATACTCTGTTTCTTAAAGATCAAGATGTTTCAGGGTATTTCTTCTCTAAGTCAGACAAACACTATAATAAGATTGTAAACAAGCCTGCATTGTTGAAGTTTGCAAGCCCCAACTTTGCGATGAAGCTTGATGAGAAATTATCAAAGAATGCCTAGTAGAGGTTATACCTCACTAGGCGACTTTCAAGGTTTCCATTGTATACGATCATTCTTTCAGCTGTCTTGAGTTGAATCTTTTTAATCATCTCAAAGTTAGCTGTAAGAATGTATGCTTCACTATTTTTAAAGCTGTTTTTTAAACGCTCGCCAAATTCTCTGTATAGGCCTTCTAGTTCATCTTGTTTAAGTCTCTCTCCGTAAGGAGGATTGACTAATACTTTTCCTTTGAAGCTTGGAATCTCAAGCTCAGTGGCATCATCTTTTAGCAACTCCACAAAAGATGAAAGGCCTGCTGTGTCTAAATTGCTTTTAGCTGACTTGAGAGAGCGCTCATCCAAGTCACAGGCAACATTTTTAGATTTTGATTTCTCCAGTTTCTGAATACCTTGGCTGGCCTTGTCCGCCACTTCTTTAAAAAACTTTTTGGTGTTTTCAACTAAGTATTTGTCCTTTGTAAAAAACTTTTGCTCAAGGAATGCCCACTCTTTACTTTCGAATTGGTGATACTCTCTAACCTTCAAAAAACTTGGAGGAATAGCAGCCTTGATCATTAAGGCCTCAATTAAGATAGTTCCTGAACCGCACATTGGATTGTAGAGATCTTCATCAGCTTTAAGACCTGACTTTAAAACCATTCCAGCTGCTAGGTTCTCCCTAAGTGGCGCCTCAACTGAAAGTCTTCTATAACCTCTAAAAGAGAGTGCCTTCCCACAAAGGTCCAGCGAAACTGTGACATTTTCTTTTTGAGAGTGTGGATTGTTGTTTGGCTCAACCCTGATTAAAAGTGGAGCATCTGGGTACTCTTTGTCGACATCTGGCCTGTTGCCTGTGTCTTTTCTAAATCTGTCCACAATTCCGTCTTTGCAAACCTGTCCAAGATACATGGCATTTTTAAATTTAGATCGCTTTTTACCGTCAGGGGACTTGCCTTGAAGTATCTGAATTTTAAAGCTCTGCTCAAGATCAAAAATGGCCTTCCACTTTATGTCTTTCATTTGATAATAGAGGTCTTTCTCTGTTTTTATTTCGAAACCATAAAGCTTTTTATATATACGGCTGGCAACCCGGCTGTGAAGAATTGCCTGAATAGCAAGTTCGGGAAAACATTCGAAGTGAACTCCTCCCGTTGTGAGCTCCATTTCTTTGACGCCGATGGACTTTAATTCATTCTTAAGATACTGCTCCATACCCGACGGACATGATGCAAAAAACTGGTTTTTGTATTTAATATTAGACATGACAGGGCTTGTAGCCTGTTTTTGTGCAAAAGGCCATATATAAAGAGCTGATTACATGGACATATGCCCCAAAGTCTGTTTACGAGAGCCGTTTTCTTATCTATGATAACCGGGATTAATAATTAACAAGGAGAGCTATCATGGCCGAAAATTATAAAGTAAAAGATATCAGCTTGGCTGATTGGGGAAGAAAAGAAATCCGTTTGGCGGAAGCTGAGATGCCAGGGCTTATGGCGCTTAGAGAAGAGTATGGCAAAGAGCAGCCACTTAAAGGTTCTAGAATTGCTGGTTGTCTACATATGACTATCCAAACTGCTGTTTTAATTGAAACTTTGGTTGAGCTAGGGGCTGAGGTTACTTGGTCTTCATGTAACATCTTTTCTACTCAAGACCACGCTGCTGCCGCAATCGCAAAGGCCGGAATTCCTGTATTTGCTTGGAAAGGCATGAATGAAGAAGAGTTTGACTGGTGTATTGAGAAAACTCTTACTGCCTTTGAAGGTGGAAAGCCGCTTAATATGATCCTAGACGACGGTGGAGATCTTACAAACATGGTTTTAGACAAGTTCCCTGAGCTTGCTAAGGACATCAAAGGTCTTTCTGAAGAAACCACTACAGGTGTTCACAGATTATATGAAAGAGTTAAGAACGGTACTCTTCCAATGCCGGCAATCAATGTAAACGATTCAGTAACCAAGTCTAAGTTTGACAACAAGTACGGCTGTAAAGAGTCTTGTGTTGACGCTATCAGAAGAGCAACTGATGTAATGCTTGCTGGTAAAGTAGCGGTTGTTGGTGGGTACGGTGATGTTGGTAAAGGTTCTGCTGCGTCTTTAGTTGGAGCAGGTGCCAGAGTAATCGTTACTGAAATCGATCCAATTTGCGCGCTTCAAGCTGCAATGGATGGGTTTGAAGTTAAGAAAATGGTTGATGCTGTCAAGGAAGCTGACATTGTTGTTACCGCTACAGGAAACAAAGATATCCTTAAGGCCGAGCATTTTCAAAATATGAAAGACAAAGCAATTGTTTGTAATATCGGTCACTTCGACAATGAAATTGATGTTGCTTGGTTGAATGAAAACGCTCAGAAAGACGAGATTAAGCCACAGGTTGATCTTTACAAGCTTGATAACGGAAGAGAGATCATACTTCTTGCTGAAGGAAGACTTGTGAACCTTGGTTGTGCTACAGGGCACCCATCATTTGTTATGAGTAACTCTTTCACTAACCAAACACTTGCTCAAATTGAGCTTTGGAATCACTCTGACAGATATGAGAACCAGGTTTATATGCTACCTAAGCATTTGGATGAGAAAGTTGCAGCTCTTCACCTTTCCAAAATCGGTGTTGAACTAGACACTCTTACTCCTGATCAAGCTGAGTACATCGGCGTTCAGAAAGAAGGTCCTTTCAAACCAGAGCACTACAGATACTAATCACAGAAGGCCTCGAAAGAGGCCTTTTTTTATTTTATTTGTTTTAAAATCTCTTCAGATCTATTAGGAAAGCTCTTTTCAAGCATACTTTTTAACTTGTCCTTCTTTTTGAGTTTTTCAAGCCTCTTGTTCCAAGACTTTATAAACTTCAGTGTCTCGGCACTTTTGTAGCAATGAATTTTGTCAGAAGTTTGAGTAAAACTTAACTCTTTGCAAAATTTAATGTCCTTACCTAGTAGCTCAGGAGTGGGGTAGTAGGATATAAAAGCGTCTGCTCGACCATTAACACCCATTTTTATCGCCTGCTTGAGGGAGTGAACTTTTTCCACACGTTTGAGCTTGATGTTTCTAAAAAACTTTTCATAAGGAAAACTATTTAATACCACCAAGCTCTTATTGGTTAAGTCTTCTATGTTACATATTTTTTGATTCTTACTAAAAATATGGCTTTTATGGGCCATGTGGGGAATTGAGAAATATTGGAGTTTGGGATCACTTCCAAACATTCTTAGTAACTTTTCGTCACCTCCTAGGAGGCAGGCGTATTTTTTTTCCTGGTAATGAGCAACAATTGCTCTTTGAGTTGGCAAGATGGAAAATTCCACATCGGAAAACTCACCCATCTCTTCAATTAATAGGTTTAAATATCCGGGATGCTTTGGATGTGAGTAATTTGGATGCTGAGGAATGGCAACGAGGATCTTTGCGGATGCAGATGTGCATAAAACTAGCAGAACAATAAGCATTAATTGTGACGCTTTGAATTGCATTTTCATGGTGGGATTGCCTTTTTGTTCGATTTTGCGGTATGCAGCTGTTCTAAATACTAAAATATAAGTATGTTGAGTGTCAAAAAAGGAAAGTTCATGGAAAAGATATTTATAGCAAGTGACCATGCTGCGTTTGAGCAAAAAGAGCAGTTAAAAGAAGCCTTTAAAGACATGTGTGAATTTATTGATCTTGGAACCGACTCAGAAGAAAGTGTTCACTATCCTTTGTTTGGACAAATGATTGCTAAAAAAGTGCTTGAAGAGAATGCTAGAGGCATTGCCTTGTGTGGCTCAGGTATTGGCATATCAATTCAAGTTAATAGGTTTAAGGGTGTTAGAGGGGCATTGTGCCGCGATGTGGAGGATGCCAAGATGTCCCGCCTACATAACAATTCTAATATTCTATGCATTGGCGGTAGAAGAAACTCTATTAGTGAGATTAAAGATATTGTTAAAACATGGCTTGCCACAGAATTTGAAGGTGGAAGACATCAAACAAGAATAGAAATGATGGATAAATAATGAAAGTAGGATTTGGCGCATATAGAATTAGCTCAAGATCTAAAGAGCACAAAGAAGCTTTGAAGTATGCCATAGAGAGTGGCTGCTCTTTTGTGGACACTAGTGCAAACTACACCGACGGGGAAAGTGAAAGATTAATCGGAGAGGTTCTTGAAGAGTCATCCAAAGAAGTCACCGTTATAACTAAAGCAGGCTATATTCAGGGCGAGAACATTGGCAGGTTTTCAAAGCTTAAGGAAAAACATCCTGAAATTGAATTTGTGGACCATCACGAGGCCCTAAAACACTCTATTGATCCTCTCTTTCTTAGAGATCAAATAGAGCTTAGCAAAAAGAGACTTGGGCTTGAAACTCTTGATGCGGTTCTGCTTCACAATCCCGAGTACTTTCTTAAATCCAACCCTAAAGAACAAGATGAGTACTACTCCAGAATTAGAAAGGCTTTTAGATTTCTCAATAATCAAGTGAAAGAAGGATCCATTAAGGCCTTTGGCATTAGCTGTAACACATTGATCGAGTCTGAGGACCATGAAGAGTACACTGACTTTATGAAGGTTTGGGAGGCAGCTCAAGAGGCCGGGGCAAGCGAGAATTTCAAGTATGTTCAATTTCCACTAAACTTGGTTGAGATGGGCGCTGTCAAACCTAGGTTTGATGGGCTGGGGCTTATCCAAAAAGCGCAGTCTCTCGGTCTCACTACGATAGCGAATAGACCTTTAAACGCTTTCTCAAGCTCTGGTCTTCTGCGGTTGGCAGAGTATGACATCGATGAACAATTGATAGCGAATTCAAATCAAATATTCGAAAAAACGATGAAAACTCTAGAAACCAAGTGGGCATTGGTGCGAGAGAGTGACGATGACAAATTGGAAGAGCTCCCACTGGTAAATCAAGTCTCAGAAATCTGGAACAAACAAATATCAAAGGATGCTGTTGAGCAAATATTCTATGGGCACTTCTTTCAGCTGGTTGCAAAGATCTATGGCAAAGATTTAACACCAGAAGAGTCCGCTCCGTATTATGATCTATTTGAAGCTGCGATAGAGAATGCTAAAAAGAATATGAATCTTCGCGCCAAAAGCTTTATGGAGCAGGCCGAGAAGGCCGGCCTCGTAGGGCCTAGTGAGGAAACAGTTGCAGTTCGAGCTCTTGAAAAATACCGAGAGACTGGGATTGATATCGTTCTCGTGGGAATGCGACAGAAGGAATATGTGGACACATTCAGGCGGTATTTTTAATCACCGCCTTCTTCTTTAATGCGTAATTGCTCCAAATCCTGTTCATTGATGATTTTGAGATCTTCTCTACGGCCCCATGTCATTTAAATTATTTGGCCATCCATCTTTTTTGTTCTAAAT
>PASN01000003.1 GCA_002711995.1 Halobacteriovoraceae bacterium | reverse complement strand
TCCACTGGTTTTGATGGTGATCAGCAAATTTACTTTGATCCTATCACTCCTGGAAGAGTGTATGCCAATAACCAATACTTATCTACAGATAATGGCGCCAGTTGGACAACCGATTCAGGTCTAAATAGCACTAAACGTTGGTGGGTGGACTCATCAGGCAAGGGTTATCGTCTAAGTGAAAGCGGGGCAGACACAGTTCTTCTAAGAGCAAGTAATATGGGTGACCCTATAAGCTTTTCATCTCATTACACTTTCAATGGTGTACAGAGTTGGGATCAAAGGTGGGATGTTTCCGCAACAGGAGATACTGTGGCGGTTGTTGTAGGAAAAAGATTATACATTTCAACCGATGCCGGTGTTAGTTTTACTGACACCCTTTGGCCGGGAGAGCATTTACACCTAACTGGCCTTAGCTCATCTGACGGACAGACATTGTATGGTGCTGCTAGGTCTTGGGTTATCGTCGGCTCAAATGATAGTGGCGCCAATTGGGACTTTAAATTTAACCAGTTTTATGAAGAATGTGACAAAGACGCCAGAGTCTATGCTCACCACATTGATCCTGATGCTGTTTGGGTATTTTCTAATCATTGCGAGTTTAGAACTGTTACCACAACAGATGGATTTTCCACTGTTAAGGGGCACAATGGTGGTAACTATGGGGCTATGGGATTTCATTTTACAAGCGCAAACCTTCTAGACACCTATATGTGGTTGAGAGATGAATAGGGAGGGGCCCTTTGGCGTACTACAAATGGCTTCTCGTCTTTTGATACCGCTATGGATACATTTGATCATCTTGGGGGCTCTCGCGGGTTCATGGGATTTTCTCATGTTTCAGACCCAAATAAATACTTTTATAGAGACCTTGCAGGTGAACTCTACGAACTTAGAATAGAAGATGATGCCGCTGAAGCTGCTGGGATTCACAATAGACTGACTTTCGGAAACAATATCAGTGGAATGGCCATGAGAACGGATAAAGACAGACTAAGTCTTTCACACCTAATTATTGCTGATAATGGCCTTGTCAATGAAAGTAAAGATGACGGTAAAACCTTCTCTTTGGTTGGGACATCTGGTTCTACCGGAATGTCCGGTTGTGATAATAGACTTCTCTATAATAACCCAAACAATAATGACTTGATGGTTGCTGCTTGTTACGGATCACAGGAAATTGCTTGGACTACCGATGGGGCAAATACATGGACAAGAATTAATCTCAATTCATATTTTGGTATGAGTTGTGGAGTTTCTGGCATAACTATGAATTCATCTCAAATCTTCTTTGCCTGTAATGGTGAAAAAGGAATGAGTTTCTATTATACTTCTGCGGTTTTAATTAACGCTGCGGCAGACAATATCATTCCAGGCTCTGAGCAGACTGGTGATCCTTTGGTTAAAGTAGACTATCCAAGCTATTACTCTGGTATCGAGTATAGCTTGATAAACGCTGGAGCAGTTTGTAATGCAACAACTCCTGGCTTTTCCACCACAGTACCTGTGGATACTGATCTTGTTTCTGATGGTGATTATAAAGTTTGTGTGAAGCTTACTGATGCAAGTGGAACAACATATGAAGAGACTACGGACTTTACTTTTAAAGGTACAGCTCCAAGCTTTACAAGCATTGATCTCGTTGCAGACTCTTTGGACGGTGTTCAGTTAATTGATTATAAAGAAGCTTCGAGTGCTATAGTTGGTAATCTTATAGGATCTGACTATGACAAAGTTTCATATGCTCTGGTTGATTCTGCCACAACTTGTGGAAATAATATTACTTATCAGCCAACAGCACCGACCACAAATTCTCAATTCTTTGGCGACTCTGGGTCTTATAAAGTGTGTGTTGCTCTTTCTGATGGAGTTAACACTCCAGCTTATGGATCAAGTTCAACATTCACTTTCTCTAAGGATCAAGTGATTGCAAAACTTTCAGATACTCCTAAGAAAGTATCTTCTCAAACTGTTTTAAATATTACAGTTGGTGGAACAAATGTTGATGCCTACACTTATAAAGTGGGAACGGCTCCACTTGATTGTTCAGTTTCGACTGGATACTCTGCGGAAACTCCAATTGCAACTCCTATCACAGATGACATTTCCGGCATACCAAACGGCAATGTTCAGATCTGTGTAAGAGGTGTTGATAATACTAACTTTGAAGATCAGCTTCTAACAAGCGCCACATCGTACACTTGGCAAAAAGACAGCTTTGACTTCGGACATATGAGCTTTGGAGAGAATACTTACGCTCAAAACTGGTTTGATGTAGAAGTTGCGAAGTGGGCGTCTGAGCCACATATCTATGCAAGAGATCTTGATGGAAGAATCTATCTAAGCACTGATAGAGGAGCTAGTTTTGATCTTCAATGTAAAGTTGGTCATGACGCTAATTCTAGAATGCTAATATCTCCAGTAAAAGAGGTAGGAGCAATAGTTGCGGCCAACGGTATCGCTTACAGAGTGACAGACCTTGACGGTGAAAACTGTAATGTCATCTCAAACGGGTTTACCAATGTGGTTTCCACATTCCAAAGGGCGCCTGTTGCCTTCACTCAAGACGGCGGAATCTATATGATGGATGAAATTAGTGCCACTGTAACTGAACTTAAAAAGTCTATGGACTTTGGAAAGTCTTGGTCAACGATTCACACATTCACTGATGTGGGAACAAGCCTAACAATCAATGTGGACCCATTCGATGATGAAAACCTATTTGTCGTGTACGAGGGGACGGCCTTAGCTCCTTTTGTAAATGCGTGGATCTATAGTAGAAACGGTGGAGAGACTTGGGGGGGCACATCTCGAGGTCTTGGGGTTGTAGAGATACAAGACCCTCAAATTGACTTTAAGTTTGATCCTGTTATTAAAGGCCGTTTGTATGCTAACAATGGTTTTATATCAACCAACAATCTTTATAACTTCGACGATATGACCGGCAGTTTCCCTTCAGACTTTGGAAGGTGGGATATCGACAGTAGTGGCCANGGTGTGCGTCTTGTTCAAGATGGAGCAGACATTGATGTGGAGTTAAGCTCAACATTGATGCCTGCTGGATTCACACCTACCTATACTATCAGCGGAATCACAGCAGGTGTAATCAATAGAAGTGTATCGATCTCAGGAGATGGAAATACAATTGCGGTTACATTAAATAACCAAATGTTCATCTCACTAGATGGTGGGGCATTTAATGAAGTGTTTACTCCAATGCCTTATGCAAAACTTACTTCTATCACCAGTGAAGACAACAGCACTGTGTACGCCGCCGATAGAGATTGGAACTTCTTTAGGTCAACTGATTCTGCCCTTAATTGGGACTGGAGATTTGTACACAGCTCAGGTTGTAACGCTAAAGTTAGAGTAAGGACTCCTAAGAGCAACAGTAACTATGTAATTGGTTATGCTGATAGGGATTCAACCACTTGTGGGGCGATAATGACTTCAACTGATGGAATGACTACAAATAATCTAACATCAAATGTTTTATGGACTACAAGTCCACTGTCAATTGCCTTTGATTCATCAGACCCTAATAACGTGGCCTTCATTGCTAATGGAACAGTGAAGACTTCCACAAATTTTATGTCAACAAATGGAGATACTTCCGTGAATATAATGTCGAATTCTGGACACAGTTACGATGCAATGTTTAGCGCAGCTGATCCAAACTACATTTACAATGTTGCAGGCGGAAACTTAATAGAAATTGATCTTGCTGGCGGAACTAAAACAGATATTACTTCTGCTTTAGGCTTTGCTAGCGCTGCAGGCATTGAGGACTTAGGAACTGGTTCAGTGCTTGCAATCTCTTCAACAGGCCAGCTTGATGAGTCTCTTGACGATGGCACAAGCTTTGGAGCATACGCCACAAATCCTGGACTTGCTTCATGTAGCCAGAGGATTCTTAAAACTCTACTAAGTGATGCAGGAAACACTCTCGCGACTGCGTGTTATAACGGAACCACTATTGCTTACACAGCTGATGCTGGAGCGAATTGGAGTGAGATTGACTTAAGCAGCTACACCCTAACCAGTAACTGTACAATTAGTGACATGGCAATTATCGAAGAGGGTGGTGGAGTCAGGAAAGCTGCGGTTGCTTGTGAGAATGACGAAGCAATTGAAGTAATTCTTCCATAGTCTAAAAGCAAATTTTTGGTAATAAAAAAGCCTCCATCTCTGGAGGCTTTTCTTTGTATTGAATTCTAAGCTTGAATTAGTTGTCGATGTACGACTTAAGAAGCTTGGCCCTGGAAGGGTGACGAAGCTTTCTAAGAGCTTTTGCCTCAATCTGACGGATACGCTCTCTAGTTACGAAAAAGTCTTGTCCAACTTCCTCTAGAGTGTGATCCGATTTCTCACCAATACCAAAACGCATTCTTAGAACTTTTTCCTCTCTTGGAGTTAAAGTAGAAAGAACTGATCTTGTCTGCTCAGAAAGAGTAACACTCATTACAGCGTCAGCTGGTGATATGATCTTTTTATCTTCAATAAAGTCACCAAGAGAAGAGTCTTCTTCTTCACCAATTGGAGTTTCAAGAGAGATAGGCTCTTTTGAAATTTTGAAAACCTTCTTAACTTTATCAACGCTCATTTCCATTCTTTCAGCAATTTCCTCAGGAGTTGGCTCGCGTCCAAGCTCTTGAACAAGTTGTCTGGAAGTTCTAGCTAGCTTGTTGATAGTTTCGATCATGTGAACTGGGATACGGATAGTACGTCCCTGATCCGCGATAGCTCTTGTAATAGCCTGTCTAATCCACCAAGTTGCGTAAGTGGAGAATTTATAACCTCTACGATACTCAAACTTGTCTACTGCTTTCATAAGGCCAATGTTTCCTTCCTGGATTAAATCCAAGAATTGAAGGCCTCTGTTTGTGTACTTTTTAGAGATGGAAACAACAAGTCTAAGGTTCGCTTCAACCAACTGAGCCTTCGCGTCGTCGGCCTTTTCTTCACCTTTAAGGATGATGTTGTAAACCTTCTCGATGTCCTCATAGGCCATTCCAGCATCCATTGAAAGTCTTCTCAGCTTTCTAAGGATGTCTTCTTGGTTTCTAATCATCTGCTCAATCTTGCCATCACTGGTGTAGAGGTGGCGAGCAAGTTTTCTTTTATAAGAATCATCTTCCATAACCTTGTCGTATAGGTCTCTATACTGCTGGTCATTTTCAACTTCCAAGAACTTGTAGATTCTATCTTGTTGCTCGTAAAGCTCTCTGAACTGAAGGAAGTAGGTCTTTACTGGATCAGTAAAGGAGTTGATTACTTTTCTGTTGAAAGTTAGATCAACAAGCTCGTCCTCAACTTGAGACATGATCCTGGACTCTTCTCTTGTTAGTTTTCTAAGAGTTCCGTCTTCATTTACAATCTCAGTAAGAAGCTCTTCAACGTGCTCGCACACATTGTAGATTCTTTGTTTAAAATCAAGGATGTCTTTTTCTGTACTTTCATCATCAAGGCCGCGAACAAGATCTTTAACGAATTCATTTTCGTCGTCTGCCGCGTTTACCTTGTCTTTAAGTTTTGCGATTTCTTCAAGAGCGTGCTTTGAGTGAAGACATGAAAGAACAATCTCTTTTTCACCTTCCTCAATCTCTTTTGCGATTTTAACTTCGCCTTCTCTTGTAAGAAGGGCAACTGAGCCCATTTTCTTTAAGTAAAGTTTTACTGGGTCGGAAGAAGAGGACTTAAGCTCTTTTTCTTCCTGTGCGGATAGTGCCTCGTCGATTAGCTCGATTTCGGTCATTTCCGATTCTTCTTCGTCTAGATCAACTTTGTTGATGGTGACGTTCATCTCTTCCAGTTTCTCTAAAATAAGATCTAGTTCGGCGTAGTCTACAATGCTTGCTGAAATCGCGTCGTTGATTTCCTCTGGTGTTAGAAAGCCTTGATCTTTTCCTTTTAGAAGAAGTTTGGAGAAGTCTTTTGAATTTAAAAAGGCGGATACTACTGACATTAGCTTTTTCCTTTAGGGTTGTTAGCTTTTATACTTTATATCTCTAAGTTGTTTTTCAACTTCTAGAATTTTATTTAGCAATTCAAAACTTTCCTCTTCAGTGGAGCATTGCCTTTGCTGGTTGGTAAGCTCGCGCTTTTTCTTCCGAAGCTTTTCAACCTGCGCTCTAGTTTTGAAATCTTTTAGAAGCTTCTCGACTATTTTAGTCTCTAGCTTCAATTTATTGTGATTGAAAATTGCAGAGGCAATCACATCGCTTACCGGACGAGAAAAATTCTCTTCCAATTTTTTCTGCAATAAAATCTCGTAGTCATTTTCATCTATTTCTAAATAAATTTTTTTCAACCACTGAATTAACCCTTTTACCTCAAAATGGTCTATTAAATCAAGTATTTCAAGGATTTGTTCATTTTGAACACACTCTGGGTGAGTGAGTATCCTCTCCAAAAAAACCTTCTCCGCCTTTGTTAATTCTTGCGGTGCATCCTTTTGAACATCCGGCTCTGAGAATACTTTCTCCTCAGGAAGGTGGCGACTAAATTGTTGTTCAGGTTCAGGTTTTGGCCTTTTGTCGAACTTCTTTGGAGCAAATTTTTGCTTTTTGCCTTCTAAGAATGCTTTGTAGGCCTCAATTATGTCTTCGTTAGAGGATTTGAGACCAAGTGCCTTGCTGGCCTCAACCGCTTTCTCTTTTGCTAAAAGGCCTTCTTTTAGCGGTGCGATAAATTCGAATATCTCATTCAGAACTTCAAGTTTTCTATCCACTGTTTCTGGAATTGGCACTGGAATGGTCTTTTCAATTAGATAGTCCAGGAAAGGAGAGGCATTCTCCATTCTGTTTAAAAGCTCAATCCTGCCAAACTCTTTGAGAAAATCATCAGGGTCTTTGGCAGGGGAGTAGTCCACAAACTTAGGGAGAACACCCATTCCCATAAACATCTCATTTATTCTGGTCATGGCCTTGATGCCTGCAGGATCTGAGTCCATGCCTAAATAAATAGTCTTTGTCATATTGGTAAGCATTTTGGCCATGTTCTCGCTTAGAGCGGTTCCCATGGTGCCTACAGAGTAGTTGAATCCATACTGATGCAGAGCAACTACATCCATATTTCCTTCTGCTATTAGGACCTGTTCCTGTTTTCTGATGTGACGTTTGGCAAGGTGAAATCCGTACAGAATATTGGCCTTATCAAAAATATAGGACTCGCCTGAGTTTAAATACTTGGGCTTTTGATCTGGGAGAACTGCCCGACTTGAAAACCCCCTGACATTTCCCTGCTGGTCAGCAATAGGGAACATGACTCGATCTCTATAAAAGTCGTAATGGCCACCACCGTGTTTGCTTGGTCGGATAATGCCAATATCCACGGCCACCTTTATGGCAAATTCTTTGTCTTTTTCGTTGGGGATAGAGTCGAAATAGCTCACCAACATATTGTTTTTAGTGGCATATCCGATCTCAAAGTCGTTAACTGACTCTTCGTTTAGTTTTCGATTTTTAAGAAAGTCTTGGAAGTTCTGTGGGTTTCTCTCTAAGGCAACCTTTCTATAAAGCTTGTTGGCGGCCTTTAGAACTCTAATGGCCATGTCATACTTCGGGTCAGTTGCTTTCTTCTTGTTTTCTTCTACATGAATTCCAATTTTGTCAGCGATCTCTTTAACTGCGTCAATAAATTGAAGTCCGTTATGCTCCATGACGAATTTGATGGCGTCGCCTCCGGCACCGCAGGCAAAACACTTATAAATTCTTTTTTGATCACTAACCACCAAGGAGGGCTTAGTATCCCCATGAAAGGGACATAGTCCCTCGTAGTTTGCACCCTTTTTTCGGATAGAGTGGTAGAAGGAAATAATAGAGGAAATCGGCGTTTCCCTGATTATTTCAATGGTTTCGTCAATAGAGGCCATAAAGACTTTTATCCCTTTTGGTTGATTAAGACCATGGCCTTTATTTTAATCCCTTTTTCTAGAAAAATCTTTTCAAATTTTGTCTCAAAGCTCGCCAGAAAGTGCTCGGGGTGCTCTTTCTTTAAGTCAAAGGTAACCATCTGTTTTTTAAAGCGGGTCTCTGACTCAAGCTCCTCAAGCATCCACTCGAAATAGCCATCATGATCGGTTTTAACGAGAAGTTCTCCTCCGTCTTTGATGGTCTTATGGGCAATATCTAAAAATGTCTTTTGGAAAAGCCTCTTTTTATTGTGTCTCTTCTTAGGCCAAGGATCTGGGAAGAAGTAGAAGAGTTTGGAAATCTCGCTTTCACCAAACAGGTGCCCAAGCCTCTCTCCCCGAGCTCTGAGGTAGCGAAAGTTTTTATGTTCAAGCTTTTCAAGCTTTCTTGCTAAGTTGTAGCTTCTTTTAAAACGGTGATCCATTCCGACGAAGTTAACCATAGGGTTCTTCTGTGTGAAATCGATCATGAAGTGGCCATAGCCAGTTCCAATCTCCACATTAAGCTCGTGGTCGTTTTTAAACACTTCTTTTGACCAGTTACCTCTATGGCCCTCACCTTCATCATCTCTTAGGACAATTTCGTCAAAAAGACCTAGTTTGTCGTGATACGGGTTGTCATGCTTGTAGGTAAAGTCATCTTTGAAGGCGTAATCCTTCTCATTGGTTGGTTTTTTTTCTTCTTTGTCTTCGCTCATGGGCGAGTTTATACAGAAAAAGCGCCCCCCCGACAAGCGGCGAAGGCCGTGCTTGGTGGAAAATGTAAAAAATTATTTACCCTTTATTAGTATTGGGATGAATTCTTCAAACGGAGGGGGTGGTAGAAGTACTGTAGAAACAACAAGGTGGAGGAGTAAATAAAATGATTTGTTTTAGATTGGCAGCGGCACTGGGCTTAACAATAATTATGGCATATTCTTGTGATAACGAAAGGTCAACCACTCCTAGGACTGAAAAGGCCAATGCCTACATCTTAGACTCGGAAACCAAGGAAAAAATCAATACTGAGTGGGAGAAACTTAAGACCTATACGTTCAATGAAAAGAAAGAGGCCCTAAACGAGTATAGGAGTTCACTGGATAAACTTGACGCTAAAATCGACGATCTTGAGACCAAAATAAATTCAAACGCAGAAAATATCGAAATGAATACTAGAGAGCTATGGAAAGAAAGCGCTGAAATCTTAAGAGATAAAAGAGCAAAACTTGCGGACGTATATAACAAAATGAAAAGCGCCACTCAAGAGAATTGGCAAGAAGTTCAGTCTTCATTTGAAAACAATTGGAATGAATTGGAAGACAGATGGGATAGTTCCCGCCAGGCCGAGTAGGCCTGGCAGTATGACTAGATCATAGATTCTTTTGTCTTTTCGATGATGGTGTCAATATTGTCTAGCTGATCATCAGCGCAAAACTCGCCTGAGTTTGAAAGCTTTGTCATGCTTTGGGCTATATCTTTTGGAGAAATATCATTGTCCATATCCATATAAAACCTTGGAGTCATCGCATTAATGATCTCGCCGCCACCCGCTTGGGCCTCTCTTAATAGAGTGAGGGCGTTGGAAGCAGCAGCTTGGGAGCTTCGAAGCTCGTCCAGGTCTTTGTCTCTAAGATTGTCATAGATGAGAGCTGAAGTTGACATGCCTGCCATTGCTCCAGCAGCTCCAACTGTTGAGGGGCCTGCGCCGCCAACAGAAAAAGCACTTGCAGCTGCGATCTCAACAGCGCCTAATCCTCCTGAGATAAATCCCGCGATTGGGAACATGTAATCGTGCTTTTTGACGGTCGATCCTATAGACGTTGCTCTGTCGGCAATTTCAGCCTTCATATCTTTTATTCTATTTTGGTAAGCGTCCACGCAATTGGCATAAGCTCCAAATGTTGTGGCCAGGGTTGCAATCGCAATTAATTTTTTCATGATGGCTCCTTTTAATTTAAGCAATCTTCTAGGGACTGATTTGTTTTACAGTCAGTTTTAATATCAATTAAGTTTTCGTAGTAATGGTATAAGCTCGAGTTTAGCGGGGTTAACCCTAGCGGGGTCTTGCGACGCTTAAGCTCTCTTACGACCGAGGTACGATTTCTTTTCTTATAAAAATTGTTTCTCACAAACTTTTTTATTCTAGTTTTGGCCTGGACCTTTGAGCTCTCAATTCCCCATATTCTTTGTTCATGAAGAATGTTTTGTCTGGCACAGTCATAGTCTTCACATATTTGGTACATTGACGCTGGAACTATAGTCATCCCTACAACGTCATTGTGTGTAAGATCTTTTGCATGAAGGTAGGTTTTATCCTTGATAAGAGCAAGGCCTAGGTCATTGGGAAGGTCCCACAATTCTCTAAACAGAAACAAAAGCTCTTTTTGCTCAAGGCCTTCTCTAAGCTTTTGAACAACTTTATCCGTCCATAGGTCATAGTTCCTAAAGTCTTCCAGGGCAATGTCTGTGATATCGGCTGCCTTTTTAAACACGGTGTATGGAGCAAGAGAAATAATTGGCTTAAAGGGCGTTAAAAGAGAGTTGTTTAACCAGCCGTTTAAATATTGGGGAACTCTTGTCCCAAGAGTGAGGTCTTTGGAACTCAGCCCTGCATCTATGAAAAGCTGTGAAAGCACTCTAGCGCAGTTTTGCTCAAGAAAAGTATAATTTGGCAGGGCCTCGTCACCGCTATGATAAGCAAGGACCTTGTCGATGAGGTTTTTTCTTAGCCGTGGTGTTAACGGTATGATGTAACGCTCAAGTGGTCTGTCCTCTAAGCGAACGTACCTAATCCAAAAGTTGTAAAGGGTGTCAAAGCGGGCAATTGTTTCATATCCGCCACTAAGTCCTTCCATATAGTCGATGTTTGCATCAGTGACTTTGGCCTCGAAGCTTAGCACCACATCATTGGTGTAGTCAGCGTCATTGTCCACAAAGCGAAGAAGAGAGTGCCCAAAGCGGCTAAAGATTTGCTCATCTGTGCCAGAGGCCAGTATAAACTCCACACCAATAATTCGATCCCTAGACTGTGCTAAATACTGGGCCAGGGAGTCTGACCTTTTAAGCAATGCCGTATAAAGATCATCCGCTGCAAACAGATTGGATGCAATTGCCATTGCTAGAATTGGTATAAGTCTAAAAATTCTCATGAGATTATTCTATCTTGAACTAGCACTTAGTAGGCACTTATTGAAAAGTATTCATTGGCCGTCAAAACAATAGACAGTGACCAAACTCTTCTCAAAGGGGGAGTTGTAAGTTGCCGAAAATTAGCGATTTTTTTGGCATGGAAATAGCAACATTATGGTGACAAATAATATCAGGGGGAAATATGAAATGGACAATAGCTTTGCTATTCGCAACGCTTGCCTATGGGGACGACTGTGTAAAAATCAAGGCCGCATTCGATATAGGATCAGGAACAACCAAAATGAAAGTTGGTCGGGTGGACACCTGCCTTCAAAAGATTGAAGAGATATTGTTTGAGGCAAACGAGCCTGTAGCTTATAAAGAAAAACTTCAAAACAACCCTGATAATATTTTAGGAAATGAAATTCAGAAAAAAGGTCTAAACGCTCTATTGAAGTTAAAGGAAAAAGCTAAAGCATTTTCTCCCGTTTCCTATAGCGCTGTGGCCACAAGTGCCTTTAGAACCGCATCGAACGGAGAGAAGACCGCTCGCTTTCTATCAGAACAAAGTGGTGTGGACATTGATGTGATCTCTCAAAAAGAGGAAGCCCTGCTAGGGTTTGCAGCCGCGGTGGCGAAGAGTAAAAAAACATTGGACCAAGTCTTAGTCTGGGACATTGGGGGAGGGTCGATGCAGATGACCTCTTACAAAGGAAAAGGCAAGTTTGATATCTACGAAGGAAAGCTCGCCTCGGCAAGCTTTAAAAAGCTTGTTATAAGAGACGTTCAAAATAAAGACGCCAAAATAGTGGCAACACCCAATCCCGTGACAGAAAATAATTTCATTAAGGCAAAAGCTATTGTGAAGTCCTATGCCCTTGAAACTGTACCTCAGAAGATTAAGGATAAATTAAAATCAGGAGCCCAAGTCATTGGCATTGGTGGTGTTCACTATTATTCGGTAAGAAGGCAGGCCAATGTAAAAGAGGAGTACTCGCAAGCAATCCTGCAAAACACCATAACCTCCAAGCTTGGAAAAACTGATTCTGAAGTTGGAGGTGACTACGCCTCAACTGATGTCTCGAATCTTATTCTTGTGAAAGGATACATGGAGGCCCTGAATATTCAAAAGGTTGAAGCTTATAAAATCAACCTCGCAGATGGTGTGCTGTTAAGTGGAAATAGCCTGATTAAATAAAAAAAGCCGCCCTAAAGAGGGCGGCCTTGTGTTTTTGGTTTGAATTTTTTCTTAGCCAATCAGTCTCAACGCTTGTTGCGGTGAAGAGTTTGCTTGAGACAAGACAGAAGTACTGGCCTGCTTCAAGATGTTGTTCTGTGCGTTTTTAGCTGTTGCCGCCGCATAGTCAACGTCTCTAATTCGACTGTTCGCTGCGGACATGTTCTCAACCGAGGTATCCAAGTTTGCGCTGGTTGCTTGCAGTCTATTTTGCAATGAACCAAGCTCAGATCTTTGTCCTGAAACGTTGTTGATTGCAGCGTCAATTTTCTCCAAAGATGCTTGAGCGCCTTCTTTGGTTGCAACACTTTCTTCAGCAATTCCAAGAGCATCCAATCCTGAACTTATTTTTCCAGCATCGTATGAAATTCTATCTTGAAATTCATCGTTTCCTGTCCCGATCTGAAAATCTAGGGATTCTCCATTTCCATCAAGCAATGACACGTCATTGAACTTGGTAGTTTGGGAAATTCTCTCAACCTCGTTCTTCAGTTGTTGATATTCCATATCCGTATAACTTCTTTCAGTGTCGCCTACAGTGTCTGAAGCTGATTGAATCGCAAGCTCTCTCATACGAGTAAGCATATTGCCTTGCTCGTTAAGGCCACCCTCTGCAACTTGGATCATGCTGATACCATCGTTTGCGTTTCGGTTTGCCTGTTGGCTTGATCTAATATTTGCTTTCAACTTTTCACTGATCGCCAAACCAGCTGCGTCGTCCGCAGATTTAGTGATTCTCTCACCGCTTGCAAGCTTCGCGGAAGTGTCCGCTTCAGTTTTTGTTACTTTGCTTAAAGCTTTTTGCGCGTTTAAAGAAGCTACATTTGTTCCAATTCTAAGTCCCATCCTAATCTCCTACATACATAAAAAACCTCCTTATAATCCGCTAAATCCCAGAAGCGGCGAGCGACCGTGCTCAAAAGTTAATAATTTAATTCCACTTTCAAATCCCAATGAAAGTGCATGTAATCTTTGTCGGCATAAAACTGGACTCGTTGAGTATTTTTTAGGAAAAAACAGGAAAACTTTTCCTCTTCTCATAATTCTAGTTATATAGCTCATGTAGTTGATTTTATTGGTCGGGTTTATGTCTTCGACATGGCCTTTATCAAAGGATGCGCAAGCAAATTCTAGGTGTGGTTTGTTGAATAAATCACTCGGAGATTAGATAAAAATGCCTCGATTTTATCTATTAAAAAAGGGGTAGAGAATGAAATTGAATTTAATTATTGGACTATTACTATTTGGACTTGTGGCCTGTAATGGAAAAGATGACAACGATTCCTCATCAAGCAGCTCTCCTAAAAAGGAGCAGGCATCAGAGGCAGTTGAAGCTTTCGAAAGGCAAAACCTTGCCGGAGAAATTGATGGACAGGCATGGACTTTTATATCTGGTAGAGTAAGTGCTCCAAATGAAGAGGGTCAAACTTATTTGACACTATGGGATGCAAACGTTGAAAATCCTTGTCAGCCAGAGGCTCTAGGGGATAGAACTGTTGTTGCAAAAATTGAACTAGCTCCTTCAAGAGTTGAGCTTAGCGAAGAACAATACTTGATGCTTACTTCTTTTGAAGGTGAAATTCCTAGCAGTAAAAAAGTAAAGGACGGAGTTCTTAAAATCTCTAAAGTGACTGATGGGCAGGTATTTGGAGCTCTTAGAGCTAAATACGACGAAACAAACTATCTGATTGGAACATTTCAAGTAGAAGTGTGTAAGTAAAAAAAAAAAGGCCGGATTCTCTCCGGCCTTTATTCTTTTTTAAGAAAAAAATGATTTAACTGCTTTTACAACTTCTGCTATTTCGTCATCGGTAACAAAAGGGTTCATTGGAAGACAAAGAGTTTGGGCCGCAAAGGTAAGCGCTTTCTCTTTTTCACCTTCCAAATTCTGACAAGGTTTTTCTTCTGGCATGGCCTTTTCATAGAAAAGCGCACTGCCAATTTTATTCTTATCAAGGTGCTCTTTAAGAGCGTATTTTTCTTCTTTTGTCTTCAGTCTTACTGGGAACAAGTGCCATGAAGATAGGTCCAAGTATTTTTCAGGTACAAGCTCAAGTGGAGTGTCTTTTAAGGCCTCAAAGTATTTCTTGGCTATTGCTTTTCTATTTTCATTCTGAGCTGGAAAGCTTTGAAGTTTTAGGTCTAGAACCGCCGCTTGCATGTGATCGCAACGAGAGTTTCTCCCATAAAGCTTGTGTCCTTCGGGACTTCTACCATGGTTTCTGATCGATTGAATTTTGTCAGTCATCTCTTGAGTTGGAGCTGTAATCGCGCCAGCATCGCCAAATGCACCTAAGTTTTTAGTAGGGTAGAAAGAATAAGTTACCAAGTTGTTTGAAGAGCCAATAGGGTTTCCGTTGGCGTATTTTCCACCATGAGACTGAGCACCGTCTTCAACAATCCCAATTCCACGGGATTGGCATATTTTTTCAATCTCTTCTATTGGAGCAGGCAGTCCGTAAATATGCACTGGAATTACTGCTTTCACTTTGTGATTGCTTAAAACTCTTTTGAGAGATTCAGGATCCATAAGTCCTGTTTGCTCATCAACGTCAACAAAGACAGGTGTAGCCCCTCGGTTAACCACACATTCAGCAGTTGCAAAAAAGCTTATTGCCGCAATTGCAACTTTGTCTCCTGGACCTACGTCGAATGCCTGCAGGCCAATCTCAAGAGCGTCTGTTCCGTTTGCTGTTAATAAACATCTTTTTGCACCCACCATTTTGGCGAAGTCTCTTTCAAAAGAAGTATTGTATTTGCCTTCAACGAAGGCGTTGTTTTTTACTATTTCCTCAAAACGTTCCATCACTTCTTTTTGAAGTTGCTCGTTATGAAGTTCTTTGAAGTTGTAGAAGCCCACGGCCATAAAATTCCTCCAGTTAAGTTTAACAAACCTTAACATTTGCAAAGCGGTTGGGCTAGATGTGGGGAAAAAAAAGGCCTCCTTGTAGGGAGGCCAGTTATGGTTACTTATTTGAGTTAATAAGTTTGGAAATTATGTCTGCAGCTTTCTTCTGCATTTTAGGGTCCTTGCAAAGAAGATCTTCAATCTTGTCCTTGTAGGCCAGAATCGCGGCTTTGTCCCTTTGATTCTGGGTATCATCCTTAGACTTTTCCTTAGGATAGTTGTCCCTAAATTTCTTGGCCGCGCTCATTATTAGGCGCTTCTTTCGGCCTTAAAGCGAGGTTGCTCTGCAACTTTCTTTAGGTGATCTTCAATAACATCATATAGTTCCAGCTTTGTGCTTCTAGGGTCCATCCCTTCTGGCATAGCACTGTAGATAACTTTTTCGTTAACTTCAGTGAATATATACCAAGTTTTACCTAGTTTCTGGAAAAGTACTTCTTTTGTGATTTGGTTTTGCGGCGTGTTCATAGTTCCTCCTGAATATCTTTCTTTGGGTTCAGACATCTTGTCCGTACACAGGGCTTATCGGGCCAAATTTATGGCCCTTGAATAAAATTTCTTAAAAGCTTGGGAAGGGAAATCTTTGCCTAGGGCCTAGTAATCGCCCTGTAGGCCAACGAAATAAGTGGTCTGGAAGCTTGAATCCCGGGTGAAGCTGTCTCCGCTCCACCAAGAAGGCCGATCTTTACTGGAGGATGCATTGAAAGTTCTGGGGAGGTCCCAATTTAGATTGAAACCAACAACTAAATCCATTGAGTAGAAGTATTTTGGTTTCTGGATATTAAGTCCTGCCCTTGGAGCAAACTGATAGCTTTGAAAAGTTCTTGTGTCTGATTCATCCGCTGAAAACTGTTTAATCTCCAAATAATCAATGAAAGCAAACTGCAGGGAAGTGTGGGCGTTAACTCGAAGTTGGTCATTTCTCCAAAGGTCATAATTGATCAAGGGACCAGCTGAAATCTTAAAAGTTGTCTCTTCCGACCTGCGGCCATCCAGCTGATAATCAATCTGTCCTTGGGCAACGTTTATTAGTCCGCCAAAAAAGAGTCTCTTTTCAGGGTCAAATTTAACGCTTGAAAACCAAGCGTAGGAGAACTCTTTTAGGAAATCGAAACCTGTATCGTTGATTTGGGATGGATACTCATAGGCCGGGTAGTTTGGAATGCCTAGTGCCAGTCCAAAGTAGCTCCTGTAAACCTTTGGTCCTTTTAGTGGGAAGCCCTCAGGCAATGGCTCCTCAATTCTGTAGTCTGTTGGATCATGAAGCTCGACAGTTTGGTCTAGCTCTCTGACATCTTGATAGAGGAGAAATACATGCTCTTTTAAGATCCAGGCGTCCGCGCCGCTTGTCGCGAGTGTTTTAAAAAACCTTGAATTGGGTTCTGGAATATATGTGTCCTCCTCATCTCTAAAAAGAGGATCTTGATGCATTTTATTCAATAGTAATTTTCTTTGCCGGATCTCTTCCTCTGTGACATCCACTACGTCTCTATACCTGTCTATTTGAAACTCTGCAGGGTGGATATAGATTTCTTCACCCTTTCTGATGTGTTCAATTATAAAGCTGTCGGTGTCAGGACTTGAAAATAATGGAGCCTCTAAAACAGTGACTTGACCTTTGTTTTCTCTAAGCTGAAGACCATCGTGGTGTTTGTGAAACTTGGCCCCAAAACACGGGGTGATGGTTGCAAGAATTAAAAGAACAATCATGGCCACCTCGCTAGATGACCAATTGTAAATGATAGACTGTCATCATAAGTGTTATCGAAGGACAAGTCGGTTTTAAATTCAGTAGAGCTTGCCTTTATCCATTGCCTTTTAAAGTTGATCCCAAGTGTGACATAAACATCGTTAATCGAAATATTATGTTGAAGACCTGCAAAGAGTTCAGTTTTTGATAGGTTGTACTTAAGGGACTCTGTGGCCCTTTGCTCGTCAATATTTGAATAAAGCGAAGTTCTTACGCCTGCGCTGGCAACAATTGGAAATTCAAAGACTTCAAATGGCCTTGATTTTATTAATGGCCCTACAATAAGAGCTTTTGAATTATAGTTTTCACTTCCATTTCCAATAGTTGCTGTGATGGTTTCGTACAGCAGTGATGCTCCAACTGAAAAAGGCAGTCTAAAGCTATCGTAGGCCTGAAGCTCATAGCCAACCAATTGACCATTATGTCCATCATTTACCAAATCTCGGGTGAAGCCTGGATTGGTTGTTCCAAGGTGAAGGTTGAGCTCAGTGGTGAAGTCAAAGTCTTTATCAATATATTTTTTAGGTTTATCGTCTTTTAAAATAGGTTTGTAGTGTACGGGAGGCTCATACATTTGAGTCACAAGAGTTATATCGGTGAGATTCTTAATAAGGGTTTTATATGGGATATCTCCCGAATTATTCTTTAAATAGAAATAGCCTGAAGAATCAGGTTTGGTGTAGGCCACAGCATAGATGTCTTTGGTCAAAAGTTCTTGTTCGCCGGTAAAGAGGTTTACAAGCTTTGCACCCTTGGAAATGTGGACCGTCTGTGTGGGAGATTTGAGAATGTCGGATAGTTGGACGACCACGGCTTCTTTTGGAAGACCTTTTCTGTTTTTCAGTTCATTTGCGACTATGGTCTCAATAATTTTTTGCTCTCGGTCCACGAGTTCATCGACCGCTTCAAAGTCAAGCTCTTGAGCAAAGGAAATTGCCTGAATAAAAAGAATTGTCGCTAAAAGCTTCATAGATTTTTATTCACCTTCTCCAACGCCTTCCAGTTGGATTCAAACTTTACTATATCGCTCTTGAGGTCTTCTTGCTTCACCCATTTAAATTGGTCGTGTTCTGAAGGGTCGAGCTGTATTGAAAACTCTTCCTTTATTTCTATAGCAAAACATTTTTCTAGAACATCTTTCTTCCATTGATCAAAGAATTCAAAAGAAAGATCGAGATCATGAACGTTAAGTATGTTGGATTTACTGAGGCCGGTTTCTTCTTGTGCCTCTCGAATTGCTGCGGATTCAAAAGATTCACCCTGATCCAGTGAGCCAGTTACGTTTTGCCAGAAGTTTTTTCTGCGCTGGTTCGTACGCAAAATCAAAAAGGTTTTTTGTTTGTCTGCGTTGCGAAAAAATAAAATCGTTTGAATCTTTTTCTTTATCATACTGTTTTTATTATGGGATATCGGCCGGAGCATGAAAAGAGAAAAACTCGGCCAATGATTGCGTCATAGTGCGCAATTTGATATTAAATCTGCTTATGGACGTACAAAGAATCCTTTTTACAATAGCTCAATCAGCGCCAGGCTTTCTGATGGCCATCGTGTTTCACGAGTGGGCACACGGCTACGTGGCCAAAAGATTTGGTGACACCACTGCGGAAAGAGAGGGAAGACTTACTTTCAACCCTGCCGCTCATGTGGATCCCATGGGCACAATAGTTTTTCCTCTAATTGGAGTTGTTTTAGGCTGGGCCGTGATTGGATGGGCTAGACCTGTTCCAGTTGATAGCAGAAACTTCAAAGACCATCGCAAAGCGATGTTTTGGGTGAGTTTTGCTGGACCTGGAGCAAACCTAATTCTAGGGACACTTTCGGCGTTCCTTTACGCTTTTGTGGCAACCCAAGTTTCTCAAACTTTTTCTTATTACGCTGTTATTTTGCAAATGCTTAGCTACTCAATATTCATTAATTTCTTGTTGGCGTTTTTTAACCTTATTCCTCTGCCACCTTTGGATGGCTCGAAGATGGTTGCTTCATTTTTGAAAGGAAACGCTCTTAGAAAATATGAAGATTTGGCCAGATACACTCCAATGATTTTTTTGGCGATTATCGGTCTTAGTATGATGGGTGTTTCAACCTTAGGAAGAGTGTTGGGACCGCTGACTCAAGTTGGGCAGAATATTACTTATTATTTTTTGCAGCTTTTTAGCTAATTAAATATTAGAGAGAGACACACACGACATGATTGAGAACAACATCCAAGTCAAATTGGACAAATTTGATGGACCGCTGGGTCTGCTATTGCACTTGATTCAAAGAGAAGAAGTCGACATCAAAGACTTGGATATCAATCAAATCACCCAGCAATACCTTGATTATCTTAAAAAGCTTCAAGATGTGAACTTTGATGTAGCTGGTGAGTATCTTTACATGGCTGCATCTCTTCTTTTTATTAAGTCTCAGACTGTCACCCAGNAAGAAGATCAAAAAATAAAAATTGAAGAAGGTGACTTGGAAATCACCACAAAGGCCCAGCTTATAGAGAAGCTTGAAGAGCTTCAGAAGTTTCAAAAGCTTGGCGAGAAGCTCTGGACTCTTCCTAGAAGGGATGAGGATGTATTTGTTAAGCCAAAGGTGGACAGAAAGGCAATTCAAAACTCTATCCTTACACCTATGTCATTGGACTCACTTACTGAAGTGATGGTGGACTTTCTAAGAAGAGAGAAAAGAAAATATACAGTAGTAAAGAGAGATAGACTTTCTATTAAAGAAAAGCTTACAGAGCTTAAGAATAGGTTGGAAGTTGGAGCGAAGACAACTTTGACCCAGCTTTTAAACACTCAAGAAAACCGAGATGAAATTGTAATCACTTTCATTTCTCTTCTTGAGCTTGCAAGGCTTAATAAGCTTGATGTGTTTCAAAATGAGCACGACGGCGACATTTATGTTGAAGTTGTTAACAGCCTAGACTCATTTGATGTTGAAACGGCCGATGGGTTTGATCCAGAGGACGAGAAAGAAGAAATAACGGACGAAGATATTGTTGGAAGCGCGCCTGAGACGGCGCCTCAGTAGGTGGGATTGGTATGAACGTAATTGATTATTCTTGGGATTTTACTAAAGAGGAATTTAGCCTTGACCTTGACTTCTTCAACGAGAAGGAACAAGAGGACAAGTTGTGGCAAGCAAGAACAGGCCTTAATCACGAGACTCTGTGTGGCGCTATTGAAACGATTATCTTCATGAGCGACAAGCCAGTGACTCTTCAGAAGATTAAGACTCAAATAGATTCAGATCTTCCTTTAAGAGTTGTTCATGAGTCGATCGCAAGACTTCAAGAAGAGTATGAGGCAAAACACCACGGCATTCGCCTTATGGAAGTTGCCCAAGGTTATCAGTTTAGAACGAAGGCCACTTACTCCAATATAGTTAAAAATATGTTTAAAGTGTCCTCTATGCAGTTGAGCCCAACGGCGTTGGAAGTTCTTGCAATAATTGCTTACAAGCAACCGATCTCTAAGACATCTATCGAGTCAATCAGAGGTGTTGATAGCTCCCACATTGTAAGACAGTTGATGGATAAGCGACTTGTGAGAATCACAGGGCGTTCTGATGAAATGGGAAGACCCTCTCTTTATGGTACTTCAAATGAGTTTCTTGAAGTGTTTAACTTGAATGAGATTACTGAACTTCCTAGCGAGTCTGAGCTTAACGAGCTTGCTACTGCTTCTGATGTTGCTTCTATTAATGAGATCAAAAGCATTGTTCAAACAGGTGAGAAGTCCAAGTTTGATTTTGATGAGCTTGAAGAGCTTGATCAGCTAAGCAACTCAATTAAAGAGATAGCGTCTGAAACAATTTTCACCAAGTCTTTGGTGGATATGGACAAGAAGCGTTCAACAGAAGAGGGTGTCGAGAAAAAATCGGCTTTTGATCTGTTGGAAGAATACGTAAGCAAGGCTCAAATTGTTGAGCAAAACAAGGCCTCCACAGTTTCTGAGCTAATAACAAATATTATTGAACCAAAAGCTGTTGATCCAACGTCTTCAGAAGAACTTTTCAATGTTCCAAGACTAGATGAAGATGAGTTTGATTTTAGTGAATTGCCTAAGTCGGAGTTAGTTCTTGAAGATGACTTTGATGACTCAGACATTATAAGTCTTGAATCAAGCCTGGAGGATACAAATCTCCAAGCGGAAGAGGCCATGAATGAGCTCTCTTCAATTGATGAAGAGAATCTTGAAGACGCACCTGAGCTAAAAGAGCCAATCTCTTTTGATGAGGCTGAAGGTGGTCAGGAGATTAACTTTGAAGCGAAAGAATTGTCTGACGCTCTTGATGCCGCTTTTGATGATCTAATGGGACCTTCCGAAGATTCTGAGTCAGAAGAGGAAACAGTTGAGAAAATCGATCTATCCGGTATAAATGCTCAAGATTTGGACCTTGATATTGATTTCTTAACAGATAAAGAATAACTTACGCCTGCTTCGGCGGCATTTACTTCACACGCTATTGACTTCAATGACCGTGTGTAGCATAAACACTTCCTAGATATTATTAACCGCCGTGAGGCAGATAAAAGGATGAAGTCATGAAAGCACAATCGATTCGATTGCAAAAATACATCGCAGACTGTGGTGTAACCTCAAGAAGAAAAGCCGAAGATTTAATTGTTCAAGGTAGAGTGAAAGTTAACGACAAAGTCGTTAAAGAGCTTGGCACAAAGGTCTCTGTTGAAGGCGACGTAGTTATGGTTGATGGAGAGATCATAGACCTTCTAAGCGTTGACCATATCTATATTGCACTTAATAAGCCTAGAAGCTATATGACCACTCTTTCCGATCCAGAGGGAAGAAAAACTGTAATGGATCTCATTCCAATAAAGCAAAGAGNTTTCCCTGTAGGGAGACTTGACTACCTTTCAGAAGGCCTGCTGCTTATGACAAATGATGGAGATATGGCGAATATGATCATGCACCCTAAGTTTGAAGTAACAAAGGTTTACGAAGTAAAGGTGTTTGGAAGAGTGAATGAGATGCTTTTAAACAAACTTAAGGCCGGGATCGTATCTCACGATGGGATCCTTAAGCCAAAGTCAGTTCGTGTTTTAGAGCAGCTACCTCAAAAAACATGGCTAGAGTTTAGACTAAATGAAGGCAAGAACAGAGAAATTAGAAGAATCTGTGAAGCGGCCGGCGTAACAATTGACAAGCTGAGAAGGGTTGCCATTGGAAACCTTTCTATCGATGGACTGCAGCCAGGAAGATGGGAATACATCACCAAAGCTGAGTTGCTTAAAAAGATTGGCATTAATAAAGACGGAACCAAGCGTGCCAACGCTGAGGTCTATGTTTCTCAAAAGCGCTCAGTGGATGTAAAGAAAAGCTCTAGAAAGCAAAAGAACGCGACTATCGCTGACTCAAAAGATTTTACTAAATTTAGAAAAGAAATCTATTTTGAGACTTTGGACAATATAAAGAAAACCAAAGCGATTACCGCTCAAAAGAAAGCCCAAAAATAAAAAGAAAAAGCTCGCTTAGGCGAGCTTTTTTATTTGTGAAGTTTGTACTTTCAATTAGTTGTCGTAGCGAACGATGTCCTCTGTTTGAATTTCGTCAGTAAGGTTGTCCAAACAAAACTCCAATGCCTGGGTAGAGTAGGGAATCTCCTCATTTTCTCTCCAGATTGATGTAAAGTTCGCCTGCTTGATGGCNCCTGCCACAAGCTTCATTAGTTCAGAACTCGAATCAAAATACTCAGACTCTTCGTCAGTAGTCATTACATGTGCCATAAGGTTCGTAACTGTCTTAAGCACACGTCGCTGAGGAGCGCTTAGCTCTCTTGCTTCTACAGTGATATTAAGAGGTTGACTTGTTTTTTTGTTTTCCATTTCGTGCTCCAAACTTTCACAAATTCATGTTCTATTAGCCTTATCGAACGAAGGTCTCGTAAATTTAGGCATTTATGATTGAGCGAATAACTTTTTTTTTATTTAGACGGAATAATAAAGGGTAGACAAAGAAATTATAATAGCTTATAACCTTACACGTCTTAAGAATTAGCGCGGGATGGAGCAGTCTGGTAGCTCGTCGGGCTCATAACCCGAAGGTCGTAGGTTCGAATCCTGCTCCCGCAACCAAATTTATCATTAAACCGATATATTGAAGCCCCTGTTAATACCAGGGGCTTTTTTTTTTACTTAAAACCATCACTTGAACCTTGCCAGTATTCAACTCATTAGATTTGACGAAAAATGGAGCTTTTAACTTGGGTATCCTGACTTGTGGATATGACATAAGACGATGCTGGTTTATTTAACATTCATTTTTTTCTAAAACACAATGTATTCATAATATTCAAAGAAGGTTATCGAGATAAAAATTTTGATATATTGTATTGAGACCTGAAGTGCGTTTCATATTCTTTGATGAAAATTATTTAATCTCTCTAGATCGATTATGAAAGGGATTCAGGTTTAAGAATTTTTTTTCTGAGGAATAGGAAATGACCATTATTATAATTCCATGCTTCAATGAAGAAAAAAGAATTCTTAAAACCTTACAAAGTATAAAGAACGGCCAGATAGAAAATATTAGCTTTTTATTTGTTGATGATGGTTCTGTTGATAGGACTGCAAGTATCATTTCTTCTTTCTTGTCTGATAAAATTTCACTTCTAAGACTTAAAAAAAACTTGGGAAAAGGTTTTGCCATAAAGCGTGGGTTTGAATACTTAAAAACTAAAGGCTGTAGTGAGTCTTATGCTTCTTTCGGCTATATGGATGCGGATCTTCCGATTACTCTGAGTGAATTGAATTTAATGATAAGTAAGGTTGCAAGCTCTTCTCGTGATATGGTCTATGCATGCCGAAGAGAAGGAAAGTTGAGAGTAAAACGTAGGTTCGGGCGAGGGAGTATAAGTCTTTTTTTTTGGATTTGCTGTTAAAAAATTATTTTCTCTCAATGTTAGCGATACACAGTGCGGTGTTAAAGTTTTTAATCGCACAGTGATGGAAATTCTAAGNGGAAGGAAATTTCTGTCCGACTGGTTATTCGACTTAGAACTGTTTTTGTACATATCAAATCAAGCATTGTTATTTGAAGGACACTTTGTTTCTGAGTGGCAAGAGACTAGAGACGGTAAATTTAAACCTTTGGTTAGTTTTCATTCTCTGTTTTTTCAATTTATTAAAATCTATTATGGTTATAAGAACAATCAATACAATTAGTAATAATTGCTCGAAAGTTGTCTAAGTAGCTAAAGGTTTTTAAAATCTTTTTTTCTTTTACATAAAATAGAGTTGATCTGTAAAAGCTTATCTGTTTTATGCAATCTACTTGCCTGAGCATTTTTGTTATAAAAACAATAGCCATCAAATTTATTAAAATCTACATTCTTAGCAAACGAGTAGTAGCTTACTTTTGAACCTCTAGGAAGGTGCAAGATTATTTGGGAAAACGTTCTGTGGGATCTAGGCTCATCCTTCATACCTAGAATTAATAGGTGTTTTATATCCTTTAAAAAATCTCTTTTTTGATTATAAATATCTTGATTGTCGTTTTCTATTTGTGATGTGAAAAACGATGAGGTTATGAAGATCGTAATCGCAATAAAAGTCCAATTTCTTGGGATTAACTTAATTGCAATTGGAGCGAGTGTACTTGTTGCAATTAGATAAGGGTTGAGATATCTCATCTCTTGGTATGGAGCAATGAATATAATTAAAAATAAGGTGGCAACTAATCCTATTTGTATTGGGAGAAGCTTTTTACTTCTTTCTTTAAAAGAAACGAAAACAATGATCAACGTTGCAAGACTAGACAACATAAATTCTAAGAGAAATGACCATGATTTACTCTGAAAAAGATTGCGACCTAAAATTAGGTTGCTTGCGACTTCTTGTCCTCTCATTCCTACTAAAGGGGTAAAGAATGATGGATAAATAAATAGTGTTAATAAAAAAGCGGCCATCAGATACTTGAGGTGATGGAACTGCTTAGTTCGAAGGAAAAATACGATATAGAAAATAGTTAAGTAGAGTAAAGAGAAGTATCCACTTAAAAAGAGGGATGTTAGGGAAATTATGAACAGTATAGTCTTTAGAGAATTATTGCCTCTTTCCGAATTTAAACTTAGAAAGAAAAGGTGAAATATCAATAAACAAGTCGTCTGTAATTGATATGGCCTAATAAAAAGTAAATTTGAAATTGATCCTGGAAGTATTGTGTAGGTGAAAGCTAGAGTTAAACTTAAATAATTACTTAGTGTGTAATATTTGTTTAATGTGTAGAATATTGTAAAAAAAGAAATGATCAGTAGTAGAATGTTTGCGAGCACACCGCGTTTGATAAATTCTTCTAGAGTAAAATTTGTAAATCCGATGAGAAAGGTTCTTAAATAGGAATAGTAGAGGTTTGTGTGGGAAGAATCAGCATACTCCCTCAACCTAAATATATCTGAAAAAAATGAATTTCTAGTTGTAAAAGTTTTCTTGAGATAATCTTTCTTTTCAATAGTTTTCCCTTCGGGAATCGTCATCTCGATACGACGACCAGTGCTTTGAACTAAAGAATATAATTCGTCTATATGTAGATCTTTCTTTGTATTCATGAATGAAATACTAAAAATAATGGTAGAAATAAGACCAAGAGCAAATACGCAATTCTTCATTATAAGATATCAAGTCTGTTTAAATTTTATTTTGTGAAACTAACCCTGTTGAACGAGATTTTTTGTCCTCTTTTTCCTGCTGTAATTGATTTAATCTTTTATAGAACACATCATCTAACAAATCTTTCTTTTT
Organism: Halobacteriovoraceae bacterium; assembly: GCA_002711995.1. GTDB lineage: Bacteria > Bdellovibrionota > Bacteriovoracia > Bacteriovoracales > Bacteriovoracaceae > UBA845. The sequence goes on along the minus strand of PASN01000003.1, from coordinate 9,980 downwards.
CTTNGAGCTATTTTTATTGTGATGGGGTGCTGCGTTAATGTTGCCGAAACTGCACTTGGTTTAGGAGTGGTGCATTTTATTTGTGTGGCAGGGTGTTCTTATTTTAGGTAGTATTATTTTCGTACCTTAATTAGGGTGAAATTCATGTTTTCAGTAACCTAGTCTTATTTTATGAGACATTCACTTTTCAAATGTTAAGTGCTTATCTGCCAGTAATGGCGTATAATTGACTTTAGTGCGATGGTTTTTATAAGTCGTAAATGAATAATCATGCAAGAGTTAAGGTTTATCTATGGATAAAAGGTTTGAAAATTTACTGCCCGAAACTTATGAGTTTGGAGGCATTGCAAAGCTTGAACTTGAACTTCCTGATATCGATGAGCTTAGTGCCTATGCTTCAGCGGAATCTGTCGCTTGTATGACGACCTTTATGTGTGGGCCTGTGACTACGTCATGCACAACATAAGGTTCGAAATTGACTCGGATGTCCATAATTTCCAACGAAAGGGTGTAGTTAAAGAAGGTAATCTTTTTCGACACCGATCGCTATTTTGTGAGTATAAAGTTTATTCTCCGGAAAGTAACTTCAGAAGAGTTATAGATGAATTAACCGATGACTCTCTGAAAATACTCCCAAAATTTAAAGTCTCACCTAAATTTGAACTGTCTTTAGAAAAAAGGGAATGTAGCTTTTTGAGTACATCAAGCCTCTCTCGCCAATTATCAGACTTAGAGATTGAACAAATCGGGGGTGTCTTAGCTCTTATGAACTTTTTAGGAGTGGGAGACCTACACAAAAATAACATCTTATTTGGAGAACATAATAATAGTGTGATTTTTGCGCCTGTCGATCTCGAAGTGTTTTATCAAAAGTTTAAGTTCACTCAGATGGGGTTGGTCTCTGCGGATAAAAAACACCTTCACTGCTGCTCGGGAGTCTCTCTGTTTCTTGAGTATCTTGATGAATACCCAGATCCTGACTTTAGCGTAAAGCTAATATTTGGATATTATAAATACCTAAAAATCTATCTTTCTAACAAGTCACAACTTGAAAAGGCCTTTTTAGGTGATGCAAAAAGACACCAGTGCATCAGTCGAGTTGTTTTTCGCGATACTAGGCTTTATTTGCCCTTTGTTGGTGGAAAGGGTTTTGATTACTTTTTAAGTGAAGAAAGTGAACAATTAGAAAGAGGCGACATCCCTTATTTCTTTAGCTTTGTGATGGAGAACCCTGAGAGACAATTCTGGTGGAAAAATCCAGATGAGTACTTGCCTGTGAAAGAGAGTAAGAGATTTAGGTGTGAAGTCCAAAGCAAAATTCCAGATTTAGTTTTGGAAGATTTGCTTTATGACTTTTTTATGATTACTCAAATTCTTGACAGGGCACGTGGTGCAGTGACGAGTATTTCTTCCTACAAGGGGTTTAAAATTATTCATAAAAGAGAGTTTAAGTTCCTCTTAAATGAAAAATTTAGGTGTAAAATAAAGAGCGGAGATTGGAACTCTGTAGATTCGAAACTTGCATATTTAAAAGAGCATAAACGAGAAAGACCTCAGTTGTTAATTTGCCCAACAGTGTATAATAACCAGGTCATGATAATGCTTAGTTCATTGTTTAAATTTAATATTGATATTAACTTTTTGAATTATGAGAATAAGTCTAGAAATACTCTGGATAGTGACCACAGACCTATCGATCTTCTTTATTTTCTTAAAAAATATAAAGAATACTCTGAAGCATCATTAAAAACTCTGGGTGAAGTCATTGAGAGTTGTAACAAGGTAATATGTGAGCTTGAATCAACTAGAAAAGAGTATTTTCAAGATGCAGATGCAACACAGGTGAATTCTGTAGCAATTGAAAATCTTTTAGATAAACTTGCTAAGGATTTTAGAGAGGTTGAAGCGATTGATTCTAAACTTTTAAAGGCTATATTTATGCCTTTGCTCTTTTCAGTTCTTTCAACGTTTTCATTTCATGAGTTTACTGAACTTGCGGAGTTTTATCGCGCTTCTATAAATGATGAAGATATAGCAGAGTCCTTTGACCGAATTCAAAAGTACAAAAAGAAAAAGTTCTCTTATGAGCACCCTGAAGCTCATAGGAAGGCTTCATATATGAAAATGATCAAACTCACTGAGGAGTCTTATGCAAAATTTAATAGAGACTTTGAATAGCTTATCTTTCAACGAAGATGAATTTGTATGCAATCATGAAAAAGAAAACTCAATTACCTATGTTGTTCCTCTAAGTCCATCCTCTGAAGATATTTTTGAGGTTAAAGGTCTAGCGTATTACTTTTTCAATATAATTATTAGTTCCAGCAAAACTAAGGAAAAAGAAATCGAAAAGTTACATAAAGTAATCTTAGAAAAATACGGTATCCCTGAAGAAAAGCTTCTAAGTGATATTGATTCCTTTTTAAAAACTGCAATGGAGCAAAAAATCCTTGTCCTTTGAAGAAGAAAAACCTCTACTTAGTTTCATCGTGCCAGCGTCCCAAGTGAAATATCTTGAGGAGGTCATACTTTCAATTCAAAATCAAAAAAAAATAAGTTTTTATGAGGTTGTCGTAGTTCTAAACGGACTCCCTAAGATTGACGAGCTTATTAAAAAGTTTAAGGAAAAATTTAAAGACGTTAGGTTTTTGGTCTGTGAAAAGCGTAATGCGGCCTACGCTAGAAATTTTGGGGTAAAATATGCTCGTGGAGAGTTTCTGGCCTTTATTGATTCTGATTGTGTCCTATCTGATGATTGGGCATGTAGTTTAATTCAAGAAATGCAAGGGATCTATTCGTGTGCTTCAAGCGCGATTATTCCTACTGGAGATGGGAAAAGGTTCCTCGATAAGTTTAGGTTGAAACTTAAGGATCAGGTCACGGGTGGAAGCTTTGTTTGCTCACTTCCCCATGTGGAGATAACTTTACCTGTTGTGAATACTGCCGCTTGCATATACCGGGCCTCACTTTTTAGAGGCCTCGATGGATTTGATGAGGAACTAAGACGCTGTGAGGATACTGAACTTTCATATCGGGCCTACCAGGAAGGATGTAACTTCTTTCTCAACGCAGACTCCAAAGCCTTCGTATACTATGGAGGTGGCGTTTTAAAATATATTGGCCGATTTTTTTTTGATACACTCTATTTTAAAGTGAAATTGGGTAAGGGGAATTGTTCTTTTGCCTCCTATCGCTTTAGCAACTCAAGAAATGTTAACCCTTTGGATTATTTGCTTCTTTGGGCAATAAAAATTTCGTCCTCAATGGGAAGTTTGGGGAATAAAATCTTAAAGCGCAAAGAGTACAAACTTTTTGGGTATCTTAATCTAAGTAAGGATTATAGAAACCTTATGTTTAGAAAAAAAGTGGGGGAGAGAGTTTTTTATTTAAGTCCTTATTCAAGAGTTATAAAAATAAAGAAAACAGGAAAAACTACCCTCATCCTTCGAGAGGGAGTTGGCCAAAAAACCATAAAGCTTGATTCAAATTGTATTCTAGATAACTTTATATTGGATAATAATGGTCTTTTTGTAACGAGTAAAAGAGTGTGAGCTTGAATTCTATGAAGATTTTTAAATTATTCATACTCTGCATTGTTTTGGTGAACTTAGTTTTATTCTCCATTTCCCCTTTGTACTTTCAGGCCCATTTTAGGAAAAATCAGTTCATTTCTTCCATTTATAGTTTAGTCAGTTCCTACCATAGGGGGGTTGCCCGATTCAGCTTTTACACTAAGTCGAATATATTGTTTTATACCTATCTTTTTGAGATTGACGGCGACGGAGATTTCGAGAGGGTAGACCTAGTGCCCCTTAAAACTGAGAAATTCGGCGGCCTGCTTTACGAAATTATAAATAAAAGGTTTGATACAATAAGATTGGCAATCTTAACAGGTCACCTAGAAGATGTAGGGGGATTTGTCTGTGAAAACTTCGAATATGAAATTGATAAATCCTATTTGCATGTAGTTGGCCCCACATTATCTGAAATTGAAATCTCCCTTATTTTAGACCGGATTAAAAATGAAGGTATAAATAGGCAAATGATAATAGGTGATAAGACTCTTTATTTATTTTTAACTTCCTGCGAAGGAGGAAAGGCGAGAGAGGTTTCATCGTGGGAAAGTTANGGTCAATTCAAAATATTTTGTTTGTTCTGAGTGTTGTTTTTATAATCATTTTTCACTTTGAGAAAATTATTAATGTCGAAACTTACTACTTATACTTTTCGACCAATCCTTCCAGTTTTGAAGTTTCAAGAATTCTTTTGTATGGGCTTTTCTTCTCTCTAGGAATCTCTTTGTTTTCAGCGAAGAGGACATTCTTGTTTATAGCTTTGGCCCTGAGCTCAATTTTAAGTCTTCAATTTAGTTATGGAGCGGATGTCTTTGTATTTAATCTTACTTTATTTCTGGCATTTATTGGAAGGCCCTCCAAAGACGACTTTCTAAAGTCTTGCGGCTACTTATTGATGTTATCTCATTTGAGTGTGATCTACATTTACAATGGAGTTAACAAGTTAACAGATAGTATATGGCTAGATGGACGGGTTATAGAATTCTATTTAGCTCCCAAAATTGATTTTTTACAGGGAGTTGGATTGAGCAACTATAGTAACGTCGCCCGCTTTATTAGCGTAAGTGTCGTTATCCTTCAATTTTCAGTACTATTTTTGTGGTTTAAGAGACTAAGAAAACTTGTAGCAGGCATGTTTATCATTAAGCATTTATTTATAGCTTTCTTCCTACATCCATTTTTTGGAATAGTGTGTGTGCTAACACACCTTCATATATATTTCTATCAGGGGGATGCTTTTAAAGATACAATCAAAAGATGGGAACTATCTTAAGGGCATTCATGGTAGTTTTCTTTCCAAAATGACTTGGCAATCATCAACTCTTTTCGAGTCTTTTCACTTCTCATAATGTAGTCATAGTATTGTCTTGCTAACACTGCTCCAGCTTTACTGTCACTTGAATAATGCACGCCAGCGATCTCCCTGTTTTTGGCTATTCTTTTACCGTCAGTCTTAAAAACCTCAGATAGACAAGGGGAGAAATTACTTAAAACAATCGCAATGAAGTTTGCCTTTGAGCTATGCGCACTAGGATAGGCCGGATGCTCGGGAATTGGGATGATTGGTTTTATTTGATTTGATAAAAAACTTGGTCTTACCCTGTTGAACTTGTTTTTAAATTTAAAGGTTAATGTAACTAGGTCTGGAATGTACTCCAACAGGAAGTCTCGCACCGGGTCTTTCTCGTAGTTGAAGAATATGTCGTTTCCATAAATTGCACCGAAGCGAAACCCATATATATTTCTTTCATTTTGAATATCATTAATTATGGAATTAGTTCTCTGTTTCTTTAAACCGATAAGCTCTGAGATTTCTTTTTCTGTCTGACTTGAGTCATTATTATTAGGGGCAGGCAATTTAAAATCATTTTCCCACGATTGAACATATTTGAACTTATTAGTTAATCGAGCATAATCTCGCTTGGAAAATTTCTGGGTGTTTTTAAACGTCATTTTAGATTTTTCTTGGTTTAAAACTATTTCTTTTGTTTGAGGAAGTTTGTACCCAGCTTTTTTTAACATAAGGCCATGGTCCGCATTGGCCTGTGTCAAGGTAACTACAAAAATTGTCGGAATTATTAATAGTCTCATACTTCCCTTTCCTTTTTCACTAATAAAAAGTTAATAAGCTATCTTAGTTTAGTGTATTCTCTAATTCAAATCTGAATAAAGAGAGAGGCTGTTTTATTTTGAAGAGTGTTCTTCCGGTCTGCAAGCAAGTAGAATACTTAAACGGTTTCTTTTGTTCATTCCTTGACTCCCGTCAATACAAAAAACTTGTTAAATTCGTTGATCAGAGTTCAGGTTGAGGTTATCATATCCTCCATGAAAGCATGCATCTCCATTTTGTTGGTATTCATATTAGGGACATTCATCACGCTTCCCAGTAATGCCAATCCGTCATTTGAAGATGTTCATGCAATTGATGTACAACAATCCGGGGTTCCTTCAGCTCCTTCAGTAATAGAGGCTCAGTTTACCAATGCTCTGTATGAAGAAATTGAAGAGACACTTTCGGAGAATGCATCATGGTCATACGATGGAGAAGTTGGATATCCAATTTTTCCAACCCACATCGATAGTATTCTGGATATCAATCTAGAACCCGCTAAGAGACCGCCCGAACAGGCGTAATTACTTTTCTATTCAAGTTACATTCATTTTATAAACTTTTCAAAAGCACAAGGAGAGCTTCTATGAAAGCAATTGAAGGACACGCTACGTTTAAAAACAACCTAACACCTGCAACTAAAGAAAAAATGGAGCAGCTTAAAAACGGTCAAGCACCTGAGACATTTTTAATTACCTGTTCTGACTCAAGAATTTGCCCTAACGCCATGACTAATACTGATTTTGGCGAACTATTTGTTGTTAGAAACGCCGGAAATACAGTACCTGCAAGTGGAGAGCAAACTGGCGACGCAGACGCGGCCACTTTGGAATATGCAGTAAAGGCATTGGGAGTAAAAGAAATTGTTGTATGTGGGCACACTAAGTGTGGAGCTGTTGGTGCACTAATGGATGGAGTGGACAGCAGTCAGCTTCCAGTAATATCCAAGTATCTTGATCGTCTACAACCACTAAAAGATAAGGCAGTTGAGGCCAAGATGAGCACTGATCAAGTTATTATTGAAAACATCAAAGCTCAGCTAAGCAACATACTTTCTTATGACTTTGTTAAGGAGAAAGTAAAGGCCGGTGAACTTACTCTAGAAGGTTGGTTGTACCAAATCGAAGACGGCGATGTGAAAGTCGTCGATGAAATTAAAAGTCTTTAAGGAGATTTGCTAATGCAAAACTATTTTAAAAGTTATTTTCACAAAGACCTGCTCTCATCCCTAGTGGTCTTTCTAGTGGCATTGCCACTATGTATGGGAATTGCCATGGCAAGTGGAGTACCAGTTGTTTATGGATTATTGTCTGGAATTATTGGCGGTTTAGTCATTGGAGCCTTTACTGGATCTCCGTTGCAGGTAAGTGGACCTGCTGCAGGCCTGGCCGTAATTGTTTTTGATATTGTTCAAACCGAAGGGATTGAAGGACTTGCAATCATTACTTTGATGGCAGGTCTATTTCAGGCCCTTTTCGCGTTTCTGAAGGCCGGCCCCTTATTTCGCGCAATTTCCCCATCAGTAGTGAAGGGGATGCTTGCGGGTATTGGTGTTTTAATTTTTGCTAGTCAATTTCATGTAATGGTTGATGACACGCCTAAGGGCAGCGCTTTTGAAAACATCATCACTATCCCACAAGCAATACTTAAGGTCTTTGACCCGACTGTTGGTGGAGCCGCCCATATGCAGGCAGGCTTTTTGGGACTAATTACCATTGGCCTGATTGTAGGCTGGAACCTTTTCAAACAAAGGGTTAAAAATCCAGTTCCTGGCCCATTGATCGCTATTGTAGCGGCAAGTCTGATTGTTTGGGGCGCTAATCTTGATATTCTTCTAGTCGAGCTTCCGAGTGATCTTACAGGCGTCATTGGCGACAGCATGATCTGGAATCGACTGGACGGTTTCAAAGTTAGCTACATCTTTTCAGCTCTAATGCTGGCCTTCGTTGCCACCACTGAAACTCTTTTATGTGTTACTGCAGTGGATCAGATCAAAACTGGTCACAAGTCTGACTACAATAAAGAGCTTTTGGCGCAAGGGATAGGCAATACTGTTGCCGGTGTGGTTGGAGCACTTCCACTTACTGGGGTAATTGTTAGAACTTCAGCGAACGTTGAGGCCGGAGGAGAAACAAAAGGCGCAACAATTATGCATGGAGCGTGGCTTCTAATTATGCTGTTTATGTTTCCAATGGTGTTGGCATACATTCCAAAGGCCGGACTTGCGGCGATTCTAGTTTTTACTGGATTTAAGCTTATGGATTTTAAATCAATCAAAGTCTTTAAGCAGTACGGAAACAGTGAAGTGGCAATCTACCTTTCAACTGTGGCGGGAGTTGTGTTTATCAACCTTCTTGCTGGTGTTGCATTGGGATTTGCGCTTTCACTGGTGAGACTTCTTTGGAAAACTCACTCAGGATACATTGAATCAAATGAAGAGGCAGGAGAGCACAGGCTTAGCTTTGTTGGAAGCTTTTCATTTGTGAACCTTCCAAAAGTTGCCTCTGAGCTTGAAAAGGAACGCTCAAAAGGTCATCTAACTCTTGATTTTAGCAAGGCCAAGTACGTCGACCACGCTATTGAAGACCTGGTTCAAAACTTTGAGAAGACTGCTTCTCAAAAGGGACTGACCATTAAAAAAGTAAGTTAACAACTTATAATTTCAGGCCCCATGTTCAATATGGGGCCTTTTTCATTTCTAGTGGCAAATACAGATAAATTTTATATGGAATTTTTTATTTCATTAAAACCCTCTTAGGTTTGTGATACGCAGTTTCGATTATTACAACGTTTCTTTTTTGAAGAGACAAATTCCAATGGGGGCTTTATATGAAAAAATCTATTTTGCTACTATGTTCTTTATTAAGTGTATCAGCGTTTGCTTGTCCACAACTGGCAGGTGAGTACTATAACTGCACATCAGGTGACGCTATATCAGACGACTTTTTGGACGTGCCTGAAACTATGACCATCACTCAAAAAGTTGTTGATGGAAAGATGACTTACACTTATGTGACCAAAAATAGCTATGGCGAAGAAAAAACTGAGGTAATGGTTGCTGGTGGACCTGCTAGAAAGTGGTCTGAAGACTTGGATGAGTTTCCAGGACAAGTAAACTTCACTAGCTCAAGTCAGTGCGAAGGCAACTCACTAAATTCGACAGTTAGCGGTGAGATTGTAATGGACGATATCTTCAGTGAAGAGGAAAGACGAGCTTTTGAAGATATGTTGGGTGGATTTTTAAATCTTAAGTCGGAAGCGTCTGTAGAAGGTTCTGAGTACGTGGAAAAAGTGGCATTTGCTCAAAACCCTAGTGAAGTATTTGAATTCAGATGCAGTAGAAAATAATAGCGAACTAAGATTGCAGGCAATTTAGCCTGCAATTTTTACACTCTGCATGGTTTTGAATGCTTTGAACATGTAAGCTTAGGCCAATCAAAATATTAGGAGAACTTATATGAAATTGACCCTCGGAGCTATTTTTATCATGTTCGGCGCTATGGCCAGTGACAGTGTAATTCTTGATCAAGAAAAGGTAAGGCTATATTCAAGTAACGCAATTCTTGAAAAGACTATAGACACTCCAGAGGTTCTCGATCTAATCGTGCCTGTAACAGAAGACGTTATTAAATGTGAGCCAGGTTACGACAGGACTGTAACAAGAAGAAATGGCGCTGAGTGCGGATATGATCTTGTTGTAGAGCACTGTAATACAAGAGGCCCACGTTATAGAGGAAATGGCAGACCACACTACAATGTTAGACCTCATGTTTATCCACAAAGAAGAAGATCTGGAAGACAAGTAATGCCTGCTCCTAGAAGAAGCTTTAGCGAAGATAGAAGAACTTTCACAAGGCCAGCTCCAAGAATGAACTGCATGCCATTCACTAGAAAAGTTCCTAAGCTATGTAGCTACTCTGTATGTGACAAAAAATACATCGAAACAGAAACTGTTATGAAAAAGCTTACGGTTGATTTTAGTGAATTCAAAGATGATGAAACTTTTGAATTTTCTTTGAATCAACACGGAGACGTAACGTTTCTTCCAATATACTCGGCTCCAACTTGCACGAAGCTAACAGTTTATGGAAATCCTCCTTACATTACTGGAGTAAAAGTTTCGCAAAAAGACAACTGGTGGAACTGGTCCTGCAAGTAATCACAATCAAATAGTTAATATTAGGCCCTGTCTTCAGGGCCTTTTATGTATGACCGCCTGTCAATAAAAAAGTCTTTTAACAAAACCTTTGGAAACTAGTTCGCTTTTATTCGCGTGCTGGTTAACGCATTAAGAA
>PASN01000002.1 GCA_002711995.1 Halobacteriovoraceae bacterium | reverse complement strand
CAGAACGTCGTGAGACAGTTCGGTCTCTATCCTCCGTGGGCGTAAGATATTTGAGTGAAGCTGACCTTAGTACGAGAGGACCGGGTTGGACGAACCTATGGTGTACCGGTTGTGGCGCCAGCTGCATCGCCGGGTAGCTAAGTTCGGAAGGGATAACCACTGAAAGCATCTAAGTGGGAAGCCCATCACAAGATAAGATATCTATTAAGGGTGCTTGTAGACTACGAGCTTGATAGGCAAGAGGTGTAAGTGTTGTAAGACATTCAGCTGACTTGTACTAAATACCCGTTTTGCTTTATTTACTTTTGGTTTTTTGGAGACTGCGTTGTTCAAATCTTTTATCTGGTTTTGTTTTGTAAATTTTAAAAAGTGATTGCCTTTATGGCGCTCTTTGATATATAAGCTTTCTAGCTCAAATTGAAATTCAGTTTGGGTGTGTCGATAGCGGTGAGGAAATACCTAGTTACATCTCGAACCTAGAAGTCAAGCTCACTTGCGGCGAAGGTAGTGCTCGGGGGACTGAGTGTGAGAATAGCAAGATGCACCCATTATTTATATAAAAAGCCTACTTTCGAGTAGGCTTTTTTTTTGCCCGCCACTCAAACGAGATTAAAATCCTATTTGGAAATATAATTACTAGCCCAATAAAGATGTTAAAGAGAGTAGACGAAAGGTTTTTGGTGCTCCTAGGACTTAGCTGTAAAGGGCCTAAGAAGCGAAAACGGCTATAAATGATTTGGCCTAATTATGAGTGTATCAATTAGGCCTTTACAATTTTTTTTCTAGTTTTGAGCAAGCTCAAGCTTTGCGTTGGTGTATTCTATGTGAATAGTTGAAAAGATCTCAGCTTCACCAGCAAGCATATACTTTAACTCCGTGGGATTTTCATTACCTAGTAAAGATCCGTCACAAAGCCTTCCTGAGCTATCAAGGTCTATAATGGCCTTAGAAAATAGCTCTCCATCTATATGGTCGCTTGGGTAAGTATCCTTATAATCAGCTAAGAACTCATTGAGGTTTTCACCCTCCAAGTTATTTGAATTAGATTCAGTAATTAAATGAATAAGCTGTCTATTATAGTAAAATCTTACTCCAGATACGACTTCAATACTAACAAAGGCAACGATACCGGCTCCAAAACCAACCATGCCACCGCCAATGGCGNAGCCTAAGGCGTCCCAGCCACCAATAGTTAAGGCTTTTGCAATTCCTCCGCCAATGAAGCCCCCTGCAACTGCAGCTGCAGGAGTTGCAGCAATGGCCAACGGTGGTGTCCAAATTAGCCAGTTTCTAAGTTCTTTTTCTCTATTTAAGTATTCATCCAGGCAAGTGTTATCCATCCCAATATCTTGCTCAAGTACTTGCTCGATAACTTTGGTTGATTCTTCTAGGCCTTCTTTTACTTCAAGTGCCTTGTTTGATGCTGCTTGTACGACTTGCATTGTTATAAGAATCGAAATAATGATCTTCATTTCCTACCTCCGAGTTTTTCTCTCAGGAGGCTTTATCTNCCATAACGTGGTTTCACAGTAGTCTTTGAGAAAATTATTCATTATAAAATATCCATATCTGACTTATGTACTTGAAAAAAGGCACTTTCCCTTTGTTTCAAAATACATTAAATTGGCTTTATGCTATTGAATGACTACCAGATTTTGATTAAAAGGCTTTGCCTTTCTTTTGGGCTCTTCACCTTAAGTAGGCTTGGATTCTACTTTTACAACCTTGATTACTTCCAAGCTGGTTCAATCACTGAAACACTATGGGCATTTATTGTGGGTCTTAGGTTTGATCTCTNAACAACATTAATTGCTAATTTGGTTTTCATTCTATTTAGTCTTGTGCCTTATAGGTCAAAATTTTATGAGAAGTTCTTAAAGTCTCTCTTTGTTCTGGGTAATTTTGTATTTTTGAGTTTTATCGTGGGCGACTATGAATACTTCTCTTTTAATGGAAAAAAGTTAACTTATGATCTTTTTCTTACAAGTGGTGATATTCAAGATCAATCTTTGCAACTCATATTTAATCATTGGTATTTAAGTCTTTTGTCCATTGGTTTTGGTGTTGCATCTTGGTTTTATTACCCACAAAGAAAAAGTGCTGGAGTAAAGGTAAAGTGGTTCAAAGCTGTGCCATTATCTTTACTGGTCTTTGTTCTCACCGGTATTGGTGTAAGGGGTGGACTTCAGCTTAGAAGTCTAAGTCCTAAGCAAGCTTTTGTCTTTAAAACCTATGAACTAGGAAATTTTGCCCTCAACTCTGCCTATTCTCTTGTGCGCTCTTTGGGTAAAGAAGGTGCTCCAGCTTTGAAGTTTTTCTCTTCAGATGAGGAAGCATTTCAAGCACTTTTTAAGAAACGGAGCTTTGACCAATCCGAACTAGGGCTTAAAGAGCAAAATGTTGTAATTATAATCGTAGAAAGTCTTTCTCAAGAGTATGTTGAAGAGGGCTTTACTCCATTCTTTTCTAAGCTTGCTGAGAAGGGAGTTTATTTCAATAAGAACTTCGCAAATGGTCGCAGGTCTATAGAGGCCTTACCATCGATTATGACTTCTTTTCCTTCAATAATTGGCACTCCAATTTATCAAAGCCAGTACCAATCGAATCAATTCTATCCACTTCCTAGGGCCTTGAAGGAAGAGGGGTACTCCACAAGTTTTTTTCATGGAGGCAAGAGAGGAACAATGGACTTCGATGCTTATTGTTATTCAATCGGTTTTGAGAAGTATTTTGCGTTGGAGGATTACCCTAACCAGTCTCACTATGACGGTCACTGGGGAGTGTATGATCATCATTATTTGAATTATGTTGTGGACGAGCTGGATAGACATAAAGAGCCTTTCTTCTCTGGAATTTTCACCTTAAGTTCACATCAACCTTATTCAATCCCTGATGAGCTCAAAGGGAAGTTCCCAAAGGGGAATCTTCCTATTCACGAAAGCATTGGTTATGCGGACTACGCTCTGTCTAAGTTTTTTGAAAAGGCCAAAGACAAACCATGGTTTAAAAATACCCTTTTTGTTATTACTGCTGACCACACTCAGAAGCTTAAAAGTAAGAAATATCAAACATTGCTTGGCCGTTACAGAGTTCCATTGATGTTTTTTCACCCTAGCTTTGATCTCAAAACAGTAAATAATAATAAAATTACTCAGCATGCAGACATTCTTCCAAGTGTCTTGGACTTCTTAAAAATCAATCATGAGAAAAGGCTGTATTTTGGTTCTTCTGTTTTTAATAAAGATGAAGGAAGAATGATTAACTTTAACTCAGGGGGACACTTCCTCCTAAGTAATAACGCGTTGGTTCGCTTTGATGGTTCATCCCCAAAGTATTTCTCTGTATCTGAAGATCTCCTTGGACTCGAACCTTCAAAAGATGATTCACCTGATCTACTTGAGGAACTAAAAGCATTGATTCAGTACACAAACAATGGCCTTAGAGGGAACAATATTTATAACTTTTCAAAACCATAATTCGGCGCAAAAGAGAACTGAACAAAACTTGTCAGTTTTATGCTTCCTAGATAGGATATCCAAAAAATTTTTAGGACTAGGAACATCATGGAAATTATTAAATCGATGGTCGACAATTCCTCAGCACAATTTGAGGAAAATAAGAAGTTTCACTTGGAACTTAAGTCAGAGCTGCTCGGCAAACTGGAAAAGGTAAAGCAGGGTGGTGGTGATAAGTATGTAGATAAGCACAAGTCTCGGGGCAAGCTCCTTGCCCGTGAAAGAATTGAAAAAATTATTGATGATGGCTCACCCTTTTTATAGTTAAGCCCACTTGCTGCAAATGGAGTTTATGAAGAAGATGTGCCAAGTGCTGGAGTTGTTACTGGTATAGGTAGTGTTCATGGAATTCAATGTATGTTCGTGGCTAACGATGCCACTGTTAAAGGAGGAACTTATTTTCCATTAACAGTTAAAAAACACCTTCGAGCTCAAGAGGTGGCACTTCAAAACAACTTGCCTTGTATTTATCTCGTGGATTCGGGTGGAGCTTTTTTGCCAAAACAAGATGAAGTATTCCCGGACAAAGATCACTTTGGACGAATTTTCTTCAACCAAGCACAAATGTCCTCAAAGGGAATCCCTCAAGTCGCAGTAGTTCTAGGATCTTGTACTGCAGGGGGTGCATATGTTCCTGCAATGAGTGATGAGACGATAATCGTAAAAGAAAATGGAACAATCTTTTTGGGAGGACCTCCACTAGTAAAGGCGGCTACAGGAGAAGAAGTTACTGCAGAAGAGTTGGGTGGCGCAGATGTTCACACTCGCATAAGTGGTGTTGCGGACCACTTCGCACAGGATGAAGAGGACGCACTTCACTTAACAAGAAATGTAATTGAAAACCTAAACTTTAAGTACCCACAAAAAAAGTTTCATTTAAATAGGCCAGAGGAGCCTGCTCATCCTGTTGATGACATCTATGGAATTGTCTCAAAGGACTCAAGAACTCCTTATGATGTTAAAGAAATTATAGCAAGACTTGTGGATGGATCACGCTTTCATGAGTTCAAGCCAAGATTTGGCGAAACTTTGGTTTGTGGATTTGCAAAGATTCACAATCAAGAAGTCGGAATCCTCGGCAATAACGGCATCTTGTTCTCTGAAAGTGCGCAAAAAGGCGCTCACTTTATAGAACTATGCTCTCAAAGAAATATACCTATACTGTTTCTTCAGAATATCACCGGCTTTATGGTGGGCAAGCAGTATGAACATGAAGGCATCGCTAAGCATGGTGCAAAGTTGGTGACTGCAGTTTCCACAACCAATGTGCCAAAGTTTACTGTGGTTATCGGAGGCTCTTATGGCGCTGGAAACTATGGGATGTGTGGACGAGCTTACGACCCAAGATTCTTGTGGATGTGGCCTAATGCAAAAATCTCTGTGATGGGTGGAGAGCAGGCAGCCAATGTTCTTACAACTGTTCGTCAGGACGGACTTAAGTATAGAGGTAAGGCAGAGATGAGTGAAGAGGAAGTCAGGAACTTCCAAAAACCGATCTTGGATAAATATGAAAAAGAGGGAAGCGCATATTATTCAACAGCAAGACTTTGGGATGATGGGATAATTGATCCTGCCCAAACCAGAGATATCTTGGGGTTGGCGCTTTCTGTCGCTCATAACAAAGAAATAGAGCCTACTAAGTTTGGCGTATTTAGGATGTAATATGGATTATAAATACCTAAAGCTTAAGATAGATAACAGTGGTGTTGCGACAGTAACATTAAACCGGCCAGAGATTCACAATGCCTTTAACGACGACCTCATTGAGGAGCTTAGGCATGTGTTTTTCGAACTCGACCAAAATGAAAATTGTCGACTGGGGATCTTAACCGGCGAGGGAAAGTCCTTTTGTGCTGGAGCGGACCTCAACTGGATGAAGTCCATGGTGAATTACTCTAAGAGTGAGAACATAAGAGACTCGCGAAAAATGGCAAAAATGTTCTCTACCATCGACAGCTTTTCAAAGCCTTTGATAGGTAAAGTTAATGGGCACGCTCTAGGGGGAGGAGTTGGACTTGCAGCAGTTTGCGATTACGTAGTCGCAAGTGAAAGAGCAAAGTTTGGCTTTACTGAGACTAGACTGGGTCTAATCCCTGCTGTTATTTCTCCTTATTGCGTCCAAAAAATTGGCGTTTCAAATGCAAGAGCATGGTTTCTTTCTGGTGAGATATTTAATGCTGCTAAGGCATTTGAGCTTAAGCTTGTTCATGAGACATGCGAATTGGAAAGATTGAATGAAAGAGTCGATGAGCTTGTGGAGAGCTTTTTAAAGGCCGGACCAAAGGCCTCTGTTGCTGCCAAAGCTTTGATAAAGAGTATAACCACATTGCCGACCTCTGATGTTGAGGAATACACATTGGAAAGAATTGCGGAACTAAGAGTCTCAGAAGAGGGACAGGAAGGAATGCAGGCCTTGTTAACAAAATCAAAACCAAATTGGGTGAAACATGAAAATAAATAAAATATTGATCGCCAACAGAGGTGAAATTTCAATAAGAGTAGCAAATACTTGTAAGAAACTAGGAATTAAAAGTGCCAGTATTTACTCAGAAACCGATAAAGACCTGCCACATACCAAGGCATCTGATGAAAGCTTTTATCTGGGAATGGGTAGTTTGGCACAGACTTACTTAAACCAAGATAAGATCATCTCAATCGCCAAAGAGTGTGGCGCCGATGCGATTCACCCCGGATATGGCTTTCTTTCTGAAAACTCAGAGTTCTGTAATAAAGTTACTGATGCTGGAATCATTTTCATAGGTCCTGCACCTCAGGCCATGGAGCTTATGGGTGACAAGAAAACTTCCAAAGTGAAAATGGAAGAAATTGGTGTTCCTCTCGTTCCCGGTTACCATGGTGAGAACCAAGACTCTGACTTCTTATTCGAGGAAGCAAAAAAATAGGCTTTCCAGTTCTTATAAAAGCGACTGCCGGTGGTGGTGGTAAAGGTATGAGAATTGTTGAAAGCGAAGGTGAATTCGTGGCCGCCCTAGAGGGAGCTAAGAGAGAGGCTAAAAACGCATTTGGAAATGATAAGGTTCTTCTTGAGAAATATATCGTTAATCCACGCCATATAGAGGTGCAGTTAGTGAGTGATGGACAGGGCAATCACTTTCACTTCTTTGAAAGAGAGTGTTCAATCCAGAGAAGATATCAAAAAGTGATAGAAGAAACGCCATCTGTTGCTTTGGATGAAAAGCTTAGAGAAAAGATGTGCTCAAGTGCCGTCAGCATTGCTAAAGGAATTAACTACCTTGGAGCGGGAACTATTGAGTTTATTCTTTCTCCAGACAACTCCTTTTACTTTCTTGAGATGAACACCCGCCTTCAAGTGGAGCACCCAGTGACTGAAATGGTCACAGGTTTTGACTTGGTCGAACTTCAAATAAAGGCCGCACAAGGCGAGGCCTTCCCATTTTCTCAATCGGATATTACCCAAAGTGGTTACTCGATAGAGATGAGAATCTATGCTGAAGACCCAGATAATGACTTCCTGCCAAGTATTGGCAAAGTGTCTCGTGTTGGCGAGCACGCAGAGGAAGACGCTCGCTTAGATAGCGGCTTTGAAAGTGGTAACTATGTCTCCATTAAGTATGATCCCATGCTCGCTAAACTTATAGTTCATGCAAGCACTAGAGATGAAGCTATAGACAAAGCAATTAGGGCCTTAAATAGCTATACTTTTAGTGGTGTTAAAACAAACAGGGACTACCTAAGAAGAATTTTGAAGCATCCAAAGTTTAAAGAGGGGGATATTCACACTCACTTCATAAAAGATTATGAAAACGACTTAGGTAAAGTTGAAAAGAGTGATGATGAAAAGGCGATGCTTATAGCTGCGGCTTTGGTAGGAGAGCTGCCAGAGTACAATGGGGCTTGGACTGGAATTTCTAACTTTAGGAACGTTTAATGAAAAAGAAGTTATTATTAGGCAAAGAAGAGGTTGTTGTTGATATTTTATCAAGTGACAACAATGCAATTGAATTCATGTTCAATGGCAAAAGATACAGCTTTAAAAGGGACCAGGAAAGCTTGTTTTTTAAAGGTAAGAAATACTCTTTCTCAAGCTCTTACATTCCTTCAGCTGAAACTAAACAGGTGTTTGTTGAGGAATTAGAGGATGAGGTTAAATTCATTGAAAAGGCACAGAAGGCGACCGGCTCTTTGGGTGGTGCCGGAAGTTTACAAAGCCCAATGCCTGGGAAAATTTTCAAAGTTTTAAAGAATGAGGGAGACGCTGTTGAGGCAGGGGAAGCAATACTTGTTCTTGAGGCAATGAAGATGGAGCACACTATCAAGGCCCAGCAAGATGGTGTCGTTAAGAAAATTCATTTCGCCGAGGGCGCCCAAGTTCAAGGCGGAGTTGAACTTTGTGAGATCGAATAGGTTTGAATATGTTTAAAAGTTTGCCTTCTAAAGTTAGAATTGTTGAAGTTGGGCCTCGAGATGGTTTGCAAAACGAGAAGGAAATTCTTCCTCTAGAGGACAAGCTTGAGTATATAAAGCTTTTAAGCAAGACTGGCCTTGACACCATCGAAGTCACAAGCTTTGTTAGCCCTAAAGCAATCCCTCAAATGGGTGATGCCAATGAGCTATTTAAGGCTGTGGATCAGTCCCTAAACAAAGACATCAACAAGCCATGTCTTGTCCCCAATCTTAAAGGCCTAGAGGCCGCAATGGAGTCCGGAGTCAGTGAAATAAGTTTATTCTCTGCAACGAGTGACTCCTTCACTAAGAAAAATATAAATTGCACTGTGGAAGAAAGCTTTAATCGAATGGGTGAAGTTGCAAAGATCGCTCAAGACAACAAAATCAAAATGAGGGGCTATGTTTCCACCGCTTTTGGCTGTCCTTACGAAGGTGAAGTCTCTGTGGATAAACTTTTAGAGGTTGTAAAAAGGTTCTTTAATTTGGGTGTTTACGAGGTAAGTGTGGGAGACACGATTGGAGTCGCCACGCCTAAACAGGTAGACAGCATACTAAAGAGATTATCCTCTGAATTTGATAAAAATAAACTTGCAATGCACTTTCATGACACGAGAGGGATGGCCGTTACAAATGTATTGGTTTCCCTTGAAAACGGATATTCTGTCTTTGATGCAAGCTCTGGTGGTTTGGGCGGCTGCCCTTACGCTAAAGGAGCCTCAGGTAATGTTGGAACCGAGGACCTAATCTATTTATTTGACTCTTTAGGCATTGAACATGGCGTGGATATGAAAGCTCTTGTAGACGCTTCTAAGTTTATTTTGGAAAAGTTGAATAAGAGCACGACCTCAAAATACCTAAAAGCACTTCTATCAAACGAGAAATAAATGAAATTTTCAAAAATCATCCTCGAAAAAAATGATCATATAGCTAAGATCACCTTGAATCGTCCGGAGTCAAGCAATGCTCTCGATGAGGAAATGATCGAAGAGCTTACTTCTGCGCTTACCGACTTAGATATAGACAATAATATTCGCTGTATTCTTTTAACGGGCGCTGGCAAGCATTTTTGCGCTGGTGGTGATGTAAAGAAGATGCTTAATAAAGAAGGCATGTTTGCTGGAGAACCTAATGAGCTTAGAGAGCGATACAAAAGAGGTATTCAACAAATACCTCTCACTTTTGAAAGACTATCAACTCCTGTAGTTGCAGTCGTGAATGGTGCTGCGATTGGAGCCGGACTAGATCTAGCTTGTATGTGCGATATAAGAGTATCATCGACTAGAGCAAAATTTGGAGAAACTTTTGCTAAGCTTGGCCTGATTCCTGGGGATGGAGGGACGTGGTTTTTACAAAGAGTAGTGGGATACTCGAAGGCGGTGGAGATGACTTTGACTGCCAATATTTATGATTCCGAGGAAGCTTTGAAAATGAATCTTGTCTCCTATGTGGGGGAGGATTTCGAAGATAAAGCACTGGAGCTTGCAACTCAGATAAGTTCAAATGCCCCTATCGCTGTTCAAATGGCCAAAAGATCAATTCAACATGCTCGAAATTCTTCTCTACAAGAAGCACTGGACCTGCTTGCGGCCTATCAAGGGATATCGCAAAGAACAGAGGATCACTTTGAAGGACTCCAATCTTTGGTCCAAAAAAGTCAGTCAAAATTTAAACATAAATAATTGTTCTTAAGAATAGTTCATAAAAGTTGAATTTTTTTTTGACAGACATTAATCCAACCACCAAAATAAATACATAAACTTTTTGGGAATCGTTAGTGGCAAGAATCAAAATTTTATTTTTAATGTTGATATCTTTTGGATGTTCAACAGCAAAGATTCAATCGACTTCTTCCATTCCTGTTACATTTGAAAGTAAAACAGACCACACACGAGACATATCTGTTGAAGTTCAAAGAGACTATTACCTATGGGGGCTTTTACCAAGCACTCATAACATTGCTTTAGACAAAGAGTTCGAAAGAGTTGGCGCCAAATCAGTCGCGGAAGTGAGCATTGAAGAGGTTACAAGGAAGACGAACATTGTTTGGAGTGTTCTTACATTTGGATTCTATACACCGAATTCTTATGTGCTAAGAGGCAAATCGAATTAAGCAAACATCCACGGATGGTAAGGGCATTGCCCGCGGGCCAAGGAAGGCCCTCTTTATAAATCCACACAATTTATAAAGAGAATCTTCTCAATTATTTCTTAACAAAATCTTGTCAAAACTTGGATCATGCACGGTTGCTATAGCTTGGCTTCAGTTGTACATATTTGTTGAATCTTTTAAACAAAGAAGGCAGCAGATGAAAAGACTATTTACTATTCTTCTATTATTCGTTCAATATATCCCAACAGCGCACTCTAGCTGGGGAGCAACCTACGAAGATGACAGTAGGAAAGTTAAAATTGGTGGCAGGATTCAGGCCATCGCAGAGGATAACTCTGACAGTGACTCTCAAGACTTTTATCTGAGAAGACTGCGACTGAATATTGTTTACCAGCCGTGGGAGAAACATACCTTCGTTTATGATATTAGAAATGACAAATCCAACTTTGAAGATGACGGCGATGGCGGCTTTGCAATTGGCGATGCTTATTGGCAGATAGATGTTGAAGACTCATCTTGGATAAACAATGTAAGACTTTTTAGAGCAAAAGTGGATGTTTCTTATTCTCAGACTTCTAGTTCAAAGAATCTTTTTAACCCTGACCGAACTGCGCCTTCTGAGCACGCTGCCAGTTATGTTGTTTCCAATCGACGGGCCGCAAACGCTCAGGTCAATGGCAACATAGACAGGCTTGCCTTTCAACTGGTGATTTCTGATGGTGTTCAATCAGATGACCTTGAATCATCCAAGGGAAATCGAACTGTCGAGAAGGTGATAGGGCAGAAGTTCACATATGGTGGCAAGCTTAGGTATTACTTTTTAGGCAGCTCCGAAGAGAATAAAGTGCAAGACACGTTTTATGGGCAAAAGAAGTCTGTTTCGATCGGGTTAGGTTATTTTGCCAATGATAAAATAACAACAGAACTTAGCGACACTTCCGAATTCTCCTTCTCAAGAGACCTTGTAAACGCAGAACTCTCAGTTGCTTTAAATAGTTTTAGGCTTCTTGCTGAATATTTCGAGTTTGGCGGAGATATTGTGAACCTTGATGAAACAGATAAAGAAGAAATTCTTGGAAACTCTTATGGCGGATATGTAAGCACTGAGTATGTTTTGCACAAGTGGGCGCCTTACATAGGTTTTGAATATCTTAATCGTCATCGTGAATTGAAAACCTATACTCTAGGGCTTAATTATTACGAGCTCGACGCTTCTAGAAGGTATGGGATTGCTTATAAAAGAGATGGAAAGGGTGGAGAGTCTGAAAGAACTTATGCCTACGCGATGCTAAACTTTTAATCTTCCAGTGAGGAGAGCAAGTCATTGAAGAAGCTTGATTTGTACTCCTCAACTTCCTCTTCACTTTCAAGATGACCAAAGTTGGTTCTGTCTTGTTCTAGAAGCTCTTTCCCTGCTAGTTTTTCAAAAAACCTTGAGCGAAAACGCTTAACATCCTTACCGTAGAGCTTTCTCTCTTTTGCATAAGTCATGATGAGTTTTCGTTTGGCCCTAGTTACTCCAACATAGCAAAGTCTTCTTTCCTCATCGACACCATCTGCCTCTTGGATACTGTTTTTGTGCGGCAGTAGTTCTTCTTCGGTACCAACCATAAAGACTGTGTCAAATTCAAGGCCTTTTGAAGCGTGAAATGTCATCATCTGGACTTCATTCTTAAGCAGTCCATCTTCATCATTTTGCTTGTCCTGCATATCTGCAAGCAGAAGCCTTTCTAGCCAAAATGAAAGAGTGGCCTCCTCTTCAAACCTGTCCTGAAACTTGTCAGCGCTAAAGATAAAGTTTTTAACGTCGTCTTTTTTTCGAGCGACAATCTTTGGACTATCATAGCCTTTTTCAACAAAGTCCATGTAGTTTGTTTCTTCAATTAGACATGCAAGGGCCTGGTCCAATCTCATGGATGTGAAGTAATCTCTACACTTGTAAATAATCTGACAAAACTCCCTAAGGGCATTGCCTCTTTTACTATCCTCATGCGATTTTTTTTGAATAACCTGAAACAGGGTGCAGTTTTCTTCCTTCGCTTGAGCGAGATAGGTGTTTAGCGTTTTTGTTCCAATTCCCCGATGAGGAATGTTTAAGATTCTTCTAAGACTTAGTTCATCCTTAGGGTTATTGATAACCGAGAGGTAGGCGATTAGATCCTTGATCTCTTTTTTCTCGTAAAACTTTTGTCCACCGATTATGGTGTAGGGGACTTGTGCTAGACGCAGTTGATCTTCAAATGGGGGCACCTGAGTGTTACTTCGATAAAGGATGGCCACTTCTCCGAGAAACTTTCCCTCCATCTGGTATTTAATAATTTCATCAACAACTGTCTGTGCTTCATGGTCTCCATTTCCACAGGCCCACAATACTGGTCTAGGTCCTGTTTCAATTTCTGAGAACATGGTTTTATCTTTTCTTTTTTTGTTTTCTTTGATGATAGTGTTGGCCAAATCCAAAATTAGAGAGCTTGAGCGATAGTTCTGTTCAAGCTTAATTACTTTGGCTGCTGGAAACAGCTTCTCAAAGTTTAAAATATTCGTAATGTCCGCACCTCTAAATGCGTAAATTGACTGGTCATCATCACCTACAACGCAAATATTTTGGTGTGCGCTGGTTAGGGCCTTTACCATTTCCATTTGAAGGCCATTGGTGTCTTGATATTCGTCTATCATCAGGTATTTGTATTTGTTCGAGTATTTTTCTGCCACGTCCGGGTGTGCCTCAAATAGCTGAGCACACAGGAACAAAATGTCATCGAAGTCGACAGCATTGTAGAAACGAAGCTTGTCTTGGTAATAGTGGTAAACAAACTCTATGGCCGCGTCGTATGGGTCTTCTGGGTCAAAAAACTCTGTGTTTGCAAATTCTTCAGCAGAGATGCCATTGTTTTTAAGGGTTCCAATTTTGCTCATGATGGTTTTTTTGTCATAAGCAGCTTTGTCGGCCTTAAATTGCTTGAGCCCTTCACGTACAATACTCATCTGGTCACTTGAGTCATAGATAGTGAAGTCTTTATTGTATCCAATTTTGTGGATCTCTTCTCTTAGAATTCTTATTCCCAGAGAGTGAAAGGTGGACAGTGTGATCCCTCTCTTTTTTCTAGGTCCTAGGAGCTTGGAAACCCTCTCATGCATCTCCATGGATGCTTTATTAGTGAAGCTTACCGCCAATATATCTTTTGGTGGAATTTTGAGGTTGTCGATCATGTGTGCGATTCGGAAAGTAACCGTACGAGTTTTCCCTGAACCAGCTCCAGCTAGGATTAGCACTGGACCATCGATGGTTTCGGCGGCGTGTCGCTGTTGAGGGTTTAATCCGGAAAGATCGATCATAAATAGTATTTTTTTAGCTGTGTGTTAAGGTCAGTTGCAATATAAACGAGCATCGTGTTTTTGAACAGATCAAAATAAAACCATGGTGTATTTTAATACCGTGTCCTATATGATATCAGTTGTTTAGCAAACATCAATTTTTAAGGATAATCATGAAACACTTGATCACATCAGCTCTTCCTTATGCCAATGGACCACTGCACTTTGGACACATGGCCGGTGTCTATCTCCCAGCGGATATTTATACAAGACACCGTAAAATGAACGGCGAGAAGGCCATCCATATTTCAGGCTCAGATGAGCATGGTGTTGCGATTATGCAGAACGCTCAAAAGGCAAAAAAGTCATATAAGGATTATGTAAATAAGTGGCATAAAACCCATAAGGCGCTTTTTGACTTATATGATGTGCAATTTGATTATTTTGGCCAAACTTCTGAAGAATACCACAAAGAGGAAACTCTAATATGGTTTAAAGAGCTTCACGATAAAGGCCTTATAGAGAAAAGAGCTCAAGACCAACTCCAATGCCAAGACTGCAACAACTTTCTTCCTGATAGATTTGTTGAAGGGGAATGCTACGAATGTGGGTATGAAGAGGCCAGAGGAGACGAGTGTCCTCAATGTGGGACATGGATTGACGCCGTTAAACTAAAAAATCCTCAGTGTAAATTTTGTGGATCAAAGAACATTGAAGTTAAAAGTGTGGATCAGTGGTATTTGATGCTCTCCAAGTTTCACAAAGAATATAGAGAGTGGTTTGAGTCCAAAAAAGACTCTTGGAGGAAAACAGTATACTCTTTCGTGGATTCTCTTTCAAAAGATGAAATGGTTGATAGAGCGATTACCAGAGATCTCGACTGGGGAATTGATGTCCCACTTACAGAAGCAGTTGGTAAAAAACTATACGTATGGTTCGACGCTCCAATTGGATACGTTTCTAATACAAAAGAACTATGTAAAACCACTGGAGAAGACTACCTAAGTGACTGGTGGCAAAATAAAGATGTAAAAATCACAAACTTTATCGGTAAAGACAATATCATTTTCCACGCAATCATTTTTCCTGCAATGTCTCTCGCATCAGGTAGAGCAAGAGCGGTGGATGAGCTTCCTGCCAACCAATATGTAAACCTTGAGGGGAAGCAGTTCTCTAAGTCGAAAGGCTGGTATATTGACGCTGATAAAGCTGTTAAAGAGTTTGGCTCTGATAATCTAAGATACTACCTTACAACGCTTATTCCTGAATCCACAGACTCAAGCTTCACTTGGCAGGGGTTTGAGGCAAAGATCAATGGCGAGCTAGCAAACAATATCGGAAACTTCATCAATAGATCCCTTTCTTTTTTCTATAAGAATTGGAAAGAGGGGATAGAAGCGAAGCACTTCCAAAGCTTCTTTGAGTCTGATGAAGCTAAAGAGCTTAAAGAAATGATCTCAAACTATCATGAACACCTTGATCAAGTTCAAATTAAAAAAGGTCTTGAAGTACTGATGCATATTGGACAGAAGGCAAATGGATACTTCTCCGATAGAGCCCCGTGGGCGCAGATAAAAGAAGATGAAGAGGCAGCAAAAGAAACAATTGCTCATTCTGCAGTATACGCATTTTATCTTGGAGCGTTATTCTCTCCATACCTTCCAACTCTTTCTTCAAAGATTAAAGCTTACTTTGGGGAGGAGTCTGAAGAGGCATTCACTGCTGCTTATAGAAATGATACTGAAACGGTTAAGAGCTTCTTCTCAAAAGACATGGTCACTTTAGCAAAGAAGCCTAAAGGCCTTGTTAAGAAAATTGATTCTGACAGAGTAAAAGAGCTTGAGCAGGAACTTAAGTCTAAGGCCTAAAAGGCTTTAGACTTAGCTTCATTGGTTTTTTATTTTCAAACCTGGTCTGATTCCAAGTTTTCAGAATACTTCCGCTTTCGGGATTCACGTACGCTTCATAGCTTGAAATGTTTCCTTTTCCTGCGTCTATTGACACTAAAACGTGAAGAACCTCTTTATGTTTAGAACCTGAGGGCAGTGTTCTTCTTCCAAGTTTTTTTACGGAGGCCTTCGCTCCAATCGCGCTTAAATGCTTTTTTAAGTTTGCGTCCAGGCCTTTGCGCCATTTTTGTTTTTTAGGTGCCGGAATGCTTGCCACGTTTCTTGCGGGAGCCTTCTCTTCAGTTTTGATTGTCTCTTTTGATACAACTGATTGTTCAGAGACCTTTTCCTCTTTGAAGGGAGTGGGAGTGTAGACAAAACTTCTCGTGTCTTTGGTTGAGAGAAGCTTCCAGCCAACCACAATTCCAGTTACTGCCACAATTCCTAAGGCAATGTAGTGCTTTCTCTTCATTAATCCACCACTGTAAATTTAAAGTTAATAACTTTGAATGGCCTTTCTCCCACCATTTCATAGTCTGCATACTCTTCACCTGTGTCAGGGTCTTCGAAGCAATCTGAACAGTTTGAGAACCTAGCTCTTAGTCGACAGTTAAAAGTCGTTCCTGGCCTAATTCTTTTGTTCACCTCAAGAAGAGTTACTGCGTTTTGCTGAATAGTAAGTCCAGTTTCCGAATTGTCCGTTAGAGTTTGTGCCCACGACTTTTGTGGATTTATCTTTCCTAGAACAGCTTGGTCAGCTCCAGGTAAAAACCTTACTAAACATTCATTTGGATTGAAGTCATCACCAGAGTAACCTGGAGGATTCAAGCATTGAGATGCTTCCAGTCCAAGCTCACTTCTTCTGTGAAAGTCTTGCGATACCCATTGAGTTTCATTCTCAGAACTGTGCTGAACCAGACATACAGGTTGTGAAGCATCCTGAGCGTATTTTTGATTGTTGGTGCCATCTAGCTCAATGACAAAGTTATCTCGAGTGATATAGTCACAGTTTCCAGGAGACTGTCCATCGCTTGGGATGCCACCCTCATCAACGCTTGGCCATCCATCTATTTGACATGGACTCCAATTTGCTATGTCTTTGGCAGCATTTCTATTTTCCACTCTGTTTACATAGGTTGAGGATAGGTCATCCATTCTCATGTGGTCCCAGTCATTTGCAAGGATGTGCACTCCGCCCATTGTGGAGTTTGAGTTATTAAATAGGTTCAGGTTAATTCCTACGATCTCACCTGGGCTAATTTTAATATTGTTATTGTTGTACTCAACTCCAGCGCTCCCTTCTGATGTTTGTACAGGTTTTCCCTCATACAGAAGATTTGCAAGAAGTTGTTCTATACTGGATCTTTCATCAACGATGTACGCTGGCGACACTCCATCTCTGTCTTCAGGGTATTCCAAGAACTCCTTGGCGATTAATACAGAGTTTCTTCTATTGCTCTCATTTACGGTTGTGTTTGTTCCAAGAGGACAATAGTTGTCAATTGGGTAGATGAAAGTAGTGTT
This sequence comes from Halobacteriovoraceae bacterium, assembly GCA_002711995.1. Lineage (GTDB taxonomy): Bacteria > Bdellovibrionota > Bacteriovoracia > Bacteriovoracales > Bacteriovoracaceae > UBA845. The sequence continues at coordinate 23,804 of PASN01000002.1, read as the reverse complement.
TGAACAGTTTGTAAAGAAGTCATTGAATGCGTCTTGATAAGTTGTGTCCGCCTTTTGAATTACGCCGCCACCCAAGTCTGTAAGTTTCACACCCTTTTTATTTTCCCCATAGGTTTTAAATAGAAGTAGTCCATACTCGTCGAGCAGGGTTTCAGACTTGTCTTTAGTGAACTGAATGCAGCTTTTATTTGTAATGTGATAAGTGATGTTTTTTGCCAAAGTTTGAAAGAACTTTCTAAAGTTTGGTGGATTTACCTGATGTCCCCATAGGTACGACTGCTGATTATTTAGATTCGTGAAAAACGCACCAAAATTTACATCATTCCCTCTAATGAACTCATCAAATACATCACTGCCTTTACCTGTCATGTCTCCAAGCTCAGCGAGTGTTTCATTCACCACTCCTAAGACCATATTGCCGGCATCTGTGTGAGAGGCTGAACATGTGGACTTAAGCTCTTCGGTAAGGCTCGTTAAGTAGTGAGAGACTATCTGACCTGCGTAGTGAACATCTTCACTTTTAGAATCTGGATTGTTTGGATCATAGTATAAATACTCAGGGTAGGAGAGTCTTTCTCCTGAGGCCTTGGATACCATACCATTGTGAATTGGGTCATCCTCAGTTAATGCCCTTGAGGCGTCAAAGAACCTGCAGAGTGCCCATTCTCCAAAGTGAGTTCTTCCTGTAATGAAATAGCTAAACCAGTCTGAAAGACCTTCATTTATTGCTCCGGCCTCGTCGTAAAACAAAGATCCCAAGTCTGACTGAAAAGGAGTCACATGATAGCTTGGCATGTTGTAGGAGATATTTCTTTGGTTCATCATCACTTTCACCAGTACATGGCCCATCTCGTGATAAATTACTGAAGGATCCTGAGCTGCATATAAGAAACTGCTGTTATCGTTCCATCCAAGGCATACCTTATTTTCTGATGGTGAATAGAATGCATTAAAAGGATCTAAGTAACATTTTGAATATACTTTTAAGGTTGAGTTCTCAACACCTAGAATATTGTTAAAATCATTTGGATCTCTAAGTCCTTTCGCAAGCCAGAAGGAGAGTGTGTTCTCTATCCCATACTTGGAGGATGGTGGAACCAGATTGCTGCCAGAAAAGTGAATATTGCTGTTTCCACTTTCCAAGGCCTCATAAAATCTTTTAAGTAGTTTATTAACGTGATAGAAGGTGTTTATTTGGTAGAACTCATCTGTTCCAACTCCATAGTCCCATCCGCCATTGTTTGCTTGAAGCACACTTGTTGTGGAAGTGTCGTTTAAGACTTTAAAACATTCATCACTGGTTTCTGATGAGTTGTAAGAACACTTTGTTTCAAGGGATGGCTCATCTGTTACATGCTTGGCTGTAACGTAATCACCCATAGATGGCCTTGCAAGATTATAGTTTCCTGAGGCAATGATAGGGTTGTTTTCGTAAATTAGGCCATTGCCAGTGTAATAGAAATCACCAGAAATAGCATCTTTTCTTGCATTGCTGCTTGGAGCTTGAAGGGCCTCTTGGCATGAAGTCAAAAGGGTAGTGCTTGCTAATATTACTGCAAGTACTGTTGCTTTGGTGAATTTGAAGGCCCCTCCGTAGAACATTCTCATTTTACCTCTTTATTAATTATTAAAAACCATATACTCCTGAGCCCATAACACCCATCATTCCATTTTGTCCTGCTGCAGGCGTATTCATATCCGGCATGCTTGGATCAGAATCCACTCCGGCTTCGCAAGCTGCCACTTCTATTTGGCCAACTTGATCTTTTAGCTTGTGTTGTTGGTATTGAGCTAAGTAGCCAAGAAGTTTCTTTTCAGCTGCTTCATATTGCTCAAGGCTATCTTTGCCTGAACCTTTCTTTGAACAGCCTGATGCATGAAGGATGTCTTCTCGTATCGTTTCGTTTTTTATTTCGTCCAGGGCGGTAACTTCGACTGCGTCAGATTTCCAGTCTTCGCAACTTTCATATTGAATCTTTTTCTTATAGTAATCATCGCCTTCCCATTTACAAAAGATGTGTTTCTCTGCCATTTTATCGTAGCCCGTAGGGAGGTGCTCATCTTCATCGCAAATGTTTTTACCTGCTAAATTCCTATCTTGGCGTGCCTCTTTGTAATCTTCACAAGCGATTTTGACAATTTCCTTGTTAGTTCCGACCTTTTCACAGAAATCTCCGAGATCCATTGCATTTTTATTGTCAGTGCTAGTCTGGTGAAAAATATTGGCGCCAGACTCATTCGCAAAGGCGTCGCATGAGGCGACAATTGACCTGATATCTTGTGCAGCTTGAACATCCGCAGAGGAGGCTGCAATACTCGCTATGTCATCAGCAAGTTCACCAAATGCTCCAGAGCTTGAACCTGGACATGGGTTTACTTTGAAAGTCGAGTATTTGTTACATGCTTCAGCTATTTTTTCATTTGCCTTTTTCGCATCTTCTTGGGCCTTCTTGTTTGCAGCCATTGCTTTTTCTTGAGCAGCCTTCTGTGCCGCTTCCATCGCTGCATAGTGACTGTTAATCGCAGAGTTACATTGAGATACTACTTGTGCCCATTCGTTTTTTTGAGCTCCGTAGTTCTTTGTGTATTTCGCTATCTCTGTGTCATATGCTTTAACAACATCTTGTCTATGCTTCTTTATTTGTTTTTCAACTGCGCTGATGTTGGCAAATACTTTTTCTTTGTATTTATCCGGATCTTCCACAACTAGGGAAGGGTCAACTCCTTGAAGAAGCTCTGTGTCTGTAAAATTAAGAGTCAAACTTGGATTGGCCCTGTTTTCTTTTTCATACTGAGTGCCCATTTGGTAAAGGCCATCAATTGTTCTGGCACTTTGCTCAAGGTTTTTGCTTACCATTTCAAATTCGGCAATCAGGTCGGACTTTAGCTTATCCATGTTCTTCTTGTATCTTTGAGCAATTGTCTTTTGTTGTTTTCTGGTCTTCTCAACAACTCTTTGGGCCTTTTCTGTACAGGCCAAAGCGCTTGAAGCACATGTATTAGCTGTTCTAACACAAAAACCTGGACTGTTTACATTGGTGGCATCTTTGCCACAGCTTCCAACAGCTGAGCCTGTTGATGTGTCGCTAGGGCAGTTAAGAACGCCCTCAACAATTTCTTTTCTTAAATTAGAAGCGAATTCTTGTCTGTTCTTCTTGTAACCAGAAGCGTAGCTTCTTAGAGCCTTAACTTTATCTTTCGCGGAAAAACCACCATCTCTTGGGTCGCTCTTAAATCCTTCAGCACAGTCTCTTGCAAGCAGGGTTACAAGGTCAGAAGCTCTCAGTCTTGTGGAAGCGCTTATAAGCTTTCCTTTTACTGTGAATGATTTACCCGTTACAAAAGTGTATCTTGAGCCTCTCGCTTGCTGATCATTAGCTATCTTTTCCATTTTTTCTTCAACAGTAAATCTGTCGTCAGAAAGAATGCTTTTTACATAGTTTTTGTATGCGCTGTCAGCCTCTCTGTTTGCTTGTCTAGAGATCTGCGGATCAACAAGTTTTCCAATAAAACCATCAACTCCGCCAAACTCATTTTTAAGGTGCTGGCTCATACATGAATTTTTTTCTTTTCTTTCCCAGTCTCTTAACGCTTGGTCAACGTCAGCTGAGTCTGATTCAACTGCTTGAGCAATGGACGCCAGCTCAGGCTCTTTACCCACTGTTTTAAGAAGTTTTCTTTGCATTTCGTTTTGTCTTTTTTCCGCTCTCTTTGCCGCAATACTAAATGATTGTGTTAAGGCCTTGGAAGAGGAAGTAAAGTTTCTTGTTCTAATTCCACCAAGAACCTCGTCCGGAGCTACAGAGATGCTTTTATTTGTAACAGCGGTTCTGTAGGCCTCGTTTCCTATTTTTCTAATTTCTGCTTCAAGCTGTTTTTGTTTATTAAAGAAACTTTCAGCTTCCATCTCTTCAGTGTTAGCTCTAAGTGTTTTCTCAATTCCTTTTAATCCACCTCTTTGTCCAAGAGCGGAGTATTCCGTGCCTGAAAATAGCGCTTTACATTGAGGATCCTGGAATTGGTTTTCAAACTTATAATCCTCTAGGGCCTTCGAGTATTTATCTTTATCTTGGCCTGATAGACTGTTTGCATCTTTTCCATTTAAGAGAATGTCGCCTTTTCTTATTTCTTCCAGGTCTTTCTCTGCAAGTTTTTTGAATGCTTCTATTCGTTTTTCAATGGATTCTTTCATTTGAGCTAGAAGGACTTCTCTTGACTTTAGTTGAGCTTCTAGCTGCTTTCTTGCTTTGTCGTAACACCCAACGCCCTGAGTGGTAAATCTCTCATGGCCTTGTGTCAGATAGTTCTCTAGGGTATTCACGTTTTGTTCCGCAACACTAAAGAGTGCGTGGTAATGACCTTGTTGAAATAGGGTATTGTCCAAAGGAGCATTACAGCTTAGTCCACTGCTTACCTTGTCAGTTCTTGCTTCAAGAACCATACATCCGTTTTGGGCAAGGATAGGTGGTAGCTGAGCTGGGTTCACTGGATTGATACCAATTGATTGTTGAAGCTTTTGGGTTTGCGCCTGAGCGTTTCTTTGTTGCATGATGGCCTGGTGCTGTTTTAAAAACTCTTGGCCTAGCTGATTTGCTGTTTTTAAATACTCTGCGGTTTTAACCCAGTTGTCTTCTTTACTACCATCAGCAGATTGTGCCATTACCTGTGTAGGCATAAACATTTGAAGCGCTAGCAATAGGGGGAGTACCCTTATTGATTTTTGTTTTTTCGCGCTACTAGTTTTTTGTTTCAGCATGCTTTAATCCTCGTTCAGTCAGCTTTTCAATCTACATATCGGCTATAACTCTTTGAAATATTAATTAGTCGTCTGATTTTGTTATTTTAATTATATAGGCGTGCGCAAAAGTCAGGTAATGAGGACACAATAGTCTTGGCAAAATGAGTCGTTGAGATAAACTAAATAAGTGTAATCATTTAAAAAATAGCGAGAAATCATGGCCCTTAGAGACTTGTTTAGGAAAAACGAATCGCCTACCATTGTTGGCAGCCCGGATCTGAAAAGTGAAGAGTCTGTAACCAAATTTTATTTGGAGTTCCCCGACGCTTCCGGCCAGCCTATTTTTGAGTTGGACAATTCCTTAGCTGTGGGATCTGAGGAGGGTGAGGCCTTAATAAAGCATGAGGGCATTGCCCCTAAGCACTGTTCATTTCTTTTGAACCAGGGGGTGCTTTCTGTGATAGATCATGGTGGCTCCACTGGGACGTTTATAAATAATAAAAAGATACCGACTGGGAAAATGATTATCATGGACCCTAAGGACAAAATAAGACTTGGTGAACTTAAGTGTAAAGTCGTCAAACGAGAGGAAGTAGCATCAAGTATAGTCGAGGATCATGCCATAAAGGAAGAGGAAGAAGCCTCTCCACTTAAAAGTGAGACTGAAGAGCCCGCACCTAAAGAATTTACTCCTGAAATTCCTCAAGGAGAAGATGAGGAAGTCCCAGCTGTTCCAGATGAGGCCACTGCATCCTCACTAAACCTTGAAGAGTCCCTTAGCAACCTGGAAGAAGAGAATCAAGAATATCAAGAACCCTCTCCCATAACCGAAGCACCCAAAAAAGAAGTGGCCGCATTTGCAGATAGACCAACTGATTCATCCAATGCGGTTATCAGAATATTTGGGATGAGCTTTGATATTTTGATTGTGGGAATTATCTACAATCTCTTTTCAAACTTTACTGAGTTTAATGACATTGTGGAAGGGCTACCTGGGGCGATTTTTCAAATGCTTCTCCCATTGCACGAGCTTGTATTTGTGCCTATGCTTCAAATGGCCTTTGAGTTCGTTCCGGCCCTTCAGCAAATTGCTGAGGCCATAACAGCTTTCTTTGGCGGAGGTTTTTCTTTTTATTTTCAGATTGCAATCCTTGTAATGATTTCTAGATTTATAAGCTCGATTATCTTTGGTCAAACCCTAGGGCAGACCCTTGCAGGCATTAGGGCGCATGGGGAGTTTTTGCCAAAGAGATTTCTTTCAATTGTAAGAAGTGTGGTAGGGTTTGCGCTATTGCCGTTGTTTTTCATTTTAGACTTCACAACTCTATTCTCTAAAAGGTCATTTAAAGAGGTCATTTCTTTTACTAGACTTAGGACACCATCCAATCTTGTATCCCTCTTATCGATAGTTGTTTTCACTCCTGTTCTGGTGACTTTATTTTTTGTGAGTCCGCTATTTAGAGGTCTTGAAACTCCGACTCCTATGAGAGTGAGCACGCTTAAAACTGTTAAACTTGCAGCATACACTCCAGGCGACCAGGCAGTGAACTCCAAGTTCTTCAAAATGAGCTATCCTGCAGATCAAGTAGACTACGCTTTGCCAAACTTTAAATTTTCAAGAAGAAAGGGCAGACTAACCCTGGACCCCACACTAAGCTTTATTGGCAAAGAGGGTGAGGAGCTAAAGCTTGCAATTTTAAAAGAGTTGGACCTAGGTGTGTTCTTGGAAGATTTTGTTATGGCCAATCCTTTGGCCTCTACAAGGTATCCGGCAATCTCACAACTGGTAAATGATGTAAGCAACACTAATAAAAACTTTAAATCTAGAATCTTTCCTCAAGAGACAATTGTAAGTGAGTTGCAGAGGCTTACTGAAACGGCCTTCTCTCTTGGCGATATGAGTGTTGATTCAATTATAACAACAATTGAAAGGTCAGGACCTTTCCTTGGCTCGTATTTAGACTTTAAAGATAAAGTTATTGCTCTTTTGGGACAGAAACCTAATAAGCTATCTTTTGGCCAGGTAGGTGATTCTTTGGCCCTTGTGGCGACTTACAAACAAGGTCGCATGGAACGAGTTAAGTTTCTTCCTATTAACAATAAAAAGACTAGGCTATATCAAGTTTCATATCCATCGAATGAGCGAGTGGATACTTATCAACTGATGGCCTTCAATAGCAAGGTTGATGATGTGAGCGAAGATCGTCTTCTTGCATTTGTTGATCTTCTCACCTCAAAGGAGCTCAAAGAACAGAGTGATCTTGTATTGGGACTTTTTCAATCCGTTTATGGACAATACTTTGAGATGTCCAAGCTCGCCTTTGAGAGGGGAGATGATCAGATGCAAAGAAGAGTTATAAAGTCTGCAAGCGATGTGCTTCAGCTACTTTCTAAGAATGCAAAGTCTTTAGGCCTTCCTGAGAAGATCTCTGACAAGCTTTCACAGAACCTTTCAGACTTGATTTTGGCCTTAAAGGAGAAGGATATGGACTTCTTCGGTATCAGCAGCGTTGGAGTAATATAATGACAGAGTGGTGGGCACTATTTTACGGCCTTGTTCAAGGTATAACTGAATTTCTTCCAATTAGCTCAAGTGGGCATTTGGCGCTAATTCCTTTCTTTTTCGAGCTTAAGGACCCAGGTGTGTTCTTTGATCTTATGATGCACTTGGGAACTGCCTTGGCGATTCTTGTATACTTCAAAAGAGATGTGATCAGGCTTTTTAAGGGACTTGGCGATTTTATTAGAAAAGACCCCTATAGCGTGGATAAGCTTTTTGCTGTTAACTTCACCATTGCGACAATTACTAGTGTTGTTCTTATCTTGGCAATAAAAGACTTTGCTCTGGACTATGGCCGAAACTCTCTATTCATAGCATTTAATTTGATCTTTTTTGGCATTCTCATGTACTTGGCCGATAGAAAGATACCAAAAGGTCTTTCTATGGAGACTTCATCTCAATCTAAGATATCTCTTCTTGTTGGAGCGTCTCAGTCCTTAGCAATCTTTCCTGGGGTTAGCCGATCTGGAATAACTATTACTGCTGGAAGAGTGGCAGGGCTGTCACGCCTTGAGGCCTCAAGATTTTCTTTTCTACTTTCACTTCCAATAATCTTTGCGAGTATCCTTTACAAAGGTAAAGACATCCTTACCAGCGAGCAGTCGGCCATGGCAATGGTTAATGTTTGGCATATCGCTATTGGTGTTACCGTGAGCTTCATCATTGGCATCTTAACGATCCATTACTTTTTGAAGTTTCTTGCTAAGGTAGGATTGGGAATTTACACCATTTATAGAATCATTCTAGGAGTGATTATATTGTCTCTGGGCAATATTTAGTTTTGAATCGTGCCGCTTCCGCCGCCGTCGCCTGAGCCTTGGCCTGGATCCATATCTGCAGGGATGCAGTATACATGGTTGTTCCACTTTAGGCCTGCATCATAGAACGTGGCAGCTCCACCAACACCTGTGGCGTTGTCTAGATCTTCTTTGTATAGCCAGCGTCTGGTTTTTGCGCCCTCAATCTTGCCACCACCATCCATAGGGATGTAGTAGTTTCCGATTGCAACGCCGTATGCGGCCTTGCCTGAGCAGCACATGCTTGATGCCATCTCAAGAACAATTTCTTTTCTTATATAGCCTGTAAGCTTGTCGATATCATTGTCGCTTATAGGATTTCCATTTATTGTGGCTCCTTCGCTTGATACATATCTATTTGTGTAAACACTCACATCGCTAAAGTCATTAAGGCAACATCTAGAAACACCCTCATCATCAGTATTCACTTGGCCTGTGCAACACTGACTGTTTGGCATAGATCCATCAACTTCCACACCTGTAGGCATGCAGCATGCGAAAGAGTCTTCAGAGAAGACTTTCTTGAGTTTACCGCTGTCTACTTCAAGGTTGTCATAGCTAGCGGCAGAATAGTACTGCTTGCCATTGACTTGAGCGTCTGGGATTCCTTGGTACTTTGGATCTGCAGAGAACACATCTTTGATTGTGTTGGGCACAGGTCTTTTTAAAGAGGCTATAGGGGACTGTTGGTGAAGAACCTCTCCATTGTCATCAGTCACTGAGTTGTTTGAATCTTCAGTGTCGCGAGTAATGGTAATTGGATCTGCAACATCTCTAAAGATTTCATCGTTTGTTTCAATAAGGACTTGTGGAATTCCTACAAGCTCAAACTTTCCAAACCAATCAAGAAACTTTGTTTCCTCTGAGCTTGCCTCAGGAATATGTTTAATTTCACAATCACTTGTTGCGTAATCTTGCCCATTACAGAAAAATCTTAAAGATGCTGGGTCGTAGTTTTCAAAATCATTGTCAGGGCCTGGAACCTCTTTATTTCCAAGCCATGCCAAGGTTTTGAAGGTTTCCTTTGGAATGTTCTGTTGAGTGGCTCCTGAGAACTTGTGTCCTCCGTTTGAGTCTTCAGAGCCACCTGCAAAGTTTCTTACCCAATGTCCAGTACAACACATTCTAGAGTTGTTCGTATGCAGGGTATTGTATTGAAGAAGCTCCGAAAGAGAGTCGTAATTTACGATATTGGTTCTTGTCTTTCCTGGAGCGTATAGAGGAGCGTGAGTTGAGCGCTCATTTATTAGCTTGTCGTAAACTGTGTGTGTTCTTGAATATCTTTGTGGACTGTTGATATCCTGATTCACCCCTGGAAGGACAATGGCGCCAGATGGGTCGTCTCCCTGAACAACTTCAAAGTCGCTCTCCATATGTCTTTGGGAAGAGTAGGTGAAGTCTTTTCCAAGCTCTCTACAACACTTATGCTCAAAAAGCTCATAGCTTGGATTAGGGTATATTGATCCTGTTAGGTATCTCTCTTGAGAGTTTGCGCACACAAGCTCCTCTTTCCAGAAGTTTTGTTCTGCTTTGTTTAGGTCTGTTCCAAAGCTTGCTATTGAGCGAACCTTTTGTCCTATAAACTTGTTGGGAGAGCAGTCCATATCGGTAAAACAGCTTGCTCCTGGAGCTCTTAAACATGCGGCCTTTTGAACTCCTAGCTTATTCATCGTGGCAGAGCTGTCATTAAAAAGGTCTAGATCAGCAAAGCTTGGAACATCTAAAGCGTTTGTGGACATGTTTTGAGCACTTGCGTTGACTGCGTGGGAGCCAGGCGCATGACTATTTAAGTTCTGAGTAAGATTTTCTGTGTGAGTAAAGTTGCCATCACTATCGACCGCTGGACATGCCGCATAGTAGGCAGGGTCTTGAAGAACGTCATCTGGATAAGTTCTTCCGATGCCCAACGCCTTGTCAGCAAGTCTAGTTCCAAAAATTGAATTTAAATCTCCAATATTTTGCGCCCCTTGAGGGTCTTTCCCTGGAACACAAAGGCCATTCACTCTTAAAGACTCCAAGTGAGACTTTACTCCAGATGGAGGAAGTGAATCGCCATAGAATTTTAAAGGCCTTCCTATCTGTCTTGCTCCAAGACCAAAGGTGTCTCCTAGGCCTAGAACGTCCGTAATGAAGCTGTAGTTGTTTTGAGTTGCAGGAGTTCTGCCGTATCTTGAGATTCGATCATTAAACCTTGCTTCAGAGAAGTCAGCGCAATAAGTGTTGCTTGAACATGCGTGAAGCGAGGCCCTATCATCTGAATTATAGCTGTTGGCGTCCGTTATAGTGGCAAGTTGTTTGTTGCATGCCGCCCCAGCGCCTCTATAAACACATCTTTTCACCTGGCCGTTGCTTCCTCCCACTAGAGAGAGTAGGCTTAGGTCACTTGATCCAGACATTTCGTTTCCATTGGAGTCAAACATAGGCCATGGGGTTCTTATTCCGGACACACTTTCGCAAGCGTATTCGTAGCCAAGCTGTGCCATACAGTCGTTGTCGGTGGAGCAGTAGTGCGCTTTCTGACATTGAGCTCCATCACTGTCTGTGTCATGGGCGACAGATGCGCCAGAGTTAAGATCACTCAAAGTCTCATTAATAGTCACCTGAAATGAGTTGTCTATAGTCATGTCGCCAAAGTAAGCGTTGATGGCCAGGTATAGCTTATTTGATTTTGCCTGGATTCTTCTTTCGTTTCCTATTGAGAACCACTTAACCCCATCAAAAGATCCAATAAGAGAACCGTAGTCAAAACCATACCAGTCTTTGTTGTAGCCATTGGCAAATAGGAAGTGTTGAGCTTTAAGTCTGTCTCTTCTTTGCTGGGTCACATCCGAATTCGTTTTATGTGTCCAAGGGATCATGGTTGCAGGAACAAAACATGCTCTGCCAAACTTTAAATCCACACTTGAAAACTCACCTTGATTTTCTTTTGTTCTAGATTCCACCATATCTGGAAGGTAACCACCGCCCATATGCAGGAAGCTTCCAGGGAAGAGCTTTTGAAGATTTGAGAAGTAGTCGTTTCCACAGTCTAGACAAGTGGAGAAGATCCCAGAATCTGTAAAAAGGTCATAAGTCTTGCCCTTCTTAATATCCACAACAGTTGCTGGCATGGCGCTTATTTCATCTCTTCTAAAAGATCCATAGATCTCGTTAAAGCCCACATACCCATCTTGATTGTTAGGCTTTAGAGTGTTTTGCTGATGATACTTAAACTCATTGCCCTCTTGGTCTTGGGCATCGCCCATATCCTGGACTTCATAGTGCCCTCCTGAAGCGTCATAATATCTGTGAGGAACTGTCTTAGAGCTTAAATATACAGTCGCTTGAAGGGGAGGCTCTGGCGTGTCGGGTTGAGGGTATAGACATTCATAAGCAACAAGTTTTTCTTGATCATTTTGAGTTTCATACACTGGTTTTAAATTACATCCAATTTCAGGATCGCACTTGCAGTGCATATTTACTTGTTCTTGAGCGGCCTCTTTTGAGGCCATTAAAGCGTCTACATTGTTAGTAACAAAATAGGTGATATCAACTTTTTGATTGGCATAGATGCTCATGCCATTAAACTGCACCTCATATGATGCTGTGTTAACGCTCCAAGTGTCCGTTCCTGGAGGAATCTGAGCTCCATTTACCTCAACGATTACGTTGTAGTTAAGATTGGCGTAGGCTGGAATCTTAAAGTTTGAAGAGGAGCTATTGTGGTCGCTTGACCTTGCTGGAGAGCTGCTTTGTCCTTGAACATATTGTTTCTGACAACGAGCGAGGGTTGAACCTAAACGCTCGCATGTGCCATCAACCTTATACCCAATCTTTAAAATGCTGTTTACAGCGTCGCTAGGGATCGTCATATCCACTGTGGCAGACTGAGCGTTAAATAGATCATCGTTTGCAGGCGACAGAGAGGCGCCTGTAGGCAGAGCAATCTCCTGTCCTGTAGACAGAAGCTTCTGCTTGTAAATTGTGGAACCGGCGTAGTCGATTTGCACAATATTGTTAGAGGTCACCGTTGGAGTGACACTGTTAAATGTAATGTCATCAGCTCCAGCGCTAATTGTGGTTCCGCCTGAGCCAATTTTGCTGGTGTCGATATCCACAAAAGTTGAACAAATTGAGATTTCGTCCACTTGTGGGTTTATACAGTGGTACAAGTCATCAAGCTCTGTGAACAAATCCTGAGACTGTTGTACAGGATCAACTGGATCCCCTGTGCCGTTGGAAGGTGGTGTGCTAACAAGCTCTGGGCATATATAGAAGAAGCCGCTGTAGTTTGCTATTAGTTCTGGACGAGTCAGCAACTGCTCAACCGCGCTTAGATAGCTTGAAGAATTAACATCGACACTAGGCCTTGTTTCTCCGTGATTCACGCATTGTCCTTGAATGCAACAATTAAAGCCTTCAATTTTACAAGTAGAGTCATTGGAGCATGACAGTCCTGAAGGTGGAGTGCTCCCAACTTCTGGCATAAGGTTCACGCCGAAACTTCCTTTTTCTATGTCTAAAACTTCTGATCCATCAGAGGTGTAGAAGTTAAGGGTAGAGGATGCAATATTGGTATTGCACTCAGGGCAAACGTCAGAGATCTTAAAAGCAAAGGAGTTGCTTCCAAATGTTGTCTGCAAAGTATTTGTCAGGTTCACACTTAAACAATCATTGATGTTGGCGGTGGAGTTTGATGGCTCCATCTGTATAAAGTATTCTTTGCCATTCAAATTGTTGTTGAAGTAGTTTCTTACTCTTGCAGCTAGGACTAGCACCTTCTTTGCCCCTGTGCCACTTGCTTGTGGAAAATTAAGCGCCATGCACAGTCTGTTGCTCGTGCCAACAATGTGATCCTTAAGGTAGTTATGCACATTGTCTCCACGCATAATGAAGCTGTCTTGAAAGTCTGAAAAAAGATTCAAAGTAGAGTAGGTCGTAGTCGCACCCTGCTGAATAAAGTTTTGCTCTGAGATTCCTGTTGAGATGTCTTCAGGAGAGTCATCTATAGATCCATCCACAGCTCCTGCGAGCTCTTCATCAAGATTTCTAATAGGAGCTTGTTCCGGCAGACAAGATGCCAGAAGTCCCAGTGTAATGAATATAAAGATAGATCTACTAATCATGCTCTCTACTTTTCGGATTAAGCTCTTTGTGAACTTAATTTAGTATGGCATAGGGAGTTTTTTGCCGACTAACATCATGCTAACCCCTTGAAAACTATCAATATACTTATTGTCATTGCCAATATTGGTAGGCACTCACACCTTCCAAGCTCCATATTTCCAAACTTTGAATTTCTTAATGATTGAAGTCTTTACGAACATTTACAGAGAAGAAATGAATATTTTCAAAAAATCACCATGCGCTGATTTAAAATTAAACAAACTGATCGGCCATGCCGAATAGGGGATGAATGAAAAATCTCGTTTTTATTTTTATATTCATTTTCGCAGGTTGTTCCGCTAAGCAGGACACAGAAGCGAACTTCCAGGTAAGCATGAGAAACATGGTTGGAAACTCAGCTGCTAACTCATCGCTATTTCCTGGCGGCCTAATTCTTTACGGCGTTTCCGACAAGATGTCTTTCAGTAGGATCATGGATTCTAATATAAAAGACGAGCTCGTTCCAAACGGCACTTGGGATTTCTATGTTCTAGGCTGGGACGGCAATGGCGGAACTAAAATGACTGGCAAAGTCTACTGTGCGGTCGCAAAAAACGTTAGCCTCAACGGCACTGCCACTAAAGTAGAACTAACTGCAACTAACGCAAAGTGTGCACTCCCAATTTTTGGACAGGCTTATTCGGAAACAGACGCTGACGATAATAATGAAGTAAGATTCCCGAACATTGATATCGTAAGTTGTAATGATTTAAGCATCATCAACAACGGTAGTAGTGCTACAGACTGTAATTATAATTCAGACCCCAACTCATATAATTACACTAAAGGAACTGCTCGTTCTTATAAAATTATCGCCACAGGTTTTAACCAGGCTGGTCCTTCCTTTAATGAGCTTTCAAACTCTTTTTATGAAAGCAGTTGTGTGGCGGTAGACCCTGCCGGCACTACTGGCGGACTTAGTAGTGGAGAAGTTTTAGGCTTTGGAGGAAGTGGTGATATCGACGGACTAAACATCCCTCCTGGAAGCTTTGGTTCAAAATTTAGATTCAAATTAAGAGCTTATTTTGGAAGTGAAAACTGTATTGATACTTATGCTCATAAAGACATCCCTTTAATTAAAGGTGCAAAAACTCCAAAGACATTCTTTAATGGAACAACAAAAACAAACACAATGTTCGTTAAGACAACAACACAAGATGTTTGTGAATCAAGAAGTGATCAAACAGTTGATGCAACCGGAAACAATGCACCATTTAAGGGAGGAGCCGGATCTGATGGAATGCCATTTATTCTTTGTGACGGTGACGACATCAATGAAATTTCAAATAACTATGCAAGTGATCACTTCATTGTTGGAAGAGATATAGACATGAAGTATGTTGATCCTTCAAAAATTCCGTGTCGAGAAGGCGGTGGCACTATGACGCCAATTGGTGGGCTGAGTGTGGGGGAATGTGCTAGCGAATCAGGTTCGGCGGCTACGTTCACTGGAACGTTTAACGGTAACGGAAAAGTTATCAAAAACGCCAGAGTTGTTTTTAAAGAATTAAATGATGTGGGATTTGTACGTACTCACAATGGTGCTAAACTTTTTTATACCAAGTTTGAAAAATTATTCATTAAAGGGAATAGAAATGTCGGGCTTGTAGGTGTCGCCAATGGCACAGGGGATATTAATGAAATAAAAATTGATAACGCTAAGATGATTGGACTTGATCACGACGAAGTGAATCTAGGAGGGGTTGTTGGATACTTGGCTGGAAACTCTCGTCTAGAGAGAATTCACCTAGATAATGTTGAAGTTAAAAATGTTAAAGGCGGTCAACACATTGGCGGCGCGATTGGTTATAATACAACATCAAGCATCGTTAGGGATGTTTTTTTCAACGGTAGAATCATCCTGTCTCCTTTCGAAGCAAGACATAATGAGTATGTGGGTGGAATAGTAGGTAAATCGGCTCACGCTTCTCCTGTTTACGAACAATTATCCTCCAAAGGTATTATCTATGGAAACGCAAAGACCATAGGAGGAATTGCTGGATTCTTAAATAGTGATCTTTCAAGCTCTTATTCAGAAATGGGCATAATGAGCACAATGAGCGGCCCAACTCTTAACATCGGTGGACTCGTTGGGCATATCAACAAAGACGGTGCGCAGTTTTTAAATTCTTACTTCTGGGGTAAAATGTATGCCGATCCGGACTGTGGCACTAATTCCAGGTGTAACAGTCTCTTCGGTAAATTTAATGGTATCGCCCCAGTTATTTCAACCTCTCTAAGTCATAGTGAAAGCAGCGGAAACATCCAAAGCTCACCGGCTACAACCCATAGTGACTTTGGAGCGCTTTCTGGAGCGTGGTTAGTTTCACCATGGGAAAATCATCTTCAACCAACTCTGATCTCAGAAAAATCAATGTGTAGGGGAGATGCTCTACTTTCTGTGGATGATCAAATAGATAACAGATTTGGGTTTACAAAAGAAGAGCCCATCATTATTTGCACCAGAGCACAATTTTTTGATATAGATAATAGGGCCGGACTTTACTTTAAACTCGGAAAATCCATTAATTTACCAAATGGAGGAGGCGGCTACAGTCTCAAAAGTCATCTTGATGGCAATAACCACTCAATCATTATAAACAATGTTGGAAGTGTTGTCACTCACCACCCAGCGATCTTTAATGAAATTAATGCAACTGGCTCTATTTCAAATTTAAATGTTTTTGGACGAACAGAAAAAGGCCAAGCGATTTTAGCGGGTGTTAATAATGGGAAAATTAACCGTGTCCACGTTTTTGGGGTTAACGACAGTACGGAAATGCATTCTTCTTATGGGATACTTGCTGGCGAAAACAATGGTGAAGTTTTCAATACATCAGTCTACGGAAAATCTAAGGCATTAAACAGTTTTGGCAGTGTCGCTGGTATTAACAGAGGATCTATAACTAGAACCAAAGCTGAATTAGGTGTGATGGATAATGCTCCAGCTGCCGTATTTGGTGGGGTAGTAGGGCATAACACTGCAACCGGTAACTTGTCTGAAAGCACTGGAGAGACCTATATGGACTTCGTAGGACCTGATAGGGTTAGCGAAGTTGGAGGTCTCGTCGGGTTGAATGAGGGGAGCATTTCTGACTCATATTCTAAACTTGGATCCACCATTTATACTCCAAACATCACTGAGAACGTTGGAGGCCTCGTTGGTGATAACCAAAGCACCATAAGGAACAGTTACTCTATGAATAAAGTCATAGTCCACCAATCAAGCGGGCACCAGGCAGATATCGGCGGTCTAGTAGGGCAAACCTCTATAGATGTAACAAGCAATTATTACCTTTTCAATCCATTGTTAAAGCTAGACTCAGAAACTTCCATAAGTGCATCCTGCACAGGAACCAGTTGTTTTTTATCATATTCTGCCCCAGGGTTTGACGGTGTGACAGGAGGAGATATCCTTTATCATCGAAGTGCAGCTGGAAGGCCGGACTACATGAGGGTACAATCAGGTTCAGCTGGTTCAAACGTAATGAATATCGATCTTGACTATACCATATCTCACTTTGGAGATCATTTAGTTGCCTACAATCCTAGTAACCTAAATGTTTCAGGTACTCTGATTACTCAGGCATTTAATGATTTGCCTGATTCCCCTGAATTAAACAACCTTCTAAATAGTGGTGACTCATGGGCTGAGGGCTCAGTTTATCCATTTACCCCAAAACTTCTTCATGTTGACGACTAAAGAAGCAGATTAGTTTAGCCGTTAGACTTAGCATGAAAAAAAACATGAACATTCTTATTGTGGAAAAGTCTGATGAAGACTTTTCCGCCATGAAAGAAGCTCTCAGCGGCCATATGGTCATTCATGCCAAAACAGGCACAGAGGCCAGGCTAAAATACGGCAACCAAGGTTTTGACTTTGTTGTGATTAACATGGATATCAAAGGAGTTGCTGGACTTGAGTTTATAAAACAAATTCAAGAGGCGGAAAAAAGAAAAAACGTAAGAGATAGAACTAGCTTCTTGGTGACTGGGGAAGATGCTGAGGCAATTCAAGAAGAATGTTCCCAAATAGATAATCTTCAATTTCTTCCAAGGCCATTCACAGCTTTGGAGTTTAAAAAGAAAGTAGCAAGCATTCAAAGAACCTCAAACTTTAAAAATGAAAACATTCGCAAAGTGTCTGAAGGTGAGTACTTAATTACTGAAGGTGGCTCCAAGAATCAAGAGATGTACTGGGTGTTAAGTGGTGAGTTTATAATCACCAAGATGAATAAAGAAGAAAAGAACATTATCATAGGACATGTAAAACAGGGCGAGCTTGTGGGAGAGATGAGCTTTCTTGATAGTCTTCCAAGAAGCGCTTCCGTTAAAGCGACCGAAGATAGCGAAGTTTTGGTGATTCCTCATAAAAAGTTTATGGATGTACTAGACAGTCAGCCTAGATGGTTTAGATCTCTTATGACCACTTTGTCTCATAGACTCAGGGACGCGGATCAAAGAATAGCCAGAAAGTTTGTAAAAGAAGAAAATTAAAACTTCTGAATTTGCTCAAGCATCGTGAATAGAGCAATCTGAGAAAACAGATACTTCATATCCACTCTGTCTCTATCTGAGAAGTGATGAAGATCTCCAGCACATTTTCTTTCAGATGAATAGCCAACTCCAATTGTGCCGACAGGCTTATCGGGAGTGGCTCCACCAGGGCCTGCGATACCTGTAGTGGTAACCACAAGGTCTGCTCCAAGGGCGCTTCTTGCACCTTGGGCCATCTCCCAAGCTGTCTCACTGGATACTGCTCCATATTTTTTTAGAGTGGAGGCGTTAACATTGAGAATATTTTCCTTAACACTATTGTGATAGGCAATAACACTTCCAAGAAACACAGAAGAGCTGCCTGAAATGTCTGTGATGCGAGAAGCGCAAAGACCTCCAGTGCAAGACTCCGCAAACCCTAGGGTCATGTTCTTCTCTTTTGCTTTTTGAATAATGACTTCCTCAAGGGATTCTTTTCCAATGTGCCAGATGTAATCTTTAATTGGACTTGAATTTACACAGTCAATTACTTGCTGCTCTTTTTGCTTTAGAGCTTCTTCGTCACGGGCCTCAATCTTGACACCTATATCCACCCCCATAGGGTGAGGGAGAGAGCTTACTTCCCCAAAAGCTTCTAATTTGTCCCAAAGCTCTGGAGCAAGCTTATTAAAGATCATGGCCTCTGGGGCCTTGTAGGTTTTAACTATGACGTGTTTTTTTAGATTTTCTGACTCCTGGAACCTTCCATTAGCTCTTTTAAGAACTTCGTCTTTAAACATTGTTTTAAATTCCGCTGGAACCCCTGGAAGGGCCGCTATCATTTTTGAGTCTTTCTCGAAAAGAAGTCCTGGAGCGTAGCCAATTTCATTGTCCAGTGCCGTGAAGCCATCAGGAATCTTTGAATAGTTCTGTTTTGGATTATATTCTCTTTTAGATTTTTTATAGTTATTGAGAGTGACTTCCATGGCCTGATCACTCTCTTTGAGAGGGCACTCAAAAAACTCGGAAAGGAGATCTTTGGTAAGATCGTCTTTTGTAGGGCCTAGGCCCCCTGAAGTTATTACAAGGTCCGCGTCTTTCCATGCTTCTTTTAAAGCTGTGAAAAACGCCTCGCGATTGTCTGGAATTATATGATTCTTAGTAAAATCAATATGATGCTCGTAACAGAACTGTGCCAGCCAGAAGGCATTCTTATCCTGAATCTTTCCGTTTAAAAGTTCGTTTCCAATTGTGATCAGTTGTATTTTCATGTTGCTTCCAAGCTTTTGCGGTATTATAAGTACTTCATTATGCCAAAGACAATTCAATTTAAGCTTGATTTTAACCAAGACCTTGGGAGTTATTTTAAATCTAAATTTCCCGAGTTCAAGCAATATCGCATACTTTCTAAGAGCCTGGACGCCAGAGGCGCGCCCCGTGGCAAAAAACCGGTTTATCACTACATACTGGAAGCAATAAAAGAGGGAGAGGAATTTAGCTCCTATCAAGAAGAGTCAAAGGTGATCAAAGCTCCAAGCAAACCTCCCATATTTATAGGGGCAGGCCCTGCAGGGTTATTTGGCGCTTTGAGAATGGTGGAAAAAGGTGTTCCCTGCATCATTATTGAGAGAGGTGACGAGGCGAACAAAAGAATGCTCGCAATCTCCAAATATTGGAGAAGAGGCCAGCTAGACACTGAAAGCAATGTCTGTTTTGGCGAAGGTGGAGCAGGGCTTTTTAGTGACGGGAAACTAATCACTAGAGTGAAGTCTCCACTGGTTAAATATGTTATGCATAAGTTTGTTGAATTTGGAGCTCCTGAGGAGACTGCTTATATATCCAATCCACACTTAGGCTCAAATAAGATCAGAGCTTTGATTGGAAAAATAAGCGGGTATCTAAAAGAGAATGGCTGCAAATTCTACTACAACACAAGAGTGGATAGGCTGATTTACGAAGAAGGAAAAGTCACGGGCGTTGAGCTCTCAAATGGAGAAAAGCTTTATTCAGACCATATTGTGCTTGCCGCAGGCCATAGCGCTAAAGAGCTTTATCATCACTTGAACGAGAATGATGTGGCCCTTTCCCAAAAAGATTTTGCGGTTGGTGTAAGAATTGAACACCCAAGAAGTGTAATTGATTCCATTCAACACGGACGTTTCGCTGAGGAGCTTGAAGCAGCAAGATACAAACTTACTCATCACGAACAAAAAGCAGACAAAGGCACATATAGCTTCTGCATGTGTCCTGGTGGATATGTTCTTTCCTCAGGAACTGATGAAGGCGGCATTGTAATCAATGGGATGAGCAACTTTGCTAGAAACTCCCCATGGTCAAACTCTGCATTGGTTGTAAGTGTGAAAGCGGGAAGAGACTTTAAAGATGACGACCCTCTTGCTGGGCTTGAATTTCAAGAGTCCATTGAGAGAAAGGCATATGAGGTTTCAAAAGAGCTTGCATCTGGAAAAGAGCTTCCGGCCATGACAGTGGAAGAGTTTCTAAAAGGAAAACTTAATAACGAAGAGCTTCCTAAAACATCTTGTCCATCAAAGCTTGTAAAAGCGGATATCACCAAGATACTTCCAGAGTTTATTTCAGAGCACCTAAAAGGCGCTTTAAAAGAATTTAATCGAAAGATGAAAGGCTATTCTAGTGGCAAGGCCGTGCTGATTGCCCCTGAAACGAGAACCTCTGCTCCTATAACTATACTTAGAGATAAAAAGAGCTTTGAGTCTGTTTCCCATAGAGGTCTTTATCCTTGTGGAGAGGGTGCTGGCTACGCTGGAGGAATTACTTCCGCCGCTGTGGATGGGATTAAGGTTGCTGATTCGATTTTAGGTGTTAATAGCTAAGTGCTTTAAATTACATATCTTTGAGCTTTTTTTATACGTCACCGTCTTAGTATGGTAATATTTAGATATTCCAGAATTACTTATCTGAAACCAATCCTTTCCATTTAGGAGGCATCATGATTGAGCTATTTATTGGCGTGCCAATCAAAGATATTTCAGCGGTTAAAATTGAGCCAGATTTATTTCGCGGGCTCTCTAGGTTGGAGAAGGATAGGTCAAAGCTAGTTGCGATCAACCTTGGTGGAATGAAGCTTGTTGCAGAGGATGTGGACCGAATCATCACTGTTTTATTAAGAAGCAAAACACCAACCATTATAATTTCTGATGACGAGATCATGGCACAATATGACAGATTGGAGCATATTGAGGTTATTAGTTCCAAGCATCTGGATGAGCTTTTTGAAGAATCAGTTCAAAAGCTTGAAAAGCTTAACTCGTTGGATAAGCAGATTACCAAGATATCCACTCAAAGAAGAGGAGTGGCATTCTATCTTCTAAGTGGGTTATTGATTCTTGAGCCACTCATAAAGACGGCCTATTTAAAATACACCACAGGCTTTTCTTATGAAACAGTCTTTGGAATCATCCTCAGCATTGAGTCACCAATAAAGATATTCGAGTATTGGGTTCTCTTTCCATTGGCAGGCCTTGCACTGGCAAGAACAGCTTGGTGGAGCATCTTTGTATTTGTCGGAACTCATCTGTACTCACTGTACGCCCATATCGTTTATGATGAGTTTAGTTGGCCGTATGTTCAGGAAACACCGCATATTAGCTCGAACCTTCTTTTGGTTTTAAACAGCGCGATACTTTTATATTTTTTAATTCCTGAGCATAGAAGGCCATTCATCAAAAAGGCCAAGGAAGTTTTTAGGGCCAATGAAAGAGTAAAGCTTGATTGTGAGGTCCAGGTTTTTGTTGGGGAGCGTAACTTTTCTGCAACAGTTGTTGATATCTCTCAAGGCGGAGCTCTTTTGAGCACAAAGGAGTCTCTAAGTATTGGAGATGTTGTTGAAATTGAATTAAAAGAGCTTGATGGGCCATATAAAGCACTGGTGGTTCGCAATGTTGAAAGTGAAGGAGAAGAGAAACTTTTTGGGCTTAAATTTGAGTTTGCCAAACGTTCTCAGCGAAAGAATCTAAGCGGTTATGTGGATGAGGTTAAGACTGCATAAATCGGTCATACTGCATAGGTCCAAAATTCCAAATTCACTATATACAATCAATGTCTAATCCGTAATAATGCCGGTGATCATAACATCCTCGGAGACTATCACTAATGAAACTTAAGAACATTGCTATTGTGGCGCACGTTGACCACGGAAAAACCACGCTTGTGGACGAACTACTAAAACAATCCGGACTTTTTGCTGAGCACGAAGCTGTATCCGAAAGAGTTATGGACTCTGGAGAGCTGGAGAAAGAAAGAGGGATTACAATTACCGCTAAGAACTGTGCATTCCAATGGCAAGACTACAAAGTAAATCTGCTAGACACTCCAGGCCACGCCGACTTCGGTGGTGAGGTTGAGAGATCATTAATGATGGTTGATGGTGTTGTTCTTTTAGTTGACGCTGCTGAAGGGCCACTTCCTCAAACAAGATTTGTTCTTCAAAAGGCAATTGAAAGAGGAATTAAAATCGCTGTTATGATTAACAAAATCGATAGAGCGGATCAAAGATACGAAGAAGTTCAAACTGAGGTTGAAGACCTTATGCTTGAGATTGTTGATCTTGCTGGCATTGAAGACTTCGATCTCGATATCCCATTCTTTTTTGGATCGGGTAGAGACGGTTACGCCTCAACAGATCCAGAAGCTAGATCTGGAGATCTTAAGCCACTTCTAGACTTTTTTGTAGGTGACTTCTTCCCAATGGCGCAACTTGATAAAGAAGGAAACCTTCAGCTTCTAGTTACAAACCTTAGTTACTCAAAATATCTTGGAACACTTATGATTGGTAGAATCCACTCTGGTGTTATGTATGAAAACAAACCATATATGTGGATCAATGAATCTGGAAAACCAAAGCAAGTAAAGATTGGAAAAATTCAAATCTTTGACGGACTTGGTTTTGCTGATGTCCCACAAGCTGAAGCTGGCGAGATCGTAATCCTTTCTGGTGTAAATGATGCTTTCATTGGTGACACTATTACTTCAATGGATAACCCACAAGCACTTCCAAGAATTGAGGTGGATCCGCCAACAGTAAGTGTTAGAGTTTCTGTTTCAACTTCTCCTCTTTCTGGACAAGAAGGGGAATACCTTACTTCCAGAAAGCTTGAAGAGTTCTTGCAAGAAGCAATTAGAAAGAACGTTTCTCTTAAATATGAAGCTACTGATGACCCAAAGGTATTTATCCTTAAGGCCAGAGGCGAGCTTCAAGTTGCCATCGTTTTTGAAGAAATCAGAAGAGCTGGCTATGAGCTTATGATCTCAAGACCTCAGGTTCTTTTTGAAGAAGATGAAAACGGAAATAAAACTGAACCATATGAAAACGTTGTATTTGATGTTCCATCTGAATCTACTGGAGCAGTAACTGAAGCAATGGGAACTAGAAAAGGTATCATGACGACTATGGCGCCAATTGGCGAGTCTAGAACTAGAATCGAATTTAGAGTTCCTTCTCGTGGACTTATTGGCTATAGATCAAAATTCCTAACAGATACTCGTGGTGAAGGGCTTATGAGCTCTTACTTTGCTGGATACGGCGAGTATGCAGGTAAAATGCTTGCAAGACAAAACGGAGCTCTTATCTCTGATAGAGCAGGTAAAACCACTGCTTACGCTCTTTTCAACCTTCTTTCTTCTGGAAAGCAGTTTGTTAAGGTTGGCGAGAAAGTTTATGAAGGAATGGTTGTTGGCGAGCACACTCGTCCAAACGATCTAAACATCAACTGTGTTAGAGAGAAGCACCTTACTTCAGTAAGAACCGCCGGGAAGGATGAAAACCTTATTCTTCCTCCAATTCCTCCAAGAACTCTTGAGTGGGCACTTGACTGGATTGATGATGATGAGTGGGTAGAAGTAACTCCTGAGAACATCAGAATCAGAAAGAAAGAGCTTGCTTCAAACAAGAGAAGTGTTGTTCGTTAATTTAAAAACTTTCAATAGTTGATCATATAAGGCCTTCTTTCGAAGGCCTTTTATGTATGACCGCCTGTCAATAAAAAAGTCTTTTAACAAAACCTTTGGAAACTAGTTCGCTTTTATTCGCGTGCTGGTTAACGCATTAAGA
>PASN01000001.1 GCA_002711995.1 Halobacteriovoraceae bacterium | reverse complement strand
CAATTTACCATGCACTCTATTATTTCAGGAATATGAATAGCCTAACCAAGGAAGGCCTATTGAATAATGGGTGTTTGAGTTTATTGACTGAAAAGACGAACTCACTAAGAGATATTATGGCTAATAGTTATGGAACCCATGTTGGGAGTGTTTCGATTGTTCAAGTTAGTGATATGCTCGCCCGTTGGCAAGATGGTTGGGATGTTACGAATCGGAATGAAGTATCGAATATTTCTTTGCCTCCTATTATAATGGCAATAGATTCGTTTTATAATAATTTATACAATGATTACTACAATGGAAAGTTTCCGGCTAATGTTGAAACAGAGGTCCTAGATCTAGTAAATCTCTATGACACTGTAAAATGGAGAATTGATACTTTCAACACTGTAAATACTTCCCTCAGAAACATATATTCAAACCTTTTTGATTTCGTGGCGGTATATCAAAACACTAGGTTTCGATAGATAGTATGAGCGACAAAGTGGAGTGAACCCCATCGACTGGACACTCTAGGCAATAGTTTCTGAACAAGACCAACTTAGCTTCTCAGCTATAATAAATATGAGGAGTTTAAGATGAAAAAATCAATTGGCAGGCCTCACAAACTGCCCCACGAAGTCAGAAAATCCATTGCTGAGGCCGTTGTCGCTAAAGAAATGACCTACAGGCAGGCCGCTGCTAAATATCAAGTTTCTCCAGGTGCAGTGGCCAGCTGTGTGAAGGAATTTAAAGGAAGCGGAATTAAGAAAAGCAATCCTCCAAAGTGGGCAGAAGAACAAACTAAGTCAGAGCGAGAGAAGTCTCTTGAAAGAGAAAATCTATCTCTGAAGGCCGAACTTGGAGACCTGTATCTGCAAGTTAAGATGTTAAAAAAAGCGGAAAGTTACATACAGTGGCTGAAAAGCGAATCTTCATCCGTAATCACCTCAGAGAATTGGGAACAATTCAAAGAGGATGCGAAGTAATGGGTATTTCAAGAAGTAGCTTTTACCATAAAACAAATAAGGAAAAAGTAACCTCAGACCTTGAGTGGAAGAAATTGATAGTGGAAATAAATGGAGACTTTCCAGGCTATGGATATAGGCGGATTGAGCGGGAGCTGAGGTCTAAAGGCCATTTGATTAATCATAAAAAGGTTCTTCGCTTGATGAAGAAGTTTGGAATTGAAAGTTGCCATGTCAGAAAGAAAAATCAATTTCAAGTTTATCAAAAGCTTAACGATGGAAGGCCATTCGAAAACCTTTTAAGAGATTTTGAAGTTACAGCTACCGGCCAAGCATGGGCGACAGACATTACCTTTATAAGGCTTGAGAGCGGTTTTGTTTACCTGGCCGCAATTATAGACATATATTCACGAGTCGTAGTTGGGTGGGCGATTTCAAAGAAGATGGATTACGTTCTCTGCATAAATGCTTTGGACTCAGCACTCTCTCGAAGAACAATCAAAGAAGGTTGTATTCACCATAGTGATCAAGGTGCCCAGTATCGATCTGAAGAATACGTTAGGTATTTAAAAGAGTCTGGATTTCGGATTAGTATGTCAGACAAAGGTAGCCCAACTCAAAATGCTTTTATCGAGTCATTTTTTAAGACTCTCAAGTATGAAGAAATCTACTTTAAAGGATATAAAACCTTCCACGATGTGATGAAAAAGCTTCCAAAATTTATCGAGGAAGTATACAACGCCAAAAGACTTCATTCCTCTTTGGGGTATAAAAGTCCTTTGGCATATGAAAAAGAATTAACTGACAAAGCTAGTTAGGCTTGTTCAGAAAGTGCCCGAAGATCTGTCCAACCAACGGGGTTCACTCCAAAAGCTTAGAAATAAAAAACATAACGTTTGATCGAGAAAGACTGCTTTCCTGACCACGAATAAAAAGACAGAGAAATAATAAACACGATTTTGATATTAATCGTTACTTAAATGAAAAGGCGGTTTACATGAAAAAAATTGGCGTTCTTATAATGATTAGTTTTTTTAGCACATTAAGCTATGCATGCCCCAATTTAGAAGGTGAGTATACTTGCGGTGAAAATCTCGAAGTCGAGATTGCACAACACAGTTCTTCCGATGGACTTGAGTACTCTATAGTGATTAATGCAGATAATACTGTTAGCTATACTGCGGTTATCGGAAAAATAGTTATTTCTGATAAGCCTCAGAGCTCAGAATCACCAATGAGAATTATTGCTGAATCAACATGTGAAAACGATCTCTTAGTAACAGAGTTTCTGGCAATTATAGAAGGTGAAAGATTTGTAGATAAATATTTTGTCAGCTTTGCTAAAACTAATGATGGTTTTGGATTAGTAATGCGTAGCTCTGCTGAAGGTAATGATACGTTTAAGTGCATAGAAAAGTAAGATTTGAGCTCACTTAATACTGGGTAACGAACAAGTCTCTGTTTATAAAGGCATAAAACTTGAAATAAAATCTACTTCGATCACGAAAGATCGTCTTTAAAATCACGGTTTAATGATTTTTTTAACAAAACGAAGAAACCATAAAAACGGTTTCACTTTAACCATTTATGTTTCAAATCAGTGGAGAATAGCATGAAAGCAATTTTTTTTAGTTTCCTATTAGTGCTGTCATTTTCGGCAAATTCAACTTCTGGAAATGTTAATGGAAAATCTTTGAATATCAAAGAAAGTGGTAAGTACTCCTTAAATTATGCAGAAGCAAAGAAAATAGAAGAGTACATTTCAACTAGTCATATAGCAGGAGATATTTCCAAAGTTGAAGTGGTAGATATGGGAATTTCTTGTACTACCCATAATGATAACAATAGATGTCTTTTTGAATGGCACGCTGAAAGTGGAGACAAGGGAGTCATGTTGTTTGAAATTATAAACGGAGCAGTAGTTCCTCTGTATAATTATACGAACTAGTTTAACCAGAAAGACTTCAAATTAGCTGAAAGTATAAAGCTTTAATCTTAAAATGACTTTGTCAATGCTCGAAATAGGTTGGGTGTGAGCACATGAAATTATTTTAAGAAGTCGGCTCCTTGTAAATATCACCTAAAGACTTTAGGTGGTATTTATATATTTAAGTGGTTCTTCTTGATGAAAAATTCTTCACTTTTATCACCTCATAGAATTCTGATTTTCATATAAGTTTTACTTGATTATTTATTAGATTTGCTACAGTGCGTTTATCTGTGGTAAGTTTCATTTCACTTAGGTCTGGGAAGCAATTTAAGTGGTATTTAGAATGTTTCGCGGGCGAGAGCTTAAATTTTAAGAATTGAATAGAGAAAACAAAGATTATTCTTTAAAACTAGGAGATTATGATGAAAACACTATTAATCGGTTTACTAGCACTTACAAGCATTTCGGCCTTTTCTGCCGACAAATACTCCTGCAGTGTAAGAGGTGAGTTTACAAATTTAGATAATGAGACAGCAACTGTAGGTGTTAACAACATTGTTGTTTCAGTTGATGCCAATAGATCAACTCTATTTGGCAGAGAGCAAGAGCCCGAACACAGATGGGATACTAGACCTGAAGTTATGCCATGGGCAATTTCTATTAGCAACGAACGCGATGGTGGAGAGAGTCCTCTTGTACTTACGCTGAAAGCACCAAATCAGAATGGTTCTGTTGGGACTGCATATGCTGAAAGTGGTTCTAAATATATTGGATTTGGACAAGGATATTCCTTGGAAGCTCTTTGTATTAAAAAATAGCTTTTAGAGCCTTCTTGGTCTTTTCCTAAGATGATATTTCCAACGAATAGGTCTCTGTATGTTAAGGCAGAGACTTTTTATTTTTATCCATTGGCAAGTGCCTGAATGAATGGTGCCCACTACGGATCAAGCACCCGCCAAGAGGATGAAAGAGTTAGGCCTTTAACTTCGCAGCCGAGCTCCTCAATCCACGAAGCTGTCTTTTGGTTTGAGTTATTGAAGATCCAATAAGCACGGCCTAGCGGTACAAAGTTCAAATCATATTTAGAGTTATAGATCATCTTGTCTGAGTGTTTCAAAAAAAGTGCGTTCAAGCTTTGATTTAACTTCCTAATAGCTTCTGGATGGGCATTTAAAATGTAACTATTCTCAATTCCGACCTTAAGCTGTTCAGTTATATTTTTTTTACTTATAGGGCCAGGCAAACTCATCATCCCAATGGCGGACTCTGTTGGCCATAGAAGGGCCTTAATACCTGAAAGCAGACTAGTATCATTCAAAGCGTAATAGCTCCAATCTCCGTAGACATAACGAATAAGCTTACCATCTTTAACGGGAAGAACTAGGCTTGCATGCTTGCCATGATCAATTAAAGCAAATTGCTTAGAAGGCCTTGACTGAGGACAACGAACGCTAGTTGAGCAGGAAGCTATAAGTAAGATCAAAAGCAGACTTGTGGAAAGTGATAACATTTCTGAATTCCTCGTAGGGCCATCTCCTCCTTGTACGAAGGTATGATCACCTCCTTATGCATGTCGCTTGCCATCTATGTAGTTCTAAGAGTAAAGGGCTTTGATCTTAACTTTAGATTAACTGTAGGAGTTTTCTGTACTCAGATATTGGCATCTTGAATTCTTGTTTAAAAAAACGTCTTAGACTTACGTCGTCCTGGAAACCAACTTCGTGTGAAATCTGTTTGATGGGAAAACCTTTTTCCAGTAAAGATTTAATCTTCTGGATGCGATACTCCTTTAGTGCTTTCCTCAAATTGATTTTGTAGTTAAGCTTTATGTGTCTTTGAAAGCTTCTAGTACTCATATTGTGCTCATTTGCCATGAACTTTAAATGAAGCTCCTCAGATCTGTATCTGTCGAACACTTTAAACAATTTCTCTAGCTCCGTTTCTTTCTTTTCAATTGTGGGTATTTGAAAATCTCTAACACCATAACCTTGGACAAATTGGTTGTACTTTCGTGCCGCTGCTGTACCCATTGTACTCTTAACGATGAAACAAATAACATCTAAATAGCTTTGGATACCACCGGTGGTGATGATGTTTTGATCTTGAACCAAAGTTTTGTGAAGTGATGGCCTGACCCTTGGAAAATTTCTCTTCAACGATTCTTGAAACATCCAATGAGAAGTCACCTCTTTATCATCTAACACACCTAAGTGCGCTAACTTTATAACTCCTCCACAGCAGGCGATTACTTTTCCTTTACTAAGATATGATTTTATAAGAGAGGCCTCACGCTTTGTTGGGGGGGATGGTGCAAGGGTGGGGGGAATAAGTAAATAAGCTCCCTTTCTGGCCGACTTCCTTGGAGTCTCTGATTCCAAACTTAAGCGAAACTCAAAACCTGAAATAATCTTTTGCGCGATTTCAAAGTGATCCTTAAAGGTAAAGGGCACACTTTGAAGTGAGCCCTTGAAATCTAAAATATGTAAATCTATTGGCGTGTTTTGCATAGAATATGTCGTATATGCCAATGCCTTTTTGGTCAAGATTTTTCTAAAATGCATAGAAAAAGGAGTTGGAATGAAAGCATTAAAAGCGCCAAGCAAGTGTGGGCTAATTAAAAATCTGGTAAAGCATGAGGTTCATGAAACATTTTATAAGGCAAAAAAGCTCCTGGGGTCTAGTAGGGGAGGATACATCAGTGTGAAAGATTGGGAGATTCCAAAAAGCGATAGGGTTTCAAACATTTTGAAGTTGGCAAAGGATTTGAATCATCCAGCACTTTTTAATCATGGACTTAGAAGTTATTCGTTTGGAAAGATAATGATGTCCATTGCAGGAGAGAGAGTGGATGAAGAAGTATTTTTCGCAGGTTCGCTCCTCCATGATTTAGGACTCATGAGAAATTGCACTGGCACCACATTTGAGGTCGTAGGCGCAGACGAGGCCTGTGGCCATTGCAAAGACACGTTTAACAAGAAGGAATTAGAAATTTTACATGAAATGATACTTCTTCATGATGCCGTGGGACAAGCAGAGAATAAGAATAAGGAGCTTAAGTACTTACACTATGGAGCGGGCATTGATGTGGCCGATCTTTGGTCTCATCGAATAGATGTTAAAAACTATAATGAGGTATTTCAAAAATACCCCAGTCTTGATCATATTAATATTATGATTCTACTTATGAAGAAAAGACTGAGTGAAAATCCCAACATGCACCTGTCTACGCTTATGAGCTTAGGTTTTACTCAGAAAATGAGAAGGCATAAAAGTTTCAAACTGTAGTTATTTCTAACTTGTTCCCGATGAAGTGGAATTCAGGCCTTTGAACATTTCCTCTTTAGACTGGTTTTTTAACCAAGAAACCCTATCCCATGTTGGTAGGGTTTTATCCCTAGGGGGACTTATGGGCTTTAAGATTTTAATTGAAATGGTTATGCGTGGCCTTGGCCAGAAAGTCTCTTTTGAGAAAGCGTGCTCACTTCCTATTATTACGACTGGAACAACGCAAACGTCTAAATCTGCGGCAAGGTCGAATGCGCCGGAGCGAAAGCGAATTAGATCATTTGAAGGAGCAATCCTTCCTTCCGGGAAAAAACATAGTGATTTTCCAGAGTCTTTTAAGATCTGTTTAGCTTGTCTTAGAGTCTTTAAGGCACTTGTGGGATTTTCACGATCAACAAACAATGTGCCAAAAGAACTGAGAAGGGAGTGAACTAGATAATTATGTGACAGTTCTTTCTTAGCAAGAAATACAACAGGAGTTTCGAGGTGCGCAAAAAGAAGAAATGGGTCCAAAAAACTTCTATGATTGGATACAAATATTAAAGGCGCTCTAACGTTGTTTTGTGCAACTTCACGTTCTATTTTTATAAATGCCACAAATAGTAAAAACTTGATGGCAGTCCGGGCAGTTTTCCATCTTTGTTTCTCAGGCACGAGCTTTATTAAAATAACAGCAGGGATCCCTATAAAAAAAGCCACCATGACTAAGTATAATTTCCAAAGCATGGCCAGTGCCTTTTTACCAAGAGTAAAAATTTTATCGTTGAGCGGCCGGTTCTTGCTCAGTTGACCTTCTTGATAGGCATTCTTAACAGCAGCTCTTCTAATCTTTCCGCTTGAGGTTTTTAATACCGTGTGGGGAGGTGAGAGTATGACTACATCCGCACTTGTTTCAAGCAAGCTCCATGTTAGCCTTTTTATGTTGCTAACTATCTTCTGCCTTGTTTTTTTATCCTTAACCCTTGTTTCTGCGACAACTGCAAGTTTCTCCTCCCCATGGCCTTGGGTTGGAGACAGTCCAAAAACTGCCACACATCCCTTTCTGATTCCATTTAGATCTCCAACTCTTTCCTCTAGCTCCTGCGGGAATATATTTTTACCGGCCTTAATGATCATGTCTTTTTTTCGTCCGCTAATATACAACTCACCTTGGTAAAAGAAGCCTAAGTCTCCACTCCTGACCCAAGAGTTGTGAAATAATTCTTGGTTTTTCTTTGGCGAGTTAAAGTATCCGTTAGTTGTGGAGGGACCTATAAATTCTATTTCTCCCTCCATCCCTTCGTGCAGAGTATGTCCATTCTTCCCAACGACCCTAATCAAGTTTGAGGGCAAAGACCGTCCACAAGAAGGTAGCTCAATACTAGGACCACTCTCTGTGCCTGGTGCTGCAAATCCTTTCTTCATAAGACTATCACGGTCAAAGCAGGTTATAAGTGGCCCCCTATTGATGGGTGTAAATGAAAGTCCCACCGCATTCTCGGCCAGCCCATAAACAGGCATGAATGCCTCTTTTTTAAACCCATATTTTGAAAACTGCTTATGAAAATTCTTGATGGTTGCTGTGCTAACCGGCTCTGAACCATTTAGTGCGGCCCTCCAAGATGAGAGATTAAGTCCTTCAAGCATATCTTCTTGGGCACGCTTTAGACAAAGCTCGTAGGCAAAGCTTGGAGCCGCTGAGATCGTGGCCTTAAAATGATGAATCATCCAAAGCCAGTCAAGGGGGCGAATTATAAATTGAATTGGAGACATTAATACTAATGGGCATCCGAAGTATAACGAACTCATCCAGGCACCAATTAAACCCATATCGTGGTATAGGGGAAGCCAACTGGCAACAATGTCTTCTTGACTTATTTCCAGTGCTTTTCCCATGGCCTTTATATTTTCAAACAACTGTCTGTGGGTAAGACTTACTCCTTTTGGATCTCCTGTGCTTCCAGAAGTGTATTGAATTAGCGCTCGGTCATCTAGGTCTGCAAGTTCAGGGGAGAAGGTCCTCTCGGTTATTTTGTTGCCCAACTGGTTGGGAGACACACTCCAAGAAACCGAATCAGCCTTTGTTCTTAAACCTGCCAGGAATGGGGAAAGCTCTTTCGCTGCAATTAATCCTCGTGCCTGGCAATTATTAAAAATTTTTACATGACGGTTGAGGTGTTCTTTGAGTTGACCTTTCTTCATGGGAGGATAGGCCGGCACGGGAACCCCACCGGCCAATAAAACACCAAGAAAGCTGTAAAAATACTCTGGGGAGGTTGGAAGCATAATTGCGACCCGGTCCCCCAAATTGATACCACGCTTTTTTATGGAACTTGCAAATAGCAAACTCTTCTCCCATAAGAGCATGTAGGTTATCTCGAAGTAGGACTCATCATCATTTTTAATGTGAAGGCATGTGGATTCGGGCGAGTTGGTGGCTCGAACTTTTAAAAGGTGCTGGAGAGATTTTGGTTTACAATCTAACCTAGCGCCTGTCGTTTGTATTTTTGTTCTCCTAGGAACCTTTATGCTATTTAGGCCGGCCTTGGAGGTTAAAAGTTTTGCTATATCGCTGGGTGTGTCAATTTCAATAAA
Organism: Halobacteriovoraceae bacterium; assembly: GCA_002711995.1. Lineage (GTDB taxonomy): Bacteria > Bdellovibrionota > Bacteriovoracia > Bacteriovoracales > Bacteriovoracaceae > UBA845. The sequence goes on along the minus strand of PASN01000001.1, from coordinate 262,464 downwards.
ATCATCTTGATCGATGCCTGTCTCAAATTCTTTTTCCACTCTGTGAAGAAGTTCTACCTGCGTCAAACTGTCCATGCCCAGTTCCTGAGACAGGGAAGTATTCTTTTGAACTTTTATTTGATTAAGTTCCAAGTCAGGTATTGAGACCTCTATTAATTTACATACTCTATTAAGAGTTTTTTTCTCATCCTGCATTCATTAGCCTTATACACGTATTTAACTTTGTAAGGATGCAAAAACTATTCCCGCTCTAGCATAAGCGCAAATCAAAGTTTATCTGGCCGCAGTCCAACTCTAAATCTTGGGCACCACAAAGTAGACTGGTATGATTCATCCTTTAATGTGCGGACGAGGCGATATGTTTGAGCGCTTTTTACTTATTATTTTCTTAATTCTCCACATAAGTTGTGATCAGCAAGCTCAAAAACAGCAAAGCGAGGGGCGTCCCCCTGAGCAGAGCTTGGAAGTCGAGTTTGTTAAAGCTGTTTCTCGAGAAGTTCCTGTCACGACAGAGCTTCCGGGACGTGTTGCCGCATTCAAAAGTGCAGAAATAAGACCCCAAGTGAGTGGGATAATTCAAAAACGTTTATTCAAACAGGGAAGTGAGGTTCAAAAAGGGCAACAGCTCTACCAAATAGATCCCGAAAGATACGAGGCTGCGCTATCAAGGGCCAAGGCCAACCTAAAAAGTGCTAAGGCTACTTTGAAGAACCGAAGTTCTCTAGCAAAAAGGTATAGAAAACTGGTAGGCCAAAACGCCATCAGTCGACAGGAGTTAGACGATGCTGTGGCAGGACTTGGTGAGGCCAAGGCGCAAGTTTCTCTCTTTAAAGCGGAAGTTAGAAACGCAGAGATTGATCTAAAGTATACCAAAGTTTATGCCCCCATCTCCGGATTTATTGGCAAGACAGCTTTTACAGAGGGTGCATTGGTAACTCTTAATCAAGCACGGCCCCTTGCTGTTATAAGGCAACTTGATCCGGTGTATGTTGATCTCTCTCAACCAAGCTCAGAAATGTTAGGTTTGAGAAATCGTTTTGGTGGATATGAGAATGGAAAGGATTCAATCAGTGTTTCCCTCATATTGAATGAGTTAAAAGAGGAGTACCCTCATAAAGGTCAACTTGAGGCCAGGGAGCTTTCCGTTAATGAGAGCAGCGGAACCGTTGAATTAAGAGCTGTTTTCCCCAATCCAAATAGAGCGCTGCTTCCAGGAATGTTTGTTCGCGCCTCGGTGGAGAATATTGGAAAGAGCATGGTGACCCTCGTGCCTCAAAAGGCCGTAACCAGAGATAGAAGTGGTCAGGCCTACGTTTGGACTATTGATCAAAATAACAATTTAAACAAGCAGGCCGTGAGAACCAGTTCTATGTTTGAAAAGTTCTGGATGGTGCGTGATGGACTTAAAGGAGGTGAGAGAGTTGTAGTTAACAACTTCTTTAAGCTTCGACCAAACATTAAAGTAAAGGCCATCCCTGAGTTAGAGAATGAAAACATGAAACTGGGCGAATAATCAATGTTGTCAAACTTCTTTATTGATCGGCCAGTCTTCGCGTGGGTTATAGCTATTTTGATATCTGCTGCTGGCATGTTGGCATTCCAGTCACTTCCCATTGCGCAATATCCTGAAATCGCTCCGCCTCAAGTTACTGTGCGAGCTACCTACCCTGGAGCATCGGCCGAAACATTGAAAAATACTGTTACCCAAGTTATTGAGCAAAATCTAACCGGTATCGATAACTTAAGATACTTTACGTCCATCAGTTCAAGCTCAGGTGTCTCTGAAATCATTTTAACTTTTGAAACTGGGACAGATCCAGATATTGCACAAGTTCAAACTCAAAATAAATTGTCTCAGGCCCTTCCTCAACTGCCTTCTCAGGCACAGGAACTGGGAATCTCAGTCACTAAATCCAGTGGGACATTTCTGCTTGTGGCGGGCTTTTACTCTGAAAAAGGGGAGCTTGACCAGGTTAAAATATCTGACTACGTTTCATCCAATATTGTGGAGCCTGTTAGTCGTGTCAAAGGAGTTGGCCGAGTTCAAAATTTTGGATCTCAGCACGCCATGAGAATATGGCTGGATCCTTCAAGTATGTTTAACTATAAAGTCACGGCACCTGAGGTTGTCAGTGCTATTCGCTCCCAAAATCTGCAACTTGCGGCCGGTCAGTTAGGAGGAGCCCCCGCTGTGGAGGGAACTCAAGTCAACGCCACAATTATGTCTCAAACGCTGATGGAAACACCTGGTGAGTTTTCTGACATTATTCTCAGAACACTCCCAGATGGATCATCGGTTAAACTGGGAGATGTCGCTAAGATTGAGGTTGGAGCAGAGAATTATGGGTCTATTCGGCGCTTCAATCGAAAGGCCGCCGCGGGCTTTGGCATCAGTTTAGCCTCTGGTGCAAACGCTTTAGAAACTATTCAAGGTGTGAAAGATAGGATTGAGCAAATTCGCCCCAATTTTCCAAAGGACATGAGGGTCTCTTACCCTGTTGATGTTTCGCCCTTTATTAAAACATCTATGTGGGAGGTGGGTAGAACTCTTGGGTTGGCGCTCATTCTTGTTTTGGCCGTAATGTACCTCTTTTTACAAAGTGGCAGAGCGACACTGATTCCAGGAGTGGCCATACCTGTAGTGCTTTTGGGAACACTCGCTGCTCTTTCTGTCTTAGGATACTCTATAAATATTCTCACAATGTTCGCTTTAGTTCTTTCCATAGGAATGCTTGTTGATGATGCAATCGTTGTTACAGAAAATGTTAAAAGTTCTTTGGAAAACAATGGCGAAGATGGCGCAAAGGAAGCTGCTAAAAAATCAATGAAAGAGTTAACAGGAGCCCTGATAGGCACCACAGTTGTTATATGGGCGGTATTTACCCCAATGACATTTTTCTCTGGTTCTACTGGTGTCATTTACCGTCAGTTTTCTGTAACAATTCTCTGCTCTATGACTATTTCACTATTTATGGCCTTAACATTTGCTCCCTCCTTGGCGGGGAGTCTTTTGAAAGGCAATGGCAAAAGCTCCAAGCTTTTTGGATGGTTCAACAAGGGCTATGACAAGGTCGCAAAGGGATACGACTCAGCTGTTAAGTGGACGCTTAAACAATGGAAACTTGCAGTCTTGGTCTTCTTAGGTATTGTGGCCGCTACCATTTTTATCTTTCTCCTCATTCCTGAAGAGTTTTTACCTAATGAAGATCAGGGACGTTTAATTACCATTGTGCAAGGACCGCCAGGAGCTTCCTTTGATAGAACGATGAAAACTGTCAAAGAAGTGGAAAAGTTTTACCTTGATGAAAGTGAAGATGTGATTGCGGATCTTTTCACAGTAGCGGGCTTCAGTTTTAGTGGGCAGGGGCAAAACACCGCAATTGGATTCTCTTTATTAAGGCCTTATGAGGAGCGCAAGGAGGGAGAGGCCAGTGTTTTTTCAATTGCGGACAAAGCAAATCAAAAGTTTTCCCAAATTAAAGATGCTATGGTTTTTGCGGTGGTGCCCCCTCCTATATCTCAATTGGGGAATGCTAGCGGTTTTCAATTTAGGCTGGTGGACAGAGTTGGACTAGGCCATGAAAAACTTGTTGAATCCAAAGACCAACTCCTAGGGCTTGCTAGGAAAAATCCAGTTATTACCAACGTAAGGGCCAATGCTTTGGAGGACAACCCGCAATACAAAGTCGAACTGGACGATGTTAAGGCGCGCGCTATGGGAATACCGACCTCAGTTATGAACAATACTCTTGCTATTGCGTGGGGAGGCCTTTACGTAAATGATTACATAGAGAATGGAAGAGTTAAAAGAGTATTTCTCCAAGGGCAGGCCCCTTACAGAATGACACCTTCTGATTTGTCATTGTGGTATGCAAAGAATGATAAAAACGAAATGGTATCGTTTAGCGATTTCTCGACAGGTAAGTGGATTTTTGGATCTCCTCAGTTACAGCGCTTTAACGGCCAACCAGCTTATGAAATTCAAGGAGAGGCGGCTCCAGGCTCGAGCGCTGGAGAGGCAATGAAGGAGATCTTGTCACTAATAAAGAAACTTCCTGATGGAATAGGAATTGAGTGGACTGGTCTTTCCTATGAACAACGCCAAGCTCAAGGGCAAGTATTTGCACTTTATGGACTGTCCATATTCGCAATATTTTTAAGCCTTGCTGCCCTATACGAGAGTTGGTCGATTCCTTTTTCTATTATTTTAGTTTTACCATTGGGGGTTTTTGGAGCTGCATTAGCGACCTGGCTGACGGGACAGTCAAATGATGTTTATTTTAAAGTCGGCGTGCTTCTCACAATGGGCCTTGCCGCTAAGAATGCAATCCTTATTGTGGAATTTGCAAGAAACATTCGAGAGCGAGGGGTGAGTCCAAAAGAAGCCGCAATAGAGGCGTGCAAAAGAAGATTCAGGCCAATCCTAATGACATCCTTTACCTTTGTCCTTGGCGTTCTTCCCCTTGCTTTTGCTAGCGGCCCGGGCTCTGGCGCTCAAAATTCAATTGGTATAGGGTTAGTTGGGGGCATTACTTCAACGACACTTTTGATAATCTTTTTCTCGCCGGTATTTTTCACTGGAGTAGTGAGCTTAACCAATAAGTTTGGAAGTATAGATGAAAGTGTTGATCAAAACGTAAAGCACCCACCTAAAAACAGAGAATACAATGCAATAAAGAGAGGTCCGCTTAAGGAACACTCAAAAGATGTGGAACATAGGGGGGAGCTGCAATGAAAAATCATCTTCTCTTTGTTTTAATACTTTCTGGATGCACATTGAGTTCTGAACTTAGAAAAGTAAAACCCCCCGTTCCCGATAAACTGCCTACTACTTTTTCTGATGGCACTCTTAGTGAAACAAAAAAGGAAGTAGAGCTTCCTAGTTGGAAGGATTTCTATAAGTCTCAAAGACTTGTTTCTCTTATTGAGAAATCACTTGAGAATAATAGAGATTTAAAAATCGCTGTCCTAAATGCCGAAATGGTGAGACAGAGCTACGGTATCCAAAAAAGTGCTCTTTTCCCCGATATAAATCTAAAGGCCTCACATCGACGTCAAAAACTGCCACCTAATCTCTTACAGGGGGGAGGCGGTTTTCAGGGGGCAGGATTAAGTGCCGACGAGGGGGATGGTTTTATCCAAGAACAAAATGAATTGAGCTTGGGAATCACTGCCTACGAATTAGATTTATTTGGGAAACTTAGAAGCTTAAGCGAAGCCGCACTCCAAGAGTATCTGGCCTCTCGGGAGGCTCAGAGAAGTGCTAGGGTTGCCCTAATTTCTCAGGTTGCAAGCACCTACCTGCGCTTACTAGCAAATAAAGAGTTGGAGCTCATCGCTAGAAATACCGTGAAGTCGCAAAAGGAGACCCTTGAAATTATAAGCAAACGCTTTAAATCCGGTGTTGATTCAGAGCTTGAATTAAGACAAGCACAAGTTTTATTAGAGAGTGCTGAGGCGGACGCATTGGCATTCAAAAGGGAAACTGAATTAGCAAAAAATGTTCTCAGTTTTCTGGTGGGTGGCCCTGTGGACTTAACAGATATTTCCTCAGGACTAGAGGACTCTATGAATTCTATGAAAGAGCTCCATTTAGGACTGAGCTCCTCAATCTTGTTAAATAGACCTGATATTAAAGAAGCCGAACGAAATCTTAAAGCTTCTCATGCTGTTATAGGTGCCGCCCGTGCAGCTTTTTTCCCTTCCGTTGCCCTGACAACTAGTATAGGAAAGCTTTCGGCAGACACTAAGGACCTGTTTGAAGAGGATTCGAATACATGGTTATTCTCCCCAAGCATAAACGTTCCCATTTTTACCGCTGGAAGGAATAAGGCAAGACTTAGACTTGTAGAATTGAGAAAAGAAAAAAGCGTAGTTGAGTATGAAAAGGCCATACAGGACGCTTTTAGGGAAGCGGCCGACGCTTTAGTTTCCAATACACTTCTAGAAAAACAACTTCAGAAACAGTCCGAAGTCGTAAAGGCGGCACGAAAGGCGAGTCGGTTGAGTAGATTGCGCTATCAAGTAGGAGTGGACAGTTATTTAAACGCACTTGATGCTAGACGATCTCTTTATACGGCCCAAAGGGGTTTGGTCAACCAACGATTAAAGTATCTTTCAAACTTGGCCTCACTATATAAAGTGCTTGGAGGAGGTGTTGATTAATCCAGGTGTACGTGTCCCTTAAATCAAATACCCCAAGCACCTATAAAAACGCTCTAAAATAAGATACATCTTCATAAATCCTCTCTATGGTGTGATAGTTTTTTAATAATTCAAATTTATCCTGTCTACGGCGATCATCAATTAATCGTAATTGTTGTCCTGTTCTATAAGGAGGATTTATGGACCATAAAAAACTATTTTATGCATTGACCTTGGTGGTTGGCCTTTCATCCACAAATGTATTTTCTAAAACCCTTACCAGAGAAACCGGAGCCCCTGTGGGGGATAATCAAAACTCCAAAACGGCCGGGCCAGGTGGTGGTGTTTTATTGGAGGATGCCCACTTGATCGAAAAGTTGGCCAGATTTGACCGAATGAGAATCCCTGAAAGAGTGGTTCATGCTAGAGGAACTGGAGCACATGGAGTTTTTAAGTCCTACGGTGATTTTTCTGAGCTCACCAAAGCTTCACTGTTTTCTAAAAAAGACAAAGTAACACCAGTATTTACAAGATTCTCAACAGTAATTCATTCAAAAGGATCACCTGAGACTTTAAGAGACCCAAGGGGATTTGCAGTCAAATTCTATACCGACCAAGGAAATTGGGACTTGGTTGGCAACAACTTGCCAGTGTTCTTTATAAGAGACGCTATAAAGTTTCCAGATATGGTGAACTCTCTCAAGCCTGATCCTAAAACAAACAAGCAAGACCCAAATCGAATCTTTGATTTTATGGCCCACCATCCAGAATCAATTCATATGTGGACTCACTTAATGTCTAACTACGGAATACCTGCAAATCTTCGGCAGATGGATGGAAATGGTGTCCATGCCTACAAATTTGTAAATAAGAAAAACGAGGTTAGATATGTAAAGTTTAGATGGAAGTCTATGCAAGGTGTAAAAAATCTAAGCGTAAAGGAAGCGTCAGAAATTCAAGCTAAAGATTTTAGCCACGCAACAACAGATCTTTATAACGCTATTAAGAAAAAGAATTATCCAAGTTGGGAGCTTGTTGGCCTTGTGATGGATGAAGAAGATTTAAACAAGCATGACTTTAATCCACTTGATCCAACAAAGGATTGGAAATGCAGCACTCAGCATGTCGAATGCACAAAGCTTGGTGTAATGACTTTAACAAAAGTTCCTAAGAACTTTTTCCAGTTCACTGAACAAGCTGCCTTCTCACCAGCGGTTTTTGTTCCAGGGATTGAGCCTAGTGAAGATCGATTGCTACAGGGGCGACTTTTTTCTTACTCAGACACTCAAAGATACAGACTTGGGGTTAACTATCAATACTTACCGGTTAACAAGGCCAAGAGTGAAATTAATACTTTTGCCCAGGATGGCTCTTATTCAACAAGAGTTGCTAATGATGATCATATAAATTATCAACCTAACTCTTTTGACGGCAGCCTAAATCGTGACCGCGGGACTATGTCTGAAAATACAAGACATAAGTACAGCAAGAAAAAACTGTCTGGAACAACTCAACAAGAAATGATCAAGAAAACACTAAATTTTAGACAGGCCGGAGAAACATATAAAGGCTTTAGTGAAGAAGATAGAAGACACTTGATCATGAACTTTGCAGGCGATCTAAATCAAATCAAGAACAAAAAAATTGTTCAACAAATGGTGGCATACGCATTTGCAGCGGATGAAGACTACGGCACAAGACTGGCGAAGGCTACAAAAACCAACTTGTCCACAGTTAAGAAGATAGCTGCAAATGTTCAAGACGACCCTAAAAAGAAAGGAGAATAAATGAAAAAGGCAGCGTTGATTCTGGCGTTCACTCTTACTTCGGCATTCGCTAAAGACGATATTGCGAAAGCGAATTATAAAAGTGAGTGGAGTAAACCTAAAACTACTAAAGAAAAGTTAAACGACATGGTGTTAAGGGCGGCCAAAAGCGATAACAAAGCGTTAATTGATGAATATATCAAGCTTGGCGGAGACCTTAATATCCATGATGAAAAAGGTTATACACCATTAATCTTCGCGGCTTATTACGGCCATGCCTCTATGGTTGAAACACTTTTGGATGCAGGAGCAAACCCTTGTCTAGAAGATAAAAGAGGAAATACGGCCCTAATGGGGGCCGTATTTAAAGGAAATTTTAGAATTGCCTATCGACTTATAAAAAGTGATTGCGATGTTGATCAGAGGAACAACTCAAACCAAACGGCGCTTATGTATGCCTCTTTGTTTGATAGAGAGAGGCTAGTTGAGAAATTGGTAGAAGAAGGCGCAAAAATTGAGGCTTCCGACAATCAAGGCAATACAGCAATTGAGTTGGCCAAAAAACAAGGTAACTTTAAGATGGCCACGCTATTAAAAAACAAGAAGAAGGCGGCGATCGATAAGTAAAAACTATGGACTTATAATTCTTTAGAATTAGATAAAAAAAAAGATCATCGCTAAATTACTAACAGAGCTAAAACAAAAAAATGGAGAAAATTATGCAAAATCTTATTAACAAAAAATTACCAGAGTTTAAAGTACAGGCCTACCATAAGGACGACTTCAAGACAGTCACCCACGAAGACCTACTAGGTAAATGGTCCATTCTTTTCTTTTACCCTGCAGACTTTACTTTTGTTTGTCCCACAGAGCTAGGTGATATGGCAGACAACTACGAAGAATTTAAAAACATGGGTGTGGAAGTTTACTCAGTAAGCACTGATACGCACTTCACGCATAAGGCATGGCATGATGCCTCTGAAACTATCAAAAAAATACAATTTCCTATGCTTGCAGACCCTACTGGAAAACTAACACGGGAGTTCGGTGTCCATATTGACGAAGAAGGCATTGCCTATAGAGGAACATTCTTAATCAACCCTGAAGGGGAGGTGAAGCTCGCTGAGATAAATGACAATGGAATTGGAAGAAATGCTGATGAGCTTTTAAGAAAAACAAAAGCGGCACAATTTATAGCTGCAAACCCTAATGAGGCATGTCCTGCCAAGTGGAAGGAAGGCGCAGAAACTCTTACGCCAGGACTAGACCTTGTAGGTAAAATTTAAAATCTTAAAGGGTCTCGTATTGAGACCCTTTCTTTAAAAGGAAAATATTATGATCGATACAAATATGCTGAATCAATTGAAAGAAGTTTTTAAAAGACTTGAAAACACTGTTGAGTTGGTCTATGACCAGTGCGACAATTCTAAGCAAGAAGAGTTAGTAGACATGCTATCGGCCGTGGCCAAAACCTCGGAAAAAATTAATGTTCGGCAAAGTGATCAAATTTCACAAACCCCGCGCTTCAGATTAAGAGCAAACGGAGCATTCAATGGTGTGGTATTTTCAGGTATTCCCGGAGGGCACGAGTTCAGCTCCCTTGTTTTGGCAATTCTGAACTCAGATAAAAAAGGAAAGCTTCCTGACGAAAGTATTATTGGAAGAATTCAAAGACTCAAGGGCCCTATCAGATTAAGAACGTTTATCTCGCTTTCTTGTGAAAACTGCCCCGAGGTTGTTCAGACCCTAAATTTAATGGCGATTTTTCATCCAGACTTTCAACATGAAATGGTAGACGGTGCCTTTTCCAGAGATGAGGTTGAGTCTTTAAATATTCAAAGTGTTCCAAGTGTGGTTCAAAGCGATGGAAGGCTCCTGAGTGCTGGGAAAACCGGTTTAGGTGAGCTTTTGTCAAAACTTGAAGACGAGTTTGGTTCGAGTCAGTCTGAAACGCAAACACTTGGAGATTATGATGTCGTCGTTGTAGGTGGTGGCCCCGCTGGCGCTTCAGCAGCTATTTATTCAGCAAGAAAGGGTCTTAAGACAGCAATAATTGCAGAAAAAATTGGTGGGCAAGTACAAGATACCAAAGGTATCGAAAATTTAATATCTGTTACCTACACTGAAGGCCCACAGTTGTCTGCCCAGTTGGCCAAGCATATTGCAGAATACGATATTCAAGTTCTAGAGCACAGAAGGGTTAAGAACGTTGTTAATGATACTCTAAAAACCGTAGATCTTGACAGTGGAGAAAGGTTAAATACAAAAGCTTTGATTGTCACTACCGGGGCCAAATGGAGAGAGCTGGGAGTGCCCGGTGAAAAAGAGTATATTGGTAGAGGAGTTGCATATTGCCCTCACTGTGATGGGCCAATGTATAAAGGAAAAAATGTTGCTGTTGTTGGAGGGGGGAACTCTGGAGTTGAGGCGGCGATAGATCTTTCAGGAATTGTGAATAGTGTGACACTCTTAGAATTTGGACCTGAACTCAAGGCAGATCAAGTTCTAGTTGAGAAAGCAAAGTCGATCAAGAATATATCAATAATAACAAATGCCAAGTCCACCCAAATTCTTGGTGATGAAGACAAGGTTGTTGGTCTTGAATACGAGGATTTGGCCAACAAGCAAATCAACAATATTGAAGTTGATGGGGTGTTTGTGCAAATTGGTCTTGCGCCTAATAGTGGGTTTGTTAGAGATATCGTTGAAACAAATCGCTTTGGAGAGATTGAAACTGATGAGAAATGTAAAACTAGCGTAGAGGGTATTTACGCTGCGGGTGATGTAACCACCACACCTTATAAGCAAATTATAATTGCTATGGGAGAAGGAGCAAAGGCGGCACTTGCGGCATTTGAGGACCTAACCATGGTCAATGCATAATATTTCGGGCCAATAATTGGCCCAAATTTTTATAATTAAAAAACCATTAATTTAAAAATTCTTGGCATGCCTTAACACACGTTCGACATGATTGAGCACAAATTTTACAATGCTCATGCATGTTTGCATGCTTTTCACATTCCTCAGCGCAGGCCCGACAGACCTCTTTACAGGCCTCTATCATCTTTTTCGCAAAACTTGTGTTGTAACTCGCAGGACGAGCAAGTATTTGTGTAGTCGCTTCACAGATAGTTGCACAGTCTAAGTTTATTCTTATGCAGTCTGTAAGCTTATTAGTTTCTTGCTGAGATAAACAAGCATCAGCACAGGTGTAGCAAGTTGTTGAGCATAATACCGCTTTTGCCATTAGGTTTTGAACTTTTTTTGCTTGGTCGGACATCGGGTGAGTTTTAAGCATTTCATCAATTTCTTGCATTTCTAGACTCCTTGGTTGTAATAACGATTTGCTTGCAACTATTGAATCCCCTTACTCAACCGAAGTTGGTAGTTGGAGGTAGTTTTTTTTTAAGTCTCGGCCCTACGTCTTTGATGGCTCCGCTTATTTTGGTTCTTATATTTCTTATAATACTCATAACCTTTTTTAAGGAACTTGAATTTTAAAAACTTTGACGCTATTCCCATGTTTGATCCTTTGTTTAGTTTGTTGAATATTTAAAGATGCAAAATAAACACCAATTCGTTCCAATTTAAGACAAGAATTCTAGCTAAGTTGTCGAAAATATAAGCTTAACACAGCATTAAGAAATCAAGATATTAGTCACTTTGCCGATAAGAAGCATAGAGTATTATATGAAATTGTTTATCCTGACTTTATTTTTGATTGGAAGCTGGGCGCGAAGCTCGGTTTTAGTAGTTGGCGATCTTGAGGGAAACTTTCTCAAACTTAAAAACTACCTTGAAGCTCACCCCAAGTTCTTTGAAAAAGGCACTGATGGTGAGTGGAGAATAAAGGATGGGCATAAATTAGTATTCATGGGCGATGCAGTTGATAAAGGTCCAGGCGGTATTAAAATTGTAAGACTTCTTACGCAGCTTAAAAAGTCACAACCAGGTCAGGTCTCCCTAATTTTAGGAAATAGAGACATTAATAAAATGCTTGTTTATAGGCTTATCAAGAAAACGCAAGATCTTGGACCTAACGAACTTTTACGTCTGCCATATATTAAGTATCTTAATGAAAAAGGTATGAACCTGAGTGAGTCGATGACTTTAAGGGAGCTACAAGAATTTATAGAGCCCTTTGATTCTAAAGAATTGAGGTTAAAAGTCATTTTTAAGGGGATGAACGCGAGTAAGGCCTTCGAATATCTTCGAGAAGAGTTAAAAGAGGTGTTGGGACGCTCTGATGTGAATGATTCATTGGTGTACAAAGAATTTATGCGTTCAATGGAAAAGGGTGGAGAATTTTTCGAGTTTTTAAAGCTTGGGAAAGTTTTGGATTTGGTGGACGACACTGTATTTGTTCACGGGGGGATCTCCCATGAAAACTATGGAAAGGTGCCTGGAAAATCCGTGCGCTTTAATAATTTGAAGGTCTGGGTTAAGGAGATGAATGAGTGGGCACGCTCGGAGATCATTAATTGGGGCGAGGACTATAGAAGAGGAACAGACCTTTTAAACTATCATGCTCCTAAAATCTCTGGAAAGAATAGTAAGGAGAGCGTTTTTTACCACCGATACTCAGATGCGAGTGGCAACCCCAAACTACCTTCTTCAACTCTGCTTAAGAAGTTTGCTAAGTCAAACGTTAGACGTGCCGTAAGTGCTCACACTCCTGTTGGAGAGTTTGCAACTATGGTCAAAAATCAAAACTTTGAGCTTATTATGAGTGATGTGTCCGCAGCGGCGAGCCCCGAACTTCCACTAATAAAATTAGACCCTTCCGGCACACAAATTGAGTCTAAACTTCCTAATGGTAAGGTTGTTTCTAGGGCAAAGCAGGGAAGAGCGCTTTTGCCGGATGGGTATCTCACGGCCGATGGCTACAGAGTGGTAGGACAAAAAGGAAAGAAGTACTTACTTTTGAGATTTGAGAATGAAAATGGTCGCTATTTACCTAAATATATAGAAAGAAGTATGGACGACATATTTAAGATTGGACTTAAATCAGTTTTAGAAAAAGGGCAAAAAGGCTGCTACGAGGTTTTTCACTAATTAATGCCAATCATTTGTGTATCCCCAAAGACTGGCCTATCTCAACGGACTGGAGTTGAGTCTAGTCGTTGGCAGTGCCAAGTTTTTAACACCACCATGTAATTGATAAACACTCTATTTAGACTTTATTAATCTAATGAGAAAATATTCTTATTGGAGGATTTTGATGATTAAGTACCTTGTAGCTTTTATTGTATTTTTGTCTTTTGCACACGGCAGTGAAGTCTTTAAGGAGGGGTACAAGGCTGGAATCGAATCATGCTCTTCAGAAATTCTTATTAGTTGCTCTGTGGATTTTACTCGAGGGATGTTTAAAGTTTCTGAGCATGGGGAGGGATTTTCAAGGGGAATGGCCCTTAAAAATCTAATAAACAAATGTGAATCATCCAGCATCTCCAGCAAGGAGTGCGTCAAGGCCGTTCGCAATAACGAGGCCGTCTGCAAAGAGCTTTAAGACACTATTTTTCTTTTTCCTTTAACTCGTCAATTTGTTTTTGTACCTGGTTCGCTTCATGCGTCAGATTGGCGTAAAGTTCAAGATTGCCATTTCTTTGAGCTTCCACGGCCTGGGTCATGATGAGATTGCGCTTTTTTGTAAGCGATTTTTCTTTTGAGGTAAATAACCAACCAAACATAAATTCTCCTACTGTTTTAAAAGGCTGCTTTCCATACTTAAGAAATAGCCAACTATTAAAAAGGACCTAATGGTCCAAAGAGCTGTTCTGGGATAGTTTGTAAGAATAAGCTCTTTTATTACATTTTTATCTTTACCATGTTGAAGTCTTTGATGCCTAGGGACGCTCAAAAGCCCAGTACATACCCAAGTTAGAATAACCAGTGTGAGATTTATGTAGAAAAACACTGATTGAAACCTAATCGCCAGTAAAGTAGAGGAAGCTAGCTCAGCAATCATTGGGATCGCAACAATTAGGCCCATACCCCTAGTGTGCATTCTATGAAAGTCTTTAAAACTTTTTTTAGATATATAGTTAAATCCAGGATAGTGAACAAGTTGGATTGTCCATATAAGACCTGCTAAATAAAGTGAGGCGCAGAGATTTATAATTAAAACAACATTCATGATAAAATCTCATCAGAAGCATTCACTAAATTAAAGCTTAGTTTCGCTTTTAATTTGTTTTGCTGAAGTACTTTTGCGCTAAATTTAAATAGGGGACCCTCTTTTTCTTCCAGTTTTATCTTTGCTTCAATCGGGTGGTCAGGTTTTACAATTTCAAGAAACTTAGAAAAGTTTACTTTATTAAGAACACCCAAGGCATAACCCTTAGTAGTATTAGAGTTATAATCATCAACAGGGGAGTGGTGTCTAGTGATAAGTATGCCCGCAGACTGAGTGCATAGCTCTTGTAACATTGCTCCGGGTACCACTGGAGCGCCTGGGAAGTGTCCTTTAAGGTGCGCCTCATTTCCTGTGTGAATCTTTTTTGTATGAATTGAATTTGAATTTAGGCTCAAGACCTCACTAACCATTAGGTAGGGTTCACGGTGATGAAGGAGCTGTTTAATTTGTTCAGTATTCATAGTGGCCTTTATTCAAAAACGAAGCTTCGACACTGCAAGAACTTTGCCCTACACCAATTCGTTTAGGAGGTAGTTCTTAACCACATCGGCGGAAAGACCTTGGTTTTCAGCGTCGAAGCCCGGAAATGAGATGCTTACATATCTTAGGGGTCTAGGTTTTTGGAGTCTTCGTTAATGGCAACCCTAAGATTCTCACTACCCTCATTCATGTTATCAAGTACGTTCATATATTACTTTTGAATCGTTTAGTTCGTTGTGAACGATTTGACTCTTTATCTCAGATTTTTAATTTAAATTCAATAGAAAATCGTTTAGTATTGTTTAAACTATGAGTGGAAAACAAGAATATTTAAATACAATCAATAACTTAGGCACCTTTATTCAATATTGGGGTTTTAAAAGTGTACACGGCAAAATTTGGGGTTTTATTTACCTATCAGAAGAGCCCGTCTCAACCCCACAAATTGTAGAATTTTTGGGTGTTTCCAAGGGGCTTGTAAGTGTCGCTATCAATGAGTTGTTGGAATATAAACTCATTGTACAGCTAGACAAGGCCAAGTACGGAGCTCTGACCTATGTGGCTGCAAGCGCCCCCGCCTCTACAGTAAGAGAGGTTTTAAAAAACAGAGAAATCCAAATCTTAAAGAATACTGAATCCAGCCTTAAAGCACTCTCAAAATTAAATGCACAATCTTGCAGAGACTTAAATCTCTCAAAAGAAAAAGCTCAAGAGCTTTTAGGTCTTACATCCTCTCACCGCAATTTACTTTCTATGGTAGTTAAAAAAAATGTAAATAGCGTAAGTGATTGGAGGAAGCTTCTTGAGAGAGGTTTAAAGTTCCTGAAGTTAGGCAACTGAGACTAAACAATTACATAGAGAATAATCTTCAAGTGTGAAAAGCTAAGCTTTACGTTTCCACGGAAGCTTTCCTTCAATTTCAATTGAGAGGGAAAAGCTTAAGAAGGTTCTTATTAAAACAATCAGGGCCAATATATACAAACTATTGAGACTGGGCTTTACCGTCACAGTCTCAATAATATCTCCAGCAACTAAAAATTCTAGACCTAGAAGAATTCCTTTAGCAAAGTTGGTTCTAAAAGCATGATAGCTTTCAGGCCAAGAAACCTCTTCAGTTAAATGCTTTATAAATAATAGTAAGGATCCAATAGCACTTAATATGATTACGGCAACTCCTATACTCTCTATTACAATCGCTATTAAGTGTAAGTAATTGACTAGTACGTTTTCCATGGATTTATATTAAGCAAGGTCAGCGCCAATTTAAGACGATTTTTAAGCACGAGTGTTCTCTTACTTTTTGTTTTTTATAGGTTTTATAAACGATGTATGTCGTGTCAGGCACTGAGATCGGTTTATTTGTGGTTGATGGAACCAATAAGGTTGAGAGTGACGACTCGAGTACTTTCCGTGAGTTTATGCCATCACAATTTACTTTTTCCAAAAGATAAACATAGTAAAGGCCGGCTACTATACGGCCTTAAAATTTTTCCAGAGAAACGTTGCTGTAATAGTGCTTCAAGATCTCAGCGTGTGTGCGCCCATAATTTTTTGCCATCATGAAAGCTCCCCATTGTGATAGGCCAACGTGATGTCCCCAGCCACTTCCACTGAAGGTGAACTTGCCATTTTTAATTGGGTTTAAACGAAAGTGGTAGGAAGGAAACTCTGACCATCCGATTGCTCTTCTCACGTCAATAAAGTTAATGGATGTCACCTTGCTCTCTTGACTTAGTTTCAGAGTTTTTACGCTGTCAAAGTCTTGGTTGAACTCAACTTCGGATAACGTAAACTTCCTCTTTGGACTAAAGAGCTTTAGCTTTTTCGAAAGCTTGCTATTGGATTTTAATTTTTTTAGAAGTTCTGAATGGGTTAGTGGGTCAGTGGTCCACTCCACAATCCATTGGGATCTCGGTGAAAGTTCCCTTTTTAAATCTTCTCTTGAAAAAATCTCATCCTTTGGCAAACAATAATCTACACTGTTTCCAAAAATGTTTAGAGCAGAGTCAGTTCTTCCCCCGCTATAAGCATGAAAGAAAGCAACGATTACACTGTCATCATGAGTTAATACCTCACCTCTAGTATCACTGATCGCTTGATTGGTCGTCTCCGATTGGGCGCTCTGGCCTGCGTATACCTGGTATCTCGCAGTATCATCCACATCATATAACTTGCCTGTAGAAGTTAGGAGGTGGTAATAGGCATAGGACCTTGCGGCCACAGCCTGCGCTTTTAAGGCCTCTAATGGCCAGGTATCCACACTTTCTTTGGGTACAACTCCTTTTAAATATTCTTCTATATTTATATGATTGATAACAAGAATTTTGTTGTCTTGAAGGAGTACCTCTAACACCCCATTATAGCTGTGACTTTTATCAGGATTGATTTTTCGCTGAACTCTTACGGGGAAGTCTGATTTAATAAAAGCTTTGTTTATAAGCTTTTTCACTCCACCTGACTTGGCGAATAGTTTACCGTTCTCAGTAGTAAAAGTTATTTTATTAGTAGAGTGTTCATTAAATGTGATGTTCTTTCCTAAGAGAGTGACTGTGCTTGCATCGTCGGCCTTCCCGTGGACCCAGTCATTTTTTAATGTGTGTGGAAAAACTTTTACTCTTAGAGATTTTATAAAACTTTTATTGATTTTGGCCTTATATGGCTTTCCAAGTTCAGGAACACTAGACTCTGGCTGAAACATTATTTCCGGTTGATTGGCCCGAGCGTAGTAAACCACAAAAAGCATTGTGACTAACAAAACAAGTTTCTTCATCTATTCTCCAATTATCTTTCTTAATGTGTGAAGATAAGGCTACTAAACTTGAGTCGTTTTGTCTTCTTTTTGAATCCTAGTCAATGGGCATCCGCAGCATAACTTCTCAGAAAGTTTATTTCCCCCTTCCATAACTCTTTTTGGGGTGTCTCCAAAATTAGGGGCATGTCATCGACCCGTTCATCCTTGGCCATCCATTCAAAACACTCTTTCCCCATTGTGCCATGCCCCAAGCTCGCATGTCTGTCTCTATGACTGTTGAGAGGGGTCTTGCTGTCATTCAAGTGCATCCCCTTCAAGTAGGAGAGTCCTATGACTTCATCAAACTCTTTAAATACTTGGTTAAAGCTCTCTTTTGAGGTGGCCAAGTCGTAACCGGCAGCGAAAGCGTGGCAAGTGTCGATGCAAACACCTATTCTATTTTTGTTTTTAATGCGGTCGATGATGCTTTTGATTTGTTCAAATCTAAAACCTGTATTGCTTCCCTGGCCGGCGGTGTTTTCAATAATGAATGTTACATTAGAGCTGTGAGCTATCGCTTTGTTTACCCCGTCAGCAATTAAATCAAAGCATTCATCCTCAGGGATTTGATTAAGATGCGCGCCAGGATGAAAGTTTAATAGCGATAGTCCTAGTTGCTCTAGTCTTGTAGCTTCATCCAAGAATGCCTGAAGGGACTTTTGTCGCACGGCCACCTTTGGACTGCCTAGGTTTATGAGGTAGCTATCGTGCACTAAAACTTTATTAGCTTTGATATTATACTTTTTAAGGTTGGATTTAAATTTGTTGGCCTGTTCTTTAGTGTAGGGGCGAGCACTCCACTGTCTTTGATTTTTGCTAAACATGGCAAAGGCATTCGCACCTAATTCGCTTGCCCTTTCCGGAGCGTTCTCCACTCCACCTGAGATACTGACGTGTGCACCAAAATATTTCACTTTTGCCTCCTGTAGAGGGGAAGTGAAATTTCAATTATGATGCCAGTTCTACGGCGCTAACCGATCAATTTTCCAGTTAGCGCCATCTTTAGTGTATTGAAATCTATCGTGAAGACGGTTGGGACGACCTTGCCAGAATTCGATGCTTTCAATTTCAACATTGTAGCCTCCCCAGAAGCTTGGAAACTCAACATCTTTGCCTTCGAATTTTTTCTCAAGTTCCTTTACTTTCTGATAGAGCTCTTCTTTTTCAACAATGTGACTTTGGTCGGAAGCGATAGCGCTGATTTGAGATTCTCTAGGTCTCGAGAAAAAGTATTCCTTGGATTCTTCAACAGGACTCTTTTTGGCTGTACCTGTAATTCGAACCTGTCTATCAAGTTCTTTCCAATAAATATTGAGTGAAACTTTATTGTTCTTGGCAATGTCTTGGGCCTTGGCAGAATTGTAGTTGGTGAAAAAGACAACTGATGAGTCTTTTATTTCTTTAATAAGAATGATCCTGGACTTTGGAAATCCGTCAGTTCCAACAGTTGCAAGATTGGCAGCGTTTGCATATGGGATTTTTGCTGTGATCGCAAGCTGCATCCACTCTTCAAGCTGCTCGATAGGGGACTCTTTTAAAGTCTCCCTTTTTAACTCTTGTCTCTCGTATTGCTGTCCAACTTTTTTAAGGTCCACGTGACTTCCTTATGTTTCCATTCTCTAGGTAGAACTTTACTTCATATGCATTTGGCTGGGTTGATGAAGTAAACTCATCAGCATGGCCTTTTTCCAATCGAATATCATATGTGTACTCTACTTCAGGATTAGGCATCCAATTAATATTGCCATTTTCAAATTCCGCCATGACGTCAAACTCCGCATCTTGGATATTGATCTGAGCATCGTCGCCAACAACCGTTAAAGTTGCATCCACTGGAACTTCTATTTCACAGCTTCCTCCACCATAGGCCTCAAGGTTTATCTCTAAAGCATGTGGAAGAACACTTACGATATCCTTTTCTGGAGGCATTTGAAGTTTGCAATTCCAAGATGCCCTTTTGCTGGTGGTGGTGTTGAAGGTGAACATTCCCGTTTCAAAGTTTACTAGAATTTCGTTCATGTCAGGAGTGAGCTCGAAGGATCCGTCGAATTGATTTGTGAACCTGTTCTCAACAAATTGGTACTGGTCAAAAATTTTAATCTTTCCTGAATTTCCATTTATATCGATAAGCCCTCCTAAAAGAATGACTCTCTGTTCTTCCTCGTCAAACTTTGCTAGGGGAGTGAACTTCCAAACAAGAACTGTTATAAACATAAAGAAGATTGCTATGGATCCCAGTACAGTAATGGAAAACCACTTTAGAAAAGGATGTTTTTTAGGCCTAAAGGTCTTTAGCCCCATATCTAGTCTGTAATGGTTCGCTACCTTTTGAGGTGAACCTATATCCCTGAGTATCTCAGTCATGCTTTTTTCTGGGAATTTCTCTTTGGCCTCAAGGATGTGCTGGTGATTCTCGGTCACAATTTTGCTTCTCTTACTTGGAGAAATATCACTTAGGTGTTTTTCCAGCTCATATAGATATTGTTCAAGTTTTTGATTTTCCATTTTTTATATCCTTAGGCGATCAATTATAGCGCCCAAGTCTTTAAAATTCCATTAAACATTCTTTTATGCATAGGGAGGAAAAATTTAAAGGTTCAAAACTGTCTGCCGAAAAGGATGGTAGACTTTAAACTTCAGGAGCGCCCATGTCCAAGGTTATTAATTTTCAGGAAAAGAGAAAAGACTCAATTGAGAAAAGAAAAAGAAACTTCGAAAGGGTACTATTCTCAGAGTTTTTAGGCTCCTACGCCGAAATCGATGACAATGGCAGCAAGTATAGCGTGAATTTGGTGGATATCTCGAAAGACGGATGCCAATTTCAAGTTCCTTTTGCCAAGTTCTCCAATCATAAATTTAAAGACAATGAAGATGTGACCATAAGAGTTTACTTCACCAAAGACGACTTTTTGCCAGTAGTGGTAAAGGTTAAGCACGGCAAAGAGTATATCGATGAAAAAGGCGATGCTTACATGCGTTATGGTGGAGAGTTTGACAAGTCTCTGCCAAGCTTCAAGGCATTTGAGCCTTTCATTGATTTTCTGTACAAGTTCGCTGAGTTCTCTTGTGTAGACAAGGGTGAATCCAGGGTTTACTTTCTTTAAGCAATTTAAAAAATAATGGCTAATATTCATCCAATTTAGTAAGCTAAGGTATTACTCACTTAGATTAAATTGGATGAATGAAGTTACTATTTCTCATCGCAACATTTTTATTTAGCTCTTGTGCCACTAAGAGCACATCAGTAGAGGGAAGAGATCTTGAACAGCTTTATCAAGGAGCTGGCGTTGAGCGTTACTTTCTCCCTGATCTACCTGAGTGGGCCAATTTTTCCTCATCTTCAAGTTGCCAGAGAAGCACTCCAATCAAATTCTTAAACTTCTCCACACTTAAGGCAAGCTACTCTTTAAGCTATCAAAACCTTATTCACTTTCAGCACATGCTCAATAGAAGATTTGAACTATTTAGAAGCCAGAGTGACCAACCTCTGTATTTAAAGGATGAGGCCTTCATCTTCTATAATGTGTATGAGCAAGTGGCCGGTGGAAGTAAAGATTTTGTGACGCCAAACTTCGACAGAGTAAGCTTGGTGTGGATCGATCCTCACTTAAATAGTCTTGAAAAAGTAGACTCTACATTAAATAAAGAAGAAGTGGGGAAAGGGCACCCTGTTTTAGTAAGCGCTTGTTTGAATACAAAAGAGTTGGAGAAGCTCTCCGAGAAAAAGGGGTGGGACAGATTTGGTGTAAAACACATCGGATCTGAAATGTTTTCCCCATATGATGCCGAAGTTGAATTAGGCCATGACTACTCGTTGAACTTTTCAAAGTTTCTGCCAAACAAGGCACTATACCTGTTTGCGCCATATAAACCAAAGCACTTTAAAGGCATGATAAAATTAATAAACAATTAGGGAGGAATTATGTTTGGTCCTAGCTTTAAAAAATCAGAGCACAAGGAAGATCTAGATAGATTAACCGTTAAATTTAAAACTAACATGGGAGAATTCAGCGCAGAGCTCTACGCAAAAGAATGCCCTGAAACAGTTTGGAACTTTGTTAACTTGGCAGAGGGAAGACAAGAAACTGTAAAGGAAGGCCCTTATTACGATGGCCTTGTTTTCCACAGAGTTATTGAAAACTTTGTTATTCAAGGTGGATGCCCGGAAGGCACTGGCCGTGGTGGACCTGGCTACAACTTTAAAGACGAGATCGTTGACTCTCTTAAGCATGACAGCGCTGGAGTTCTTTCAATGGCGAATGCTGGCCCTGGAACAAACGGTTCTCAGTTTTTCGTTACTCTTGCGCCAACTCCTCACTTAAACGGAAGACACACTGTCTTTGGAAAAGTTACTGAGGGAATGGACGTGGTTGAAAAAATTGGCCAGGTGTCCACAGATGCTATGGATCGTCCACTTGAAGACGTGGTTATGGAAAAAGTGGAAATTATCCGCTGATTATTTGAATTTTAAATCACCTAAAATGAGTCCGGATGCAGGAGCGACAAAGCCGATGCATTCGGATTCTTCTTTTAAAGAGTCTCGAATATCGGTCAGAGTTATTTCACCTCTGCCAAGCCTAAATAAAGCTCCCATCATTAAACGTATTTGATGCCTCATAAAACCTTCGCCTTTCACAGTGTAAAGGAACGTTTTTTCTGGAAAGAAGTTTGCGTTCAAGAGGTCATTCTCTGCAATCTGTGAATGAATAATCTCTCTATCGAAAACCTTTCCTGGAGTGGGCTTGTAACAATATGCTCTAAAGTGATGACTCCCTTCAAAGAGCTTTGCGCCTTCTTTCATGATTTCAATATCAAGATCTTCAACAATATTGCACATGTATGGAGCAGCAAAGGGATAGGCCTTGCTTTCATTGGAGAAAAGATAGTAGTAAGTTTTAAGCTTCGCGTGGTTTATGATTTGAAAGTTTTTATCGACTCTTTCAAGACTTAACGCCTTAATGTCTGCTGGAAGGTTTTCATTTAGCTTTGAGAAAAGCCATTTTGGTTCAACATTTTGATCTTTAATAGTGATGGTGCAGGCCGTTTTCATCGCTGAGACCATCGAGTCCGTTCTACTTGAGCCAAGAGTTTTAAAGTTTGAATGGCCTAAGATAAACTCCAAGGTTCTATCCAACATAAATTGAACTGTTTTCACTTGAGGCTGTTTTTGCCAACCATGATAGCGGAAACCCAGATACTGAAATTTAAGAAGGTAATGCCACTTTTCCATCGATTAAGGTGTGTAGATCTTCTCAACCATTAATTGGATTATCTCATTGCCTCTAAAGCGATTAATTCCAAGACTAAAGTATATTGTTAAACCTTGAGACTGCGCTTGGAAGATTTCTTCTGGGGATTGAGCGCCCCATTTTCCCACAAAGTTAAAGCTTATACCGCCAAGTTTAATTCTTGGATTGTCCTTATGCGTGAATACCCACTTAACATGAACATCTTTTAAAATCGTGTATGAGTCAAGTCTTGCATCTTCCATTCTAAAAAGAGGCTTGGCATTGCCCATTCCAAATGGCTCCAACATATCAAGCTGCTTTAAAAGCCGACGGTCAATATCGATAAAAGATATCTGAGCATCAAACACATCTTGCTTGGTTCTTGCAATTGGAGGTATTTGAGAGAGGAGCATATTGATCTTGTTCTTGAAGTCTGTAAAGTTGTCTTTTGGCATTGAAAGGCCTGCCGCCGCTTTATGCCCGCCAAACTTTAAAAAAAGCTCTTCACACTCTTTCAAGTTCTGAAATAGATCTAAATCTCCCGCGCTTCTAGCACTTGCTTTGATAACATTTTTGTCTTCGCTGTCGGTGAAGACCACTGCTGGAACGCCAAAAGTTTCCACCAATTTGCTTGCAACAATTCCAATGACACCCTCATGCCATTCTGGAGAGTAAACTACACTGATTAAATGTTCAGTGCCCCGCATTTCGCTGATGACTTGTTTTTTTGCCTCTTCAAAAACCTGGGCCTGAATGAGCTTTCTCTCTCTATTTGAGATTTCCAAGTGGCTATAATATTGGAAGGCCTCTTTATGCTCTTTGGAGATAAGAAGGTTTAGCGCTTTTTCGGGGTGGTCCAGTCTTCCTTTTGAATTTATTAAAGGTCCGACGTAAAATGATATTTTTTCACTTGGAATCACCTGCGCTTGTCGATCTTCGTCAGAGAAGAAGCACTCAATGCCTGCAAATTGAGTAGATGGTATTTGCTTTAGTCCATGTCTTGTTAGTTTCATATTCATTGGGTTCAATGGCGCCATGTCGCAAATGGTTCCTATCCCAACAAACTGAAGAAGAGGGTAGATGCTTGGAGTCTCCACTCCCTTTTTCGCCAAAAGGTTTTTAACTTTTAAACAAACTGCAAAGGCAACTCCCACACCGGCCAACGCCTTTAGAGGACTGTTTTCCGGCTCATCTCTTCTATTAGGATTAACAACGGCATATGCCCTTGGAATATGCTCTTTTGTATCTTTATGGTGATCAGTGATGATTAAGTCTAAATCTTTCTCTTTGGCGTAATCAGCTGTTTCTAGATTGGATATCCCACAGTCAACAGAGATTAAAAGCTTCACACCTTTTTCAAGGGCATTATCCACAGAAGAGGGATGAATGCCGTATCCTTCCACAAACCTGCTAGGTTGGAAAAGCTCCACTTCAACATCCAGCATTTGGAAGTATTGATGAAAAAGCGCGCAAGAAGTGGTTCCATCAACATCATAGTCGCCGTAGATGCCGATCTTTTCCCCGCTGTCGATCGCCTCAATGATTCTCAAGGCAGTCTTTTCCATGTCTTTCATATTGGTTAAGTCGGGGAGTTGTCTTAGATCCCAAGAGAAAAACTCATCTAAACGGTCTTCTCCGTATCCTCTTTTTTCAAGAAGGGACTTAACTACTGGGTGAATTGCTTTGGTTTCTGTGTTTGTTGTGGTGGCCATGCCGTGAACATAGCATGGCCGATATAAACTGACAGGTGTTTTTTACCAGAGTACGTAAACGCCTGTTATCATGTCTTCTTCGTGCAGGTCGTCACTTCTTTCGAAAAGATCTGAGAAGTTCTGATTCTTGTCACCGTGGATTTTATCGAAATAGTTAAGGGGTAGAAAAGACTTGCCGCAACCACAGCATTTGTCCTGCTCAACATGACTTTCAACTACTTGTCCGCACATGTGACACTTTCTAATGATAACTTTTTTAACTTTCTTTTTTTCTAGTTGAGGTTTCATAGCTCCGCCTTTGTTGTAAAGAACTCATCGTAAAGCGGAAGGATTTATTTAGGAAAAATTTGCCCCTCAAACAAAAAAAGGGCCCCTGTAGGAGCCCTTTTTGGTCGGTTATTTGTTTTAGGAAATCATTTCATCTGTGTCCAGTTCAACACCTTTGTCTTCAACTTCTCCTGTTTGCTCAAGCTCTCTTTCAGACTTAATATTCTCAAAGCTTGGCTGCCTGTTGTTGAAATCAAATGCCCATGGCGCTCCTTGGTATGGAATCTGTTGGGCCATAGCTTGCGGCGCCATCGGATTTGTTACCGTGTAGTCACCTGCATAGTAGTTTCCATCCACATTGTAGATGTTTTGAGGTGTTGCGTTCACTTTGCTGTACATATCTCTTGTAGAGAACTGTTGCATGCCTAGACCCATTGATTGCATCATCATCATGTTCATTGACTGCATCATCATCATTGGGGCCATCATCTGTCCCATTGAGTCCACAGTGTTTCCAGCGTAAGAGATCTGATTTTGTCCACCCATCATCATGTTCATCATCATGAGTTGTTGCATCATGCCTATCACATCCATTGATGGAGAGGCCGCATTTTTAAGTGCCTCAATCTCTTCACCAAGTCTGTCAATTTGAGATTTTTGCTCACAAACTGTGGTCTCTAGTCCTTTATTTTGCTTTCTAAGTCTTTCGATTTCAGGGTGCTCAGCTATAACTTCTTCCTCAACAACAGCCTCTTCCTCAGCAACTTCTATAGCTTCATCAGTCACTTCTGGTTCTGCAATCTCTGGCACTTCCAACTTTAGGGAGGAAATTACTTCTTTAGCACCTGCTAGACCCTCTCTGTCTTCTTCAGACAGTTTGAAAGATTCGGACTCTTCCAGAAGTTCGATATATAGGATCTCATCACTTATAAGTTGATTGTGCTCTTGAACTTTTGAAACTAGCTCTTCAGTGATTTCACCCTCTAGCTCTTTCTCAAGTTGCTTAGCTTGTTCACTAACTTGCGCTTCAGACTCTTGAACCTTTTTTAAAGAGTCCGCAGATTCTTCGTTCTGCGCTTTTTCTGAAGGTGTTAGAATCGTTTCGTCAAAGGCAACGCTTCTTTTTTCTGCCTTGCCAACTATAACTGTAGGTGCTTCAGTCTCTTCAGACTCAGCAACTTCTTCTGACTCAATTGGCTTTTCTGTTAGATCAATTTCTTCTGGTAGCTCGATTCTTTCGGCCTTGCCCACTATTACTGTAGGATCTTCTTTCTGCTCAAGCTCTTTGGCCTCCTCTGGTTCAACAGGGGCCTTAGTCATGTCTATCTCTTCTGGAAGCTCCACTCTTTCAGCTTTGCCAACGATAACTTTAGGCGCATCGTTCTCTGGCACTTGCTTCTCAATTGCCGGAGCTTCCTCGGTCTTTATATCTGCTTTAACTTGTTCAATTGATTGTTTAACATTTTCTTCAATGCTCTTTTTAAGGTCAGCATTAAGTTCCTCTCTAACTTTCTGCTGATCAGCTGCGATTTGTTTTTGAAAATCAATCTTATCAACTTTGATCTTTTCCATCTTCACCGTTGAGGCCTCTTTCATGATCTCCATTGATTTCGCTTTCTGCTCTTTAAGGTCATCTAATCCTTCGGACGCTATTGCACTTGGTGACAGCGCTTGAATAGCGACAGGTGATAAAACGGCCATTAAAGCAAACGTCTTAATCATTTTTGGTGTCTTCATTTCTCTCTCCTCGGTTTATGAGTACACCCACTAATACTTCAATATTGGCGCCAAGTTAGCTCAGGTAATAAAGTTAATGATTTTAATAACTTAAGTTGGGTTGTTTTGGGTGGGCAAGTGGTAATAACTTCAACACTTCCCATTAAGTGTCAATTAATTTGACAATTTTATAGGTTCACGAAACTCAAATTTATGTAGGCAAGTTGCTTCAAGGTATTGGGCCTAAGTTTTCATTTAGAATCCATAACTTTTTGTGTATAACGAAGCGAAACAATAAGGAGAATTTATTTATGAGCGTTAAGATACCAAGAGACCCAAGCTTGAAGATTGCACTTATTCCAATTGCTATCCTCATATTAATGCTCTCACTTAATGTATTCCTATTTAGCGATGACTCCTCTTACGGGCCTAATCAGATTGCTCTTCTTGTAGCTGCGATGATAAGTGCAGGGATTGGGGTTTTCCACTTAAAGCAAAACTATAAAAAAATCGAAAGACAGGCATTTGATTCTATCGGGGTCGCTCTTCCCGCCATTTTTATTTTATTGGTAGTTGGAGCCCTTATAGGTGTATGGATTTTAAATGGCGTTGTGCCGGCCATGATTTATTATGGAATCAAGCTTATAAATCCAACAATATTTCTTCCAGTGACCCTTGTGATATGTGCGATTGTTTCATTGGCCACAGGAAGCTCATGGTCCACAGTGGGTACTGTAGGTATTGCTCTTATTGGGATCGGCAACACTTTGGGGATTCCTGAAGGTATGGTGGCTGGGGCGATAGTTTCCGGTTCTTATTTCGGAGATAAAATGTCTCCGCTTTCAGATACAACAAACCTTGCGCCCGCTATGGCCGGATCCAACCTTTTTGATCATATCCACCACATGTTCTATACGGCCGGGCCAGCGGTAATTATCTCATTTTTTGCGTTTTTGGGCATAGGTCTTTTTTATGTGGGGGACAAGATCAATCAGGAGCAAATCGCAGCCACCACAGCTCTTTTGGAAACAACTTTTAATATCACTCCATGGCTTTTTACCCTTCCACTATTTGTTTTTGTAATGGTTTACAAGAAAATACCCGCTCTTCCAGCGTTGTTGGTTGGGACCGTTATAGGGACATTGTATGTTGGGATTTTTCAAGGAGAGCTGATCTCCAAGATGATGGATGATTTCAGTCTTAAAGGATATTACGAACTGGTTGTGAACACTTTGTTTGGTGGTTTTAAGTCTGAAACTGGCAACAAAGTTGTGGATAGTCTGCTTTCAAGAGGTGGGATGTCCAGCATGTTGAACACTGTCTGGCTAATTCTTATGGCGATGGTATTTGGCGGCATAATGGAAGCAACCGGAATGCTTGGGGCCATTGCAAAGGCCGTGCTTAAAATGGTTAGAGGACTTGGATCCTTGGTCGCCTCAACTGTTGGCACTGGAGTGTTCTTAAACCTAACCACAAGTGATCAATATATCGCGATTGTTGTTTCCGGAAGAATGTTTAAAAAAGCATACGATGATTACGGATTAAAGCCTAAGAACCTTTCAAGAGTTGTTGAGGACTCCGCCACTGTTACTTCAGTGCTTGTGCCTTGGAACACATGTGGCGCTTACTTCTCATCCATTATGGGTGTTGCTACGCTAACTTATCTACCATTTGCCTTTTTTAATCTTTTAACTCCAATAATCTCTATCATTTTAGCTTCAACAGACAAGACTATGGAGCGTATTGAAGAGTAATCAGCCGGTGATCTTTTCTAAAAGATCACCTTCTATCGCAACAATGGCCGGAGTGGGGCGCTTGCCGTCTGGCCATGTGCTTGTTGGATTTTTTAAGTCTTTGCTCGTTTCACCCGGATGTTGGACAGAAAGAAAAAGGGTTTTGTAGTCCGGAGAGAAACAAGGCCCTGTTAACTCAGCATCTATAGGCGCGGAGGCCAGCTGAATCACTTCACCGGCCTGAGGACCTCCAGCAGGAACTATGAAAAGCCCATTGTTTCCGAATCCTTTATAAGGTCCTTTGTTAGCAGCGTTGCCGGCTATATCATTTGTGAACCACAGGTTTCCATTGTTATCAAAGACCATATTGTCTGGGCAAGTGAATCCACTGTCATGGCCACCAGTTTTAAATGTGCTGGCTGTAAACTTTAAAGAGCCGTGATCCGCTTCACTCTCTTGTATTTTAAGAATTTGTCCGTGGTAGTTCTTTTTAGGCTTGTTGTTGGTGCAGGCGATAAAGATATCTCCTGTGGCCTTGTTTATTTCTATATCTTCAGGACGATCTAGTTTGGTGGCGCCCAGAAGCTTCGAGGCCTTTCTAGCGTGAATTAAAATATCCAACTGATTTTTGAATTTCCCCTTTAGTTTCGGGTTCTCAATCGTTAAAGGCATCCATTCACCTTTATCAAGGTTTGCCACATACAATGTGCCTCTCTCTAATGAGTTGGAAGAGTCGCTTATGAATTTATAGAGGTGCTCATCATTCTTGTCGTCACCTGAATACACAACACATTTATTGTTTTTGGACATAGAGCATGTGGCACTTTCATGAGCGAACCTGCCAAGTGATGTGTGCTTTTTGGCCTTTCCTGTCTTAGGCTCAACTTCAACTACCCATCCATAATGTTCAGGTGGGTTGGGGAAGTGGGTCTGCCAGTTAAGCAAACTCTCTGTAACAGAGCCATCGGCTGAACGCTCTCCGTAAAAGCCATAATAGTTTTCTTCGCAAGTAAGAATTGTGTCCCAAGGAGTTTTGCCTCCAGCGCAATTTGCAAGAGTGCCAGTTGCGATCTTTGAGCCAAGCACTTCCACGTTGTCTGCAAAAGGAATAGGGGTGTCTCCTCTGACGCCTCTGTTGTAGATGTCGTTTTTTTGCATCTCCCATTTTTGATTTATTTTTTTCACGCGCATCAATGTGCCACCAACAAGTTTTCTTTCCTTTTCCATGTTGGCCTTTGTTCTTTCATATCCATTTACCCAAAGAGGATGAACATACTCATGATTTATCCACAGTATAAGGTCATTAGGGGATAGAGCTAAAAAATCGATGTAGTCGTTATTAAAGCCAAAAACCTCTTTCTCATTAATCGAATCCACAAACTTTGCAATGATGGAGTAGTTTAGCCCTGGGGCCAGAATAAGTTTGTCCTCAGATGTGGGAGAAAGAGATGGGATCTTAAACTTGGTACAGCCTGAAAGAGGGCCTAAGAGGGTGGCCTTGCCAATTAAAAGTGATCCATATCCAAGAAACTGCAAAAACTTACGACGATTATGCTCCAAAACACTGCCTTCTTTTAAATTTAGTTAATGTTTAGGATTATAAGGAATTTGATGACTTGGAACAATGAAAACTAAAATGCCAAATTTCTCTGCCATATTGCAAAAAGTATTAAAACTTGCTTAATACATACCCTTTGTGTTTACTCAAGATATCAGGCACTTATGGCCTATCTTCAGAAAAATGAAGATAATCTTGTTTTGGTGTTAAAATTACTTCATGAATAAGAGTAAAGCTGTAGTCGCTCTTTTTAATTGCGGCGGTAAAAAAGACATTTTAAAACGAATCACCGATATGGGAGATTCATCCCTTGATATTAAAGCTCTCGACAGTGTCGAGTCGGCCTTTGCATATGTTAGAGGTATTCAAAGCACCGAAAAAAATGTGCTCATTTTTAGAGTTAATGGAAAGAAGGAACTGGCCGCCGCGATTGCAGTTTTAAAGGCCTCTAAACACCTCATAGATGATAAAAGACTTAGGCCTGTGGCGCTTATGAGTGAGGAGAGTGTGCAGGTTGAAGAAATGCTTGTTCTTCATGGATGTAGAGATATCTTTGCTAACTCTGTGGATATGGCCAAGCTTTTGAAAAAACTTAACTACTGGTTTAAGTCATATTTTAAAACAGATGAGCCTGAGGAGATTGAAGAAGATTTCTTGTTTGGAAGCTCAGAAGATTTTGGTCAAGAAGTTGACCGTATTTTTAAAAGCCATGGCGGCGAGATTAGAAACGAAACCAGAATTAAGATGGACTCATTCATTGGAACCAAAAAGGAATTGGTCAATGGAATCAACATGGAGTCCGGGATTCTAGAGACGCAATTGAAAATGGATGGAGTTGACCATAGCCATTCTTGCATTGTTGATTACTTTGGAGACAACATGATTGATCTGGAAATCTTCTCTAGGGGAGATATTCCAAAGGACACAGAGGTTAATGTTAAAATTCGTTTTGTCTATGACGGATGCTCTGTGGATATTTCAACAAAGGGCTCTATTGAGTCTTATGAGGAAGTTGACGAAGGCAATTACATGCTAAACGTAAAGCTTCAAAAAGATGAGTCTGCAAAAATAGAAAATTTCATGGCGCTATTTCAAAAACGTCAGGATGAGGTTTTACAGTTCTTGCGGGAGGCACAGGGAGTTGTATGATCCCGAAGTTGCAAGAAACTTCAAGTTGAGTCCTTCTTATCCAAATTTGACGTAAACCAGTCTAGAACTAATCCCTTAATTGATGTATAATGATAGAATGAATAAAATATATAAAGCTGGTGACAAAATCTTAGGTGAAATTGAAGTCTTAAATTTGGATGATGTTGCCGAAGAGTGTGAAGGCTATTCTCAGGATCTATATGCCTATGCAGCATTATTGGACGGAGCCGGCCCTTATGGAGACGGTACAGACACAAGTGTGAACCTTTAATATTTCATGATCTCCATAGTCGTTCCTATGGTGCAAGTCACAGATTGCCTAAGAGAAAATCTTAAGCGCCTGCAAAACCACCCTAAAGTCTTGGAAGTTATTCTTGTGGATAACGCTAAGAAGGACTTGAGAAGTTGTTTACCTCTTTCATCTAAAATTAAAAATATAAAGTCAGACCTTTCCAAGAACCGCTCTTATGCAAGAAACCTAGGAGCTTCCATTGCCAAAGGTGATGCGATTCTTTTTGTAGATCAAGAAGTTCATGTGCCAACCGAGTTTTTGGAAGAGGCGGAGTGTTTAAGCCCAGCAGGCTTTGATGTTGTGGTACCTAGAATAAGGCCAACTTTTTCTAGAGAAGGCATTGCTCAAAAGCTGTATTTTAAAAAATATGCACAAGTAACAAGAGGGAGCTTTTGCACTTTATCACGGTTTGATCTTGCTCTTCCTAACTTGGACAGTGCCTGTTTTATGGTTAGAAAGATTTTTTTCGAAAGTACTGGTGGCTTTGATCCAAAGTTTATTCGCTTTGAAGATCGTCATTGGGGGAGAGTTGCCATTCTAAATGGAGCGAAGTTTAAATGTGTTCCTATCTTTTGTGAAAAAGATATTCAGGATTTAAACCTCGTCTCGTACCACTTTAAAAACTATTTAGATGCATTTTTTCGCTCTCTCTCCAATCGATTGATTAGAGTTAGTAAAAACTTTAAAAAAGAAATTCTATATCCTGTCAGTTGGAAGAACTCTGATTTCTATTCCTTTCAATTGGGACCGGACCAGTTTAAATGTACAGGAAGTTTAAGTTTTATATATAATGATGGAAAGATTAAAATCGTAAACGCTCAAAACCTAAGATTTACAGTCTTGAGCAAGGCGGAATCAAATGAGTTTATGCTCCCAGGTTCCAAGAACAGTTATCTTATCTTGAATATTGCAAAAAAATTAAAGAGTATTGGCATTAGCATAGAAAAAAGAAGAGGCCTAAGTGAAAGAAGTTCTTAACGATAAATTTTTTGAAGATTATTGGATGAAATCTTATTATCATCTTAAAAATATCCAGTATATGGAGTTTAATTCAGGCTCAATTGAGAAAATTCTAAGGGACCAATTTTTGGAGCCAAGAGATTTTTTACTTGCTAAGAATGGACAGTTCGTTAATGAACAACTTATTACTTCTCTAAGCTCTAAACCATTATTTAATAGAAGAGAGCGTATTGTAGACAGCTCGAAGGCACTCAAGCTTGTAAATTCAAATAAGTGCTCATTAAAAATTTTTAGCGTGAACCGTTGGAGTAGGCCGGTTTCGACAACTAGGGAATCTCTGCAAAGACTTACGAATCATTATTGCTCGGCCAACCTATATTACACTCCTGCAAATGGATGCTGCTTTTCAAGACACAAAGATGGTTATGATATTTTTATTTATCAAGTGGAAGGTAGCAAGGAGTGGTACCTAGGGGATATAAATGAAGAGGATGGAGAAAAAGAGAGCAAAGAATCAGATGTAAAAATTGTTTTAAATGCTGGTGATATTCTTTATTTACCTGCCAATATTGCGCATTACGCAAAGTGTACCTCAGACGCCTCTATTCATGTAACCTTTGGATTGCATAGGCCAGACTACTTCTCAATGTATGAATACTTTTTGGAGAAACTTAGACCCAAGTATCAAAAAGAATTTGAGATGATGCCTTCAGAGAATGCCTATAATAAAGAGGCCTTAGGAAATAAAATGAGTGCTATGCAAGTTGAGCTGAAAGCCTTATTTTCTCAACCGCAAGCAGTAGATGAGTTCATTAACTATTATTTAAATGAGTCAATTAGCATTAAGAATACAACACCTGGTGAAAGAATATGAAGATTGATCTAAATAAAGATGTCGTGTACTTTATGGATGAAGAGACTCTTGTAATAACTGACTTAAACGCCGATGCTAAAGCGTATAGGGTGAGTGGGTCGTTAGCTAAGTTTTCATACGAGCTGTTTCAGGGAAACTCAACATTTACAAAGCTCTCTAAAAAATTTAAAGAGGATGAAGTTAAGCAGCTAAAAAGCTTTTTAAAAGACCTCGAATCTCTATCCATCTTAAGACTGTCTGAAAGCGCTGATTAGTCTAAGATTTGTTGCCTCTCTTTGGTACTTGGCAATTTGCACATGTCTTTTTTACCAAAAAGCTTAATCCGATTTTTTGCAACTAGCTCATATAGGACATCCCTTATAGCTTTAGGTATTGCTTTGAAAACTAGAAATATGCTCCAAGGGAAACCGAGTTTTGCCATTATTGCCAAGACTGCTTCTGATTTGATTAGAGTCTGATTTCCATCAAATAGAATGACACTATCGACATCACCAAGTGTTTTATCAGTTAAATATTTTTTGGCCGTGTGACCTTGAAGAGGTGCAAAATAAAAATTTCGGTCTTTGTCAGCTTTTAAAACAAAACTCACGAAGGAATCGCAAAGAGCACATTCACCATCAAAAAAGACTATTGGTTTATCCATTAAGAAATACTCTTTACATCTGATTCGTTTAATTCTTTGAGTTTTTTAGCGATAATTGCAACATAGTAAATAGGCTCTCCGGCAATATTTAATCTATGTTGATATCTTTTATAAAGCTCAATCTCGAGAATTTCTTCATTAAGCATGTGTTGTATTAACTTTGAAAATTTACTTTCATGACCTGACTTTAAAAAATCAGATCTAATGTTAAAGGCGACATAACCGTTGAGTTCAATAAAGTCGTAAGCGTTGTAAAAGGCCAATGGAGGAATGTCGCCAAAGCCCAATGCGGCAACAACTGTAAGCGCGTTAAACTTATATTCCTTAAGAAACCTATTTTGCTCAGCAGTCAAGTTTGTGAGGTCTGCCACAAGATATTTATCATAAACCCAAGGTCTGTCTCTCATAGCAGCTTCTTTCGCTGCAGGTATAATATCCACACCAACTATGTTTCTAATGCCGAGTCCTTGAAGGGCCTCTCCTTCCATTCCGTTGCCTGCGCCAAAGTCCAATACTCTTAAGTCTTGGGGTTTTTGATTCTGTTCGTTTAAAACATCTGACAATAGGTTAGTAACTCTGTTAGGGCTATTGCACATTAGTGTTCTATAAAAAAGTGTTTCATAGAGTCCAGGCACTGAATAGACATCTGTGTAGTCGTGAAATCGCACTTTAGTCCACTTGTTGTCTATTAAAACCTCACACCATTCTTCATCTTGTTCCAGTTCGCTCATTTTTGGAAAACGAATTGGATAGGGGCCATTGTTAATGACTTCTTCAAAAGGTTTGGATGTAAGTTTGTCGTTGCTCATGGATCCTCGCAGCATGTTAAAAAGTTTACTACCTTATCTTGCCGAAGTTTATCTTAGGAAACAAGTCCCCCTGTCCCAAAGGTATGCGGCCTGCATAATAAAGACACATGTTCTTAAGAGTGAAACTTTTAAATCTGAGCATTTTGGTTTTGTTTCTCTGTATGGTTTCATGCACTAGTTCACCGCCTAAAAGGTTTAAGGATGTGGAGGAGCGAAAAGGTAAAAGTGAAAAGGAGCTCCTTATTGAAGAGTATGAAGCTCCATTTGATGTAACTCGCCAATACAGACCAAGCGATTGGGAGTATGATTTTTATGAATTTTAATCGCTACATCAAATTGCTTCTTTTCTCTTTCATTTTGATTGGTTCCACATTGAGCTTTTCCAAGGTGAAAATTCAAGGCCAGATGTTTGAGGGAAAAGTGTTGAAGGTTAAAAAAGTGCAGTTCAAGGATTCTGATCAAGAAAACATTGTAGTTCTCATTAAGACACCTAGAGGTCACAAGAAAATGGTTGTTGATCTAGGGGATTCAGAAAGAATTCAAAAACGAGCGCGCATGGGAACTAGGCTTAAGGTCGAAGGCTTCCTTGTTAGGATTGAAGATAAGGAGTTTTTGATGGCAAAAAGAGTTAAGGTGGGCAATAGGATTATAAAAGTTAACAAGAATAGAAAACTTAGGGCCTATTAGTCTCTAAGAGTGAACTCACCGTTGGGCCCAAAGATTGTTAAAACCATTGGAGCATTCATATTAAATATCTTGTGAGTGTTAAAGCTTAGTTTTTTATGGCCGATTCTTTCTCCGAGATATTGGTGGTCCAACCTTACCAAAGTCGCTGAGCATTGAACGGGAAAAGACTCCTGACATCCATTGAATGGGATGAGTTCAAATCTAGCACTGCTAAATCCTTGCGGAAAGGTAATCTCTAAAAGTAATTGAGAACCATTTAAAGAGGCGTTCTCTATTGTGAATTTTTTTGTGAACTCATACGAAATAGCGTTTTGCATGAGTAGCAATGCGAGTGCCAGCTTTTTCAAGACACACCTCCAAGTTGCCCCCATGGTACACGGGCTGGAAGGTATTAGAAATTGGAGTATAGGCAAATTCTAATCGGACTCTTCTTTTTCCTCTGGAAGGACTTGAATTATATCGTTGTCATCCTCAATTTGCTCGCGTTGTTGAGTAAATTCACCCTCGTCATATCTTTTCTCATTCCACATATCGCCGCATCCAAAGGCAAATATGCCCATCATTGCTAGTAGAAGGTACTTCATATTAGAACTCCTTTTTTATAGAAATAATGTGCAAGAACTAATCCAGCCTTTGAATTTGACCTCTCCAGTAGTCTTTTTGCTTTCTGAAAGGGCTGATTATAAGGTAGTTCAAACTGTTGTCCCCTGGTTCGGAATAGCCGGGAACACCAATGACCACTCTTTCCATCGGAACATTTTTAGTGAAGGTTTTATGAATTCTGTCCCAAAAGCTAAAGACTACTGAGTAGTTTGAGTCGGTTTCATTTTTAAAGTTTGAGTGATGGATCTCGTGCATCCTTGGGGTCACAACTAACCATTTTAAGAGGTTGTCGAGTGCAAGTGGCAGTCTTAAGTTACTGTGGTGAAAGAAAGTGCACATTTGAAATATGAACTCGTAGGATAGAAAAATTAAAAGGGAAGGGCCTATAACGAGAACTTGTAAGAAGCGAAAAATTGAGGATAGCGCAACTTCTGCAAAGTGAAAGCGAAAACCGGTGGAGACATCCATATCCCTGTCAATGTGATGCACATTATGAAATCTCCACAATATGTTAACTTTATGATTGAGTCGATGCCAGTAGTAAAAGCTCAGATCCATTAAAAGAAAAGCTGCCGAGGCCTGAATGATTATATTATTTGGTAAAAGCTTTAATATTCCCCAATTCGCATTTGAGCTCAGCTCCATTGCATAGAACACAGATGGTCTTACCAAGAAGATCGCTGCCACATAGGTTAAAGATGCCATAATCCCGTTAGTGAAAAGTCTACCTTTGAGACTTTGACGGTGCTTAACAAGAGGCCATTTCGTTTGCACAATAAGAAGAACAGCTCCAAACATTAGGAGTAGAAGTAGTGGGAGAGTTCTATTTTGAAGAAATGACTCCACGTGCCTCCTATTATCTTCTAAGCTTGTGAAACTTCTCTACAACCTTAAGGAGGCCTTCAGGCTTGTTTTCATTTTTCCATTGGCCGGCCAAAAACTTGTTCGCCTCAGGGTAGCTTGGATACAAGTGGATTGTGCCCAGTATTTTGTTTAATCCAAGGTTATGGTTCATTGCCAATGTAAATTCAGAGATAAGGTCAGCGGCATGAGTGCCAACAATGGTCACTCCCAAGATTTTATCTTTGCCCTTTACTGTTAAGGCCTTAATGAAGCCAACATCTTCTGAGTCTGCGATTGCGCGATCCAAATCACCCAATCCATATGTGGTTATATCAAATTCTATTCCTTTCTCCAGCGCCTCCTGTTCATTTAGGCCGACTCTGGCCACTTCTGGGTCAACGAAGGTGCACCACGGAACCGCAGAGTAGTCCACTTTAAATTTCTTAAAGGGGGAGAATAGGGCGTTCACACTCGCATACCATGCCTGGTGAGATGCTGTGTGTGTGAATTGGTATGGACCTGCCACATCCCCGCACGCGTAAATATTTGGAAAGTTTGTTTGAAGATATTTATTGGTGGAAATGGTCTTGTTATCATCAAGCTTAACTCCAATGTCCTCGAGTCCAAATCCTTTTACGTTTGGCGCCCTTCCTAAAGCAAGCAATACTTTTGAAAAAGAAACTTTTTTTTCACCCTCCGGCCCTTCGCAAATTAGAAAATCTTTCTCAAAGCCAACTGCCTTGTGATTGCAAAGTATATTGATGCCTTCCTTCTTGAACTTTTTTTGTATAAATTCTGACACCTCAGTGTCTTCCACCTTCATCAATCTGTCGCCCTTTTCAACTATGGTGACTTTTGATCCGAGTCTTGCGAAGGCCTGCGCCATCTCGCAACCAATTGGCCCACCTCCAAGTATTACGAATTCTTCAGGAAGCTCTGTGAGGTCCCATAAGGTGTCGCTGGTTAGAAAGTCTATGTTGTCTAGTCCCTGGATGGGTGGAACTAGTGGCCTTGCGCCTGTGGCAATAACAATGTTTTTTGTTCTTAGGATCTCTCCATTGACTTTAACTTCCCAAGGACTCAAAATTTTTGCCTCGCCTTGAAAACAGTCGACCCCTAATGAGGTGTAGCGCTCAATAGAGTCATGAGGCTCAATTTTTTCAATCACATCTTTTATCCTGTTCATTACAGTTTTAAATTCCACCTTTGGAGCAGAGCTTGATATACCAAAGGATTCAGACTTTCTTATTTCATGAACAACTTTCGAGCTTTTGATGAGGGCCTTGCTGGGTACGCAACCCGTGTTGAGGCAATCTCCACCCATCTTGTGCTTTTCAACCAAAGCGACCTTGGCCT
This sequence comes from Halobacteriovoraceae bacterium, assembly GCA_002711995.1. Classification (GTDB taxonomy): domain Bacteria; phylum Bdellovibrionota; class Bacteriovoracia; order Bacteriovoracales; family Bacteriovoracaceae; genus UBA845. Next base: position 224,714 of record PASN01000001.1, on the reverse strand, counting down.
TCACTGCCGAAGCTATGTAGGAAGTTACAAGTCCAGCTGAACCTGCTCCAATGGCCACAATATTAAAGTCAAAATTGCTTGGTTTCTTGTAATTGCGATAAACCTTTCTTTGCTTCACCCAGGACAAGATAAAATTAGCAATAATAGGGAAGATGCCAAGGAGAGTGAAAGACAAAAGAATTGTGGGGTTTAAAACATCAGAAAGCTTTTCAATCTTGCTCAGTTGTGTGCCTGCATTAACGTAGACAAACGTACCCGGCAGCATTCCTAGCTGACTTACCCAATAGAAACTTGAAAGCTTCATTGGGGTAAGGCCCATTGCAAGATTGATGATAAAAAATGGAAATATAGGTATTAATCTTAAAGAAAGAAGATAGATCTTTCCCTCCCGTTCTATTCCTTTTTCTATCTCCTTCATTTTATTTCTAAATTTTTCTTTTACCCAGTCTTGTAGAACAAATCTGCTTACCAAGAAAGCAAGGCTCGCCCCAATTGTGCTAGCAAAGGAAATAAGCACAAGACCCTTCCACAAACCAAAAATGAAGCCACCCGCCAAGGTCAATATTGCAGCCCCGGGTATTGAGAGGGCCGTGGCAAAGACGTAGACTGCAAAGAAAGTAGTGAGTGAAATAAATAGATTGCTTTGAGCGTATGCATTAAGATCATTGGCGTTTTGTTTTAAAAACTCCAAAGATAGGTAATTTGATAGATCAAAATAATTATATGAAACAATAACCGATAGAACGATCAGAGCCAACACAACGAGTTTCTTTTTTGTGCTCATTTCTTTCCTTTATAGTCGTTTAGCGACCAGTCGTAATCCAAGTAGCTGAGGGATGCTTTTTTGAGCTTGTCAGTTGAAAGTCCAAGCTGCATATGCTTATTCAGAAAACGCTTTAATGATAAAGTATCTCCAAAGTTCTCATCATACCAATCAAAAATTTTGGAAACTTGAAATTCGTTTTTTGACCTGTTGTAACGGTTTCTTGTGGAATCTTTCAAGAACTGCTTTGTGGCCAACTCTAGCTTTGAATCCAAGTTTGAAGCTGTGTAGGCCGTATTATGGAGTTTAGGACACCCAATGGACGCGCACACAACGGCAAAGTGAATTCTAGGTTCATTGAAGTCCTTCCTGATGATTTCATGTTCTATTTGATCAAGGTGCATTTTTTCATCTAGTAACTTAAAAAATCGCTTTTTCCATGGGGAGCTAAAAAAGCCCCCAATGTCCTTAATACTGTCCACTGGATAATTGTCTATAATTAGTTTGAGTGTAAAAGCATTGTAGGCGTTTATAAGGAATGCCAATCTTTGATCTTGGGTCAAGGATTTGTAGTCACCTTTGGAAACACCGCTTAAAGCATCGAGGTAGGTCTTTAAATCTCCCTGATTAGTCTTAAGCTTTGTGTAATTTACTTTTGACTCCGCGCCTTTGTCTATCACAACCTTATTCAATACTTTTGAAAATAAGGAGTGGGAGTGATCAAAGTCGCTTGATAGCAAAGATGAGGAGAATAAAAGCAGTCCAAGGAGTATCAATGTTTTCATAATTGTTTTATATAAATATTGCCCAATATAAGCAAGTCGCTCGATTATGCTAGGTAAGGGAATGGTGGCGGCGAAAGGTTTCCGCCGCCTGAATATGTTCTAAGCTGGCGCTCTTCCTCTGGTGCTTCCCACTCTTCTCGCAGGTTTCTCTTTGATGCCCAAGTAACTGGCACCAAGCACTAACCCGTAAACCAAGTGGCCTATAAGACTTCCCATTGCCACAGACCTCATTTCTGGATTGGCAATTGGGCCAAAGGCCTCACCGCCTAGCATTATCTGCATAAGTATTAGACCTCCGATAACCCACCAGGCAACTCCATAGGCCGCTCCCCAGCCTGTAGCATTTTTGTAGGTGGAAACCCTTTTATTAAAAAAAACACCGAAAATGGCCCCTATTACCGCACTGTTGAATAAATGATAAATCCAGCCAACGACTAAGCTCGTTGATCCTACCACCATCGCAACCATGTTCATCATTGGTGTTTCTCCACCATCTGGCGTGGGAGCATTCATTATTGTCATTAAAATTCCAAAAATAACGCCAGCAATGAGCCCAGCGACTATCCCCGTTCCAATTTTAGATTGCATAACTTCCTCCTTGAAGTAGTTTGTTTCCTACATTTCTAATAGAGCAAAAATTAGGCCAATTTTAACTTAATTCACCTTTGCGTCTGGGTAGAAAGTTTTAAGAGCAAAGAAGTAAGCACTAATACACTTTTGGGACTGGGCCTCGCAGGAAAGCTCCTTCTTGTCCTGATCCCAGCGCACCTTAAAGCTTTCCTGTCCTACTTTGAATGTTTTAGTACCCTTTTTTCCATCTAGACTGGATAATGGGATGATTAGCTTCTCATTAATAAGCAGAGACCACTCCTTTTTGTGGTACTTGTCGGAAGTAACCTTTACGGGGAAGTAGGTTCTATTTTCCTTTTCGTAACCTTTATAAGGACTGCTTGAGTAGTCTCGCACAAAACCTGTTTTGGTTGATAGAACCAGAGCGTCGGGGTTTTCATCTAGGTAGGTGTGAAGATTTAAATGTTTTGATGGAAGGGGGGTCATGGGAGTGCCTTTGTACCTTCCGGAGATGGCCTTTAATTCAAGTTGACTCCACAAACTTTCAGTAAGGCGATCATATAACAAGACATCGCTTTGATACAAAAGTCCGGATACTCCAAACTCCAAGTTTTTTCCCCCATACTCTGAAAGAAAAATGATTCCACTTCCACATAAAGGGCAATAGGTTACAACAATATTGAAGTCTGAAATCTTATCATTAACTACTTCATGCCAATTAAGAATGGAGGTTGGATACGCCTTCTTTGTGCCTCCCACTTCGATAATTAATGCCCTCTCCTCTGGCCCAAAAACTTTTTTCGCCTTCCTTGAGCTAATAAACTCTGGCTCATCAATAGAGGGGATCCCATCTCTTGGTGGCCCGCCACTTAAGATATCATCTATAGGGATGAGTGGGTCTTTAAGTTCAAAACCATTTTTTGTGGCCGTGGCCGATATAAAAAGAAGAGATAAAAAAATTAGAATAAAAGCTTTCATATCCAAATTCTGTGCATTTAGGATGCCACTTCATTTATAAGGCCTAGACAAAGCTTTGCGGACTATTCCTTTACCTATCGAAACTGCTTAGGATTGTTGCATGAAGCATGCCTATCTTGAAACCAGATCAAAAACTGAAGAAATTTGCGAGCCTCTTGAGGTTGAGGACATGGTCATACAAACTTGTCCTGAAGTTAGCCCTCCAAAATGGCACCTGGCCCATACGACTTGGTTCTTTGAAAAGTTTATTCTTCAGAAATACGATTCGAGTTATCGGGTTTTCAACCCCAAGTTTAGCTATCTTTTTAACTCTTATTATAAAACAGTGGGACAGCATTGGCAGAGAGTTGATAGAGGAAAGTTAAGCAGGCCAACAGTTAAAACTGTGATGGATTATCGAAAGTATGTGGATGAGTGTTTGGTTAAACTTTTGAATGAGGCTGAAGATAAAGAAATACTCAAGTTAGTGGAGCTTGGAATACAACACGAGCAACAACACCAAGAGCTGCTCTTAATGGATATTAAGCATATTCTCTCCACCAATATAGACCGCCCAGCTTACCTTGAGAGAAGTCCAATGTCTGAGAATAAAGTTGGTAACGAAGAGTGGTTTACGATAGCTCCTGGGGTCTACGAATTTGGAACTGAGAGGGAAGGTTTTCACTATGACAATGAGGGGCCTGTTCACAAAAGATCATTGATTGGAGCAGAGGTGTCCAAGATCTTAGTTACAAATGGGCAGTTTGTGGAGTTTATGCAGGACGGTGGCTATGAGCGTCCTGAACTTTGGCTGAGTCTCGGGTGGGACTGGGTTCAAGAAAACAATATTAGAGCTCCGTTGTATTGGAATAAATCTGAAAGTGGATGGAAGGAATTTACACTTCATGGAGAGGTTGAATTAAACCCAATCTGGCCGGTGCAACATATCTCTCTTTATGAAGCCGATGCTTATGCAAGGTGGAGGGGGGTTAGACTGCCAAGTGAGTTCGAGCTTGAGCTATTGTTAAAGGAAGAGATGCCTAAAAGTTCAAACAAAGACTTTCACGGCCTAGACCCCCACAGTAGCCAATACAATTTATGGTCGTGGACCTCAACACAGTACCAGGCATATCCAGGCTATGTTTCCTATGAGGGAAGTCTGGGAGAGTACAATCAAAAATTTATGTGCAATCAATTTGTATTGCGAGGAGGATCGTATGGAACTCCCGCAGGACACTTGCGAGCAACATATAGAAACTTTTTTGAACCTTGGCAGCGCTGGATGTTTTCCGGCCTGAGGCTTGCCAAAAACTTGCAATAGGAGACGAGGTTGGAAACAGAAACAATTACACAAGTAGAGCATGACGTTCCATTTAAACTGGATGTTTATAAAGGTCTAACTTCTTCGCCTAAAGAGATAAGCTCAAAGTACTTCTACGATGATGAGGGCAGTCTTATTTTTCAAGAAATTACTCAGATGGAGGAGTACTATCCCACTCGTTTGGAAATGGATGTTTTTAAGAGGAATAAGTCAGCGATTGTGGAAAGGGTTGAAGCTGAACATGTTGATGTTGTTGAGCTTGGAGCAGGTGACGGACACAAAACCAAGGTTCTACTTGAAGAGATGGTGTCGAAAAAGAAGCTAACACGATTCTTTCCAATTGATATTTCAGAAAAGGCCATTAGAGAGCTTCTTAAAAATATTGGCGCAAGCGAAAGATTAGAGGTGAGGCCAGTAGTGGGAGACTTCTTTAAAGGATTGGACCAGGTTGTGAGTCACTCAACGAATCCTAAGCTAGCTCTTTTTCTTGGATCGAATATTGGCAACTTTGGTCCCGAAGAAAGAATATCTTTTCTTACAAATCTTAAGCAGGCTTTAAGGCCTGGAGACATGCTTCTTATTGGTTTTGACCTTAAGAAAGATATCAACAAGCTTATGAACGCCTATGACGACCCACACGGGGTCACAAAGAGATTTAATTTAAACCTTTTAAAAAGGATAAATAGAGAGTTGGGCGGAAACTTTGACCTGGAGTCTTTTCATCATCACGCCTTTTACAATCCAAGAAAGGGCGCAATGGAGAGTAGTCTTTTATCCCTTAAAGAGCAGGATGTGTATATCGAAGAATATGGAGTAAGTTTTCATTTTGATGCTTTTGAACCAATACTGCTTGAACATTCATACAAGTTCACTATGACTGAGATAAATACTATGGCCAAAGCGTGTGGCTTCTTTACTGTTGAAAACTTTTTCGACTCAACCAATGGTTATGTTAACAGCCTTTGGAAGGTTAACTCTGAGGCCCATTTTCATTAATAGGTGAAAAATTTCATATTTCGTCTATAATGCGAATATGAAAATTTACATCAAGCTAATTGTCGCCATGTCATTATGGGGCGGCACTTTTATATCTGGCCGTGTACTGAGTCAAGACTTTCATCCATTCTCGATTGCATTTTGGCGATTTGCCATAGCATCGGCCTTCCTCTCTGCTGTTCTTTTTAGAAGCCCGAAAGGATTCCCTGCTTTGGACAAATATCAACTTGGAAAGGTCGCTCTTTTAGGACTTAGCGGTGTCTTTGCCTATAACTACTTTTTCTTCAGCGGACTTAGCACCGTAGAGGCAGGAAAGGCCTCAGTTATAATTGCAATTAACCCAACAATCACTGCATTTATTGCATCTTTTTTCATGGGAGAAGGGGTGTCCATTAAAAAAGCGCTTGGTGTTATTTCAGCTCTTGCCGGAGCATTAACAGTTATTACCAAAGGAAAACTTCTACAAATGGATATGAGTGAGTTCGCTTTAGGTGAAGGTTTTCTTTTATGCGCGGTTATATGCTGGGTGGCCTATACTCTGTTGGGTAAAATTGCTTTAAAAAAGCTTTCTGCTCTTGAGGCAACCACTCTTGCCTGTATTAGTGGGACTGTGATGCTTGCTCCTTTTGCCTTCTATTATGATGGTATTGAGTTGATGGGGCGTGCGGACCTTAATCAGTGGTGGCATTTATTTTATTTAGGTTCTTTGGGGACTGGACTAGGGTTTATCTGGTTTTATCAGGGGATACAAAAAATAGGCGCCTCAAATGCAGCTTCATTTATAAACTTTGTTCCTGTTGCTGGAGTGACAATTGGTGCTCTGGCCTTAGGTGAAAAGGTAGATGAAAGTCTTATAGTCGGAGCCGCTTTTGTGCTCGTTGGAATCAATCTAGTTAATTGGAAGAAGAGAGCTGCTTGATCAAAGATTCCAGCGCCATTTGATTTGGATGAGAAGTGTAAGCTCTTTGTTTCAAAGCGTTCAAGATTTTGTCTGCGGGTGACATGTAAGAGAGCTCATGCCAAACCTGTTCCGGTTTATTAATGTAAATCTTTTTTAAATAGGATGAGCTTTTTAAATACTCTTCTTTAGGCGCATTCCCTGTCCAAAAGATTCCCACAAAGTCACCATTTGCATTGAAAACTGGTGAGCCTGAATCACCGTGGGAGAAATCACAGCCAATAGGAACACTCCATACTTTATAATCAACAGGATTGACTGTGTCTGGATCGCTAATAAACCTATAACTTTGAGAAAAAGCTTTGCAAAAGTCATCACTTGTATGAAGAAGAGATCTTCGTGGGTTTGCCCAACCGCCATGCCCAAAAGAGTGGAGCTTTCCACCAAAATTTTTCGAAGAAGTAATGAAGATCTTAGAGAAAACTTTCTCTTTCTCTGGAGGAACTTCTATCTCAAATATTGTGAGGTCTGTTTCTTTAATCCCAATGATAAATTTTTGACAGGCAAAGGAGACTTTAAGAAGAGAAAAACTAGCTTTGTTGAGACTGTAGCAGTTTAGAGGGGAGGGAAGCACGTGGTAGTTTGTGGCCATAAGGTGTTTGTTGTCGTGCTTGCCTAAGTAGAAAGCTGTGCCGCCCAGAAACTTTGCAACTAATTTTGCTTTGGATCTAAGTTGCTTGGGAAGCTTTTCTATGTTGGATTGATTTACCGGCGCCTTAGACCACTGGGGACCCAATTGATATGGATTGTCCTCAGCATGAGAGGAAATTGTAATAAAAAATGTGTATAAAACGGCCCAAAGAAGCATGAACCTTAATTACCAAAATAAAAATGGCCTTGCAAGGCCAATTCAGTCCTTGCAAGGCCGCCTAGGAGTGGAAGTGATTATTCTAAGTGTGATTTCAGCATCCAACTTAATTTTTCGTGATCTCTTAATGTTGCAACTAGAAAGTCCTCTGTTCCTGGGTCAGCGCTCATAAGATCTTCTTTTTTCAGGAAGTCTTTGATCTCTGATTGGATCATAAGGTTGCTTTCAAATAGATCCCCAAGCATCTGGGAAGTGGACATGTCGTGTCCGTTTCTCTCATTCAATTTCATAGTTGCGTTAAATTTCTCAACCGTACTGATCGGTACTTCGCCAATTACACGAATTCTTTCCGCTGTGGCGTCCATTGTTTCAAGAAGGTCATTGTAAGCCTCTTCAAGAAACTTGTGCAGGCTGTTAAACCTTGGACCTGTAATATTCCAGTGATAATTTAATGTCTTAGTAAACAGCGCATACTCATTGGCAAGGAGGCCATTCATAAATTCAGTAATTTGGCCTGCATTCTCGTTCGAAATCTCTCCAATCGGTCTGTTCTTCAATGTGTCTGCGTTTTTCAAATTTCCTCCTTAAGAAAATTAAGTTCTTAATACAGCTTAAGGTGGCAAAGCAAAAAATCATGAACCTGAAGTGTATTTAATGTAAAATGCTTTTTACAATTTAATGTTAGGAAAACTTTATGAAAAACAAGAAGTCTAAAGCTGAAAAAGTTAAATTTGTAAGGCAAATACTTGCCAAATTCAGCATTGATATATCACAACTTCATCTGGGTGTTCACTCCAACTGTATAGACATGAGTGGGGTTCTCAAAAAGTACAATGGAGATGACTTCACCGCGGCGGAGCTGCGAGGATTTGTGGACGCATTAGCAGAATTTGGCCATATCACAACATCACTTTCAAATTGGGATTTGACCAATGGGGAAGTGAGGAAACTAGAAAAATAATCTAGTCATCTTTTAGAAGCTTTTCAATTAGATCATTCGGTTCAATTGTAACAATCACATCCCTGCCATCATGATTTTTAATATCTTTTGCGGGCACGCCCAAGCGTTTATAAAGTCTGACGTGAGTTTTAGAGGTGTAGATATAGGCGGCGTCAATATCTGGTCTGCTTTTAAAAAACTTTGCAACCTCTGTGATGAGTTCTTTGTAAAGCATTCCGCCTGCCTCTTTATCCGCAGTGAGCCTCACGATCTCTGCCACCGTCTTTCCATCCCTTGGCATGCGGACGCCAGTCGCTTTCTCAAAAGGTAGTAGATCAGAGGCATTCTTCGACTCAACAATGGCCACACCGCCGTTTAGCTCAGTTGTCTGAGTGCCTTTTTTAGTGGAGACTATGAGGTTGGTTCTGGGTTCAAAGGCACGGCTTGAGGCGATAAAATCATCCACCTCTTGTTTGGAAAGGTTCAACCTAGATTTGTATGTCTCGGAAACATAGTTCCAATATTTATCAGGCAGGCCCTGAATTTCTTTGGAAGCTATTTCGCTTTTTCTGGAGAGGTCTAGGAATACAAGCCTTCCACTATCAATGTCTCTAGTGAAAAATGGACTCTTCTGAACAATATTGGTTTTCCCAACAAAAGTAAGAACCTTCGGCAATGCAAGGCTGCCAAGAGTTCCCGCAGAAGATAGCATCGCTCCTATCTTTGCCGTATTTTTCTTTTGAAGGCACTGTTTCCATTCGCTTTGGGTTGAGGCCTTTACCTTTGTAAGGGCCAACTCTCTTTTACATTCCTCTGACATTTGCGCCCATTCAGTGATGAATATCCCCGAAAGGGCGACGTCGCTTCCTATGGCAATTGATTTCGGCTTAGAAGTTAATCTGGAGGTTAGCTTTGCGAGCCATCCTCTTGGGGCCGCAGATGAAGCAACCTTGGATACCAAGAACGACTCAGGGCCAACTAGCATGCCAGCTGTAAGCAATCCTACCTGAAAAGTTTTGAAAGTGGCCGATTTCACTTTGTCGAATTGCTGTTTTAGGCGCGCAGCTTCGCACATCATTTCCCTATCATGACCTGTACTGCTTATTAACTTTCGTCTTATAATCGCATCCATCACATGAGGGTAGGGAAGAAATAGGCCAGTTAGAACTGCCTTTGGATCTTTGGAGTCAATCAGGCCTTCTTTTATTTCTCTCTCCAGCATTCTAGCATTTGACTGAATCTTCATTGACTCTTTAAAGAATGAGCCCATAGAGCTTCCAAAAACTTCCTTAAGCTTTTCTGTGGGAAGGTCCTGACTATTTTCTTGAGCTGCAAGTTCTAAAAAGTTTTCGGAAATCCACCAAGGGGAGGCCGCCGTCATTCTAACCTTTAGCTTTTTAAGAAAATTTACATTGTCGCTCAACTCTAAGATTGTGCTTGGATGGCATTTAAATTCGTAGCATGTCTGAAGCTTTTTTTCATATTTCGCAAGTTCTGAAAAAACTTCGAGGAGAGCTCTTCCCTCAGTTTCAAGCTTGTCCCACTTCTTTTGAAACTCTTTGGAGGTTCCATTTTTCGTCTTCATTCCTCTAAGCCAGCGGGTAAAGTCACCCCACTCTTCAAGGTGTTCTGTAATGGAGTCGCTTAGCTCTCTGGCCCCCTCGGCGACCTCCACTATCTGATGGATTCCTTCCACCGGGCCTTGGTGCCATTCTTGGATAGATTCGGGAAGAAGTCCCTCAATTTGGTTGTTCTCTGAAAACTTGCAACTAGCTATTTTGTTGTTGGTTTGATCTGACTTACAAAACGGGGCATACCATTCTGCCATTGTTGGCATGCTTAGCAGAAAAATAAATGCAAGTACCCGTGAACTCATATAAGCTTATCGGTTATTTTAAAAATAAATTAAAGCTTTAAGTATTTGTTTTCTAGTTATGTTTATTGCTTTTGGAAGTGCTTAAGTCCAAAAAAACTTAACTTAGCTCACTCGCCAGGATTGAGAATAAAGTATCTGAGTCAACAGGCTTTACAAGATGCTTTCTAAAACCATGCTTTTTGGAGAGCTCAACATGTTTGTCCGTTCCCCAGCCAGATTGGGAAAAGAAGATTGTATGCTGTGACCATTCATTCTCTTTTAAAGCATCTAGTAGCTCATAGCCATTCATCTCAGGGAGGCCTATGTCCAAGATTGCAATGTCTGGCCTGAACTCTTCAAACATATCAAGGGCATGGGATGGCCTTGAAGATATCTTGATATCCATACCTTTGGTCTTAAATAGAGTTTTATAAACCTTTGCCAAATCCTTGTTGTCATCAACCAAAAGAACCTTTTTACCTTTGAGTATGTCTATATTAAGATTTTTGTGGACTTCCGGTTCAATAGTTTCTCCTTCAAGAGTAGGAAAAGACAAAGTGAAGGTCGAGCCCTGTCCTTGTCCCTCACTTGATGCGCTAATTGATCCATTATGAAGATTCACTAAACGCTTAACAAGCATCAATCCAATTCCAAGACCACCTTGTGTGTTGGAGGAGTGAGGATTTACTTGGGAGAACATATCAAAAATTGAGTTGAGACGATCTTCAGGAATTCCAATGCCGCTATCAGTAATTTTGGCCATGACGTTTCCATTTAGCTCATTGATTTCTATATCTATTACACCGCCACTTTCGGTGTATTTGGCCGCATTGTTTATTATATTGGCAAAGACCTGAGTGAGCCTGGTGGGGTCCGCCCAAACTTTAATGTCTTTTTTCTTAACTTTAAGGTTTACCTGGTGGTTTTTCTCGTTAATTAAGCATTGGGCTATTTCCAGTGAACCTGAAACGATGTCATTAATGAAGCAAGCTTTTGGTCTAAGGTTGATTTTTCCTTGAGTTATCCTGGACACATCCATTAGATCATCCACCAGTGAAGTCATTTGAGAGAGCTGCCTTTTCATAGTATCCAAAACCATGGACTTCGTTTCCTCATCAGAAGCAGCCTCAAGTAGCTCTACTCCTGAAAGTATGGGGGATAATGGGTTTCGGAGCTCGTGTGCCAAAGTTGCTAAGAATTCATCTTTGGATTGATCCTGTTCCTCCAAGTTTTTTATGTCATCTTTCATTTTTACTTGGTTTTCAAGGGCGTGGGTTAGGAATAGTTTGTGAAACCGATCCGCCATGTTTATGTCGTTCACACTCCATTCCCTTGATTCACCATAAACCGTTTTTTTATGAACCTTAAAAGACTTCCTTGGGCTCAGGCGTTCTTTCTTTGAACCTTGAGGGTCTGTTTCATCTGGGTTGCCGGCCCACTTTTGAGTTTTTATTTCTTCTTTTCTAAACCATCCTGTGTAGTGGTTCAGATTTTCTGTCAACGGAGTGATGAGAGCACCTTTTATTTCCGAATCCGATTCGGTTTCTGACAGACGATTTGAAATTAGGCTTCCACTTAGGCTTCTCTTACTTGATTTTAAAACTTTCCTAATAACGCCTTCATCCGGAACGACTCCGAATGAGATTGAGGTATGCTTAGATCTAAAAATAAAACCATCGGCATTCATGAGTTTTAAAATGCGATCTTTGTGCTCCACAAGTAGGTCTACAATTGATTGTGACGGCCCAACTAGTTCGAGCAAGGAGCTAATAGCGGCGTCTGTCTCTTTTAAGCGTTCTAGTGCAAGCTCTTCCTCTTTTGCGTAGAGATGCCAACTGAAGATTTGTGAAAGATTCTCACACTCCAGCCTGACGTTTTGAGGAATATAATGGCTTTCACGGTGATGGCACAGAATTAGTCCCCATAGGTTGTCGTGGGTAACTAAAGACATGGACATGCTGGATCTAATGCCTTGGTTTCGCACATATTGAAGATGGATGGGGGACAAGCTCCTTAGCAGGGAATGACTTAGATCGAGGGGGGGATTGCGGCCTTGTCCGAGGCTTGGAATTAGTTGAACATTACTCAACTCTGTGTCAGGGGTTAAACGAATCCAATTCTTTTTATATAGCTCTCTGGCCTGTTCAGGAATATCTCCAGGAGGGCTTAAAAGATCGAGGTATGAATCCATACCTTCTTCTTTTTCTTCAGCGATAACCTTTCCAGAGCAATCCTCATTGAACCTGTAAAGAATGACTCTTTCATAGCCAGTCAGATTCTTTACAGTGGCGACGATTTCTTTTGCCATGATATCCAATGACTTTATTTGTTTAAACTTTGGAGCGATGGAGGTTGCGTATATTTTGGTGAATTGCCTGGCCGAGTAGCTTTCATTGAACTTGTGGGCAGGTTCTATTTCAACTACATAATGAAGACCGCTTTTATATACCACCGCGAAAAAAACATTTCTGCCCTTGGCGACAGACTCTTTTTTAAACTCCAATTGAATTGGAAGTCTTGTATCCTGTTCTTCCGCCCTTTTAAAAGTTTCAATTATAAAGTTCTTGTCGTAGTCACCCTCTGCAATGTGGTCAAAAAATGACTCGCCAAGAATATGAGAGCTGGAAAGGAGTGTACCTAGATTTTCGCTGACGATTTCTATCTTGTAGTTTTTGGAATTTAGGGCGAACAAGTACCCATAGCTTTGTATGGACTCTGGTATGTGGATCTTCTCTTCACTACAATGTTCAAAGTCTAATTTGTCTATATCAAGCTTCAACTACAACCTCACAGCTTTGTATTTTAAATTTTAAGTCATTGAATAAATTAAGACTTTCTCTAATGATTTCATCAGAAGCACTTCCTGAAGATTCGGCATCGAGTTTTTTTAGAAATGTGGCCCATAAAGGCCTTGCCTGTTTGCTAAGATGAACTAAATGCTCATGAGGCAGAGATGCGCCCTCATATCTTTTTATGATAATAGAGGCACCCATGGCCGAGCCCAATAAAATGTAAAAAAATGAAAATTCGTTATAAGTCTTTTTACTCTTGGCAGGCCGAGGTTGGAGTTTGCAATCCGAGCCTATGGATTCCAAGTAATTAACTAAAAACTGCTGAAACTGGCCTGGCAGTCTATCAATCTGTGGAGACGACTCACTCCAAAGTTCGTGCATCTTATGAAGTAAGGTTTCGTAGTTCGAAGAGCTTATTCTTCCTGACGAATAATCCTTCATGATTTGAATGTCTTCCACTTCAGAGTGGACATGCTTGATGCTGTCTTTTAAAGAGTTTCGCAAGCCCATAGTTCCACCCGCAGATTAAAAAAAATAAGTCTTTATATGCTATAGAGTTGAAATAAGGTGGTCAAGTTTAGAAGCTTTAAACTAGCCAAAGTGTTTGATTTTATTGAGACAGAGCTAACGCCTATTGTTTTGAAGCATATGAAAAGGGGCATATTACTAATGTTCTGAGCAAAACAGTCCGATACTTTGTTTAGTACATTTTCTAGGGATTATAATGAAAAAATTGATCTTTCTAAGCGTTGTGTGGATATCTTCAATCGGATTTTCAAGTGAGAAGATGAATGCTTGTTTCATGACTTTAAACTCTAGTGAAGAAAAGCATGTTTTTAAACAGAAGCTCTCCACCGGTGAAAACAAGGGAAAATTTGAATTTCATGAATTAGTTCCTCAGAACGATGAATTCAACTGGTTTAAATTAGCATGTGAAAAAAACATCAGATGTGATCTTCTCGTTATTTCAGGTCACTTTGGTGGAAGTTTTTTTGGAGAGTCAGGAAAAAGTCTTCAAATGAAAGAGATGGAGACACGTTCTTGTAAAAATGATTGCCAAGGGATCATGTCCGACCCCAAAGAAGTTTTTCTTTTAGGCTGCAACACCTTAGCAGGAAAGGAAGAAGATAATAGAAGCGCTTCAGAATACCTTGAAGTTTTACTTGCGGATGAGATTCCTCTCGATGAAGCCTCTAGAACTGTTGAGCAAAGGTATGGTGCTATTGGCACATCTTATAAAGATAATATGAGGAGGGCCTTTAAAGGTGTACCACACATTTACGGCTTCGACTCTATTGGGCCTGCGGGAAACACAATAGAAAGAATGCTTAAATCCTATCATGAAGATGTTCCAAATTATTTCGATCACCTCTTAAAGATCGAGCTGGAAAGAGGTCTTGCCTTAATGAATGAGTTTGACCAGTGGAATAAAAAAAATGAGGCATTGGCCAGAGCGCTTAGAATAACTCATTTTGCGCAAACTTCTGGAGTGTTGATTCCATGTGCTGGCCTTCAGGGTGTGTCACAAAATGACCCAAGCTATGAGCTGTTGAACAATATATGCAAACTACGTTCTGACTCTTTAAGCACAGAGGAGGCAGGTGAGCACATAAAAGAGCTTCTTCTCAGAGATGACTTTGATCTCTACCTAAGTGTTATCTCGGATTATATAAAGGAGAAAAGCTTTGGAGATGAAATTCAGTCCGTTTTGAGTAAACATCCAGAAATTAAAAACAACATTTTAGGTCTACTTGAAGAATCAAAAACCGGAATGGGCAAGCTTCAAACAGCAAAGTTGGCCCTTGAGTTGAAGATCCTCAACAAAGCGGAGTTTAAAAACATTGAGAAAAATGTAATAGTCTCGTATTTAAAACCACCGGTTTCCTTAGGCTCAAAAGACGCTATATGCAGCTATAGGTGGGATACTGATGAAGATATAAAGGTCGATATGAAAGATCTAGACCCTTCTATCGCTACCGATTTTTACGCTATTGAGGCCTTGAATTGCTTGGGCGTTTATGACAGGTCTCTTGCACACTCCATCTTAAAAACTGCAAAAACTCATAAAAACAAAAAATTAAGAATGCAGGCCATAATTACTCTTGGAAATGTAAAAATTGAGGATTCCGAAGTGTCTTCATTTATAAAAAAGAGTTTGAAAAAAACAAAAAATCCTGATGATAGAGTTGCAGCTTTCGTTGCAGGGGCTCTATTAGAAATGGAGGATGATATTGTTCTTGAAACTTTTGAGGATTTTTTAGATTCCAGAAGAACAGTCACTCATAACGGCTATACCACCTCTGAAAGAGAAGTTGCTACAAACCTTTTTGGAAGCATTAAACTTGAAAGCTATGAGCAATTAAAGTTTTACGTGGGTAAAATGGGGAGTGAAGTAGAAGATTGGTCTGTTGCTTCTGCCTTAGCCAATCTCGGGCCTTCTGAATATTTTAAATATTTGGCGGACCCAAATACATCTGATCAGAAAAATATTCGCCATAATTTATATAGTTTCTTAACCTACGACTCAGATGAAGAGATTCCTTATGAAATCACTCCCTACCTTCTTAAGGACTTCCAAGGTAACGATGATTTTAGCGGACTTTACAGGGTTGGCAGTACAATTTCAAAGATGAACTTAGATGAACAGCAGAAAAATGAAGTTGTTGATAAAATTTTGAATGAGCCATTTCCTAACGAAGCTTTTAGAAACTTCATATGGAACTTTCCTGAAAATTTTGAGACCAAATATCAAATTAAATATCTCATAGGGTTATATAACAAGGATAAGGAAGTCTTCAAGGATGATGTATCAAGTTATATTTACCACCGTCTCTTCGAGGTAAATGATGTTGAAAAAGAAATGTTAAAACCTCTTCTTTCAGTTGAGGACCCATGGCTGCAGTATAAGCTGAAGCAGCTGGGCGTAGAATAAAAGGTTTCATATATGCCAATGCTTGAGCGACTCCGTGTGAGGAATCCTTAGGACCGGATTTCAACAGGGTTGAAAGGTTAGGAGAATCTTGGGTTGGAGATTTTGCTTAAGCTTTCTTCTTTGTGGTGTCTTTCATCCATGGCAATTTGAATAAACAACTCTTTCAAGTTATTGAACTTTCCATAATCTTCTTCAAAAGAACTCGAGTGTGGAGTTTGCATAAGTTCTTCATTGTCTTTTACAAAGTTCATGTACTCGTGTTCAGCATGATCTTCAAAGTGTGCGTTTAATTGATAGCTCAACTTAGGGTTGATAACATACAACAGCCAACTGACGTGATAGTAGAAAAAGGCAATTAATTGCGGTAATAGCCTATGCTTTAAAAAGCTCTTCTTTAAGTTCATCTTGAGCACAAGCTCTTCGATTATTAACAAGTGCCACTGTTCATTGTCTTGTTGTTCTCGGGCCTCTCTGACAAACTCAAAAATTCGTTTAGCAAAGGCAGGTGATTCATATTTGTGAGTAATGGCGACATATGCAACTTGTTCCCATGCCTGATATGGAACTCTCGCAATAATCTCAAGAACTTTAAACTTCAATATAGTAGCTTTCTTTCCATAGAGGATGTCCATTGTCGAAAATAGAATCTTAGCCAAGATTCCATAATTCATTCTGGGAGTAGATAATGTTTTCTCAAGCTCTTTGTCATAATCAATCATAACTTCCTCCTAAGCTAGTATACCTAAGCTTTCGAAGAGACATAATGATTGGAATCAGGTGTGCAACCTGTAAAAAAAAGAGGTTGTGCGATGTGTCGTGTTTGGTGGTAGTATTCAAAGCAATGGAAGAAAATAAGTTTTACAAATTAATCAGAGATATTAAGAGTTGTGGTGTATGTGAGAATGCCTTGCCTTGTGCTCCAAGGCCAGTTTTTCAATTTTCCCCAGATTCCAGGGTTTTACTTATAGGGCAGGCCCCAGGTATAAAAGCCCACACATCGGGTATCCCATGGGATGACAAAAGTGGTGAAAGGTTAAGGCTGTGGCTGCAGGTTTCAGAACAAGAGTTTTACGATTCTAAAAGGTTTGCAATTGTACCCATGGGATTATGCTATCCAGGTAGGGGGAGGTCGGGAGATTTGCCTCCACGAAAGGAGTGTGCTCCCAGGTGGCTGGATCCAATTAAAAACCTACTTAATCAAGTTCAATGCGAGATTTATGTTGGTAAATACGCGTGCGATTATTATTTTGGTAAAAATGTGAAGTTAACGTCGTTGGTTAAAGACCAGTCACTAAAAGACAGTAACCAAATTTTTCTCCCTCATCCTTCTCCAAGAAATAATATTTGGCTTGCTAAGAATCAATGGTTTGAAAAAGACACTCTTCCCAAAATTAGAAAAAGATTAATGCATCTAATTAATTAATTAGTTATCAAGGTTTTTGAAAATGTTGAGATAACTTTTAAAGTGATTTAATGAAGATCATTAAAGGATTGTTTGAACCTTTTCACCAAAGACCAATAGTGGAGGAGGTTACTTTTTACTAATCCATGTTGACTTTCACCCTTCCCTTGGTAATATCTAGTCATGTGCAATTTAAGTTCTTATTTATTACCTATATCCTCTCGTAAAACTGTAGCACTGTATTAACGGCTAACCAGCTGTTCTATTTAGGTTAGCCACTCCTATTTAATTTTTTCACATACCGATTAAACTATACTTTTAGTTAGTTCACTAAAAAGTATTTGAACCTAGACTCAAGGAGCCTTAGGATGCTTTCTACAACACAAGAGGGCTTTGATTTATATCAAGACTTGCCACCCAGTATATTAAAACAAGGTCAAGTGCGTATCTTTAATAGAGGGCTTACTCTTTTTGAAAAGGATGATGCTGTAGATGGATTGTACTTCATACTTAGTGGGGTTGTAGGACTTGTTGGTTTGGGGGTAAATGGTGAGGATACCCTTCTTAGGGTTGTCGGAAGAAAAAGATTTATGGGCTATCGATCGCTCTTAGGTGATGACAGATATCATGCCACAGCCTTAGCACTATCTGAAGTTGAGGCTATTCAGTTTCCATTAAATAAAAAACACGAAGTGTTTTCACATTTCCCGGAGTTGTTTGTGTATCTATCCAAAACTCTAGCTTTCGACCTACGAACAGCAGAGGAAAGATTGAGGAATTTCACTGGTAAAAGAGCACTTTCGCGAGTGGTGGAAAGCTTAATTTATCTAAAGCAGGTAGCCCCAGAGCACCTATGGACTAGGAAAGAAATAGGGGGATTTTGTGGGGCTAGGACTGAGACAGTTACAAGAATATTGAGTAAACTTGAAGTTGAAGGCTTTATAAAGAGATATGGAAGAGAAATAAAAATTAAGGATGTTCAAAAGCTTCTGACCTTTTCACAAAATTACGAATTAAACTATTTTTCACAAGGAAGAAAGAATGGATGATCACATTATCTTGGTTACAAAGAAAGATTTATTGCGAATTTCACATGTGTTAAGTTTTCAAGGATCGGATGAATTTGAGAGCTTGGAGTTGGAACTGGATAGAGCGAAGGTTCTAGAGAATGATTGCGTTCCAGCAGACCTGGTAACTATGAATTCAAAGTTTCAGTTCTTAAACCTACAGGACGACAAAGAGATGACTATATCACTTGTCTACCCTTCGGATTCCAACTTTGCTGAAGGAAAAATTTCAGTTTTAGCGCCATTAGGCTCTGCACTTTTGGGGCTGCGAGTTGGTCAGTCTATAAATTGGATGTTTCCCGATGGCCAAACTAAAACTTTAAAAATCACTCGGATGTTGTATCAGCCAGAAGAAAGCGAAGATTGGCACCTTTAATATTACCAAGGTTTTTTTACTAAAAGGATCGTTCAAGCCTTAGCCTTACCTGCTTATGGTGGTTATTGCTTTTACTCTTTCTGAAGTGTCAGAAGGTTCAAATATTTTTCTGTGGCCTTTCTTTGCTTATCTTTATTAAGGGGAGGAAAGAGATGATTAAACTTAAATGGGCTTATTACCGGTCAAATAAACAAGATGGGTACAGAGTTTTAGTGGACCGGATGTGGCCATGGGGTGAAGAAAGAACAATTGGATTTAGATGAATGGCACAAAGAACAAGCTCCCAGTTCAGAATTACCCAAATTTTTTAATCATGATAATAATAAATGGGAAAAGTTTAAATAAAGATTTGTTCAAGAACTTAAAAGTAGAGAGTTCTCAAAGGAGCTAGTTCTTTCTTTATCCAAAATAGCCGAGAATAAAAATGTCACGTTGGTATATGGAGTTAAGAACGAGAAACACAATCACGCTTTATTGAAAACAAAGGGGATATTGATTAATAATCAATTTAGGGTTCAAAAGGAAAGAGTGAATATTGTATTGTCAGCTTAACAAAGGAGTAGATTTTGTTAAGCAATAGTATAGTCTTTTCCTTATGAGACAGGGGAAAGGTGTTTTCCCCTGTCCTTACCTTACACCTTTGATTTTGCAGTCAATTTGCATCTTCCCATTTTCTATTACTTTTCCTTTGTAAGTTCTATCAAACTTCTAACAATATACTCCAGAACCTTACCTTTTTTAGCAGCTTGCTTTCCTAAGCTTCTTACGTAATAGTCAAGAGGGGTTTTGCCGTCCCACAAAAAATCTTTTAAGAAAATATCTTCAGTAGTTGAGGGGGACGTGCCCTCTTTAATCATCCAAGTAAAGTCGGGGTGATATTTCGTAATCCACTCACCTCCGATAATGTTTCCATTCCTGTCAATTTCTAAATCATAAGAATAATTAATCTTATACGCCGAATCTAGGCGATTTGGTTTAGGATCTTTGTCACCGTAGAGAAGTTCAACAGTCATTTCAACTTCGACAATATAGAACGCATCTTTTGCTCGAAACTTAGCCTTAGGGTCGTTAACGTAATTCTCCAATTTTAGCAAAGAGTACTTTAATTTGTTTGAAGGTAGTTTGGTTAAAGGGTTTTTATATTTATATCTAAATGACAAAACCGGTCTGTTCCAAACCATTGAATCGTAGGCGTTATCAATAATAAAAGTTTTGCCATAAACTCCTATGTAGTTTAATAAGCTTAAGTGAAATGTGGCAGGATTAGTATCCAAACAAAATGCTTCTCTCGAACCCAGTTCATTGGAGTAGCACCTTCCTCCCACTTGGAAGGACTGTTTTTGGTTCTCCGCCCACACATAGGCTGCAAGACGTTTAATATCTATTGATGTGAAGTGTAAGTCACTGTTGTTGAAAGCTTTAACGGTGACACCTTTAACTGGTTCAGGATATGAAAAACTTGCTATAGCGGTGCCATGACAAATTCCAAACCAATGTGAGATTCTATTATGTCGGTTATATACTGAATCCGCGAAGTCTATTTCCTTGTTGAAGATTGTGTTTTGATCGCCGAATAAGTAGTCGTACTTTGATGCTGCCGACATTTCCACACTGCGGTTGTTGGAAAATAGCTTTTCTGGGGGCAAGGCCTCAAAATCCCTCTTATAATCTGGCCATTCATAGTTTTTATCGTTTTCTGACGGACGCATAGCCAATCCCCCTTTATAGGTGGGGGAGTTGGCATAAGACCAAAACTTTTCATTAGCCTTACCCTGAAGTAAGCTAACCTTATCAAAGTAGAAAATATTGGTATAAAGAGGGCCTAGGTTTCCTTAAGCTTTCTTTAACATTTTAAAGTCGTCTGATGGTTTTTCGATGGCCGATTTATCTGCAATTCGAGCTCTTCTATGCAAATTAGTATTGGACCCCGGCGAATGGTGCATGAAGTTCAAACTATTTTCGAAGGGTACTTGAGTAGGGGGCGTGGCGACACTTTTCGCACTCGCCGTTATGGCAACATACAATGTAAATGTTGTGGCTACTGATATCGTTATTCCAATTACCTTTTTCATACGTTTATCCTATTTTACAATTGAATCAACTATTTCCGTTTTAATCTCTGGATTTCTTGAACCTCTTTCAATTGAATCTGGGAAAGAGATTAAATAGTCTGGGTGATCGTTTTTGCTTTCTTCAATCCATTCTCCTGATTTAACCGTAAGAACTCCATTGCTCCAATTTCCTTTAAGGAGGTATTTGTAACCTTTTACAATCCTTTTGGTACCAACGAATTGAACGTCTACGTGTGGGCTGGCAAAGGTGATCCAGGCGGAAACTAAGGCTGAGGTTTCATCGTTTTTTTCTATAATAAATTTCACTTTGTATGCAGGTACTGTCCATACCGGGTGTCTTGGATCGTAATCCATCAAAAAGGGTTTTTTATTCTCAATCACATGATGTTGAACCAATCTGTGGAATTGGTCTGGATAAATATCATCGTAATCATCACCCCTGGAACCTGTGTACCGTTCCCCATACATAATGTTCGCAATTCCAGTTGCCTTTTCATAAGATTTTAACAAAAGTGCCTTTTGGTCTCCTGTAGACAATCTTACTCCACCCAATAACTTTTCCACTGTTGGTTCTGGATGTAATACAGAAGCAATTGCCCAAGCATGACAAAGACCGGCCCAGCCAACCTCGTTTGGTCTGTAAAGCTTCTGTTCCTCGAATCGTGCAGCCTGTGTATATTGTTCAAACAGCATTTTGGAGTAATAATCAAGTTTTTCCAAAGTTGATTGGGAATCGGAATTGCGAAAAAGAGTTGTTTCGTTTATTGGATACCACCAAGCAGACCATGGTCTTATCTTTGATTCTCCAGAAAACACTCCCTCCTTCACCGTTAAAGCACCGTATTTTTCCGTTACAAGAAATGTATTCTTGGACCGAGGATTGTGGGGTTGGTTTTTGTACACTGTTTTTACACTGTCTTCGACTTGTTGATTGCAGGCAATAAGCATGGATA
Organism: Halobacteriovoraceae bacterium; assembly: GCA_002711995.1. Classification (GTDB taxonomy): domain Bacteria; phylum Bdellovibrionota; class Bacteriovoracia; order Bacteriovoracales; family Bacteriovoracaceae; genus UBA845. The sequence continues at coordinate 203,167 of PASN01000001.1, read as the reverse complement.
CCGATACCGTAAAACATAAAGTTTTAATTAGTTTCATCTCTTTCTCCTTTCAAGAAAAGTATTTTTAGAAGCTTTTGAGCTCCAGTTAAATGTTATAGGGGGGCTACCAAAGGGTTGACTTCTGAGGTGATCGAGCAACATGCCTAAAAGAATTAACTATTAAGAGCTTTCTGATCACCAAAGATCATCATTAATTTGGTTGCTTAGTTATATTGGCTTTAGATAGGTTCGCAGGAGTAGAAGGTAGGAAATTACTGATTCAAAAAATTTAGTAACAAGGCTATGCGATTTAGATGCTTTTGAATTATAGGTTGGTTTAATTATATTATTGGCAGAAAAACGTTTTAAATTGAGCTTTTGTTTATTTTTAAAGATGTACGAAGGGGGGATTTGTGTACCACGCAAATTTGGGTTTTTGAAAAGTTTTTTCATAACATATCTCCAAAATATAGTTTAACAGTCGGACTAAACTACCTTTCCTCATGCACGCAAAAGTGTAAAAACGTAAATTTCAAACTTTCACATCGCTTTATTCTAAGTAGTGAAATGTTGACTTCTACACGATATGATGAAGTTTTGTTTGTTAAGAACTTAAAAGGAATGATTAGAGGTAAGCTGCCAAAAAACTTACCAGAGAAATAATTGCACTATATAGATATCGAGAAGCATAAGTAGAGGTTTTCAGTGGGAACTTAGAATCTAAGAGGCGTTATGGCTTCTTGAAGGTCATAAAATTTTTTTGGATAAAAAATGGAGCGGGTAACAAAAAATTTGTAACCCGCAGTTATTATTTGATTTTATATTGAGTGGTAAGTTTTGGCAAGACCTTGCCTAGTGTTGGAAGAGATTTACAACGTTTTCTTGCTCGAAATCTCTCGGTAGTGCGATTCCTAAAGATTCTGTTGCTCCTTGTGTGTCCTGAGCAACGAGCCTTAAATAACGCATTGTAGTTTTAATCGTGGAGTGTCCCATAATCTTCATCACTTTTGCTAAAGAGACACCTCTAATTAACATTTGTGTTATAAAAGTCGCCCGAAGATCATGGAATTTGATTGAGGTGATTCCAATTTCTCCACAGAATTCTCTAAGAATTTTTGCTTGTTCCCCGCTAATCCAATGATCGAGTTGTTCCAACACCTTTCCATCGTCATTTAATTTTTTAGATTTTAGGTTAGTCAGAAACATTTCAAGTTCATTGGAGATGGGAATGTAGCGGTTTTTAGTGCTTTTTGTAGGCCCGAGGCCATCCTTGATGCTCCAACTTTTAGTAACAGAAATGACCTTGTTTTCAAAATCAACATCAGTCCAACTTAAAGCGTGAAGTTCACCATTTCTCATCCCGGTTAAAAGAGCCAAGGCCCAGTGGTTATAAAAAGGGTGCTCATGCTTTTTTGCTTCAAAGAGAAGAGCGTCAATTTCTGCTCGGTTTAAAATAGCTTGTTTAGCCTCTGGAACCGTGACAGTAATTCCCTTTGCCGGATTTCGAGAAATAAGACCTTCATCAACAGCCATGGTTAAAATCCTTTTGATTTGTTTCAAAATACTTCGTCTACCATCTAGGATTATATTTTGAATTTTTTCAAAAATAAGCTCATGAACCATAGCTCCCGTAATTTGATCTAAAAAGAAATCACCAAGGCATGGGATAACCCACTTATTAAAATTGCCTTGATAGCCCATGATCGTGCTTTTCTTAAATTGAAGTCTCATCCTCTCGATACAGATATTGCTCCAATCTTTTAAAGTGTGTCGATTTGGGCTTTCTTTAAGCTGTCTAAGTTCCAGACGGAGATCAATTTCAACTCGCTTGGCCTTGGCCAAAGAGGAGATACTACGTCTTTTTCTATTGACTTGTTTTCCGCTGATCTTCGCGGTCGCAACCACTGTGTAGGTGCTTTTTCCGTTTTTCTTTTCTTGATATATTGGCATTAACAATCCTCCTTTAGTTGAAGGACTGAACATAAATCTGATTTTTTAAATCGTAATCGACTGCCTAATTTATATGCTCGAACCTTTGCTCTATGAACTAAAATCCTTAAAGCATTAGAAGAGATATTTAAATAATAGGCCGCCTCATCAGTATTGAGCCACTTATCATTCTCGTCTTTGTTTTGTTTATTTATTCCATTGTCAAAGAGCCTCCCAAACAGTAAAATATTCATTTTTAGCCTTTACTGTTGGATTATATTTGCGAGCCGCAGTGGAAGATATGATAAAGAAGGGCCACAGCAAGGGAGGAGAAAGTGTTTGGCAGCAAGCCTTTTTCATTTTTGGTTTTGTGGCTTATCTAATACCTGTTGCGTTGCTTTCAAAAAGCTAGGGTTAAGAAACTAACTTTTCTTAAGCTGGTTAAGTTATCTACTAAAGAAAATTTTTGCTAAATTAGCTAGTATAGGAGGATTTAAATGGGGCACAATCATTCCCACGATACGGCGGAAAAAAACATTAAGATTGCCTTTTTCTTAAACGTAGGCTTTACCATTTTGGAGTTCATTGGCGGCTACTTCGTTAATAGCGTCGCGATAATTTCCGACGCTCTTCATGACCTAGGAGACAGTTTTTCTTTGGGCGTCGCCTGGTATTTGGGCAAAAAATCAAAAAAAGAAGCCAGTGAAACTTTCTCGTTCGGCTACACTCGTTTCTCTCTTTTAGGAGCCTTGGTTAACAGTCTTGTATTGATTGGAGGTTCAATTTACGTCATTTCGGAGGCGATTGGGCGGATTCTTGAGCCTGAACATTCAGACGCAGGAGGAATGATTCTGTTTGCTATCCTCGGTGTTGCCGTTAATGGTTATGCTTCTTGGAAGGTAAGCAAAGGAAAGTCATTGAATGAGAGAGTTGTCAGCTGGCATTTATTAGAGGACGTTTTAGGTTGGACGGCCATTTTAATTGTAGCGATCATCTTGAAATTTAAGGATATACACTATTTAGACCCGGCGTTGGCCCTTTTTATCACCGCCTATATTTTGTGGAACGTTGTAAAGAGGCTAAAAGAGACCCTTTCTATTTTCCTTCAAGGAGTCCCCGAGGATTTTTCAATAGAAGGGATGGAGCAGAAGCTTATTGGAATTCAAAATATTGAGGAGGTTCACCATACCCACATATGGTCTCTAGATGGGGAGCATCATGTTTTAACAACACATTTGGTGCTTTCAAATATCCACAATTTTAATGAATTTCTTGAAGTAAAAAAAGAAGTCAAAAAATTGCTTTCTGGCTACAAATTTAAACACTCCACCGTTGAGACCGAGTTCGATTCCAAAACCTGCAGCATGAGCTAAAGATTGCCTTAGAAAAGCGTTAGACGATCTTCGACCGGCGATGCCGTTCCGTGCTAGATGAATGGACTCGGAGTTGTTGGCGATGGAGAAGTTTCGAAATCTTTCACTTTTGTTCATTTTTTCCGCGTATGGATGTGAAGGCAATCAATCCGCTCTAAACGCCACAGGGAGTTCGGCCAAGATTATTTCCGACATGTTTTGGTGGATGCTGATAGGAGCCGCCTTAATTTGGATAATTTTTATTTCTCTAGGCTTCTATGCAATTAAACATAAATCAGAGGCGGACGAAAGTCGGAGAAAGTCCTTGTTTGTTATCGGGGGAGGAGTGGTCTTCCCCACCGTAATTTTAAGCTTCTTACTTTATTTTAGTCTCACTCCACTACCAAAATTACTAGAACCCGCCCCCTCCGGAAGCTTGCGTCTTGAAGTCAGTGGAGCTCAGTGGTGGTGGCGTGTTCGTTACCCTTTGGAAAATGGAAACTTTGTCGAATTGGCAAATGAAATACGGCTTCCAGTTGGAGAGCCGGTCGAGATAAAACTTACAAGTGAAGATGTGATTCATTCTTTTTGGGTTCCTTCTTTGGCGGGAAAAATGGACATGATACCAGGCAATGTCACTAAGCTTTCATTCACTCCTGAAAAAGTAGGACTGTTTAAGGGGGCTTGCGCCGAATACTGTGGAGCTTCACACGCTTTAATGCAGTTAGACGTTGTTGTAATGAAAAAGGAGGCTTTCCAGGAATGGCTGGATTGGCAGAAGAGGCCTGCGCTGGAGGCAAAGACAGCGATGGCCGTAAAAGGAAAGGTTTCATTCAAGCAAAATGGCTGCGTAGCATGCCATACTGTTAGAGGCGTTGAATCTAGAGGAGTGATAGGCCCCGATTTAACTCACGTCGGTTCCAGGCTAAGGTTGGGGGCAGGAGTGATGATCAATTCCATCCCTTCCTACCATCAATGGATATCAAGAGTGGAGGAAATAAAGCCAGGAGTGAAAATGCCCTCCTTTAACATGATTTCGAATGAGGATATAAAAGCGATATCAGTCTGGCTGGAGGGACTAAAGTGACAGACGCTTCCAAAAGACTTAAAGAGACCCAAGAAAAGAATTTGAAAAAGGCGTGGAAGGTTCCCGAGGGGTGGCGTTATTGGTCGGAGGTCAATAACTCTGAAGTCGGCTTGTGGTACGCGGGAGCTTCTTTTTGCTTTTTTCTTTTCGCTGGCACGCTGGCCCTTCTGATGAGATTCCAACTTGCCATTCCAGAAAATTCTTTTCTTTCAGCGAAGATATACAATCAAATCTTCACCATGCATGGCACGGTGATGATGTTTTTATTTGCCATCCCGATTTTTGAGGCTATTTCTATTTTAATTTTGCCTCAGTTGTTAGGCGCGCGAGATTTGCCTTTTCCGCGTCTTTCTGCTTACGGGTTTTGGTGTTTTTTAATCGGAGGGATTTTTGTTTGCGCCTCCTTGTTTTTTGGAGTGGCTCCGGAGGGAGGGTGGTTTATGTATCCTCCTTTAACCACTAAGTATCAACCAGGAGTGGGGGCTGATATTTGGCTTTTGGGTCTAACTTTTATCGAAATTGCTTCAATAGCGGCGTCTATTGAACTAATCGTGGGAATTCTCAAATGTCGTCCTCCAGGCATGAGGATCCACCTTATGCCGATTTACGCTTGGTATATCCTGGTCGTGGCCATCATGATCCTTTTCGCTTTTCCTCCTTTGATAGCAGGAGACATATTGCTGGAAATGAATCGCGCCTTTGACTGGCCGTTTTTTGATCCCGCTAGAGGAGGGGACCCATTGCTGTGGCAGCACTTGTTTTGGATTTTTGCCCACCCGGAAGTGTACATTATATTTTTGCCTTCAGTCGCTTTGGTGGCGACCATTCTTCCCACATTTGCCCGCAGACCTTTGGTTGGATATAGCTGGGTAGTGCTTTCGGCCATTGGGACTGGCTTTATTAGTTTCGGCCTTTGGGTGCACCACATGTTCACAACTGGCCTCCCAGGAATTTCTCTGGGCATCTTTTCAGCCGCATCTCAGATGGTGGCGATTCCCACAGGAATTCAACTTTTCTGTTTCTTGGCGACCCTGTTGGCCGGAAAATTTGTTAAAACCGTCCCCATGCTTTTTGCTTGTGGAGGGATGGCAAGTTTTGTCATTGGTGGCCTCACAGGGGCCATGTTGGCGATCGCTCCCTTCGACTTTCAGGCCCATGACAGCTTCTTCATCGTCGCCCATTTGCACTATGTTCTAATCGGGGGAAGCGTGTTTCCGATTCTTGGCGGGATTTACTACTTTTTCCCACTAGTGCGAGGCAAACAGTTGTCTGAAAAACTTGGGCGTAAAGCTTTTTGGCTTATTCTGATTGGACTTAACGTAACTTTTTTTCCCATGCATTTTAGCGGCCTGCTTGGAATGCCGCGAAGGGTTTTCACTTATTCAGAGAGTTTGGGAGTAGGAGGGTATAACATCGTTTCCACCATTGGAGCCGTAATTTTGGCGACGGGAATTCTTATAATAGTGATAGACGTTCTTAGACCTAATAAGAGGAGCTCGAAGCGCGACCCTTGGAAAGCGGGAACCCTTGAATGGTTGGTGAATATGCCCCCTGGGCAGTGGGGAGTTCGCTCAATCCCGGTAGTTGAAAGCCGCTATCCTCTATGGCAGCAATCAAACTTCACTAGTAATGTCGACGAAGGGAACTTTTATTTGCCTGACGCTCAAGAAGAAATGCGAGAAACCCTTGTGACGACGACTGTAGATGCAAGACCAATACACTGTTTAAGAGTGCCAGGTCCGACTTTTGTCACAATTTTTGCCGCGATCTTCACCGGCGGGTTTTTTATTTTTTCCACTTACAAGTGGTATTGGCTAGCCACCGCAAGCGGAATTTTGGCACTTGGTTTTATCCTGTATTGGCTTTGGACAGGCACTGCTTGGATTCCTGAAAAAGAGAGAAAGGATGTGGGGATGGGCAAAAGCCTTCCCCTTTATGCATCGGGACCAAAGGCCGTTGGCTGGTGGGCTATGTTCATCACTATGCTCGCTGACCTTACCGCCTTTATTTCTTTGGTTTTTGGCTATTTTTTCTATTGGACTGTTCATGAGGACTTCCCTCCTGAACCGAACCCAGGACCTGGTATTTTTTTCCCGACTTTGGCGGCAGGTCTAGGTGTTGGAGCCTGGGCCTTGACTTGCCTTTCCAGAAGGTGGAACAGACTAGACAATGCTAGATTGTTCTATTTTTCAATTGGCACGGCCGCCTTAATGGCGGCGGGGGCGAGTTTGTCTCTGCTCGCTGGTCCCTGGGTTACCGGTTTGGACCCCAAGCAGCATGTCTATCCCGCTATTGTTTGGGTTTTAACCATCTGGAGCGCCCTGCATCTGGGTGTCGGGGTGATCATGCAGCTTTATTGCGCGGCCAGAAGGATTGGAGGGAAAATGAGCTCCCACTACAATGCTGACATTACTAACGTCACTCTCTACTGGCACTTTATGGCCTTGACAATAATTGTCACGGTCATGGTTATTTCAGGTTTTCCCTTGCTGGTTTAAGGTAAGCTCAATGAAAAGTTCGAACAATCATTTAGCGGGAAAAAAGCGGGAGGAAAAACCTAAATTATGGTCCTTCGCCATCCCTCCAATTATCTGGTCCTTGCACTTTTTAGCCTGCTATATAACAGCCTCAGTTTGGTGCGCTAAAGTGGCGGAAAACGCATCTGATTTTATGATTGTGAGGGTTGCCATTGCCATATACACCGCCCTTGCTTTGACCTTTATTTTTCTACAAGCTACTAAAGGGCGCCGCTTGTTTAAACAGCAGGGTTTAAGGCAGCTGCCTCATAGCGACGACACGATAGAGGACAGAAATCGCTTTTTAGCTTTCGTTATCATCCTAATATGCTTTTTGAGCGCTGTGGCCACTTTATTTGTTGGATTTACCGGAATCATTTTCAGGAGTTGCAATTGATGCGTTGGGTTTGGTTTTTTCTATCAATTGTCACACTTCTCATTGCATGGACCGGGCCCTTGCCTGAGCTTTCAGAGAAAGCTTTTTTCGGTCATATGATCATGCACATGCTCAATGTCGCCATTGCCGCTCCATTATTTTCATTGGCCTTAGCGGGCGGAAAGTTTGATCTCACAGCTAAATATCCTCTGCTTTTCGCGCCAATTCCCGCCGCCGTGGTGGAATTGATTGTGGTTTGGGGATGGCACGCCCCCCTGCCTCATCACTTCGCTCGAGAACAAACAATAGGGTTTATAGCCGAGCAGGGTTCATTCTTTATTTGTGGTGTTTGGCTTTGGCTTTCCGCTTTTGGAGGAGAAGGAAGCGAGAAGCCCGGAGTGCACTTGAGGAAACAAAGAAGACAAGGAGCGGGAATAATAGGTTTGTTGCTCACGGCAATGCATATGACTTTTCTTGGGGCCTTGCTTGGGCTCGCGCCACGTCCCCTTTACCCTCACCATAGTGGTTATGCCAGTCTTGGTCCTTTGGAGGATCAGCATTTAGGAGGCGCAATCATGTTGATTGTTGGCGCCATTGCTTATTTAGCCGGTGGTCTTTACCTCGCTCGAAAAATGATGAAACCCAAAAAGACTGCTAAGTTGTTGGAGGCGACATGAAGCCTTGGAAAAAACATATCCTGTTTTTTTTGGGAATATCCTTTTTCTCGGGGATTTTTATTTGGCTCTCAGGCATCATACCCCTCACAGCGAGCTCCGGTCATTGGGATATAACGAAATGGTTTTTAAGTATCGGAATGAAGCGCTCCGTGGAGACGTACACTATCGGGAAAAGCGTTCCTGAGCTTGGCAGGCCTTGGATGATTCAAAAAGGAGCTGGCCATTACGAGATTGGCTGCCGTCAATGCCATGGAGCTCCTGGAGACAAGGATAGCCTTTTTGGAAACGAGCTGACCCCCAATGCTCCTTGGCTTCCTAGTCAAATTCATAAATGGGAACCTGACGAGTTGTTTAGAATTGTAAAGCATGGGGTAAAGTTTACGGGCATGCCCGCCTGGGCAGCCCTCCAGCGAAATGACGAGGTGTGGGCGATGGTGTCTTTTTTGCGTTCCATGCCTAATCTTTCGGGCCCGGAATATGAAAAAATGGCCACTATCCTGCGTTCAGGTTTTACCAATCCTGATTATCAAGAAAACGCTGGAAAATTGCCCGTTTTGCAGAGTTGCGCAAACTGTCATGGCATGACTGGAAACGGTAGGGAAACCTCGGCGTTTCCGAAGCTTGCCGGGCAAAATTTAAAATACTTGGAACATTCATTAAAGGCCTATGCAAAGGATGAAAGACACAGCGGTCCAATGGAATTAATGGCAGCCTCTCTTAAAAAGGAAGAGGTCCGCAAGCTTTCTCTTTACTTCAGCAAGCAAAAGCGGATTTCTCCCTCACCCAGTCATCATCTTGTTTTAGAAGGCGCTCTTTCCGAGGCCATTAAGAGAGGAGCTGACATCGCTCATAAAGGAATCCCTCAACAGCGTGTCGCTTCCTGTGTCGCATGTCACGGTCCCCACTTGGATGACAGGAGGATGAACCCCCATTTTCCAAATTTATCGGGCCAATTTGCAGATTACATTGCCCTTCAACTGAAGTTGTTTCTAAAGAATAAAAGGGGCGGAACCAAATATGCCAATGTAATGCATAAAGCATTATTTGAAATGACTCCTCAACAAATGAGAGATGTCGCTCTTTATTACGAATCCCTTACGTTGGAAAAAAGCGATCCTTAATGACCAGTTGGAACTTATTCTTGTGTCTTTTTATCTCCCTTTTTAGTCTGAAAAGTTTTCTTATTTAAAGGAATAGATATTGCAGATCTATTGGCCAACAAAATGTTTATCAAAAAAGTCAGAACAGATTTAAAAAAGGAGTTTAAAATGAAAAGACTTATTATTTTTATTACTTTTCTTTTAAGTTTTGCATCCTATGGTGATGTAAAAATAAAAACAAAAATTTATAAAATTTATGAACCAAGCGGAGGTGCCGAAGATTATTTGGTCCTAGCCATGAATGGACACGTGTATGGTATACCTTCACAGCAAATAGAGTTGATAAACATGGCAAATGAAGCTCTTGTCGCTTTCTCGCCTATAGAGATTGAGCTTGAAAGCCAAACGAGTCTTGCGGTTAAAAATGATGAAAGAGCAACTATCAAAAGCATGAGAATGGTTGATTCATCAGAAAGGTTCGAAGTTCCCTTTGGGGGATTTGATCCCTCTGATCAAACACCCGATATAGTCAACTACGTGGGACCGATGTACGGCTATGATTTAACAACAATGTCTCAAAGCGGAGTCAATTCTTTGTTTCGGTCAATGCGAAACGACTTGAGGGGAGGCTCCGAATGTTATAACAGGGCCCATGTTTGGAATTGGGAGATGTATAAAGAACAAGGAGTCTATTCTGGAAAAATGTTCTTGTTTTTTACAAGAAAATATATTCGAGAATACAATTATAAATGGTGGTTTCATGCGGCTCCATTTGTCGGCGTAAATGGTGAATCACAACATGTTGTCCTTGACAGGCAGTACATGGCAAATCCTCGCGTGATGCATAGCTGGACCGACGCCTTTATGAAAAATAACGCCCAATGCGCGGTGGTCAATCGTTATTCGTCCTATTCGGAACATGAATATGAAAAGTATTGTTATCTCATTCCAGCCAGCATGTATTATTGGCAACCATGGCATGTGGAATATTTGGAAAAGTATGGAACTAGACGAACTTATTTTAGGCAAAAAGATATCAATCATGCCTATCGGGACGCTCTCTAGACGCAAATCTTCAATGGCAGTCTTTTGCAATAATTGCGGAAGACTGCTCTTTAAAACTCGCAGCTGAAAAAAAACGCTAACTTGAGTCATACCCGCTCCTAGGGCGAAACTTTGAAGATTTTTCAAGTCGGTCGAATCTTGCGAAAAAATCCTCTATTATTTTGCTAGATAAAGACGTACCGTCCGATCTAAAGGAGCTGCTGCTGTGAGAAATCTGGTTCAAAAAATTGACAATCTTCTCCCCCTTATAGGTCACACTCCTGTAATCGATTTGGCGCATTCTCGTATCAAGCTCCTCACCAAGCTTGAATTTCACAATCTCACGGGCAGCATTAAGGACCGTCCTGCCTTTTACGCGCTTCGTAGGGCGATTGAAAATGGTGAAGTTTCACGAGATACTGTGATTGTGGAGTCATCTTCTGGCAACTTCGCCTCCTCTCTAGCTCAAATTTGCCATTACCTCGGCATCAAATTCATTCCAGTCGTGGATCCCAACATTTCGCGTTTAAATCTAAGCTTTCTCAAAAGCTTCTGCGCGGAAGTTATTATGGTGAATGAGCGTGATACCTCAGGTGGATTTCTCTGCAACCGAATAAGGAGAGTGCGTCAAATTGTCGATAGTTCTCCCAATTGTTATTGGATAAACCAGTATGAAAACCCCTGGTGCGCCGAAGCTCATTATGTAAATACCGCTTCGGAAATTTTAGATTGTGGATATGAACTTGATTACCTTTTTATTGGTGTCAGCTCTGGTGGAACCTTAAATGGCATTTCGAGGGGAGTAAAAGAAAAAAGCCCGAAGACAAAGATTGTGGCGGTGGATATAGAAGGATCTATGATTTTTCAGTCCGTTCCAAAGCCGAGGTTTATTCCTGGCATGGGGTCGAGCATGCGGCCAAGACTTTTGGAAGGATGCAACATTGATGAAGTCGTTCATATTTCAGAATCTGATGCCGTTAAAGGGTGCCGGACTCTACGAAATCAGCATGGAGTTTTAGCAGGCGGATCTTCGGGGGCGGTTTTTTCCGCCATTGAATCGTACTTTCACAATTTTCACGAAGCGACCGGCGCTAATGTGATGTTTCTCTGCCCGGACAGAGGAACTGCTTACTTAGACACTGTTTATAATGACGAATGGGTTCTTTCAAAGGGGCTAACCCTGAAATGATTCCAATCAGTATTTCCATAAGTTCCGCCCTTTTCTTCGCCATCATGAATATTCTGATCACTTATAAGCTTGGATCAATTGATCCTTTAATTCTTTTATTCTTTCGAGGGGCGGTAGCTGTGGTATTTCTTGGTCCTTTCATTATGAAGGACGTTCATTTGCTGTTTACCCGGCCCGCAATACCTGTGCATTTGAGGTCCGTTTCAGGGGCTTTGGCCGTTCTTTGCACATTTTGGACGCTTCAGAATACAAGTTCTCTTCATGCTTCATTTTTGGCCAGTCTTGCTCCTCTGTTTCTCATGATTATGATCTTCATTTTCAACGGAAACACCCTTAATAAGATTCAGCTATGCGGCCTGCTTCTGGTCGTTTTCGGCACACTAGTGGTGGCAGGAAGTCCAAGCGCGGAATCTTCCAGTAAAGTTTGGATTTTGGGCACTTTAGGGGCTTTTTTGAGCGCTCTCGCCATGCTGTTCCTCAAGCAGGCGACCGCTCAATTTTCCCCACAATTGATCGTTTTCAATTTTAGCGTTCTTTTTCTGATTATAGGGCTTCCAGGAGTTAGTATGGCGTGGCCCGATGACACTTTACTTTTGTGGCTTGGGCTTATGGGGGGGTGCTCTGTCTTAGGGCAGGTCTTCATGACGGTAAGCTATAAACAACTTGATCCTCAACTAGCAAATGCATTTGGAAGAACACTCCTGCTTTGGGTAGGAGGCGCGGAGCTTCTTCTGTTTGGTAGAATTCCTGGTATTACTGATTCGATTGGATATCTTTTTGCGGTTGTGGGGTTGCTTCTGGTAACTCGCAGGGCCAACCCTAACAATCCTCTTCCGAAGATAGTTGATGACTCTGAAACTGGCATCGTTTCTGGGGGAGCGGGAAAAGAAGATAATGAAGTTCGCCTTGGGGTTCAGTGAACCCACTTCTGCGCCTCTTTATAATCGGACTTTTCGAAAAACTTAGCCTCATCAGTAACAAAGGGTTTGGAAATCGGATCTAAAATCTTTATTGTATTCCTATCTCCAATTATTGCAAGGCGGCGAATAACTTTAAAATTTTTTACATCAAACTTTATATCTTCCCATAACGCTCCCATTGTAAACCTTTCCAACTCCGTAAGGTCGACTAACAGGTCCACTTGATTGCCAGTCTCGGTTTTAGACGTTAGATTTGCAAGAATCTCTTGATACTCTTCTTTATCGACTTTGCCGGTAAACTTCACCGCCAAATAATCATGTTGGTCTGAAATTACTTGATACATTTTTTTCTCCTCTTCAAGTTATAAAATCGCTGTTGTTAAAAGGATTTCTTGAACCTTTCATAGAAGCGTTTACCAAAGCAATGGCGGCCCTAATGACTCCTATATGGCTGAAGGCCTGGGGAAAGTTGCCAAGCATTTTCCCCGTGCCCACTTCAATTTCTTCAGATAGAAGTCCCACATCGTTTAAAAAATTTAAATTTTTATCCATTAGTTGTTGAGCCTCTTCCTGGCGTCCTTGGAGCGCCAAGTTTTCGATTAGCCAGAAGGAGCAAATCGCGAAAGCCGCTTCTGGTTCCTTAAATCCATCATCAGTTTCTTCCGGCTTATAACGATAAACTAAACCGTCTTGACAGAGCTCTTCCGTTATTCTTTCCACTGTGGAAACTATCCGTGGATGGGTGGGGGGCATAAACCTCACAAGCGCCATCCTTAAAGCGGCGGCGTCAAGGTTGGAGGAGCCATAGGATTGAGTAAAAGCGCCGACTTCTTCGTTCCAGCCTTTTTCATTCACTTCTTGGTAAATCTTATCACGCTCTTCTTTCCATTTTTCGAGATTCGCCGCCGGCAAATCAAGCTCTTCGACGGCGCAGATTCCGCGGTCCAAGGCGACCCACGCCATGACCTTTGAGTGAACAAATTGTCTTGGTTCGCCCCTTACTTCCCATATCCCCTTATCAGGCAAGGTCCAGTTATCACATACCCAGTCAACAAGAGCGTGAAAGTCTCGCCATAAATGACTTTCTTTGTCTATTCCCATCTTCCGAGCGATGTCCACAGAGTCCAAAATCTCCCCATAAGTGTCCAATTGTTTTTGAAGGTAGGCCCCGTTGCCAATTCTCACTGGAGCGCTTTTTTCATAGCCTTCCAAATGTGTTAAAGTTTTTTCCTTCAAATCCCTTTCTCCGTTAAGACCGTAAACTATTCTCAAATCTTGGTGACCGACTTTGGCCTTTTCGCATACCCATTCCAAAAATTCTTTCGCCTCCTTATCATGGCCGCTTCGAAAAAGAGCTTCCATCGTCAATGAAGCGTCTCGCAGCCAAGTGTAACGATAGTCCCAGTTGCGGGAACCTCCAATTTTTTCGGGCAAGGAAGTTGTTGGAGCGGCTACAAAGGCTCCGCTTGGACGGTAAGTCAAAAGTTTCAACGCTAATGAGCTTCTTATGATATGAGGCCTGTACTTTCCTTGTTGGGGACACTTCTTTGACCATTGTTCAAAATAGGTCTGTGTTTTTTCCAACATGTGGTCGCAGTCTGTCGTTTCTAAATTGTCAATGCTAGATTTCTCCTGAAAGTATTCCAATAAGAAGGTCTGTTTTTCATTTTTTTTAATTGTAAAAAAACATTCCGCTTCTATTCCTTTCGTTTTTATGGCCGCATCTGAAAGTAAACGAAGCCCTTGCTTTTCATGTTGAAACAAAACCTGATAACCCCCTGACAATAATTGAGGGGAGACTCCTTGCTTTCCATAAAGAAATTTGGGCGCCAAGGTTAGTTTAAAATCCACTTCACCTGAAACGCCCTCGACTACTCGAACGATGCGGGAAAAACCGCCTTTTCCTTCTTCTTCTTCTTCTTCTTCCTCTTCAAAAAGAGGCATGAAATCGGTCAATAAAGCTTCTCCTTGAGAGGTTTTAAACCGCGTTAGCAAAATATTCGTCTTAGGTAAATAGCTACGAGACACGTTGGTTGAGTAGGCCGGGCCCACTTGAAAGAACCCTCCGTTTTTGAAATCTAAAATGCGGGCAAAAACAGAGTGAGAATCGAATCTTGGAAAGCAGGTCCAATCAATAGAGCCATTGGTTCCAATGAGAGCGGCGCTGTGGCAATCTCCTATGATGGCATAGTCTTCAATGGGTCTATATGATCCCCCTGACATGCCAACTCCTTTTTCCTTTTGGGCTTTCACCTATGCCTCAAATAATACTGATACGGTTGTAAACAAAGCGAATCCCGCGGTAAATGAAAAAGCGGCAATTGAATCGTCTCCAACCTCTTCATGAGCTTCTCCTACCATCAGGCCAGCGCTAAACAAGTCGATCCACCCGGCAATGTATATAGGCCATGGACCTCTCCTCATCCGCATTGGACTTTTCTCCAATCATTGAAATACCTCTTCCTACCAAAATATTAAAAAAGCCGCCAAGTGAAGGGAGTAACTTAAAAGCCTTTTCGTAACTTTCAAAACTACAGCGAGCATCGCTCCGATAAAGTTTCCTATGAAAGGAATGGAAGCGTAAAAAATAACGTTTAAAAACTCACTCATTGAACTCTCTCACTCTTAAATAGAAAAAGACGTGTTTCCTCGCTTGTCTATTTTAATTCAAAAGCGCATGGGGAGGTAGCGGGCCAGGTAGATTTCCTTTTGAGGATATTCCAGATGTCGAGATGAAGTCTAATCTAATAGGTATTGATTTTTCTTTAGTTGGGTTAGGGGAGAGTTTTCGTTAGGGCTAGACTTGGTCATTTAGCCATGCTCCTCATAGAATCAAAGGGAAATTGGCATGATGGAGGCTGAGGCAGGGTCGTGGCATTTTTCGTTGGCCGCGGCTCTTGGATTATCTCTTGTTCTCATATTTTCGAACTATCTGAGGTTCTTGGACGGAATACCGAGAAAGCTCTTGCTGTCTATTGGGGGAGGAGTCTCTGTCACTTTTATGATACTGCGATTGTTGCCGGGAGTGAGCAGGGGGGCAGGATGTGGTTGAAAGAAGCGCTGGGGAGGCAAGCCGTTGGTCCAGCCTTGAAAACCATGTTTATTATGTTCATATCGTCGCTCTGCTTAGCACTTTTGACTTTGCCTTGGTTTGCTGCTGCCGCGGCGAAGGAAGCAAAAGTTGTAAACCAAAGCCCAGGACTCACAGGAATGATTGGAGTTGCATTTTGGGAGAATTCGACAGCTGTTACTGTAGGTGGCCTCATATCCGGTATAGGACAACCAATTGGTCTGTTGGTGTTGGTCTTTTTCCTAGTTTTATATTAAGCGAAAAATTTGACTACGAAGTAAGGCCCTCTTTGGGTGTGGGAACTGAAGTTGCTTATAAAGGCTGGGCTTTTTTTACAAATGAATGCTAAGGCAGCCTCTGATATTACAGGATGTTCTTCATAATTCCTTATTATTCAAGCCAGTAACTTAACCCAATAGCTGATTAAATCTATTGACTTCTTCGAATCATTACCGTAAGAAAAGATGGTAAAAAGGGGTTGTTGAAAACTTTTCAATCATCTTGTTTTTAATAAGTAATTAATATAAGATTGGTTTATGCGTTTTATCTGTTTGTTTTTACTTATGTTTATAGTGAACGATTTCACTCACACAGATGAGACCAGCTTTGATGTTTCGTTGGAGGAGTGCCAGTCAATAGAAGTCAATTCTTCTCAGGAACAATCAGATAGCCATGGGGAAGGACAAAAACAAAACCATGGAGACGGCCACTGCCACCATGGTCACACACATCTGGTCACTTTAGAGGAAGTTAGAAGCTCTTTAGAAGTTAAGCTTCTCACCTTTAATTATTCCTTTCTTTGGTTTGAATCAAAATCTCCCAAAAATATTCTCGTAGAAGTCAACCGACCTCCCATTTCTTAAGTTCTCGTCGCTCTATTGATTTTTAATTTAAAACAACTTTTTACTTAAAGGTAAAAGATGAAATTGGTCCTTTTAATTCTGGCAGCGGCTTTTGTCAGCCAGGCACAAGACTCGTGCAATTATAAAAATATTCGCGAGTATAAAAAGAAACTATTATCCTCTAATCCGGTTTTAGAACAGGTTAAGCTTCAAAAGGAGCTGACAAACTCCTTTATTGAGAGGGCCAAGCAAAGGCCTAACCCCGCTGTGGAGTTTGAGTATACAAAAGGCGATGATTTTGGATTGGATGTTCAAAATTACGACCTAAAACTTCTCCACGTTATTGAGCTTGGAGATAAAAGGGAAGCCAGAATTGAAAGTTCTCTGGCAAGGGCGGATTTGGAAAGCAAACAATATGGATTGTTCGGCGCCCGAAAAGCATTAGAAAACCTTGTGAATTATCAGAGAGTGGCCCAGCTTAAAGTATTGATCGAGGCGATGGAAGAAGCTGTTGACGCCTTTAGATCCATTGTTAAAAAGCTTGCTTCCAGAAAAAGATTGAATCCTGAAGAAAAAGTCTCCTTGAGCACTTTGAAGCTGGCTTTAAATGATTATAAGGCCAGACTGAATGACTTAAAAAATGAGAAAGATCTCTTAGCTGGGGAAGTCGCCTTCATGAGTGAGTGCGAAAAACCAAACTTTCGCTATATTTCAACGAATTATCCAAAGATAGGCGCCTTTGAGCTTAGTGAAGCTCAAGGCATGGCGGCCATAGAAAAGGAAAAAGTGGAAGTCGCTAAAAAAGAGCTGAATCGCGAAAAGTCGTTGGCATACTCAGACCTATTGGTTGGACCCATCGTCGGATATGAATCGAGGGGAGCGGATCAATTTGTCAGCGCCGGAATTGGCGTCACATTTAACGCTCCTTTTCTAAACACAAACGAAGGCGGAAAACTTGAGGCTTCGAGAAATCTCATGGCGCAACGAAAAGTTGCGAGAAACAACATATCTCTTTTAAAAATCAAATTGCGCAAGCTGTTAAAGATTTATCATCAATCGCTAAAAACATATCAGGAAATGCCTTCGCTTTCCCAAATTACAACGTTTCATACAGAAGCGGAAAGCCTTTTTAGACGAGGGGTTGTAAGCATTCCTATGACAATTGAATCCCATCGGCAATATGTTGATTACATGGATTCCCGATTTGAAACTGAAAACGATATTTTAAAAGCTATAAAGGAAATATACCTTATTACCGGCAAGGAAAGCCTAATAGACGAATTATTTAACTAGGAGTTTTTATGAAAAAGTTATTTTTTATTCTACCGTGTCTTTTCTTGTTCGGTTGTAGCAAAGGCGGCGACGATAGGCTTGCCGAGCAGGCCGACATCCAAGCCCGCGAACAGTATCAGGCCCAAAACGAGAATCAGAAGATGTGGGCGGAAAAGATGGAAGATGATCTTAATAAAAGAAAAAGATTCATCCAGGCGATCGAAGGCGAGTACCTCGGACAGGTGGATGTTCAAGACATCTCTTTTGACATAAGCGCCAGATTCGTAAGCAGCATTCCTATTGAATTTCCATCAAGAGTAAGAACCTTGGACGAAATCAATTTTGAGCTGCAAAATTTAAACCTTAACCTTTTCGTCAAACTGGAAAATCCCCGAGTTTCTAATAGTGCCGTGACCTGCGTCGTCGAAGGCTATAGACCGGACGTGAGTAAAGGAGTAGTAAACTTAATTACCGAATCGTGTAAAAACTCTTTTCACCTCTCAATCTCTGATTCTTTAAAGAACGTATCTGATGGGCAACGATTGGCGGATTCAAGATCCTTGGCCGCTCAAGTTACCTCTGGCTCTATTAGTCGCGTAGACAATATTCAGGGCGTCTTTGAATCCAGCACGAGCAGTCAGAAATACAAATTCCAGTTAAGGAGATAAGCATGAAAAGGTTCATTATATCATTTGTTGCTCTGACTATTAGCTTCAATCTAAGCGCTCAAACCTCGATCAGTTTAGATCAGGTAGCAGAAGAGGTTAAGCAATCCAATTTTACCGTGCTTGAAAACGCTCAGAGGGTATATCAGGCGAAGGAAACAGTAAACTTAAATAAAAGAAACCTGCTGCCGAGGCTTAATCTTTGGAATATTCTTAAAACGCCTTTCTCATGGAAGGGAGCTTTGGATGTCGTCCAAGATATCGCCCCCTTTCTGGTTCCAAGCAACTGGTTCAAGGTTGGTCAATCAAGAGAGTTCTATTACGCATACCAAGAGCAGTACCGGGCCTTGTGGGCAAATCAGGTCATGACGGCCAAGCTTCTTTATATAAACACTTTGCGCGATATTGATTTTTTAAACGCTCTTAAAGAACAGTCTTTGAAATTAGATGAATTGGTTGGAATCTCGGAAACACGACAGGTTTTTGGCAGTGTTGAGCCTAGAACCACCAGGTTTTTGAAAATTAAAAAACTTGAGATCCAAGAAGACATTCGGGCTCTTGAAAATCTTGTTTTTGAGGAAAAAAAGGCCCTTGCGTATTTATTGGGTGTCGATCAAGAACAAGATCTCTCTCTTGAAAGGATAAGTCTCCCCGAGGTGGAAAAACTTGAGCCTCTTCAGTTTGACACCTTTGTTTTTAGAGCTTTGGATTCAGCCCCTGAGCTGACCCAGTACAAATACTTAAAAGAAGCGCTGAAGTATACTAGTAGAGAAGTAACATTCTCTTTTCTTGGCGCGTCTTCAAACTCTCAAGGCATGTTTAACAATATTCCCGTTCAAGACGGGCTAGGGTTTGGAGCGGCCAGTTCTATTCGCATTAGCAACTCAGAGTCTCATATCTTGGACATAAATAAAGAATCTACCGAGGAGGTGTTAAAAAAGTCTTTGTATAACTTGGTCAATAATTTCAATTCTTATCTAAACAATATTGAAAATCAAACTTCCAGAAGAAGGTTGGCCGGAGAGAACTATCAGACTCTTAGAAGTCACTTGGCCCTGGGGATGGATATTGATCCTCTTGAAATGCTTAAAAGCGTTGAAAACGAGTTTGACGCCTCAATCTCTCTTGTGAATTACAAATATGAAGTCGTCACCACAATGGAGCGGTTAAAGAGGATGATCTTTAACGGAGATTACAACAAAAAAGAAAGTAAACTCGATAGTTTATTGACCGGAGGTCTACAATGAAAATTTCAGTCTTAATCTTCTTGGCGTTGATCGCCAGTGGATGTAGGTATCAAAGTGAATTGGAAACGCTCAATTCACTTGAATTAGATCGGATATATTTGGAGCAAAACTCTAATTCCGGCCTTGATAAAGAAAAACAGGAAGCGATAAACAGGTATTTTTCCAATGTTAAAGAATTGGCCCATCGCTTTAATACTGACAACCGTTTTTCTAGAAACTTCCACCGAAGGTTTTTTAGCTACTTTTCCGAGGACTTGTGTTCTCGATTTGTTCTAGGGTCTAAAGCTTGGAAAAAAGTCTTGGATTCTTGTGAGGTAAGTGGACTTTATCTTTGCGCCGAGGAAGCAAAACATTACCAAGATATTTTGCAACTTGTTCGTCCAACCCTTACGGATTTGGAAGTTGATTCTTTAAAAAAAGAACCTGAATGCAAAGAGAGGCTGCTCAAGCTAGGGGTGTTTAATGAAAATGTTTAAAATTATTTTTTTGACGCTTCTGTTGGGAAGCGTTTGTTACGGGCAAGATCATGGCCATGCTCATGAGGAAGAGTCTCACAAAGGCCATGGACATGAAGAAGAGGAAGAGTCTCACAAAGGTCGTCATGAACATAAAGATGAAGAAGAGTCGCATCGAGGACATGGTCATGAAAAAGAATCGCATGATGAGCATGAAGAAAAAGGCCACGACGATGAAGGTCATGGCGGCCATGATGAGCATGAAGAAGGTGAGGGTGGCCATGCTGGACATGGTGGACATGAAGGTCATGGCAGTAGCAAAGCGATAGGAAAGGGCAAGGCCATTGAAGAGGTGGACGAGACGAAAGGTTTTAGAATGTCCGAGGAGGCCAAAGAAACAATAGGAGTGAAGCTTAGGGAACCTTCCGAAAGCCCACTGGTAATTCCAAAAGACGCCTTGGTTGTGTCTTTGGATAAAAGAGGAATCTATAGATATCGGAACGGCTTTTTCAAAATGTTGCCAGTAAAGATTGAAGGCGAGGATAAAAAAACTTTTACCGTGGCGGTTAACGGACTTAAAGGTGGGGATAAAATCGCTGTTGGCGGAGTCGGACTATTAAGAGTGACGGATATCTACTCAACGGACACGGCAGAATATGGACATTCACACTAAATTGGAATTATAAATGATAAATAAAATAATCGAATTTTCGGTAAATAATCGCCTCTTTATTTTTTTGGCAAGCCTCCTTTTAATTGCTTACGGGGTGAAATCTTTCCAAGAGTTATCGATCGACGCCGTTCCGGATATCACAAATACCCAAGTTCAAATCAATACCCAAGTCAAAGGCTACGTTCCGGACGAAATAGAAAGAATGATTACTTTTCCAATTGAATACGCCATGAATAGGATACCGGGAGTTCAAACAATCAGGTCTGTCTCCAAATATGGCATTAGCCAAGTCACCGTCATTTTTGAGGAAGAAACCGATATATACCGGGCCCGCCAGCTGGTGGGGGAAAAGCTGCAAAATATTGAGCTTCCCGAAGGCATTGTTCCCGAGATGGGTCCTATCAGTACAGGTTTGGGAGAGATCTTTCATTATTCGATAGAGGCCAAAAAACCGGCCCAAGACCCTGAGAAACGTCTTGTTCAGTTGATGGAGCTTAGATCCATTCAGGATTGGTTTATCAAGCCACGGCTTTTGACTGTCAAGGGTGTGACCGAGGTCAATACTATCGGCGGTTTTGACAAACAATTTTTTGTCCAGCCTGATATTGAAAAAATGTCCCGCTATGGCCTTCACTTTGATGATATTGAAAAAGCTATAGAAGAAACTAACGCGAACGTTGGAGGCGGCTACATCCAACAGACCGGCCAACAACTATTGGTGAGAGGTGTAGGACTTCTCAGGACTTTCGAGGATATAGGCAATGTCGTCGTTAAACGGCTGTCTGACTATCAAGTCATAAAAATTAAAGACATTGCAGAAGTAAAATTTGACAAGCAAATTCGTACCGGCGCGGGAACTGTAAGCGGAGAAGAGTCCATCATTGGCACGGTTTTTATGCTTTTGGGGGAAAATAGTCGTTCTGTTTCAATCGATGTTGCCGAAAAATTAGAAGATATTCGAGGCGATCTCCCCGATTGGGTTGAGTTACGAACACTGTACAATCGTTCGGACATGGTGAACGCCACCCTTGGCACTGTGGAGCATAACCTTCTTATGGGCGCCGCCCTGGTAAGTTTGTTCCTTTTGATGCTAGTAGGCAATCTTCGGGCAGCCATTATAACGGCGTTGATGATTCCTATCGCCTTGCTGGCCACGTTTATACTGATGAGGTGGCAAAACGTGTCCGGAAACTTGATGAGCTTAGGCGCTTTGGACTTCGGAATTATCGTGGACGGAGCGGTTATTGTTATTGAAAACTGCGTGCATCGTCTGCAAAAAAGAGGACAGGACTTGGGTCGAACTCTTACCAGGGCGGAGGTAAGCCAGGTTGTAAAAGACGCGGCAATAGAAATTAGATCCGCCGCAGGTTTTGGCGAGTTAATTGTCATCGTCGTCTTTATCCCTCTTTTCGCTTTGACTGGAGTTGAAGGCAAAATGTTTGGTCCAATGGCGACCACATTCATAATGGCGCTTGGCAGCGCTTTGATCTTATCCTTCACTTTAGTTCCGGCCTTGGCGGCCACATTTCTTTCAGGGAAAACTAGGGATAACAAACCAATTCTTATGCGATTGGCCGAAAAGGCTTTTGGGCCTACTCTAAACGCCGCTTTGCGCTTTAAGAAAGTGGTTTTAGGCATCGGAGTGGCAGCTATCGCCGCTGGCGTTTTTCTATTTTCGCAAATGGGCGCGGAATTTATCCCTCAGCTTAATGAGGGAGACTTCGCTGTGCAGTTTATAAGACCTGCCAATATAAGCATTGAAAATTCTGTAAAGCTTCAACAGCTTTCTGAAGATGTTATTGAAGAGTTTCCTCAGGTTAAACTGGTGTTTGCAAGAACTGGCGCCGCGGAAGTGGCGACAGATCCAATGGGAGTTAATATTTCCGACTCTTATGTCATGCTAAAGCCAAGAGATAAATGGCCTGAATCAGAAATTGAAACCAAAGACGAACTGATGGCAGCGGTGAAAAGGAAACTCGAGCTTAAGGTTCCTGGCCAAGTTCTGCTTATTTCCCAGCCCGTGCAATTAAGATTTAATGAACTTCTGGAGGGAACTAGAGCAGATGTTTCGGCAAAGGTCTTTGGCGAGGACTTGGACCAGCTTATAGGTTATTCAAAACAAATTGCGCAAATTGTATCCGAAATCCCCGGCTCGGGTGAAGCGGAATCTGAGTCAAAGGGGAAGTCTCCCATGCTGCAATACACTCCCAAGATGGAGGAGCTTGCGCAGCTGGGAGTAACGGCCAGGCCGGTATTGGATTCCATTAGCGCCGCCATCGGGGGACGTGAAATAGGACATGTTTATGAAGGTGTTAGAAAATTTCCGATTGTGGCAAGGCTCAGCGAAAGGGAGCGCAAGGATATCCATACAGTAAGAAATTTGCCCGTTGGCATTTCTGAAGGTTTTACAGTGCCAATCAATCAAGTTGCGAAGATTGATTATGTCGAAACCTTTAGCAATGTCAGTCGTGAAAACTCCCAAAGACGGGGGGCAGTTTTGATCAACCCCGAAACACGGGATGTTGAAAGCTTCGTCGAGAAGGCGAAGGCCAGAGTTGAAGCGGAAATCGACTTGCCTGAAGGCTACTATGTCGAATGGGGAGGAAGCTTTAAAAACTTGCAAAGCGCCAAGGAGCGTCTAAGCATCTTGGTTCCTATGGCAATGTTAATCATTCTGGCCATGCTCTATGCGGCTTTTAAGTCGTTTGCGCAAGTGGTTTTGATTTTTGCTTGCGCTCCCATGGCGCTAATTGGAGGAGTCCTTGCTTTAATACTTATGGACATGCCCTTTAGCATTTCCGCGGGAGTTGGCTTCATAGCCTTGTCAGGTATTAGTATTTTGAACGGCGTTGTGCTTGTGACTTATTTTAATCGCCTTTTCGAGGAGGGAAAAACTCCTGATGAGGTTGTCAAGGAAGGTGCGATGACAAGGCTTAGGCCGGTGCTCATGACCGCCTTGACGGATATTTTCGGCTTTTTACCTATGATGTTTTCAACAGGCCTTGGAGCGGAGGTGCAAAAGCCATTGGCAACAGTTGTGGTAGGGGGAATTATTTCCGCCACTCTTCTAACTTTGATTGTAATTCCCTCGCTCTATCGTCTTTTTATTAGATTTATGCAACCAAGCTTTAAGGAGGCTGTGAATGAATAAGTTTATTTCTGTAATGATTTTAGCAATTGGTTTAACTGGCTGTGCCAATCATCACAAAAAAACAGCTCACCACCATCACAAAAAAGAAAAATGTGGTGAGAACTGCAAAATGCGCAAGCAAGAGGCCCAGTTTGATAAACATTGCGCCTTAAGTGTCTCGGAGGGAGATCCGCATGTTCATGGAAAAGATGAATTTAGATTGAA
Organism: Halobacteriovoraceae bacterium; assembly: GCA_002711995.1. Lineage (GTDB taxonomy): Bacteria > Bdellovibrionota > Bacteriovoracia > Bacteriovoracales > Bacteriovoracaceae > UBA845. Next base: position 179,419 of record PASN01000001.1, on the reverse strand, counting down.
GCATGGTGGGAAGGTTTATTTCTTTTCCAGCGAAGAAAACTTGAATAAGTTCCAAGAGAATCTTGAAGAAAACATCAGTAAGGCAAATAAAAATTGGAGCAACTATAGAGGAAATACACTTTAGTATTTGCTTTAAGCTGGAACCTTCGGCGTTCTTTTTATAGATCCCACTTCAAGGTGACTGCCTTGAAGTGGCCGGGTTAAGGCAGAATATGAGGAAAGGAGCCTAAAAAAGGCATCCGCTTCCTCAAGGGATCATCCTTGCATTTTTATGCTTTAAAAAGGAAAAACAGTGCCAATGCACAATTGAAGCTAGACGCCAACGTCAAAGTATTATTGGCGGCGAAACTCACTTTTCACAGGAACGAAGAAACTCCCCATGTAAAACCTTTTTGAAATCAGTTCACCCGACAGGTTGTGAAGCATTTATTTATTTGGAACGTTTTTGGACAAAGTTTTCTTTAACGCCTTTACTTGAAATACCCGACAGAATCAAAAACAATGATCGAGAGAAAAAATCAAATAATAACAACGGGGGAGGATGTTATTATGAGAATGTTAAAGGTTGTTTTCTTATTTGCCTTTTAGTAGAAAGCGCCAAAACGGCAATAGCCAGTGTTAAAGAAGGTCACAAAAATTGTTGGAAAAACAGTGATAAAAATGAATGCTGTGAGTTAAGACAGAAAAGTTTTGAAATAAAAAATAGTGGCTTAAACATCTCAGCAGAAGAGCCTGATGTCTTTGATCTAAATCCTTACCTTGATCATATGGGAGGATCTTTTAGATAGGAGTGCATTTATAGAAGGAGGAGAAATATCTCCTTCCATATGTTTCCCTTTCCAAACTTTCTTGTCCTTAAGAGCCGAAAAGAGTATAAATAGTGTATGCTTCGGTTATTTTTTCTGCTTCTTACTGTTTTTTTCTCTTTGCAAACCGCCCAAAGCTTTGGGTATGAAAGGGAGCGTTTTCACTTAGAGTGTGAAGAAATTCTAGATATTTGTAAAAAGTCTGAACTAGATCAAAAAGAAAAGAATACGGATAAAACAGAAAATTGCAATGAGACAAATTGCCCTTGCATCGGTGGGATTTCTTTTATTTTTACAATCCCTTTAAAAGATCTTCCTCCGATCGCGCAAAAAGACCTGAAATCCAGTTTCCAACCTTATGCTGAATTTTCCTTCGGCAACTTCTATAAAGATATTTACAGACCTCCGATTCTTGCTAGCTAAACTCATTATTTTTTAGAAGCATCAATTTATATTTTTGGGGGTTAAAATGGCTGATCATTGTTGCCAGAAAAAGTCGGATGATTTAAAGGATCTGGCAAAAAAACAAGCGAAAGTTCTCTGGACAGTGTTGGCTATCAATCTGGTAATGTTTTTCGCTGAATCCATTTCAGGTTTTATTGCCGGTTCCACAGCGCTAATGGGAGATTCGCTAGACATGTTGGGGGACGCTCTGGCTTACGGAAGCAGTATTTATGTCATTGGTTCCAGTATTCAGGCCAAAGCCAAAGCCTCATTGTTTAAAGCGTCTATTATGGTGGCGCTTGGATTGTTAATTTTAGGACAGGCCATTTATAAAACTTTTTTCCTGTCTACACCTGATTATGAATTTATGGGAATTGTTGGAATGGTTGCTTTGATAGCAAACGTCATTTGCCTAATGCTTCTCACGGCTCACAAAGATGATGATATAAATTTTCAATCCTTATGGATTTGTTCCAGAAACGATATTATAGCCAACACTTCCGTTATTTTAGCGGGATTGGCGGTCTATTATGTAAAGTCTCCTTGGCCAGATTTGCTTGTTGGGTTCGGAATTACTCTTCTTTTTCTCAAGTCCGCGATGGGAATTTTTAAGGATTCTTTCAGTCAGCTGGAAAAAGCAGAAGAGGTTTAAATATGAGCAGATTTAATTCTTCCGAGGCTGGTTGGAACCTAATTTTTGGCGCTTGGTTTGTTACGCTAATCGCCACTTTTGGAAGCCTGTTTTTCAGCGAGATTATGAAGTTTCCACCATGTGTTCTTTGTTGGTATCAAAGGATTTGCATGTATCCGTTGGTCTTGTTGTTTCTGGCTGGAATGTTTCCATTAGACAAAAGGGTTTGGCGTTATTCCTTGCCTTTGGCATTGTTCGGATGGTTAATTGCCCTTTATCATAATCTTTTACATTATGGGATTGTTCCCGAAAGCGCTTCTCCTTGTGTTCAAGGAGTGCCATGTTCAACAGTGTATATTAATTGGGCAGGATTTATTACCATTCCAATCCTTTCTTTATTCAGCTTTTCCATAATTTTGATTTTACTGACTTTGTTTTTAAAAAGGATAAAAAATGAAAAATAAAAAAAAATAGTTCTGTTCGCGGCGTTTGCTGTTGTGGCCTTGTTCATAGGAGGAGCTGTCTCCTATAATTACCTAGAGAATGAAAGGCTTGGCTTCCTCGCTCAAGAAAATTCCGAGGTATTTGTACGAGATTATGCACCAAGAATGGGAGCGAAAGAGCCTGATGTTTACTTGGTGGAATTTTTAGACCCCGAATGTGAGAGCTGTAGAGCCTTTGCTCCATATGTAAAGGAGCTTATAAAGGAATACCAAGACAAGGTCCAGCTTATTGTTCGATATGCGCCTTTTCATAAAAACTCAAAATTTGCCGTCAAGATTCTAGAAGCAGCTCGAAACCAAGGGAAATATTGGGAGGTTTTGGATGTTTTGTTCCGGTACCAGCCCAACTGGGGAAATCATCACAATCCTCAACCAGAACTTATTTGGTATTACCTGCCAGAAGCTGGAGTTGATGTTGCAAAAATTCGAGAAGATATGCAAGATCCCGCAATAGTTAAAAGAATTGAGCAGGATATAGCGGATGGTCAAAAATTAGGGGTGAGAGGAACGCCAAGTTTTTATATAAACGGAGCGCCTCTTGAGAACTTTGGCAGAAGCCAGTTAAAAGCGGCCATCCAATCGGCAATAGAAGATAGTTAAGGCTCACAAGGTTTTTCTCTAATAGGATAAAATGAATTCAAATAAAGAACGAGTGTTGAAATACTATAATCAGGAGCTAGAAGAAGCCAAGGCAGCGTATCAAGTGATGGCTTGGGAAAAATGTTTTTTCCATCTTGAGCGTGCCCATATATTAGGTCAACGTTTTATCATTCCCCATACCGTCACTCATATTAGGATGTTTAGGGTCGGCCTTCATAGGAAAGACTTTAAGGAAATTGTTGGTCAGCTCTTTAGAATTGTTACGGGTGTTATTGGATCAGCGATAGGTGTTTTACCTTATGGGAACACAGGAGGAAGCAACGTCAATCCGTTTAAGCGAATGGAGTTGCCTGAAGATTTCAAAAAACTGCTCAAGTGATCAACTCAAAGGAGGAAAGATTTAGCTGCTAAATCTGACCTTAAAAAAGTGTGCAATAATTCCCATTGTGGGTAACTCTATTAGCGGCCCGATTACCAAAGCTAGCGCTATTAAGGGTTTGTCAGGGAAAGCGGTCACGGCGATTGCCAAGGCAAGCGGGGAGTTGCGGGCCAATGTTGCAAATGAAAAGCCTACGGAAGCAGATTTTTCAATCTTGGCTATCCGACAAACATTTAAGCTAAAGATCAAATTAAAAAGATAAAATGTTAAAAGCGGCGGGACTAGCAAAAGAGGCGACTTGGGATTCGCCAATATCGCTTCTCCTTGAGAAGAAAACATCGCGATAATGGCGAAACACAAAAAGATAGATTGTCCCGGCAAGATAAAGGGTAAAAATTTATTTTCGAACCAGTCCTCACTTTTGAATATATAAGCCAGTTTTCTAATTAAAAGTGATAGAGCAAAGGGAATTATTAAAACCAAGGTTATGCTTTTAACCAATATTCCTAGTTCTATAGAAATGAGTTTCCCCGCAAAAATCAGAAGGTAAACAGGCAGTAGAAGCAGTTGCAGGAGAAGGTGCCATGGCAGCAGGGCCGCCGCTTGGGACGTCTTTCCTCCCGCTAATTGGGTAAAGACAAGGTACCAGTCCGTACACGGAGTGATGAGCAGCATCAGGAAACCAACTCTTAGATCAGGATGCCCGCCCAGAAAGATATCGCCAAGAATCCAGGCAAACAAGGGAGTCCAGAGAAAATTTATTCCTAAACTTAGTCCTGAAAAACGAAAATTTGAAAAGGCCTTTCGCATATCCTTAAAGGGAACATGTAGAAAAACAACCGTTAGCATTAACATCAAAAAAGGAACGATAAACTTGTCCCCATTTTGTGAAAACCATTTTATTTGGCCTAGTGCTAGCCCCAGACCGGCGGAGAATAAAATGAAAAGAATTTGCAGTTTATCAAAGAGTCCCATGGAAAGAGTTTTTAACACCCTCTAGTAGGCTTGTCATTCTTGACTTGTTAGCTTGTACGTTCTATTGTTTGGCGATTCAAACTTCTCGGAGCCCTTGCTATGAAACGCTTACATATTATAGCTTTTTTATTCCTTTCTCTACTACCTGCTATCGGGAGTGATAGTAGAAATGAGCTTGCTGTCCACTTGCTGAGTTATCTGTCACAAGATTATGGAGAGGCAGTTTCCGAGGGTGAGATAATCAGCCAAGGAGAATATGACGAGCAAATTGAGTTTATAAATGAAGTTTCTAGAATCTCAAAGAATGGGAGTTATAAGCAAGAATTATCTTCTCAAATTCAGAGCCTTAAAGAAATGATTGAAGCCAAAGCTTCTGTGAAAGAAGTTTCAAATCAAGCAAATGAAATCAAATTCAATATTATAAAGGCTTTTAATATTGCCACCTTTCCTAGAGGGGGGCTAGATCTGGCGAAAGCGAAAAAAATATACGCTCAGAGCTGTGTGGGATGTCATGGCTCGACGGGGGCTGGCGATGGACCTTTGGGAAAGGGGTTGGAACCAAGTCCAACAAACTTTCAAGGCCTGAATAGAATGCAAAATATTTCTCCCTTTCAGGCTTATAATACTATTACTTTAGGCGTGGATGGAACTGGTATGGCAGGCTACTCTTTTCTTTCGGACGAGGAAAGATGGTCTCTTGCTTTTTATGTTTCAACCTTTAGGTATCAAGGAAAAAAGGTTCAAGAAAATTATGATGTTCCTCTAGAGGACTTGGCCTCTTTGACGGATATTGAGCTGCTTCAGAAATATAATATTACGGAAGATGAAAAAACTTTATTCTTGGCCAGTGTAAGAAATATTGCTGACAATTTTCCTCCTGAAGGGCCAACCAAAAGAAGTGGCAACGAATATTTAGAAATTGCAAAAAACAAATTAAACGAAAGCTATGACTTGTTTAAAAAGGGCATGTTTCAAGATGCTAAGGACAAATCGTTAGAGTCGTATTTAAAAGGTATTGAGCCAATTGAGGGATATTTGAAAGTAAGCGGGAACTCCCTTGTCTTTTCGCTGGAACAAAGTATGGCAAATTATAGAAGCTTGCTTAATAAATCCTCTAAAGCGGGTGTAGTTGAAAAACAATATCGCGAAGTTCTGACGTTATTTGATAAAGCCGAAAGGGTTATTTCTTCTGATACTTCATTTGTGGCCTCCGCGTTGCTTTCCTTTGGAATTGTCGCGAGGGAGGCCTTGGAGGCAGGGCTGATTCTCTTGCTTCTTTTGGGAATGGTCAAAAAGTTCGGCTCTTCTTCCACCTTAAAATGGGTTCATGGCGGCTGGATCGGCGCCATAGTAATGGGTGTCGGACTTTACTTTTTAATGGACATGATTGTTGGATTAGGAGGCTATGCCGTGGAATCCATAGAGGCATGGGTTGCCTTATTTGCATCTCTCATGCTTTTCTATGTGGGCTTTTGGTTTCATCGAAACTCGAATATCGAACAGATGAAGGAAAACATTAAAAGTAGCGTTAAAAGCTCTTTGGTAGATAACAAGAAAACAACTTTATTGTTAATCGCCTTTTTCTCGGTGTTTAGAGAAATATTTGAAACTCTGTTGTTTATGAAAATTTTAGTGTTCGATGGACATGGAAAAGTGGCAATTGGGGCTGGGGCTATGGGCGCCATTGCAATCGCGGGCGTATTAATCGTTTTAATTTCTCGGTTCTCAATGAAAATAAATTTGCGACCTTTGTTTAAAGGATCAACTTTTCTCATCTTAACTCTTTCTGTTGTTTTTCTGGGAAAAGCATTGGAGGCTTTCCAGAAAGTAGGTATTCTTGATCAAACACAAATAAAAGGAATTGCTTTATCTTTACTTGGCTATAACTCTACTTTGGAAGTATTAGTCGGGCAGTTGTTTTTAGTCCTATCGATTTTAGGAGTTGTTTTTTACCTTAGAAGAACCGAAGCTTTGGTTAAGGCGCCAAGCGGGAATGATCAATGAAACGCAGCATTGTTCACATTAAGAAAATGGACTGCCCCTCTGAAAGCAAGATGATTGAATCTCTTTTTGAAAGGGAGGAGGGCGTTAAACAAATTAACTTCGACTTCGGAAAACGAGAGGCAACCTTTTACCATGAAGTTAAGTGCTCTTTTGTTTTGGAAAAGCTAAGTTCCATTGGACTTAAAGGGGAATTGAAAGAATCGGAGGAGGTTTCCGACTCTGAGATTGTCGTGGAAGAATCGCAAGTTGAAGCAAAAACTTTGAAGATTTTGCTTGGCATCAACTTCGGAATGTTTGTGGTTGAGATTACCCTAGGGATAATTGCAGAATCAACTGGGTTATTGGCCGATGGTCTGGATATGTTCGCAGATTCCCTAGTTTATGGGGTGAGCTTGTTCGCTGTTGGCAAGAGTTTGAGCCTTAAAAACAAAGCGGCGTTTTTTAGCGGAACTGCACAAGTCTTACTGGCGCTTTTTATCCTTTTTGAAACGGTTAGGCGCTTTATAACTGGCAGTGAACCACTTTCAGATTTTATGATAATTGTTTCAGTTGTCGCTTTAGCTGCCAATATTACATGCTTGGCCTTAATTCACAAACATAGAAAGGGGGAGGTTCATATGCAAGCAAGCTGGATCTTCTCCGCAAACGATGTACTTGCCAATATCGGTGTCTTGATAGCTGGGGTACTCGTTTATTTTACCAATTCTAATCTTCCTGATCTAATTATTGGCGCCATGATTTCTATTATCATTATCAGAGGTGGAATTAATATTATTAAGTTATCCAAGGCTTAAAAAGTCTTTTCTACCAATAATAAAACAAAAATTGACACTGTACCATGGTACGGGGTTTATACTCCTTCTATGGAAGCAGAAAATATCACCATTGGAAAACTAGCCCAACTAGCCGAAGTCGGAGTGGAAACCATTCGTTTTTATGAGCGCAAAGGGCTGATAAAACAACCAGCTAAAAGACGAGGCTTTCGCTATTATCCTCCTGAATTCATCACTCGTATTAAGTTCATCAAGCGTTCTCAGGAGCTCGGGTTCACCTTGAAGGAATCCCAAGAGTTGCTTGAGTTAAGAGTGAGAAGCCAAGCTAAGTGTGAGGATGTTTTGGTCAAAACAGAAGCAAAAATTCAAGAAATAGACGCAAAGATTTGAGATTTGAAGAACATGAAGAAGTCTTTGAAAAAATTGGCTGATTGTTGCGAAAATAGGGAAATTCCTTTGAGTGAATGTCCTATATTAGAATGTTTTTAATTTAGCACTATGTAGGGAGGGAGAATGAGCGTTCGTATCGTCATTAATGGTTTTGGAAGAATGGGAAAACTTGCTCTAAGGGCCGGCTTTGATCATCCCGACTATGAGATTGTTCACATTAACGATCCTGCCGGAGATTCAGCGGCGGCGGCTCATTTGGCAAAGTTCGATTCCGTTCATGGTAGGTGGGACAAAGATGTTTCATGCTCCGCTTCCGACAGTTTTGAAGTGAACGGAAAGAAAATCGGCTGGAGTTCTCTCTCAAAGATAGAGGAGCTGCCTTGGAAGGACACTAGAGCGGATTTAGTCTTGGATTGCAGCGGCAAATTCAAAACAAAAAAACAACTTGAGACTTATTTCGAAGTGGGCATAAAGAAAGTCGTCACTTCCACCCCCGTAAAGGATGAAAGAGCTTTTGACATCGTTATGGGCATCAACGATCACCTTTACGATCCAGGCGCAAACCATCTGGTCACTGCGGCTTCATGCACCACCAACGCTCTCGCTCCCGTTGTCAAAACTATAAATGAGAGCTTGGGGATAAAGCACGGAACTGTCACCACCATTCACGATGTGACCAACACGCAAACCATTATAGACAAATTTCACAAAGACCTGAGAAGGGCTCGCTCAAGCTCCACGTCTTTGATTCCCACGACCAGCGGCTCTTCCAAGGCGATTGTGAAGATTTTTCCCGAGCTTAAGGGCAGACTTGAAAGCATGGCGATCAGAGTACCAATGCAAAACAGCTCTATCATTGATTGCGTTTTCGAGGTGAATCGAAAAACCAGCAAAGAGGAAGTTAACGAGATATTGAAGACGGCGGCGCAAGGAGAGCTTCAAAAAATCTTTGGCTATGAAACAACGCCTCTTGTATCCGCTGATTACCAAGGGGACGCGAGATCCTCCGTGGTTGATAGCCTGCTGACTTCGGTGGTGAACGACACTCAGGTGAAAATAATCGCTTGGTACGACAATGAGTGGGGCTATGTCTCTCGAATGATGGAACTTGTGGGCAAAGTCGCCTCAAGCTTGAAGTAGAGAGCCCTCAATGGGAAGCGGCAAAACTTTTCTTGGGATAACCTTTTCTTATTTGGGTTTTTCCGTTACTGACGGAGCTTTGCGAATCCTTACGGTTCTTTATTTTCACAATCTTGGCTTTTCTCCGTTTCAAATCGCGGCCCTTTTTCTTTTGTATGAAATAGCAGGGATATTCACCAATTTTATCGGCGGATGGATAGCCTCCTTGTTGGGGCTGAATTTGACCCTGGTGGGAGGGATGCTGTTGCAGGTTTTTTCCTTGGGGTTGCTAACCGTTGGTAACGAGTATTTGACGGTTCCCTATATCATGATCATTCAGGGCTTTTCAGGTGTCGCCAAAGACTTGGTTAAAATGAGTTCTAAAAGCAGTTTAAAGGTAATCAATTTAAAAGGGGAAGAGACTCAATTGTTCAAATGGGTTTCCGTTTTGACTGGCTCCAAAAACGCGCTTAAAGGCGTGGGTTTTTTACTAGGCGGAATCATGTTGACCTATTTGGGGTTTCAAGACTCTATGGCCTTGATGGCGGCGACTCTGTTTCTACTGACCCTGTTCACTTTTTTTAGCGTTCCCAAGAATCTTGGCAAAGTTAAAAAGAAAACCACCTTTAAAAGTCTCTTTTCAAAATCCAGAAATCTCAACATCCTTTCAATGGCCAGATTCTTCTTGTTTGGATCAAGAGACATCTGGTTTGTCATTGGGCTTCCGGTTTACCTTCAAATGAGCCTAGGCTGGAGTCATAGTTTTGTCGGAGGGCTTTTGGCCTTCTGGGTGATTGGATATGGAATCGCTCAAACCTTGGTTCCAAGGTTTATCAAAGAGGAGCAATTGGCGGGGGTCATGGGAGGGAAGTCAGTCTCATTTTGGACGGGCGCTCTCATCTTGTTTCCAGTTGGAATCGCTCTCCTTTTAAATCGAGGATTCGATGACAAGATCATAGTTTCCGCAGGGCTTTTACTGTTTGGCATTTTTTTCGCGGTAAACTCCATCATCCATTCATACATGGTTCTTGCTCTTAGCAAGAGCGAGCATGTTTCAACCGATGTCGGCTTTTATTACATGGCTAACGCTTGGGGGAGGCTTGTTGGCACTCTTCTTTCAGGATGGGTGTATCAAGCGTATGGTTTTACCGCTTGTCTTTGGTGGTCAGCAGCTTTTTTGGCGGTGGCGGCTCTTATTTCTTTGAAGCTTCCCTCGGATTATGACAGTTGACTGGTGTCATACTAGCCTCTGGTAATGTTTTGAAGCATTGGCATGATGGCTCTTAGCTTAAAAAGGCTTCAAGCTCATGCTTCCAATAATAACCATTCCCAGCTTCAACAATGGATACATCCTCAATGAGGGAGTCTAGGTATTCTCCTTTGGCCACATCCCAAGCAATAGGATCAAGGTTTTTGATAGCCGTGGAAACGTCAGACTTGATAAAGCCTATTTGAACTTCTGTCCCGTAACAATCCTCAATCATCTGCTCAAAAGAATCATCTAGGTCAATCGCTTCTAGTTCTTCTTCGAGGATGCTTTCAACAATCCACTCTGTACCATACTCAACTCCTACGCCATCAAGATGGCGCATAAGATCGTCGCTTCCACAGTCTTCGCAACGGCCATTTGGGCAAAGTTGATAGCACATATAACAAAATGGCGTGGTTCGTTCAAAAGCAAGTTCTGTGAGTTTATTTTTTATTTCTTCTACGTTCATTTTTAACTCCTTGTCGTAATTTTTTTTTGATGGGAACAAAAAGAAATGAAGTCGAGCGGATTTCAAGAAGAATCTCGGAGGGATTCCCTCTGGGAGACCGTGATTGTTCTTGAAATTCAAGGGAGCGAAATGAAATTGTAAGTGGACATAATAAAAATTAAAGTCAGAGGAGTTTGCGTAGAGAAAGCCACAAACTCCAATTGGAATTGAATCTTACATCTTAAGATGACATGCTCTGCAACATCGGCATGATGGCCCTAAGTTTGTTTTCGTCCATCTCGGCTAAAATTGATTGACACTGCTCGATCATTTCATGGCGAAGAGGGGAGACTTTTAGGAGTTGGTAGAACAGCTCCATTGTGAAGCCATATGTTCCTACAATGTGCCGAAGCTTCTTGTCTGTGAGTGTGACACGGCCATTTTCAATGAAGCCAATGGCGTTTTTCCCATAACCACAAAGGCGACTTGCGCAGTATTGGTCAATCCCTTTTTGAAGCCTAAGCTCTTTTAAAACTTTGCACTCTCGGGTAACTCTGCGATGACAAAAACGGCGGTTTTTACGCTTCTCCGTGGTAATTTTCTTCCTTATTGAGTTTGCGTCCGTCGGAGCCTTCAACTTCCCCGAACGAAGCTCTTCAACTTCTCGATTGGAGAAGCCGTATTTTTTTTGGAACTCTTTGAACTTTTCAGAAGTGATAGGGCCACGGCCATTTTCAAGCTTCTCGATATATTTAAACGAGAACTCGAATAAAATGGCCGCTTGCTGCCTGGTTAATCTTCTGAGAAGCCTCATCTTTTTTAAGATGATGGCATTGTCTGAAATATACTCAGGACTTGAATTTTCTATCTCTGCATTTTGCATAAGTGTTTCTCCTTGTGAATTTAAAAAAGGTTAAGAGGTAGCCTTTTGGAGCAAGTGTTGCCTTGCTGAAAAAAGCTAAGGATTTAAATCATTTGTGGAAATCTGTGCCTCGAAATACAAGCACACGCTTGTCGGCGCTACCAATTGATTTTGGTGGCAAGCTTTTGGCAAGTGGTTAATGAAAGATGGGGAAATTTGTAGAAATATAAAAAATCAGTTTATAAACAGTCCTAATTATTACAATTAGTTAGAAATACTAGGAATTTTGGGTTTTGGTCAAAACTTGGAAAATCAAATGGAGCGGATGAAGAGACTCGAACTCTCAACCCCCACCATGGCAAGGTGGTGCTCTACCAATTGAGCTACATCCGCTTAAGAGTGGAGTTATATTAGTTTCCTCGAATCTGGATGTCAATTATAAATTTAAGCTATTTTTTCCTCTAAAACTCCAATGATGTCTTGAAACGACTGCCCTGGGTACTGTGCGTAAAGTATCGCAAGTATCTCTTTTTTGTTTTTAGGAGTGTGGGGCGCAAGCATGATCTTTACAAAGGCGTCGGCGATGATGAAGATCTTTGCGAGGGGATGGACTGTCTCATTAGGCTCTTCAGGAAAGCCAAAGCCGTCCAAAGATCCATGATGATGCCTTATAATGTCTTCAATATTCTTGTTATAGTTTGGGTAGTCCTTGATTAACTCAGCTGCGTCATTGGCATGGTTTAATACAACTTGTCGCTGCTCATTGCTAAGCTTGCTTGCCTTGAGCTCGGTCATTGTGTTGACTTGAATCTGCTCAGGGTTTTTTAAAGTTATATCGCTAAAGAAAGAAACAAGGGTAAAAATGTCCAAATGCTTTGGTTCGTACCATTGCTGTCTAAGAAGTATGAAATGTCCGATAACACAAACCAAGTGGGCATGTTGGTAGGCATAGCTGATTTTGTTCTTAAAAAGCTGCTTTAACAAGTTTGCAAGCGTTGGAGCCTCTTTTATGGTGAACACCATGGACCGTATACAGGTGTCGGCAAGAGTGTGCATGCTTTCGTCGAGTCCAACCTTGGCTATTTGATCTCTTACCACTTCATAGGCGTTGGCATTTAGGGAAAGTCTAATGCTAAAGTCCACCTCATCTTCTTCCAGTTTTTGAATAAGGTTGTTAGTCACAAATGTTACAAAGTAGTGCTCAAAATCTTTAGGAATATGAAAATACTTAAGGCCTTGGGCCTCATACTTTTCAATATCTTCTTTGGTGAAAGAGTCTTGAGCTCTCAGTCTCTTAACAAATTGGTAAGAGTTGTCCGCTTTTTTGATTTGGATATAGACGTCACAGGGGGTGTGGTCGATATCGTAAAAAAAGTTCGACTCCAGGGCCACAAACATAGGTTGTGACTTCTTTTTAACTTCTTCCTCTTTTACACAAAGAATGTCGGCCGCGTGCTTTACCAAAACATCCCATGAAATAGGCTCTTTAAGAGTAAGCACGTCAGGCGCGAGTTCCCTGCATTCACCAAGAATAATCATAGGAATCTGGAGGTTTTTCTCTTTTAAAAAATTATATATTCTTATGGCCGTCTGTTCACTGCCGACTTGGGACTTGGCCACAATAAGATTAATGCTTGGAAGTATCGAAAGAAGGGCAATTGCATCCGTTGCATTTTCTCTAGGCACAACATCAGTGGCCGCATAGGTGTTTAGGTTGATGGAAAATAACTTCCTTAGGTTTTCATTTGGCTCGATTAATATGGTTTGACTCATTTATTTTTACCTTTTTATTAAGATTATTTTATCATGAGTCGTAAAATTAAATATATAAAATATAAGAATTACCTAAAGATTTCACTTGTTTGGCCAAATCTGTCTAATAGTTGACCGCCAAATTTTATTGACTCTGGATTATAGGCCAAAGTTTTGCCCTGACCATTTTCCGGATCAATTATATAGTGAGGTATGGCCCAGCCTGGAAGTTCATCTCTAAGCTTCATGTATATAGCTCTACCAACCTCTAGGGGAATATAAAAGTTCATTGCTCCTTTCACTCTGTCTGGGTGGTGCAAGTAGTAGGGCCTAATATCCAAGCTGGCAAATCGAAGATACAAATCTGTGAGATCCTTTACTGAGTCATTAACGCCTTTGAGTAGAACACTTTGGGAGAGAAGCTGAGCGCCTGTTTGCTTTAGCATTTTAATTTTGTCGGTTACAAATTTATCAAATTCGTCCTTATGGTTTGCATGGATGGCAATGCTAAATATTGTGAAGCTCTGTGAAGTCCACCTAAATAACTCAAGAAGTCCTTCGTCTATTCTTTCTGGAAGCACCATTGGCGTGCGGGTGTGTATTCTCACAAAGGGAACCCTACCTTCCAGGGCCTGGAAAATCTCTTTAAGCTTTTTATTTGAAGCTATTAAAGGATCACCACCTGTGAGGATTACCTCCTGCACTTCTGGGTGTGAATCAAGGTAGGTTACAAGGGCAGAGAGTTTGCCTTTTAAAACCTCGTCGCTTTGGGCAAGTTCGTTTTTTCTAAAACAGTATCTACAGTTAACGGGACAAACAGTTGTGGGGGAGAAGAGAAGTCTGTTTTTATACCTGTGGATGATTCCGTTGTCTTTCGAATGAATTTCATCACCTATAGGATCGTAAAGCCCACTGACTTCTGATTCTGAGAACTCTTCATTAGATGGGACGAACTGTCTCCACAGTGGCGAGTCTTTGCCTTGAGTTTTAATGTTCACGGCCAATCTCTTAGGCACAAACACAGGGTAGGAAGAATCATTAAACTTCTCTTGAAGATCAAGGAAGTGAAACAGCTCTCTGGAGCTTTTAAAGGCGTCTCTAAAGGAGTCACGCCAATTAGCTTCAAGCATTGCCAGAGTGCTCTTTATTTAACTTGAATAGAATTAATGCGAAAACAGCAATGATTGCGTAGTTCAGCAAAACGCTCTCATTGTTTAAGGATGTGGTTTTGAAAGCTATAATTAGAATCCAAGACAAAAGACCGATATATGCTCCAATGACCGCAGATTTCTTAAGTATATCCAATTAAAACTCCTTGTGAGCTTATAGAATTAGCATTTCGCTTCTTTATTGTCAGTAATTTTAAAGTCTTTGATCTTTTTAAGCTTGAAGTACTTGTAAGTTTTGGAGTTTAAACACTCTGCGTATAGGGCCAGTCCCTGAGGCATTGGAAGAACGGCCACTGGCCTTACTGGCCTAAACTGTCCCTTTAAGCTTCCACCTTGGTAGGCAATATCAATGAGAGTTTTCTTTGATGCATACTCCGCAATGGGACGGTACTTTCTCGGAAGGATGTACTCTTCTCTTTTTTGAAAGCTATTTAGCTTGAATAGAAAGCCAAGCTCTTTGACTTTTGAAGGTCTTTTCTCGCTTGGTAGCTCTCCTATGCAGTTTGCCATAACCTTCAGGCCGATAATGGCGTCGTCTAGCGCTTGATGGTGGGTGAAGTCGAGATTATAGAACTTCGCCAAAGTGGAGAGTCTAAAGTTTTCTGGAGACTCCTCTTTCTTTCTCTTCTTATAAACTGCCCTAGACATTTTGCATGAGTCAAAAATATCACTTCTTGAGAAGCTGAGGTTGTGCTCGTGAAGACCCTTAATGATAAAACTTGCATCAAAAAGGGCGTTGTGGGCAATTAGAGGAAGGTTTCCAAAAAAGTCATGAAAGTCTTGAAGCGGCTTTTTAAGAGTGGGCTTCATCCGTACCATGTCGTTTGTTATATTGTGGTACTGAATGCTTTGCTCCGGGATTTCAATGAGCGGGTTGATTAGCTCATGGAATGTGCTCACACTTTGATCTGCGTCAATCTTTATTGCAGCTATCTCGATTACCTTGTCCACCACTGCTGAAAGGCCAGTCATTTCAAGGTCAAAGGCAACAACTCCCTTTGGAAATGCGCTTAAAAGCCTTTCTTTATCTAAATTTGTTATTTTTATTGAAGAATTTGGTCTATTTGAGCTCATCTGCACCATCAAATTAAAAATTAATTGCCCTGTTCTTAGCATAAATTTTCAGGACTTAAAGGCTGAAAGTTGACATAAGCAAGGGAAAATTCTAAATCTTCTATACAATTCTTAAATTAATAACGCAAAAGGTTAAAATTATGGCCAAAAAGTTTGATGTTGTCGTTCTAGGCGCGGGACCTGGTGGATATGTAGCAGCTATACGCGCGAGTCAGTTAGGTAAGAAAGTAGCAATTGTTGAAAAAGAGCACTTGGGAGGCGTTTGTCTTAACAAGGGATGTATTCCTACAAAGGCAGTACTAAAATCCGCTCATTCGGCACATGAGCTTGCAGATTTTAAGGACTTGGGAATCGATGTTGAACTTAAAGGTTTAGACGGCTCTCAGGCAGTTAAAAGAGCAACCAAGATCTCTAAAAAGATATCCAGCGGTGTTGGCTATCTAATGAAGAAAAACAAAATTGAAGTTTTTGATGGAGAAGGTGTTTTTACTTCTAAAAACACTATCGAAGTTAAAGGCAAAAAAAGTGAAAAGCTAGAATTCACAAATTGTATCATCGCAACTGGAGCAAAGTATAGAACCTTTCCTGGACTTGAACACGATGGGAAAAGACTAATAGGAGCTTGGGAAGCTATTAAGATGGAAGAGCTTCCAAAGAGCATCGGGATCATCGGAGCTGGAGCTATCGGTGTTGAGTTTGCATACTTCTGGAATGCCTTTGGCGTTGACGTTCACATCTTTGAGCTTCAAAAAAACTTGCTTCCTATTGAAGATGAAGCTTCGTCTAAGGAAGTTGAGAAGGCCTACAAGAAATATGGTGTTAAGATGAGCCTTGGCGTTGAAAGTGTTAGCGCTAAAAACAACGGCGATGACGTAACAATCACTGCTAGGATCAAAGGCAAAGAAGAGAAGTTTAAATTCGACAAGGCCTTGATCGCAGTAGGTATGGTTGGAAACTTGGAAGGCTTTGGATTGGAAAAAATTGGTGTGAAGACAGATCGTGGCTTTATCGCCGTGGATGAAATGTACCAGACCAATGTTAAAGGCATTTATGCCATCGGAGATGTTGCAGGACCACCGCTTTTAGCTCACGCTGCAAGTCATGAAGGTGTGATTGCCGCTGAACATATTTCAGGCAAGAAACCACATGCACTTGATAAAATGAACATCCCTGGATGTACTTACTGTCAGCCTCAGGTTGCAAGTGTAGGCTACACTGAAAGAGCGTTAAAAGAGAAGGGGATCAAGTACACTGTAGGAAACCTTCCTTTCTCCGCAAACGGCAAGGCCATTGCGAGCAACGAAACAAGTGGCTTTGTTAAGACACTTATCGGAGAGCACGGTGAAATGCTTGGAGCTCACATTGTTGGTGCCCAGGCAACTGAGTTGATTCATGAGTACGCTCTATTTAGAACAATGGAAGGTATTGATGAGGAAATTTTTGCCACAGTACACCCACACCCAACATTGGGCGAGTGGTTGGCTGAGTCGGTTATGGCCGCAAAAGGCAGAGCGTTGAACTTTTAACCTTGTTTTGTTTTTTTAATAAACAGGTAAAATGATAGGAAAATAAACAGGAGAAAATATTATGGCACGTACTGAAGTTGTTATGCCACAAATGGGTGAGTCAATCACCACCGGAACTATTACAAAGTGGAATAAGCAGCCGGGTGATAAAATTGAAATTGATGAGATTCTTTTGGAGATCTCAACAGACAAAGTTGAATCTGAAATACCTTCTCCTATGGAAGGTGTTGTTGTTGAGCTTCTTTTTGAAGAAGGCGACACTGTAGATGTTGGCAAGCCAATCGCTTACATCGATGATGATCCAAACGCGACACCAAGCTCTGGTGGCGGATCAGATAAAAAAGAAGAGAAGAAAGAAGAGGCCTCTGAATCTAAAGGCGCTCAATCTTATGAAACTGTTCACGCTAAAGAATCTAAAAGCGAAGGTGGAAGAAGATTCTACACTCCGCTTGTTAGAAAACTTGCTGAAGAGAACAATGTGGATCTTAGCGAGCTTGAAAACATTGATGGCTCTGGAGCTGGTGGAAGAGTAAACAAAGATGACTTCATGAACTTTCTTGAAAATAGAAAGTCTGGCGGTGGAGCTAAAGCTTCTGCAGCTTCAAGCACTCCAAGCGCGCCAAGACCTTCTGTGCCTGCTTACACTGAAGGCGAGAGAGTTGAAATTGTTCCAATGGACAATATGAGAAAAGCTATTGCTAAAAACATGCAAAACTCTAAACTTACTTCTCCACATGTTAACTCAATTGATCAAGTTGACATGACAAACCTTGTGAAGTTCAGAGAAGGGTTTAAGCATGACTTCAAAAAACAAGAAGGCTTCTCTCTAACTTACACTCACTTTATCCTTTACGCTCTAGTTCAAGCATTGAAAGAGTTCCCTTACGTGAACGCTTCAATTGACGGTGAGAATATTGTTCTTAAGAAGGACATCAATCTTGGTTGTGCTGTTGCAGTTCCAGGAAGCGGTCTAGTTGTTCCAGTTATTAAAGGCGCTGACAATCTTAATATTACTGGAATCGCCAGAGCATTGAATGACCTAGTTATCAAAGCAAGAAACAAGAAGCTTACTATGGACGACATGAGTGGGGGAACTTACACTTTCACTAATAACGGTTCATTTGGCGTGGTTGCCGCAACTCCAGTGATCCTTCAACCACAGGTTGGGATCTTCTGTGTAGGTACAATCAAGAAAACGCCTGTTGTGACTGATGATCTTGCGATCGCAATTCGCGACATTATGTACGCAACTCACACTTTTGATCACAGACTGATCGACGGTGAGCTTGGATCCAAGTTCTTGAAGCATGTTACAAACACGCTTCAAACTATGGACCCAGAAGCACTATTCTAAGAGAAGATTTATTTTATTTTCTATTAAAGGGGCCTCGAAAGAGGCCTCTTTGCTTTGAATTCCCTGAACACCTATTGACTCAAGCTCTGGTTTAAGTCTTTTTAGAAGGATTGCTCTAGAGGAGTTGCTGAAAAGCCTTGGGTCGGATGTCCCAATTAATTCCTTCCACAAAACTTTTGATGAAACTGTGCCTTTGTCGCTCGCACCCCATAAAAGCCCCACAACTTTTCCGGTGGAGCGCTCGATTACTGCCGAGCCTGAATCTCCACCAATAGCGTCGCAGCCTATGATAAAAGTATCGCCGACATTAAATGGCGTCATGTAGTAAATTTTTGCATTCAAAGTGACGCAGTCTGAGTCGTAGTTGAGTCTCATTCTAAAGCTTCTTAGGATTCTTTGATTATCGACTCTTCCGACTCTTGATAGCTTTGCTCCAAAGCCTGCTATTGCAAGTTTTACTTTGGACTCAAGCTTAAAGTTCCAATCTATTGTAAGCCCTTTTCCTACAAATCCCGCCAATTGTTTTTCTGGGATCGTGAAAATAGTGATGTCGGAGTGTTCAGCACTTGAGTGTGCAAGCAAGATTTGGTCGCAGTCCGCTTTGGTTGTGGTTCCACTTTTGTTAATGAAGCTGATTATGGCCTTATCACATTGGGATTTGCTCATTACATGATGGTTTGTGATAAAGATGTGATTGCCTTTATGTTTACCGATGTAGAAACCAGTTCCTCTTGTCACTTTGGAATTAAGCGTGTTTACATTGATAAGCACTGTGTTCTCTATAAGCGAGTCCAGTTGTTGCGAATGTTGTTTGTAGATGCGCTTGTAATCTATTTTTTGAAACTGGCTGCCGACTTGGCCACCAAAGACAGTTTTGGCAAATAGCGCCAATACGATAAAAATCTTCCCCATATTATTCCCTCTAGTATTTCCCATGTTAAGGGGTAGCACTTGGAAAGCTGTATTATCAATAAGGTGTATAATATATACCGAAAAGTTTTAGTGTGGTTCTCTGTTTGACTAAATGGCCTAGGCCTATGCAGCGCAATGCTTTTAAATTTTAATTATGCATTGGTCCTCTGCGCTTCTAAAGCTTTAAAATCCCTCAATTATGCTATATCATAGGCCGGTATTAATTTAACAATTCACCCCCATAACTTAAGGATCGTAAATGACTTCCAAATCAAAAATTATTTACACCAAAACTGATGAAGCTCCAGCTTTGGCGACTCAAAGCTTTTTGCCAATCGTAAAGGCGTTCACTTCCCAAGCGGGAATAGAGATGGAGCTAAAGGATATTTCATTAGCTGGTAGAATCTTGGCCAACCTTAATGACTATCTACCTGAAGATCAAAGAGTGGAAGACGCTCTTTCTCTTTTAGGTGAACTTGCAAAAAAACCTGAAGCTAACATTGTTAAGCTTCCAAATATTTCAGCTTCAATCCCTCAGTTGAACTCCGCTATTAAGGAGCTTCAAGATCAGGGATTTAAAGTTCCGGCATACCCTGAAAATCCTCAAACAGACGAAGAAAAAGATATCGTAGCAAGATATGCCAAAGTTCTTGGCTCTGCTGTTAACCCTGTTCTAAGAGAAGGCAACTCCGACAGACGTGTTGCCGCGCCTGTTAAGCAATATGCTAAAGACAACCCTCACAGACTTGGCGAGTGGTCAAAAGACTCAACTTCACATGTTGCTCACATGAGCGGTGATGATTTTTACGGAAACGAAAAGTCTCACACTATGGAAAAAGAGTCTGAACTTACAATTGAGTTTGAATCAAAAAGTGGCGACAAAAAAGTTTTAAAGAGTGGACTTAAAGTTCTTGAATCTGAAGTTATCGATGCATCTAGAATGAGCTCTACTAAGCTTCTTTCCTTTTTGGAAGAAGAAGTGAAAAAAGCAAAAGAAGAGAACAATTTATTCTCTATTCACCTAAAGGCCACGATGATGAAGGTAAGTGATCCAATAATGTTTGGATATGCTGTTAAAGCTTACTTCAAAGACGTATTTGCAAAGCACGGTGAGCTATTTAAAGAGCTTGGAGTAAATCCAAACAACGGACTTGGATCTCTTTTAGCAAAGCTTGATGATGCTGAACCGGCGAAAAAAGAAGAAGTTCTTAAAGACATCAATGAGGCCTACGAAAAAGGCCCAAGACTTGCGATGGTTGACTCTGACAAGGGGATTACAAACCTACACGTGCCAAGTGATGTAATCATTGATGCTTCTATGCCTGCAATGATTAAAACATCTGGAAAAATGTGGGCCGCTGATGGAAAGGCCTATGACGCTAAAGCGGTAATTCCTGATCGCTCATACGCTGGTGTTTATGACGCCACAATAAACTTCTGCAAAGAGAATGGCGCTTTTGATGTTACAACTATGGGCAACGTTTCAAACGTAGGTCTAATGGCAAAGAAAGCTGAAGAGTATGGCTCTCACGACAAAACTTTCCAAATGCAAGAAGATGGTGTTGTAAGAGTAAAAGACCAAGACGGCGCGGTAATCTTTGAGCACAACGTGGAGCCTGGTGATATTTGGAGAATGTGCCAAACTAAAGACGTTGCCATTCGTGACTGGGTAAAGCTTGGCGTTTCAAGAGCAAGAGCAACTGGACAGCCTGCAGTTTTCTGGCTTGATGAGAATAGAGCTCACGACGCAAGCCTTATTAAAAAAGTTAACACTTACCTTAAGGACCACGATACTGACGGGCTTGAGATTAAGATACTAGCTCCAGTTGAAGCTACCAAATACACTCTCGACAGAGTTAAGGCCGGCAAAGACACTATTTCTGTGACTGGAAATGTTCTTAGAGATTATCTTACTGACCTTTTCCCAATTCTTGAGCTTGGAACAAGTGCTAAAATGCTTTCCATTGTGCCACTTCTTGCTGGTGGAGGATTGTATGAAACAGGTGCTGGTGGATCTGCTCCAAAACACGTTCAGCAGTTTGCTGAGGAAAACCACCTTCGTTGGGACTCTTTAGGAGAGTTCTTGGCCCTTCAAGTATCTATTGAAGAGCTTGGGGAAAAAGAAGGAAACGCAAAAGCAGTTACTATTGCCAAAGCATTGGACAAGGCAAACAGTGACTTCTTAAAAAATGACAAATCCCCATCAAGAAAAGTAAATGAACTTGATAATAGAGGAAGCCATTTCTATCTATCTCTTTACTGGGCAAAAGCTCTTAGCGAGCAAGATGATGACAAAGAACTTAAAGAAAAGTTCACCAAAGTTTACGAGGACCTTTCTAAAAACGAAGAGTCCATCGTTAAAGAGCTAAACGACGCTCAAGGCGTGAAGGTTGATATGGGTGGCTACTATCATCCAAATGAAGAACTAGTTTCAAAGGCAATGAGACCAAGTTCGACGTTCAACAATATTATTGATTCTTTAATGTAATAATACATGCCGCCAACACTATGTTGGCGGCCACTTTTTGGATGTCCTAATGCGCAAAATGGAAGTTGGGCGGCGGCTTACCCACTATAGGCCAAATGAAGAAGTTTCCTTTGGGCAGTTAAAGGTAAAGTTTAGCTATAAACGAGAAGACCTCGATATCACGATCGACAAAGAAAATTTAAAATTCTTCACCGCCGGATCAACTTTGCCCTCATATGGCCTCCTACTCAACTCTGGGCAAATAGGAATCACCCTTTGCTTGCATTACCTCAAAAACAAGCTTCAAGTTAGCGAAATTGTTTCACACACTCCAGCCTATGTTGGTTCCGTAGAAGCTATGAATCTCTATGGCATAAAAATGGCGGCCCAAGGACAAGATTTGTGGATCTGTAGTGGGTCATTCTCTAAGGAGAACCTGAAGGCGATATTGAGTGAGAAGTGGCGCTGTGTAGTTATTGACTCCACCTGTTGGGCCCTAAACGAGCCTGTTTTTAAAAAACTGGTTGATGAAATATCTTGCGATATCCTTTTTCAGATAAGATCAATTTCAAAGCTTGATATGGGAGGGGAGGAGTACGGCTCTTTAGGCTCTCTTTTAATAAAAGGGGATGAGCAGTTGATAGAGCTTTTTAGGGAGTACTATCGACTATTCTCCGCAGCTCCTAGCTTATGCGATATAACTCCAGAGCTTTTTAATGAGAGCAAATATCAAGACAACCTGAACCGAGTCGGAAACATTGTTCGCAATGCTAATCAGATTGCTCAGGAAGTGGGTAGCATTTCTCTCCCTCTTCACTCTAAGTATTTCTTTCTGCCTTTCGCTGAAGGAGGCAAAGAAGAGAACATAGAAAGACAAAAGCTGTTTCTGAACCTTGGAAGAAGCTACAAACTTAATATTCGATCTTTGAGAAGCTTTGGTTTTAACTTTTGGAATGCGGAGTTCTTTTTTAATCGTGTGACAAATCAGCACGTGGCAAGAATCTGCCCATCGTCAACAACGGACATTGAAGAGGTTGAAAAGTTTATTTTTGTGCTGAAACTGTTTTTAAGTAAGGAAAAAGAGCTAGTTAATATCTGAAAGGAAATTTTTCTCCTAGATTTATTCCATGCATGTATGCCAGTCTTAAAAGTTGTTCCTCACTTGTGTACTTAAATCCACTTGGATTTCTCTCTAACAAGTTTTTTATTTCCCCCTCGGATTCGTGTAGGGCACTTCTTGAGAGAGGGGTCTTTGAGGTCGAGGATTCGGGAAGAGACCCCCTAGACCATAGATCGGCCACACGCCAGTCCGGAACATTATTGTGAAGCCAATCATCAAATCGTTTATTTGAAAGAAGACGGATAGAAGCAGAGACGCATGGTGTGTGACAGATTGCTTCGTGCCAGTAAAACTGAGGAAATATCAAGACATCTCCAGGTGAAAGTGTTGCGCTTATCTCCGGCGTGACTGTGTGGTCACGCTTGCCAAGGTTTAAAAACGCGCCTAGCTTGACAGAATGATCTGGAGAGTAAAGCCTAAATTCTTTTTCTCCCTCGATTTGAAAGAATATGTTTACTCTTGATCGCCAATCAAAGTGAAGGTTTGCGTGAAAGCTCTTTGGAGCGATGAAGATTCTAGAGTCAAAAATATTGTTCTGTACCTTTAAATAGTTTGCCTTTAACAGTGTTTTTAAGAGGTCATTGTCCACTATGTTGGAAAAATTTGTGTTGATGTAGTCACTGTGACCAAAAGTAGAGCTAATATTATTTTCCAAGACATCATAAACTTTTGCATATGTCTCTCTTTGAGCATACTCTTCAAAAACTTCTCTGCGTTTCTGTTTGTAATCCTGTGTTGATTTTAAATGAGGAAGAATTTGTGTCAAAAATTCGAAGTATTCTTTTTTTAGAAGAACGCTTTTTTGTCCATAGCTCTCCTTAATGCTTGAAAGTTTAAACAGTCCGAAGGAGTTCATGCCTTTTAAAAGAATTGGCCGGTGGCTCTCATAAACATCAAATAAGGAGTTAATCAGCTCTTTCATTATATACACCATTCTGGATTAGTTTGTTCACGATCTCTTTATTTTGAGAGGTGACTTTTTTCGAAGATAAAAGTTGCATGAAGAGGTTGCTTTCATTATGACCAAGTTTTAACTTCTCTTGATTTAGGCTTACAAAGAGAACACATTTGTTTATAAAGTACATTCTCCACTTCCCTGAAAGATGGATGAGTTTGGAGTCCCTGAAAAAACCAAATTTTATAATGTGTGAATTTGAATAGAGGTTTTTAAGCTTTTCTTTTTCTTCCAGTTCCTTTAAATCATTGCTAGAAAAAAATATGCCGGTTAACTTAAAGATTTGGTTGAGTAAAAGATAGATGGGGTAGAGGACACTTTTGGTGTAAGAGTAAAACTCTAGGTAGCTTGATAAACTTGGAAACCCCTCTGTGTCACCCCACAAGTGATTATATATTTTGTTTTGTCTGCCATAGTTAAAAGACCTGATAAGGTAGGAGGCTATTGTATATGTTGATAGGCCATAGGCCTTGAGGTTTGTATCAAAACTAAGTATTCCCCCGTGGTAAAAAAGTCTTCGTGAAAGATCCCTGTCTTCACTTCTGTTCAGTCTTGTATCAAAACCTCCTATTTGTTCTATGAGGCGGGTTTTATATAAGCAGCATGCGCTGTTGACAACAGGAGCGATTGATTCACCTTTTTGTAAACTCAAAAAACCTTCTCTACTTGCCCAAGCCTTGTATTTATAGCGATACTTGTCTATGAACTGGTTTGAACTCAAAGGTCTTATGGCGCCTGAGAGACAATCCACGTCTTCTTTGATCCACTCCTCTAAATGAGATGTGAATTTGTCATCCAGAACAATGTCCGCGTCAAGAAACAAAACATACTCTGAATTGCAGTGCTTTAGACCACAGTTTCTTGCGTGTGATCTTCCCACTTCAGAGCATTTCACAGTTTTAACAAAATCAAACTTTTGGGCAATTGATAAAGTTTCATCTCTTGAGACATTGTCCACAACAATTACTTTGTCGAAAGAATGGGGTTGTTTTTCGATCGAGTGAAGGCATTGGGAAATAGATAAGGAGGCGTTCCTTGCGGGAATTACAATTGAGACAGTGTTGGAAAAAGCTCGTTTCATTCAGCAGTAGTGACTCTTATAATATGACGGTCGAGTAAAAAGTTCAAGGCCTCGCTTACAGTAGCCTTCTTTGAATTGTTTTGTTTAAACGATTCAGATTGCTCGCTTAGTTTTAAAACAAGTTCTTCAATCGTTTGCTCATCTTTTAAAAGTTTAACAAGCAAGGATACATCTCCACTTAATTGTAAGACTTTACCTTCAGGGTTAACATCGCAAACGTGGGTTCCATCTTCAAAAGAGGAGAGCACTATGTTGTCATTTAATAAAAACTTTTTGTTCGTCATGAACTAATGATATCATGAATTCACTCTACTTATTATGGGTTCCTTTTAAGAGGTTAGGAAAAATTAAAAGTAGGTTCTAATGGCGCCAATAATTAAGGTTTTTCTTCTGATTCTTCTATCCTCTCCATGCTTCTCCCAAGTGATTAAGCTTACTTATTATGAAAAAAAGAAGGACTTGGAGAAGGTGATGGTCTTTTCTCCTGAAGGCTTCGAAATAAAAGTGGGCTCCTTTGACATCCTCTTTTCAAAGTCTCTTAAGAAGTACTACTTTTATAAAGAAAATTTTATCGCAGAAATAATACCTCAAAAGAAACTTTCAAAGCTCATTGTTAAAGGAGAAAACAAAAATTATGGGTGCACAGAAGTCTTGGAAACGAGTGAAACAAAGTATTTAGCAGGCTTTTGTATTTTGAAATTGGATGAGAAGACTGAGAGCTATATTGGTGGGAAGTTTTCCCTAACTGACTATTTTAAAGATTATTACCGCTATATGGTAGGTCTAGAGGTTCCTATGCCTATGAATAGCATACCCCTTCTTCTCACCACAATAGAGAGAAAAACAAAAGAAGTGAAATCCGTTGAGAAGCTTAAGAAGGTGGAGGCGGTGGAAGAAAAGTCTTTAAAGAAGCGTCTTGAAAATCTGGATGCTGTAAAAAATAAGTGTGAAAGCGTTAAAGATTGTTTTATGAAAGAGAAGAAACTAAAGGGGTCACGTTAAACTAGGGTCGCAGGGGTGAGTGGCATAGGCCATTAAGTCTTCATCATAGTCAAAATCTTGGCCGAGTGCTGAAGAGAGATCAACTTCATAAACTTCACCAAAGTCATTCGAGAAAGTCTTAATTAATTTCAAATCACTTTTATCCATAGAAGAATTTTATGCTTAAACCTTGTTGAAGTCTATACAAAATCATTCCCATAAGACTATCAGGCAGTTTGGAACATCCATTGTGAACTCTTTTCCTATATCTGCCACAAATTTATGTCACATTTGGCGAATTAGGAAAAGCTAACACTAGATTATTAGTCAAGATCTCTCCTGAAACAAACGATAAGAAGATATGAAAAGCTTACTAGCAATTATTTTTGTCCTTATGAGCTTTCTCGCATCGGCCAATGATTGTGAGAACTCCCTTACGAACATGATCAAAAACGGCGATGTTGAGGGACAGAAACTTCAAAAATTTCTAAACCTTCAGGCCGGAATTACTCTTCACAGACTTGCATATGCCTCTTTGCGCCATTCAAGATCAGAAGAGCAGTTTAGAGTTGAAGAGACTATTTTGGATATGGTCAAAAAGGTAGAGTCGGAAAAGAAGAATGATCCCGCTTTTTTAGAGGTTTCTGAACTTTTTAATCATTCTGAAAACAAGCTCTCTAGAACAGCGCTTGCTAAAGTCTTGCCTCACATAAAAGATATCATTAATGAACAATCTTCCGAGCAAAGCTCATTTAAGAGAAAATATTTTAATATAGGGCTTTCTGACGTGCGCATGCTTGCCATTCTTGCTGAGAAGGAAGCGGAAGAAGAGGGACAGTACATCCATGCCCAATTTATGGATAGTGCCTACGACCAAAGCATTCTTAACTTTACAAAGATCATTAACTCTTCTGTGAGAAACGCGCAAACAAACGACAAAGAACACATTCTTAACACTATGGAAAGAAGACTAGATGAGCTTTACAGAAAAGCATTGGAACTTCTTAAGAATATGGGACTTCCAGAAGAGTGTATTTCACTCCTGCAGGCATGTGTGGTTAGGGATGGAAATCAACTGGCGATAGACGACAGTTTTCTAAACTTAATAGGCAAAGTCATAAAGGATTCAAATACGATCAATTTGCATGATCAATTGCGCTACAACGATGTTTGGCTTCACGTAAACAGCAAAGTACCTGGAACGATCACCGGAGCTGAAGAGATTGAAGAAATTGAGATCAAGAAAGAGGAAAAACCGCTACCCGCACCGTAAATCTTTGAATTTACCGAACAAAGCGATGAAGAAGTCGTTAGAAATTATTTGGTTCAACGCGTTCTCGACAATACCCCATATCTATTTTCAAGGTCAGAGCTTGAAGAGAATTTTAAATTCACCAAGTCCTTGGCCAATGCTATTGATCAAGGAGTTTTGACTAAAAAAGGGAAGGAGAGAACATTCACCTATCAAGGAGTTGAGTATTTTCTTCCTGAAATGTGGAATAGCGAGTATTCGCTGCCAAAAGGCCTAGGTGGTCGCGCAGGCAAAGCGATTTCAAAAAGATGGAACCGCTTCTTTAGATTTGATAAAGATGTTGATGTTTCCCATATACCTGAAGATGAAAGAGACAGCTTTCTCACAACTTTAAATGACCAGCTAAAAGATCATGAGCACGCTTTCGCATTTGAATTTAAAGATAAATTGTATGACATCAAGACTGGCAAACCTATCAAAAAGGGTGTGCGGAACTTTTTAAAAAAGTACAAGTCGAAAAGTGTGAGTGTGGCTAATGAGGAAAAAGACCTTCCTCTTAGTGAGATTGCTAAAGAAATTAAAGAGGGCAACCATTCTTATGTAAAGGAAGGAAAAGTTTTTCACATTTCTGGAGCTCCAGTAGATTTAGAATTGGAATCTGAAAGAGCAAGAAAAAAGGCCATGATTACCAACGCTGTAGATGAGAGTCCCATGGAATTTCCCTCAAAAGAGAAGCTTAAAAAACTTAGTAAAGATTATCCTGTGCTCACTTTAAAACTTTTGGCGGATAGAAAAAGGGCCAAGGTCCAAAATGGCCAAGTCTTCGATATGTATTCAGGTCGAAGCCTTACAAGCAGTGAGGCCTCTCAGGTATTAGTGGAACATAGACGTGGCGTCACTCCCAGCTTTCAAAAAAGAGACCTGCAAGCTCCGAAAGAGATCATTAATAGAAAGGTCGCTGGCATCCTAAATTATGGAAATCCAATTGAAGAGGCAAATGGGTGGGTGCCTCATCAAAAGTTAGTTGAAGAGAATAAAAAAATTCAGGCAATGCCTCAAAAGCAAAGAGTCGTTAAGCATTTTTTGAACAATGAGTATGAGACCTGTTCTCACATGGCAGTGGTCGATAAAGTTAGCGCTCGACTTGAAGTTGTTAAGAAGAGCGATGACAAGGCCCTAGTTGTTTATTCTGCGCCTATACAGTTGGGATCAAAGGTTGGTGATGAAAGAAATGTTTTATATAAAGACTCAAAGTATAATGGTAAGACCGGTGCAGGAGTCTTCTCTTTAAAAGCTATCGCTGACGATGGAGTTAAGCTTGTAAACCCTAGAGATCCAACAAGGGAGTCAAACTTCTCCATCGGACAATCCAAATCAAATATTGAAAATATGCTTTCAAAACCGAGAACCACCAATGGGCAAGTTCAGGTAAGTAAAGAAGATTTAGAAAATATAAAAAGCATGATGGAGCCTGGTTGCTCCCTTGTCGTGTTGCCGGAAACCCAAGATGTTGAATTAAAAGTTGTTGAGGGTGATTTGAAACTTATGCCAACTAGGTTCGATGACTTCAGTTTGAAAAGAGTGGCGGGAAAGAAAAGCGTAAACGATTTTGAGTTCTCAAGGCCAACACCTGCCACGTATAAGCCGATACGTCTTGCTCTCACTGATGAAAGATTTGACTCTAAAGAGGTCCAAGAATTTCTGCAGACGTTGGAAGATGAAAAGCGTTTTATAATGGAAGACACCGGACTCAATAATGAACAATATAATGAGCTTGCTAAACTAGCGTTTGGAATTATGGGGACGGAGTCAAGCTTTGGAAAAGGCGACTCCACAATGGGTATGAATCTCTATAAGTTTAAAGAATCTAAAATAGGACAGTCTGTGATTAGTTTAGTTAAAAGCGGTCCAACAACTGCCGCGCTTATGGTTGCTAATCCACAACTCGCTGGAACTGTTGGGGCGATTACTCAGGCCAAATTTAAAAATAAAAACTCCAGAGGTCTTACTCAAATTAAAAATGTGAGAAGCTTTTTTAATCAAAGGGCACCAGCAGGTGATGGCAGTAAGAGATACTCGGAGATCACCGTTGATACATTGGATGAGCCTAGAAACGCAGCGATCGCAACAATGTTCACATTGGCCTCTAAGTATAAAAGTTTCCTGAATATTAAAGATAATCACTCTGGCATCACCGATCAAAATGAAATGGATTACCTTTATTACCTCTATATGGGCTCAAGTGGACAGGTTAAAGAGGGAAGTGCCACTCCTTCACACAATCCTAAAGTCTTAGAGACAAACACGTATGCTAGTAAAATCAGTGTTTTAACACGCCCATAAGTAAGCAAAGACTTCCCTCTAGAGTTCGCCTGCAGCATGCGAGATGATAGAAGTGGAGGTTTTTACCATGGATTCCAAGGTCTTAAAAAAACAGAATGAGTTAAAAAGACTCAATCAACGCAAAGAGCAGCTAAGCACCCAACATAAAAAGGTGGCAAAGCATAATGAACAGGTGGAGGGCAAGCTAAAGGTCCTTGAAGGCCAAGTCATGAAGCTTAGAGCTGTGAATGTTGAGCTTTCCCAAATGCTTGAGGAAGAGTTCTTGAAAGAGAAACAATTCAGTCAAAGAGTGGAGGCCATAGAGGTTGAAGCAAAAGATCTTGAACAAAAATACTTAACATTGCGCGAGCAATTCAATAATAAGGCGAGAGATGTTGTTAAGCTTGAGAGAGAACTTGAAAAGCTTACCGCCAAAAAGAAAGCTTTTGAAAAATATATAAAACTCACCCATTCTAGCGAGATTGCGCTCATAACTCGTTCAAATTCAATTAAGAGACGTCTTAAAGATACCAATACTTACTTAATGAGCTCACCCAAGAAAGCAGACAAATCCCTAAGTGGTGCAATTGCAAGAGTGGCCGGCAAAGACCTAAAAGAAGCAAGCACCCTTTATACATGTGCTCAAGAGATTATAAAAAAAATAGAGTCTAATGAATTTGAAGGTTTGAAATACAGATATAAGGTGAATAAGAACCAGTCATATTTAGGCGCTAGAATATTCTTTTCAAACATCACCACTCAATACAACGATCTTGTTAAAGAGCTTAGTCCATTAGTGAGAGACTTGGGGAAGAGGTTTTCTTCAATAGGACTTGATATCAAGACAAAAGCAAACAGATCTCCAAATGGAGTTGTTAAAGAGCTTGATATGACTGTGGTTATAGATCTTCAGCACAAAAAAAATGGGGTGCAGAGAAAAGCAGATAAAACGATTTAGTTTTTTATGTGAAAAGAGATGCGTCTCCCGCGCCCTCACGAACTAGTTCAACATCTCCATTAGAGAAGTCAATTATTGTACTCTCTCCCGCAAATTCAAACTCGCCCGGGTCTATTATCATACCTAGTATGTGAGCAAACTTGTCTTCCACCATATAGCTGTATATTTGATCACTGCCTTCATAGCTTTCTAGGATCTTTCTTGGGATGTTTGTGCCCATTAAAGGAGCTCCAAAGACTTCAATAATTCTAGAAACGAGAACACTTGGAACAAATCTAAGGCCAATCTCTTTGTCCTGTTTGGATGCTTTGAGTGTCTTTGCTATTTTTTTAGTCGCTTCAAATATAAAGGTGTAATGACCTGGAATGGATCTTTTTAGAAGTTTAAAAGCGTAGTCTTCAATGATTGCCACATCACTTGCTTTTGAGATGTCATTAACGAGAAGAGAAAAATGTTTTTGAACATTTTCCTGCTTTAGCTTGTACAGTTGCTCAACAGCATTCTTGTTAAAAGGGTCGGCCAGAGCAATCCAGTTGGTGTCTGTTGGTAGACAGATTAGCTGGCCATCTTTTAAAAGCTTAACCGCTCTTTCAATAACTCTATCATCTGGGTCATGGGCAATAACGTATTCAATCATAAGTACAATAGTGACAGGAACCGGCCTGAATGGCAATTAGCCCTTTTTCATTTTAGAGAGATTGTCCGACTGCATCCTCTCATATCCCAGCTCTCCTGGTTGGAAAAATGATGAACCTTCATTGTGATACTTCTGTTCAACCCAATGATTTTCAAAAGAGTGGGGATATTTATAGTTCTTCTTGTCAGGGTGATGATTTCTAAGGTGTGTGGGAACCTCAATAGTCTTTGCATTTCTAACATGATTTAAGGCCGCATCTATCGCCAAGTAGCTAGAGTTGCTTTTAGGGGCCCGTGCTAAATACACAGTCGCCTGGGCGAGTGGAATTCTTGCTTCTGGCATTCCAATTTGTTTGGTTGCGTAGTGAGCGTCACATGCTATTTGCAAAGCTCTTGGATCCGCATTGCCCACATCTTCGCTGGCCGCAATAATTAGCCTTCTTCCAATGAATGCAGGATCTTCACCACCATCAAGCATCACTGCAAGCCACAAAAGAGCTGCATCAGCGTCGCTTCCTCTTATGCTCTTTATAAATGCGCTTATAACGTCATAGTGTCTTTCAGAGTTTTTATCATAGCGTCTCTGAGAAAAGAGAAACTGCTTTTTAATTTGCTCAAAACTCAATTCCCCAATAACGTCTTTATTCTGCTCAAGTATCTCTACTTGATTTAAGGCCGCTCTTGCATCCCCGTTATTGTTGTCTGCAATAAAGTTTACAACCTCATCAGTAAGTTCAAGCCCTCTCAACTCAACGGCCCTTTGGATGATCTTTATGAGATCTTCCTTTTTAAGCATTTCCAAGCTCCAAAGCTGAACTCTTGAGAGCAAGGCCCGATTAAGAGCAGTTTGAGGATATTCAGTGGTGGCGCCAAAGAGCACAAAGTCGCCTTTCTCAAGATAGGGAAGAATGGCGTCTTGTTGTGCCTTATTGAATCTATGGATCTCATCAATAAAAATTATGGAACGTTTGCCCTCGAGTTTGTTCAGCTCCTGAGCTGATGCAATGAGCTTTCTTAGATCATTGACTCCGCCCATGACAGCGTTGAAGTTGAAAAGCTCCAGGCCAGCCTTTTCTGCTAAAATGCCGGCAACTGTTGTTTTTCCAGTTCCTGGAGGTCCCCAGAATATGATGTGAGGGAGCCTCTTGAAGTCCAGGCGCTCAATACGTCGTTTGATAGACTCCTGCCCAAAGTATTCATCCAAAGAAGATGGCCTAATCTCAAAGGCCAGAGGCGTTTGGGTGGTTTCGTTTTCCTGAAAAAGGCCTCTTTGCTCTCTCATATTTGCTCCTTCTACTATGGTTGACATATATACAGCTTTTGAATTAATTTATCCAAGTTTTTACTTTTTCCAGTGTTTTACACTGCTTTTACTGCCACTTTGAAGGGGGTGAATTTAAATTGCAAAATATCTATTTAAAAGTTGATGAGCGTTTTGGTGTTGATAAAACCATCAAAAAATTCAAAAGAATGTGCGACAACTTCGGTGTTGTAAAAGAATACCGCTCACGCAAAGAGTACAAAAAGCCTTCTATCCAAAAGTTGGAAAAGGCTGAAGCTGCTGAGAAGAGAAGAAGAAAATCCAGCACTAAAAACTACAGATCTAGAACAAAAATCTAATCAAAGCGGGACCTATATTGGGTCCCGTTTACTTTTTTCAAACTCCGAAGCATAATTAGGGGGCGGGAGTGTCGTTTTGAAAAAATTCCTTCTTACTTCTATTTTTTTAATAAGTGTTAGTTTTGCCAATTGCAAGAACCACGCAACACTCTCTGAAGAGTGGTCTCAATGTATTGAGGACCTGGAAGCACGGGTAGACGGCTGTCTTGAGAAGGGCAGTATGGATAAAAAATGGATTTGTCTTAAGAAGTTTAAAAAACTATCTAACTTTCAAAAATTAACTCCCAAGCTTAAGGTTAAACAAGACTATCTAGAGTTTGCTACACCGAGCGGAGGCTGCACAGAAAGTAAAGACTTCCTAATTTTGATAGACCGAGATGAGAAATCTTTATCAAAGACTTTGACAATTTATAGAGTGAAAATGGATAGTTGCGAGAGATTTCTCCCCGGTGGCACCAATGTTAAATTTCCCTATTCCAGTTTAGGTCTGCAAAGCCAAGATCAATTTCTTTATGAAAACAAAACCTTTCGAGTGCCCTAGCATATTAGTTCGTAAAAAGTGAAGGCCTAACCTCTTGGCTTTAAGCTTACCTTTAAAATGTTGACCCAGCGTCTTTGCATGATATTGAGAAGAGTGGAGGTCTGCTTGTTAGGCTTATAGCCCCTTTTAGTTAATCGGACATGGAGCATGTTCCATCTCATGTTCAACTCATTAATGTTTTTTTTAAAGAATTCTTTATTGCTTCTGTAAATAGCGTAAGTTTCAACTGGCCTTATAAAGTTGGCCCAATAACTGTTGATTTCGTTTTTAAACCTTTCGTCGGAGCTCTTAAACAGAAAAGTGTTAAACCTATCGTAGAGGTAGTTTATCTGGTCACAAAAGTTCCCTGCATCAAACTTTTTTGAACTTGTAAGCTCTGATTTAAAACTCAAGTTTTGAATTCTTATGATGTTCCTGGCAAGGGATTGTTCAAGCATTTCTTTGGAGTTTGAAAATACAAGTTTTGCATCCACTGACTTGGAGTCAATCTCCTTAATGGAGCTCATCGTTTTGGATACGCTTAAAAGAGATTTTTCCAGCGCGCGAACCTGTTCAAGGCATGTCCCTTCAAGTTCATTGCTTTGGCAGTCGGTTCGA
Organism: Halobacteriovoraceae bacterium; assembly: GCA_002711995.1. Lineage (GTDB taxonomy): Bacteria > Bdellovibrionota > Bacteriovoracia > Bacteriovoracales > Bacteriovoracaceae > UBA845. The sequence goes on along the minus strand of PASN01000001.1, from coordinate 145,919 downwards.
ATCTGTTGGTTTAACTTGTTAATTTTACGAAATTCAGAGTATGAACTTTTAAGTGGGGCAAGCGCTGAATTAAGTGAAAAGAAAAGAGTCTGGAAGTCATTTGAAATACTTTTCAACTGAGGCTTCACATATCTTCTAAATTCATAGTCCGTAATGGACACCTGCTCAGGGAGGTAGCCGGATGCTAAACAGCTGAAAAATAGAAAAATTGTCAATAATTTCATATGTTTATTATATTACCTTTTTCGACTTATTAAATAATTAAAACTTTCTTCCCCCGCAACCACTCTAAACATAAATTTAGGAATAAATTTTACAAAACACAGTGTGCAGTGCGTCGATCTTGTGTATAAAAACAACATGATGAACACAAAACAAGATCTATTGAAAATGTTTAGCAAGGCATTTGCTGGACTCCCATCTGAATCTCAGATTGAAGACATGTCTATTCCTAAGGAGTATTTGGACTTTGAAGGCTTTCGATTGACAGAATCACCCGTTGAAAAGCTCAAAATCCTATTTTTAGGGGATTTTTGCGGTCTGGGAAGTGAAAGAATAAAGCTATCACCAAAATATGAATGGATGTTTCATGAATCCGACAAAGTCGTGATTAATCTAAAGGCCCCAATATCAATATATGATGAAGATGACTCCATATCAGCTAAGAGTTTTTTGGACTTCTGCGATCAAATCATTCCAGAGAAGGTGTTCTTTAACCTTTGCAGTGAATACTTTAAATCATTAGATGAGGATCTTCTTAAAGAGACATTGGGGATTATTGAGAGTGTGGGAGCGACTTCATGTGGTGCCATGGTAGGTCGTGACAAAAAACTATCAAATGGCCTTTTTCTAAGCGTAGGGAAAGGTGTGTGCCATGTTAAGGGGACTAAAAGTTCCCTAGCGAGCTTTGGCAACAACCTCCAAAGAATGGCCCCGATTCAAATAAATAACAAAGCGTTGGACGCGAGGTCCCTCGGCTGTTTCGTTTCTAGTACAAAAAGTAAGAGAAACGGAGGTCTAATGGCGCAAATTGAATTTGCTAAATACGAAGACTGGATGATTAGAAAGGTTATTTGGGAAGGCCTGCAGCAGCAGACCTCCCGAAATGGTGCTAGATTAGTTGTTTAGTCATTAGACTTTGAGCAAAGAAGAAAAAACTTATTTCCTTCAACGTCGTGTTCAACTGACTTGTCCTCAACATTTGCAAACTCAATCTTCGAACACAAAGTCTCTTTTTGAATATAGTCTTTGTGTTGTTCGATAACATTCTTTAGGACATCGTTGGTCTCGACTGTGGCATCAATTCTGTCTTCAACATTAAAATTCAGATCTTTTCTTGTTCTTTGAATTCTATTGACGATCTCTCTGGCCATACCCTCATTGATAAGGTTTTGATTAAGAGCGGTGTCGAGCTCTATTGAAATATATCTATTGGATAGGGCCTCACTTCCTTCACGCGCCTCTCTAAAGATCAAAAAGTCCTCAGGAGTGAAGTTTTCTCCTTCAATCTCAATTGACTGTCCGGCCTCTACTTGCGAAAGAGTTTCAGAATCAAGGTTTTGAATCAGACCCCTATATTTTCCAAAGGCCTTGCCAAGTCTTTTACCTAACACTGGAGCGTTTGGTTTGGCGTAAAGTTTGATAAACTTTTCCTCTTCTGTGGAATAGTGAACGTTCTTAACATTGAGTTCTGTTTGAACATATCTTTCAAGATTTTTAAGACCTGACAACACTTGCTCGCTCTTGTGAATCACAGTTAGGTTTGCAAGAGGCGTCTTTACTTTAACCTGCGCTTGATTTCTTTTTTGACGTCCCAAAAGAATGAGCTCTTGCATTCTTACAACGGCGTCCTCAAGGTTGGCGTCGATAAACTCGCTCTTATATTCAGGATAGTCTGACAAGTGAACGGACTCCTCAAGATTTTCTCCAAACTTTTTAAGTTCAAGGAAAATATGCTCAGAAAGAAATGGAGCAAATGGCGCCATTATCTTTGAGAGTTCTTTAAGGGTGGTGTAAAGAGTGGAGTAGGCCTCTTTCTTTTCTTGAGTCAGGTTTTGGCCTTCCCAAAATCTTCTTCTATTTAAACGGATGTACCAGTTTGTTAAATCTTCAATGAAGTTAAACAACTGAGGCACAACATTGTAGAGCCTATAGGCCTCCATCTCTGTTGTTACATTTTTTACAAGAGTTTGAAGCTTGGAAAGAACCCATCTATCTAGAATATTTTCTCCAAAACAAAGATCTTTCTCAGCATTCCACCCGTCAACTTTTGCATATGTATTGAAAAACTTGAAGGAGTTGAACCATGGAAGAAGAGCTCTTCTAACCATGTCTTTAACACCATCATCAGTGAATTTAAGCTCTTCGCCTTTAACAAGCGCGCTATTAATGAAAGTAAGTCTAAGAGCGTCGGCTCCAAATTCTTCCATAAGAGTGTCAGGCTCTGTGTAATTTTTTAGACGCTTAGACATTTTTTTGCCGTCGCCCGCCAAAACCATTCCGTTAACAACAACATTTTTGAAAGCTGGCTTGTCGTACAAGGCTGCAGCTAAAACTGTAAGAGTGTAAAACCATCCTCTTGTCTGATCAAGGCCTTCAGCGATGAACTCTGCAGGGAAGCCTTTGTTGAACCCTTCTTCGTTTTCAAATGGGTAGTGAAGTTGAGCGTAAGGCATGGATCCTGACTCAAACCAACAGTCGAAAACGTCTGTGATTCGTTTGTATTCACCTGGTTCACCTTCAATAGAGAAGCTCATGTCATCGACAGTCTCTCTGTGAAGATCGTCTACTTCAACTCCAGTATACTTTTTAAGCTCTTCTATAGAACCAATGCAAATGCTTTTGCCACTCTCTTCGTTAATCCAGACAGGTAGGGGAGTACCCCAGAAACGTTTTCTTGAAATGGCCCAGTCTCTTGCATTTTCGAGCCACTTACCAAAACGACCGTCTTTAATGTGCTCAGGAACCCAGTTGATTTTCTGGTTAGCGTTAAGCATTTTATCTTTGATGGCGTCAACTTCCAGGTACCACTGGGGAGTTGCCATGTAGATTAATGGCGTGTCTGTTCTGTAGCAGAATGGGTAACTGTGAACAATTACCGATTGATGAAACAGGTTTCCATTCTCTTTGAGCGCTTTAATGATTTCTTTGTCAGCGTCCTTTATGTATTTTCCAGCGTAGTCGGAAACTTCATCTGTAAATTGACCTTTGGTGTTGATAGGACAAACGATTGCCTTAACTCCATGGTCTTTAAGAACACGGTTGTCATCCTCACCAAAAGCTGGAGCGGCGTGAACGATACCCGTACCATCACTAGTGGTAACATAGTCATCCGCTAGAACTTTGAAAGCTCCCTCAGACTTTTTATCTTTAAAATAAGGGAATAAAGGCTCGTAGCTTAACCCTTTGAGTTCTTTTCCTAAGACTGTTTTAAGCTCTTCAAAGTCGTGACCTTTTTTATAGGCCTCGATTCTTTCCTTGGCGATCCAGAATTTCTTGTCACTCTTCTTTTCATGAACAAGTGTGTACTCCACTTCCTCGTTAACAATCAATGCCATGTTTGAAGGAAGCGTCCAAGGTGTTGTGGTCCAAGCACTCAGGTACTCATCTTTGCCTTCAATTTGGAAAAGAACTGTTACCGCCGGATCTTGAACATCCTGATAGTTTTGAGTTGCCTCAAAGTTTGAAAGTCCAGTTTCAAGTTCTGTGGAGAAAGGAACTATTTTGTTGCCCTTGTAGATAAGGCCTTTATCCCAGACTTGCTTGAATACCCACCAAACACTTTCCATAAAAGAAGTGTCCATCGTCTTATAGTCATTTTGAAAATCAACCCAACGGCCCATTCTTTCAACAGTCTTTTCCCATTGTGAAGTGTAGGTCAAAACAATATTTCTACATTCGTCGCAATAAGATTTAATGTCATGCTTTTCAACATAGTCATTTGCGCTCATGCCAAATTTCTTGTCGATTTGTTGCTCAATCGGAAGACCGTGGCAATCCCATCCCCAACGTCTAGAAACGTAGCGGCCCTTCATTGTGAAGTAGCGAGGAATAATGTCTTTCAGAGTACTTGCAACCAAGTGTCCGTGATGGGGAAGTCCCGTCGCAAATGGGGGACCGTCGTAAAAAATATATGGATCTTTGTCTTTGGTTTTTTCCAAAGATTTCTCAAAAACTTTATTTTCTTTCCAAAAATTTTGGATTTTCTTTTCAGCTTCCACAAAAGAAAAGTTTTCTTGATTGTTAGACATCCTAGTTCTCTCCTCAGCTAATGAATGGGGGGCGATTTTTGCCTTATCTTTGTAACAAACAGAGCGGGATTTGAATAGGTAAACATTCAAAAATACACGACGATAAGCTAAAAAAGGGAGTATCTGTGAAGATTTGGCCGTTCTTGGCAACATTGCTGATTTCACACGTATGTCTTGGTCTCGATGGTGAAGATCTGGAATTGCTGCGTCGAAATAATATGAGTGACTTAGAAATCCTTCTTCACGTGGATGAGTGGGGCGTAAAGCCTAAAAATGACTTGGAAGTTCTAAAGTACAAAGGTCAGGAAAGAAGCACTGTAGACTGGGAAAACATAGATGAAAACACTTGGCTGGACTTTAATAAGTGGAAGGAGCAGCTGAAAGTGAAGGAGTCAACTCCAGACTGGAAGTTAAAGTTAAAGGAGTCTCAGTACTCAGAGCTTGTTGGTCGGGTTATTCAATGTCTTAATGCCTGTAGGAAATACTCAAAGTCTGGAGGGAGCACTGCCCAATACACAAGTGAAATACATGAAGGTGATGAGATAAGCACTGGCATGCATTCATATGCCTGGGTATTTCTGAGGGATGGCTCGATTATGAGAATTTCTCCCCGCACCAGCATTTCATTCTTGGAGGTCAACCTTTCCGAGGAGAAGGTTTTCTTTTTAGCAAGACTAAATCATGGCCATGTTTACTTTGAGCAGAGAAAAATTGGTAAATTTCCAATGGTAAACAAGCCTGAAACAGACATGGGGATGTATCCTTTGCTTGAGAAAAAGGCCAATCGCAGCTACTTCGCAAGAAAGGAGTATCAGGATCTAACTCCTAAACAGAGATTGCTTTACACCCTTGAGCAGAATCCAGGACATGTTTCACAATATCTTGAATTGAATAGAAGCTTGGAGAGGGGAAAGAGTGCTTTTCTCAAAAGAAGCACCGAGTTTTTTATATTCACAGCAAACGCGACGTTTTTGATGCAAAACCCCATTTTTCACCTATTTCACGAAACATCGGGTGAAACCTATGTAAAGCTAAATGAATCAATTGATCATCTTAACTTAACGGACACAAGGACAACGGCGGGGGAGGTTTATTTTAGAGGCTATAATAACAAAAGCTTCCAGAAGCTCCCGACTCAAAAATGGCTAACAGTTGATCCTGAAGGGTTGTCCATTGAAGATCTAGAAAATAGCGAGTTGGTCAGGCCTGTTGAATATTTCGTAAAAAGGATCCCTAGCATTCACTTGGCCAGAGAGCGATTCTTGGAAAAAAACAGTCCATTCATGTTCATGGAAAGCTTAGATGAAAAACCATTGGCCAACCTTCACGGGCTTAGGTTGTGGAATAACGGCAAAGAAGAACTTGAACTTAGAAAAAAGTATCTTTTTGAACGTATAAGAAGGGTGGAGACCACAAACCTCAGATCAATAAAAAAGGTTTTCAAGAATAGCAGGCAAAGAGGATTTACTAGGGATTTCTATACCGAGGCCCTATCGAGAACACTCATGGCCTTAAAGAACTTGAATAATTATAATAGCCAGGTGGTGAAAGAAACCACTGAAACCGAATATTACTTATGGATACTAAACAATGCAGAAGACTTCATGCCAGCTTATTTTAGGTAGCGCTTCACCTAGAAGAAAAGAGCTACTAGAAAGGACCTTTCTTCCTTTTAAAATTATAACAAGCGATGCTCCCGAATTGAGTGAAAAAACAAACCCTGCCGAATATGTCGAGGACCTTGCTCTCTTAAAGGCCAAAGATGTTTATAACAAAGTGGATTCCCATTCGATTGTTCTTGGCTCTGACACAGTTGTTTCAAGTGAGGGGAGAATACTGGAAAAACCCAAAGACACTAATCACGCAAGAGAAATGCTTCAAAGTTTAAGTGGCAAATCACATGAGGTGTTTACAGGTGTTTGCCTGATAGGGCAGGGCAGACAGAGTTTATTTTCAGTTAAGACCACCGTAAACTTTTCAAAAATACCAAGTGATCTTCTTGAACTGTATTTAGAAACGGGAGACTCTCTGGATAAGGCGGGGGCATACGGAATACAGGGAATGGGACTTTGCTTTATTGACTCTATCGATGGCTCCTACAGCAATGTTGTGGGACTTCCATTAAGTCATACACTTAGAGAAATTGAAAAACTGGCAAAAGAGATTAATCCTGGCATAAAGAACTGGAGGAGCTGCTTTGAATAAACTTATATTGGTGATTCTTCTCACTTCAGGAGTCATTAACGCCCAAACGGTTGAAGTGACAACCGAACAACCACCTTTAATGGGTAAAGAGCTGTTGCTGAGCGAGCTTGAAAAGTTGGAAAACAGTGAGAATGTAAACTTCGAAGAGGCCTTAAGCTCTATGAATGAGAAAATAAACAGCTATGCTGTGGTTAGAAAGAAAGAGTGCATGGGAGAGTATTCCTCTTTGGAAATCACGCCAGAAGGGGAACGAAGAATTTTAAAAAATAAGTTGAGCAAGGAAGAGAAGAAACTGTGTCTTTTGGAACTTATTCGTCTTAGAAAAAACTTCACGAACTCACTTTTCAATATTCGCAGAAAGGCCCTAGTGCATCAACACAAAGCACAGCTGCAAAACTTGGAGAAACTCCGTTCTGAGACTTTGCAAGAACTTGACTCTGTGGGAGCAAAGCTAAAGTAGTTATACTTTTATTGCCTTTGCCATAAGCTTCTTAGTAACTTCAACCTTCTTAGGTCTAGCACTCTTTAGCTTCATCATGGACTTCATAGGCCTAGCACTTCTAAGAGAAGTGGGTCTTGCCGTTTTAGCGAATGTAGTTTGTTTTTGATTCCCTTTTAAAAGAGAAGAGCTCTCTGTGGATTTCATAAATACCTCTGTTTTTTTCTGGTTTAAAGTCTTAATTTTTAAGATTTTTTCAACCAGCAGAGATAGATATTTAAGCTCCTAATGGCCGAAAAAATCCAAAACTTTCAAAAGATTTAGCAATAAGCTTCTCCTGTGTTTTGAACCGTAATTAAATACTCGGCTTTATGAATGCCTTTCTAAAGTAAAACTTAACCTATATTAGCATAAAACCATTGTTTTTTCATCTTTAGAGGCAAATTTTCGCCTATACGGCACGGATCGTGCAAAATTTTAACGTTTGGCCTACAATTTATTGTAATTTCAGTCGTTTATATGGAGTAATAATTATGAAAATAAAGGCCCTTCTATGGCTACCAATTTTTCTTGGCGTTTCGTGTTCAAGCGTTGATAGGGTAGCGGTTAACACCACTGCAAAAATCATGGAAAAGGGCTCTGGCCAAATCAACTATGAGCCTAATTGGCACCTTTTTAAAGATGGCGCTCCAGCAAATATTAAGATGATTGAAGGGCTTTCGTTTGCAAACCCTGACAATGAAAGGCTTCTGGCCATGCTTGCGAAGAGCTATGGGGGATACGCATTTGGAGTGCTCGAAACACAAAACCTCAATGAAGAGTTGGTCGACAGTGACAATCGATTCTTTAAAGACCAGGCGATTTCCGCTTACACCAAAAGTCTCAATTACGGCCTTGCTTATTTGGAAAAGAAGGGAATATCAAAAGAGGAAGTCTTCTCTAAAAACGCTGCCCAGAAACTTCCAAAGCTTTTAGAGTCCAAACTTGACCCTGATGATAAAACGGCCGTCTTTTTTGCTGGTCAATCTTTAGGCGGTCTTATCAATCTTCAGAAAGGGAACGTTTTGTTGCTCTCCAGAATAGGAAGCGCCAAAGCTATGATGGACTGGGTATGCAAGCAGGACATGAATTTTGAAGGAGGGGCCTGCTATCTTTTCTATGCTCTTTATGAAGCGTCAAGGCCTGCAATGCTCGGTGGAGACTTGGAGAAGGGCAAGAGGTTATTTAAAAAATTTATAAAAGACTATCCCCACAATCTATTGGGAAGAGTTTCTTATATTCAATACTACATCATACCTATGATGGATGAAGTTGAGTATGCCAAACAGAGGGAAGCATTAATTAGAGAGTTCGCTATTTGGCAAAAGGTTAAAAACGCGGGAGCTCAGGACAAGAGAGTGAAGGCCTACAAGAAGAAAGCTCACTTAAATCTATTCAATGCAATCGCACATGAGAGATTCAAAATTATTGAAAACAATAAAGAAAATATTTTTTAAAGGATGTTTATGAAAAAGTTTGTTTTGGCCGCTCTCGCGTGCGTAACACTCACCGCTAACGCGGCAGTTATTAAAATTGCGGCCCTCGCTCCAGAAGGAACCAACTGGGCCAAGACAATGAAGGACTTTTCCAAGGAAGTTAAAAAGGCAACGGATGGGAAGGTCAAGGTAAAGATCTACTACGGTGGCGTGGCAGGGGATGAACCTGACGTTTTAAGAAAGATCAGAGTTGGTCAATTGCATGGAGGAGTATTCACCGGCAAAACTCTTGGTGATATTGCAGGCGACATAAGAGCAATTGAGCTTCCATTCAACTTTTTGCACGATGAGAAAAAGGCCATGAAGGCGTTGAAGGGAATGACTCCTTACTTCAATAAGAAAATTGAAGCTAGCGGTTTTGTGAATCTTGGATTTTACGGGATTGGCCAAGTTTATGTGGTATCGACTAAGAAAGTTTCGAGCATACCTCAAATGCAAGGGGTAAAGATATGGTCTTGGGAAGGGGATAGAGTTGTTGAGGCCATGATTTCATCTCTGAAGTTGGTCTCTGTTCCACTTGCTCTGCCTGATGTTTTGTCCTCACTATCCACAAACATTATTGACGCTGCATACGCTCCACCCTTGGGCATTTTGGCATTGCAGTGGCAAAGTCAAATCAAATACTTAATTAATTTTCCAACTGCATACTCTATTGGGGCCTTATTAATTTCCAAGAAGGGATGGAAAAAGATTCCAGCGAAGCACCATGCAAAGGTGAAAGAGATTGCCAAAAAGTATGTGGATCAGGCGAATGAATACTCTGTAAAAGACAATGCCCAAGGTCTTGAAACATTGAAGTCACTAGGTGTTGAATTTATAGACTTTGATGACAAGGATATCGCCAAAGCCGAAGAAATTAGAGCAAAGGTTCTCGATAAGCTGAAAGGCAAAGTTATTTCTGAGAAAGCAATCAAAATGCTGGAGAGTTATAGATGATTCAAAAGCTTGATCTTGCTCTTGAAAAGATAGCCTTTTCAATATTGAGTATTTGTCTTTTTGGAATGCTCTTTTTAACCCTTTTTAATATCGTGGCCAGATGGTTTGGTGAATCGTTTCTCTGGGTTGATCCACTTGTTAGGCATATGGTTTTTTTGAGCGATTTCATGGGTGGAGTTATGGCCACAGGTAAAGGCAACCATATTAAGTTAGACATCGTCTCCCGAGCGCTGGAGAGTTTGAACAAGAAAAATGCAAAAAAGGCCGTGGATGCTATTGGTTCCATAGCGGCGATTGTTGCTTGTTATTTTCTTTTTATGGCGGGAAAAGATTTTGCTGTTGTTGAGCTTGAGTACGGTAGGGAGGCCTTTCTAGGAATTCATAGTGGATGGCTTGTTTCCATTATTCCTTTTGGTTTTGCCTTTATCGCATTGAGGTTCATCACCGTAACTCTTAAAAACTTTTTAAAGGATGTGTAAGTGGGAGCAATTGGTTATTCAATAATAGGTCTTCTCGCGGCTTTGGGCACTCCAATATTTGTGGTTATGTCCTTATTTGCCATGCTGGCATTCTACTTTGCGGAAGTGGAGATCTCCGCTGTGGCGATCGAAATCTATCGACTGGCGCAGGCCCCAACACTTTTGACCATACCTTTGTTCACATTTGCAGGCTATCTTCTAGCGGAGTCTAAATCACCTCAAAGGCTTCTAAAGCTTGCAGAGGCATTCTTGGGCTGGCTACCTGGCGGTGTCGCAATCGTCTCGCTTTGCGTTTGCGCCTTTTTCACGGCCTTTACCGGGGCAAGTGGAGTTACAATAATTGCCCTTGGTGGACTTATATATCCCATGCTTTTGAAAGAGCAGTATAGCGAAAAATTCTCACTAGGCCTAATTACCACCTCTGGCTCGCTTGGCCTTTTATTCCCGCCAAGTTTGCCGATCATTCTTTACGGGATTGTGGCCAAAGTCGATATTAATGAGCTTTTTATCGCAGGCATCATTCCAGGCACACTCTTGGTTTTAATTCTAGCTGGTTGGAGTGTCTATAATGGCAAAGGCTCCGGCTCAACAAGAATTCCTTTTTCATTTTCAAATGCAAAGTTAGCAATGAAAAATGCGCGCTATGAGTTGCCCCTTCCATTTATTATTCTCGGTGGTATTTACGGAGGATTCATTACAGTTACTGAAGCCGCGGCCATCACCGCTTTTTACACTTTGATAATGGTGGTTGTTCTATATAAAGATATAAAAATCAAAGATGACCTGCCTAACATCGTAAAAGATTCTATGACTCTCGTTGGGGCAATCCTTTTAATTCTTGCCTGCGCTCTAGGACTAACCAACTATCTTGTGGATGAGGAAGTTCCAATGAAGATCCTGGAGGCAATGAAGCAGCTTATTCAAAACAAATGGATGTTTCTTCTTTGTCTTAATATTTTTCTTCTAATTGTTGGAAGTTTGATGGATATCTTCAGCGCAATCATCGTGGTTGTGCCGCTAATTCTGCCTATTGCACAACAGTTTGATGTGCATCCTATTCATCTGGCCATTATCTTCCTGACCAATTTGGAGATTGGCTATATTACTCCTCCTGTTGGGATTAACTTGTTCATTTCAAGTTTTCGATTTGAGAAGTCGGTGCTTTCAATATACAAGGCCTCCGCGCCATATTTGTTTTTGCTTTTAGGCGCTCTGATGTTGATAACCTATGTTCCGTGGTTGAGCTTGGCCTGGGTATGAAGTTTCTAGCGTTCCTTTCCCTTTTTACTTTGTACTTGAACGCGGCGCCAATCGCTCCCCATTTGCTTGGCGAACAGAACTTCGAGCACTACTTTGGCCCCTCAGAGCCATTTTTCTTCAAGGATAAGAAGTTTGGAAACAGCATTTTTGAGGAGAGACAAAGGTATAATAAATACCCTTATAACTCTATTGAGCAAGAGCTCTATAGTTTAAAGGAATTTATCAAAGACCTTAACACTGCCGGTCTTTGCCCAAATGCTGAACTGGCGAATAGTTCTGAATATATTAGATATTTATATCGCATGAGTGCTTTAAGCTATCTTGGAGAGCTCTTTAACCGAATGGAGGAGGCATCAAAGAACATGAAGCTTGGTGACGTCTGCGAAGTCTCCATTAATAGGCTCATCAAAAAATGTGCTCCACAATCCAAAGACATGAAACTGTTTGTAAAAAGCTCAACTGTTCTTTCCAGGTCTTTTTCGCCTTATATGCCACCGTACAATTTTGATTTCCAAACCTATTTAAAAAACTGGATGAAAAGTGCGCCTAAAAAAGAAAATGACCCTGTCGTCAATAGACTTCGACTTGCTTGCTCTGGTGGTAAATGTTTTTCAAGCAAAGCAAAAGTAGAAAAGCTTTTTGCTAAGAGTTGTAAGCAGGATCAAAAACTTTTTGAAAGAATATGTTCTGAAAAGGATGATCTTTATGGGGTCTCCTACGTCGAACAATTATTTCATGTCATCAGCTCTGGTGATGTAATGAAGGTTTTAAACGACAATGGAAACGCTCGAGGTTGCTTGGCGAGATACACAAGCGTTATGAAGGATAGAGAATCTTACGAGCCAATTTTTGATAAAGTATTTCCCTACATCTTTGAGGATCTTAAAAAGAGGCAGGCCGCAGTAGGAGGGGAGTTGTTTCCTGCTGGTTCATTAAGAGTATTTGTTAAAGAAGGTCTTGATGAGATTTTTGTTGAGAAAAAGCCGAAGGAGTCCAAAGTTTCTAAAGTGGAGCCTGAAGAGACCATCGAACTTGGACCATTGGCCCCAGCCCCGCTAAAGAAGGTATTAAAACCTAAAAAGAAAAAAAGAAAGAAAGTCGTTGTTAAGAAGAAGCCAAGGCCCAAGAAGATTGAGAAAAGCCACTTCCTAATCTCAGCTGAGGCGCTTAAAGAGTTCAATATGGACAGCGTTAAGCTTGATATGCTTAAGTTCAAATACGACTATCTCTTTAATACTAAAATGCTTTCCTATCTTGAGGAGCAGATGCCTAAATTTTTTGAAAGAGATGGCCTTGAAGAAATGAAAAAGTTCGATTCATTGGGCTCTGAAAAAGGACCTGTGCCTCTGCTGTTTATAAAGTATCTTGTTGCAAATCAAAAGCATCAAGGACTCTTCAATCTAATCGATGTGGTAGGTTCAGAATTCTACGTTAAAAATAATATTGATGACGAATCCGTTGCAAACAAAAGAGACATGGTCCGACTGGAGTATGTAGAGGGCGACGAAGTGCCACATTGGCAGATATCAATTATAAAAGAGTAGGTTAGCTGAGCTTTGCCTGCTTATACCACCCCGCCTGAATAATCGCTTTAGGCGCTGCAACTTGCGCTGCTTCAAGCCCTGTTGGCGAATCTTCAAATATTACGCATTCTTGAGGGCCCATTCCCAAGGTTTTATAGGCCTTTAAGTAGGGATCGGGATGAGGTTTGTTGAGGGGAGTGTCCTCTTTGGTGATAAACAGTTCAAAGAACTGAGCAATATCCAACAGCTCAAGCAAGGCCATTGCCGAAAGTTTGTCACTCGAAGTGACCACAGCAAGCTTTATGTCTCTATTTTTAAGTTCAGATAGAAGAAGTCTGACCTTAGGAAGAAAAATTTTGCTTGAAGGGGTGGTTTTAAGAATTCTTAAAAACACTTCTAGCTTCATACTTTCAAGCTTCTCGTTGGTCATATTAAGAAAGCAATTCTGAGACTTTAAGGTCTCAAAGATGAAGTCGTCTGTTTGGCCTAGGCAGAGATCATAAAGTTGCGCTTCGGTGTATTTATTTGGATGGTAGAGCTGAACAAGCTCAAATAGGGCCTGGGCGTGGATGATCTCAGTATCCATTATAGTCCCGTCCATGTCGAACAAACAGGCCTTTGGGGATGAGTGGAGCCCTAAAACATCTGAAATATCAGGTACATGATTAAACAACTGCATTTCTTGCCGAACCTTCATTGTGCAATGCGTTTTTTGTTACAATTTTATTAGTAACACCAAAAGGTATTTTATGAAAGTTAATTCATCAAATTTACAGGCGCAGGAGACCCAAAAGGCAAAAAAAAGACCTTCTAAAGAAGAGATTAAGGCGCGGGTGCAGGCCAAGTTTGGTGTGGAAATCGGAAAACCTAAAAAGAAAGAGCCTGACACAGTTGTAAGCATTGATAAAAAAGGCGAGAAAAAGGTTTCAAAAGAGGGCTTCGGAGATGTCAAAAGCAACAATCCAGAGTCCGCCGCCACTCAAGAAAAACTAAGAGCTCTCCTTAGGACTGGTGGCTTTGCTTTCAACGATAAAGAGAGAAAGGCCTTAAACGAGATTCTCAACTAACCCTTGTTCTTTACAGGGCTTTATTGTATTTAATAGCCCATGAATGACAAAAATAATCTTTTGGCCAAGATCATCTATGAGGCCAGATCCTATAGAAGTTTTGAAGATATTGAAAAGTTGGTTGAAACCGGGCTGGACCTGTCCAATGTGCCATTGCAGCCATTGTACGTTTCTCTATTGTCCACCTCCAGTGAGCAAGTTGCCTCGATACTTCCAAAACTAAGCACCAAACAAAGGCAGGCCTTGCTTGATCTAGACCTGTGGAAAAGAGACGCCGTTGATGTGTTTTCTTTTGAATATTGGTTGGAAGTGTACTCTAAGACCAAAGAGGACGAGCTTGTTAAAGAGTTCGTAAACAATGAGGACTTTCTTCTATATCTTAAATCCAGAGTGAACATCCACACTTTTGATGTGGAGGATCCTCAATATCCAGATCACGACAACTACTTTCTAACAGACGATATGCTCCTTCTTCTTGAGTACGCAGAAGACTACGCATATGCCAATGAGCTTAAATACTTCGTTAGGCACCTATATGACTCAATGGGTGTTGAAAACGCCTATTCCATGCTCTTTAAGCTTATTAACGAATCGTTTTCGTATCTTCAGGAGACTGAGTACACTCATAAGAAAGAGCGCCTTCGCGAATTCGGCTTTGTTGATTATTACGATGCACGCGAAAGTTTGCATCCTTTCATGAGTCTTAAAGGCATTGACCGCTTTATTGATAAAAAAGTTGGAATCGAGGCAACCGTTGATCCCACTGCTGCAAATCAGAGTCTTCATTCTTCCGCCCTTATTCAGTTTGAAAAGGATATGGAGAATATTCTCGGAGAACTTTCGAAAGTGCAAAGTGAGAAAAGAAAGCAGTATCTTCACTTTAACTTTGTAAGACTTATCAACGCCAGTATAACCCTAAACGATGCCCTTCGAGGCGGAAGTGTGGAAATAGGCAAGATAGGCAAAGGTGTTAAGGCCGCATTGGAGCTTGGGCTTCAGTATTGCAAAGTTCAACGAAAGCTTAAGAGCGAAGAGTCGGTTTTTGATATTTTTGACTTTACCGAGGTATACAAGGTTGGAAATTCACTGTGGCATCTCAATCGCTCAATCTTGAAGAAAACCATAAAAAATTCTCCATTCGCTGTAGAGGAGAATGAATACTTCTTAGGAGCGTGGTGGAACACTTTTCTTGAGCAATCTTTTGACGACATTCCAAAAGTTAGAAACTTTGGTGTTGGCCAACATGCCATGGCGGTGGACAATATCAAAACTTATGAATTTTGGAGATCACAGGTTGTATCTTTCAAAGTTTTAGTGCCGTTTATTTCTAGTTTTTTAAATACCTACAAAGATCTCAAGGCGCAGTCTAAATTGAATGATCAATTCTATTTAAACTACAAAGTTGATGAGATAGACTTTGAGGCCTTAATTCTTTCAAGCTTTGTGAACTTTGCTTTAGGTAACTTTCACACTGACAAGGCAAATAAAATGGGCCTTGCTATTGAAGAGCTCAAAACATTTTTAAACAAGCACTTTATTAAAGTTAAAGATGAGTATCAACTAAAGCCTATGGATGACGAAGGTGTTTCTTCAGACCTAGCGGGTTTTGCAAAATCATTTGGATTTGAAGCTGTTGAAGGATTTACTGAGTATTTATACGCTTTGGTGTATGAGCATTTGAGTGGCTATGACTTCGACACTCTCGAAGAAGAGGACTATGCGCATGTCGGCGGTCCAGTCTTTTTAAATACCTTGGCCAAGAACTAGCCAAACAAGTCTTTAAAAACCTCGTCCAGAGACTTGCACATAGGTGAGTCTTCATCAAAGAGTCTGTTCATTAACTTAGCGTTAGTGAGCAGAATCTCACGATTAATTTGTTTGTTGAGTCCTGGAAATGAGTCGCAGCTTTTGAGAAGGTAGCTTGCCTCCTCAAGCACTTTTAATTGCTTATCAAGTCTTTTAGACTCCAGCTCCAAGAAGCTAAACATCTCAAAGCCATCTCTTTTGTGTTTTTTATTAGGCTGATTTGCATTCTTGAGAAGCTTGTCGCCCTCGATAAAATCTCTGAACCCAATTAGATCGTCTTTTTTGTCATCACTCATATTTACATGCCAAGTTCTTCAGATAATTGTTTGAGATAATTTAGGTAGCTTTGTTTTTTTGCCAACAGCTTATGTTTATTGGCGTAAGAGCTGATGGTCTCTTCCACCTCTTCGATATTTATATTTTCCATGTTTTTTTGCTTTAGCGTCACCTTGGCCATGAGAGTGTTTTCTTTCATGTTGAGAGGTCTGTTTTTGCGTTTAAAAAACGCTGGAAGGTCGTCCCAGTGTTTAAAAACTTCCAGTCTAGGATGTTCCCCGAGGTTGGTTAGGACACTAAGCTTGTAGGGAAAGTCGCGAACCTTGTTTTTAGTCAGATATTCATCAACCAGTTCGAGGGCCTCGTATTCTAGTTCTTTGGCAGGCCTAACGTCCACTGCCACAGGCTGCTTTCCAATAGGGGCGTTGGCAAGCTTCGCCCAAATGGATGATCTCTTTACTTCCAAAATTTCAACAACTCTGAATAGTGGCAAGGGCATATTTGTTCCTAATTCCTGTAATTTGTTTCCTTCTAAATTATAGTTAAAATAGCTACTGAGGTAAAACTATGGAAGAAAAGCTCACATTTACCAGAGTTCCCGAGTCAGTCTACTGGCTTTGCGTTTCTGGCCTGCAACATTCACGCTCAAGCTTTGCCACTATCGTTGATTATCTGCAGGAGGACCCTTTTCTTAAACTGCATCTAAGAAAGAATCTTCTGGCAGGTCATGGCACAACGGCATTAGAGGCAAGCCTTGTGGGGAAGGGGATAAAAGGCCTCAGAGACAGACTTTGCGAGCTATATTTAAGCAAGCTTGAAACCGGAAAGTTTTTAGAGGAAGTGGAGCTTGGGCACACATTGGATGTTCAAGACTTTGAAGGCCGTTTTGAACGCTTTTCCACTTTGGGCAATTTTAGGATCTTTTTGTTGGGGATGTACCTAAAGATGAAAGATCTTGAGAGTGAGAAACTATATGGCCAGGCAACAAGCTTTATGGCCGTGCCCTATGAAGTCGATGAAATATTAGTGGATACAAAGGCCAAAGTTCAAAAGCTTGACTGGACAATATTGATTCTATCTTCGCTTTTAAAGTATTGGGACAAAGAAGAACTCATGAAGGCCGGTGAAGTAGGCGGAAAGGGTATTACTGAAAAAATTCTAAAACTTAGCGATAAAAACAAAATGACTTTTTTCAATGATATTGCAACCTATGGCCATGCGTTGAATGAAAAAGACTTTTTCCTATATCGGAAGGTTTAAATGAATACTGAAAACTCTATTTGGAAACTTCTTGCCGACCTTTCAACTAAAAAGGGCATTAGCGAAATTATCATCAACAATGTGGACAATGTGTACATTGAAAGAGACGGTGAACTTATCCGCTTAAATGTTAGCTTCTCCGCTGAAGAGCTTATAGCGTTCTGCAAAGAAGTCGCACAGCTAAACAAACGAAGCTTCAATAGAGACAATCATATTATGGATGGACTGCTGCCAGATGGCAGTAGAATACATATGGTGTCCTCGGCCTACACGGCCTCCAGTCCTGCAATCACCATAAGAAAGTATTTGAAAAATATTACAAGCTTTGAGGATGCTCCTGGAGCATTTGACATGAATGATAAGTTTGTTTCATTTCTGAAGACTCTTGTCGCTTCCAAGCAAAACGTCATCATATCCGGAGGCACAGGCTGTGGGAAAACCACCCTTATGAATTTGATGATGCAAGAACTTGGGCCTACCGAAAGGATTGTGACAATTGAGGATGTTAAAGAGCTTCAATTTAAAGCTCCCAACACAGTGAGGCTTCTCACGGCCAATGCTGCAGGCTCCATAGAGTCGCCATTGGGAACTAGAGAGCTCTTAAAGAACTGTCTGAGAATGAGGCCTGACCGTATTATTGTGGGAGAGGTCAGAGGAGGCGAGGCCTTCGATCTGCTGCAGGCAATGAATACAGGGCATCAAGGCTCAATGTGCACTGTTCACGCGAATTCTCCTGCGGAATCATTAAGTAGAATTGAAAATTTGTTTTTATTTGCTGGATACGATGTTCCTTTAAAGGCCATCCGAAAGCAAATGAGCACTGCTATTGATTTTATTGTTCAGCTGGATCGAAAATCTGATGGTACTCGAATTATCAAAAAGATTGCTGAAGTCAACAATATGGAAGGAGACAATGTTCTTCTTCAAGATATCGCATCACACTCAGGGGATAACCTGGTGTTCACAGGCCTTGTTCCATCTAGAGTTAAGAAGCTGATGAAGTTTGGACTAAGCTCCGACTTTTTTGTCGAGGTATAGCTCTCTTGAGATTCCCAAGCTTACTTTTCCACGCTCATTTGTCTGAATGATTACGCTTTGATCAGTAAGCTTCTTTCTCAAATTGCAGATATGCACATCAAGCTTGTTTGTGGTCTTTTTGCCGTGTCCCCAAATAAAGCTTTGAAGGTCTTCTCTCGATAGCTCTGTAAGTGGAGCTTGAGCGATGTATTCAATGATTTGAAATTCTTTTTTAGTGAATTCTTTTGGATCAATGTGCTTAAGCCATTTTTGACCGTTGTTTCTAACCACCATTTCATAGTTTGAAAAAGTATACTTAAGGTGAGTTTTTAAAAGTAGATGGTCAACTGTGTTGATGAAGATATTGCTAAAGTCGAAGTTGTAGCACAAGTTAATAATTTCCTGATTCTCATGGCCTAAGAGAAAGGCAGTTGGCAGGTTGCAGGTTGTAATCTCAAAAGTTGAAAACATGTCTTTCAATTTTTGGGTGTCATTTCCACATACCAGAAGCACACATTTGTTTTCCTTTGTGAACTGGTAGTCAACCTGACTGATAGAGTCGATGTTAATCCTTTCCCAATCAGTTCCATTAAATAATGGGTCTAAGTTGAAGGCGCCTGCATTTAGTGTATAAATTATTCTTTTCATCATGAATAAATAGTAGAACAAAAAAATACGCTATCACAATAGCAAATTAAATCTTTAGATTTAATTTAGATTATTTTTTTATGACTCGTGGCATTGATGTTAAAAGCCCCTTAATAAATAGGCTCTAGCGCGTTTGAAATGAGATGCTTAATTCTTTTAGGAATTTTTTGACAGTAGGGAGCCCAAGGGGACTCCCCAAACTATTTAATAGTGATAATTTTTGTGGATGAATTCAACAGCATTTTTTACGTTTTCTTGAGGCGTGTGCTGAAGAACACCGTGTCCTAGACCCATGATCCAGCGGCTCATGTCAGCTCCGCTTCTTCTAACCTCTTCAAGGTTTTCTTTTAAAAGCTCTTCACATTTTTCCCATGGAAGGTGGAGCCAGCAGGGATCAAAATTTCCTTGAACATAGTAGTCTTTTCCAAACTCATTAATAACCTCTCCAAGGTTGTGTCTCCAATCAACCCCAATTACGTCAATATTGTCGTCTTGGATGGCGCGAAGGTGTTCTTTATGAGTGTTTCTAGAGTAGTAGATAACCTTTTTATTAGGGTAGAGCTTTTTAAACTCAGAAGTAAGGTGCTTTATTTTTGGAAGCACGATTCTAGTGAAGTCTTTTACTGTAAGCTCGCCAACCGCAGTGTCAAAAATGCACATCGCATCCGCGCCGCCTTCAGCTTGCATCTTCATTTCGTCCAAAACATTTGGAAGGAGAAGTTCACAAAAACGCTCAAAGCGTCCATCGTAAAGGCCAGTTTTTGAGGATACGAGACTTCCTGCATGGGCGCCTTCCACAGCATAAGCGTAGAGAGTAAAAGGAGCTCCGACAAAACCAAGAAGTGTCTTGTCCTGAGGAAGGGCCTTCTTTAAAAGAGAGCAGGCGTCTTTTTGAAATTTATAATAGTCTTCGCTGAAGCCGTCTTGCTTAAGCCTTTTGAGGTCATCCAGGTTTGAAATTTTAAGACTAAGCTTTGGGCCTGGGTCATAGACAAGTCCAGTCCCCAGTTGCTCAAGAGGAAAGAGAAGGTCTGAGAATAAAATGGCGGCGTCAAAGTCAAACTCTCTAATAGGCCCCATTGTTGTCTCGCAAGCAAGATCTGGAGTTTTACACAGTTGCATAAAGTCATGGGACTTTTTAAGGTTTTGATAGTGGTCGTGATATCTTCCGGCCTGTCTCATAAACCAAACAGGAACCTGTGTTTTCCCGTTTACTTGTTTTCTGTTTTCAAAAATGTCATTCATTTCCTGGACCTTTTATTTCAAATTTATATCCTATGCCTCTTACGCTTGAAATCTTGGCGGCATCTTCCTTTGAGCTTTCAAGCCACTTTCTTAGTTTCACAATGTAATTATCTACCGTTCTGTTCGAGGGAAAGCTGCTCTCTCCCCACACTTCATCTATGATAGTGTCTCGAGAAACTACCTGGTTTGCATTTTGGTAAAGCAGCTTTAAGATGGCCTGCTCTTTTTGTCCTATTGAAACAATATTGTTATCCCCATCAAGAAGCTCAAATCTTTTAAACCAAATCTTTAAATCTCCAAGATCGATTTCCTCGGAAAGGGTGTCAAGATCCGCTCTGTTGGAGAGAATTCTTTCCAGCCTAAGAGTAAGCTCTCTTAAATCAAATGGCTTTGTAATGTAGTCTTCGGCACCCATTTGAAGCCCTTCATATTTGGTCTCTGGGTCATTTTGAGCTGATAGAAAGAGAAGCACAAAGTCCTTTCTTTTGAAGCGAAACTCTCTTGCAAGCTCAAGCCCATCGCCATCGGGAAGCCCAATATCCATTAGCACAACTTGAGGATGAAAGTCTTGAGCGTTAAAAGCTGACCGTGCCTGCTGAGCGGTTCTGGCCAAGCACACATTAAAGTCCTTGGACTCAAGATACTCAGAGAGAGTGTCCGCAAGATTTGGCTCATCTTCAACAATTAAAAGCTGAATGTTTTTAAAGCTACTCAAGTTCTTCGCCTCTTTTTAGTTTAAGCTCAAAAATCAATCTGGGGTCATTTTTTATCACAAACTGTCCACCTTGTCTCTCAACCAACTTCTTCACAAGATAGAGACCAATGCCTGAACCCTTAGGAGAGTCGTGCTTGTAAAAGAGTTTCCCCAATTGCTCAAAGTTGCCGTGAAACTTTTCACCATGGTCATCATATTTGAGGCGAATGTTTCCATTTTCACCCTGTGTTAAAATGCTAACTTTTCTTTCCTGGCCTTTGTGATGGCGAGTCGTATTTTCAAAGAGGTTTTTAAAAATTATTTTAAGTGCCGTTTGGTCACCCAAAACCACAGGTGTTGTAATATTGTTTTCAAGCTTTAAAGAAAGCTCTGGATACCTTTTGCTTTCACTTACTATTAAAGGAACAAGAGATACTGGAGAGTGGGCGAGGTTTCCCCCGCGCAAAGTTCTTGAGAGTTGAAGATGCTTATCAAGCTCTCCCTCAAGTCGAACCACGTCCTCTTGAAGTCGTTTTCCGTAACGTTCGACCTTTTCTTTCTCCTTGGGGTCAATGTTTAGTCCATTTATTGTCTCTGACAAAACCTGTGCCTGAAGTCTCATGCTCGCAAGAGGTGTCTTTAACTCGTGTGTGAGGGTGGAGTAAAAGGTTTGAAGAGATCTTGTTTTTTTATGGTCTTGCCAAAATACCCAGCCTAAGGCCACACCAAGAGCAAGTGTCAGCCCAAAGAAGCTCAGGCCTTCCCACTGAACCATTAACGCCAAATTGGTTGGAAGAACTGTGGAGTCAATACCCTGTAATGCGCTGGAAAGTTTGAAAACCAGATATAGCCACCAGGCCCCAAGTATAAAGATAAAGAGCACCGCGATTCCCAGCAGTGCATAAAACCAGTTTTTGGTTCGACCTAGCTCCATAACCTTTGCTTAAGCTCTTCTTGAACAGACTCGTTATGAGCGGCGCTTACGAAACCGATCTCATATCCATTGGGGGAAAGGTAGATTCCCTTGTTTAAAAGAACTTCAAAAAGACGGTTAAATCTTTCAAGCAGGTTTGCAGGTATTTGAGAAGCATTGCTAGGCGCACCTCCCGGAACCATCCAGAAAAGTGAGGCCTGTTGAACAATTTTGTAGTCGCTAAATTCTGATTGAGCAAACCATTCATTGAAGATGCCAACGATGGAGTCTGTATTCTTTTTAAGGTTTGCGTAGAAGTTGTCATCTAGTTGTTTCAGTGTTGCAAGCCCTGCCACCATGGCAACCGGGTTGGCACTAAGTGTTCCGGCCTGATAGACGCCTCCAACAGGAGCAAGTAGGTCCATAACTTCTTTCTTACCTGCGACTGCTCCAACTGGAAAACCTCCACCAATGACCTTGCCGTAAGTGACAATGTCCGGGGTGATCCCTGTGTCTTGCGCCATGCCGCCAAAAGAGGTTCTAAAGCCTGAGATCACTTCGTCAAAAACAAGAAGCGCGTTGTGTTCGTCACAAATTTGTCTCAATCCTTTAAGGTATTCCAAGCTTTGGGGCAATAGTCCGTTGTTCGCCGGAAGCGGTTCGATAAAAATTGCCGCAATGTCTGAGTGGTTTTTGAAGATGTTCTTTACTTCTTCCAAGTCGCCAAGCTCACATACAAGAGTGTCTTCGGCAGTGGAAGGAGTCACGCCTTTGGAAGATGCCTCGGCCTCGCCGGCCAAACCTGACCCGGCCTTAATAAGCATTTGATCCATATGGCCATGGTAGCAACCGTTGAACTTAAGAATTTTATTTTTACCCGTAGCGCCTCTAGCAAGACGTATTGCCGTCATAACGGCCTCGGTGCCAGAGTTCATGAAACGAACCTTTTCTATATGGTCTATTCTATCAACTATGTACTGAGCAAGTTCAAGGGAGTATTTCTCTGCGGCTCCAAAACTCCAGCCATTTTCCATAGCCTCTTTTGCTTTTTCTAAAACTGCTTGATTCTTGTGTCCTAAAATTAAAGGCCCAAAGCTCATGCAGAAATCAATATACTCTTTGTCTTCTTCGTCAGTGATAAAAGCGCCATTGGCCTTTTTCATGAAGCGGGGAGTAGTGTGAAGGCCCTTGAAGCTTCTAACTGGTGAGTGCACGCCACCAGGGGTGTATTCTTTTGCCTTCTCAAATAATTGTTCGGAATTCATTTAAAGTTCCTTTGTGTCGACTAAGTCTTTAAAACTTTTCATATCAGCAACAGGCAGTACTTCGACGCCGTTGTTTTTAAAACTATCGTATGTTTTTCCAAGCCCGCAGGCATGGATTTTTGTTTTAACCTCTGGAAAGCGCTTCACATATTCGCAATACTGAAAATAGCTTCCCCAGTAAACCACTTCAACATCAGAAAGGTTGATGTCCACGCTTTCATTAATGTTTCTCTTGTAGCAGCCAATCACATCACCCACAGGGCTTTGCGCATCAGAATGAGAGAGTGTGGCCCAATTTGAGCTTTGAAGCATCATTTGCACCGCCTTGGACTCTTTCAACTCAGCTACTTCCTCATGTCCAAATCCATCCGCACTGCCATTGACCCAGTAACCGGCCTTTGCAAGCTTCTTGTGAGTTCTAGAGCCACTGGCCCAAACTGATGAAAAGCTAGCATCCTTTAAACTCTCTATGCAATATTTAGAAGTTACAAAAAGGTTGAGATCGCTTGGAATCTTGGTTTCCACAGGTGTCTGTTGTACGAGCTTGTCCAAACTGCCAAGTGCAAAAAATGCCTTTTTGCCTTTTATTCTGTCTAGAGGGTTGTTTTCAATTTCAACTCTATCAACTCTTTGATCTTTGTGCTGTCCTCTGTGGATGTGGATAAAGAGGTCTTTATGTTTCTTAACATGAATTCCGACAGCTAAGTGGCAACCGCCGCCATAGCCAACAAATGCCTTTCTCTCACGTTTCACAGCCTCAACTGTTTCAGAGCAGTGAATACTGTTTAAGACATCCTGAATTTCATTAAGTTTTGGTGATTGGTCATGAACCTCAACGGCAAGTGCCCCTTGGGATGCTGAAGAAGGAAAAGTCTTTTGCGGCAAAACAAAGAAAGTTAAATCCTTTAAAAGGCCATCTAAAATCTTGGCGGAGTCCTCTTTATTGGCAAGTCTTTCTAAACCGGCCAGTGCCAAAACGATTGCGTCATAGTCGCCATCAATAAGCTTTTGTATTCTAGTATTAACATTGCCCCTAAGCATTTTGCATGAAACTTTCAGCTCATCACTTGCCTGTGGCAAAAACTCTTTTAGGGAGTGTTCAATGTTTGTGATTCTTCTAGGGGAGCTAGTGCCTACAATAAAGTCTTTCATGTCTTTAATTTTTGGCACACTTTCTTTTTTTATAAGTAAAATATCGTGGGCAAAACGCCTTTTACCAACGGCGGCAAGCTTAAGCCCTTCTGGTCTTTCAGAGCCTAGGTCTTTGTATGAGTGGACCACAAGGTCTATTTCATCTTTTAAAAGCGCTGCATCCAGCTCTTTAGTGAAAAAATCTTTTCCATCAAGTTGCCACAAAGGCTTCTCAGTCTTTTGATCACCCTCTGTTTTAATCTTTCTCAAATCAAAGCGGGCATTGGTTTTGCTCTCTATTTCTTCTTTTAAGAGCGTGCATTGAGTGACGGCCAAAAGGCTGCCCCTTGTACCAATAAGGTATTGTGAATTAGACATAAGCGATCTTGGTTTTGTTTGCCGGAGTGTTTAGAATTTTGGATTGTAGCTTTGTCTCAAGTAGTTTGTGACGTCTGGCCGCTATTCCTTCCATTGCAACTCGGGCCTTTTTTATTTGTTGTTTTTTACGTGATTCGTGAATTGCGCCTTCTTTAAAAATATCTTGCAAGTGCATGACACCTTCTTCCATTCCAAATTCAGTTTCTAAAATAGAAGGGGAGCCAAGGTCGATAAATAGCTTGTTATCAAACTTTTCAGTCCATGCCTCAAAGAAGTCATTGTCAAAAAGAGTTCCGTCAAAGCCAATTGAGTTAACGATGAAAGCAAAGTTGCTTACTTCTTCAAGGTCGACCCAGTCAATGGACTCAATATTGTGCTCTTTAACAAGCTCTTGAACGCGCTCTTTGTTTCTAGCGCATACAAAAACCTTTGCTTTCTTTTTAAATTGGTTGATTAGATCTTCTGCCAATTGACCTGAGCCCAGAATTAAAACCTCTTCTGCGTTTCTATGGCGAACGATCTGCTTTCTAGCGATAGAGGCGTATGTTTTTTGGCTAAGACCTAAAAGATATTTGGATCTAATGGTTTTGGCGTCCCTAAAAAGCTTTTCAATGATAAGTAAAAGGTTGGTATTAATGTCCTCTTGGGCGGTATATGCCTTGTAGGCTGTTTTAAATTGCCCAACAATTTCATTTTCACCAACTAGCTGGCTTTTGAGCCCGCAGATTACTTCTAAAAGATAGGAGTAAGCATCTTCACCGGACAGGTGCAGTCTTTCAGTGTTTTCCTCGTCTTTACAAGGATTTTGGCCAAAAGAAAGCACCAGTGTTCTCTGGCAAGTCTTCATTATGAAGTTGCCGTCGCATTCTAAAAGAGAGGTGTCCCACCCGCTTTGAAAATTGTTTAGTACCAGATTGTTCAACATGCCGATTATACTACTTAATTCACTTAAGATTTTGTCACGAAAATGTAGAAAAACCCCCACAATATTGCTGATCTATATCAGTTTTTTGTGCGGTGTGGTATTTTTTCATTTTCGCATTCTGCGTTTCACATAATCTTAAGTTTCGGTTAATATTGCGCCAAACTTATGTAAAACAGTCAAGCAAGGATGTCTATGAGTACATTTCAAATAATTTACACCCTTTTGGGTGGACTAGGGATCTTCTTCTATGGAATGAGGACCATGTCAGATGCGCTACAGCAGGCCGCAAGTGATGTAATTACCAAGGTAATTAACTCACTAACTTCCAATAGATACCTGGCCGTGGTTGTCGGGATGATCGTAACAATGATTGTGCAAAGCTCATCTGTTACCACGGTAATGGTTGTTGGTTTTGTAAACGCGGGACTAATGCAGCTAACCCAGGCAATTGGGGTGATCTTTGGCTCGAACATAGGTACAACGGTAACCGGCTGGATTATCTCTATTAAAATAGGAAAATACGGACTCTTGCTCATCGGTTTAGGTATATTCCCAGCTCTATTTTCGAAAACCCCAAAGTTTCAAAGTGCCGGAAAGGCCTTGTTTGGCGTGGGGATGGTCTTTACCGGCCTAGAGTTTATGAGTGGGGCGTTTAAGCCTCTAAGAAACGATCCAGACTTCTTAAATATGATTAGCTACTTCTCAGGCAACGATTATCCAAGCTATATAGCTTCGGTAATCACTGGTTGCTTGTTGACTATGATTATTCAATCCTCCTCAGCAATGCTTGGGATTACAATGGCACTTGCAACTTCTGGGGTTATTGGATTCCCAACAGCAGCAGCTCTCGTTATGGGAGAAAACATTGGAACGACTATTACGGCACTATTGGCCTCTGTTGGAGCTAGTGTAAATGCTAAAAGAGCAGCAAGAGCACACGCAATTTTCAATACTTTAGGCGTTGTTCTCATGATGTCTATATTCCCAATCTATGTTGAGTTTATTGAGTGGTTGATACCTGGAATGGCAGACACTGTTGCCGAAGATGGATCCAAGCCTCAGATCGCTGCTCACATTGCTGCATCCCACACTGTATTTAATGTCGGGGCCAGCCTTGCGTTCCTACCTTTTCTTGGACATTTGGCCAACCTCGTTAAAAGAATCACTCCAGACAAAGCTGTCAAGGAAACTCCTAAACTCGTTCTTATTGGAGAGTCGAGTGATATTCTTCCTGCCACTGCAATTATTCAGGCCGATACTGAAGTTAGAAAAATGAAAGATATCCTTGAGAGAATGTACAGTGTTACAAAAGAGTATCTTAAAGATAAAGATCCTAAGAAGCTTGCCAAGGCAAGGGATTACGAAAGAATCACGGACAACATCCAAAAAGAGGTGACTCTCTTCCTGTGCAAAGTTATGGAAAGACCAATGTCCGCTGATCAATCGAGACATTCTCAGGCCATGATCAAAGTTGCGGATGAGTTTGAGTCAATTGCAGACTATCTTGAGAGAATCGTAAACTATAAGGCCAGATTTAAGAATGACCCTCAAACTGGACCGACAATTGACGAGTATAAAAAGTTTATGGAAGAAGTTTGGTCCTTCTTTCAAATTTGCGCTGAAGGAATTTACAGTGCTGATAGGGTGGACCCAGATCAAATCATAAAAAAGTCTGAGGAATTAAGAGTTTGGGCGGATGACATTCGAGACAGACACTTAGACAGAGTTTCAAAAGGTGACTATGAACCGTTATCAGCTCTAACTTACTCTGATATGGTTGTGGCCCTTAGAAAAATAAGGGCACATGCGCTAAACGTTGCAGAGGCGGTGGCAATGCCCAAGCCAATAAAGAGTGTAGAATGATTATAACGGACAATCTTCTTTCCAAGGCCAAAGAAAATAGTGATGACCTTCTTGAGTTTCATCAAGGTGTGGAGAAAGAAGGTCTTAGAGTGGGGGAGGACAAATACGCCTCGAAAAGAGAGCACTCCGAAAAACTAGGACATAAGCTCACTCATCCTTACATTACAACTGACTATGCTGAAAACCTTTTGGAGTTTGTGTCTCCGGTTTTTACAAATAATAAAGAACTTCTAGATTTTATCGCAGATATTCAAGCTTTTGCTTTAAAGCACATGGACAGCGAGTATATCTGGCCTGCAAGCATGCCTTGCTACCTGGCCGGTGATAAAGAAATCCCAATTGCCTCCTTTGGAGAATCCAATGTTGGAAAGCTTAAAACCCTTTATCGGATGGGGTTGGGATACAGATATGGACGCTCCATGCAGTCCATCGCAGGAATGCATTTTAACTTTTCAATAAGCAGAAGCTTGATTTCCAAACTTCACCAAGAACTCGCAAGTGAAGTAGAGCTTGTAGAGTTCACCAACGCGATGTACTTCAAAATGATCAGAAACTTTAGAAGACATAGCTGGCTTCTACTGTATCTTTTTGGATCATCACCTGTGGTTGATGAAAAGTTTTTGGAAGGAAAAATTCACGCCCTGGACAAGCTTGGAAAGGACACTTATGGAAAGAAGTACGCGACAAGTTTAAGAATGGGCGGCCTCGGCTACACCAGTACCGCCCAAGAAGATATTTCAGTTTGCTACAATCAGCTCGACACATATGTAAAAACGTTGGAGTCGGCAAGAAAGCGCCCTTTTGCTCCTTATGAGAAAATTGGCGTGAAGGTGGGCGATGAGTATCGCCAGCTGAATGCGAACCTACTGCAAATAGACAACGAGTTCTATTCTCCTTTGAGACCAAAGCGTACCGCTCGCTCAGGTGAAAGTGCCCTTCAAGCATTGCACGCCCACGGGGTTGAGTATATTGAAGTAAGGCTTTTAGACCTGAATCCATTTGTGGCGGAAGGAATAAATGAGGAAGAGGTTAAGTTTTTACAGGCATTTTTAACTTATTGCATGCTCGATGAAAGTCCTGAGATCTCTTCTAAAGAGTGCGATGAAATCACAAACAACTTCAAGCTTGTGGTTGAAGATGGAAGAAATCCTGAAGCTAAGTTGAGCTTCGGTGATGACCAAGTTTTGGTTCACACTGCCGCTAAACAATTGCTCGAGAGCATTGACAAATTTATAAGCGGCGATGAAAAATTGTCTTCATATTATGGAGATGGCGTGAAAGAGCAAATCGCCAAAGTCGAAAATCCTGAAGAGCTTTTCTCAGCAAGAGTGCTCTCCTTGATTGATGAGGATACATCCTTTGTTGATGCAATGTTTGAGCTTGCTAAAAAACATAAGGATGAACTTTTAAAAAGACCTCTTGAAAGAGAAGACGCATGGCTTGAGCTTGTTGAAAAGTCACATATTGAGGAAAAAGAAATTGTTGGGCAAGATGCTGACAATTTTGATAACTTTCTAACAAAATACTTCGAGAAAATTAATATAAAAGATTATCCATGATTCGTTATTTAAAATACATCTTTCTAATTTTTGGAGGCCTTGGCCTTTGTATAATGGGCTTTTTCTACT
Source organism: Halobacteriovoraceae bacterium (assembly GCA_002711995.1). GTDB lineage: Bacteria > Bdellovibrionota > Bacteriovoracia > Bacteriovoracales > Bacteriovoracaceae > UBA845. Next base: position 117,176 of record PASN01000001.1, on the reverse strand, counting down.
ACCAGAATCATCACGATTTACACCTCGTATGGGACTACAGCGATGAGCTGGATTATGAGGAGATTGTTGAAGAGTGTCCTGACGCAAAAGGCTCCTATTACTACCCATGTTTTTATGAGGAGTTTGAGGAGCTTATAGAGCAAAGTGGCATCACTGGTATTAGTTTTGGGCTAAAACTTGCCTTTAACTTCATGGATGATGACAAGCAGACCACAACCTTGTTTGAAACCGAAAAAGTTAGAGATATCGAATACGCGATTAACTATCTTGAGATAAACAATCTTGCCATTAAGAATTCTTACAAGAGGTTCTTTGGAATTAAGAAGATGTACTCAGGCTATCTTTCTTCACTAAGAGACTTTTTGGAAGGGGCCGAAAAATTCTCTGGCAACCTAATAGAAGGTCTAGAGAGCGAGGAGGGTGTCTCTTCTATAAAAGACGAGCAGGCCCAGGCCCGTGTAAAAGAAAGATTTGATAAAGTGCACGCAGAATACAAAGAAGAGTATGCCAAAGCTCGAGCATTCGTTGACGGCGAAATCGAAAGGGTTCTAAAGGAACACGAGGAAAGATAAGCTGTGGCGCACAGGCCAATTTATTCAAAAATGGCCTCCCAAATGAAAAACGCAACGTTAGACTTTAGTTAACCAAAACACAATCAAGGGGTAACTATGAGTTTAATGTTTGATGCAAACCAAATCCTGGAAAGACAAACCGGCCTTACTTATGATGATGTTCTTCTTATGCCGCGCCATTGCGAGATCACTTCTCGAACAATGCCTAATTTAACCACTAGAGTTACTAAGAACCATACATTAAACGCCCCTTTTATCTCATCCAATATGGACACCGTTACCGAAAAAGATATGGCGCTAGGTATGGCAAAGCTTGGCGGGATGGGAATTTTGCATAGATTTATCACCGCGCAAGAACAAGTAGAACAAATTAAATGGCTCGTTGATCAAAAAAGCGAACACCCTGAGCTTTTAATTTCGGCTTCTGTTGGAGTTAAGGAAGAGGGGATGAGAAGAGCAGACATGTTGGCGGATGCTGGTGTTGAGATTCTTACCGTTGATATCGCCCACGGTGACTCGGTGATGATGCTTGAAACAATGGAATACATAAAAAAGACTCACCCACATATTGATGTGATTGCAGGAAATGTGGCAATGCCTGACGGTGTAAAAAGATTAATTGATGCGGGAGCGGATGCGGTAAAAGTTGGCATTGGGCCAGGCTCCATGTGCACGACAAGAATTATTACAGGCTGTGGAGTGCCACAACTGAGTGCGGTGGCGCTGTGTGTGCTAGAAGCGAGAAAGCACGATATCCCAGTTATCGCCGACGGTGGGATCAAGACAAGTGGAGACATTGTTAAAGCTTTGGCTGCAGGAGCTGAAACCGTAATGCTTGGTTCTATGCTTGCCGGCTGTCTAGAGACTCCAGGTGAGATCAAAGGCGGGATGAAGAAGTATAGAGGAATGGCCAGCAAAGACGCTCAAGTCTCTTGGCGAGGAAACATGCAAAAAGGTATGGCGGCGGAAGGTGAGTCAAGAATGATCACAATTAAAGGGCCAGTTGAGCACGTGGTGGGCGAGCTAGCTGGAGGTTTGAGAAGTGGGATGACTTATCTCAACGCTAAAACTCTGCCAGAGATTAATAAAAACGCTCTTTTTATGGAAATGTCATCCTCAGGAATGGTTGAATCCAGGCCGCATGGGATGAGTTAAACACTATAGATTTTGTTTTTATCATAATTCTGGTATGGTCAGGGGATGATAAAATTAAGCAAAGAGGCCAAGGAAGTTTATAAATCGGTGCTTTCCTTTGAGAAAGTAAAAACACACTTGGCCGATCATCCTCAAGATAGAGATAAAATTATAAAGTATGTCGACGAGATAAAAGGCGACTATCGGTTTGGTTTAGTTGGAGCGGGGGCAAAGTTCATTGATAAAACTTTCCTTCGCCTCTATGACGGTGTTAACTTGGAGTTGCCTGAAGGTTTTGACATCAAGGAGCTTCAAAAGAAGTATCACTTGATTCTGGTTCCAAACCATCAATCCCACGCTGATTACTTGGCCTTGCAGTACATTCTATTCACATATTTTAGAATGCCTGTTTATATTGCGGCCGGAATTAATCTAAACATTTTTCCGATCGGGCCTTTCTTTAAAAGGTGTGGGGCCTTCTTTATTAGAAGGAAGTTCACCAATCATCTATATAAAATCGCCTTTCAAGGATATATCTACCACCTTTTAAAATCAGACAAGGTTGTGGAATTCTTCTTCGAAGGAGGAAGGACACGTAGTGGGAAGCTTCTTTCTCCAAGGTTTGGTTTATTTTCAATGCTGCTGGATGCCCACACAAAGTTTGGAGCAAACTCCAAGCCGCTTATGTTTATTCCTGTGTCCCTCGCGCATGAGATGATCCCAGAAGAGCGAGCTCACGCTAAAGAGCTTAGCGGCGCCAAGAAGGAAAAAGAAAAACCAACTCAGCTATTAAAGCTTGTTAAACTTGCCAATAAAAAACTGGGAACTGTTCATGTTAGGTTTGGAGAGGGGATTGTCGTCGACAAATACGATGAGGATCTAAAAGAAAAGACCCAAAGCCTTGCATTTGAATGTTTTAGGGCCGTTGGCAAAGGGATGCCTGTCACTCCAACATCACTTCTAACTCTTGTCATGCTTGATGATCCCCAGGGGGCCATGACCTGGAAACAAATTGAAGAGAGATCTAAAGACGTTGTGGAATACTGTGATTACATGGGAATTCCAGTGACAAAGTCTTTAAAGGGAGAAACGCACGGCCAATCTCTAAAGACTGCCATGGACATGTTTATCAATAATAAAAAAGTGAAGTTGATTAAGCGTGAAAAGTTAAACCAGGTATTCTATTCAATCAATGAAAACAGTAGAACCCATCTTCTTTTCCATAAAAACATGATCCTTCACCACTTTATTGTGGCGGGCATTGTGAATGCGACTTGGTTTAATATCTTCAATGGAAATATCAAAACTGAAGCTCAGCTCAGCAGATACCTAGTGACTAAAAGAAAAGAGCTTAAATACGAGTTCTACCTTCCAACAGTGAAGGAGATGATCAAGCAGGCGAGCAGGATTGTTGAATACGCCACTGGCGAGAAAATTGATTCTCTTAATGACGCTTTAAACTTTCCACCTGAAAAACTTTATGCGATTGCCAGCAAGGTGAGAAGATTCTCCACAGCTTTTAGCTACATCTATGAGGCGTACTTTATTGCCGCCACAACGATAAAGTACATCGACAAAGAAGAGTTTACTGAGGATCAGTTTCTTCAAGTTGCCAAAGAGCTGTTTGAAATGGAAATTGAGCACGGGCGAGTGGTGAAGTATCCAGAAAGTTTTAACGTGCCGGTGATGAAGGGAAGTTTGAATTACCTTATGAATCTGGGAGTTATAACCAAGCTCGACTCAAAATACGCGGTAGAGGATATGGAAGCGGTTGGCGCTTTAATTGAAAGATTTGCAAGAGATGTTAACGATCAAGTGGCGATCAATTTAAAATTTGGCAGGTAGATGAAAAAAACACAGTTGGGCAACTCGAGATTCCTATACATCAAAAAAGACATCGCGCAGGTTGATTTATCCAAGGCGTCCTCGACTGTGGATCGCTACTTGTCGCTCTCACGACAAGTTGAGCCGGTGGACAAGAAGCTTATAGTTCAAATTAAAGGTGATCAGGCCTTGATAGGGAGAGAAATTGCCGGGTACCCAACGGAGCTCTCTGAAGGTTTGGCGTTTAAGGAGCAAAACTCGCAAGAAGTTTTTGAAATGATTTCTCCTAAAAAAGCCTTAAACTTCAAGGACTTGCTTGAGTTGGTTAAAGAAATTGAAGAAGTTGAGCTGAAGAAGTTGCATAGATTCATATTTGATATTCAACATTTTGACGCGCCCGTTCTACAATTTAATTAAGGCCTAGGCCAAAATATGTAGGTGCCTGTTAGACACGGGCAAGAATAATATATGTATTTAAATTTACGTTGGAATTTAATTTCGGTAATGTTACAACGTATCAAAATAACTAAAAATGGAGGCACGTTATTAGCGCAAAAAAGAGAAGCGGGTTTCAGCCCCGTAAACCGTCAGGTCCTAGAGTAAACGAACAAATCAAAGTTCCCGAAGTAAGACTTATTGGGGATAACGGTGATCAATATGGAGTGGTTGGAATTCAAAAAGCTGCCGAGATCGCTGATGAGCAAGGTTTAGATCTAGTAGAGGTGTCTCCAAACGCTAAACCTCCTGTAGTTAAACTAATTGATTACGGAAAGTTTAAATATCAGCAGCAAAAGAAAGCGGCTGAGGCGAAGAAGAAGCAAGTTACCATTAACGTTAAAGAAGTTAAGTTTCGTCCGGCTATTGATATTCATGACCTTGAAACAAAGCTAAAGAAAGTGCATAAGTTCTTAGGCCAGGGTGATAAAGTTAAAATGTTAATGCAATTTCGTGGTAGAGAAATGGCCCACAAAGAGATTGGATTAGGCAAATTCAACGAAATCATCAAAGGCGTGGTGGATGAGACTGACGCAAGCGTTGAATCACCAGTAAAAATGATGGGCAATAGGGCGATCGCCATGCTTGCTCCATCTAAAAAGAAATAAATTTCAATCTAAACCTTTTCGTTGCTCTCTAAAGGCGACGAAAAGGTCATACCCACAAATCACAAACAAATATTAATAAAGCTTTAAAACTTTAATCGGCACAATCATTCTTTTGAGTGTATTAAATTAAGTTATTTCTTACTCCTGACGAATTTATACCTTATACTTTTTATTCAAATATTTTTAGAGGAGTTTTAATGAAGTTTTTAGCACTGAATGTCGCGTTGTTGTTTTCACTATCTGCAATGGCGCAGGAAAACGAAATAGCAGTAGAGAAGAAAGGTGAGACTACCACTTACGAAAAAAGTGAAATCTCCTATGGGGAAAAGGAAAAACCTATAACTGGCTTTGAACTAAGACAGATGGCCAGAGAAAAGAATATATCTTTAACAGAAGAAGAAAAAGAAATCCTTGAAATAGGCGAGATTTCAACTACACGCTACGTGGTTGGAGGGGTGCTTGGAACCTATCCATTAGGCCTAGGTATTGGGCATGCCATTCAGGGCACTTGGAGCCACAAAGGCTGGATTTTCACAGCTGGAGAGCTTGCATCGTTAGCAGTCTTTGCTGGAGGCATTTCATCTTGCTTTGATGGGGATTGCGGATCTGCGAATTTAGGGGCCGTGGCCTTTGTTGGCTTTAGAATTTGGGAAATTGTGGATGTTTGGGCGGGTGTACCAAGCTATGAAAAGCAATATAAAGAAATGAAGGGTTTTATTCTAAATAAAGGCCCTAAAAAGAGCGAAGAAGTTACTTTCAACTTTGCTCCTATATACAATTCCAACTTGAATGCTCCAGGGCTGGGATTCGGGCTCAGATTCTAATTGGATGCAAAATAAACAAAGACCATAGTAATTTGGACTTAAAAGCTCAATTTTACTAAAAAAAGCCTTTTCCATACGAATTTAACATGGTAGGTAATAGGGTCTGAATTTTCGATTAATTTGATAGGAGAAATATATGCCTAAGATGAAGACTAGAAGAGCTGTAGCGAAAAGAATTAGAGTTACTGCTAAAGGTAAAGTAAAGATCAAAAAAGCTAACTTGAGACACATTCTGACTAAGAAAAAGCAGGATAACAAGAGAGAAGCTAGAAAAGCTGGTTACCTAAACAGCACTGATGGCGAGAACATGCTTAAGAACGCGCCATATTTGAGAAGATAATTAACTAGTTGTAACTGTAGGGTGTTGAAATAAGAGACTTTTGTCCCCCTGCCGTTCTTTAAAGGAGATAAAATATGTCTAGAGTAAGACGTGGCTTTAAGGCCAGACAAAGAAGAAACAAAATTTTGAAATTGGCAAAGGGCTTTCACTTCGACAGAAGAAGAAAGTACAAGATTACAGCTGAGACTGTAAAAAGAGCCTTGCACAATATGTACAAGGGTAGAAGACTACTTAAAAGAGATATGAGAAGACTTTGGATCGTAAGAATCAACGCTGCTTCTAAGTCTCTTGGTACTTCTTACTCAAGATTCATGAACAACTTGAAGAACAAAGACATCAAGTTGAACAGAAAAATGCTTGCTGAAGTTGCTGCACGTGACTTTGAAGGTTTCAAAGCTATTCACGAAGCTTCTAAGTAAGATTTATTTACTTAAAAACTGTAAACTCCCGTTTTTTTTACTAAAAACGGGAGTTTTTTTTTGCGCGAAATTTAGAACTCTGCTAACCTATTAATAAGAGGTTTTACCTAGCTAGATGATTATCGGAATCATGGAGGATTTAGAATGAGCGTCACAAAAGCTGATATTGTTGAGAGAGTTTATAAGGAAGCAGGTTTTTCTAAGAAAGAAGCTGCTGACATGGTTGACCTGGTATTTAAGGGAATCAAGGACACGCTTGCCAGAGGCGAAAAAGTCAAGATTTCAGGTTTTGGCAATTTCTCAATAAGAGATAAAGCAACTAGGGTAGGTAGAAACCCACAAACTGGTGAGGCCATGAATATCTCCGCAAGAAGAGTTCTTACGTTCAAGCCTTCTCAAATTCTTAAAGAAGACATCACTGAAAGATTCAAGCACCGTATAGATGACAAAGGCAAAGAAGACACTTCTATCCCTCCAAAAGATGGAAAGCCTAAGGCCTTAAGCTCATTCATGAATAATAGCGAGGACATGGACTAATGGACTTTGGAATTCAAACTCCTGAAAAATCTGGATATAAATTTAATGAGGTTGCATCCCTAACAGGTGTAAAACCTTATGTTCTAAGATTTTGGGAAACAGAGTTCCATCAGATTAGCCCTCTTCAGACTGAAGATGGCATAAAGTCCTATGACAAAAGCGACCTCCTAGTTATTAAAACTATCAAAAAACTACTTTTTGAAGATAAGAAATCCATTCCAGAGGCCAAAAAGGTTCTGGATGCTGAACTTGAAGCAATGGCAAACGCAAAGATTGAAGTTGAAGACTCTGCCCAGAATACTCAAGACCTTAAAGCTCAGTCTCAAGACTTGAGGAATGCCATTGAGGAAGTAATTGAGAAAGGCACTGAGCTTGCCTCATCTTCAGATGATGAAGGAGAGTTTGTTTGCAAGGCCGGACCGCTTGCTTCCAGGTTTAAAAAAGAAGTAAAAGTTCACCAGCGCTCACTGGGGGACAAGGATGTTGTAAGTTTGGTTTCAGCAAAGAAAAAGCTTAGCAAGCTCTTAGGTCAAATCCAAGAGCTTGAACAAAAGCACGGCTGGAACTAAAGAGAGTTCTTCACCATTTGGGAAGCAAGTTTCCCGTCAAATCTACCTTTAATTCTTGGAGTAAGCTCCTTCATGATAGATCCCATGTTTGGATTGTCTTGAGACTTTTTAATCTCTTCAATTAGTCTTGATACTTCATCTTCTGAAAGCGCTTTTGGTAGAAACTCTTCAAGAACTTTAATCTCTCTTTCAATTTCTTCTCTTTGAGGGCTCCCTTCTGGATACATGGAAACTGACTCTCTAGTCTTTTTAGCGTGGGAAACCACAATATCAAGCTCTGGAGCCGGCTTTCCTGAAGTGTCATTCTCAATAAATAGTTTTTTTAGGAATCTTAAAACGTTAAGTCTAGTTTTGTCTTTGGCCTTCATTGCGGCCTTAATGCCGTCATTGACTTGGTCTTTTAAATTGCTCATAAGGTCCTCTTGATGTGTGTTTTGAGATATCATTGAACGAAGTCTCTAAAATGTCAAAAGGGCCTTTTCCAATTTTTGTCTAAATGATGGGGAGTTGTTTTCAACGGCCTTCGCGATTGTGTCTATTGAAGATTCAATCTTGGAGGACATCTTCTGTAGGTAGGCGCGATAAACCTCACCAACAGAGGTAAGGGAATGTCTTTCAAGAGTGTCTTTGATGACTTTGTTGCCTTCAACAATGTATTCAAGTGTGGCCAGAGCATCATAGTTTAAGAAAGCATTGACCTGTTCTTCATGTTCGTCTGTTGGGTCGCCTAGTTCCGCCAAATCATCAAAGAGCTGGAAGTTGATGCCCATGTACTTGCCAAGAAGAAGAGTCTCTTCACGCCCAATTGAGGCCGTTGTGGCAAGTGTCTGTGAACCTAGAAGAGAGAACTGAATTAAGCGAGCGGTTTTGAGCTCGTGCATCAGTAGGGTGTCTTCAAATTTTTTATTTTGATGAGAGAGATCTATGACCTGCCCAAGGATAAGACCTTGCGCGCCCATCATTTTTGAAAAGTCTAAAATAAGTTGTTTTGCTTTGTCGCTCTCCATGGATGCTAGAAATTCATAGGAGAGATTAATTAGTGAATCACCCGCAAGAAGCGCTTTCCACTCGCCATACTTAATGTGTGCCGCGGGACGGCCTCTTCGAACATCATCATCATCCATACATGGAAGATCATCATGAACTAGTGAATAGGCGTGGTGAGTTTCTATGGCAAGCGCCAATAAGTAATGATCATCGTTCAATGTCCCAAGGTCTTCGGCCATCGCAAGGGAGAGCTTAGGTCTAAAAAGCTTTCCAGCTGGGAACATTATGTATTTTAAAACATCGCCAAATTCGTCTGGCCTGACGTGTTTCTTAAATATCTCTAGTAGTTTTTCTTCTAAATTCATTATTTGCTTGGTGAAGAGGGAATGGGGCTGCCTAAAGCTCCCTTGAGTTGAATTTGGTAAAAGTCGTCTTTTTTGTCGAACTGGTTCATAACCATTCCGATAATAGCGTATTTGTCCAAGAAGTCTTGGGAAAAGGCAACTTCTCCAACTAAATCTATTGGAGATGCGTTGATATTTCTTTGATTCAGTCTAATTGTTCCCTTTAAATTACCTCTTATGGGGGAGTTGTCATCGCCAAGGATTAGATCAGTCAATCTAACCATATTGTTTGATTCCATTTTTGCCTTAAGCAAAAGGCTTTTTATGTTTAAAGTGCTAAGGGCAAATCCCATTATGTTTTGAGCTGGAATGATAAAGTTTTTGCTTGCTGCTTTAAGATTAAGATCGTTAATGCCGTTTTGTCCTGCCTTCACTAGGGCGTCGACCTGAACATCACCGTTTAGCTTAACACCTGCTGGAAGAAACTTGGACACTTCAGAAAGCGCGAGTTTCGTTTTATCAAGATTTATGGCCATGGTAGATAGACCAACTGTGACAAAGGCCTCAAGAGGGTTGCCAAGAAGTTGTGTTTCAACTTTGAAGTGAGGTCCAATCGGTGAAAAGTTTAATCCTCGAATATGCAGAAGCAGATTATCAAGAACAATTGGAGCGCCGCTGTTTCCAAAGCAGCTTGCTGGTAAATTTACATTGTTGACTATGACCTTTGGCATGAAAAGTTCGAAATCAATATTAGTGTAAGAGATAGGGCAGCCTGGAGCAGAGCCAACTGCTCTTTTAATAAAGGATTCTATCTGGGAAGAAATTGGAAAATACATCAAAAACGAGATGAAGAACACACCTGCAATATAAAGGGTCCATCGAGGTTTTGAGAGATTCGGTAAATCGTAATTTACTTCATTTGTATTTTCTTTCACTTTGACTTCTTTTTTTTATTTCTAAAGGCCGCTTTCGTCTTGGCTATAATAATGAATTGTTGCCACACCTTCAAGCAGGTTGGAGCTAGAGTTCTTGTTCACACTTATCTCGTCGAATCTGACTTTTTGTCTGCTGTTGAGAGTGTTAACTAAGCCAAAGAATTCAGCGTTTGAAAGTCCGGTAAATCTCATGTCCATTGTGGCCTGAGTGATAAAACCTTCGTGCTCTTGGGCCTGAAACTTTGAAACAGATATTTTAGAGCTATCCACTCCGGATGCGTTGGCCGCCCCGCTGATAAGTCCTTGCATATCCCCCATGTTGGAGATAAACACTCTTCCAAGAATATCTCTCTTAACTGTCTTGAGTCCTGCCTTTTGCTGAACTATGTTTTGGGAAAGGGACAATAAGTCTTGTTTGGTTTCCAGCTCGCTTTTAAGAGAACTGTTCAGCCCAATGAATATAAAGATAATGACCGCAGGTATGATAAATAATACGGCCGCGAGAGCAATCTTAACAATTTCTTGCGGCTTCTCGTCCAGATTTGAATAAGCGTCCAAAATCTTTTGAACTTCCTTTACTGATTGGAGCTCTTCAATCTTACTAAAGATGGCCTTGTCTATAGGTCTCATTATGTTTAGTTTTGACATCTATTCCTCCGATCCACTTACTGCAAGGGTGAGCTTGCTTAGGTTTTTGTCGGTGAACACATTCCTTATTCCTGAAAGTCCGACACCTTCTTCAAGTTGGTTTAGAACCTTCTCGTTCTTGGCCTTAAAAACCGCATTGAACTCATCTCCTGAAAGGGCAGAGTATTGGATCAACTCAACATCAAGACCAGAGCTTAAATTCGCCAACGCTTTTAAAGGGCTCATTGCGTTTGTATTGGCGCTGGCCTGAAGAACGCTGATTTCTTGTTCTATTGCCTGGTCTCTTCTTTTTAGCTCTCTTTGAACGCTTTCTGGCTGCTTGGCCAAAAGTCTTCTTTGTCTTGCTGTTAGCTCTAAAACAGGGTTTTTAGCAATAGAGTTAAGAGAGCGATCCACTGAGGATAAATCTTTATAAATTGCAACTCTTTCAAGCCCAAGTGACAGGACTGCTAGAAGAGTCAGAAATGCAGCTCTAGTGGCTATAAATGCAAAAGATTCGAGTGGAAGATCACTCTGTCCTTGTAGGGAAAATTCCCCGTTGAGAAAGTTTACTATATTGGACTTATCTCTATAAGATTTCGCTTGAAGATCTGCATAGGAAAACTTTCTTCTAAACTTTTCATCTTGCTCAATCTTTGAAGCGTCCACGCCGTGAGAAAAGGTTTCAAGAAAGCTTGTCGGCGTCTCAAACTGTTCAGCAAAGAAGTTATTTGCGTTTTTAATGTTGCTTGTGCCGCCAGTTAAGAATACTTCTGAAATTCCAACTCCGTGTAAAACTCTAAATCCAATTTCCCATCTCTTAAATTCATGAATAAGAGGGGTCATTGCTTTTTCCATTAAAGTCGCAAATGTTTTTTGATTTTCATTCACCTGTTGATATTGATCTCTTGTAAGGAAAAAGCAGTTTTGATGCTTGTAAAGAGACGCCTCTTCCTGATCAATTTTGTAGTTTTCAGCGATGATCTCATCTAGAGTTCTTCCTGCAATGTATGACTTGTGAACAGCTACCAATTCGCCGTTAAAATAGAAATATGCCTTAGTTGAAGTGTGACCTAAGTCCAAAACACAAAAGGCCTGAGGCAAGGTGTCCTGCGCTCGCTTAATGTAGTTCTCATACACTGAGTCTTGGCTGGTAACAACTTTTGGATAGATGTTGCTCGCTTCGATCTTTTTAAAGAATGGAACGAATTGTTCTTTAGGCACAATGTCCACTAGAGCAGTGGAGCTATCCTTTCCGACTTTAATTGATTGAGCAAAGTGAGCTTGCCCAAGTCCATATGGGATGTCCTCTTCAAGCTGAAAAGGAATCATTAGCTGGGCTTTTTTTCTATTGTTTACAGGCAGATTTAAAAACCTGGTAGTCAACATTTCAGTAGGGGCGTGAAATATTAGTCGGTATTCACCTTCAATTTCGCTTAGATAATTTTGAACGATATCCAGTTGAAAGTACTGCTCAGATGGCTCACTGTTTAGTGCTTGCTCGCTTACATCATTCACAACTTCTCGCGCGCTATCGTATACGATCTTATTTCTCTCGACGCGAAATTTGAGGAACTTTACTGAATAGGTGCCTATATCTATTGAAATTATTTGCATGCTAATAGTCTAAGCAAAACTGGCCGGTTTTACGAGCTTTAATTAACGAAAATCTCGACTATTCTAGGCTCTAAAAGTTGAGTCTTTTGCTCTTGCGTGCTGTCTCCACCTTGACCTCCTTGAGAGCCGTCTCCGCCAGATTGAGCGCCGCCTTTTTTAGGAACATCAGGGTTTTCAGGTTCAGGATCTTCGCTGTCCGGAACACCATCTTTATCTTTGTCTTGAATTGGCTTAGGTTGAGGTTTTGCTGGCAAAGTTACATAGGCCGTAAGCTTAAAAGAGGCCCTGCCCATCATGCCTTCGCTAATCACCTTAAAAATTGTGGGAGAGGCGCCAAACTTTATGCCCTGAGCTTCAAACTTTTCAAAGATCTTCGTAAAATCCTCATCTCCGATAACATTGGCCTTTTCAACCCAGTACTTTTTAAAGTCTTCTAAAGAGTTAAAATAAACTGGATTGTCGGGATCATTTTTATATTCAAAAAAGTCTTCAATATCTTCGTCCATAAGATCTGGGAGGAGAAGTCTCAAAGTCTTGTCAGTAACCTTGTTTAAATCAACCATAAGGCCACCATGAACGGTGAAATCCCTTTGTATTAGCTCAACAATCTCATCATCCCAAACCGGAAGAGAGTACATCTCACTAAAAGACCCCATGGGAGCTTTTTTAGGCTCCATCGGAATCTCTTGGAAAAGATTCTGCGTAGTTGGTGCTCCTGTGTCAGGATCACTTAGGTATGTTGTTAAAACATCAACATATCTCTGAACATCCACACCCATATAGCGATTAGCGAAGTCTTCATCGTTTTCAAACTTGTTTTCCATTGCAAGAGTCAAAGTCTTAAAGAGTTGCTGGTCAACAGAGAATGCTGCGTCCTCCTCAGAGTCTTGATCACCTTGCTCTGTCTGATCACTCTGAGCTATCAAAGACAGTCGAATGAGGTTTAAATTGATTCTATTAGATATGTTCTCAATTGTGAGTTGAAGATTGCCCTCCAGTAGTGAAGACTCCATGAAGTCATTCAATGAATTTTTTTGAATTTGATTCATCTGATCAGTGACCGGAATAGGGTACACGAAAGGGAAGTTCCAGATTGAATTTATAACTTCTTGTGTTGCCATGTCTTTGGCACTTTGATTGTCTTGAACAAAATTGAAAGATTCTTTGTAAAGCCTTAGCCTTACCATCGCAAATCTTAAACCGGCCTCCGCTGTGAGCTTTGCCTTTGCCTTGTCCTCAATATTAAATGACTGAAGCTTGTGAATTTTGCTGTCATAGGTGAAGGTCATCATAATCATGGTAAGGATTACGATGGCCGTAGTTACCATTAGCAATGCAACTCCAGATTCATTTCCAAGTATTTTCTTCATTGAGCATTGCCTCCGCCACTGGCGCCATTTGCCTGACCGTTTGTGGTTGAGCCTTGGTTTGAAGTTTGCTGCAGTTTGTACATGTTCTCGGCATTAAAGCCGGCCGGAAACATTGGCCTGTAAATTCTTATGAATTGGCGAACAATTCCATCAGTGTCAATCCAGTCAAGAGTAAGCTTTACACCATGAATTCTGTGCCTGCCGTCTTTTATCGTTGCAATGTTGTCGGTCCACTTTCGCGTTTTAGGATTCCATAGCTCAAATACAAGCTTATCCACATTTCTAAGAAGCACTTGGCTTTTAACATCCTCCCAAACAATCTCTTCTGGATTAAAGACATCGTCGGCCACAAACTTTCGAATCAATACCAGGGATTCGCTCTCTTCTCCATCCAAAGGCTCTTCGTCTGGGCGGGCAACCTCTTCTTGGGAAACAAGTTCGTAGCGAACCCATGCAAAGTGACTTTGTTTGGTATTTCTAAATTTTCTACGATTTGAGCTTGTGAACAAAGTAAGAGTGGTCTTTTCTTCAAGATTATTTATTGGCACGGGAAGTGCCTCATAGCTTGGAAAGGCAAATCTATTGTTCACAGAGTAGCGACTAATAAGCCTGTTGTAGGCCTGGCCTTGCTGCTCTGAAAGGCCTGTTGGCTCCATAGCATGACTAAAATAAAGGGGAGAGTATGCCTGAGAAATATCCCATTCCAATCTGGAAAGGGCCGTTTCGACCTGCAACCTTGCTCTGTCTTCAGAGGTGACCCTTATTGCGGTCTCCTGACTGCTGTCAGTGATAGTTATAACCCCAATCATTATGAACGAGAGGATGGCAAGACCGATCATTACCTCAAGCAAGGTAAAGCCTTTTTGCCCAAATTCTTTATTGCCTCTTCTCATCTAAAATCCAAAGTTGGTGTCTATCTTGGCGTCGTCATTTGTGAGCCAAGTTGAAAGGGAGTATTGATAGTCAGTTTCAGTGTTCGTGATTGTTACTCTGACCTGCCATAGAATCTGTTCAAGATTCTTTTTAAGCTTGTCAAAAACCATCTTTTTAATGGCGTTGCTTCTATTTTCCCCGTAGGGATCATCTTCTTCAGTTCCTGTTAACTGCTGAAAGTTGGGAAACTCAAGCTTTTTATATTCAATAGTGTATTTATACCTTTTGAAGTCTTCTTCTTCGAAGTTTTTAGTTTCTACGTCATTTTCAGTGGCATTTGTAAAAACAGGCTTATTTAATAAAACCTCATTGATCTTTGTTTGCGCCAAGGCCTGCATCGTAAGGTCTTCTTCCATGTTGATGGACCCGGAGATGTTTGAACCTTGAGACATCAAAAATGCTGTAATGAACAACGCGAAAAGAGTCATGGCAATCATGACTTCTACCAAGGAAAAACCTTTTGAATTTGTGGTTTTAATTACTCTTTTATCCATTCTGAGTGCAACTCTTTCATTTTTTCAGTCTGTGCGTTGTCTAAATTGTTTAGCTGAGCGTCTGTGTAAATAGAATAGTCTGAAAAAGTCGTGTTTTCAAAGGGAGGAATGTCTACAGTTGCCATTTCATCGCGAGTTGAGAGAAACACAAGAGAGGCATCCTTTTCACCAGTTGGGTAAAAGTAGATATTCGCCTTGCCGGCCTCAATAATTTCTTCTTTATTGCTGTTTGCCAGGCCAACAACTTGGACCTCTTCGGGAAACTTATCGTTCTCTTCTGAAAACTCGGAAACTTTTTGGAATTGGGAGTCCAAGTTTTTGACTTTCTTTGCCTTGGCCTCTCTTTCCGACAGTGAAAGATCTCTTTCATCTTCAAAAGAGGGAAGAGCGAGTCCACCATCTGTGGAATATTCCACATACATTTCTTGCGGGGACGCTTCAAGGTCAATAACGACTCTTACTATTGAATTTCTTAAAATGGATTCATTGTTTGCGAAGCGAACTGCGCGCTCTATTTGATTGACTGCGTTTTCCAGTCTTTCATGCTCTTCGTCTCTTGACTCTGTGGGGATGATCGCAAATACGAGAGCTACAAGCATTAAGGCCACCATGATTTCCACGAGGGAAAAGCCTTGGTGGCCTAGTTTTTTAAAAGAATAGTTCAATAATTAAATATCCTTGCTTGAGATGTCCGCGTCTTCGCCTTCACCACCTTCCATGCCGTCAGGGCCGGTAGAGATGATTTCAAAGTCACGTCCATTGCTCTTGTAGATAAACTCGTATCCCCAAGGATCCTCAGGAATCTTGCCACCTTGGATAAATCCATTTGGCGGATATCTTCTACACTCTCTTCCAACTGTTGGCGCGGCGATCAAAGCGTCAAGGCCTTGTTCCTCAGTAGGGTAAGAGCCACACTTTCTTTTATAGTCAGTAAGAATTCCGCTGATATTCTTAATTTGTATTTTCGCAGATTTAATTTCACCTTCTCTAAGGTTGTCTAAAACACTACCAACTACAAATGTGCCGGCAATGGCAAGTAGGGTAAGCGCGATTAGAATTTCAACTAAACTTAGACCCTTTTGAGAGGTCAAAATCTTTTTACTAGCTTCATTGTTCAACATTATTTGTCGCTCCTTTAACGTAATTGATTCAACTGCATCATCGGCATTATAACAGAAATCACAACAAAGAAAACAGTCGCCCCGAGAAACACGATCATCAAAGGCTCTAGAAGGGAAGTAAGTCCATCGATCTCACTGTCCACTTGTTCTTGATAGTTTTCCGCCACAATTTTTAACATATCTTCAAGCTCGCCTGACTTTTCACCAAGGCTAACCATATGAGTCACCATATTCGGAAAGTGACCACTTTCCTTTAGCGGTCCAGTCATTGACGCACCTTCACTAACAGCATCCTTTGCTTCCTCAATTGCATCTTTAATAAGCATGTTGGGAATAAGGTTTTTAACAATCTTTAATGAGGTTAATATCGGAACGCCCGAGTTTAATAAAGTCGCAAGAGTTGAACAAAACCTTGAAACGTTTATCTTTCTGGTAAGGTTTCCAATTATAATCAGTTTCAGAAGGATGGCGTCCCATTTTCTTTTGCCTTTTTCAGTACTGACCCATTTTCTAAACATCCATAGGAAGAATAAAGCAAATAGAGGCAAAGACCACCAGTAACTCACCATGAAGTCTGAGATGCCCATAGCGATCTTGGTTGGCAAAGGCAGCTCCATCTTCATATTGGTGAAGATCTTGGCAAGCTTTGGAATAACAAATAGAAAAATGACACTGATTAAAAGAGTTCCGACTACCGCCATGATGATGGGGTAGAGCATGGCACTTTGAATTTTATTTTTAAGCTTTAACTGTGCTTCGGTAAAATCAGCAAGTCTTAGAAGAACAACTTCAAGAGTACCTGATGCCTCACCGGCCTCAACCATGTTTACATAGACATTATCAAAAACCTTAGAGTGTTTGCTCATTGCTTTTGCAAGAGAAGAGCCCTCGTTAACATCTTGTTTAACTTCAGAGATCACGACTTTTAGATAATCATTGTCGATTTGATCCTGAAGGGCCGAAAGTGCCTCAACAATCTGAATCTTTGCCTTCACAAGGGTTGCGAGCTGTCTGGTCATAAGGGCAAGGTCGCTAATCTTTACTTTTGAACCCATTGAAAGACTTGAGCTTTCAGTTCCAGACTTCGCCTTTTTCTCTTTGATATCAATAAGCATGATTCCTTGGTTTTTAACCTTGGATTTTGCTTGAATGATAGATTCAGCGTTTATGGAGTTTTTGATCTCCTTTCCGCTTCTATCCAGACCTTTATATGAAAAAATTGGCATATGCTCTCTTTAACTCTCTACTCTTCTTCAGCTTCTGAAATAATAGCTCTTAGGATTTCCTCTACAGAAGTAATCCCTTGGAAAATCTTCTCCAAGGAGTCCATGTTTAAAGTAACCATTCCTTCTTTAATGCCGGCCTTCTTGATTGTGGAAGCGTCGGCCTTTTGAAGGATAAGCTGTCTAATAGTGTCGGTAACCAGTAATAATTCCGCAACAACAGTCATTCCCGCGTATCCTGTGTGATTACACTTGTCGCAACCTACTGGTTTGCAAACATTTGCGTTCTCAGGAATGTGTTCTATATCAAGCATGGTGATTTCATGCTGAGTTAATTCTGTTTTCTCTTTACAGTTGTTGCATAGAACTCGGACAAGTCTTTGAGCTAAAACCCCAACCAAAGAAGATGAAATCAAAAATGGCTGAACACCCATATCGATCAAACGAGTAGGGGCACTCGAAGCATCGTTGGTGTGGAGAGTTGAAAGAACAAAGTGACCGGTGAGGGAGGCGTTGATGGCCATCTCAGCTGTTTCCTGGTCTCTGGTTTCCCCAACCATAACAACATCTGGGTTTTGTCTAAGTATTGATCTAAGCGCAACTGCAAAGCTTAGATTAATTTTTTGATTAACTTGTATCTGGCTAATGCCGTTTAGCTCGTATTCCACAGGATCCTCGACAGTGATAATCATCCTGTCGGGGGTGTTCATTCTATCTAGAACCGCAAATAGGGTGGTTGTCTTACCATGCCCTGTAGGTCCCGTAACATAAAGAACGCCGTGTTTTTTAGTTGAAAGCTCTTTCAGGTGCTGAAGAACTTTACCTTGAAAGCCCAAGCTCTCAAGTTCAAGGACAGTGTTGGTCTTCTCAAGAACCCTCATAACGATACGCTCGCCGTTTTGAACAGGAACTGTTGAAAGACGAATATCGATGTCTTTGCCAGCTATTTTGATTTTGATTCTTCCATCTTGTGGAAGACGTTTTTCTGCAATATCAAGTTTGGCCATAACTTTAATTCTTGATGAAACCGCAGCATGTGTTTTCTTTGGCTGTCTCAAGATTTCAGTCATAACCCTGTTAATTCTAAATCGATACACGACTTCTTTTTCATATGGCTCGATGTGAATATCGGAAGCGCGCTCTTTAACCGCTCTAAAGATAATTGAGTTAACAAACCTAATTACTGGTGCCTCGTCTGCGGAAGCGTCGAGGATATCGATTGGGCCATCAAGGTCTAGGTTTTCTTCGAACTCATCTTCAATAGAGTCAACTAGGTTTCTATTGGCCTTTTCATAAACGCGGTTGATGGCGTCTTGAATTTTTAGTGGCGTTGTAACCACTATATTGATTTCTTTTTTAAAGATACCAGTTAGATCATTCACAACATTAAAGTTGAAAGGATCGCTTAATGCCACTGTTACAGAATGCTCACTCTCAAGAAGAGGCAACACCTCATGGTGTTTAGCGTAGTTGATTGAAATCTCGCTAACGATGGTCGGGTCGATTTCATCCACTTTAAGCTCTGGCAAGTAGGGGATATCTATTTGGTGGCAAATCACTTTGGTGATGTCATGTGGGTGAATAAAGTTTTTTGACAAAAGGATTTCACCAAGAAGTCCATCTTCCTCTTTTTGAATCGCAAGCGCTTCTTCTAGCTGCTTTTCTGTCAAAGAAGTGTATTGGAGAAGGAGTTCTCCAATCTTCTTTTTATTTGTCTCAACTCTTTTTAGCAGGTGATCCGCTATCTTCATTTAGTCCTCGATCTCGTTCATGATCTCTTGGTAGTTTGGCATTTCAATGTCCTCTTGTTGAGGAGCTATACCTTCAGACTCGTTAGTTTTTTGATAAACGTTGTCTACGTCGTTACCAACTTGGTTAGCCTGAATTTTAATCTTTTCAGTTAGAGCTGTCATCTCTCCTTCAAACGGCTCTTCTCCGTCAACTAATGTTTTCTTGATAGCTTCGTTCGACCTTTCAATTGTGGCAAGCGTTTGAGCGCTGGCCTGCTTCTCATAAGGTGAAAGAATTCTAGGGGTTAGAAACATTAGAAGGTTTACTTTAGTAACTCTTCTAGTTTTGTTTTTAAATAACCAGCCTAAAACAGGTATGTCGCCTAGAAGTGGGACCTTGGAAAAGGAGACATCTTCCTTATCTCTCAAAAGACCACCCATGGCTATTGTGTCGCGGTCTTTAACCATAACTTCTGTTACTGCGGATCTAGTAATAGTTGACTGTCCGTTTCCAGAAGTGTCTGTTTCACCAGTGAAGTCATTAAGTGCTTGATTGATTTTTAGTTTAACAAAGCGAGTAACCTTGTTGATTTGAGGTGTAATTTTTAAACTTAGCTTTGCCTCTTGGAACTCCGTGGAGGTTGTTGTCACATTGTCAGCGGTAACTGTTTGTCTAACAGGTCTAGTTTCACCAACCTCAAACTCGGCGTCAGTGTTGTCCATCGCAAGGATTTGCGGTGTTGCAAGAACATTCGTGGAAGAGTTGGTGGCAATAGCTTTGATTAATCCATTTACTGAACTAACAGTGATCGGATCTCCACCAGCAGGGTTAGGGATTTCGACTGTTCCTCCACCGCCTCCACCGACAAAAAGCCACTAAGTGAAGTCGGGTTACCTGTAATAAGGTCTACAAGTCCACCTTCTCCAGGACTTAGAAAACCACCTCTTTGAGCAGCACCCTTTCCATAGGCTCCTAAATATTCCACACCAAAAGAGCGAACCTTTGTAAGGCTTGTTTCCATGAAGATACCTTCAACATAAACCTGGTCTCTAGGTATATCCAGTTTTGAAATAACATTTTTAAGTGTTAGCCAGTCAGTAGGGGAAGCTGTCACAACAAGCGCGTTGTTGTTCTTATCAGCCGTCACCTTAACTTCGTCAGAGAAAAGAGAGTCATCATCGTTTGATCTTCCTCTGATCAGTCTTGATCTTGAAGCTGCTGATCCAGACCTCGTAGGAGTAGCGCCCGAAACAAGCTGATTAAGCGTTTTTGCTAGTTCTTCTGCATTTCCATAGTTCAAGTAGTGAACGTGGATTCTTCCTGCACTTTGAGAAACAAGCTTTACGTCAAGTTTGTTAATTAGATCTCTTAATTGTCTAGCGCCTTCCGCGTTTGCCATTGCAATAATAGAGTTGGTTCTAGGCTCGGCTATGATCTTGGAGATGTTTGATCCTTTCTGGCCGCCGCTTATTCTTGGAGCTGAATTTGATCTGCTTCCTCTTCTTGATCTGCTTGAGGAGCCAGAGCTTTCTTTTAGAATCTCATCTAAAAGCTTTGCAATCTCTTGAGCGGAGGAGTTCTTCACTGGAATAATTTGAAGAGACTCTTCAAAACCAGGAACGTCCAAAAACTTAATCAGTCTTTCAAGACGATTGATATTAGCGCCAGTGTCACTGATGATAATAGTGTTGGTTTGTTTAATATCAATGATTCGTCCATAACGAGACATGAACGGTCTAAAGTTTCTTGAGATTTCAGAAGCGTCCACGTTCTTAAGAGCAAGAATCTTCATAACGTGAGCTTCGGTGTCTGGAGTGTAGGCACCAGTATAAATGCTAGTAGGGGTGTATCTTACATCTCTTGCGTTGATTACCTTGTGAAATTCACCAGACTTAACGAGAGTGTAGCCGGCCATATTAAGGGCCGCAAGATACGCTTTCCACGCGTCACCAACAGTGATTGCCGAAGGTGCCATGATGGAAACCTTGCCCTTAACATCTTTATCAAGGATAAGGTTGATTCCTGTAAGCTTTTGCATGTGCTTTGTAAGTTCAAGAATATCTGTGTCTGGAAAATCAAAGCTTGTGATAATCTCTGGGCCAAAAGCTGTCTCAGGGTTAAGCTGAACATACTTTGACTCTTTTTCACCTTTTGGCGGCTTTTGAGCGCCCCTTTGACCAAAAGTTTGTTGGTTTGAATCCGATTCTTTAAAAGATCCGTTGGCCTGGTTTGAAGCTTCCTGCTTAAATCTCGAAGGCGACTTAAATTTGTTAAATTGTGCCAAAGCGTGCGGAGGAGTGGAGAGGGTTGCCCCAACCAGAGCTACCGCCAAAAGGCGCGATTTTGAGTGACTTCTTGTCTTCATGCCAAATCCTTACGTGGTTCTTTTTATCTAATGTTGTATTGCAGAGGGACTTCCTCGCCACCTCTTGTGATGGTTAAATCCATCTTGTCCATATTTGATACCTTTCCAAATAGGGACATAACCTCATTGAGGTTAGATATCTTCTTCCCATTAATATGGGTGATGATGTCATTGTTTTGAATGCCCAAGTAAGAAAAAATTCCGCCTGGCTCAACGTCAACGATTTTGAAAGAAAGCGAGCCGTCAGGGTTTGTTAGTTGGATGCCACGAGCTTGAGTAAGGACATCGCTAATATTTTTCATCTTGTCTTGGATGAAACCTTTTTCAATTGTGTATTTGTTGCCTTCATTTTCCACGCCTTCAATCTTTTTCAGATTCTTTTTGAAGGCCTTGCTTTGAGATGGAGACATTCTAGCAATAGGGGAAGGACGACCTTGAAGATCTTGATTTTCAATCATCTCGCAACGTCCATCTTGTAAGTTTTTTACAATGATTTTTTGTCTGCCGATTTTGCCCACCTTGGCCATAGAGCCAACTTTGTCGCCTTCGCGAACTTCGGTCAACTCTCTACCAGATCTAACTTGAAGACTTGCCAAAGACTTTGCAGAATCTTGGAGAACAATTGTGTTGATTAGCTTGATAGGAAGATTTGACTTTCTTCTTGCTTCCTCACACTTTATGTCTTGTGAAATCACTGGCTTCTTTACGGTATCCACAGGCTTTCCGGCATCAGTTTTAAAGATTCCGGACTTTCTTAGCTCTTCAATCTCCTGACTGGAAAGCAGTTTTCCATCGTCTAAGGAAACTTCAGGCTTTGTTGCGCCAATGTCTTCTGGCTCTCTAAGAAATAGGGCACTGTTCTTTCCAATCATAAAGATAGAGCCAAAGATCATTGTGGCCTGAAACGACTTGTGAATAATATTTCTATACTTAGGATCAAAGATCTGTTGGTGAAGTCCTTTGATTTTGTGCCCATCTATTTTCGGAAGCTTCTTCTTGGTCGAAAGAAGGATGTCTTTTTTACTTCCCTGCTCTTTGCCGCTAGTTTTAAACTTTGGAGATTTAAACTTTCGAAAGTCAATTCTATTAAGCTTATCCTTCATTTCTGTGGTTTTTAACTGCAGCTTGTCTTTAAGACCTAGCTTCCCATTGTCCAGATCAATTTGATCAAGGGAGCCAGTGGAGTCGTGATCAACTTCGTCAAAGCTTGGAGGAGTTGTTTCCTCTTGATTCGCAACTGATATGTCCGAATGATTTTGATCTTCTATTTCGTTATGTGTCTCATCCAAAAACTCTTCGCGCTGGTCTTGCTCAACATCTTGAACATCAGAGTCTTTGTTCTTCTTGATTTTTTGGATTAAGTTGCGAATTTTATTCATCATTTTACTATTTTCATATGATTTTTAACAATGTGCAAGCCAAGACTTAAGAATATAGTCTGACTGGTTTTGTCGGGTTGAGGCATCTAGCTTTTGTCAGTGGCTTACTCTATAATTTTATCATGTTAAAACTTAATTCGCATCTTCTGCTACTTCTCTTAGTTTCTTGCTCTATCTTTAAAGACAAAGACCATGAACAAGACGTTTTGGGCTCCGCTCTTAAAACGATGGAAAATCAGCGGACCGTAAATTATGGCCCCTCGTTAAAGGCTTCAACTGAATTTATTGATAAAACTGAGCAGTATGGTCTGAAAGATTTGGACGCCACTTATATCGGAGCTGTTGATTTAAATGAGGATAACTTTACCGACTTGGTTTTAATTAGAGAGTATTTTAGTCAGCCTGAGTTTTACTTCTTTAATCTTTCCAAGAAAAAGTTCGAAAAAACAGAATCACTTTTTGAGAAAGTGCCCAAAGCAAGCTACGCACTTTTTTATGACTTTAATGGCGACAATGTTTTGGACGTGGTCATTGGTGTGCTCAATCAGAAGACGGAAGTCTCAAAAAGGCCACTCAGGCTTTTTAAAGGATTTTTTAAGAAAGGCGACCTGAGGTTCAAAGAAGAAGTCGGAGCTTTCTCTATGGAAGCACGCCCGACTTCAACTTTGGGAGTTATTGACTACGATTTGGATGGTGATCTTGACTTGTTTGTTGGCAATTGGCTTAAACATGTCAAAAAGGGAACTATTCCCGATAAAGATTTTCTTTTGGAAAATAGAAAGGGCAAATTCGTGGACGTGAGCGATCTTTTAGAGGGAGAGAACACTTTCAATCCTGATAAAACCATGAGAATGAATGCCATTCCCACTTTTTCTTCACAAGTTTGCGACATGGATCTAAACGGATTTCCTGATATTTTGGCCGTGGGTACCCACAGTTATCTTAATAAGCTCTGGCTAAACAGGTACTCATCCAAAAAAAGTGAAAGAGTTTTTAGAAACTATGGAGTTGGAAGCCTTTTTGCCGGTGATCCTGAAGGCAACCTAAGTTCAAGAGGTGGTGGCAGAACTTTTGGAGTCGCATGCGCGGACTATAACCATGACGGCATTATGGACACCTTTCTTGGAGAACTGAGCCACAATTACGATAGTGATGTTGTGGATAAATCCAGCATCCTAACTGGCTCCAGCGCAAAGTTTCCACCAGAATTCATTAGAACAGAGTATCAATTGGACGCTCATGATATCCTGTGGAACCAGGCGGACAGAAGAGGAGTTTGGTTTGACTATAACAACGACGGACTACTAGATCTTTTGGTGGATAATTCAGGTTATCCTCCCCACACAAGAATGCTGCTTTTTAAACAGCACCCTGATCACTCTTTCGAAAATGTTGCAAAAGGAGCTGGACTGGACATAGTAAATCCATTGGCCACTATCACTTTAGATATAAATAAAGATGGAAAAATGGATGTGCTAACCGCGCAAAGTGAGTTGAGGGACGCCAGGATTAAGAGGCGCTTGTATCTTTTTGAAAATAATAACAAAAACGAAAACCGCTCAATAAAGTTTTATCTTAAGGCCAGGAAGGCAAACCAAATAGGATTGAACGCAACCATAGCCTTAAAAGTTAAAAGCGATGGAAAAATCTCCAAAAGAACACAACAAGTGAATTACTCATACGGCGGGCTCGTTCCTCAAAATGAGCAAGGGGTGCATTTCGGAATCAAGAAAGGGGAGGTGCCTTTGTCTGTGGAAGTCACCTGGCCTTATTCGAAATCTGAAAACTCTTCGCACTTAACGAACATTAAGCGCTACGGCCTTGATAAGGTTCGTTTCAAAAGAACTGTGGACGTTACTTTATGTGAGTCGGGAAGGTTCTTAGTCGGAAGAGGAAAGTGCCCCAGATTTTAGGCCTTCTTGAACAATGTCTGAAAGTTCCTGAAGATGTTTAGGAAGTCTTTGGTAGCTTAAAGTGCTCATATGTATCTGAGGTCGTTTAAGGCCTTTGACCTGTTGGACCTTGAGCTTGCCCTCTTTCTTAATCGTGTGCTTAGGAACAATCGCAATCCCTACACCTTCCTTCACAAGCTTGATTATAGAGGTTACGGATTTTATAGTAATAATCTTTTTGGACCTTTTTTTGTACAAATCAAAAAAGAAATCATTGTCCGAGTAAACAAGCCACGGATAAGAATCTATTTTTTTGGTATCCACTTCCTTTTTTGATATTAAGGCCAACTCCTCTTTAAAAAGGTTGAGAGAAGTTACAAGATCGGATTGAATATTTTCTGTGGTGAAAATTACATCCACTCTTCCCGCGAGAAGGGACTCTTTTAAGTTTGCAGGCGTGTCCGCTTCCACTCGAAGAGAGTGCTTGGACTTCTTGGTGAACTCCTTAACCACTTGGGTAAACCAGTTTTCCAACAATCCGTGAAGGATCCCGATTTTTATAACTTGAGGGCCTGAACTTTTAGAAAGCTCCGTTGTCATTTCCTCAAATCTTGATATTGAAAGATGAAGGCTTTTGCCTTTGTCTGTTAGAAGGACTTTCTTGGAGGAGCGAACAATAAGCTGCTCCCCAATGGACTCTTCCAATAATTTTATTTGTCTGCTGACCGCGGATTGGGCAATGTTTAATTCCTGCGCTGCCTTTGAAAAGTTTAGATATTCCGCCGTCAGGTAAAAGGCCTTTAAATATCTATAATCAATTCCGCTGTTCATTATTTAGGCCTTTGACTCTGGGAGCGGGGGTGCCATTGACTCGTCTTTAAAGAATTTTCCATGATATTTTTCTTCATTGAAGTTTATAAAAACAAAGCCATCTTCATTTGTTTTTGGATTAAGCAGAAAATCTAAACTTCCTTCCTTGCAATAATGAGCTGTAAATGGGTCCAATATAACTTTTACTTCACCAAACTCAAGCTCGACGTCATCCTCCAAGGGTGTGGAGAAGCCTGTGTCGTAAGTGAAACCATCACACCCTTTGCCACCAATTTTTAATCTGAACTTTTCATCATTTAGTGTGTAGTCGTTCTCTTTGATCAACTTTATTTGTTCCAAAGCTGCCTTGGAAACTTGGATGTTAAAGTCATTTCTATTAGTTGGAGTCATGTAAAGCCTGTGCAATAAGTTTATAATCCGATATGATTTTTACCAAATTTAAACTTCTTTTAAAAGGCGGATAAATGAAATTGAACTACCTTGTAGAAATTACAGATCCTCAAACCCATATGGTAAAAGTAAAAATTCAGTCTAAAAGGCCATCGAATGCCGACTATTTGGATTTTTTCCTTCCGAGTTGGTCTCCAGGTTCTTATTTGATGCGAGAGTATTCAAAAAATGTCCGAACAATAAGGGCGTTTAATAAAGGTGGAGAGTTTTTATTGTTGAAGCAAACCGCCAAGGGCATTTGGAGGGTGGATTTTAAAAACTCAGAAGTTAAAAATGATAGCGAAGAGTTTTTGCTTGAGTATGACATCTTTTGTCATGAACTCACAGTTCGAACCTCTCATGTTGATCATTCCCACGCCTTCTTGCATGGGCCAAGTTATCTGATGGGTGTCCTGGATCAGGAAATGAAAGACCCTGAAATTGAATTTAAGTTTCCGGGACTGTGGTCAAAGCTTCACACTGGCATGAAAGATATCTCCGATAAGAGAGACCGTTTCCTTTATACCGCTGAAAATTACGATGTCCTTATCGATGCCCCTGTGGAAATTGGCTGCCATGAATCTGATGGTTTTATGCACGATGGAAAAGAACATCATGTAATCTTTTATGGAGATCAGTTTCCTCACAACTACGATTTAAAACAAGACATGCAAAAGATTGTTGAGACGGTGAGCTCTCATTTTGAAGGAGAGCTTCCTTATGACAAATATTTGTTCATGACTCATTTCTGCAAGGATAAGTACGGCGGACTTGAGCACCTAAACTCAACTGCATTGCAGTTTGATGGGCGACGTTTAAAAAACAGAAGAGACTACTTGAACTGGATGGGGCTTGTAGCTCATGAATACTTCCACACATGGAACGTAAAAAGAATTCGTCCAAAGGAGTTGGGGCCATTTAACTACACAAGCGAAGCTTATACCAGAATGCACTGGCTTACTGAAGGCCTTACAAGTTTTATGGACGACTTGTTGGTGTATCGCTCCGGGCTTAGCACTGTTGAAGAGTACTTAGAAATAATAAAAGGCTTTTTAAATAGATACATCAGCATTCCTGGCAAGAAGTTTCATTCTTTGGAGGAGTCGTCTTTCAATGCATGGATCAAGCTCTATCGTCCAGACGAGAACTCTAACAACTCATCAATCAGCTACTACCTTAAAGGGGGACTCGTTTTCTCCACGCTGCACTTTGAATTAAAGAGAAAAGGCAAGAGCATAAACGACCTTCTAAACTCTCTATGGAAGAGGTATTTAGACAACCCTGAGGTTGGTGTGGAGTCTGAAGAGGTTATGGCAATGATTGAGGAGATCGGTGGAAAAGAAGTTCGTGAGAACTTCGAAGCGCGTATCTCCACAACTGAAGACATAGACTTTGAGACTTTTTACAAAGAAATTGGATGTGAATTTATTTGGGATGAAACTCCACTCCCTTATGTTGGGGCCAATCTTAACTACGAAGGAGATCGAGCTGTCATTGAAAGTGTGACTCTGGATTCCCCCGCTCACAAAGCTGGTCTTAATGCTGGAGATGAGATTATTGCCATTAACAGAATTCGCTTCCTAAAAGATGACTTTGCCAAACTTGAGGAAATGGTTTCTCCTGGGCAAACATATGAGTTTGTAGTCGCAAGACTAGGGAAGCTTTTCAACCTTGATGTAAGGGTTGAAAACAGACCAAAGGTTCTAAAAGAAATCAAAGTTGTTGATAAAAAGAAAGTTGAAGAAGTATTTTTGAATTAATTTAAGGAGGTCACTGACCTCCTTTTTTAAAACTGCAAGTTCTTTAAGGTTGGGTGCTTCTTTGCAAGCTCGTCCCTAATCTTTTTAAGACTGTACACTAGTTGGGACTTAATCAATGGCCAGTCTTCTTCTTGAACCGGATCCTTTGATCTATACGTGGCAAGTTGAGGAGTTATATTGGTCATCATGTCACTGTACTTCTCTGGGATCTCCATTTCTTTTCCTGATAGATAATCCAAAATCAATGTGTATCGATTCATTAGGTTTAAGGACTTCATAAACTTGGATCCAATAAGTGAAGTGGCAAGCTTTTGAGTTCTGAATCTCATAAACTGTAAAAGTAAAAAATGAATTATGGCCTGTTCCACACATTCCTTTTTTATGTGAAAGTTGTACTGTCTGCCTCTGGCCGAGTAGGCCTTCTGGCCTCGATACCATCCCTCAAGAGGGTAGGTGAACAAGGCCCTTTGCTGTCTAAGCTTTAAAACTGTAATAGTGGTGAAGTTGAAGTCAAATTTTAGTTCTGCGTCCTCAACCTTCGCTTCCTGATCCATAAACTGGTCAATTTGTCTTTGAAGCCTTTTAAAGTCCTTCTTGTTAACTTTTTTCTTGTTTGAGCTGAGAATGACATCAATAAAGGCCTTGCCTTTAATTTTATCAGTGTTCTGCAGGAGGCTTGGGATAATTAGAGCGTCTTCAACAATTGGGTTTTCCAGAAGTTGATCTAAAAAACGTAGTAGGTGCTCAGGATATCCTGTGTCTTGGTCCGATGCTTCTTGATATCTTGGTTCATCTTGGTCCAGGATTCTCCAAGTTCTCTCTCTCTGCTCTGGAAAGTAAAATCTGGCGAAAGGACTGAAGCCAAATAGTTTGGCTGCATATCTTTTCCACTTTGAGTCTTTTATCTCTTTAATAAGGCCATCCTTGGAAAGGCCTTCCAAGGCCAGGGAAACATTTTTTCCATAGGAGCGAATCCAATGTTTGCTGTAAGTTCTAGGATTAACTTCTTTTAAAAGAAATTTTTCAAGCATCAATATGTGGAAATAGTGCTTTGCAAAATATCCTTGGTCCAGAACCTTGAACTCCACCTCTTTGTTTTTTACCAAGGACTCCCATTTTGTTACGGTTCTGCTTGAACCAGTAATCAAATGACTTCTGATCAGGGGAGTTTTGAATTCGCTCTCTTTTAATACAGGCAATTTGTTGAGATCAATCAGAACATTTGCAGGCCAGATTTGACGCAGCGTTTTTCTAGCGTGTGCTAGTACAACCTTTGGCTTGGCGTCGTCCTCAATAATAAGAACAATATTCAAATCACTTTGCCCATAGACAAAGTTTTTATCTGAAAGATTGGATAAAAGATAAATATCCACAATCTCTGGATGAATGCCAGGCAGGCTTTTAGCTCGGTTTATAGCTAGCGAGTACAAGCTTTTAAGGATGAATCGGGCGAAAGGGAGCGTGCTTATTAAAGCAATTAACCATTGTCTTAGAGTTTTCATTTTTACCAATTCTACACGAATTCCTGAGTAAATCATCAATTTCATTTTGTTGGGACACTGAATCAAATTACTTTAGTCACTTGACGGATGCGTGGGAACGGCCTACAGATTAAAAAAGCATTAAACTTAGGACGTATATGGAAAAATATTTGGTTATCGTGGAATCTCCCACAAAAGCTAAGACTATTCGCAAGTTTTTACCGAAAAACTACATTGTAGAAGCGAGTATGGGACATATTAGAGACCTTCCTCAATCAGCTACGGATATTCCGAAAGCTCTTAAAAAAGAGGAATGGGCAAAGCTAGGAGTCAATGTAAAAGAAGATTTTGCTCCTTTATATGTCATCCCAAAAGGAAAATCCAAAATTGTTCGTGAAATAAAAAAGAAAATGAAAGAGTGCGATGCTATCTATCTCGCGACCGACGAGGACCGCGAAGGAGAGAGTATTTCTTGGCACCTTTTAGAGCTTTTGAAGCCTAAAATTCCAGTTAAGCGAATGGTTTTTCATGAGATTACAAAGACTGCCATTCAAAAAGCTCTAGAAGACACTAGAGAAGTTGATGAGAAGCTTGTTCGAGCTCAGGAAGCAAGAAGAATCCTTGATAGACTTTATGGCTACACTCTTTCTCCACTTATCTGGAAAAAGATTGCTTACGGGCTAAGTGCCGGTAGAGTCCAATCCACAGGTCTTAGATTCATTATCGAAAGAGAGAGAGAAAGAAGAAAGTTTGTAAAATCCACGTACTGGGATTTGAAAGCTGAGGTTGAGAAGTCTTCAAAAACTTTTGATGCAAAACTTTCAAGCGTTTCCGGAAGTCGAATTGCTTCTGGCAAGGACTTTGATGCTGATACAGGCAAGCTTGCCAAAGAGGGTGTTAAGCACATTCAAGAAAAAGAGGCAAAAGAGTTAGCTGAGAGACTCGCAAAATCCGAGTGGACGGTAACTTCAGTAGAAGAGAGACAATCCACAACAAGGCCAACTCAACCCTTTATTACTTCAAGCCTTCAAATGGAAGGTGTTAGAAAGCTCGGGCTATCCGCTAAAAATACTATGAGAATCGCTCAAAGACTTTATGAAGAAGGTCTTATCACATACATGAGAACGGATTCTCCAAACCTTTCTAAAGAGGCCGTCGCAGGCGCTAGAGCAAGTGTTGAAAAGCTTTATGGAAAAGAATATCTAAGCGACTCCGCTAGACAGTACGCCGCCAAATCCAAAGGTGCGCAAGAGGCCCACGAAGCGATTAGGCCTGCTGGTAGTGAATTCACTCACCCAGACGATATTAATTTTGATGGTAAAGAGAAAGCTCTATACGAGCTGATTTGGAAAAGAACGCTTGCTTCTCAAATGAAAGAGGCAACTAAGCAGAATATGACTGTGAAGATTGAAGCTGATGGTTGTGAGTTCACCGCCAATGGCTCCAGAATTACATTCCCTGGTTTTTTAAGAGTTTATGTTGAGGGGTCAGATGATCCGGACAAAGCACTTGATGACAAAGAAGTTGTACTTCCAAAACTTGAAAAAGGCGATGTTCTAAAGCCTGCAAAAGTAGATGCCCTTGGACATGAAACCAAGCCACCAGCAAGATATACGGAAGCAAGTTTAGTACAACGTCTTGAGAAAGAGGGAGTGGGAAGACCTTCCACATATGCTTCGATTATCGGCACGATCCAAGATAGAGGATATGTTAGAAAAGAGGGGAGCGCTCTTGTTCCTTCATTTACAGGCATGGCGGTTGTTCAGCTTCTAGAGAACTACTTCCCAAGATTTGTTGATTACGGGTTCACTTCGGATATGGAGCAAAAACTTGATGGCATCGCTGTTGGTGATGTTGAGTTTCTTGATTACATGAAGAAGTTCTACCTAGGCAAAGCGGGGCTTAAAGAGAATGTAGAAAAACAAGATAAGAAGATTAAGCCTGACGAGTCCAGAACGATTCATCTTGAAGGCCAAAACGGCGAAGTAGAGATTAAAGTTGGACGTTATGGGCCATATGTTATCTCTCATGGAAAGGGAACTGAAGAAGTTCACGCCTCTATCCCAGAAGAGATCGCTCCGGCTGATTTGAAATCTGAAGATGTTGATGAGCTTATTGAACTAAGTAAGAGAGGCCCTGAGCCGATAGGAACAGACCCTAAGACAGGTGAAAACGTATACTGCTTGGTTGGTCGTTACGGGCCATACTTTCAGCTTGGTGAGAAGACTGAAGAGAATCCAAAGCCAAAAAGAGCTTCTATGCCTAAGGGCATGACACCAAAGAGTGCTGATATTGAAACCGCTCTTAAGCTTTTGGAGCTTCCTAGAGAGCTTGGAGAGCATCCAGAGACTGGTAAAATCATTAAGGCCAATGTTGGTAGATTTGGTCCATATGTTGTTCATGATGGCGATTTCAGATCTCTCAAGAAAGAAGATGATCTTTACAAGATTGACCTTAAAAGAGCTCTTGAAATCCTAGCGGAAGAGAAAAAATCTCGACGCGGAGCAAAGGTTATCAAGGATTTTGGTAGAATCGAGAAGCTTAAGAAGAAAGTGTCTATCAATGATGGGAAGTACGGACTTTACATTAAGGCAGGCACAAAGAACATTTCACTTCCGGACGATATGAAGGAAGAGGAGAAGGTTAAAAAATTGACTGAAGAGCAAGTTATTAAAATTGTTAAGGAAGCTCAGAAGAAATAATACAAACCCATTGACTTCTGAACGGTTAAATACTAGATTGCTTAAGCATTTTATTACAACATCAGGAAACTGTAAAAATAGGAAAACACTATGAAAAAAGACATTCACCCAAATTATAGAGACGTACTTTTTCACGATATCTCTGCTGACTTCAAAGTTGTAACTCGTTCAACTATGGAAACTAAAGACACAATCGAGCACGAAGGAAAAACTCTTCCTTACGTAAAAGTTGATATCTCTTCTGCTTCTCACCCGTTCTACACTGGAACTCAAAGAGTTCTTGATACTGAAGGACGTGTTGATAAGTTCAAGAAGAAATACTCAAGAGGAAAGTAATTCATTTCCAAATACATTTTTTCTTAAAAACAAAGCTCCCTTTTTTGGGAGCTTTTTTTTTTCTAAAAATTAACGTGCACAACTGAAGTCCACGTACATAAGACCATTTTCCTGAATATAAAAGTTCCACAGCTGGCTAGAACTGTTCTCAGTTTTAAAATAGGACCAGTCACCATAAATGCCTTCTTCGGAGTCATGAACTCTCTTTAGCTCGTAAACCTCTCCATTAATTTCTAGTTCTAGGTTAGAGGAGTCCACTAAGTTGTAGTTGATGGCCGATTCATTGTTAAGGTCAAAGCCACATTGAAATTGTCCAATGAGTTCTCCATTTAAATCGAAAGTTTGGCCTACACCACTTTTAAAACCTTCTTCGATAAATATCGTATTTTTGTCAGGGTAGATTTCGATTGTGGCCTGATTGTAGACTACCGATTGCTCGGTAAGGAAAAATTCTTTTTGTTGTGTGCTGATTTCTGGTTCTTTTTCGATTGTGTAGTCCTTATTGACAACACAGCCAACCAAACAAAATGATACAAAAAGATGTAAAATAAACTTCATCATGACTCCCTAGTTATAGAACATCATAACCAGAGAGTAGATTGAGTGGTATGCAGTTTGAAATTAATACTTAGATGTTATAAAAACGTACAAATCTTTACCAATCAAACTTGAAAGGAAAGCTCCACTTTGGTCCCATGGTTAGTTTCTGACTCTGTCTGTGGTACTGTGTCGATTTCCACTTCACCCTTAACGTAGTCCATGTATCTCTTTAAAAGTGGCATGCCAAATCCTGTTCCTGGCTCACCACGTGTTCCTCGGGTTGACTCTGGGCTTGAAGCGTCGAAGATAGTTGCAAGCTTGCTTTTTTCAAAGCCTGTGCCTTCATCCCTAACAAGGACTTTCAAGTTTCCTCTTTCTTTTCTTGAAGTCAGGTGAACCGTGGAACCTGGGTGAGAAAACTTTAAACTGTTTGAAATTAGGTTGCCCAGCACACTTTGGCAGAACAAATCCTTATTCCCTGTAAGGTAGACCTCCTCATTGGGGTAGTCCACTTTTAAAGTCACATTCTTTGCTTCAAACTGAGGTCTAAAAATTGTTTCCACTGTGGCAAAAGCTTCGTGGAGGTCAATTTTTTCAAGATAGAACCTCTCTTTGGTCACGGCCATGCTTTCCATTGCCCGAATTTGGCGAATGGTGTCAGTTACCGTTTTTGCGGAGTTGAGCGCGCCTTGCAGATACTTATGTTTTGTCATTTCATTAACTTTTGGATTAAGGGCAAACTCCAAGTAGCCCATAATAGCACTCATTGGGTTACTTACGTCGTGTAATACAATTCTAAACAGCGCAGACTTCTCTTCATTAACAAGCTGAAGCTGCTCGTACCTGCGGTTAAGCTCTTCTGTTCTCAAGTTGACTAGTCTCTTAAGTTTCTTCTTTTCCCCAAGCTCTAATAGGTAAGTGTGAAACATCGTTAAGTTAACAGAGCCCGCAATGATCAATAGGATGTGGATTGTAAGTCCCCACAAAAGGTTTGCATCATCTCCTCTGAATAAAGGGAAGTTGAATATGTGCACAATGGAAAATGGCATTAAAGTGAATAAAAGCTTATGATGGAAAGTCTTAAGTTCTTCAGATTTGTCCTTCCAGATAACTTTCATTATGTAGAGCGCTGGCATGGCCATCCCAATCGCCAAAGGCATATTGGTAAGCATAAAATTACTCCATGTAAGTTCTGCGGCTATAGCAAAGCACCAGGCCACTCCATAACCGTAAAGAAAGACTTTGTAGTCCAGGGTGTTGGGAGATAAATCTTTAATGAAGGATTTATAAACAACCCAGAAGTTAACTATTGCGGCGCTGAAGGGTATTCCCATTAAAAGATGATTCTCGGTAAACACACCCGAAAGAAGTAGGCCTAACAATTGGACAAGCCAATAGATGCCAAAATTCCTTGTCGTTTCTGTCCGGCGACTTCTCCAATAAAGGGAGAAGATCAGCAAGTTCATAGCAACAATAAACAATGTGATGCACAGTAGATAAGGTGCTAAAATCTGAACTTTGTCAGCGTGTAACATTAACTAAGCCCTCTATGTTCTTAATGTGTGGTTTCTAAAATATTCTTAATTTAATTTTTATATACCTCCTTTGAGTCAAACTGAACTTAAAATGAATTTAGGAGAAGTTTTTACATTGTTTGGAGGTGAATATGAATGAGGATCATTATAGCTTTAGGCTTATCTCGCTAAGAAACGCTGACTTGGGGGAGTCTGAGGTTGTGGATAGGGCCTTTAAATTCTGGAAAACCATGTGGAGGGACTTCTTTGTCCAAAAAGACCTAGAGTTTCCTGATTGGGATGATGAGTTTTACAGACACGATTATCTAGCTCTGCTTTCATACAAAGAGCGTCCTGTGGGGTTTCACCTGTATGGACTACAAAATTTAAACATTGAGGCCTGTAGGGGCAGCAAGTATATGAGCTCCAATTTTGATGAAAAATTCAAGGAGACCCTCATTCAGCAGGGCACGCCCAAGGCCATGTCAATCAACTGGCTTACCATTGATGTGCTTTTTTCCAAAAATAATAGAAAGTATTCCGTTATAGACCTTATGGGAGGGTTGGCCATGAACTCATGCGATCATTTGAATTATGACCTTATGATTGCTGCGATAAGAAATGACATCCCCCTTGCTAAAAAAACCTTGGCCTGCGGGGGTGTGAAGCTGGGAGAGAAACTTGTTTATGAGACACCATGCGACCTAGTCTATTTACCCAAAGTCCGAAGTGTCTTCCCACAAGAAACCCAAAACCTTATTAAGCAATTATGGGATAAAGACCAGACGAATAGAGAAACAATTAAAAAAGCTGCCTAATAAACAATGTGGAGGAAATTATGAACGTAAGTGAATTAGAACAATCTCTCAACAGTGTGATGGAAAAACTTTCAAACGCGGGACTAACCTCAGATAGGGAGAAGTATGTAAACTTCTTGGCCCAAACGTACTACTTTGTTTGCCACTCAGTTCCCTTGCTTGAACTTGCGATTAGGCATAGTCAAAATGATGATTTTATCAAACGATCCTTAGAGCACATTAAAGAGGAGAGCGGCCATGAGAAAATTGCTCTTCATGATTTAAAAAAGCTTGGAGCAAATATCCATGACTATCCTGAGTGGAATTGGACTCAAAACTTTTATGGCAGGCAATATGACCTTGTTCTTGAAGATGGGGAGATCCTTCTGGGATATATCCTAGCTTTAGAGGGAATTGCAGCTCTTGGGAAAAAGGCCGCTAAACAGGTGAATGACAACTTTGATAGAGGCACAAAGTTTGTTGATATTCATGTTGAAGAAGATCAAGATCACCTAGAAAAAGTACTGGCGCAAATTGAGAGGTCGAAGGTTAAGCAGCTAATTTATATAAACTTTCATCATACTGTTTCTCAATACGAAAAGTTTTTAGATTTGCTCTCACAGGTTGAGGAAGAAGACTTAAAAATTGCCGCTTAAGGGCTACTTGTGTGAACAGTTGCCGTGTCTTACACGGATGTTTTTAAGGTGGGCGATAATCAAAAAGATTGAGCCCGCCATTGTTAGTCCGTAATGGATCATTAATGGCATTGAGTCTTCAAAGAAGATCGCTCCGAGAATTAGAGAAACTCCGGTAAACGCGATTGCAATGATATCTTTATGCCCATGGCGTTTGCAGTGAGGAAAAACTGCTATTGCAATAAATGCGATTACAATAACCGCAAAAAGCTCGTGAGTTTGTTCGTTAAAGATCTCTTTAAAGCTAGGAAAGAAGAAAATTACAAAGGGTGTCGCCAAGCAATGAAGCAAGCAAATGCTGGAGGCGCATATCCCAAATCTATCTAGTAATTTACTCATATCTTTCCCTTTGGCGATTATATACAGCATCCATGGTCATTTGAATAGAGGACTGTCAATAAATTCGACACATAAGAAAAATTGACAATATTAGCCTTCCAAGTCCTTGATTTTATGAGTCAATCTTGGCATCACCATTGCAATTTTAATGTCTTAAATAAAAAGGACATTATGAAGTTGCTACTACTAACTCTCACATTCACACTCTCAATCACAGCTCATGCTTTCGAAGCGGCATGTATGAGCTATGAGCAAGGCGTAAGTCTTGGATGCACTTATATGGACAGTGCTGAGGGCGGAAATTTTTGTAGAAACAACTACGGTGCCAGATATATCCCGTTTGAAGTGGATGAAACTTGTTCCATGGAGGCCGCTGCAGAGTCGAGAGGTGAGGTTTCTGCGAAGAAACTAACTGAAGGCCTGGCCTCTGATATCGAAGAGATAGAAACAATAATGACTATGGTGGATAGACAAGGTCTAAATGGGGTCATGAGCACCGACTTTCAAATCTCAGGAGAGTTTTATACTGACGTCATAAAAAGCCTAATGGCCAAGATGAATATGTTTAAGAACAGGCTATACAAGAGAAGCCAGCTTGAAGTTAATGCTGCCGATCCTGAAAATGCAAATTTTGCTTCCTTCGGTTTGCGTTATTTAGAAGTGCTCGCAAGACTATACAGAGTTTACAGTGCTGCCGCTCATGAAAATCATTTTGTTTTAAAGACCTATACTTTCGAAAACTTGGAGTATTTAAACCTAGTTCTTAAGAAGGCCCATGGCCTGGAAATTCTTGCGTTGGTAAATTTCTACTCCAAAAACGTAAATGATGGAAAGGATATAGAGTTCATAATATCTCACCAAGAAAGACAGCAATATGAATACATTGCTATGCAGTCTCCAACAACCACAAGGGACTATGCAAAGCTAGTAACTTTTTTAGGACTTAGAGAGACGGTTACCAACCTTTGGGGTGTTCAAAGAATGAGTCAGGCCTCAATTGACAACGGTGAGGTAAGAAGTTGTGGAAACTTTCTTTCAATTAGACCTGAGAATAACTCAATTCAACAATCCAAGGCCTATGTTGAGCTATTGGAAGATGATGCTTTTATTAATGAATATTTTCCAAGGCATAAGGAGCTGGCAAAAGCTTCCACTGAAGTTTTACTTCTGAATGAGGACTCGGCTAAAAACCTAGAACTGTACGTCTTTAATAAAGTTCCAGAGATGGGAACGCTTGTTGAGAATACGGGAAGAGACCTGGAGAGTATGGCGCAACTTCATTCTCCAAACCTTATTGAGGCAGAGAGAATCTATTG
The DNA here is from genome assembly GCA_002711995.1 of Halobacteriovoraceae bacterium. Taxonomy (GTDB): domain Bacteria; phylum Bdellovibrionota; class Bacteriovoracia; order Bacteriovoracales; family Bacteriovoracaceae; genus UBA845. The sequence goes on along the minus strand of PASN01000001.1, from coordinate 80,096 downwards.
GGAAAGATTTAGTGAAACATTCTTTATTAGCATCGTCCTGCGAGGAGATGGTGTTTTAAACAAAGAAAATATAATAGATCGAATCGTTGTAGAAGCATACCGAAGAAAGGTTGAGGCCATAGCCGAAACATTTTTAGGCTCTTATCTATGGGTGAGCGATAGCTCCATATCTGAGGCGGAGAAAGTTATCGAAGCTTATGCTGAAAAACACCTTAAAGAAAGTTATGTCGCTCGACTCAAAGCAAAGCTTGAAGAAAGTCTTGATGACTACATGGACACCAAGAAGTTTGCGCAGACGAATAGGTCTAAAAAAATTGAGGAAACCTTAAAGGTTGCCAAGGAGTCGGCGCAGGCCGCCTATATTATGAATGCGATAAAGGAGAAAACCTTTGACGCTGAATCTAGTCCGATCCTTGAACCGACGTCTGTCGAAGACTTAATGATGCTTTTTCAATCTGTTATCGAAAAGGACTATGCAGATTTAAATCAGACTCTAAAGCATGATGAAGAACTCTCAAAAGAGTTGTCTTTGTTCTTTGAGGAAATCCAGAAAGCTTTCGAGGAGAAGTTTCCAAAAGATGAATCTTTCACAAAGGCGGAAAGGGCGAGAGGGCTTAGAGAAGTTGCAGTTGAAAAGGCCAAAAAACTAATAGAGAAGTACCCTTTTATTGTTAAAAATCCAAAAACCAGAAACCTTCTTCTCTGTAATGAGAATGGCACAATCCCTGTATTTGAGGATGGCACCCCAGCGGCCCTTAGCAACGAAGAACTTCTAAAAAGAATTAACAGGATTAGAATTGGTCAAGGGCCAATGATAATGAAGCCTCAAAAAAATGATGAAAAGAAAGAAGGTTATAAACTTAGCGATGAAGAGCTTAAGAAAAGAATAGAAAGAATCAGAATCGGCCAGGGACCTATGTTCACAGGTTCGGAAAAGTCTGTTCTAGAGGTTTTTGGGGCCACAGAGGTTGAGGAGAAAGAAGAGACGCCGATTCTTAATCGATTCAGAAACAACCCTGATAAGGTGAGTTTAGGCACGATTAGCAAACCTTTGGAGATTGTTTCTCCTGGCGTGATTAGAACCAAAATAGGCAATGACCATTATAAAAATGATAGTTTAGTTCGTCTTTTTGAAAGTTTTGACCTTATACAAAACATGAAAAAAGAAAAGAAGACAAATGAAGATGTAAAGGTTGCTCGTGATCTTGGTCCTAAGGATCTTGTAATTAACAACCCCACAAAGTTTTTCTTCAGAGTTTTGGAAGTTCTTGAGCTTGAAAACGCCTACACCACATCAGAGATTGGATCATTTGCGGCAAACGAGACAGCTCAGCAAATACTCGCCACAACTTTAACCACTCAGGCCTATCAAATGTCACCAATACTCAGAATCGAGAGTGACTTTAAAAAGAATAAGAAAAAGTACTGCTTTGTAAGAGGTACTGGAACGCCTTATAGATGTGACTATAAAGAAACTGTATCCATCTCACTATTGGATAATATTGCTCTGAGCGCATACTCACCAAAAAAGAATGCAATTCAGGAACAAAAAACAAAGGACTTGATTGAGAATACCATTCGCAAGGCCGAACTGAATGCAAGCAACAAGGGGCAGACGTATTGCAACGCCAACTTCTTAAACTTTAAGAATGACCCTAACTTTAAAAAGGTCTACAAGTCTTCAAAGTATTTGAGAACTAGTCTTAAGTCTCCTTATGGACAAACTGAAGAGACCGTCAAAAAAATCGAAAAGTTTGATGAGAGTATTAGAAAAATGATTCGCTCAAAGTCCGAAGCTGTTAACGAGGACTATCTTGAACCTTCTCTTCACATTTTGGGAACGGCCGCTTTGGTTGCTTTGGGTATTGTTCTAATAATAGGAAGTGGAGGAGTGGCCGCACCAGGAATTATGGGTGGAGCCGTTGGAGCAGCTTCCACCTTTTTGGCCGTGGAATTCTTTGTGTCTTTTCCTCTGATGATGGGCTCATTGTACTCACGGATTAACACACACTTTATTGAAACACCCGCTCAATTAAAGTTTCAGCAATCTCTTGCCACTTCACAGGTTAATGCAAAGGTTGTGGATTGGGATATGTTGAAAGCTGATAAAGAGCAATCGAGCAGCTCTAAAGCATGGACTATAGGCCTGATGCCTCTTGAGTTCTTGTATGGAGCTATGCTTTATAGGCATGTGAAAGTCGAAACAGGTTCTGTAGGCAAGGCCGCATACAAAAGGCTCACCGGAGCCGAGCTTAAAGGATGGTCCGCAGCGCCGGCCAGCTCTCTAAGCATGCCAAGCTTTTCTCAAATGAGAGAGCATAGGGGACTCTTGAGCGCTAGTTGGGCACAGATGAAAAAGCCCCTTATTAAAATTAAATCTTATATGCCAAAGTATGTGCCCGTGCCTGAGAATATGATTCGCACAACGGCCTTAAGAATGGGTATTACTAGAAAGGCAGAATCTTTAAACGTGGGCAATAGCCCTTGGGAGCTGCTTAAAGAAATTGATTCCCATAGCTCTAGGTTAAAACAAAGAGTGCAAAATTATGAGGATTTCGCCAAGGCCAGTGATAAGCTTGAAAGTTCTGTTCGTCTAAAAGGGGCTTTAAAACCCTCGGAGATGTTAAAGCATTTTAAAGAGTCTATGATTTCATATATGCCACGAACGCTATGGCAAAAGATCAAATCAGGAAGCGTAAGAGAGCTTACAAGCTTTTTTACAAACTTTGGTGAAGTTTGGGCCCAAATGAAGAAAGCTCAAGGCCTAGTTGTTGGTCAAAGAGCAAAGAATATTGATTCTGTTGCCCAGAAACTTAGAGACTTCAAAAAAGCAGTTGAGGCAGGACACTATGAGGGCGGCAGTAAAATGGAGCAGTTCCTAAGAACTCTTTCGGATCAAGAAATCATGATGCTGGAAGAAGTTGCTAGAAGTTCTCACGGGTTAATGAGACAGTTCAAGCCTGTCTTTAAAGACTATCAAAAAGTGCTGCAAGGGTTGAGGCCTTTGGGATACCTTACCGGTTACCCTGGTAGAAATTTTGAAGCAGGCCAGGATTATCCAAAAGAATTCTTTAAAGGCGAGGTTGTGGATATACAGTATGCTTTTAAATCTGACTCCGAAGACCTAATGAGTTTTTATGAATCATTCATGAAGCAGCAGGCAGTGAAGTCGGATGAATTGAGCAAACTTCGAGAACAACTTGAAAGAGAGCTTCAAGAGGCCATTAGGTAAGTGACTACATTGGTTTATATACGGCCATCATAGTAGCAAATAAGGCCAAAACGACCCAAGGCCAGAATAGTCTGGTCGCTTTTTGAGGATATCTTTTTACCACAATTGGTGTGGCGATAGTTAAGACAAGCCACAGGCCAATCTTTATATTAATCCATGTCGGGTAGGGTGGAGAGTGCTTGATTCCAAATCGGCCCATGATCGCAAACCCTGTTCCAATCAACAACAGGGTGCTTAGTCCATAAATTATTTTTTTTGATTTTCCCTCGGCACCTGAAAAAAGCGCCGAGGATAAAGCTATTGTGACAAACGCAAAGAATATATGCGCGACTTTAAGGTCGTGGTAGTTCATAGAGTCTTAGTAAACTCTGCAAGGTTTGTTTTTTAGCCTTTTGATGGCCGCTCTCGCTTCAAGTCTTGTGTAGCCAAGAATGTCGGAAAAGGCCTCTTCAGTTATTTCATCAATTTCTTTTTCAGTCAGTCTGTTTGCAGGTGGCACCTCGTCCAATTTGTTGAATACAAATCCCGCTTTGTCATAAGCTTTTTGCTCAATAAGTTCAGCTCTTCTCATATCCACTCTGGACTTAAGTTCAAGAACTCTTTCGGATGCTTTTCCATTAAAGCTTTCACACCCTGGCCCAAGAGCTCTTTTTCCCGTTTTTCTAGTGATTAGCAACGCGCCCTCTAGACTGTGGTGGATATTGCTTGCCACCATAGGATTGCTTTTGATCATCTTGGCAGATCTTTCAAGGTTAATTTTAAGGTATTCAATTGCTTTAGGGTCTGCGCTCTCCACTTCATCAACTGCCGCGATTAGACGGTTGTTTCTTTTTTTAAGTTCGCTTGTTACCGAATCTTCTCCAGAAGTTTTCAATTTGTTTGGCATCGTAAAGTTTCTGGCCCCAGATGTTAAGTCAGCAACTTCATCTGACATACCAGCGTAAGGATTGTGAAGACTTCCAGTTTTTCCAGTGATCTCCGCATAGGCCTTCGCTGCGACTGAAGGTTTTACATCTTTCGTAAGAGTGGTCATGTTTTCCATAACCCATTTTTGAACTTTATTCATGTAGGGAAGGTCGTCGGATAGGCTTTCAATTTTCATGGCCTGATCTCTGGTTATTCCCATTCTTACCCAGTTTCCTGTCTTGTTTTCTGCGCCTTCTCTTATGAACTCTTTAAATTTTTTATCTAACTGTTCTTGGAGCTCTTTTGCCGCCATTTTCTCAGATTGGTTGGCGACCTCGTTGATAAATGATCGAAGCAAAGTGGTGTTTGCTAAAGACCTTGAGGTACTTCTGCTCTTTGAAGGTGTCATCTGACAAGATGCCAGAGTAAGTGTTAAAAGTAGAACTGCACATTTTTTCATAGACTTAAACTCCATTTTCTTAAGGGGCTTATCGAACAGTGGACAAAAATTCTTAATAAGTTCGTCAAAAATTCCTTTTATAGAAAGCTAAGTGCTTATAATTTTGAAAGCACCGGCATATAATTCTTCAAAATCACTAAAGGGAATCTGTGGCAAGTAGTAAGAGTATCGAGGAAAGGCACGTTGAAACCGAATTAATAGAGATTATGTCTGTGATTTCAATGATCAATTTTCTTGAGAAGAAGCTCTTCGAGCTTTTTTAAAGAGAGTCTTTCCACTCCTGAAGAGTGGACGCTCCGGTTTGGGCGAGTAAATCATTAATGCCTTGAGAGAACTCTTTTAGAATTCCCGGACCTTTGTATATGAAAGAGGTGTAGATCTGAACGAAATCTCCTCCTGCCTTCCAGAAGTCGACAACGTCTTCTATACAAGATATCCCACCAGCTCCTATAACAGATAAATCCCTTGGGCCTTTGGCCACTTCCAGAACTTTTAGTCTAGCGAGTTTGGATTCTTCCTTAATTGCTTCACCTGAAAGCCCACCTTTGCCTCTGCCATGGGCAATGCTTGTGTTGGTGGCAATTATGCCTGAGAACTTGAACTGCGTTGCAATATTCACTAAGTCTTCGAGGTCTTTTGTTTCAAGCTCAGGAGCAATTTTTAAATATAGAGGCCTTAAGCAACTCTCTCTCTTTTTCGAAACTTCTGAAGCAATCTCTAAAAAGCCCTCTCGGGACTGAAGAGCGCGCAGGCCTGGAGTGTTGGGACTTGATATGTTGATTGTAAGATAATCGACATGGGGAGCGAATTGCTCATATAGAAATGCGTAATCGCTTGGAGCGTTGGAGTCTGTAGTATCCTTATTTTTACCTAGGTTTGCCCCAATGGCACTGTCATTGTAGGAGCTAGTTGTTTTAAGATTTTTCAAAATAACTTTCGACCCAAGATTAGGAAAGCCCATACTGTTTAATAGGCTTGAGTCTTCAGGAAACCTTTTTATTCTAGGTCTTGGATTTCCCTTTTGGGGGCGAGGAGTCACTGTTCCAAACTCCAATGCTCCAAAGCCTAGATTGGATAAAAAGTTTAGGGCACGGGCATTTTTATCAAAGCCCGCTGCAAGGCCGATCGGATTTTTCCAAGTCATGCCTCCCGCATTTAACTGATGTCTTTTGTCAGTCTTGGTGGCGATTGGGTAAGCAAACTGTGGGAACTTATTGAATAGTTGAATGGAAAAGTCGTGTACTGATTCTGGATCGAACTTGAAAGCACATGATTTAAAAATATTGTAAGGCTTCATTATGGTTGATCATACAACTAGGGTAGTGGCGTTTCAAATATAATTTACTGTTTATTTTAAATTCCGATGTTAAAATATTCTCCATTATGAAAATTAAATACCCAGTAGTTTGCACCCTTTTGTTGTTACCGTTAGTTGAACTTGCCGCCCAGGCCAATAGAGTGGATGATCTAAAAATCAAAAACAATGATCATCGAATGGAAAAAAAGGTTTTCCAGGTAAAGTCCCATAAGGAAGAACAGAAAATTTCTCTTTTTTCAACAGGACCGGATCAATACTTTTTTGAATTAAGCGAGTCTAATAAAAGAGTAAAAGTGTCGAGTCAATTTGCCGAAAAAGTGAACGGTGGATTTATTCAAAAATTTATTGAATTGAAATATGGCACAATGCCTTACACAAAAACGTGCAAGCATGCCTACACTTTGTTGATGAGTGGCGAGGAACAGCGAGTTTGCGAGCAGGAGCCTGCTAAAGTCAAAGAGGTGGCAAAAATAATTAAAAGTTTAAGAAGACAATTGAAAAAGTTGAAATAGAAGCAAAGGACAAAGGATTATATTTTTATGAAGTTTAGATTATGTGTCTTAATGACAACCCTGAGTTTTACAATGAGCAGCTGCTTTGCTCAAAACATGAGTTCCACGGAAGAGAAGGAAGAGAAAAAGTCTGATGTTCTGGGATCTATTATACCAAATCTTAAATACAGCAAAGAAGTTATCCTTGGAGGAATCCTGCAGGGCTCTCTTCAAAACTGGCACTTTTCCAAGAAGAAGATTGACGATGATCTTTCTGAGAAAGCTTTTAAATTGTTTTTGGAAAGAATCGACTTTGGGAAGCAATTCCTTCTTGAGGAAGACGTTGAAAAACTTGAGGCCTATGAGGAGAAGTTTGACGACGAGCTAGAGTCAGGAAAGCTTGAAGTGGTTCAACTATCATCTAAGTTGATGAAGAAAAGAATTGACCAGATGAGCAAGCACGTTAAAGAGCTTATGAAAAAGCCTTTAAACTATGAAAAAACAGAGAAGTTTCAGACGGATCCTGAAAAAAGAGAATATGCCGAAAGCTTGGACGAGCTAAAAGAGAGATGGAGAAAGACGTTAAAGTTTGACGTTATGAACCAATATCTTGATCTTGTGGACGAGCAAAACGGCGAGAATGAAGATAAAAAAGACAAGAAAAAGAAAGTCGCAAAGAAGACTGCTAAAAAACTTTCAGACAAAGAGCTTGAAAAGAAAGCACGTGAGAAAGTTGAGAAGCGATACGAAAAAATCTTTAAGAGACTTGCTGAAGAAAAGAACAATGACAAATTAGACAAGTTCTACAACTCGCTTACTCGCGTGTTTGATCCCCATACTCATTATCTAATCCCAGAAGAGAAAGAGGATTTTGATATTGATATGACTGGGAAGCTTGAAGGTATTGGAGCCCTACTTAGAGAGGAAGGCTCATACATTAAAGTTGAAAGAATTATTCCAGGAAGCGCTTCTTGGAAGGGTAAGGAGCTTGAGGCCGAGGATGTAATTCTTGCGGTTGCTCAGGGGGATGATGATCCTGTGGACATCGTTGATATGTCCATCCGCGAGGCGGTTAAGCTTATTAGAGGGCCAAAGGGCAGCGTTGTTAAGCTTAAGGTTAAGAAACCGGACGGGACGGTTCAGGTTATCGCCATCACAAGAGATGAAGTTGTTATAGAAGAGTCATATGCAAAGGGCACTGTGCTTGAGCATAAAGATCTTGGAATGAAGATTGGATACATTAAAGTTCCTAAGTTTTATAGAGACTTCGAAGATGACAAGGGAAGAAACAGCTCTGAAGACGTGAAGAATGTTCTTAAAGAGCTAAACAAGCAAGAAAATCTAGCAGGAGCGATTCTTGATCTAAGAAACAACGGAGGCGGCGCCTTGAAGGATGCCACTCTCATGTCAGGACTATTCATTAAGAAAGGTCCTATTGTTCAGGTTAAGTCCTCTGACGGAACTAGAGAGGTTAAAAAAGACACTGATGGCAAAATCTTTTTCGACAAGCCATTGATTGTTCTTGTTAACAGATTCAGCGCTTCCGCTTCTGAGATTGTTGCCGCGGCAATGCAAGATTATGGAAGAGCTGTGGTTGTGGGAACTAGCGAACAAACACACGGCAAGGGAACTGTTCAGGCGGTTCTAGACCTTGATGGATACGCAGGCCCAATTGGGAAGGTATACTCGCCACTGGGAGCTCTTAAGATAACAATTCAAATGTTCTATAGAGTTAATGGTGGATCAACTCAGTTCAAAGGGGTGATTCCTGACATCGTTCTTCCTGATAGATATGCCTATCTAGAGTCTGGAGAGCAGTCTTTGGACTATGCGATTCCATACCAAAAAACAAAGGCCGTGGCGCATGAGAAGTGGAACAAAAAGTTTAATCTTAAAAAGCTTAAGGCCAATAGCCAGAAAAGGGTTAAAAAGTCGCCTAAGTTTAAAAAGATCAACGAGAGTGTTGCCTGGTACACCAAAAGAAAAGAAAACACTGAGCGAGCTCTTAGTTTGAAGGAATTAACAGCTTTCAGAAAAGAAGCCAAGAAAAAATCTGATGAGTTTGAACTTGATGAAGAAAACGAAAAAATCGTAGTTAAGACTCTTGAAAAGCCTAAGAATGAGGCCGCGAAAGAGACTCAAAAGGAATTCTCTAAAAACCTTAAGACTGATCCTGTAATAGAGGAGACGCTTTACATCATGAGAGATATGATCAAGGGATAAGGCCTTATTTAAAATAAAAATGACAAAAGGGGGGACTATAAGTCCCCCCTTTTTTTGTGTACTCAACAAGACCTATAAAAACGGTTAACAATCAAAAAAATTCAGGGTAAAGTTTCTTATTCCTAGGAGATGTTATGGCAAAGTCAAAGGTCAAAGAACCTTTTAATAAATATGTTTATTATGAAAGAGCGGTTCAAAACCCTCAGAATGAAGTAGATTTCTTTAATGAGAAGTACTCTGAGATCAGAGGCAAAAAAGCAAAAACTCTTCGCGAAGATTTTTGCGGGACAGCGGCTATTTCATGTAAATGGGTAGATCAGAGTGAGGACCATTTCGCATGGGGTGTTGATTTGGACCCTGAGCCAATAGATTATGGAAAAGAGAATCACCTTGCGGCCTTAGATGAAGAAGCTCAAAAACGCATGACTTACATTGAGGGCAATGTTCTTGATACAGACACTCCAAAAGTGGATATAAGCTTCGCCTTCAACTTTTCTTATTTTATCTTTAAGAAGAGAAAAGAGCTTTTGCAATACTTTAAAGCTGCCTATAAATCACTGAATAAAGATGGAGTATTCTTTATTGACCTTTTTGGGGGGCCAGACAGTCAGACTGTAATGACTGATGTTATCTCTCACCCAGGTTTTAAGTATTACTGGGACTGCCAAATGTTCAACCCAATGACTAGTGATTGTCGCTTCGCGATTCACTTCAAAAGAAAGGGTGAACAAAAGAGAAAAGATGTCTTCGTGTACAACTGGAGAATGTGGACAATGATGGAGCTTAGAGAAATGCTTGAAGAAGCAGGCTTTAAGAGCACCATTGCTTACTGGGAAGGTGAAGATGAAGACGGCGATGGAAATGGTGAATTCTTCGCAACTGAAGAAGCTGAAAACTGCGATGCGTGGGTAACCTATATCGCAGCTGTAAAGTAGGGACGAGAGTCCCTACAAAGTTACTGTTTCAAGTACATCGATAATTTTTTTGAACCTTTGAGTAGGGAAGCGCTCCCTCATTTCAGTTATTTTTTCTTCAACATTTAGTTCGGTGCCAGACTTTATCAGGTGATCCACAAAATCCTCGGCCAAAATAAACACGATTGTCATAGGGGAGAGGTTTCCACCATAGGTTTGAGAAAAGCCAACCCCGTGGGGAACTCCATGGTGTTGTCTAACAATAACATCCGCTCCCATTGGAGCTGATGGGAACTTGACCACAACTTCCGCAGACTTTTGAGCGTGAGTCATTACAAGGTCTTTTTCTCTTTGATCTAGTCTGCTAGATTTAAGATCCTCTTCGGAGTGGATCATTGCCTGTTCATCGTTCTCAAGGACTATGTCATGAAAAAATGCCACAAAGTTTATGGTCTTTTTCTGTTCTTCGCTGCCCCATTCCATGTGGTCCATTAGGTGAGAGCAGACGTACATCATTATCTGACTATGCTTGAATAGGTATCCGGCCTTGTTCTTTATGAGGCGTCCCATGAGTTTTTTAAGTTTTGGAAACTTTTTGGATGCCGCCACCATATTTTTAATGCTTTTGTTTGCAAGAGCGGTGGTTTCAGGAGTGATTCCAATCCTTCGAAGCTTGAATTGAAGTAGCTCATGCGCCATTTCATTGGCAGCAAGCGCTTCGGCAGGGTTCAATACATCCATATCAATCTTGGTGGCAATCTCTTGATTGATGTTTGTCACCATTCTCAAGCGATCGACCTTGTGCACGAACAGTGTGTCGTGACCCTCTTTTTTCAACTGAACTAGCTTTTCTCTATTGATTGGCTCATCGACTTCGAAGGCAAGGCCATGTCTGCTTTTGCCTTTTTTGAAAACTCTACAAATAGCGGTTTTAAGTACGGCGAAGTGCGGCAAATCAATAGGGAAGTATTCTGGAACCTCAAGCTTTGCCATGTCACTGGCCGTAACTCCCAAAGCTTTAGCGCATGATTGAATAAGAGGTTTAATGTCTAGACCACTCTCTACAGAGTATCCTTCAAAGTTTTTCGTTCCAATATCTATGTGGGCAATATTGCTTAAAGAATCCAGCTCTAGTACTTTCTGCACAATAGGTGAGAATGTGCTTTTTGAGATTATGAGATCAATATTTTCTTCTTGTTGAACAAACTTCTCCAGTCCCTTGATACTTGAAACTCTTTTTACATTGGCACCAACCCATACCTTTAGGTTCAAACGGTAAAACTGTGCCAATTCATCATTGTCTTCGACTAATAGTGTTATACCTTGCAAAATAATCCTTTTTATTATTATAACCCGATGAGTTGATTTTTCTAAGGATTTTCCCAATTACAACTTAAAAATGTAGGGTCAAATTGCTATGATCCAGAGAATCCAATTTATGCGAGGTTAGAGTTGACTGAGAAAGACACATTGCTTTTATTGACCGATCCCGAGGCCAAGAAGAGATGGGAAGAACTTGCCCACCAATCCTTAAAGGGAAGGAGTCTGGAAAAAGTCCTAAATACAAAAACTGTTGAAGGGATTGAATACAAAGGTTTGTACATCGACGGCGAATGTCTGCCAGATTTGGAAACCTATCCTGAAGGAATAATATCTTCCAGAATATATGACTCCGCAATTTGTACTGAGGACGATCTCTCGAATGATCATTCTGAAGGAATGCAAGGGACAGTCTTGCTTGTTGAAGGCAAGAAGTTTAAGTCAGACTTCAGCGCTAAATACAATCCAACAATTATTGTTCAGAAAAACAATGATGAACTTTTGGATCAATTTAAAGGTCAAGAGAGTTCAGTGTATGTCGACACCAACGAATTGAACTTTGAAAAATTCTCTGAGGATATTGAGCGAATCAAATCAAGAGAACTTGGATTTGCTATAAATATCTCCCAAACTCACAACGCTGGAGCAAGTGCGGTTCAGGAGATTTCTTATGGACTTAATATTTTCAACGCTCTTCTAAAATCCGGCGTTAAGCCTAGTTCGATTAAGTTCTTTACTGCGGTGGATTCGCTAATCTTTTTAAACATGGCCAAGCTTCGCGCTCTAAGATATCTGGCCGAAGAAGTGCTCGACGCTTACGGGCTTAAAAAAGAAGTGTTTATTTTGGCGGTTACTTCTTTAAGGGAGCAAACCCTTTATGACCCATACGTAAACATGCTGAGAAATTGTTCAGGAGCAATGTCCGCAATTATGGGCGGCGCAAATCAAATGGCAATTAGAACTCACGACAGTATTTTCTCACTCTTAACTAGGGAGCCTGCAAGCGACCAAGCAAAAAGAAGTGCCAGAAATATTCTAAATATTGCATTGGAAGAGTCAAAACTTGCTTTCGTTATGGATCCAGGCAAAGGAAGTTTTGCGCTGGAAAAGCTCAGCAGGGAGATGGCCTCTCAGTCTTGGGAGAGCTTTTTAAATTGGGAAGAAAAAGATCTTTTCAACAATATAAAGGATTTTTCTGCGTCAGTTGAGGCCATAGCAAAAGCAAGATACGAAAGAATCCGCTCCCGTAAAACTGTAGTTACAGGAGTAAATGAATACGCCAACTCTGATGAGACTATACAAAGCATGTATGACAAACCTTGGCGTCCTGTGGAAGTTCCTTTTGGTCTGTTCCCTTTAAGAAGGACAGCTTATGAGTTTGAAGACTTAAGACTTGCCTTCGAAGAATTGGATGTAAAACCCAAAGTGTGCCTTGTAAGAAAAGGTCCTCTTGCAAAGCTTTCTGGAAGAATTAACTTCATAAAAAACATTTTCGAGACCATGGGCCTTGAAGTTGTTGAAAGCGAAGAAGAGCTAGCTCTTGAAGAATACTTTAAGCTTGCTAAAAAAGAGGATTGTAGCGCTCTTGCTTTTTGTGGACTGGATGATGAGTATTCCCAGTGGGTAAAAGCAGGGGATAGAGAAACCTTTAAGCACCAGTTTATTGCAGGCAAAAAAGACAAATTTGAGCTGGAAGATAAAGAGCAGTTTATCGACCTATATATGGGTAAGAATATTTATAGTGATCTAGCGCTTTTGCTGGGAGATAAAAATGAGTAGTCCTGACTTTAGAAAACGTGAACTTTTTTCTGAAAGAAAAGCATCAGATACAGATGAGAAGAGCTACATCTCACCAGAAGAAATTGAAATTAAAAACAAATACCAAAACTCTGACATTAAAGGGCTGAGTTACATTCACTCCGCGCCGGGTGTGCCTCCTTTTTTAAAGGGTCCATATCACACAATGTACAACTCAAGACCGTGGACTGTAAGACAGTATGCTGGCTTTTCAACTGCTCAGGAAAGTAACGCTTTCTACAGAAGAAACTTGTCCAAAGGTCAAAAGGGTTTATCAATCGCTTTTGATTTGGCCACTCACCGAGGCTATGACTCTGATCACCCAAGAGTAATGGGGGATGTGGGTATGGCCGGTGTTGCCATTGATTCAATTTATGACATGAGAATTCTCTTTGAAGGGATTCCTCTTGATAAGATGAGCGTTTCAATGACAATGAACGGAGCTGTTCTTCCCATTATGGCATTGTATATTGTGGCCGCTGAAGAGCAGGGTGTTTCACCTGAGGCCTTGGCCGGCACGATTCAAAACGATATTCTAAAAGAATTCATGGTGAGAAACACTTATATTTATCCGCCTCTTCCTTCAATGAAGATTATTGCGGATATATTTGAATACACTTCTAAACACATGCCAAAATTCAATTCTATATCCATTAGTGGTTATCACATGCAAGAGGCAGGTGCGACCCAGGATCTTGAGCTTGCATACACCCTTGCTGATGGAATGGAGTATGTAAAAACCGGAATTGAGGCAGGAATTGACGTTGATAAGTTTGCTCCAAGGCTTTCATTTTTCTGGGCCATTGGCATGAACTACTTTATGGAAGTTGCAAAGCTTAGAGCGGGAAGACTTCTTTGGCATGAACTTATGCAAAAGTTCAATCCTAAGAACCCAAAATCCCTTAGCCTGAGAGCACACTGTCAAACAAGTGGTTGGAGCTTGACTGCAACAGACGTTTACAACAACGTTACTAGAACTTGTATGGAAGCAATGGCCGCGGCCCACGGGCATACCCAGTCTCTTCACACAAACTCTTTGGATGAGGCCTTGGCGCTTCCAACCGATTTCAGTGCTAGAATCGCAAGAAACACGCAACTCTTTATTCAAAATGAAACTGACACCTGCAAGATTGTCGATCCGTGGGGGGGAAGTTTTTATATTGAGAGCCTTACAAAGTCACTTGCTGACAAAGCTCGCGCCCATATGAAAGAGATCGAAGAGCTTGGTGGTATGGCCAAAGCGATTGAGGCCGGCGTTCCTAAAATGAGAATTGAAGAAGCCGCGGCTAAGACTCAGGCAAGAATTGATTCAAAAGAACAAACAATCATTGGAGTTAATAAGTACAGACCAGACTTTAAAGAGGACATACCAGTTCTTAAGGTCGACAACAGAGCTGTGCGAGAGGCACAAATCGAAAGGCTTAAGCAACTTAGAAAAGACAGAGACCAGTCCAAGGTTGACTCGGCCCTTGCAGCTCTTACAAGTGCTGCTGAAAACAACAATGGAAACCTTCTGGATCTTGCGGTGAAGGCCGCAAGAGAGAAAGCGACTGTCGGAGAAATCAGCTCAGCACTCGAGAAAGTGTATGGAAGACACCAGGCAACTGTGAATACTATCCAAGGCGTGTACAAAGATTCTTATGAAAAGGATAAAGAAAAAGTGCAGAAGGTAGAAGACAAGGTTAAAGAGTTTGAAGTTAATGAAGGAAGACGCCCAAGAATTCTTGTCGCTAAAATGGGACAAGACGGACACGACCGTGGGCAAAAAGTTATAGCCCCCGCTTTTGCCGATCTTGGCTTTGACGTCGACGTTGGACCACTCTTTCAAACTCCGGAAGAAAGTGCCAAGCAGGCGGTGGAAAACGATGTTCACATCATTGGGGTAAGCTCTCTTGCGGCCGGACACTTAACACTTGTTCCAGCTCTCAAAAAAGAGTTAAAGCGTCTGGGACGTGAGGATATTCTTATTGTCGTTGGAGGAGTAATTCCACCGGACGACTATGAAGAGCTATACAGCATGGGAGTGGCGGAAGTCTTTGGTCCTGGGACCGTAATAGATGAGGCCGCAAGTGATTTGATTGAGCGATTAAACAAGAATCTCGGATACAAATGAGAAAAAAGCTCACTGTAAAAGACTACGTAGAAGGCATTAAAAGGAGAGATATCGCCATTCCCTCCAGAGCAATCACATTGGTTGAGAGCAAAAACTCTGAGCATCAAAAGCTTGCAAGAGAGCTAATACAAGAAATCATGCCTCTTACAGGCAAAGCAAAACGAATTGGAATTAGCGGATCCCCAGGTGTTGGAAAGAGTTCATTTATTGAAAGCTTTGGAAAACACCTGACCTCTCAAGGATTAAAACTTGCTGTTTTAGCAATTGATCCTTCAAGCCAAATTACAGGCGGTTCAATCTTAGGTGACAAGACAAGAATGTCTGAGCTCGCAGTGGATGAGAACTGCTTTATTAGGCCCAGTCCTAGTGGCAAAAGCCTAGGTGGAGTTGCGGCAAAGACTTGGGAAAGCCTTCTTCTTTGCGAAGCTTTTGGCTTTGATGTGGTTCTAATCGAAACTGTTGGTGTAGGCCAGTCCGAGACCACAGTAGCAAGACTTGTGGATTTCTTTTTACTTTTAATGCAACCAGGAGGAGGAGATGACCTGCAAGGCATTAAAAGAGGCATCATGGAGATTGCCGATCTTATCTGTGTTAACAAAGCGGATGGAGAGCAGCTAAATCAAGCAAGACTTGCAAAGAGAAACTATGAAAACGCTGTTCACATTCTTCGAGTGGACTCAATGCCAAAGGTCATGCTTTGTTCAGCTCTTAAAAAGACTGGACTTGAAGATGTCTGGGGTGAAGTTTGTGAGTTTTATAAAAATCAATCAAATGTATTGGAGCAAAAGAGGGCGAAAAACCTTGGTCTTTGGATTAAAGATATGATTCTTGAAAAGATTCAAGACGATTTTAACTCCGATGAAGTATTAAAGCTTGCGATGGAAGAGAATCACCAATCGGTACTCAATCAAAAAAAGAACATCCTCCAGGCCGTGGATGAAATGTATTTGAAATTTAAGGGAAAGAAATGAGCGATATTGACTACACAACCTCCAAGAAAAAAAGAGCGGAGTATATCCTAAATAGACTGGAAGAGCTGTATCCAGAAACTCCAGTTCCTCTGGATCACACTAACGCATTCACTCTTTTGGTGGCGGTGCTGCTTTCTGCGCAGTGTACCGATGAAAGAGTTAATCAAGTCACTCCAGCTCTATTTGCAAAGGCAGACAATCCATATGATATGGTAAAGCTTACGATTGAAGAAATTAAAGAGATCATTCGCCCATGCGGTCTTTCACCTAGAAAGTCCAAAGCAATCTGGAACCTATCTCAGATACTCATTGAAAAACACAATGGAAATGTTCCCGCTAATTTTGACGACCTTGAAGAGCTTCCTGGTGTGGGGCATAAAACCGCTGCGGTTGTGATGGCGCAGGCCTTTGGCGTTCCGGCCTTTCCTGTGGACACTCACATTCACAGACTTGCTCAAAACTGGAAGCTTACAACTGGTAAAAATGTTGAACAGACCGAGAAAGATCTTAAAAGACTCTTTCCGGAGGAGAGCTGGAACAAACTTCATCTTCAAATAATCTTTTATGGAAGAGAACACTGCACCGCTCGAGGCTGCAAGGGATTAGTTTGTGAAATATGCACTACACTTTATCCCAATAGAAAAAGACCAATTGTAAAGAAAGGTTGAACCTTTACATATCTTCGACGGCCTTTGAGAAAAGGCGGTCTTTTCTTTTCATAAGTCACTCGGTTTTTAATTATATAATAAGCAGGCTATGATTTTTAATGAAACTCGGAGGTTTAACCATGCAGAATATTCCCAAAGAACTTCAGTCTTTAGTTTACTGGTCCACAGGGGTCTTGGGAGATTGCATTCGAGAACAATACGGCGAACAAACTTTTGAGCTCGTCGAGAAAACTCGTCGCTCAATGAAATCCATTAGAGCGGTGGATCATGCTGAGGCGGTAAAAGTTTTGCAGAAAAACCAGACCTCACTATCTAAGACAAGCGATAAAAAGTTAAAAGAGCTTGCCCATTCATTTTCACTAATGCTTGAGTTGATCAACAGGTGTGAGAGCTCTTATCGATATATCAGACTTCAAGGCAAAGAGAGAGCTGAGTTTAAACAAAAGCCCCATGCAGTTATATTTGTGTTTACAGCTCACCCAACTGAAGCTCGCTCTCAAGAGATACTACAGATCTTTCAAGAAGTTTATCACCTGCTTAATCAGGCCTTAAGAAAGGGCTTTGAGCACGTCGAAGACAGACTTCGCTTTTATTTAAGTCTGGCGCTCAATACTTCCATGGCAAGATCAGCAAAGCCGACAGTTGAGGATGAGGCAAAGTATCTTTACTCCTACATTCTTCGTGATGAAATAATCTCTCAGCAGATAAAATTTGCAAAAGAAGGCACCAACGTAAACTTCAGAAGCTGGGTTGGCGGAGACAAGGATGGGCACCCTGGCGTCAATGAAAAAACCATGCTCATGAGCCTAGGACTTTCACGAAAAAGGCTAATGAGCTGGATACAGAAACGCTTAGAGAATATTTGTCATGACCTTAAGTTTATTGAGTCCTCAGAGAAACATCAAAAGGACTTAAAAGACCTTATGGGTGAGTTGAAAAAACTTGGAAAGATTGGCGCAAAAGACGGGGAGAAGGTTGCTAGGTTTAAGAAAAAACAAAAGCAGGTGGCAGCGTCTCTTGCAAAAACCAAAGTTAAGTTTCCAGACATGGAAGATATATCCAATCTGCTTTGGATTTATCCTGCAATCGTTCTCCCATTGGAAGTCAGAGAGGATGCCGAAGTTGTTCATGAAGCAATGGAGAATGCCAAACTTCCAATATATAAAATGCTTTCCACTTTAAATGAAATCAGCCAAGGCTATAAAGCAAAATGGTACGTGCGTGGATTCATTCTAAGCATGAGTGAAGCTGCCAAAGATATTGAGGCGGGCCTCAAAGTTCAAAAAATGGCCATGGGAGGCTTTAGAATTCCTGTGGTGCCGCTTTTTGAGACGGCCAATGCCTTGGAAAATTCCGTTCAAATTTTAACTGAGTATTTTCAAAAGCATCCAAGTGTTAAAAAGACCCACCAGAAAGAGATGAACTCACGCTTTGAGGTCATGCTTGGCTATTCAGACTCCTCCAAAGAATCTGGGGTGTTTCCCAGCAGATACTTAATCTCAAGAGCATTGAAAAAGATGGACAAGTTCTTTACGAAAGAAGAACTCACTCCTGTATTTTTCCATGGCTCTGGCGGAAGTGTTGAGAGGGGCGGTGGCTCCGTAAGAGAGCAAACAGAATGGTGGCCAAAGTCTGCTGTGCACATCTTTAAAGCAACAACGCAAGGGGAGATGATCGCTAGAAACTTTCAAAGCGACATGATTATGCAGTCTCAAGTGGACAAGATTCTTGAGCAGTTGAACTTTAAGAAAAAAAGAAATGGACACTCGGTCGCAGTGTTGGAAAAACTTTGCAAAAGCATTCAGTCCAACTACCAAAAACTTGTTGAGGCCGAAAACTTTAGAGAAGAAATTCTGGCCGCAACCCCTTATCAATACTTGGATGTTCTAAGAATCGGCTCAAGACCTAGCAAAAGGCAAACGCCTGGAGCAAGGCTTAGGGCCATACCATGGGTTCTGTGCTGGACTCAGACTAGGGTGTTAATGCCTACTTGGTGGGGAGTTGGCAGCGCTTTCGAGGCGTTGAGTCCCAAAGAAAAAGACGAGCTGAAGTCGCTATTTCACAAAGACAAACTTTTAAGTTCTTATTTTAAAATTCTTGGCTTCACACTAAGAAAGGTGGAGCTTCCAATATTTGAGATGTATCTCAGCGCTCATCATGACTCTAAAACTGCATGCTCGATTCTTGAAGATTTTAAAACTGAATATGACAAGGCCTTAAAGTGTTTTCATTGGGTGACTGGAGAGACTGAGCTATTGTGGTTTAGGCCTTGGCTGTCGCAAAGCATTTACTATAGATCTTCCATGATTCACCCATTGAATCTCATTCAAATCGAAGCGCTAAAAAGAAAGGATGAAAATCTTTTAAGAGAAACAGTGACAGGTATTGCCTGTGGCATGATGACCACAGGCTAAGTGGTTACTTTTTACGCATTTGCCAAAGAAGTTGAGAAAGGTAAGGCCTTCTGTTTTCTCCTGTGGCGACCATTAGGAGCTTTGTGATTTTAAGATCCTCTGGGTCCGTGTAGAGAATAATCAATAGCTCTTTAAGGTAAGTGGTGTTCAACGTTATGTAGTTGTCTGTTCCAATTCCAAGAGCAACGCCTTTTTTCTCCCACCAAGAGAATGGGTGGTCTTTATAATCCTTAAAAGAGCCTGTAAGTCTTTTGTTACTTGAAGGAAGCGCAATAAGGGAGACACCCTTGTTTAGCATTCTGTTAAGAACGTCGTGCTGGTAATGCTCTACTTCTCTTGCTGTGTGAAACTTGGTTTTTACAAAAAATGTTTTTTCTTCAGGAGAAAGAGGCACACCGCTAAAGATCTTCTCTTTTACATTGCCGCCGTCTCTCCAGTGCATTTCATCAAGTTCTGCGTATTCTTTAGTGCCTTCCTTGATTGGAATCCCTTGCTCGTTAAGATCACAAACTCTTTGATAGAGGCTGTGGTAGTAGTAGTTAGGGTTGATACCCAAACTAATCCCATGCTCAAGCACGTCGATGTGCCAAATGTTCATAGCATTGTCCACGGCCTGAACACCTTTTTTCAAGGTGTGAAACGTTTCACCGTGGTGGGATCTAATGGAGAAGCCTTTGTAGTGAAGCTTTCTAAAACCCATCTTCATATCTTGGAAATGACCTTTTCTATATAGGTCTTTCTCATTTCCAACTGTGTCCACATCTGTTACGTAAGGCCCAAGCTCTGGGTTTCTCTCAATAATGCTTAAAATTTGATCTATCTGGTGATCGAAATGTTCCTTTTTAGAAGCAAATCTACTCCCGTCAAAGAAGTCCGCTTCTTTTCTAAAACAAGGAGAGAGTATGAAGTTGAACATTGGAACTTTTTTCTTAAACTCCATGAACCCATCATAGAGACCCATTACAACATCTTCTTCAGTGATGTTTTCAAGTCCTGGGATCTGTTCACTTTCATCATTCGTTGCTCTTGAGAAAGTAAACTTCAATCGGATAGAGCCAACATTGTATGAGTGATAAAGCTCGCTTGCCATGTGGAAAGCAGCTTCTTTATGCGCCTCTCTGTCAGTTAGAACAAGCTTAGGCAAAAGAAGGATCTTCAGGTATCTATCAAAGCGCTCGTCTTCTTTCAGACTTAAAAGTTCTGCAACGTCTTCCTCACTGTCTAGTTGAATGTCCTCACCGTATGTGTCGGTGATCTTCTTCCAGTACTTGTCTTTGTGAGGGCCTTTTAAAAGCGGCTTAAGCCTTGGCCATACAAAGTCTGCTGTAAGAGAGCCTGTAAGGTGAATATGCTCTTCCTTGAAGGGAAGTGGGAATTTCTTAAAAAATTTCTGCAATGCCTCTGAAACTGGATGTTGCAAAAGGGTTTGGATTTCAACCTCGTCTTGCTGAAAGCCTCCAAGAAGTTTTCTAAACTCCATTAGAGATTTCTTAACCGGAGCGTTTTCACGACAGTACTCAGAGTTTATCGCAAGCTCTATTGTGTGAGCGATGCCAATTCCGTTGGTCTCGCTTATGATCTCCACCATTAGATCGCTAATTTTCTTAATTAATTTTTGACTCATAAACCTTCTTCTTGATTTTGCCTTACAAAGGCAAAAGTATAATGATTTTAATAATCTAGCTTACCACTTAATAAAAAAACTTGCAAAACCTTACATGTCCTGTTCAAGATCTGTCAAAGGAAGCATAATGTTGAAACCAATGACTTTATGGATGAAGCTTCAGGCCATGGATGGCTTCTTTTTTCTCTCCTGACTACCAGGAAATGTCTTTTGTTCTCTGTTCAAACAACTCTTGATTAAAACTATCCCCACTTTCCAAAAAGGCGTGTAGGTCGGTTAAAGAATCATTTCCCCAAAAGAATTCATTGTCCACCACAAAACTAGGAACTCCAAAGAGCCCCTTTGAAATAGCATCTTTGGTATTTTGTTTTACTGCGAGTTTTGCTTCTCTGGAAAATGAACTTTCCATAAGTTGCTCAGCGTCCAGTCCTGCACTTTTTAGCGCATTTTCAATGGTTTGAGGATCATCTGGCTTTTTTCCTCTCGCCCAAATTAGACGCCATAGGCAGTCTATGACTTCAAACTGCTTATCTTGAGAACACTCTTTAGTGGCCAGCCTTAAAACATATAGTGGGTTGAAGGGATGCTCTGATGGGGGAGTAAACTCAATATTGTTTTTATGAGCGTATCTAAAGCAGCTTTTAAGCATGGAGTAGCGCTTTGGAGGGATCTCTCCAGGGCCTTTGATTTCCCAGTGATCAAAAAGTTTTCCCATAAGAATAGGCCGATAGTGAAAACGCCCTCTATCAAGCTGATTACAATGATTTTTCCAAGCGAAATACGAGTATGGAGATAAAAAATCAAAGAAAAAGTCAATTTTTTTCATACGTAAGTCTCCAGAATTAGGTGAGTTTTACAAATCTAATCATAGTCATTGTTGAGTAAAATGAAAAACCCTGTTATCATTGCACTGCGCAACGGATTTACAGGAAGTTCCCAATGTCGCATCCCTAGCGGGTTTTGGCGACTCTAATTTTTTATTTCAAATCATTTTTTTTCTTAATTGCTTAGGCCAACGGCCGTACGTTATCTGTAGCTGAATTTTGTTGAAACGTTGGAATTTAAGCATCTCTCGAGAATTCCTCTCGGAGGCAATCCATGAAAAACACCATTAAAACCAGTCTTGCACTAGTATCCCTGTTCATTTTTGTATCATGTGGCGGTTCAAAGCCAATGGTAGAAGACGTAAAAGTTAAACCACGTTTAGTAGACAATGAACTGCATGTCACAATGACTGCAGACCTTGGAATCGGAGCTTTAACGCTTCCCAATGTAACTCTTCCAATCACAAAAGACGGAGACAATATCGGTCATGTGAAAATGGTTAGCGGAATAGATGCTAAGAACACATTGGAAGTTGATTTAAACGTATACTCAGTAAGAACGGCGCAACCTGAGATCTCCGCTCTTCCAAATGGGGACGCTCTTCCTCTAATAGGGCAAAATGACGTAATTGTGGTTCCTGTGAGTAGCAAGATTACAGTTTACATAGCTATCTCTGATGGACATGCAGCATTAGGTGTTTCAGTTCCATTTAAAACCTTGGACAAAGTGGGTGAAAAGGTTGGACAGGCAAGTTTGTTTCCTATG
The DNA here is from genome assembly GCA_002711995.1 of Halobacteriovoraceae bacterium. GTDB lineage: Bacteria > Bdellovibrionota > Bacteriovoracia > Bacteriovoracales > Bacteriovoracaceae > UBA845. Next base: position 58,055 of record PASN01000001.1, on the reverse strand, counting down.
TTTAACATGAACAACGTAGTTGGAGCTGCTGGCCTTTACACTTCAAAAACCGCAGGCAAGAACGGTTTTGGACTATTTGCAGACGTTTCATCAGTGTTGAACAACGATATGTTCAAAGCTGTGGGACTTAGAGGAGATATCCAAGCTGAGCAACACTTAGATTATTCTTCAATCGCTCCAGCTAGAAGAACGGAAAGAAAAATTAATAGAGAGTTGATCAAACTTAATAGAAGACGCGCGCAACTTAAGTTGCGATAGCATTTGCCAAGGCATATTCTTTAGATGCTAGCGGAGACCCTGGGTCTCCGCTTTTACATTTTATGAGGGAAACAATGGAGCTTCTCCAAGCAAGAGACCGAATAGAGCAATTTTTTGAGGAGATCCAAACTTCCTTTGAAGGCCATTACAAAGACGCCTTGCATTCATGCGGTATAGAAACTCCTGTTCATGGCCACTCAAATCTTCCGGCCTCCACGATTATGAATATTTTAAACTGTTTCAATGTTTCCTTATACAAGGTCGCCAAGGGCGATGTTGACTATGAGGTTATGGAGAAACAGCTCAGAGGTGAGCAGGCCATTCCCTCCAGGTACTTCGAAGGCGCTCTCTACAGCCTTAAGTCCACACCCGTAAATATAATCAACTGCATTTCAAATTCATTATCCAGAGATGCTGCGAATGAAGTTGTTAAAACTGTCCAGATAAAGGGAATTGAAGCGCAAGAATCCGATGAAAATGTGAATCTTATCCTTCTTCATGACATCTGCGACTACTTGCAAACATTCTACGGAAAAGATCTCGTTGCAAGCATTGGAGCGCAAAAAGCTCAGCAAACTATAGGACAAAAAGTGGACAAGTGGAGAGGCAAAATAAAATGTCTTAAAACTTTGATGGAGCTTTTCATTGATGAGGTCTATCCAAAAACTGTGGGACAAAATTTTAATTGGAAACTCCAAAGCGTTGATGAAAACAGCTTCGTAATTGGAGGCGCACCAAGGCCTGAAGTTGAAAGAACTTTTAAAAATGCAGGGCTAGTTCCACGCTCTTTAGAAGTCCTTAGAAAAGGCTACCTTCAAACTTTGCCCAGCGTGATAGGGCACAGAACATTGGCAATCCACCAAATTTCCTCCATTTCGCATGGCGAAAAATCAGACACTTACAAAATCGTCAGCGCTGTTCAAAAACCTTTCTAATCGGTTAAGTACCCAAATTTCATTTAATTTTGTAATTTCTGCTTGCAAAAAAAATATTTTGTACAGAATGTCTTTAAGATTTCTTAATAATTAACAAAAGGTAAATGAGGCTTTTATATGGAATATACAAATTTAGTAATTAAGGCCCTGCGTAAATATCACGGGTACCAGCAGGCAAGCTTCTGCAAGTTTTTAAACATCCAACAAGGAACATTGTCCAAGATCGAATCAGGACTTCTTTCCATCAACGCAACGGTATGGATTGATATTTGTATGAAGTTTAAAATTAATCCAGAAGCAATAATCACGGGCCGAATCGAAATGGTGGAAGATCTGCCTTTGAAGCTTAGACACGAACTTGTTGGAAACATGAAAGTGAAAAAGCGCTACACCAGAAACATGGGCTCAACTGTAAGAACGGTGTACCCGCTTATCAATTTTTTGAGACATCAAATTGGAATGGAGAAAACCAATGAACTGCTGAAGTTTCTTGGGGCGCCTCCAGAATACTTTGTAATTCAAAACTTGCCGATAAGCATTTTGTTCATTCAAGACTTAGTGGCCGAGATAACTAAACTTGGTCTTATTGATCAAACCAATGTTACAAGGCTTCTTGATTACAACGATGCGCCGGAAGTTCACAAGTTCCCAATCTCAAATATTCTTGTGAATGACCATGCTGAACAGAACTTCAAAAGATTTGTTAAAACAATAAAAGAATCTTACGAGATCAACACCAATTACAACTTTGTTGGGGAAGGGCAAAACTTTATTGAAGCCCGAGACAACAAGCATATGAGTGAGGTGAACATTTCGTCTGAGTTTGAATTGTTTAGAGCTATGTACAATGAAGCTCACTTTAATCTATTGGCGCCAATGCTTCACTCTGACGCCAATTTTAAAGCTGTAAAAACAGAAGGTGGCTGGAACCTTTCAGTCGCTTAGGCTATATACAACTCTGAAGGGCCTTATAATGGCCCTTTAGTTCTAAAACGTAATCTGCCATTAGCTCGCTGTAATCTTCATTTTCAGCAAAAAAGGCAATGACAGCTCCCACGTAAGTTAAAGTATTGTAAACAATTGTGTCCATTGGAGTAAGAGAGTTGTAGTAGCTCTTTTGCTCCTCTGTGCTAAGAGCATTGAAGTCTCTTGCGGCCATATTGAATTCTTTTCTGTCCATACTTGCGAAAGCGTGCGGCTCAATAGGGTCTCTTAGGGCAAACCTGGCGTCCACTACGGCCTGTCTACACTCTACTGGCTCCTCACTAAAAAAGGCCTGAGCGGTTGAAGTTAATATGGCCATGCAAATAATAAATAGTTTCATTTCTCTCCCCCGATGAAATCTAGCTCGTTCAAGATAGTCTTTAAGGAATGTCTTGTTGATGGATCTTGTAAAATTTTTAGAGTTTGTCAGATGAAGTAAGATTTAGCCTGCAAAAGACAGGATAGTGATCGCTTGAGAGCTTTTTCTTCTGTTTTAGATCCATAGGAGGGTAGGGCACCAAGTCAATGTCAATTGGAATGACCCTAGTGCTCTTATCCACTAGTTGCTTAAATTTTGAATTGATAAGCATGTAGTCAAGCTGCATGGGAATTCGCTGTCTTTGCTTGTTGAAAAAATAGTAGGTGTGGCGCTCTTCCAAAGGCAGGTCCAAAGCTTCATACACATCGATAAGGCCAACCTTTGAGAATTGAGAGAGCTCTTCTTCGGTTTCATCTTTATAGATAATTCCATTCATATCTCCACATACAAGTATTGGCAGATCAGGACGTTTTTCCTGAAGCTTTGAGTAATGTTTTGATATGTAGTCGACTTCCGCTGATCTTTGGCCTCTTCCTTCGAAGTCCTCTTTTTTCAGATCAAGTTTTGACTTCAAGTGAGTGAGTAGGAGATTGCAAATGAGCTTGTCGTCTTTTTTTACTCTTAGCTCAAAGAGCCCCCTTGAAAATCTTTTGCCATTTCCAAGCCTCACATTGCTCTTATTTAAAAGCTCACACTCAAGCATGGAGCTTTTTTTGACCAAATAGCCCACATCTATGCCTCTGTCGGACAAAGAGTCTTCTAGAAACACTTCATATTTATTGTTTAAGAAGTGTTGGTTAAAGTTGTGAAGGCTCTGGGCCCCACCCACCTCAACAAGCATGATGATGTCTGGATCGAGAGATTCGAAAGTGTTTTTAATTGAGTAAAGTTTGCGAATAGGCTTATTGGGAAAAAAACTTGTGGAAAATTGCTGCCAACGAGGCTCGTCAATGGTTTCTAAATCCTCACCGTTGTATTTGTCCATAAAGACATAGAGGTCTTGGACGTTAAACAGCAGAAGATCAAGATCCATTCTATTTTACAAAAATACCAACAGGAATGCCTAGTGCAGTAACGACACCTAGCAGTATAGCTATTCCAACAATAACGGCCGCAATTGATTTAAAAGCGATGTTCATAGGTTCCTCCAATCAATGAGATTATAGCATAGGCATCAGGATTATTTTACTTTAAATTGGCAAATTCGCCATGTAAAATCTGGCCATGAAAAACTACCTACTTATAGCATTGCTTAGTATTACCAGCGCACTTGCAAACACCACTGAAATTGTATTTCTTGGTGACTCTCTAACGGCCGGGTACGGCATAGAGAAGGAGAAGGCGTATCCTCAAATCGTTGAGAACAAGTTAAAGGCCAAAGGCAAAGACATAAAGGTTCTTAATGGCGGAGTTTCAGGCTCAACCACAGCGGGTGGAAAGTCCAGACTTGGATGGTTTCTTAAAAAATCAAATCCAGACATTATGGTCCTGGCCCTTGGAGCAAATGACGGCCTTCGAGGTCTCAAACTATCTCAGTCCGAGAAAAACCTTGAAGAGATTATCAACATCGCCAAGAAGAAGAACATCAAGGTGCTGCTTGCTGGGATGAGACTTCCACCAAACTATGGCAAAGATTATGTTAAGCAATTCAGAAGCATGTACAAAAAGCTTAAGGAAAAGCACAATTTAAAAATGATCCCCTTCATGCTCAAAGATGTAGGCGGAAGAAAAGAGTTGAACATCGAAGATGGGATACATCCTAATGAAAAGGGGCATGAAGTGATTGCGAATACTGTTATAAAATATCTGGAGCCTCTTTTATGATTCTTGAAGTAGATAAAGTTGTTAAAGGCTACACCCAGGCCAGTAAAAAGTTGGATGTGCTTGATGGATTGGACCTTCAAATAGAAAGGCCTAAGTCTATAGCCATCCTTGGGAAGTCCGGAAGTGGAAAATCAACCTTTCTTAGTCTTCTTGGAGGCCTTGATCGTCCAGACGAGGGCAAGATTGTGGTTAACGGTCAAAACATCACCGCAATGAAAGAGTCTGAGCTGGCAAAGTACAGAGCTGAAAATATTGGGATTGTGTTTCAACAGTTTCACTTGATGAAGACATTCACCGCTTTGGAAAACGTTATGCTGCCATTGGAGATTCTTAAAAAAGAAAATCCAAGAGAGAAGGCAATGAAAGCTCTTGAGCAGGTTGGACTTGCTGACAGGGCCAACCACTTCCCACACCAACTTAGTGGGGGAGAGTGTCAAAGAGTTGCGGTTGCCAGAGCAATAGCGCCAGAGCCAAAAATCATTCTTGCCGATGAGCCAAGTGGAAACCTGGACACTGAAACTGGCGAGTCTGTGATGAATATGATTTTTGAACTTTGCCAAAGAAGAGAGAGTGTTCTTATCTTGGTTACCCATGATACCGACCTCGCTAGATCATGTGATCAAATCTATGAACTTAGCTCAAAGAAATTAAAGGCCATATGACCGTTCTAAAAATAGCATTTAGAGACCTCGTTAACAGCAGAGGCTTTACTGCCTTGTTCTTATTCAACCTATTCCTAGGGATTTGTGGTTTTGTTACACTCCACTCGTTTAGAGACAATGTGAACTCTTTGTTGGATCAAAGAAGTAAGCAGCTGCTCTCGGCGGATGTGGCGGTGTCAGGAAGAAGAACACTCACAAAAGAGGAAACGCAAGGTATTAACGACTACCTCAAAGACAAGGCCGTGGAGGTCATGGACTCAATTGAGGTTTACTCCATGTCAAAGTCTAAAGACAAGCGTTCTCGACTGGTTCAGATAAAGGCCGTTGAGAAAAGCTTTCCTTTTTATGGAGAAGTAAAGCTTGAGAAGGACACCAGCGACATGGAAGGCCTTCAAAAAAAATCCCACATTTGGGTTGAGCCTCAATTGATGGCCCAAATGAAGTTGGAACTCGGAGACCCTCTAAGTCTGGGTGATAAAACTTTTAAAGTTATGGGTGTTATTGAAAACGATACGAGCACCTCTTTAAGAGGAATTGGACTTGCACCCAAGGTTTACGTTGGCCTATCCAATCTAAAAGAGACAAACCTTATATCTTTTGGGTCCGTTTCCACCAATGTGAAACTTGTGAAGCTTCTTCCTGAGTGGGAGAAAAAAGCTGAACAGGTAAAGCTTGAGCTTGGAAAAATCTTAAAGGATCCAGGGCTTAGGATAAGACTTCCAAAAGACGCCAGCGAGCAGGTCGGAAGAATACTTAATTATCTATCAGACTATTTAGGACTTGTGGGACTTGTTGCTTTGTTTCTAAGTGGCATTGGTTCAGGGTATTTGTTTCAAAACTTTTTATTCGAAAAGCTTGAAGATATTGGAATTCTCAAAAGCCTCGGGATGAGTCTTGGTCAAATCTCAATGATTTACTTTCTTCAACTTGGTGTATTGAGCCTTGCCTCTGTATTGGGCGCCAATGTATTTGTGTGGAGTATCTTGCCACTTATTGGCGACGCGCTTTCTACTTGGACAGGCATGAGTGGCGAGTTAAAGCTTGGTTGGGAGACGGTGTATCTGTCTTATCTTGTAGCTTTTGGGGCCAGTTTATTTATTTGCGCTCCTATTCTTTTAAAAATGGTCGGAAGAAAAATTCAAAACCTCTTTCAAGGCGGCCAATTCTTTAGATGGGAGTTCGAGAAGAGAGACCTTCTTCTATACGCTCCTCTGGCCCTTTTCATGTGGGGATTGGCCGTTGCTCAGGCGCATTCATTTAAAATAGGAACCTTTTTTACTTTGGTCCTTTTCATTGTGGTGATCATTGTTTCACTTGGCTTCCCTGTCTTATTTTCATTTATGGACAAGAGGTGGCTCACTAAGAAAAATCTTACCCGTCCATTGAGTCTCTCATGGGGGCTTGCGGCAAGATATTTTTCTAGAGATAGGCTCTCTTCAACTTTGACTATTTGCGCTTTGGCAATTGGAGTTATGCTTTTATCGCTTATAGGCCAGCTTGAAACTTCACTTAGAGAGGAGCTTGAACAGGATGTGGGCAGGAAACCAGATCTATTTTTATTTGATATTCAAGAGTATCAAAAAGATGGACTTGTTGCCTTGGCACAAGAGGAGGGATTTAGCCTGCGATCTCCATCTCCAATGGTTCGCTCAAGAATCTTAAAAATTAATGGAGAAAAATTTAAAAGAAGTGAAAAAGAGGATGAGGCCTTCTCCACTCGCGAGGAGGAGACATCTAGAAGGTTTAGAAACAGGGGAATTAATCTAAGCTTTGCCGATGGGCCAAATGAAAGTGAAACAATAATAGAAGGAAGACCATTTTCTGGAAGGTATGAAGACGAGTCCAAACCAGCTGAGCTTTCAATTGAGAGGCGTTACGCCAGAAGACTTGGACTTGAGATAGGGGACACGGTTACTTTTGAAATTCTTGGAATTGAAGTTCAAGGAGTGGTTGTAAATCTTAGAAGAGTGAGGTGGACGAGCTTCCTGCCAAACTTCTTCATTGTTTTTCAGCCAGGCGCCATAGACGACGCTCCAAAGACATACCTCGCGGCCGTCGACAGTCTTACTGAAGAGCAGCGCTATGCGGTTCAGGACAAGATTGTGGATAAGTATTCAAATGTTTCGATTGTCTCGGTTACAGAAATTGTTTCCAAGATTATGAATATTTTTAAGGCCATGGCGCAGGCCTTGACCATAATGGCCGGACTTTGCCTAAGCATTGGCTTCTTCACCCTATATGCCATCACTCAAAATCAGCTTAAGAAGAAAAGGTTTGAGGCGGCAATTCAGAAAGTGTTTGGTTTCTCGCCAGGACAACTTTTGAAAACTCTTTTAGCTGAGTATTTTATCCTAGCAACCCTGGCCTGCGTCATTGGTCTGGGCTTTAGCGTGGTCCTTGGACAGGTAGTCTCCATTATCTTTTTTGATGGAGTGGGAAGGCCAGATTGGATGTTTATGTTGAAGATAGGTGTTGGAGTGTATGCTGTAACATTTTTGATTGCGATCGCATCCGGAAGAAGCTTTTACTCGTTAAAAATTAAGTCTCTTCTAAGCTGAGAGGTGAATTCTTCCAATAACTGTCTTTATATATGCGAAGTTGTTATGATATGTTGATTTTTAAGGAAAATTTATGAATGAAATAGCTATAGTTGATTTTTTTGCTAGCTACGCATATCAGCCCGTTTTTGTTTACGCTTTTATAGTATTGTTTATGACAGCAAGCTCGTTCGGCCTTCCTATTCCGGAAGAGATGACACTTGTGAGCGCTGGAATTGTTGCCTATATGGCGATGCATCCTGATCAATATCCGCCACCAACTCCTGATGCGGAGGGCGTTAATTTAATAATTCTATCCATTGTTTGTTTTATTGCGGTGCTCGGAAGTGATGTCCTCATATACTTTTTAGGGAAGACCTTTGGTAGAAGGATTGTGCAATCAAACTTTTTTAATAAGCGAATAAGCCAAGAGCGTTTCAATAAAATTAACAATGTCTTTAACAAGTATAGTCATTGGGCCTGTGGGCTTTTTAGGTTTACGCCAGGTGTTAGGTTTCCAGGGCACTTGAGCTGCGGGATTATGGGAGTTCCTCTTTGGAAGTTCATACTCATTGACGGAGCTGCCGCTTTGATATCGGTTCCAACACAGGTTTTGCTGGTCGCTTATTATGGTGAAGTTATTCTTGGAAAGATAAAAGAATTTAAAATTGCTGTGGGAGTATTGATCTTAGGGCTTTTGGCTTTTTGGATTCTAAAGAGACTTTACCAAATGTTTGCCACTAAGAGAGCGCGGGATTAACCAGTCTTGTAATACGCGCAAAGTTTTGTAAAATAAATTTAAACATAATTACCAAGGACTAGGTATGAGACTATTTGACTATATTAATCAGGGTGGACCCATCATGTATGTGCTGTTACTTGCCAACATTATTGGGATTGCCATCATCTTGTGGAAGGTCTTTGTGGTCATGGACGCCAAGAAGAACATGTCTGCCATCATTGCAGATATCAAGGCAAAGTTTAATGAACTGGGGGCTGTAAAAGACGCCTCCATGTCTGTTCAGATATTAAAAGATGAAATTCAAACTAGAGTTCACAATCTAGAAGGTGGCCTGACCACTATTAAGATCATAGCCACTGTGGCTCCGCTTCTAGGGCTTTTAGGAACCGTTATGGGGATCCTTAGTTCTTTTAAAGTCATCTCTGAGCAAGGACTTGCAAATCCATCTGTATTTGCAGGTGGCATATCCATGGCGCTTCTTACGACTGTAGGGGGACTGATCGTGGCAATCCCTCACTTTGTTGGATACAACTATTTGAGCGGCCTTCTTGATGACCTTGAAATCAGACTTGAGAAAACAACAATAAAAGAAGTTTTTGGCGCAAAAGATGTCTAGAAAATCCAAAAGAGAGGCATTAACTCCCGAGCTCACACCTCTGATTGATGTGGTGTTTCTACTTTTGATCTTTTTCATGGTTTCCTCCGTATTTAAGAAAGAGGAGCTTGCTCTTTTATTAAGCCTTCCAAAAACTGAAGAAGGCAAAAAAGAAAGTGTTGCCAAAGATACGATTACCATTGAGCTTTCTGGACAGAAAATTGCTTTCAATGGCAAAGACACAAGTCTTGAAAACTTGAACGAGCTTTTAGAAGACGTTCAGAAAAAGTCGCTAGTGAATCTTAGAGTGGATGGGGAAGTTAAATACCAAAGATTGGTAAAAGTTCTCGACACTCTTCAAAAATATAAACTTGAAAACTTGTCTTTGATCACGGAACGAGAAAACACCAAGTAGGAATTATGAACAAATTTACGCCAAGGCTTTTGGCCTTTATCCTTGTCACTCAGCCACTTCTTCTGAACGCGGCTCCCACTGCCAAAGTTTTAATTAAAAGGGGAGAAGTTACAAAGCTTTCTCCAGGAGACTTGAAGGCAACCCCTGTAAAGGTTGGAGAGTCTCTTCCTGAAGACACATCCATTCTCACAGGCGAGAAAAGTATGGTTCGTTTGAAGTTTTCAAATAAATCAACAATGAACCTTGGGCCTAAGTCCAAAGTGGTTGTTTCCAAGATGCCAAAAAAGAAGCCGAACATGATCAATCTTCTAACTGGCGCCATCAAAGCTGAGGTGGATAAAAAATCCAATAAAGAAAACAAAAATAAAATGATCGTTAAGACTCGTTCAGCTGTAATGGGCGTTAGGGGGACAAAGTTTCAGGCCACCTACAACCCAACAAACAAGAACACCAGTCTTATTACTGTTGAAGGCAAAGTTGCGATGGTAAAAAAGGAAGAGGCGGTCAAACAAGCTGTCGCATCCAGTGACGGAGTGGGACAGGCCAAGGGAGAGTTGATTGACTCTTCTAAAAATCAGGTTCTGGACTCCACAAGTGAGCTAGATGCCCTGGATAAGTCACTAAACGAGGCAAAGGAAGTTGTTGAAGTTGACGCTGGAAAGTTTTCCGGTGTTCAAGCGGCAAAGAAAGCTCCCACGCCTCCAGTTAAAATTGCTCCCAAGCAATATGAGGCATTGGCAAAGTCAATGGGAAGCACCAAGAAGGCCTCTGATGTTATGAAAACAACAGATGCCGCTACAGAGCTTAAAAAGCTTGGTGAGGCCCCAAGGCCAGGCGGTTATGTAGACTTCGAAACAGGTCTTTATGTGCCACCAAGCGAAGATGCGGTTTTAGATGAGAAGACTGCAACATATAAAGTGGATGAAGATCTTGGAGAGGTTGATCAGGTTACTGGCGACTATGTTCCACCTAAAGGTGTGAAGCTAGACGCTAAAAAAGGCTTTGTTGTTGATAAGAAAGAACTTGCCAAGGTTGCAAGCGCTGGTGACAAAGAGCAGCTTAAGAGAGCTGTTGCCAAGGTAAACTCCCTTAATAAAGAGATCTCCAATCAAATTAAAACCAAGAAAACTGAAACAAGAACTTCTAGGCGTTGGTATTTGCCTAAGAAGCACAAGCTTGCGTTTGAAGTGGTTCCATATTCTGAAACGCAAACGTTTAAAGGCGGAGATGGCGGAGGAGATGATAGCGAGTTTGTCACTGAAAGCGCTATGGACACAATCTTTTCTTATGAGCAGGTTTGGAGTGATAAGTGGTCCACAAAAATTGCCTTTGGTGGCGTAGAGTATGAGGTTGAAGACGAAGATAAGATTCAGGATAGAGATGATGAAGACGAAGAATTCTTTTCAATTGGAGCAGCTTACAAATATTCTCCTAGATGGACTTTCTCAGCAGACCTAGTCGCTCGAAGGTTCTACTTTTTATATCCTGAAGGTGGAAACTTCGCCGTAAAAGACCCACAAGTTCTTGACTTTACTTCATTGGGAGCCAAATACTTTGTTAAAGACTGGAAAAAAATTGGCCTTTACGCTGGCGTAAATGTCTTCTTGTTTGGAGAAGATGAACTCTTTAGATCTGATCCTGCTATGGGACAAGAAGTTAGAGAAAGTTACGAGAGTTTTGGTCTAAGGGTATACGGTGAAGGTATTTATTCAATAAAGAGCAATATGCAGCTTAAGGCCGGAACCTTCTTGCAAAGAATCACTCATGAGTTTGATGGAGATGGGGCCGAGATCGAAAGAACCTCTCTTGGTATGAATCTAAATTTCGCTTACACAATCTAAGAATCAAATTAAAAAAAACAAAGATCAAGGCGCCTATAGGGTAGACGCCTTGATTCTTAGCGGGAAGTTTCCTTCCTGGTTTTTGACCTACTGGTTACCCATAGCTAGCTGAGCAGTTGGAGGAGAGAACATGATCGCCTTTCCTGCAACATATGCCGCCATCAATGAGAAGTAGACCAAAGAGGATACGCTAAATTGGTACAAAGATTTCTTCATAACGTACTCCTTGGGGTTATATGAGAACCTTTTTAACGCAACGAGTAGAGTGAATACAGCTTTATTGGCGCACTGTGTAAAATATCCATGGCCCTTTAATCCAAAAACAGCAATTTAGGTTATAAAACTCTTTGACAAGGTTTTTAGACAAAAGTAAGATTTCCGACAGTTTTACTATAATTATAAATACTTATAATCCTTACTATTTACAGGTGGTACGAATGGAATCTTATGTAATCTATCTCATTCCGGCCCTAGGGCTTTTTGGTCTAATTGTTATGGCCATGAAGTCTGCTTGGGTTAACAAGCAAGAGGCCGGTGACGACAACATGGTTGAGCTAGCTCAACACATCGCTGAAGGCGCTATGGCGTTCTTGAAAGCAGAGTGGAAAGTTCTTGGTTACTTCTCAGTAATCACTGCGCTTCTACTTGGATGGTCTGGTACATTGGTTGAAACCAGTGACTGGGTTATCGCTATCTCTTTCTTAATCGGAGCTGTTTTCTCAGCGACTGCTGGTTATTTTGGGATGAAAATTGCTACCAAAGCAAACGTTAGAACAACTCAAGCTGCTAGAACAAGCCTTACTCACGCTTTGAAAGTTTCTTTCACTGGCGGGACTGTTATGGGTCTTGGTGTTGCTGGTCTTGCAGTTCTTGGTATGGGCGCATTGTTCATCGTATTTTACAACATGTACGTTGTAAGCGTTGGAGGATCTGTTTCAGGAATTGAAATGGAAAAAGCTATTGAAGTTCTTGCTGGTTTCTCTTTGGGTGCTGAATCTATCGCTCTTTTCGCAAGAGTTGGTGGTGGTATCTATACTAAAGCTGCTGACGTAGGCGCTGACCTTGTTGGTAAAGTTGAAGCTGGTATTCCAGAAGACGATCCAAGAAACCCTGCTACTATCGCTGACAATGTTGGTGACAACGTAGGTGACGTTGCTGGTATGGGTGCTGACCTTTTCGGCTCTTATGTTGCAACAATTCTAGCGACTATGGTTTTGGGTAGAGAGATTACTGCTGCTGACAACTTTGGCGGTCTAGCTCCAATCCTTCTTCCAATGGTTATCGCTGGTCTTGGTGTTGTATTCTCAATCATTGGTTGCTCTTTAGTTAGAATTTCAAATGATCAAGGAAACGTTCAAGGTGCTTTGAACCTTGGAAACTGGGTATCAATTATCCTTACAGTTGTTGCTTCTTTCTTCCTAGTGAAGTGGATGCTTCCTGAAACTATGAACCTTAGAGGCTTCGAGTTCACTCAAATGGGTGTATTCTGGGCGATCGTTGTTGGTTCAATTGTTGGCGCTCTAATGAGTATCATTACTGAGTACTACACAGCGATGGGTAGAAAGCCGGTAACTTCAATTGTTCAACAATCTGATACTGGACACGCTACAAACATTATCGGTGGTCTTTCTGTTGGTATGGAGTCTACAGTTCTTCCTATCATCGTACTTGCCGCTGGTATCTTTCTTTCTCACTACTTTGCTGGCCTTTACGGGGTTGCGATTGCAGCTTCTGGTATGATGGCAACTACAGCTATGCAACTTGCAATTGACGCTTTCGGTCCGATCGCTGACAACGCTGGTGGTATCGCTGAGATGAGTGGTCTTCCTGAAGAGGTTAGAGGAAGAACTGATATTCTAGACGCTGTTGGAAACACTACTGCCGCTACAGGTAAGGGGTTTGCAATTGCTTCTGCTGCTCTTACTGCACTTGCTCTTTTTGCAGCTTTTGTTGGAATGAGTGGTATTTCTTCAATCGATATTTATAAAGCGGACGTGCTTGCTGGCCTATTTGTTGGCGGTATGATTCCATTCATCTTCTCTTCTCTGGCAATCGCAGCTGTTGGTCGTGCGGCCATGGAAATGGTTAAAGAGGTTAGAAGACAATTTAAAGAGCTTCCAGGAATCATGGAAGGAACTACTAAGCCAGAGTATGAGAAGTGTGTTGCTATCTCCACTCAAGCTTCTATCCGTGAGATGGTTCTTCCAGGTGCAATTGCTATTATCACTCCAGTTATCGTTGGATTCGCTTTTGGTCCAGAGGTTCTAGGTGGAACTCTTGCTGGTATTACTGTTTCCGGTGTTCTTATGGGTATGTTCCAAAACAACGCTGGTGGCGCATGGGATAACGCTAAGAAGTCTTTCGAAGCTGGTGTTATGATCAACGGCAAGATGGAATACAAAGGTAGTGCTGCTCACAAAGCTTCCGTTACTGGTGATACTGTTGGTGACCCGTTCAAAGATACTTCAGGTCCATCAATGAACATCCTAATCAAATTGACTGCTATTGTTTCTTTGATTATTGCTCCACACATCGCTGTTAAAACTGCCGGACACGGTGGGCATGACCATCATGGACATGGACACAGCAAGGTTGAGCCTAAAGTTGAAATGAAGGCTGAGAAGCTTGAAAAGAAGACTGTAAGCGCGATCATTAAAAAATAATTATACAGGGCCTGGCAACAGGCCCTTTTTTTTGTTTAAAGGAAGGCCATGAAACTATTAATTGCATTTTTTTTAAGTTTTTCTCTACATGCAGTTTGCGTGCATGAGAAAACGATCTTAGGCGCTCAACTGCCAAAGCTTCAAAAGCAGTACGATGTTTATGCTCAGACCGAAGAGGGAAGCTTCAAGAAGTTAACGAAAGCTATATCAATTCAAAGGTATAATGTGCAGCTTTTGCCAAAGTCTGAGAAGTCTTTTGAAAAGTCAGGCCCGTTTGATCGCTACAATAGAAAGTACGTTGAATACTACACCTATCCTAGAATGGTTAAGTATTTGGATACTAAGCGTGAAGGCCTAGATGCTATTGGCTATCAAATCCAGACTGTGGGCAAAAGTCTTAAAGGCAGAAACCTTTTCTATGTTGGGCCAAAGACTCTGGATCCTACTAAGAAAACGATCGTTATGTTTGGCAGACACCACGGGGACGAGGGGACAGCAAACTGGATTATTGAAGGCTTCTTAAATCAATACATAAATGACAAGTCATTCAGCGATGAATTTCAACTTGTTCTTTACCCAATGGTGAACCCTGATGGCGCCATGAAAAAAAGCAGATATAATGCAAATGGCAGAGACCTTAACAGATCTTGGGATAAAGAGCTTGGAGAAGATGAAATCGTTTCAATTCATGGACACCTAGCGCCAATGCTTAAGAAGCTTTCAAAAGTTGTGATCGCTTTAGACATGCACGGCTCTTTTGAGGAAGACTTTATCTACAGAGTGAAAAGATCCTACAAAGGTGAAGACTTTTACAATCTTCAACAAAAGTTTATCGATGAGCTAGGAATCTATGATTCTTGGCAGAACGGAAACTTTCATCTATCAAACGGGCACCCTAAAATGGCAAGACTTGTTCTTGTTACTCACTACAATCTTCATGCTTTAACCCATGAAACAATCAGAAATATTCGTCTTAAAAATAGAAGAGGCAGAACTAAGCAGTCTCTAATTGAGCAAGGCGAAGCGGTAGTCACCGCAATTTCAAACCTTTACTAAAGACTCTAAGGCCATCTCATGATGGCCTTTTTTGTTCCTAATTTCCTGATTTTATTGGTTTTTATGTGTATCTAAAATGCTCAAGTATTGCCTTATCCAACCGATAAGAGATTATGCGATTTTTATTCGTAATCTCATTTATCCTCATCACAAGCTCCTATGCCAGGGCAGAGGCCGAAAATACTATTCTCGTTTTTGGGGAAAAGCAGCTTTTTGATAATCCAGAGTACAATAGAAAGCTAACTGAGCTTGAGCTTAAACTTGTGAAAAGCTATGAGAGCTTAAACGCGCAGAAACTTGTTCTAAAAAGCAAAGCTTCGCCAGTTAAGAGCTGTGAATCTTTAAAGGCAGCTTTTAAAGAAATTAAAATTTGCGAGCTTGATAAAAAATTAAAGCCTGATCAAGAAGTTTTATGCAAGCGTCCTGTGATTGAATCTGCTTACAGCACACTCTCTCAGGGTGTGGAACTAATTCTAAATAAAGACTTAAACTGTGAACTCGTCTACTCTAAGGAGGAACTTCCTAAAGTGGCGGGACTTACACCCCTTTGGGCGCAGGAGTACACTGGGGCTGATCTTCTAAGAAAGCGAATGGTTGAAGAGGGAGTTGACACTACAAGGGCAAAAGAGCTTATTGGCATTCTAGATTCTGATTTAAACAAACATGGAGAGCAGGTTAGCAATTTAATTGCCGGTGATAAGGTTTCCAGCTTAATTCCCATGAACCAAAATCTTGGCTACAAACAAGGGATTAGGCCCAGTGACTATTTAGACTATTATGAGGAGTGCTCCAAGGATGACAGTTGTTCAAAATATATAAATCACTCCATGGATTGGGGAGGTGTCGAGGCTATCAAAGAGGTCGTTTCTAAGCTTCAGAAGGAGCAAGGCACAGTTTATGTTGCCTCCGCTGGCAATAAGTCTGGTAAGGTTGATCCATTGAAAGAAGAGTTGTCGAAGGCCGGACAAGCAATATTAGTTGGAAGCCACGGTCCTGATGGCACTTACTCCAATTTTAGCAACTATTCAGAAGAGGTGCTCGTTTCAGCTCCATCTGGCTTTAAAGTCTTAAGTTATGACTATGATGGAAAGCCACTTCTATTTGGCGGAACAAGTGGTGCCGCTCCTCAAGTTACCGGTGCTCTCGCGAGTTTTGAATTGATAAGCGGTGTCTCCCTCGACACAAAAATCAGTAAAGACTTGCTTAAAAAAACAGCAATAAAGTTTCCAAAAGATCCAGACTCTAAGCTTCTTGGCGCTGGTTTCTTAAATACCTATAAAATAGGCATGCTCGCATTCAAGGTCAAAGAGCTTTGCCAATCAGCTTTTAATAAGACTGCCTGTGGAAGAAAGCTTCTGACCAATGATGAGTTTTATGAAATTGATGTGGATGAGGAAGCTCATAAGAATTTTGAACAGGCCTTTCCAGCTTGTTCAGGAAATTTTTCAGACTTAATTAGCGCGAGCTGTGGGGACAAAAAGATGGCATTGGAAAACTTTAGAAAGGCCGCGCTCCTGTCCTCTAACCCTGATATGTGGTCAGGTCTTTCTTGTGTCTATAAAGAACTTGGCCACCATGAAAACGCAAAGTACTACGCTAAGCTTGCAAGGCGCAGTAGGTTTACTCCTAAAACTAATCTTTTCAAATTGAGGGCTGGTGAGCTTGCTGAGGTGCTCGGAAATGAGCAATTCTCTGAGGAGTTGGACAAAGCTATTGGTGACTACCTTGCTAAAGGTGGCTATGGGCTCAAGTTTGCCCACCACCGATTCATTAGCAATAAGCCTCTCATGATGAAGGTTTTAGAAAATGATGGAAGTAAGCTCTCATTTGCTTCAGAAGAGCTTAAAAGTGATCGAGAAGTGGTGCTGACCGCTGTGAAGTCCAATGGTGGAAGTATTGAATATGCAGCCGACTATCTCAAAGGGGATAAGGAGGTTGCAAAGATGGCCGTAAGACAAGATGGCAATTCCTTAAAACATATCTCAAAAGAACTTCAAGATAGTAAAGAAATGGTATTGGATGCGGTCAAGCACGCAGCTAGTTCTCTGCAGTTTGCTTCTGAAAGGCTCAAAGGTGATAGGGAGGTTGTGCTTGCGGCGATAAAGAATAACGGGCAAGCGCTAGAGTTTGCATCAGAAGAATTTAAAGCACAGAAAGATATAGCTCTAACTGCTATTAAGAACGGTGGATCATTAAAGGATGTGAGTCTAGCGCTTAAATCAGACGATGAAGTGGTGGTCGAAGCTTTAGGTCGGTTTGGTGGAGAACTTGAGCACGTCGCCGAGAAATATAAAAGTGATCGAAAAATAGTACTTATGGCCATAAAAGAACAAGGTTTAGCCTTAAAGTATGCTTCACCTGAATTACAAAACGATAAAGAAATTGTTATGAAAGCAATTGAAGATGACCCAAGCGCGTTTGAGTACGCTTCTCCAGACCTTCGGAATGATAAACAGATTGTGTTGATGGCCACTGAGAATTACACATATCCTTTAAGGCATGCCTCTGAAGAAATTAGAGGGGATAAAAACTTTATAAAGGACTTGGTTAAAAAGAAATGGACAGCTATAGAGTTTGTAACTGATGAATTAAAGAATGATAGAGAGGTTGTGTTAAGTGCCATGAGCTTCTCGGCTTATGCCTTTGAGTATGCATCCAAAGAACTCCAAAACGATAAAGAAGTTATCAAAGCATTTGTGGAAAAATTGGGAGTAGTCACCCTTAAAAAAATGTATCCTGAAGTCATAGAGAACTTAAAAGATGATCCCGAATTTTTAGCTACACTTAATTAGCTGATCAAAATATCTAAAAATACTTAAGTACTTAAATTCTCAAGCAAAAGAGGCCTTGGAGTAAAACTCTATTGCAAAAAGCTTAATCTATGTTAAGGTTCATTCAAACGTTTGTTTGAAAAAGGTGAACCTATGAAACTTATCTCAATGGTATTATTTATGGCCTTTAATACCTATGCCCTTGAAATTACAGAGGAAAGCTTGCTTGCTCAGGCCAAAAACAACTCCCCAAGTCTTGATGAAATTGAGTCTAAGATGCTGAAAGCACAAGCAGATTATGCACAAGTAATGGATAGTTTGGGGACCAGTGTCTATACCGGCTATAACCACACATCGACTCAAGAAAGAGCAGTGAACCCGTTTTTTCCGATATATTCGCCCATAAATCAGTATAAGGCAGGCATAGTGAAGCCAACCAAATATGGACTTAAGGCCGAGGCCGCAGTCTCTGTTGATCAGCGTTCAGGCTCAAGTGAGCAACAAGTTTTTGAAGATATTCACACCACAATTTATGGGCTCACTTTAAGCATGGATCTTTGGAAGGATCTTTTTGGGAAAGTAACAAGAAAGAAAATTGAAAATGCTAAAGTTGCTTATAAAAGCGCGCAACTTCAAAAAGAGGTGGAGCAAAAGACATACTCAGTTGCCGTCAGAAGAATCTACTGGGCCTTGGTTGCAAACAATGAAAAGAAAAAGATTTCAGAAGCTCTTCTAAAAGCTTCAATCGCTCAAACAAATGACGCTAAAAAAAGACTCAAGGCAAATATCTCTGATGCAGGTGAGGTTGCTCGTTACGAAGCTCAAGTTGCTCAAAGAAAGGGAAGCCTTCTTCTTTTAAGATATGAAAAGGAAGCTCTTTTAAAGCAGCTTAAAGATTTAGTTCCTTCACTGAATGGAAAGAAGATCACCTTAGGGGGTTACAATCTTGATGAAACTTTGGGTGAAGTTCTTTCATGTGCAGCTCTTATTCAAACAAAGAAAGAGGCTCCAATGGAATTTACTAAGTATGATGAAGTTGCAAATCTCCTGAAAGAAGTTCAGAGGAATCAAACCGCAATAGACAGCACATACGATGATATTGATATAAGCTTATCTACCACTTTCAAACAAACTGGTCTTGGTAGTGACCAAGAGGGTAGTGACAGGTTTGAAGGGTCTTTTCAAAAGTCTCTTGATGATATCTCCGACAACGACAGATCAGGATTTGAAGCTGCCCTGCTTGTAACGGTCCCGCTTGGTAAGAAGGCCTCCAATACAGAGGATGTTATCAAAACATACAACAAGAAGCGCTTGGCCGCTCAAATTGAAAACACTCAAAACAATATTTCAACCACTCACCAGCAAATTTCTGAATCAATTAAGATTTTGGGTGATGTCATTGGTGTTCAAAAAGTGAATAGTCAGCAACTTAAAATTAGAGTTGCAGACATGAGAAAGAAATACAACCAAGCAAGAATTCAGGTGAATGATCTTATTCAGGATCAGGATGCCTTATTCTCAAGTGACCTATCCATTGTGGACACTAAGCTTAATGTTTTGAGCACATTGCTTGACTACTTTGCCGTTTTCACTGAAACCCCATGCTCTTTTAACAGGATATAATTATGAATAGACTTATTCGTTTTTTCTTAGAGAACCATAAACTAACAATTATTCTCTCAATGATGTTCGTCATCTTTGGAGTTATGGGACTTTTTACTCTAAATGCCGAGTCTTACCCCACAGTAAACTTTGCAACAGCTACCATTGAAACTCGATATACAGGGGCAACCGCAGAGGATATTAGAACAAAGATTACGAAACCTATTGAGGATAAGATTCGCGAGGTATCAGGGCTTAAGGATGTTAGATCCGTATCTAAATCAGGACTCTCTTCTATTTATGTTCGAGTTGATATGGACAATGAAGATGAAGAAGAAGTTCTAGAGGAACTGCAAAAGGCGGTAGACAGTGTAAGTGATCTTCCACCGGATTTAAGAGAAGACCCTGTTTATACTGAAATTAATTCAGAAGAGTTTCCTGCAGTAGAGCTGGCCATAACGGGCAGCAATGAAAATAGAGCAAGGGATTTAATGTCTGACCACCTCAAAGAAGAGCTTGAGGACAGTAAAAAGGTTAAAGATGTTCGTCTTGTGGGATGGACTAAAAGACAATTCAATATTCGCCTTGATCAAGATAAGCTTGAAAGGTTTCACATAGGCCTTGAAGAGGTTTTGAGAAAAGTTCGTCAAAGAAACGTGGACATTCCAGGCGGTGAGCTTAAGGGCAATGGGACCAAAAAGCTTATTCGAGTTGAAGGAAAGGTTCAAAGTGTTGAAGAGCTTGGAAATGTTGTGGTTCGTTCAAACTTTACAGGAAAGAGCATCCGCTTAAAAGATATTGCAACGATTGAAGACGGGGCTGAAGACGCCACCATCCTTTCAAGCTTCAATGGAAAACCTGCCACATTTTTGATCGTTAACAAGAAGGGTGGAGCGGACACAATTGCCTTAGTGGATGAAGTGAATGCAATAGTTGAAAGGTTTAAGGAACAATACAAAGACCAATTTGAAATCACAATTTATAACAATGAAGCTCTAAAGGTAAGAAAGAAGCTTGATATCCTATCTTCAAACGCTCTCTCTGGCCTTGGACTTGTAATATTCTTTCTATTCCTTTTCCTTCCAGGAAAGATTGGTGTTATGGCAAGTATCTCCCTGCCTCTGGCGGTTTTGGCCACAATTGGATTCATGCCAGTATTTGGAATGAATCTTGACGCTATTACTATTCTAGCGCTGGTTATTGCCTTGGGTATGATGGTTGATAACTCGGTTGTAATTTCCGAAAACTTCGCAAGGCTTAAAAACGATGAAGGTATGAAACCTTTTGAAGCGGCACTTGAGTCCGTAAGACAGTTGTGGCTTCCAATCACTTGTACAGCATTCACAACAGTGGCCGCATTCCTTCCAATGCTTGTTACAAAAGGAATTATGGGGCAGTTTATTAAATACATCCCGATTGTTGTGTGTATTGCCCTTATGTTGTCTCTTGTGGAGAGTTTCTTTCTCCTTCCTATGAGACTTAGGTTTGCTGGAGGAAGTGCCAAGACTCAAAAGACTGAAGAAGAGCATACTCCTCAAAAAGACTGGTTCCACAAGTTCATTGTGAAGTTTGAAAACATGATGGAAGTTCTCGTTAGAAGAAGAATTTTAGTTCTTTTTGGATTTGGCGCCATCATCTTTGGCTCACTGTTTCTTATGGCGGTTGGAAACAAGTTTGTGCTATTCCCAGCTGAACAAACTGAAATCTATGTTGGACGTGTTGAAATGCCTAGAGGCACGACACTTGAAATTACAGATCAAAAAATGGCGACTCTCGCTAAAGACATTCAAGAACAAATGGGTGACTGGGCAAAGTATGTTACTGCAAGAGCGGGTGTCTCAAGTCTTGGACCTACCGATCCAAAAGGGGGGACCGGTGACATTCATGGTTTGGTGTTGGTTTACGCCTCTGACTTTGCCAAATACAACATTGAAGACCCGCAATACTTAAAAAGACTTAGAAAGGTGCGCCTTGAAGGGGCCGCAAGCTTAAGCTTTGAAGCTCAAGTGAATGGACCTCCTGTAGGCGATGCAATCAATGCCACCTTTAGATCCAATAACGTTGAGTCTCTTGATGCCATGATTACAGAGATCAAAGAAAGACTCGCTAAAGTTGAGGGCGTCAGAGACCTTAAAGTAAATGACATTCTTGGTGAGCAGGAAGTGAAGGTGCTGATAGACTATCCAAAAGCGAATCAACTTGGACTTTCCGTGGATGCGATTGGCAATGCTATTAGAACCGCCCTTAGTGGAACTATGGCAAGCCAAGTGATTCTAAACAATAAAGAAGTGGATCTAAATGTTAGGTACAAAGACTCTTATAGAGTTAAAGAGGCCGACATCTCAAGTATTAAAGTTATGGATGCCATGGGCAATCTTGTTCCTGTTAGCACTGTTGCTAAAACGGAGCTAACTTCCGGGCAGTATGAAATTAAGCGTTTTGATTTTAAGCGCTCTAAAACTCTAAGCGGCGGTGTTGATGAAACAATCATTACGAGCCAAGAAGCAAACGGTCTTCTTCAGAGTTACTACGATGAAATCAGCAAGGACTATCCTGGTGTTTCCTTGGTGTTTGGCGGTCAGGCAGAATCCACTAAAGAATCTATGCAGAGTTTGGGACAGGCCGGAATTCTTGCTTTGATGGGAATCTTTGGACTTCTAGTGTTCTTATTTGGCTCTTACATTAGACCTCTAATTATTATGAGCACCATTCCACTTGGACTTATTGGATTTTCTATTGCTTTCTTTTTCCACGACAGGCCAGTGTCATTTATGGCGCTTATTGGAATCATTGGCCTTGCGGGAATTATTGTAAACTCAGGCATTGTTCTGATATCCTTTATTGAGCAGCTTAGAGAAGAGGGGAAAATGACCCTTGATGAAATCCTGGTGAAGGCAAGTGGAATGAGAGTTCGAGCTGTTCTTGTAACTAGCTTGACGACCATCTCGGGACTTCTGCCTACAGCTTACGGAATTGGCGGATCCGACTCGATGCTAATTCCTATGACGCTCGCCATGGCCTGGGGCCTTACGAGTGGAACTGTTTTAACTTTAATCTGGGTTCCATGCGCTTACGCTCTTCTTGAGGACTGGAATAGATTCCTTCAAAAGGTTCCTTTTTTAAGCTTCTTTGCAACTGGAAGTGAAGAAGAAGAAGAAGAGGTTGAGGAAGAACTAGTAAGTGAAGAGGCATTGGTTGTTCAGGAGAGAATACAATGACGGATAAAGACACTAAAGGAAAAATTCTTCAGACAGCTCATGAGCTGTTCTCTCAGAAAGGCTATGACGGCGTTTCTGTTAGAGAAATATCAAAGGCCGCGGGGGTGAACATCTCCGCGATCAGCTATCACTTTGAAAACAAAGAGAAGCTATTTCAAGAAACCATTCGAAACAGCATGAATGAGATGGCCAATACGGTCAGATCTTTAAGAGAAGAGCTTGGAAAAAGCTCAACAAGCGAACTTGCCTTGAAAATCTATGATTACTTCATTAAAAACTCTGAGAACTTAAAGCTCTCATTTAAAATGTTTGTGATCGATGCCCATATCTTTCCACATGATGCCAACCAAGAAGATGACTTTATAGGCCCTCCAGGTGGAAAGGTGATCTTTGACTGCATTATGGAAGAGCAACCAGAAGCAAAAGAAGATGACGTTATCTGGGCGGTAAGAACGATCTTTACTCAAGTTGTTCACAAGGCGCTCCTTATGAGCAGTCAATGTGTAAATCACAATTCATGTAAAAACATGACAGGAGAAGACACCAGAAAACATATTGCCCGCGTGGTCAAAGTGGTTCTAAACGACTTATAGCAGTGCAATTTCGCATCTTGCGCTGCGTTATTGAGGGGCATTCAGGCCCCATTTTAAATAAAAATCCCTCAATTTACGTATAAACTTCGTCTAATTTCTGGCACGCGCTTTGCTCAAGTACTTGCATCGTTTCCAAACAGGAAGTTTGGTTTCAATCGCAAGGATGCAGCTGTCGACTTGAGGAAGTTATGCGATTAAACCATTTTTTATTTTCAGTATTGTTGTTTGTAATGGCCAATGCGACTGCAAGAGCGCAGAGTTCCATGGCCACATCGACCGTATCAACAAGTCAAAGTTCATTTTCAAATTCAAAGTTTAATGGCAGTTTCGCCTTTGGAGGCAGAAGCGATTTTAAAGAGACAGGCGCTGAGGATAAGAGCTACACCTCTGAATATGAGTTTACATTGGGCTATCAGATGGATGCGGAGAACTCATTATCATTCTTTATTCCATTTGAAAAAGAGCTTAGCGGCGCTTATGAGGCAAGAGTATTAAGGGATGCAAGACTAAGCTACGACCGAGCTGACTTCTACCAGTACAAAAACATGAACGTTTCTTTAAAGAGTGTTTTTGTGTATCCAACTTCTGAGTTGAGCAAAGTTCAAAATGAGATGATAGCTGGAGTCGAGTTTGGTCCAACATTTGCCTTTGACTTAAATAAATATGCTACGGGACTGAGCTTTATATACGTAACTCGATACCGTCGAAACTTTAACAAGTTTACCGTTGATAGAACTGGGCAGCAGTTAACGGAGCAGTCTTTTCTACAGTTCTTTGTGGGCAACTACAGCTTCATGGAAAAATACGCTTTTCAAAGCGCTTTCATCTACGTGAACTCATGGAGATACGACGGGGCCCAAAAATATGACAGCTATTTGGCCATTCAAGAATTGTCAGCGCAAGTAACACCCAAGGTGAATGTGGCGTTGGGCATTGAAACATCGGCAGCATTAGTTAACCCAGAGCGTGGCGAAAGCAAGGGCGTTCAAATATTTGATAAAAATCTTTCACAAGTTTACGGCAAGGCAAGCGTCGTTTTTTAGGGACAAGGAGGCAAAGTGTTTAAGAATTTCACGCCAATGGTTTTAGCAACAGTCTTTTTAGCTGGATGCGCAAAGGAAAAAGCGTATGAGGAGAGCGAAGAAAGAATTATCAATCAGCTTAAGGGAGCGGAACACTCAAAGGCCGCCTTTGACTGCTCGGTAGAAGATCCATGTTTGTGGGTTCCCTCGGTCACAGACACACCCTATAATGTGGCCGCGTCCAGACCTTTCTGGCAGGGGGATGAAAAACTTGTCGTGACTAAATTTACAGAAGACAAGTTGCAGATTCTTCAAATCGAAGAGGATGAAAGATTTAGCGACAATATCAACAACTTCTCTCCTGTTGCTGAGTTTGAAGTTGAACACGTGGATTATAAGTGCCAGGAGGACTCTCTTGGAAAGTGCTCCAATGTTGAAGTCGAAGACGAATCGAAAACATGGGATCAAAAGAAATTTGCTCGTCTTGAGGATTTCTCTGTAGTTGAAAAAAATTCGCTTCCGATTCAGTTTAATGAATTATTTCAGGCAGGCTGTTACTCAAAAGTCGATCAAAGCTTTACCGGAGATCAGAAAGTTAAAGTTGACGCGGGAGCAGTGAACATTAAAGTTAAAGTGGCCTATGAAGCAAACCCAAACTGTGTGATGCTTAAGGAAATGGAAGATTTACGATACTTGTCCTTTACTGTGGATTATCACTATTCATTGGTTAAGCTTTCTTCCATTGCAGATCCAACTTATAAAAAAGTTGAATAT
Source organism: Halobacteriovoraceae bacterium (assembly GCA_002711995.1). Lineage (GTDB taxonomy): Bacteria > Bdellovibrionota > Bacteriovoracia > Bacteriovoracales > Bacteriovoracaceae > UBA845. The sequence goes on along the minus strand of PASN01000001.1, from coordinate 33,244 downwards.
CCTTCAGTTGATGAGAGCTATTTTGGATTCTTTAAAACGGTTAAGAAGAAAAAAACTGTGGACAACCATGATCACTACATGGGGCTTAGAGAAAGTTATATGAACCGCTGGTCTCCTTCAAAAAAAGAGATCGTTTATTATTTAAATGAAGACTTTTATAAACCTAAGTTCGCAGACATCTTAAAGTCGACCAAAGAAGCAATTAACACTGTTAACTTCTCTTTGGCCAAGGCCAATGCCGATATGAAGGTGGTGTTAAAAGACGGGAGAGGAAAAGATATAGGTGATGTTCGCTATAACTTTCTAGTGTTGGTGGATGACCCACAGGCCTCTGGTGTTATTGGATATGGACCTAGTGTTGTGAATCCTAAGACTGGCGAGATCGTTAACGCTAGAACCGTTATGTATTATGGAACAATCAAAAAGTTCATCTCACGGGCCTATGATGAAATGGTGGAAGAGGGGGCGTCTAGCTTCTCCGCTCAAGCTGCTAGCTCAACTCCGCAAGCGATGAGCGCTTCTTTGCCTTCTAGTTTTGTTGAGAAGGCCAGAAATGTTGAATTTTCAAATTTCTACAATGTTCAAGGGGTTTGGCAAACTAGTTTTGACGAGCTTTTAAGAATGAATAAGAAACCGCAAGATATGGACAACGACACTTTGAATCAGTCTCTCAAGGCATTCAAGGAAAAGATGGATATGCTTGCAAAGCAGAGCTTTTTTCACGCATCAAACGTAAACTTTAAGGCCGCGGTTGAAGGTACTGGCAACAAGTACACCAAGAAATGGGATCAATTAAGTGAAGAAGAGCGCGAAGAGGTGATTGCTGAGGTGTTGCCGCTTGTATGGAAGCCAACTTTAGTACATGAGTTTGGCCACAACTTAGGACTTCGCCACAACTTTTATGGCTCAACTGACTCAGAGAACTTTTACACCGAAGAGGAGAGAGAGCAACTTGGAATTAACCGTGAGGTGACTTATTCCTCGATAATGGACTACAGCTACTCTAATTTGAACCAGCTTTCAGTAATGGGAAAATATGATGTTGCCGCTTTAAAGTTTGCTTATGCTAGAGAAGTGGACACGGTAAATGGCTCAGTTGTTGGTGTAAACGGAACACTTGCTTCCATGCTTAACAGCGGGCAGTTTACAGAGGCCGCGCCAAAGAAGTTTAAGTATTGCTCCGATGAGCATGTTGGGAACAATCCTTTGTGCAATCGATTCGATGAGGGCACCACAAACGTAGAGGTTGTTTCCCACTACATCAAAAACTACAAGAAAAACTACAGTCGTCGAAACTTCCGTAATAGAAAGTATGACTTCTCAGGACGCTATGGGGATTGGAGCTATGCGATCTCAACATTTAACACTTTGTCCGGAATTCGTCAGTTCTTTGACCAGTATGACCAGCGCGTGTTCAGAGGAGACTACGATGGAGAGGTGAGTGATTCCTTAAAGGATGTAAAGCAGGCAAGTGATATGGCCTTTGACGCTCTAATGAACATTGTGGAGACACCTGCTTATCACTGCATGGAAGTCTTTGTTGAAGATGGCCAGATTAAAAAGATTGGAAGAGTGTTGCCTTTTAATGAAATGGCCAAAGGAACAAAGCTTGAAGAGTATGGGATCACGTTTGACATTGTTCATGGCTGTGAATTTCTAAGCTACTATGAGGGGCAAGACTCAAATAAAATGTACCTTTCCTTTGGCAAGTACTTTAACAACTCTCTAGATTTGACTGTGCCTTTTGACCAAAAGCTTCAAGGGGACACTTCACAAATTGACGCCCGCGGGTTCTGGATGGACAAGGTTGTGGCCTCTATCATGTTGTCATCCCGCTCCCAAGCTCCAACAACCATTGGTGCCGCCTCAAATGGAAACTTTTTGGACTATCCTCAGTACAAAGAAAGATTCATGAAGTTTATGAATGGGTTGTTAAACAACAAGTTCACCAAAGAAGTTGAATTAAAAACTGGTGGAAACGTTGTGGGCAAGATTCCGTTAACTTACACATTTGAGAACAATCACAAGATCAATAAGTCCTACAATCCTTATGTAAACTATGTTTTTGGATTAAAGAAAACTCAAAACGATCTTAAAAGTGTGATGCTTGGCTTCTTAAAGCAAAACTTTGACACCTCTTCTCAAGATGTTGATTTAACTCGGGATGTGAACCTGTACCATGACTTCAACGCATTCGCTTTATCACCGAGAGTTGACGTGTCTCGCTACAACTATGATCAAATTGTTGAGTTTAAGAACACTGCTGGAGATGTGGCCTACAGATTTGGGCTTTATGACTACAATACTCACGCCTCAGAGTTGGCCAAGAAAAAAGCCGTAGTGGACAAGATCGAAGCATTGTCAAAAGAGTCAGCGAAAACACTTTATGAAACAATGGTTCAAACCTCCAATGCCTCAAGTGCGGACGATGTTCAGGCGATTATTGACTCTATAGAGGATGAAAGCGTAAAAGAGCTGGTATCAAATCATGAGACAGAGGTTGTTGATTATCTAAACGGCAATTTGACCATAAAGGGGATTCTTACTTCCTTTATATCGCTTACAAAATAGCATTAGCTTATCGTCAACTTTTTGATTTGTATCCCAATAAAGGGATCTAAAATAAACAGGCCCCATCCATACAGTGATGGGGCCTTAATCTTTGTGAGTACAGATCGTAATGTAGGGTTCTCCACCCCAGTCACAATAATCAGATTTAAGTGTTTTTAGTGTTCCTAATATATTTAAGATTATGGAGCTAAATGACGATAGGAATAATGGGAGATTGTATGAGAACTTTAATTTTACTATACTTAACTTTTCCAGCCCTTCTATTGGCCAGGACCGGTAAAGATCAAAGTTATGAATGCCTAAAACGATTTCAAAATTACTTTATGAGTTATTCAAAAGGCGATAATTATCAGCTTAAAGTAAAATGTTCTGATGATGGATGCCCATATTCTCGCGGACATTATGAGCGTGAAACAGAAAGCATAGCTTTGCCTATGGTAAACTCCGGTAGGAGAGGAGTTATGTTTTACACAGCAGATGGTGAGACTCGTTTTGTAAATATGCCGACAAGTGGAATTAAAAATGATGAGACTCGCTACGCTACCGCTGTGGTGGGAAATCGTAAAGTCTGTACTTCGATCACAAGAGCCTATTGGAACTTAGATTATAAGAATAAAACAATAGAAAATGTTGTGACCAATATCGGTGATATTTTCGGAAGTAAATATGTAGGTTATGATGTAGAGATCGTTAACCTAAGTAAGTGCGAAAGTGCTCCAACTATAAATTCTACATCTCTTAAGTCTAAACAGGTTAATGAACTGATTCAAGGTTCTATTCATAAACAGCTAAAATTCGAAATAAATACATGGATGGAATATCATTTAAAGTTTCAACACCGAAATGTTAGACATGCTTTAGTTGGTTGTACTCCACAACTATCAAAAAAATGCTCCATAACAATTAAGGAGAGGTATAATCAATTTAAAGATATTGTTCAATTTTGTGCTGAGAATACATCTAATGACATGTTAAAAGAGTTTTTAAATGAAAAACTGGAAGAACTAAATGCAAAAGCAGTTGCTACTCAGATTCTTGACTCAATTGAGGGATCTGATAGTTCTCCACGTTCCAGTGTTATAAAAAACTAATTTGAAAGTCGCCACTTGATATGAAACTTTGTCGTAAACTATCTTCTCCGTGGCGACATACCTTTCCGGGACTTTAAGCCTTTTCTTCATGTTTTTATAGTCATGCCGCGGCCAAATATAACTTACTTCATCGGGAGAGACATAAAACCCTTCACTTCGAAGTTTCTTAGAATACCTTCTTTATTTAGCGGTAGCAACTTTGGTCTACACACTTTTTGGAGAGGCTTTATTGTTAGTAGAACTTTCCATCTCTTTTTGGTAAATTCTAAGCATGAATCAAACAGAGAAGGCAGAAGCCATTCAAAAGGCAACCACACTTGGAGCTGTGGTCAACGTGCTCCTAAGCGCGCTCCAATTAGTGATGGGGATCCTTTTTCACTCCAACGCTCTTATTATGGATGCGATTCACTCTCTATCTGACTTATTTACAGACATCTTTGTATTTATTATGACTAAGGTCGGGCGAGCTGGACCTGATGAGAACCACCCTTATGGCCATGGTCGATTTGAGACCATGGGAGTGGTTGTGCTTGGAAGTACCTTGATTGCTGTTGCAGTGCTGCTTGGTTGGCAAAATATTGAAAGATTGATGTCTGGAGCAGAACTGGCCGCACCTAGTGGGTGGGCGCTGGCGGCTCCTATCGCAGCTATTTTATCCAAAGAAGTTCTTTTTAGATACACTCTTTCCGTTGGCAAAAAGGCAAACGCCAAAATCATTATTGCAAATGCTTGGCATCATAGAAGCGATGCAATGTCCTCAATAGTCGTTTTGATAGGTGTAGGACTTGCAAGCATGGGGCTTTCTTGGATGGACTCGGTGGCGGCAATAGCTGTTGCGGTATTTATTGCAAAGGTTGGGGCGGACTTTGTCTATGATTCTGTAAAAGAGCTTGTGGACACTGCTCTTGAGCCCGAGCTAGTTTCTGAAATTGAAAACGAGTTTGTGAACTTTCCAGGTGTGAAGGGGGTTCATAATTTAAAGACAAGAAGAGTGGGCGATGCAGCCTTAGTGGATGTTAATATTGAGGTTGATTCCAAAATCAGTGTGAGCGAAGGGCATGAAATTGCTGCAAGATCCGCTAAAAAAGTGGTTAACAAGTTTGAAGACGTGGTTGATGTCACGGTTCACACAGATATAGAGCACGATCATAAAGAGGGACAGTACTTTATTGACCCTGATTTAAAGGCCAAAACACCTGTTCGCCATGAAGTGGAAAGGGAAGTGGAACAGACCCTTAAAAAGCATGGCCTGTGTGATGATTTTTACAGAATGCAAATACACTATATAAATAAAGAGATTCATCTCGATCTATACTTTAAGAACACTCAAACATCTGAAAAATGTAATTCGTTTAAAAAAGATATTCTTTCATATGACTGGGTTAAAGAGGTTGAGATGTTCGCCAAAATAGACAAGGAGAGCTAATGGAATACGTTATTGTCCACAATCCAAGGTGTTCAAAGAGCAGGCAAACTTTGGAACTATTGCAATCAAAAGGCGTTGAGCCAAAGATTCTTGAATATTTAAAAGAGGGCGTGAACGAGCGCTTTTTGCATGAAACTATGAAAGCTCTAGGAAAAAGACCTAAGGAAGTTGTAAGAACGAAAGAGCAGGAATTTAAAGAGCTGAATCTTGATATGGAAGACGACAACGCGGTTATCAAGGCCATGGTTGCTCACCCAAAAATTATTGAAAGACCTATTGTAATTAAAGGCGAAAGTGCAGTCATCGGAAGACCTCCAGAAAATGTTTTGGAGTTAATCTAGGCCTTCTCTAATCTTGGTGGACGAAAGCTTTTCGTGAGGGTGTCCACCTAGAAATTGGATGTTTAGATTTGGAGCGATCTCTTTGAGCCTTTGGGTCTGCTCTTCCTTGATGGATGGATCATCCATTCTACTGGCCACGTATAAAGAAAAAAGCTCTGAAAGAAGCGATTGGGCATTTGTCCAGCGATCAATAGATGCGAAAGAGTCAAAACCAATGAGAAGGGATAGCTTCTTATCTGGAAATGCTTTTTTTAGTTCGCTAATCCAAACTGAAGTTGGGTTCTTCTTGTTTTGATCAAGAAAGCCTTCGTATATAAATGCTTCTCTTTTGCTGCTTTCAAGTTCGCTTTTTATGTCAGATAAATCACAATGTTTCTTTTCCACAAGCTCTTTGAACGGATTATGATCAGGGGCCACTATCAAAGCTTTATCTTTTGGCAAAAGTTGAATGCAACTTGTATGGCCAGAGTGCCAGGGGTTGAAGCTTCCACCAAAGAAAACAAGCTCGCTCGAGTTCGAAAGCTTTTCATTTGATTCAATGTAATCTTTAAGACTCATAAAACTACTTCAATTGGGCTCTCAAGAAGGATCTCTTCTTCACTTAGACTGCACTGGTAAGCAAGGATCTCAACACCTTTTTCTTGCGCCTCGGCCAGAAGCTGAGCGTAAGTGGGATCAATTTCCTTGGCTGGGGAGAAGCTATTGACGTCAGTCCTATTTACAACATAAAGCATACAAGCTCTAAGCCCTTGCTCCTTTATCTCCATAAGGTCTTTTAAATGCTTTTGACCTCTAGTCGACACGGAGTCTGGAAATAAGGCCTTTTCCCCGTCGATGAGAGTTACATTCTTTACTTCAACATAACAGTCTTCCATGTTCTGATGGGAGCTTAGAAAAAAGTCAATTCTTGATTCCTTGTACTTCTTTTCAGGTTTAATGAGTTCGTAGCCTGCAAGCTCGCTAATAACATCATTGTTAAGAGCTTCATGAACAAGCTTGTTTGTAAGCCCTGTGTTCACACATATCCATGAGTTCCCGTTGTGGGTCATTTCTAGAGTGTATTGAAGTTTTCTTTTTGGGTCGTCTGCATGAGTTACCAGTACTTTCCAATCAGGTCCCCAGCACTCCTTCATGGAGCCTGTATTAGGAACATGAGCGTTTATTTGCTCTCCGCTATCAAGGGTAATATCTGAAAGAAAACGTTTATAACGCTTCTGGATGGTGCCAAGGCTGGTTTTTTTAGTGAATTTCATGGGGAGAGCTTATAAAAAAGGCAAAAAAAAGGCCAGACGTTTGTCTGGCCCTATTTGATTCGGATTATGAAAACTTATAGTTCAATTCCGTTTTCTTCTAGAGCTTTGCCGTGAAGTTCGTTCACGATCTCTTTCATAGTTTGCTCAGAAGTTTGGAAGTTTTGAGCAGCTTGAGAGATTACCTCGTTTAGCTCAGCGTTGTTTCCAACCATTGCTCCAGCTACAGCGCTTGCAACTTTGTTCGGGTTAACACCGTAAAGTTTTTCAGCGAAGTCAGCTACGTCTTCAGAGCTTCTGTCTTGAAGAGCTGCAAAGTCTTTTACGTTTTTAGCGATTTTCATTGCTTGGTCGTTGCTTAGAGTGAACTTCTCAGCGTATACTTCAGCAGTTTTTGCTAGAACGTGAGCTTCTCTGTCAGCAAGCTTCTCACTCATGTCAAGTTCTTGAGCAAGAGATCCGTCTTCGTTGTAGTACTCCCAGTAGCAGTCATCGTACATGTAGTAACCCCAGTAGTCGTATACTGGATAGCAGTTGTAGTACCATTGTGGCTCGTAGTAAGAAACAGTTCCGCTTCCATTACAAGAAACAAGTCCTAGTAGCATTAGTGCTGCAAAAAGTGTGCTTAAAGTTTTTTTCATGATTATCCCCTTTGTTTTCTAAACCCTTTTGTCCCTGTGGTTTACCTATTTTTAATATCCCCGTAGCAAATTGACATCAATTTTCGACTAATAAAGTCTTGCGCGTTTTTTGCCGTTTTCCCCCGAATTGGCAAAAGATTGGCGCCGTTTTGTCTCCGAACATTGCGTCATCAGACGTATTTGAAACAAAACTTTTGATTCTCATATATGGCCGGGATCAGATTGATACCAGTTGTGAGAATCAATGAATGCACCATATGAAAATAATAATCTGTAGGGAATACCCCTATGAAAAAATTTCAGTTTATCGCGCAACCTGTACAACCTTTGTCTTAAAAGGACAAATAAAGTATTGAACGTCGCTTACTGAGAGTCCTGCAAATGAGCAGCCTTTGGTTGCAAAAGTTTGTCCACTTGCGCGACGCTCTAGCTTGCCGCCATCTAAAGTAATGAGCTCCGCTCCAATTCCTGGAGAAAAAGAATCTGAAAGGAATAACCCAAGAGAATTGGAAAGAATGTTGTGCTTAATTCTTCTGGCGCCTGTGCGGGAAGGTATTAGCGAGTCTTCAAATCCTAGGTGGTTCTTTGTTTGATAAATTGCCTGTTCGCCATTAAAAGACAGGACTCTTAAGACAGCATCGCTGTTATGGGAAGAAACCAGTTTTCTTTTGATTTCTATTTTTCCATCAACGAGTTCCAACGATACAAGCTTTTGACTGTTAAGACTTGATTCATAGAAAAAAGCGTTGTCCCCCTTTGCGTTGGATAGGGGAAGAGGTTTGGTGTTTAGAAGGTCAATGTATGGTGTTAGGTTGAATTTCTCTATTAACTCCACTTTTTCTTGCACTCGATATGCCGAATATCTTTTATAAAAGCCAAAGCTGTCGGCCGAAATGACAACAACATCGTCTGAGCTATCTTTGTTGTAAAGGAAGTGAAGAGGTAGTTCTTCATTCGGAAGGGCAATGGTTTCTATCCCCTCAGGGGTCATTGTGTAGATTCTGTTGATTTTTAGTTCAGGTTTTGGGCTTTCCCAAATTCCATAGTTCGGTCGTTGAGACTCAGGACGCTCCCCGACGCCAATCCAAGCGGGAACCATTCTTTTGTTTCTTTTAATCCAAGAAAACTTTCCTGGCATTGCGACTAAAGAGTTATCGTACTTATTGTCAGGAGCAATGAATGTCTCAATAGGTTTAAATTCATCATCAAATACTTTGAACTTTGTAACCTTTTCAGTGGAGCTGATAACTTCCATCAAAGTCACAACGTATTCTTTTGTGCCATCAAGGTTTAAGTCCACTTTGCTCAGATTTAGAAAAATAGGGGACTTCTCCTCAAGTTTAAACCAAGACTTTTGCACATGTCCTGAGCTGTCCTCTTTTAGAAGTGATATGAATTGGTTGTCATTTACCTTCTTTGCAACAAGGATGTCTTGGTAGCCGCTGTTTGAGTGATCGGTGAAAAGGTTAAAGCTTGCATCCTGTATCATCTTGTCAGCGTATAGCTCCGAAACATTTTGAGCGATTCCACTCCCACTGCCATCGACAATGTTTAGGGCCTTTGCTTGAATAAAGTACTCTTTTGTTTCATGCTGGCCATCAATTGAAATTTTAAACAAGAAGTCTGCATTGGAGAACTCTTGCGCATCTATATATATTCTTTTGGACAGCTCTTCCTTGGGGCCTAGTTCAACTTCAAACCTTTTTGTCCTTAACTGAACATCGCTTTCATCGGCCTTTGAAATAGTCACTCTTGCGTTTGCTTTCAACTTGCCTAGGTTTTCAAGCTTTAACAGAAAGCTTTTAGAATCCTTGGCCCAATTAATTAGGGCAGGGGACTTGTTCTTTAATCCTACAAAAGAGCTGGTAGATTTCTTAAGAGAAGATTGTAAATCAATGTTTCCATGCCGCACTGTCTTATGAGCGCTTTGCCTGGCACCCTTAAAAAGTTTAATTCTAGCTTCGGAGGGGGAAAGACCTAAGTTTAACATTCTGGCCAAAACGCCACTTACGTATGGAGCTGCTTGCGAAGTTCCTGATAAATATTCATAATTGTCATCATCAGTGAAGAACCTAGATCTTTTGCCTGTTGGCCATGCGCCTAGTATTTGTTCTCCAGGAGCAACCACATCAACATGGGCCCCATAGTTGCTAAAAGATGAAAGCTCTCCATTTACAGTATGAGATGCCACACAGATAACATTCTCGTAGGAGCATGGGTAAACAGGAGCCTCATGTCCATCATTGCCAGCACCCGCCACAACTAATATGTCTTTTGAAGCTGCAAGCTCTATCATTTCTCGCATGAGAAGAGAGTCTTGTTCAAACCTCCAGCCCAAGCTTAGGTTAATAATCTGTGCCCCTGCGTTGATGGCATACCGTACTGCCTTGGCAATTTTATCAGTTGCTGCCATGGCGTTTGATATTGAGCTTCCGGTGCCAACTTTTACCGGTATTAACTCGACATTTTGAATTACGCCGGCAATGCCCACTCCATTTCTAGCGGCCGCTATAATGCTTGCCACATGGGTGCCGTGGCCATTGGAGTCACTCAGTGAGGAACCGCCTTCCACTCCCTCAACTCCTAGATTGTCTGTTACATTCCATCCTGTGCAATCTAGTGGGTAGCCGTTTCCATCCATGTCCCTCGCAAGATCTTTCACGCATTGCTTTTCAGGGTTTTTAGAAAGACATTGCTCATACCTTCTGAGTTGCTTGCACTCCATTGGGGACTGTCTAAGCTTTCCTCTAAACTCTGGATGTCTGGGATCTATTCCACTGTCTACGACCGCTACCTTAATCTTATTGGAGGGATCTTCTGGTACTTTTGAGATATTAATATCTTCCCCTTCAATTCCTGCAACTGAGATCGTGTCTATATCAGTGATTCTTTTTACTAGAGGAGAGCCGTCATTGTTCAGTGCCCACTGCTTTGATTCGTATGGTTCTTTGGAGAGAAACCTTTGGGTTGGATTTGACTCAATTATAAGCTTGAACTTGCTTTTGAGCGCCTCTATCTCTTCGACTTTAAGGTCTGCTTTTAAGCTGTCAGCAATGGATTGCGGAAGGCCATCCTTTTCCCTGCTTTGGAATACATCTGAAGCAGAATATGTTTCTTTTAAGTAAAGCTTTGCCTCTTCACTCGCGCCATAGATTAGCACCGGAGCCGCTTGTGCTCCGAAAGATAACAGTAAAAGAATGTTTGTCAGCACTGTTCTCATTACATTCCTGGTGTGTACATTAATGCTCTTAGCTCATAAGCGCTGATGCCAAGCTTTGAGGCCACATCATCAAACACTCCTGTGCCGTGTTTCAAGTTGTAGTTTCCAATTGAGTTGGAGATATATTCTAGCTGGCCGTCATGATGGTTTTCTCTAAAACCAGTCACTCTAGCGCTTGCAAAAAAATTCTCTTTTCCGATTATTTTTAGTACTTCATTAACATCAAACTCGTTAATTAGAACCGCAAAGATTTTGTTTATAAGGTTTGTTCTTGTCTCTCTATTCACCATCTTTGGAAGCTTATTGAGAGAGAGAACAGTCCTCACATGCTTAGGCACGCAATCAATACGATACTCTCTTAATCGGTAATTCTGTGGCCCCGAGTCTCCGAAAAATCTTTTTGCTCTATGGCAGTATTGATCCCATTTGTGAGCGCCGTACATATCTCTCAATTTGAAGAGCATTGTTCGGACGTCGTCTTGACTTAAAAAATCTAGAACCGAATCAATTCCTTTTGGGTAAATAATTGTTGAAGTTCTTGCGTCGTAGGACTTTATTTTGTTGGTGCCCGCAAGGATGCTCTTGTTAATCATCGGCGCATCAAGGTGGGAGGCAAAGTCACTTTCAAGTTTCGCCAGTTTCATTTCCATTTCATCTGTGGTCGCAGTCCAGCCACTAAGTATTCTTTCAACCTTTAAAACTGGTGCAAAGTCCTTAGAGTCCAAGTCCACTTCCGTGGTGACATATACCTTTTCAGAGCTGCCATAAAAAGTCTTTCCTGGGTCGTTGTTGCTTGTGCCAATTCCCAAGAAGTTAGAGGTGGTCCCAAGAATTCTATCCATAAATGTTAGATAGTCACTTCCATCTCTTCGAAGATCTCGAGATGAGTATAGCCTTCTCGTTCTTTGATCCAAGGTATAGTTTTTTCCTTCTGGATTTGGCGCGATGACTTCAACCTCATGCTCCATTTCAACTTCTTCGCTTTTGAAGGTGAAAAACTTAAAGGTGTCCAAACTTGCTTGAACAGTGTGATCCAACTCGATCGGTGAATAATCCTGTTTTAGTCTCGTGAAATCATTATGAACGATTAGTGACCTGAGAAGTGAAAGTGTGCTGTCAAGTTCATCATCACTTAATGATTCAAGGTTTACTTTGTACACTTTGGAATAAAGCTTCCCTTTGGTCCACTTGTCTGAGTTTTTAACCAAATCAACATAGTAGGAAAGCCCCTGCGAAAGACCTTTCGTTTTATCTCTTTGTGCCTGAATTGTGATTTCAAGTCCTTCTTCTGTTTTTCTAAACACTGTGGACTTTAGAACACCGTAGCCGCCATCGGCCCCAAGGTTTATATTTAATCGATCAAGCCCGGTGGGAATGGGAGCGTTAAGTCTGCCCTCAAGCCTTATGAGGTCATTAACAACAAACATCTCATTGTAGGCAAACTGCTCAACGAATTCTTTTAGATGGGACCTTTTCGTTTTTAAAACCTCGTCACCGCAAAGCTTGTCACGATCAATCTGCACAAGCATTACAGTTTCTTTTACTCCCGAATCAAGGAGCTCCTGTCTTTTTGCAATGGCGCGAGCTTTGGCATCTTCCCATTTAGGATCATATTTAACATAGTAAATCTTTTGGTCCCTTAAGGTGGACTCTTCGACGTATGGACTTTCCTCAACACCACATGTGTNCTCGTCTTTAATAACTCTTCCAAGCTCTTTAAAATGAAGAGGAATCAGAAGCCTTTTTATTCCTTGTGAAGTGGCCGCGTCAAGGTCTGGCATTGCGCGGGCGTGGGTGTAGGTTCTACCAACAGAGACGCCAAAGCTAATTGAAGGCATTCCCTGTTCTAGAATTCCTGTAATATTTGAAAAGCTGCCTAGGTTGGCCTCCGCGCCCACTGTGTCCACTAAAGTGATAGGAGCTTGAGCGCCCATAAATTGTCCAAATACCACATTTCTATTTGCGAATATTCTTCCTGAAGCTGTGGGGGAGGTATATGCTTTGATTGGAAGGCCGCCAGCTTGTTTTCCTCTGGCATTTGCGATCTTTTCTTGGATAGTTTTCATGGCATCGTCTAAGCGTATGCCTGGAAGTAGTTTTTCGTTTGCTTGATCCAGAAGATTCCCAAGGCTTGTGTAAATAGCCTGGGTTCTAAAAAACTTTACAAGCTCGCTGANTCTGTACGGAGAGAGTTCATCTTCTTCAAAGAAGTCGACAACGTAGTCTTCGTAATCATTTCTTACGAGCTCTCCGTCAATTACATTTCCTTTGGAGATTTTTTTATCAATCTCAAACGCCTTTGGAAGTCTTAGTAGCTCGGATAAATAATTAAGTCTTGAAAGAAATTTCTCAAGCGCCAAGGCCTGAATATCCATCGGCATGCCAGAGCTTTCAAACGCTCTTTTATAATCTTTTCTAGTGAGGGCGTTTAACTCATTTTGCATCCATCTCATGTCATCGATTGTGACATTGGAGAAATCGCTTGCGTATGGGTGGTTAAATATAAGAGTGTTGTTAAACTCTCTTCCAACTCCCCAGGAGGCCTTGTTAATGCTTTGAGGAAACTCTGTGGCAAGGTATAAGTTTAACAGTGCTCTATACACTCTTCTGGATTCTTGTCTTGTTCTGTTCATCACGGGCAGAAAAAGATTCACGTTTCTAAGGCTTGCTGGCTCAAGGGTGACACTTCTTAAAATAAGAACATTGCCTTCAGACTCTTCTTCTTTCCACTTGTCTCTCTTGGTAAGTGTCTGCTCTCCAAGGACTTCTAAAAACTCGTCTCGCTTCTCTGCGGACTCGAAGCTTAGATTTAAATTTTTATAAAATTTTGGCAGATCCACATCATAGCCAAGCATTCTCAAAACTTTCGCTCTCACGATGTTAAAGTGATTATCAAGGCCTGCGGTCAGCACGTACCTTTTGCCGTTTAGTGAAACTACCGATCTAAAAAACTCGGAAGGGGAGGACTTGTAGTCCTCAAAGGTTAAAACGTCATTTTTAGTTGGGAAATTTCTATGCTCTAAGCTTTTTAGTTTCTGGCCCCTGTAAAGAGTGCTTGTTCTTATTGGCAGGGTGCTTAGATCAATACCGTTTTGTTTTAACTCAAGGGCCTCATACTTATCAATCCTCTGGCCTTGATAAACTAAATCATTAGCGGGTGTTTCGCTAAAATCTTCATCATTTAATTCAACACTCACCTTTGAGGCGTAGGCCGAAATCGTCAATAGGGATGCACAAAGCAGATAGATTACATTCATTGTGACGCCTTGTATCATTTGGAGGAGGAATATAGGAGTTCTTTTGAAATAATTACAGCAATTTAAAGATGCCTCCATGATCTTTGTCAGGATCCAAGTTGTTGAATTTACAAGACGTTCTTCTTAAAAAAACATCTATGCTTATTTGATAAGACTTTGTTTACCAATTACTCTTTATCTATGAAGAAGCTTTTCCTACTTTTAATGCTTTCATTGTTTTCTGTTTCTTGCTTTTCAAAGAGTGAGGCAAACAAGGTTTTGGAATCCGCAAACTTGAAAGGCGCTGATAACTGTAAGTTGGTTGGACGATGTGGAGACCTTGCCGCTATAGACTGTGGAGCCTCAGTAGATGGATCTCTATACTACATAAACACCAAAAAGGATAAATTGGTGATGTGTTGTGGTGGCTGTTGCAATACGATCGTTAGGGAAGGGACCCAATGCTCTAAATGTCCACCGGAAGAGTGGAAGTGTAATTAGACCTAATGAACGGGTAAAAGTTTGACGAAATACTCAGCTTTAACGTAAGTGAGCTCTAAATCAAGGGAGTTCCGACATGCTAAAGGTATTTTACTTTTGCTTTTGCCTGCTTGTTTCTTTAAATTCCGACGCATCCAACGCCACGATAGAGCTCTTGCGAAGTGAGTTCAAAAACGCGCATAGGCCTAATGGAGAGAGCTTTATTGGCACCTATACCTGTCATTTTACTCATGTAGACGGGCACAAAGTACAAAAACTTGAGGCCTCATTATCCTCCCATGGAGAAAGGTTCATTTTTACAGTATTGGATAATAGAGAAGTTCCTCACACTGAAATCGTGATCGATAACGGGAACGACTATGTTAGCAGCTTTGAAGTCTGGGGGTTGTGAACAGATCGTTTCGAAGGACTTCCAAAGGGAATTTGATCATTGAAATTGCCTCTCCTAAGACAAAAGGCATATTTTTAAGGCCAGTAACTCATTATCCAGAAGATATCTTTGTGCAGTATTACGGTTTGTGCACTGTCGTTTCCCTTTGAAAAATCTTCGTTTCACTTTTTACGCTTAATAAAATTAAAGGTTTAGCCGATAAGGTAAGGGTGAAGTATTTAATCTTAAACCTGATATTCCACGCGTTACTAAGTTATGCAAATAACAGCACTGTCTATGGGGTTGTCTCAAACATAGACCAACTAAAATCAGGACCAAACACTGTAAATCAAAACAACAGTTGTCCTGAGGCCACCCCAGAAAGCTTTACACCTCATGTTTTCGTCGATGCCTCCAAGGATCACACACCCAAGCTTAGGTGTAAGTCTTTAACTGCCCTTACGAGTGAGATGAACTCATATAACAGGTACTTTGGACATTTTTATTGCAAAGAGAAGTTTGGCAAAACTGCTTTCAATTGCAACGAAACGAACTCCAACACAATTCGATCAAGAGCGAATGACCCTGTTCTTATGAACAAAATCATAAACTTTACAAAAGAAAAGTTCCGAGATTACAAAGTCACTCTGCGTGATGAGTGCTGCAATGGTAAAAGCAAAAACTGTTACAAACGATTCAATGACCTTGAATTAAAAATAGAAAATAACAATAAAACAAATGCACAGTATGAGTTTACTTTGGGGCACCATAACTTAACTTATAATAGTATCAAGCTTACTCACCTCAAGTTGGCGGCTCAATACACTCAAGAGGGGATAGAAAGATTGCTCTTGCATGAAATGGGACATGTTTGTCACGTAGCATCTGTGTCAGAAAGAAGCACTAATGACTTCAACCGTTTTGCAGGGAATTCCAGGTGCGACAAAAGTGTGGGGGAAGAATTTTTTCACTCATTTGATCCACGTTTTCGAAAGTGTTTGATTAAGAACTTGGATGAACAAATTAAGAACAACCCAAACACCAATGGCCAGTTTTGTTATGGAAAGTGGTATCGTGAAGCAGCCGCCGAGATGATGTTTAAGCACAGAATGGATTCAATCTATCACTGGATAAGGCCTACATACTCAGATAACGAACCAACTAAGAACAACTCAAATATTTATAAGCTACACGAGTGTGTCAAAGAATATTATCCTAAGGATCAGGTCTGCAGTTGATCAAAAAAAAAGGCCTCTCCACTATGGAGAGACCTCTTGGGGGGAGTTATAAAGTCTGGGATTAATACCCCATTTTCATTCTGATAGACTTGATAGTCACTTTTCCTGTTACTCTTAGTTTTATGTCTTTAACTGATGCCACTCCTGATACTCTTACTGTTTGATTCGTTCCAAAGCGCCCGGCCACTGTGATTGTTCCTAAAACTCGTCCGCCGCCAGTTATCATTACATTTCCTGCTCCTTTTGCTTCTACTGTTAGAACTTCAACTGGTGAGTAAACATCTACTCTAGGGGCGTTGTATGGAAAAAGCTCAGTTAGTGACACACGCTCGCTTCCGTAGAAGGTCTTGTTAACCATGAACTGGTAAGCATTTTGGTACCCGCCAGGTGAGCTTTGCTCTTTAGTTTTAAGTCCCACCATTTTGACAAAAGCGTCACCTTTAACAACCACTTTGATAGAGTTAAGGCCTTGTCCCATTACTTTTGGCATGTAGTGAGGGATGTCAAAGGCTACTCTGGTCACTTGTTGAGACAGGTATTGAGGAAATCCTACTAGCTGTCCGTTGACTTTAAGCTGCGCGGTTGCCTGGCCGTAGTAAGAAGTTGAACTTGCCTTGATGATCACTTTCTTAACCTCAAGTCCGTTCAGCCTCTTTCCCGTGTACTGTTTAACTAGTTGTTTTACAGAAAACACCTCTTTTGCATAAACCTGCTGCTTTACTTGTGCCTTTAAGACTCCTGACTGTCCTCCTCTTGGTGGATAGGGATCATAAGCTGGTTTCATGTATGCGGTGACCTTGGTCACGTTGATTTCGCCTTTTGACACAAGCACCAATTTATCTTGTGGGTAGAGGCTTGGTGGTGCTTGAAACTCAACATAAGAGCTGTAGGCACCAACTTTTTGAGCGTCGAACTTTTGTCCATTATGTTTCAACACCAAATTTGCTTTATAGTATGAGCTTGCTTCGACCTTTAGCGCCATTAGCTCTTCACCCGCTTTAAGAGCTTGTTTAAGCTTTAGCTCTCTCATAAGGTCGACTTTGTCGCCTTTTTGAAGGTAGGCGTTGATGTAGGCTACTTTTTCTTGTTGCCCGTATTGGGCAAAGGCCTGAGCTGAACCGGCAAATGCCAGTAATGTTGATAATGAAAGCATGCGTAGAAGTGTTAACTTCATAAAATTCCCCTTTTTGTTCGGTGATGACAATTGAGAACAATCGTTGTTCTTGGTGGCTTGAGAATTAGTTGAGCAAAAGGTGTGCCAATTTTTGTGGGCATCAATAAAATTGATTTTTATTGACCGTTATCATATGTTAAATACCTAAAAACTGGTATGTATTGCTAGGATTTGTAAGGAATTCCGAGGATCTAGGGTTTAAATGCGACTGGTTCGAAATGGCATCCTTTACCAATTTGGTGTCAAAAAGAGCCTGACAAAAATGCTAAAGTAGTGACTCCTTGGCGCCGATACTGAATCTCACAGATTAGAAAAAATTTAGGATATCGAATTTAACAGAAGATAAAGGAGAAAACATGTCGAAGTCGGCCAAACTTGATTTGGGAGAGAATACGATTGAGCTTCCAGTAATTGAAGGAACTGAAGGCGANAAGGCCTTGGATATTTCCAAGCTAAGAGCTCAAACTGGTTATATTACTTTTGACAACGGACTGGGAAATACTGGTTCTTGTCTTTCAGCTATTACTTATATTGATGGTGAGAAAGGAATTTTGAAGCACAGAGGTTATACTATTGAGAACCTTGCGGCTAAATCTTCTTTCTTGGAAGTAAGTCACTTGGTTTACTTTGGAAGTATTCCTTCTAAAGAAGAGTGTGACGCTCTTAAAGCTCAAATCAAAGAAAACTCTAAAATACCTGAAGGGATAAAGAGCATTATTAAATCTTTTCCAAAAGACGCTCACCCAATGGGGATCACTTCCGCCGCTATGGTGGCCCTTTCTGGTTTCTACCCAGATCTTCTAGATCAAGATCTAAGCGACGACCAAAAGAAAAAAGCATTTCCGCTTCTAATGGG
Organism: Halobacteriovoraceae bacterium; assembly: GCA_002711995.1. Classification (GTDB taxonomy): domain Bacteria; phylum Bdellovibrionota; class Bacteriovoracia; order Bacteriovoracales; family Bacteriovoracaceae; genus UBA845. Next base: position 15,329 of record PASN01000001.1, on the reverse strand, counting down.
ACAGCTTAAAACAATCGCTGCCGCCGTTTATAGACATGGACAAGGAAAAGACTTTATCGAGTCAAACCCTAAACTAGACTACACAAGCGACTTCCTTTATATGATGAATGGTGAAGAGCCAAATGAAGACGTTGCCAAGGCACTTGATGTTCTTCTTATTCTTCACGCTGACCACGAACAAAACTGTTCAGCTTCAACTGTTAGAGTTGTTGGCTCTTCCAAAGCAAATCTATTTGCTTCCATTTCAGCTGGTATTGACGCTCTTTGGGGACCACTTCACGGTGGCGCCAACCAAGCAGTATTGGAAATGCTAGATGCTATTAAGCAAGATGGGGGAGGTTATGAGAAGTTCATCGCAAAAGCAAAAGATAAAGAAGATCCATTCCGTCTTATGGGATTTGGCCACCGTGTATACAAAAACTTTGATCCTAGAGCGAAAGTTATCAAGAATTACTGTGATGTTGTCCTTGAAAAACTCAATGTCCAAGATCCACTCCTCGATATAGCGAAAGGTCTTGAAGAGACTGCTCTAAGCGATGAGTACTTTGTTCAAAGAAAGCTATTTCCAAATGTTGATTTCTACTCTGGCATCATTTACAAGGCCCTTGGAATTCCAACAAACATGTTTACAGTAATGTTTGCTCTTGGAAGACAACCAGGTTGGCTTGCTCAGTGGAAAGAGATGATCGAAGCTCCAGGCATGAGAATCACAAGACCAAGACAGGTTTACACTGGTAAAACAGACGAAGAATTGTAAGAGAACTTACAAGAGATAAAAGAGAAGGCCTTCCGTTTGGAAGGCCTTTTTACATATAAAAATTGAATTTTCGTGATAACCAGTAATTTCTTGCTTGGTAATATTGCTAATTTAGAGTTTTCAGTATCGAGGAATGGCCTGAGTTCTGTATGGTCAAGACTTCATCTTCCGTTTAGCAACCTTAAGATATTGACATGTATTCAAGTACTTAGCTAACTGGGTATATCTCTAGTTTACGTGTGAAGATTAAAATTATTCAAATGAGACTATACACTGCTTTAGTTCTAGATGTTGAATGACGAAATGTTATTATGGTGAAAATTCCATTTAAATCCACATTGATACTTTTTTTCTCCCTAAACGCAGTTTGTGAAGTGAACCTATTCACCGACTTTACTCGTGATGAGTTGAAAAGTGCTTTTGAGCTACAGGAAATTCCCCAGGCCTTACTAGAACTCAGAAAGTTATTAAGTGAAAATACTGCGCAGAGGTCTAATTGTGGCGAGTATGAGAGTAGCAAGAGTGAGGAAAACTTTAATAAGCTACTCTCATCTAATCAATGTAGCGTTGAAAAGATGTGTAATGTACTTAACGAAAATATCTTCAAGAAATACATTTATGAAAATTCTGAGGGTGAAAGGATTAAAAATCCTATATATGATAGGTTTATCTCTCCAATTGCTGGATGTTACGATAATGGTTTAAGACAAATTTATGAAAAGACTGCTTATCAAAATAAAACGGTAAAGAACGTAAGAGAAAAAATACAAAAGATGGAAGAAGAACAAATTGCTGCTCGAAAAGAATTTGAAAAATATCGAGAGCAAATTGGAATTTCCAATTCAGACATGTCTAACATTAAAAAATCTCTATTTCACTTAGCCTTTGAAGAAGATTTTTTTGAAGATGAGCGAGTGGAGATTGTAGGTAAGGTTCTTAAAGATCGTGCACCTAAAGACAAGCTTTTTTATGGAAAGTGGAAGGAGATGTTTGATAAGAAGAATGCTCTTCGGAAGGCACAACTAACATTTTATCAAATCGAGAGTGAGAACTTTATTTTAGGTTTCGCGGCAGGCGGTATCACGGTGGATCAGGAGAAAATTGCTTTTTCTCATCATGTTTTTAAAGAAACACAAAAGTACTTTATGAGGTACCTTGATAGCTTAAAGAATAGAGTTACGCCAAAAGTTCTATTGCAACTAAAAAAGAGAATTGAAACCATATCCTTCAGCCCAGCTACAACTATTAATAGCATTGCCTATAGCAAGTGTTTAGGCAGTGAAGGAGCCTTTTACAGCCAAAGAGACCACAAGTTCTTTGTATGCCCTAGTCTTGCAGAAAACACTCAAGCTGGCCTTCTATCTATCTTTGCTCATGAGATGGCACATTCTATTGACCCCTGTCAACTTGCGGGAGACTTCATGAGGGTCAGTAAAGAGTCAAAATTTAAAGATGATGCAATAATTGTGCATGATGAAGTTCCTTCTTTTTCTGTTAACTTGTCTCAAGTTGATAAAAATCAATACGACAGTTTTGAAACTATTAAGATGGACCTCCTCTTTAAAGGGATTCCTTACCATGAAAATCCCTTTAAAAGAGAAATGGAATGTTTGAGGAACAAGGATTCATTTGGAACAAGGGAAGCTTCTAAGGATGAGATCATTAGGCACTTCAAGCGGCGTAAGGATGTAGACTCACAACAAAAAGATGAAGATATAGAAACAGTGGAAAATACCTATGGCGACTTTAAGGGGTGCCCATTCTACGAAGGAAGTAGTGAAATGGGGGAGAATTTCTCTGATCTTCTTAGCTCGAAGGTTGTTGAAATTTATCTTAAAGATCAGCCAAGAAAACAACAGAGAAGAAAGAGTTTTGAATCATTCGTTTTCTTTTTGAAAAATAGGTGTGACTACTCTAAGTCTCCCAAGATAAAAGAGGTTGAAAGACATTTGAAAAAAATAAAGTGTTCACCAGGCTTGAAGGCACTAAATCACCTTAAAAAAAACTACTCAAAATTTCTTGAGGTCGTTAAATCTAAGGAAGAAGATGGTCCTCATTCACCGCTAAAGGAACGAATTATTAAGGGGTATCTCGCCTCACCAGTGATACAAAGGGCGATGGGCTGCAAGGTTAAAGCAAAGTATTGTGGTGCTGTTAATGATTAGTCATTTAAGTTAAAACTTTCATTCTACTCAATACTTTTGTAAGTTACTTAACCCATGCAAAGCACAAAGGTCTCCGTATATGATCGGTACCAATTTTGGGGTACAGATCATTTTCGAAGGCCTTTTTATTTTAATCGATTTGAATATAGTCAGGGATAGGCATTTGTTTGTAGCCTCTTACCTCTAGAGATGAAGGATGCTGATAGTCTTTCAGCACTCCTTGGTCCACCAGGAAAAATCCTTTCAATTCATTATCTTTTAAATTGTAGGTGTTTCCATAGTTGGCCTTCTTGTTAAAATAGTCTGTTACTAGCCCTTTAGGATAATACTGAACCACAGTTGGAGTTGCGTCCACTTTGTAGGTTCCAAATTCAATTACATTATTGGCGTACATTCTATCCATTGTAAGGTCTTTGACCCCTGACTTTCCTGTGGGAGATTTTGTTAAAACATAGTTGAATGGCAAAGCATGCTCCGCTGGCCTCTCTGTGGTGCTTAGAGGTTGAAGTTCGTCATATAAACTTACGCGAGATAGGTCGGACGCATCTTCTTTTGCGTAAATCTTAAACACTGGAGTCCCCGTAGGAAGAAGGTCTCGAAGGTATGTAATGGCCTCATTGTTAAGCCTAGAACAGCCTGTGGAACCCCATCTATTGTAACCTACACCCTCAATGAAGCGATTACTGTCTTTGCCGCGTCCAATAGTTCCGTGCATCCACTGTCCACCAGCGTCGGGAGCAAGGTGAGCGGTGTACCAGCCAAAGGGCCCTCTTACAGGTTGATCTCTTCCTTCTTCCATATATTTGGCCTTTTTCCATTCGCTTAGGGGGGCACCGGCCGGAGGAGGATCGATCATTCCTTTTTTGTACCAAGGGGCATATCGTTTTTTATAATCTTGATAAAACTTGTGCCATGCTGAGATTTTGAATCTCCCAAGAAGAGTTCTTAATTTATCTGTGTTCTTTCCAGGAATCATCGACTCTTCAAAAACAAGCTGGTGTTTTTTAGAGGGGGATCTTTCGTAAACTCTAATTTTCTTGGAGGCGATATTTTGAATTACGAAGTACTTGGACTTCTTTTCTCTTTTCTGTTTGATCTCCCTTGGCAGTCTTTTCTCTCCAAGGTACTGATATGCAACGTAGTATTTCTCGGAGGCCTTCATCTCTCGATTGCTACTCACTATTTTTATCTCTACAAAATCGTCATCCTCAACGCTTTCATAGTCAACAACGATGACTTGGTCGTCAAGTTCCAGTCGACCTAGAATGTTTTGGGTAATTTCTCTACTTGATCTAACATTTAGTTGGCTGGCGTGAACGTAATAAATTTTCTCAAGCGCCAAATCTTCTTTTTTTCTTTCCTCAGTTTCTATGGCCGCCACAGGTTCTGAAATCTCTACTGCTTTGTTATACGCCGGATGTGTTGGGGAAACAGCTTTTTCTGTTTCTTCAACAACTGGATCACCTGTATGGGGAGCAATCACGTCTTGGGTGTCTTTGTCCTTTGATCCACAACCAACTGCAAATAAACCTAAACAAAATAGTAGAATGATGTTCTTGCTCATAATCTCCCCAATTCATTAGTATTTAATTAATTATATAAAAATTCCTCTGAGCTTTGTGATTTCAGGAAAGCATTACATATGGCCGTTTAAAAAGTGGACAGTTTTTATTTAGATGTAAAAACAAAAACTTATCAGTATTTTTAGTCGTGGGTAATTGATCTAATCCCTCGTCTACAGGGGTATTAGGGCATTTAAGTCAGGGGCAATTTTATTGCCCGCCTGTGAACTTTGTGGATAGTATGTCCTCACAAAAGACCAAAGTGTTAAGGAGGACACATGACCTTAAAAAACTTTATTATTGTTTCTGCTATGATTGCCTTTGTTGCATGTAGCGGTTCTAGTTCAGGTGGCGGAGGGGGAGACACTCTCACAACAACCGCTCCTATAGTAGGTGCAGATAATCCAGACCAACCTCAAGGCACAGACCCTGTTCAAGACGACCCTGCTCAGGATGATCCAAAACCAATGCCACCCGTTTATAGCTTTGATGGAGATTATGAAGGTGACTGCGCTGTAAAGGCGTTTGGTATAGCTTCGTCTTCTTGTGACATTGTAGTGAACATCTATCACGATACAGAGGCCAAAACTTTGGGCTTTGTGGGACAGGTTGATGTGAATATGACTTTTGTCTCAACTTCCATGCCAATCTACTCAGCTCCACTTGATATTGTTGATGGAAACCTAATCGATTCAAGCGGAAGTGATATCGGCGACATTGACCAGAATGGCTTTTATATCAAAGAGGCCAACGGTGACTGGCTTAGATTCAAAAAAGAAACCAATGGCAGCACCAGCTTTGAGGGCATCTACACCGATCCTACTTATGGACAGGTGGATATCAATGGAAGCTTAAACACCGTTCAAAAATAATAATTAGCTTCAATGCCATGGAGGGCATAAATGAACCTATTTAAAATATCTTTGAGTTTGATGGCCATGATGGCCATTAGCTCTTGCAGCAAGAACATGCTGCCAACTGTTCCGCCAATTGTTACAGGAAGACAAGTAACTGCAAACGACCTTCCAGATTCTCCAAATGTTGTATCTGGAGAAGTGGGAGAGTTTAACGGATCCTACTCTGGTGACTGCGACCTTGTTTATCAAGGATACAAAGCGCAAAGCTGTGAAGTTAGACTTGTTGTTGATCAAGAGCTTGGCAAGTTTCAAGCGAGTGGAAAAGTTCTTCTCAATCTTTTTGGATCTGACTACATCATAGAGCTTGATTCAAAAGACCACTATATACTGGCAAATGATCTAGTGGAGGTAGATAGTCAAAAGGACAATGGAGACATAGGAAAAGACGCTTTTTGGCTCATGATGGATGAAGAGTCTAGAGCACAACTTGAAAGAGTCGATGGCGAGATTTTTGTAGTGCTTGAAGCGATTGATCAAGGCGAATACCTTAAGCTTGAATCTAAGGTGTTGAAAGTAAAATAAAAAAGGCCGCAGAAGCGGCCTTAATCTTTTTAGTGATTTGCTTTGTCTGGTTCCATTTGAGACTGGATGAAGTTTTGCTCTCCGACTTTCTTTAGAAGTCCAAGCTGAGTTTCAAGCCAATCAATATGGTGCTCTTCTGAGTCAAGGATTGCTCTAAATAGATCTCTAGATACATAATCCTGCTCATCTTCAGCGATCTTGATAGACGCTTTTAGGTGGGGAACAGCTTCGTTTTCCACTTCCAAGTCCGCTTCAAGAACTTCTTTAACGTTTTGACCAATTCTAAGATTGTTTAGCTTTTGAAGGTTTGGAAGCCCTTCCAAAAAAAGGATTCTCTTAATGAGGGCATCAGCGTGCTTCATTTCATCAATAGACGCTTCGTATTCAAGCTTGCCAAGCTTTTCAAGTCCCCAATCTTCAAGCATTCTAGCATGAAGAAAGTACTGGTTAATTGCTGTTAGTTCTCTTGTTAAGCACTCATTTAGCGCTTTAATGACGTTTTTACTGCCTTTCATATAATAACTCCGGATAAATAATAAAACTAAGTTATTAAAACAATGAAAGGCCCGTGATTCAAGTAAAAGTTTTTAACTTTGCTTTACACGCCGAGGAGGGGTTTTAGCGGCTTCAGGAATGGAGCTTGTAACCTCCAAGCACTTATCTATTGCTACTTGTAGGCAGCGACCGCAATCGCTGGCAACACCCAGAACTTTCATGATTTCAAGAGAGTTGCTTGATGTTTTAGAGGCCTCAATAATGTCTTGTTCGGTTATGCCGTTGCATATACAGATATACATATATTTTTTATAGCATACGAGAGTTTGGCATGCAAAACAAAAGTTTATGTATGTGAAAAAATGCCTACCCACCCAACATTTCTTACCTAGTTTTAATAAGTTAGAAACAACCCTAAAGACAACTTCAGAAATAGGCCAAAAATAAATCTGAAGAAACAACTCTAGAAAAATATCAGTTATTCCGATTAGAGTTAATGATGATAGTTTTAATTACAATTTTATTTTTTCTAAACCCTCTCTATGCCCAGGTTACTGGAGAATTGCCCAGTCCTGATTTAATAGAAGAGGGCCTTCAGGAAAACACTTCCTCAGAACATCTAATTATGAATAAAATATCGGAAGCATTCACGGAACTGCTTCTCGTATCAGAAGATAGCTCAAAAATTGATTGCGGTATTCAACGTGTAAAAAATGGGGTTGGGGAAGCTGGCTTTCTATGGGAGGACCTAGCTAAAATAAACGGTGCCTTGATAGATAAAGTGTTCCATAACTTCGATAAATTTTTGGCCTTTATTAAATACTTTCATCCTNAAAGAAATGACCCAAGCATGGTGGGATCAGGACTTTATGCCTTAAAAGTTTTTGCAGATCTTGCTGTGAGTAATGATGAGGAAACTTCAGTTCTAGATAGGGAGTCATTAGTATCCCTTTTGGACATTGTTAAAAATGAGCCATTCAATATGGAAATTCTACCTGGAGTTGATGAGCTGATTTCAAAGATTGATTATATTGAGATTTCAAAAGTTAAAAGAGGAAAGTTAAAGGGACAAACTCAAATTGTCATTCACAATGAAGATGATGATGACATAGAGGTTGGCATAGAAAAGTTTCTTGGAAGACATGCAGCAGGTGGGCCAGTAAAAGATGTGCTACTTGAAGATAAAGCTAAAATTACGTTTTTAAACAATAACGTTTCCAAAGGCAAGGGAAGGGATAAGCGAATTGTAGATCTTTTAGATGATGTAAAAGTTGTCGAAAACGAAGAGAAGGCAAAGATCGTTAATTCGAGAGTCGAAAGGGTGCATAAATTCCTAAGTTTTGAAAGTGAAGAACCAGGTCGAGCACTAAATGGTTTAGTAGCTACTATTTATAACCTTGGCGATCAAGACAGCCNTGAACTTGGTGCCCAGATGACGGAACTATATCATATGAGTGGGGATGACCCCGAAGTGAAAGATATGGCCATGCGGGATATTGTGAATAAAATCACTGGTAAGACGGACCTGGAGGAGACTTCAAGTATTGAATTAAATGAAGAGGCTAATTCATCAGTTGAGCAATACAATGAAAAAGTTCGCTTGTTTGTTACTAGGGCAAAAGAGGCAATTGTTAACAAAGAGAAGAATGTCCTATTGATGTTTGACGAATCGGACAGGGAAAGGGCGAAAGACTTTGTAAGTGAAAAAAAGTATGACGAAAGTGTTCCACCGATCTTCTTTCAGGCCAGAGGTCTAAAAGCAACCCTCAGTGGAAGTGTTGGCAATTTTTCCGATGTTCAGCTGCGTGAGGGGGCCGTTCTTCCAAAGTTCTCTAGATCCGATAAACAAATAACCAACAGCGTTTTCATAAGTGGCAGTGGCACGGGGCTAGTAGGCTCGTTCCTATCAGAAACAATGCCGCTTTGAGTTAACCAATCCCTTTTACATTCAATTTGGAGTCAATGAGGCACCAGAGGCCAAGTTGACCCTACATTTTCGCTAGAAAAGCTAGTATCGTCTGTCACCGCATTTACGTATGTAGTTGATGAAAGTAACCATTAATAGAGTTCCACCCAAAATGATTTTAGGAAAAGGAAAGGTTATGAAAGCTCAATTCATACATACGGCATTTTTATGCACAGTTTTACCGGCACTGATGAATGTCGCTCAAGCTCAGAGTCGACCAGATGAAATAAATTATAGGCCTTACCATAAAGAATACCTTGAGATTAAAGGTGAGCGAGATTCGGTTGAATCTTCTCTTAATTCTCAAAGGTCACAGTTGGAGTCCGTTCTCAGATCAATCAGCGATAAATTGGAGTATGTCTCCACCCTTGAATCACAAATCAAAGACTTTACCAAGCGCATAGCCTACCTAGAACGCCTTCTTCCAAGAAAAAAGAATGAGGAGAGAAGCTCGAGATATGAGCTTTCAAGCACTGAGACATCGATCTCAAACACTGAAAGAGAGCTTAGGCGGGTGAGGCGACAGCTTGAACAGAGGCAAAGCGAGCTTAGGCCAGTTCAAAGGGAGTTGAGAAAACTTGCGCAGGAAATTAAGCGTCAGCAGCAGCGGGTGGACAGGCTTCAAAGCAGCAAAAGATCCACTCAAAGAGACATTCAGTCTTTAGAAAACGCCATCGCAAAACTAAAGAGAACAGTCCAAAGTCTAAAGAGCGATATAGAGGCTTTAAAATCAAGTCAAAGCTCTATGAAGAGTAAAATTGTAAATCTTCAAAAAAAGGTTTCCACTCAGAAAGGCAAAGTTTCCGATTTTGATCGAGAGATTACAAAGTCAAAAAGCAAAGTGGGAAGGTTAAAGTCAAGGTTGCAGACTCAGAAGGCCAAGCTTCAAAGCATGAAAAGTTCTGGGGCAAGCAAAGAGGAAATCGCTCGTCAAAAGGCCAAAGTATCCAACACTCAGAGAACCTTATCAAATGCCAAAAGAGAGCTTCAAAAGAATCAGCAGAGCAAGAGAGTTGCCTCAAGCAAGTTAAGAGATGCAGAAAGGAAATTAGCGAGCGCAAAGAGAGAACTTAGTTCTCTTCCACAAAAAATAAAATCTAAAAGGTCCCAGATTCAGTCAAAGAGAAGTGAGGTCGAAAATAAAAAAACGCAAATAGAAAGTCGCAAAACAGAACTTTCGAAGCTCGAAAGGCAGACCCGGGAGATGATGAGCAACATCTCGAATATGAACAGAAGACACGCTTCACTTGATAGAGAGCAAGATCAAATTCAAAGAAGGATCAATTCTATTTCAGGAGAAAGAAGACGAGTTGAGAGAGAACTGTCGAGTCTTGAAGCTACTGCAAACGACATCAGAGGTAGAATCTCAATGCTTAGGGATGAGATCCAAAACATAAATGAAGAACTTCCATCCCTGGAAAGAAGCATTGCTTACAACCAAAGCGAAATCTCTACAGGTGAATACGAAATTGAAAAGCTTAGAGGCGATGCGGATGTGACTAGAGCTCAGATTTATTCTTTGGAGTTAAAGCTTGAAGGGCTAAATAGAGAGACAGAAGTTGCATACGGGGAATATGAGGAAAGAAAAAATCTTTACAAGAGATATTTGTCTGAAGCGAAAAGGCTTGGGGCATCTCAAATTGATCAAGCTCAAAGCTTGGGACAAGAGAAGGGGTATGAGATTGCTGAATCCATATCAGAAAAGCTTGGACAATCCTTTGGAGACGAGGAAGGCAAGGCACAAGCTGAGCTTATTTCAGCTGTTAGGGCAGAGTTAAATGGTTATCCTGCTGGTTTTGACGCTGGATTGGCCTCTGAAGACTCAATTGAGCAAGGAAGAAGAGACGGACTTAAAAAAGGTGAGGAAGATGTATATTCTTTTGTAAGAAGCACTTATAAGCCTGGATACTTTGAATCCGTAATGAAAGAGCTGCTAAAAATAAAGGCGGATAGAAGAAATAAGAGCAGATCGTATGTAAGGTTCACTCCACCCGTTGAAATGGCGCCTCTAAATATTGACCACGCTGAGGTTCCTGGTTTGTCAGAGATGGAGCTTTCCGAATCACGCGCAATAAATACACCTCTTGATACTTTTATTGAGCGGGGTCTTGAAAATGTGTCAAAACTTCAGAAAAGGTTTAAGAGCTATCAGAGTCCATCCTTGAGTTATGATGAACCTTCGAAAGTGCCGTATACCGCCGTTGACTGTGCAACCGTTTACAAAGGAATGAGTGAGTATGTGGAAGCATGTGAGAAAAGCTTTAGAAAAGAGTATAAAGCTCTTTTTATGAGCTCATCCTATGAGTCTTTTGCCTCGGCCTATCCTTCAATGTTTACTTCTAAGTATGAATCGATTGAACAGAAGACTCGTGAAACTCTATATGAGGGGCTTTATGAAAAATCCTATGTTGTGGCCTTTGCAAAAGGTGAATCTGATGGGAAAGAGCAGGCCTACGATCAAACTTACAAGATGGCCTATGATGACTCTTACTCCAGGAATCTAGCGCCTGCCAAGCAAGTTGCTAAGAAAGAGGCACAAATAGAAGGTCACGAATGGATTCAAAGCAATGCAGTTCTAACAGTGAATAAAAGCTATCTATCTAGAAAGACTCTTAAGGGGGGTGATAGAGCTTTCCTTGTGGTGGAGTTAAAAAATATTTCTTCCGTGGATAGTGAGGCTTCTGGCACACTAGAAATTGTTCAGACTGAAAAGATGAGTTTTGAGAAAAAGTATTACAAACTTCCAGAGGTTAAGGCCAAGAGTATCGTACAGTTTAAAATTCCTTTTGTAGTTGACTCCGGCGCGCAGTCAAAAGAGCTAATTGTTGCAAAGGCCGCGTTGGAGCTTCCTGGAGATAAGTACAAAGCTGTAAGAGAAGAGTTTCTCACCATATCTGAAGAGTTAAGTGTGAACCCTAGCTCATCTTTGGAATTAAAGTATGACCAAAGTCCAAGAGTGAAGGGTGTCTTTAGTTATTATATCCACACTTTGAGCGTGGAGATTTCACCAGATGTGGAGGATATTGATTCAGGGTATGAAGTTGCTCTAAGTGTGGATCAAACTCAAAAAGAACTTATGGACTTTAAGGTAGATCGCTTAAAGACTAAAAGATTGGAGCTAGACCAAAAACAAAAACTTGATTTTAGCTATGTATTTAAAAAAGCTGCAAAACACCAAGAGGTGAAACTGAAGCTAGAAGTGTTCTATAAAGGAAGTCTGGTTAAGACTGAGAGAATTGAACTTAGACCACATTAATTTAGGGCAGCTTAAGGCTGCCCTCCCTTTTTTAATGTCTTCTTGGGTGTGGCGCGCTATACAGAAAACATGGAAAATAATCAATTAAGCTTTGAGGACATTAGACCTTATCTTTTATATGAGTTTAAAAACGAATCCCAAATGCTCTCTTCTATCAATGAAGTGGGGAAGTTTTTCAATTTTTATCGAGAGAATATTGATAAATACAGAGAGGATGAACGTTTAATATCCGCTTATTGCGCATACTGGTTAACAACCAACTATCCTAAACTTTTTGAAATCTTAAAACTTCTCCCGGCGAATTTTGATATTAACGCCTATGACAACATTGTGGACGTTGGCACGGGACCTGGTACTTTCCTTCTGGCCTTAGACAGCATCTTGGAGTCCTCCCCAAGAGTTTATGGCGTCGACATTTCAAATCTTATGGTCGAACAAGCAAGAAAGTTAATTGAAGGCCTGGCCGCAGAACGCAAAATGAATATTGGAACAAAATGTCCAGAGGGCCTTACCGGGAAGACACTACTGATCTTCACCCACTCTCTAAATGAAATGGGTGCAAGCATTGCTATGGACTATCTTGAAAAGGTTAGTCCTGATTCCGTTTTAGTTCTGGAGCCTGGCACAAAGGATGCCTTTGGAAAAACGCTAGAGCTAAGAGAACTTTGTGTGAAAGCTGACTTCAATGTGGCATTTCCTTGTTATACAAATAGGCCATGTCCGCTAGATTTGGAAAAAGATTGGTGTCATCAGTATCTTAAAACCTCTCACGCTCAAGACGTGGAGAGTATGACTCAAAAATTGGGAAGAGACCGAAAACTTCTTCCTATGACGATTCAACTTTACACAAAGGCGCAATCTGAAAGTTTGACTGAAAATAGCGCTCGACTGATTAGAGTGTACAAACAAACCAAACACAGTTTTGAATGGATGCTTTGCAATGAGCAAGATGGACTGAATCATACCTTTGATGTTGAACTTCCTAAAAGAGGGATGTCCAAGAAAGAAAAGAAAGATATAGAATCTTGGATGGCCGGAGAAGTAGTCAGGTACAAGGTCATCAAAGAGCTTGAAAACAAACAAAGAATTGAGCTTATATAGATATGTCTAATGGGACAAAGCTTAGATGGGCTGGTCTCAAAATAACTCTTTTAATAAAATCTCCTCTGATTTTTTATCGGGGGAGAACCATGAGATTTGTTGAAGAAGGTCAAGACGCGCTTAAAGCTCAATTAGAGGAATCCAGAAAAACAATTTTATCCAGATTAAATAAAATCGAAGAGGATAGGACCAAAAAGAAAGGTCCGCTAGATCCCGATTATGATGAACAAGCAGTGGAACTTCAAAACGAACAAGTTCTGGAACAATTAGATAGGAGTGAGAGGATAGAGCTTCAAAAAATCAATTCCGCTCTAGATAGACTTCAAAGAGGCACCTATGGCCAATGTGTCAGCTGTGGGGATGAAATCCATCCTAAAAGACTCAAGGCCATGCCAACAGCAACCCAATGTATGGATTGCGCTGAACGGCTTCACTGATAACAGGTATTTATTATAGACATCGTTGAATAATGGTTCTCTGATGATAGGTTGCGACTAAACAACCGACGGAGAGTCTCATGAAAAAACTTGTTGCAGGAATAATACTACTTGGAAGCTCGCATGCTTTTGGATGTGGCCAAGTTGCCAATAATCTTTTTAACCACGCAAAAGTGGATGCGCCTTACACATTTTCAAAGTATGCCGACGTTGATCAAACATGGGTCCGAAACTATAGAGCTAATTGCACAGTAGATGGGGACAAAACAGAAGTCTTAATTTGGATGGGTCCCACACAGCACGCGACTGTTGAGTTTATGAAAAGCTTTGACCGCTGTTCAGTAATTTTTAATTACGAAAAAGGCAAGCTGGTTTCTAAAGTTCCTGGCTGTGCCTAACTTCTATTGTTAGATAGGCCCTGAAGCTCAGGGCCTGACCTACTTCTAATATAGTTTCAATACTGAAATAAAATTTCTGTTTATTTAAATCCAAAAGAAATTCGAACTGTTGTGCTGTAGAAGTTCTGCAGTATTCCATAACACTCCCCACTGAAGGGGAGCCTTACAACAAAAAGGTTTGTTATGGAAGACATGACAAGGGTCCTGAGTTTGATCGTGATAGTCTTGCAATTAGCCGTTGCAATTCTCGACTTGATCAAGTGATGGTTTAGGGTAGGTGTAACAAGCACTTTCCCACCTGTCATGCATCTATATATTATCAAATCTAAAACCTTGCCACAATAGACACTTATACTATTCCACTTGGAAACAGACCACGCCTTAAGTGATTGGAATTAAGAAGTCATAGATAATCTTTACATAGAATATGGTTTGATATCGCAATCTATGTTGCGAGGTGGCAGTTTTGTCGAACTTTAAAAGGTAATTGTACAAACAAAACAAAATAGAGGATCAAGCTTAAGAAAAAACTAATTACTGGATTAACTTTATTTATATCCGTTTCGGCCTTGGCAGATCAAAGCCTGTTTGATGACACTATTGCTAGCTTGGCCAAAGCAAATCTTGAGTGCGCATATGAAACAACTGAGACAACTCTTGGGTGTATGGCAAACACTGGTAGCTGTAAAATGATAACGACTTTTAACTGTATGGATAGCGAAGGAGTCGTGAAAGCTTCAGTGATTAAGACTCACAGAGCACAACATGAAGGTAGCTACCTTGCGGCAAAAGAAATTATTAAAATAGAAACAAAGTTCAAATAAGTCTTTAAGCTTAAAGCGATCCCTACTTTTAAAGGCAGGGACTCTAATATTAGTTTCCAAAATCACTTTTTCCAAACTGTTCTTCACCATTGGCATTGCTTTTGAAATGTTTAAGAGAATGGGGAGCCCAAAGGATTCCCTGCACCGATTTTGTTTTTCATTGAACAGTCATAATGTTTAATTAGGCAAGACGTACGACTTTTCTAAAACTGTCTTCCAACAAGTTGCGGGTCAATTGATGTGGTCGAACTGCCCCAGCAAAAGACTCTGCCAACAAAGTCCTTGCCACAGAAGTTTGATTCACCTGTATATGAAGTAGAAGTTTCAGCGAAATCTTTGAGATAACCTAAATATTTACCATAAGAAGAATCTCCCCAGGTTACTACGGAGCCATCTGTCCTAAACGCCGCAAAAGCACTACCGGTTGCATAAATGGTGGTTACGGCAGTAGTGCCATCAAGCTGTGAACTCACTGCACTGCTGTCTCCGCCGCTTGTTGAATTTCCCCAAGTTACCACGGAGCCATCCGCTCTGATTGCAGCAAATGCACCACCAAATAAGCCACTGGCTGCAGTAATGCTGGTTACGGCAGTAGTGCCATCAAGCTCTGAACTTACGCTGCTGCTATCTCCACCGTAAGAGGAATCTCCCCAAGTTACTACGGAGCCGTCCGCTCTGATTGCCGCAAAAGCTCTGTCGGTCGCCACAATACTGGTTACGGCAGTAGTGCCATCAAGCTCTGAACTCACGCTAGTGCTGTCTCCGCCGTATGAAGAATCACCCCATGTTATGACGGAGCCATCTGACCTGATTGCTGCAAAAGCACTACCGGTTGCATAAATGGTGGTTACGGCAGTAGTGCCATCAAGCTGTCAACTCACTGCACTGCTGGCTCCGCCGCTTGTTGAATTTCCCCAAGTTACTACGGA
>PASN01000010.1 GCA_002711995.1 Halobacteriovoraceae bacterium | reverse complement strand
TTTCATTTTTGTGTTAAACACTTTAAGTGCTCCGGAGCCAAGAGTTAGGGAGAAAATTACTGCTAAAATTATGTCGATTATTGCTCTCATGTTACACCTGCTACACCCGGAAGAAATTCGAAATACCAAAATCAATAAAATAATTAAAAATACATGAAAAACACATATATTCGGAAGTGATGAGGGCTAGAATAGGAATGAATGTTCCTGAGGTTCAAATAATCGAAGGAGAACATCCTCTTTTTGTGATTGAAAGATATGACCGCAACAAAGATGGTGATCAAGTGAAGCGACTTCATCAGCAGGACTTTTGTCAGGCCATTGGTATAACGAGTGATGAAAAGTATGAAGCTGAAGGAGGCCCGGACTTAGAGGACGTTTATAATCTGATGCTTGAGAACGTAACAGCGAGAAAAAGAATTGAAAGTTCATTTCGATTTCTTGATTGGGTTTGCTTTAACTTATTAATTGGAAATAATGACAGTCACGCTAAGAACCTTTCTTTTCTTATGACCGATAAGTAGCATGACCTTTCTCCGTTTTATGATTTAATTTCAACTGCAATTTATCCTAATATTTCAAAGTCATTTTTATTTAAAGTGGGCGGTGCATTTGCATTTGAGAAAGTGGGGCAGAAGAGACTTGCATTAGAGGAGAGCTTACTCGGTATCAAAGAGGGAACGATTGCAGAGAGAATGAGTCTTGTTTATAAGAATATTTTAGCTGTTCAAGATGAGTTGATTGAAGAAATTAGTTTGAATTTTCCAAAAGCTAAGATTCATAAAAGAATTAGGGAGTTGATTTTGAAGCGTGGGAAGTTCTTTGTTAAGGCGGGGATAATTGAAAATTGAGGTAGTAATGAAAAAAGTTTTTATGATTAGTTGTTTATATTTTATTTTTTCGATAGTTTTTTACGCTTTGAACTTAACTAGTTTTACTGGTACCTTGTTTTTTTCAATTACTATTGGCCTATGGATTACGCTTTTCGTACTACCATTAACTTTGAAGTATGCTGAATTACATAATCTAAAAACATTTAACATTATGAAATTTATATTAAGGACTGCTTACATTGTTTGTGTTGCGGGAGTTGTTCTATATATTTCACATTACTTTAAAGTGACGTTTTATGGTAGTTGGAAAGACTTCTTATTTCTAGTTACAGCATTTTTATGTTTTTATGGTTTATTAGACTACGGTAGTAATTCTAAGAATGAAGCCATATCTTAAGAGTAATTGATGTCTGTAAACTTAAAGAATAAGTTTATTTTTATTGCCTACACAATTTAGTAGTTATAAAATAAATCAGACCAAGCAATACAATTTGTAAGTTGTAAATGTTTTAGAAAGGGCCGAGTATGGACGTAATTTCGAAGTCACTAATGGCTATTTTGGCTACACTTCGCTTTGTGACCTTAATGAAAACAAAGCTTTGCAAGTCTGTCGGCACCTCCACCAGTGCTTTTTGGTTTTAGGTATATGGGTATTAACTTATATATTTCTGTAAGTATGCCCGTAAGTTCTTATCTCTGACGTAAATATAAGTTCCATGAATTCCTCTCGTGAGTAGAACATAATAGATGTTTTTTATGTACTCAGTTAATTGGGTGTCATTCATATCTGTTCCCAGTATTGGTGTTCCATTAATGTCCTTATAATTCTCAGTGTTGACTTTTATCTTATCTTCATTGGGGTCATAATAAATATCATCGCCGATAATGACTCCTGCATAGTTCAGATCAACCCCTTGTAATGTATGGATGCAGCCGACTTCGTTGACGGAAAAGGCTTTGTTGACCCAACCTTCTAATGTGCTATTCCACTTGGCTTTAAGACCGATATCTTTGAAGTCTAAGAATGTTGGCTGTTTTTTGGATTTCCACTTTATGAAGTAGCCTGAACACATTCTAGAGAGTCCCACCTCTTTTTCATGTGCTTTTATTAAATCATGCAGCCCTTGGGGGCAGTCAATCAATTTAAGGTTATATCCACCTATTTGAGATGGGGCTGGCTTTGAATCGTTCATCTGTAGAAGAGATTTTATAAATTTTAAGTAATCGCCATTTGATAAAACTCTGAACTGTTGGGAGAGTTTAAATGTTTTGAAATTCTGTTTCTTGATAGTTTCCTTTGGAATGTCTGCGGGTCTAACAGTTTGCTCTGAGTCATACATCAAAATAAGGTTTTTTGATTTTTTTCTCGCGAAGTCTAGCTCATTAAATTCACCTTTATTTAGATGTTTGAGATCTTTTGCTTGTCTTCCAAAGTATTGTTTTAGCCTGTGTGCCTCATCGACAATTAGCAGGTCATACTTGTTTTTTATGTCCTTGCTCATATCTATTGGCTTTATAATCTTTACTTTTAACTTTGCCTGACGCAGTAGCCTCTTAAATGTGCTTCTTAGCGACGTTTGAGGTATACACACAGCAATGCTAAGGTCTACACCATAAGTTTTAATTAGATCCTGTATTAGTTTGATTACCAGTAGGCTCTTTCCCGTTCCGGGGGCTCCCTCAATAACAAAGCCTTTTCCTGGTGAGTTTTTGATCTTTCTTCTTTTAAGGCTGGAGCCATCGAAGTGAATTAAAGTTTCTTCAGTTGGTTCTGTGATAGCTTTGATAATGCTCTCAACTGCTTTAAGTTGTTCCTCTGAAAACTCTTTATATGGTGAGTATTTAAATAAACTAGAGTTCTCTAAAGAATCAAGGTCATTTTGTGCAAGACCTCGCTTCATGAGCTCCTTCCAAATACCGCGAAAAACATGCTCATTGATCTCTCTCTTCATAAAATATTGGTGAGAGGATTGTTTTGTTTTTCGATTTATTAGCTCAAACTTATTGTCCGCAAACATAAAATTAATCAACTTAGTTTCAATGTCGTATACCGCACTTTTATTAAAGTAATCTGAGATTATTATTTGTGATGATTTTAGCTTGTGGTCATCTTTTGACTTATTGTGGTCTTTAAAGCGAGATCTTAGGTTTGAGCTCTCTCCAATATATAATTGTTTATTATTGTGAATGAGATAGGTGACGCAATGAGCGTCATATTGTTTAATAGGTCTTTCTAAAGTAGGGAAACTATCGCTAATAATTTTGAAAGATATTTTTTTATTCTGCATAGTATATAATTGAAAACGAATTAGAAGTTAATTCCAGGGAAAACCATCCTTAGGCTTTGTCAGTTTGTGAGGTTTTTAGTATTTGGTAAATAAATGAGGTTCTAGTGAATTCTATAGATGTAAAAAGTATTGATGATAAAGTTTCCAAGTTTATTGAAGAGAGGGATTGGGACCAATTCCATTCTATAAAAAACTTAGTTATGGCACTTAGCGTCGAGGCGAGTGAGCTTGTAGAAATATTTCAGTGGTCCTCAGAGGAAGTGTCAAACCAGGTAAATGACGATGAAAAACTTAAGCAAAAAGTTTCAGAAGAGATTGCAGACATCTTTATTTATCTTATGAGAATCGCTAAAAAATCTGGAATTGATATTGAAAAATCTTGCTTAGATAAAGTCGAAGCTAACAGCCAGAAATACCCAGTAAGCAAGTCAAAAGGCTCATCGAAAAAGTATACCGAACTCTAGTTCAACTTTAGAGCTTACCTCTTTTCAATAGTAAGGTGTCCCAATCATTTTAGGGGGGGCATGTTCTAAAGCTTTTGAAGCAGAAATTTGTACGAATAGAACTTGATTTCTACTTTGTTCATTTACCTTTATCCATATCGGCTTACCGATCTTTACCGCCAGTTTAATATCCTTCTCAACTAATTCGACGGTGCCAATTGGGTCATCATCCTTGATATCCTTATCCCAAAGCTTTATCCTGAACCTAGTATCTTTAAACATTGGCCAGGCAAGGTACTCAGTGTTGAACTCCGGTGTATAAGTGTTTTTGATTACATTACTTCTTTTCCGTAATGCTAGCGGGGTACCAGCTATGGCAGCGAGGCCAGCCGTCGTAGGACCTATATGTTTAATTGTACCGTAAACTTCTGGGGCAGCACTTCCGCTAGGAGCTCCTTTAATTAACGCATTAATTGCAGGTGCTGGGATTATTCCGCTTACGGGTAAAGAACTTAAAGCTCCGCTTGCAGCCTTCCCAAAGTTAAAAGTTGCATCCCACTTCTTTCCATCTGCTTTTGTAGGCCCAATTAGCACACTCAAAATAGAGACATTGTAGCTTGTTGGGGCTTCATATTCAGCGTTAGCCACTCTTGGCATAATTAACAATGACAATATAAGAAAACCGAATCTAGCTTTGGTAAAATTTGATTTTTTAATTTCTTCAATTTTGATCATTTCACATCCTTCTTTTCTATCTTCTCGGCGGCATGCTGCATCCAGATGAGTTAAGACTTTTTAATGGAAACTAACATCTTTTCTACCCTTAAGTTATGAAAGTGCTCTTAATAAATTTGAGCTGTGAAAACCTTTAATATTCGCCATTAGCCAAAATTAATTCATTTATTTATGTAACGACTTTAAAAAATCAAGTTCTATTCCGATAGTCAGCTTTGATAACTAGAAGTAGTGGGGGGAGTAAAAATGAAAGCAAGTTTGATTTTGATACTATTTAGCGTCTTACTTAATTTTAATTTGAGTGCACATTCAGGTAGAACCAATTCTTATGGATGTCATAATAATCATCAAACTGGAGATTACCATTGTCATGGCTCATACCTTAAAAAAGAAATTAGGGAAGGGAGAAAGCCCAGTTCTGCTTTAGATAGTAATTTTAACGAGGAGAGTGTAGCAGAAAATCAACAGTGTTGCAGAGTATGCTCAGTCGGAAAGGCCTGTGGAGATAGCTGTATTTCGCGTAATGAAACATGTCATAAGGGTGCCGGGTGTGCATGTGACGGGTAGACGTACCTAAATCTAGGCTAATAATAAATAGGAGAACTATAGATGGATCAATTTGTAACCTTCGGGATGTTTTCTGGACTAATACTACTCTTATTCCTTTTTTGTAGAGAAGTCGTGATGTGGTATTTTAAGATTAATAAACGTATTGAGTTGCAAAGGGAGATTTTAGAGGAGTTGAGAAAGCTCAATGGGGAGAATGGGGGTTCGAGCCTCAGAGAAGTAAGTGGGCAATGAAATTAAAGCTTTAAAAAACATGACGCAAATAACGATGGTGCAAGAAGGATAAACTCTTCCATCGCTCATCCCTAAGTGAATTCATGCTGCCCTATGGAAGAACCCATAAAATGTGCTCCCAAAGCATAAATTGATCTAAGGGAACGACAATGTTCGTTAAAAGGGAGAGGTTTGACTTAAGAACTTCTTAGTTATTTTTTTGAGGTTCCTCTTATTTTCTTCAAATTGCCTTCCCCTGTGACCATTAGCTCCACTTGGGTGGGGGAAACCATGAAGAATGAAGTGTTTTTGATCTAGATCGGAGTACTTTTGAATAGCCTTGGACACGATCTGTCCCATAGGCACAATTAAAGTACCCGGAGGCAACGTCTCTAGCGTATTTAGCGTCTTTTTCATAAGAGTATATAAATCTTCATTCTTCCATGGAAAAGGGTTGCGACCTGTGTAATTCTTCTCTTCTCCGTCCTTTATGCAGTAAACAGGTTCCCTGAGGAGTGATGTAGTGAATAGACTCGTCGTAAAACGCTCTTCTTGGAAAAGAGAATCTTCATTTTCTAATTGTAGGAATTTGCTAAGGCCTAACTCTTTGAACCATTCATATATCTGCTTTCTCATGTAACCCTTAAATGCGCCAGATCTCGCATTCGTAGAGGCATTTATAGCTATGTGTTGTTGCTTGCCTGGAGTAAGGCCAAGTAGAACTATTTTGACTTCAGGGGTTGGCGGCTTCGCTTTTTTGTTTAATTTTTTAATAACAATCATTTCAACCTTTTGTTCTAAGAATCCAATTATAAAGCTTCCGTTTTAAGGACCTTAAATATGTACACCTCTTAGCTTGAACTTATCAAACTACAGCAATCACTTTAATATATTTTCTTGATGCCAAATAATATTTTCAACCTTTGGGAGCTTTGTTTTATCAAGGATTCCACTTGCGATGCTCTTGCCTATAAATGGTCGGAAAAATGAATCGCTTTTTTCATCAATCATTGCTTTGTCACTTATTGTAATCTCATAGCTTTGATTGAGGGACCAAAGGCCACGATCTAATGTATAGTGATGAGTAGGACAAAGAGCCAATCCATTTGTTTCACAACATGCACCTCCTCTTGCTTTCCACCTTATATGAGCTGCTTCCATTGGAAGGCTCTTTTGGTTCAAATATACCTTTAGATCACAGAAGCAACATCTATAGTCGTACAATTGTAAAACCTTTCTAGGAAAGCTTGGATCCCTTTTTACTGCGTCTGGCCTGTCTGTATTGAACTCTATGTTTTCCAAACCTATCGAATTGAGTATCGAGACTGAGAGAGTATCTGGAAAGTTGTCACTGATTACAAACTTAATTAATTCCTTTCCTTCAGCCTTATGCTCCTGGAGCCAATTATAGAATCTATCTGAGAATCCAGCTTTTAGGTTTATAGACTTAGCTTCGCTTTGAGAAATATCACCTGATTGGTTTACGTTAAGAGTGGTAGGTATAACTTGCCAAAGGTCTATCTCTTTAGAATCATTTTTAAGTCGCCATATTGGATGGAGACAATTTGGACGGGTTTTGAAGTTTGTATGTTCTGCTATAAGGTCTTCAAGTAAAACTCTATCTTTATTATATTCGATCCATCGAATTCCTTTTAAAGACTTCGCCAGGGTATATATAATCGTAAGAGGCTTATGAGGTGAATACCTTTGCTGTACCTTGTTTTTATTTAAGTTTGAATACCACTTATAAAAGTTTTCGATCATATTTTATGATGCCTCCCATAGGGGAGGCTGTATGCGTGAGGTTAAAAAGATTTACCCACTAATAGTGTAATGTTTGAAAGGTCTATTTCGCCTTCGTATCCATCTGCATCTTCCGTTTCTAATACAACTTGTCTACGAAGTACTTGTACAAAGAATTCTTTCTCTATTTTAAAGTCCAGGCCAAAAGTATACCCATATCCTGGATCTATATCATAATTCTTAAAAACTCCTTTGGTACTTACATCTGGGCTGTAATAAGCAAAACCTGAAATGAAGGATATGTTCTCAGCTACAGGAAGATAAAAAGAACCATAGACTGAAGTCATCTGGATTGATGGAAGATCGTCTCTTGATACACCTGCACCTCCAGGGGCAACTACAGCTACCTGATCAACATCTCTTTCAAGCTCGTATAAAAGACCTACATTGAATGAGTAAAATGAATCTTGGGGCTGTAGTTGGTACTCAAATCCGAACCCTAGGCCATAAGTATCAAGGTCATACTCATTTTTAACAGTACTGCTATCGTCTTCACCTGTTTCAGTGAAAGAAAGGGTTGTATTTACGCTACCAAAAAAGCGTTTTTCATTTGCTTGGGCAAAGGAAATAATAAAACAACACATAACTACAACTAGTTTCATATCAACCTCCATGTTTTTGAATGAATTGATATTTTAGGAAAGATCGTGTTGTTGTAAAGATTAATATTCTTTAAGGTATAGGTGTTAGGGCTCTCTTAATATTTTTAAATTTTATTAACTTGATAGGCAGATGGACTTTTATTTTTTTGAAAGACTTTAAGACTTTCTTGATTCTTTATTAAGGTCTCTACCTTGTGGTAGAGGTAGGATTCTTTCTCCTTAAAGGTTGCGAGAATGTAGAATGCTTTTATTATGGGAGGTTCACCTAGCTTAACTCTTCAGGACTGAAGGCACTCTACAGCTTGTAGTCGAAACTGCCACAACTCTGGGCACTTATATAAGGCTATTGTTTTTAAGAGATGGAGAAAGTTTGTCCTAGTGGCTATAAAGTTGAATCTAAGAAGCAAGGATATGCTTTCGGTGGTCCTAGGGATGAATATTACTTTTCATGTAGAAAACGAGATATTTCAAGCCAGAAGCCCTAATGATTGGCGAAACCTTTCTACCGCCTCCACCATAAAAATTGTGGCAGAAATGTTGCAAATTAGAAATTTGTAGCCAATTTGCCACAATTGTAGACAATACTAGGCCAAAAGACCCTTGGTTCGTAAGTTTATAATATCGTTGAATTTATTGTAGTTATTTGTAGTGATCGCTAGTTAAAAGTCTTTTGAATCCCACCACCTCCACCACTACGACTTGATGGGGTAATAATTCATTAGTATATTTTTCATATATGAAGAAATATTTAACCGAAGTTCAGTCAGCATTGAAGAAATTAAGAGGGGCTCCTCAACCTTCTAAATATTTGCCTGAGAATTATATCGGTAGTGAATACAAGTATTATGAGCATTACAATATTCGAGTTCCGGTAATAAGAAAATTAGGACAACAAGGTTTTTCATTTTCTGAGTTTTCAATTAAAGAGCAGTGGAAAATTTGGGATTATATTTGGCAAAATTCAGATGTGTTTGATCTTTCCTTAATTGCTATTCATTTCGTTAATAAACGCCCGATTGAAGAGCTGTATTCAAATAGAAAAAAGTTGTTAAGGTGGGTAAAGCGGATTGATAACTGGGCCTTATCCGATGAATACAGCAATGTTATGGCAAAACTCAATGAGTATAAATCTGCAGAGTTTAAAAGTATTTTTGATAAATGGAACAATTCTTCAAATCCGTGGGAGCGTAGGGCTTCAATGGTGGGGTTACAATATTATTCTCAAATGAGGAAAAAATATGTTCCATATAAGACGATCATAAAAATGGTCGATCCTCATTTAGAAGATAACCATTACTATGTTCAAAAAGCTGTGGGCTGGACTTTGAGAGAATGTTGGAATGTCTATCCCAAACAAACCTACGAATATTTACAAAAAAATGCTCACCTTATACCAACTGGTGGTTGGACAGCTGCCACTGAAAAACTTTCTAAAAGAGATAAGGGCAGATTGACAAAGTTAAGAAAAAAATTAAAGTGATTCATTAAATAGTTTAAAACGAATTCGGCTATTGTAGTATTTCTGTAGTGCTTTCGACTTTGTTGGTTTGAGGAGGCATGCTCTCATATGATGAACGCGTGGGAGAGGAAAGAGATAGAGAATTAGCAAAAAGTGGTCGCTACACTCTAGGTGTCACAGTAAAAAGTCAAATATCTTTGCCAATGGCAGAACGACCAGCATTTTTATCTTCTGCCTCCAGGCCGCTTCCTTGGTTATCACCGTATAAACATCGCTTTTTGCATCTTGCAACTGCCAAGCGTTCTTTCGTCTGCTTTTCATACTAGATAAAACTCTCTTGGCCAATAGTTCGTTATCGTTGCAGGAAATTAAAACCTCCGAATTAAGATTCGCTGAACGAGGATCAATATTATAGGTACCAATTAAAGTGTGCCTGCCATCAATAACCGCTCTTTTAGCGTGAAGTCCCCAGCGTGATTGATGATCAGGCTCTAATGCCTTTCCATTGTAGAGGTAAAGCTTGATTCCTAGATCCAGGAGATTGTCCGCTACAGGTAAAAAAGCGGATACGGTGTAATAAGCGTCGGTGGAGTACAGACTGTTTGTTAGGTACGTTTGCTTGATGTTCCGTTCAGCAAGTGAGGCCAGAAGGTTTAGGCCATCAGGTCTTAGGACAAAGTAGGGAGATTCACCAAACACGCTTTCTTTGGCGCTGGCTAATTTGTTTTCTAGGTATGAATAGACCTTTCTATTTTTTAGCTCAAGCCCTGGAGAGTCAGTAACAAAGTCGATGTTATTGCACTCGAATTCAGCCTTTGGGAATATTTGAGCGTCCAAACTTGAAAGGACTCTTTTCACTTCTGTTTGGTTAACGAATCCAGTAATGGTCTCTGTTATTAATTCAGGCTCACTAGCTAAAGAAGATTCCCAGTAAGAATTAAAGCTTTTCCTGATGTCTTTTACAATGGGGCCTGTAACCTGAATATCTGTGTCCAGAAAGTTATAGTGGGTTGAAAGGTCGAAATAATCGCTTCCTATATTCCTTCCGCCCGTGATTACGGTTTTGGAGTCGACAATCAAAAACTTTCTGTGGCTTCTGTGTTGAATGTTAATGAATTGAAACAGGGGGGCGGTATTGTAATAGCGAACCTTGATGCCGTATTTATTGAGGAAGCTCGCGTATTGAGGCCTTAGTTTGAAAACGGGCGCAGAGAAGTCCACCAGTATTTTGATTTCCACTCCACGCGACGCAGCTTCAATAAGCTTTTGGGTTATGATTTGCGAGGCGAGATCAAGCTCATAGATGAAGTATTCAAGCTCAATTGTGGTTTGGGCAGATTCTATCGCATCGATTCTTCTTTTCAGGCCCTCCTTGCCTGAGTCGATTAAAAGAAGTTTGTGCTGTTCTTCAGAGTTTATGTGTAGGGAGCCAAGGCCTGAGTCCTTGGGAAGGTTGGCCTCGCTCCACCATAGAAAGCCCGACATCAACGCATAGATAAGAAAAACACAGGAGATCGAGGCTATGAGGATGTATTTAAGAAGCCTTTTCACGCTTTAATATATCTCATAAGAGCGTTCTTGGTAGGATCACCAGGTTGATAGATGTGCTCACTAGCTCTTTTAAAACCGTTTTTGAGCATTAATCGGTCCAAAAACTCCAATGAGTAAAAGTTTCTTCGCTCTTTAAGATTGAAATTCCAGCTCTCCATTGTGCCCATGTTAAATACGTCATGGGCCAAGGCCACAAAGCGCGACTGTGTTTCGTTATGAGCATCGTGGTCGCGGATAATGAAACTTCCGTCTTTGGTAAGAGACTGCCTAATATTTTGCAAAAAATCATCCCTAAGTGATACAGGGCAGTGGTGCATGCCAATGTACATGGTAGCAAGGTCGAAGGAGTTGCTTTTTAAAGCGATTGGGGCATAGTCGTTAAACCCAATATGCTTTCCCGCTTTTCGTATTTGTCCTCGTTCAACGATGTCGATGGGTCCAAAACCTGGCTCTTTTTCATCCATAAGCACTATGTTTTCTATGGAAAAGCGCTCTTCGAGATTGTCGAGATACCTGCCATACGAGCCAATCTCCAGGTAGCCGTTGATTTCCTTCTGGTCGCCAAGGAGGTTTTGGGTCTGTTTGCCCATGATCTTCTTTTGCTTCTTTAAGGCTGGAAGAGCGTAAGTTAGATCGCCAAGTAAAGGTTTTATTTTCGAAATTTGGCCTTGAACTTCTTTGTAGATTTGTTCGTCGGATACATGCTTTGACTGAGCTTTTTTGATTAGCTCATGAAGCTCTTTCTCGGGAAAAAGGTGGAAGACGTTTACTAGGAAAGGAAAAAAATCGTTTGAGAGTTTGTCGTTTCCGTAAACATATTTAAAGTTGCCTTGTGTCTCTGGGGCAAAGGCAAAAGACTTAAGTCCTTCAAGAGAACTTAAGAAGATGACTGCTTGCTTTACAAATTGTCTACGATTAAAATTTTGGTACATGCTTATATTATAGTTAAAAGGGATCATATTTTGCAATTCTTCCTTCGAGTTTCTTTGATTGGTAGCGTTCTTATTGCCGCTTTCTTGTTAATTTTTATTAAAATGAGCGGAGGGCACAATCTTAATGCCCCGCTCAGCGATAAAAGGGTTAGGGAAGTAACAAATCTCTACAGCGAGCAGGCCTCCCGGATCGAGCGTCCCACCAAGGAAGAAGAGATTTCAGAATTGGTAAAAAATCATGACGGCAGGATCAGCATAGGGGGCGGGCATTACAGCCAGGGCGGCCAGGTGATGTTAAGAAACTCTTTACATTTGGATATGCGAGGTTACAACAAAGTCGTTGAATTCAAACCCGAGGATAAAAAAGTTACTGTCCAGGCCGGGATCACTTGGCGAGATCTCCAAGAAGTTATCGATAAAGAGAACCTTTCGGTTCAAATTATGCAAACCTACGCAAACTTCACTGTAGGCGGCTCGCTTAGTGTTAACGTGCATGGCCGCTACCTTGGAAAAGGTCCGGTGATCGGGTCAGTGGAGAGCTTTACACTGGTGACGGCCGATGGCGAGGTTATTAGTGCATCTCCCCAAGATAATTCTGGAATTTTTTATGGGGCGATTGGAGGGTATGGAGGTCTTGGAGTTATAAGCGAGGTGACCCTTAAGCTTGATGACAATGTTAAAGTTGAGCGTAAGGTAAAAGAGCTCAAGATTAAGGATTACAAAGACCATTTCTTTAAAAATATAAGAGGTAACAAAAAAATAGTTTTTACCAACGCCGATATCTATCCCCCTGATTACGAGGATGTCTTGGATATCAGTTGGTATAAAACGGACAAGGAGCTGACCCACCAAGAGCGCATGATTCCAAAAGGTCGCGATTACCCCCTCCAACCTTATCTAGTGGAGCTTGTCGCTGGGTTTGATTTCGGAAAATGGATCCGCAAGAACATCTTTGACCCTTCTTACTATTCTTCCGAGAGAGTAGTTTGGAGAAACTGGGAGGCAAGCTATGATGTCAAAGAGCTTGAACCGTCTTCCAGGGAAGACAAAACCTATGTCCTCCGTGAATACTTTGTGCCGGTTGAAAGGTTTGACGACTTTTATCCTCGCATGAAGGACATATTTAACAAAAACGATGTGAATATCATTAATGTCTCCATTAGGCATGCCAACAAGGATCCAGGCTCTATTCTTGCTTGGGCAAAGTCTGAAGTATTCGCATTTGTGGTTTACTATCAACAGGAAACTTCTGAAGAGGCGAGGTCGGCAGTAAAGAAGTGGACACGGGAGATGGTGGATTTGGTAATCGATGTGGGAGGAGCTTATTACCTTCCATACCAACCCCATGCCACGCAGAAGCAATTTGCTAAGGTCTATCCTCGGCACCAAGAGTTTTTCGACCTGAAAAAGCGCCTTGATCCCCAAAATAAATTCTCCAATAAGCTTTGGGATAAGTATTACCCGGCAAACCAAGGGAAACTTAGGGACCAGATTTCCGCCTTGGCGCAATATTACAGAGGCGAGGAGCAAACTTTTTTAACAGTGCCGGAATGGTATCTCGTCTTTAATCCAAAAGAGTATGCGGACTTCTTAATGAGCGGGAAGAGTCCGAGCGACTTTCCTTTTTTTGCCAGCATTGACGAGTACTGGAGTTTGTACGACAAGGTCACTTTTTTGACTTCGAAGGCCTATCCTGAAAATGGCGAATATATGACCATGCTTCAAGTTATCGGTGTAAGCACAACCGTGGAATATCTTATAAAAGGGATTTATGAGAATACAATAGGGCGATTCTTCGCCTTCACCGCCAATGATAACACTCCGAAGGAGGAGAAGATTATTGCCAAGGCAAATAAGGCCTATAGCGACTTTATCTATCACACTGCCTGGTATGAGTTTGAATTCTCGCCTTGGGTGAAAAAGGTGTGGGGCGAAACGTCTTTTTTTGGCGAAAACTTTTTAAGGAAGACGGAGCGAAAGCTGTTCTTTACCGCTGAGTTTTTGGTCAAAAGCGTTTATGCGGAACTTATTGGCCTTGGCGCCAAAACGGCCTACGAGGCAAGTGATAAATTAATCTACGCTGTCATCTCTGGAGAGGGCGAGCTGCCTGAGTCGGTAGAATTACTAGCCGAAGAGGATGGGAAAAAGCTCATTGGAATTCCTCGCTGGGGTCCGTTTACCGAAATTGTTCCAAAACTTGTGGGAAGCGGGTATCAATTTATTGAGATATCCGGCAACGATGAAATCCTAGTGTCTGGAATATTTAAAAGTAAGCTAGTGGAGCCTTTGGCTTCCTTGAAGCTTTTTGAAAGCCAGGTTGTAACAATACTCAAATCGAAACGACATGCGCTTTTGGTTCCTATTCAAAAGCTCCATTCGATACTTCCTGAAATAGAAAAACAAGGGGTATTGGAGCATTTGTACGACTATTAACGCATGGGCTTTAGCTCGATTAATTGTCATTGCAACTTTTCATGTTTGAAGAAAATCAAACAGTCTTGTTAAAAGTTTTACGTATATTTTTAGCCCCCTCTTTCACTGGCGTATTCCTAAGGAAAAGGGGGCTTTTTTAAGCTTCAATTAGGTTTTTCTTATGATAGTGAAGGGGATGAGACTGATGTAGATTACGTTAATAGTGGAACAAGAAAGATTCGCGAGCACAATGTTTCTCTATATCTCTTAATAAGCTACAACTTTAAGGTGGCAGTGGCATCATAATTATAATTCTCGTAAAAACAGCTAGTTAAACACATATCTCTCGAAAGTTTGACCAGTATGTGACGTTTTATGTTACTTACTGGTTCAAAATTTTAGACCAATATGTTACAATTTGTGTCACATACTGGAGTCAAAATGAATGTAATTTCACTTACAAACAAAATAAAAAGTAACTATTTTGATTACCAAAAGCTCTCCCAGGCCCTCGAGGGGAGTGGGCATGTCCGCCGTGATATAGGAAAATTAATAAGGGATAAATATATTATTCGAGTTAAGAAAGGACTTTATATATGGTCAAAGGATCTTAGGAAGTCTCCTTACTCGAAAGAAATTTTAAGTAATCTTATCTATGGGCCATCATATGTCTCTTTGGAGTACGCACTTTCATTTCATGGGCTTATTCCTGAAAGGGTAAGTGTTGTGACTGCCGTGACCAGTCAGAGGAATAAGTTTTTTGAGACTCCGGTGGGTGGCTTTGAGTATTGTCACACTCATAAGCAGGCCTACCCTTGGGGGGTGCAAAGATTTGTGAATGAATCAGGAGAAGGTTTTTTACTAGCCTGTGCTGAGAAGGCCCTTTTAGATTATATAGCTCTAAGAATTAAAAAGTGGGGGGACTCAGTTAGCTATGAAGAGTTTCTTTATGATGATTTAAGAATTGATGAGGATGAAATAGTTAATTTAGATAAAGAGAAAGTCGATCAATTGGCCAAGTACTATAGGAATAAGGCAGTTAAAGATTTTTCTGAATGGTTTATAAAAACATGAGGCTAAAAAATGGATAATATTGTTTTAGATATGCTTGAAGGTTATCAGTGTGAATCCAGTGATGACTATGAGAATGCTTTAAAAGAAATAATGCAGGAGATTGCACTTTTGGGTCTTTGGCGGGCGAAGTTTTTTGAACATGGCCTGTTTTATGGTGGAACGGCGCTTCGAATTTTGTATAAGCTCCCAAGATTCTCTGAGGATTTAGACTTCTCTCTTCTTAGTTGCAAGGAAGATTTTGATCTTGCTCCTTATCACAAAGCGATGAAGACTGAGCTGGAGTCATTTGGGTTTTCAGTAGAAATTACTCCTAAGAATAAAAAAAAATGAATCCCAAGTTGAGTCTGCCTTCATTAAGGCATCAACCAAAGTACATTTAATGAAGGTTTCAGCTCCTCAAGAAATCTCTACAAAGGTTCAAGGTAATCATGTTTTAAAAATTAAGGTTGAACTTGATACCAGGCCACCAGGAGATTTTGATATCGAAGTAAGGGATCTTATGCGTCCTATTCCTTTTCAGGTGAAGACCATGCCTATGCATGATTTGTTTGCAGGAAAATGTCATGCTTGCCTGGCCAGAGAGTGGAAAGGTAGAGTGAAGGGAAGAGACTTCTATGATTATCTTTGGTATTTGCGAAAAAGAGTTCCTGTTAATGTAAACCATCTGGAAGCTAGATTGGTGCAAAGTGGGCACTGGGATTTAACCACAGACGGGGAGTTAACGCTTGAGAAAGTTAAGAACTTGTTTGTAAAGAAATTTGAAATGCTTGATATAGCAAAGGCCAAAGCTGATGTTTTTATTTTCTTGGATGAAAGGGAGAGGCAAGGCCTTGAGATGTGGTCAAAAGAGTTCTTTGTCGCCTCACTCAGGGAATTGAATGAATACAAACCTTGATATGGCTAGCTTGTATTATATAGTCCTTTCATGATAAACGTCTCCACCTCACTATCAATTTACTTCATTAAAACGAATGGGTAGAATATTGCTCCTATGGGAAAGTCGAGCTTGTTTTTTATCACTTTAAACCTGATACTCAGTACATCCGCCTTTGCAATTAATTGGGGGCATCTCGTAACAGGAACGCCAGAAGTTCTTCCAAAAGGCCAAAAGACGGTTGGAACAGTTCTATTTGGTTATGGGATTACTGATAGGCTGACCTTGGGAGTCTCTCCAATGGCATTTCTGAGCTATGACTTCTACTCTGTGATTTCAAGGTATCAAATATACAGTGGGGATAATTGGAGTGTTGGAACTGACTTTTGGTACTTCAAGTCTGTTCCTGAGCTACAAGGTGTAAGTTCCTTTTCACAGGAAAACGTCTATATCAAATTAAATACCGCTTATAGAGTTTTTGATAAACTTAGAATAAATATCTCTTATGGATATCAAAAGTTTTATAACGAAGATAGTCCTTACTCTCTAAGGCCTGATCCCTTGGGTAAAGAGAGGGTATTTGCAATAAAAGGCGAAGATCCCTATTGGTATGAAGCAAAATTAAATGCCTTTGATAGTGAAGTGAGATCTCCTGAAACACACTCTTTAACAATAATGCCTACTTTTTATTTTAATGAGCAATACTATCTGAATCTTGAATATGGGGTGTTGGGTATGTTCTACGAATTGCCCTTGACTCATGTCGGTGCCTCAATAAACTCTCAGACTAAAAATTGGGATATATCTTTAGGTTTTTCAAAGAGTTCTCGTATTGATTTCTATGGAGATTCTGAAGTGCTAACCCACACGGAAGTAAAGTTACAGTACAATTTTTAGTCTTATTGATATAATTCTCAGTAATCCGATATTATATGTAGTTACACTTCTGAATAAAGAATTTATGCCATTTATATATATATTTTGCATAACCTATTCTCATTCAACATTGATTAAATTTTTCTTAGCCTTTGTCTTTTAATAGTGTGTTTGTGGCACCCTAAGACTTAGGGAGTTTATATATACATATTAACAAAACGGCTAACCTTTAAAGCTGTCACGGGTTTAGTTTAAAGGCCAGTTCGAGGAGGCCCAATATGTTAGAAAATTCTGAAAGGGAAGAGTTAAATGAAGAGGTAAGAGGACGCTTTGGCGTTTTACCTTCTTTTTTTCAGACCGCCAAAGAAGCACCGGGACTTACTGCGCAGCTATGGAGCTTCGCAAAGGGGGCCTACCTAGACCTGCCATTACCCTCGCTTTTTAAGGAAAGGTTATTTGTGTACCTCTCGAGGTTTTGTGAGGTGAGATATTGCGTTGTGCGCCACTGTGGTTTTTTAATCGGACACGGAAGGCCTGCTGGAGACAAAAACGCGCCGCTAACTTCAGTTGAAGATGCACTAAAGCTTTTAAAAAGACCATATCCGGACGCACAAGCGCTGAAACAGAGCATTAATCTACTAGAGAACTTGAAAGAGCCTCTGAGATCTATGCCAGAGGCCGACACTGAATTAGAAAGTGCTTTATTCAACTGTGCTTCAGAGATTTTTTTAAGTCCTCATTCTTCAGAAGGCTTTCGCTATACCCTTAGGAAAGCTCTGGGAGGTAAAAACTTTGAATATCTCATGGGATACCTTGCCTTTATCCAAACGGCACACTTTTGGACGCTTACACATCCTGAATTGGAGTACGAGGAAGACGTGGAAGCTTTAATGAGGAACCATGAGAGTTTAAGAAAGCGTCTGTTGGAAGATCCTGAAGCGCAGAGATGCGAAGTAGGCTCCAAGCTGCATGATGAATTAACTCTTCTTAGAAGGGAAAAGGTTGAGTACGATAAACTTAAAGAAACTCAAAGAGAGCTTATTAAAACAATTAACGCTCGGGATGAGTTTTTATCAATTGCCTCTCATGAGCTTCGAACCCCTCTTTCAACACTTTTAATGCAGAATGAGTTGCTTAGATTAGAGCTTCAAGATGGACTGGATGTGGAAGGCATACGTTCCTATTTGGACAAGAACGAGGATTTGCTTCTTAGAATGTCAAACCAGTTGGATCAAATGTTGGATATCGCGAAAGCAAGCTCGGGATGCATTGAGCTTGAAAAGTCAAAGGTGTTTCTTGGCAAAGTCGCTAAAAATGCTGTGGATCGTCTAGAAATGGACATTAAAAAACATACCGGCACTCCTGCCAAGTTAGTTGTTGAAAAAGAAGTTGTAGGCCTTTGGGATGAATCACGTATTGATCAAGTGATCACAAATCTATTAACGAACGCTATTAAGTATGGTGAAGGAAAACCAATAGAAGTGAAAGTGACTTGCGAGGGACAGGAAGCTCTATGTGTTGTTAAAGATCAGGGAAGGGGAATTCCGAGTGAAAAAATGATGCTGATCTTTGACAAGTTTGAAAGAGCGATCGACAAAAACGAAGTCAGTGGATTGGGGCTAGGCCTCTATATAGCTAACCGAATAGTGATAGCACATGAAGGAAGAATCGAGGTTGAAAGCGAGCTAGGAAAGGGAAGCACTTTTATCATTAGACTGCCTATGGAGAGGTGTGAGGAAGTGAGTTGAAACCTTGTAAAATACTTATTATTGAAGATGATCATGGAATTCGTGAAGTTTTTGCGAAAGTGTTGACCCTAAAAGGCCATGACGTCTCCACAGCAAATAATGGCAAAGAAGCCCTTGATTCATTGAAGGGCATGGATGATGCTGAGTTGCCTGATTGTATGCTTCTTGATCTTATGATGCCAGTAATGGATGGCCGAACCTTTTTAGAACATATAGAGAAAGAAAAACGGTTTTCACGCATACCAATTCTTGTCACCACAGCATTGAGGGGAGACTCTAATACCGAAGCTCTTCCTTTGTCTCCTAAGATTCTTAAAAAACCTCTAAAACTTGATACTCTATTAAAAGAAATTGAGGTTATCGTTTAAAAAATACTGTCTTGTAGGTACACAACAACCATAGGCCTAATGCGAAGCTCCTCCATGAAGGTCTTTCTTACAGACATGAAGTACATAAAAAAGTAGCCAGTACTTGTATTTTATCTGCTAGGGCCTACAACTTAATAGAAAAATGTGAAATAATATCAGGAAGAACAAACTGTTTAAGGTGTCGCTTAGTGATTACCTGGAAAGATTAGGATATGAGGAATGAAGTTTGAGTATCTTGAAAAGGGTAACCCTGATGTATGTGAATTTGTACTTAGATCTGTTCCTGAGTGGTTTGGCCTTGAAGAGTCCACATTAGCATACATTAAAGAATCTAAAGGGCTTCCAATGCTGGTTGCTACAGAGAATGGGAAAACTATTGGTTTCTTGTCTCTTAAAGAACATAGTCCATATGCTGCCGAAGTTTACGTTATGGGAGTTATACCTGCTTTTCATAGAAAGGGAGTTGGAAGGAAGTTATTAATTGAAGCTGAGAAAGTTTTACTTAGGAAAAATATTGAGTTTTTACAGGTCAAAACTCTAAGTGCTGAAAGAGAGTGTGAATTTTATAAGAAAACAAGACTTTTTTATAAATCGTTTGGTTTTAAAGAGTTGGAAGTTTTCCCAACTCTATGGGATGAATCAAATCCATGTCAGTTATTAATTAAAGTTGTTGAAGGTAATTAATGAGCTTTATCTACCATATGAAGCCTGTCCCATTTGAAGGAGATTCTTTGATTCCTCTTAATCAAATGGATAAGGAAAGTGATTTATATAAAGGCCATGCTCGAAAATATAAAGGTCGGGAAGACTTAATGAAAGGAATAATCCCAAAACTAAATTGCAAGTGGAATGACGTTGTCCAGTTTTCAGCACTTGACCCACAACAAATTGTAAATCACCTGAGAAGAATTGAAAAAGACTTCAAACTAGTTAGGACTGAGTATTTTAAAGTGCATATAGATCAGATACTTGGAAAGTATGATGCAGTTGTCTTTAATAGAAACAAAAAACAAAAGAAAGGCGACTTTTCAATTAGTGAAAATGAAGTCGCTATATTTAATAAGTCGTATCAAGAGATAGAAAAAGTACCTCAAGAAACTTTAAACTTTTGGAATGAAGTAAGTAGAGACGGCGGAAAGTATTTATGGTTTGCTTTTATTCCACATATTCTTGTTAAGGGTGAAATTGATACAACAGATTTTGAAGTTTGCACTCTAAAGTAGAAAAATAATTTATCAGACGTGGGTTTTATTAAAAGACCAAAAATTGTATCAGCTCAAACCGCTTAAAGCTCAGGCCATCTTTTATGCCAACTAAAGAACCAATAGCCTCAATTCTCCATGATTTTGGTGATTTAACACTGTTAGAATCCTAACACCCCCCATGTAATTTGAGCTACGCCTATATCATCCAGTCATTATAACTGAGAGAATATTTATTATTGAATTTTATTATTACTAAAAAACATTCGTTTATTACATAGGAGAACTAGATGAAAAAACTTATTTTTGGGATTGCTCTTTTTACTTCTGCATTAGGGTTTTCTTCCGAATTTTCTTGTACTTCCTACTTGCCTGGCGATAACAACTGGGTTGAAGTTGGAGTGACAGTTAATAATAATGATATCTTAGTTAGCGGAAATCCAGATAGAGAAATCATTGAGACAATCGAAGTTGAAATGGATGGAAGGCAAGTTAATAATTGTCTGCGCGGCCCAAAGAAATACGATTGTATGGATAGTCTAACTCCAGATGCCCCATATGAGAATGGCAGTACAAAGTCGTTATACTCAACTCTTTTCATGTATCACTTGGCAAAGGCCGATAAAATATTGTCTGGGATAGCTTATCCTGACCTGGATTATTCCAAAATAGCAAGAGGTAGAGCTTATGTTGCAGGGTATGGAGGCTACTACCCGAATAATGGTGTGTATGAATACTTTGACACCGAAGGTAAGCTTTTGGGTCGATTCTTATATAACATTGTCTCTCTGCCATGTATTTAAATTCTGGTCGAGGTCCTAGTAACCAAACCTGGGACTTTTTAATGTAAGGATAAAACATGAGAAAATTATTAATTGCTTTACTTGTTTCAACTCCATTAATGAGCTTTGCAGCTACAGATATAGAGTTTAGTTCATTTCGCTTATGTGGCCATGCCTATGGTGAACATGAAGTGAGTTCAATATTTATTCAAGCTCTTGATAAGCTAGGAGTTGCTGTTGAAAACGCAAAATGTCAGGATCTTTTTGTTAGCTTGACTGCCTCTATGAAGAGGGACTTTGTTGCAGACAAATGGGTCGATATTGTAGGCTATAGTACAAAGATTAGTGTCACTCCTTACTTTGTTAGGAGTGAAGACGGATTGGCTTACTCAATCGAAACAGTATTAGATGAATTGGGGTATCAAGTTGAGCATAAGTACAAATATTCAAAAAAAATAAGGTTCAATGGGCGTGCTCTAGTAGATAAGTTAAATCCAGCTTGCTTTGGAGAGTGTTCTTACTCAAAAGTCGATGTATTTACACGTTCAACATCATTCGTAGGATTAAAAACTCGAGTAATCGAAGATTTATAGTCATAAAATAAGTCTCTATCTAGATAGAGACTTAAGTGGAGATGAAAATAGCTCCAGACAATTTCCCCATTGGGAAATATTCTGCTAAAACTAAATTAGTAAGCTCCAGCCGAATAAATCAATTCATAACTATGACTATAGATTTCTAGAATGTTTCCAAATGGATCTTCCATATAGATCATTCTGTATGGCTTTTCTCCTGGATAGTAATAACGTGGCCCTTCCATACGGCGCCTCCCACCTGCTGCGACAATCTTGTCCGCAAGCTCTTCCACATTAGGGTCCTGAACACAGAAGTGAAAAATTCCCGTTTTCCAGTACTCAAAGTTATTTTCGGGGTTAGTTTGGTTCTTAAATTCAAAAAGCTCAACTCCGATTCGATCTCCTGTGGAAAGGTGGGCAATTCTGAATTTGTCCCAGCCTTCTCCGAACACATCTGTGCACATTTCTCCAATGGGCGAAGAGTCTTCAACTATTTCTGTTGGTTTCATAATAAGGTACCATCCCAAGACTTCGGTATAAAATTTAACAGCCGCGTCAAGATCCGGGACCGAGATCCCTATATGTGAAAACGTTCTAGGGTAGACATTGTTTGCCATTTGTTCCTCCTTGTTTTCTCTACATTAGCTTATTCCTATGATTGTTAGAAATTATTAAACTTTATACAAATGATAATCTAGTGTAATGTATGCTCATGATTAACGAGCTATGGTTACAGACATTTTCAACCCTTGTGGAACAAAAACACTTCACAAAGACCTCAGAAATCCTTCACATGACTCAACCTGGGGTAAGCCAACATATTAAGAAGTTAGAGGAGTCCCTTGGCCATTTACTGCTTAGAAGGTCAGGAAAGAGTTTTGAACTGACTAGAGAAGGAGAGATCCTTTATCAATTCGCATTGAAGAAGAGGGAAGATGAAATTGAGTTAATGGATATACTTTCATCTGAGGATGAAACTGAGGGGGAGATAAGGGTGGCCTGCTCTGGGACATTGGCCATGATTTTATATCCTAGCTTCTTGGAGCGTTCT
Organism: Halobacteriovoraceae bacterium; assembly: GCA_002711995.1. GTDB lineage: Bacteria > Bdellovibrionota > Bacteriovoracia > Bacteriovoracales > Bacteriovoracaceae > UBA845. The sequence continues at coordinate 369,118 of PASN01000010.1, read as the reverse complement.
AAAAAGTACCCTAAGCTAAAAGTCCATCTCGAGGCAGCGCCAGATCATTTAATAGAGAAAATGGTCTTAAATAGCGAAGTGGATATCGGAATTAAAACTACTCAGACTCAACTAGCAAATATTACAGAAAAAGAAGTTGGACAAGAACAGCTTTGCATTGTGTATCCAAAAGGTTTGAAAATGCGCCCAGGCCTTATTGAGGAGATTGGATTTGTAGATCACCCTGATGGTAGGGCCTACCTCGAACGCCTATTAAGGGCCAATTTTAAGGATGAGCTAAGATCAAGCGCCATATCAAGCGTCACTTATATTAATCAGATCAATCAGATTCTTCTTCCAGTCTCCATGGGGCTAGGTTTTACAGTTATGCCTAAAAGATTTATACAGAACTTTTCAAAAGAGCTTAACTTGTCGATTTTGAAAAATAAGGTTTCTGTCTTTGATAAGTACTACCTTATACAAAAAGAAAACAAAACTTTGGGAAGAAAGTATGACTGGTTCCTGAAACGAATCCAAGAGCTTTTAAAGTAGAGATTAGCGGTAATAGTTTGAGACACCCTGTTGTTTTACATCATAAATTTCACTAGCTAGACCATAGGTCTGATGGAAAATCCAAGCTTGCAGAAAATTTTTATGATCTCGGAAGATCTTGTAAACCCACACAAGATATATGAAACTCCGTCTTGGTCTATGTGGTTGGAGTTATCTAATAGGAAAGACACTAGGTTGGAGCTTAAGGAAGTTAACTCAGAACCTCTTTGGAATGAGATGTTTAATTTAAGGTCTGAAGTTGAAAAAGAGTTTGGCGACTTTTCTAGTGAAGATATCAAGAAAATGATTTCAGCTATTAAACATCAAGTTGAGAACAATCATGGAAAATGGTTCTTGGCCTATTTGAACGAAGAGTGTGTTGGGGAGATTGGAATCATACCTATAAGCTACAATGGTAAAGTTATCTACAGACTACAGGATGTTGATGTTGTCAGCTCTTTTAGAGGACAAGGACTTGGGAATAATCTGTTAAATGCTATTTCTAATCTGGCACTTGATGAAAAAGTATTTTCTTTATGTCTTAGGGCAGATGCAAATGACTGGAAAAAGGATTGGTATCTTAGGTACGGTTTTCAAAAGGTTGGCGAAGTTGGAAGTTAGCATCGGCCCTCTTTTAAAGAAAGAAGGCCGTGGACTTTAATATTTGATTAACTCTTAGCGGCCATTTTTAGATTGTTTTTCTGAGCTCTAGACATATTAAACTCAAACAAGCCAGTTGTTTCTTCCCAAGCACCGTGAACATCGCAGTCATAGGTTTTGTACAATGATTCCTCGAGTAGACTAATGAAGTCTTCACTGTCCATGATTGAAGAAATGTAGTCTCTGTCATTTGCTGTATCAGAACTATAAACACTAAACTGCTTTGCAGCTCTAGAAACACCCTTAGCTCCATTTGCTGCCATTGGCACTGTTAATGTCATAGGTAGTGCCGTTAATCCTGCACTTTGAGGTATGTTAATTGCAAATGCAAACGACATGAAACCGGCAAATGTTGTTTGAACCGTTCTCATTGCCATCTTGCCAGAAAGACAGGCCTTCATGCCGAGAAACTGAGATTTTTCAACCTTTACAAGTCGTTCACATGAAGCCGATGTCTCTGAAGTCGCTCTACAGTGACTTAACTTAATATGCTTTCTACTTGAATCTGTTTTGATAAAATTGACATCATCTCCAGCAAAAAATACGTCGGCCATAGATGGTAGTGAAATTAGAAGGACTAATGTAGCAATAATTTGTTTCATGTTTTGCTCCTTTTAAAAAGCTACTACAGGTCCTCGCAAAAGTTACTACATGGCTATGGACCTTAGTTTATGTTTAGTTACATTTATCTTAGGGGACAATCTCTTATGGCAACAGATTCATTGAAGTCTTTTCCTTGTAGGGCCGAAAGTGTCTAAATAGAATACACTTCATTCTAATTTCGCCCTAACTGGTTGAATTTAAAAGTGAGTAGCAGCATTAAAGAATTTGTGTGCCCTGTAATTTAGCTTCTTTCACTGGGTATTAGTTCTTGTTGAGTCGTAAAATTACCGGTACCTTTCAATGATGTCGAAAGTATTTGGTCTAAGAACATTGCGATTAATCTCAAATAATATTTCTGATAGTAGCAAGTTTTATCAGCCGCTTTTTGATGTGGAACCAATCGAAGTTCAGCAAAACTTTGTTTCATTTCTTATTGGAAACTCCATTTTAGAAATATGTCTGGAAGATGATAAGAACCCTAGCTCAACTGGTGGCGCTATAGGCTATTGGCAAGTAGATGACTTGGAATACTTTATAAAGAAAGCAAGTGAACTTGGTGGTGAAGTTTTCAGAGGGCCAATAGAAGTAAAAGAAACCAATACCAAGATTGTTCAGATAAAAGATCCATGTGGAAGCATTATTGGTCTTGAGCAAGCACTTTAGTTGCAGTAGCGTAATTTAAAGTCCAATAAATAAAGGTTAATAAATGAATAATGATGTGTTGAGAAGGCTTCGTTACATACTGAATTTTGCTGATGATGAAATGATCGAAACTTTTCTTCTAGGTGGAACTGAAGTCAGTAGAAGTCAGGTGAGTAGTTGGCTTAAAAAAGACGATGCGCCAGACTTTCTTAAGCTCGAAGACAGGGAGCTTGCGGCCTTTTTAAATGGACTCATTATCAAAAAACGTGGAGCTAAGGAAGGCAATACACCGGAGCCTGAATCACGACTAAACAATAATATTGTGCTTAGAAAGCTTATGATAGCCTTTAGTCTTAGGTCGGATGATGTCGTCACTGTATTGCAATTGGCAGATTTTAAAATGAGTAAAAGCGAGGTAGGCGCTTTTTTTAGAAAACCAGGCCACAGAAACTTTAGAAAGTGCATGGACCAGGTTCTTCGAAATTTTTTGCATGGTTTACAGGTAAAGTTAAAATAATTGGGAAGATTTGCTTCCAATCAACTTACTTTGCATCCCTTGCTGGACTAAGGTAAGAATAAGGAAGACGTTACAGATTTAGAGACAACTTTTAATCTGTGGTTTATGATGGCGAGTTCACTTTCAAGCTGGATATTCAACTCATAAATTGAGTCTAATCAGAAGATTATGGTAAATAATCTAAATCTTTGATGTAAAGTGAGTTAATAAAAAAAAGGTCTCCAAATGAAAGCAATATTTAATCTATTAATAATACTCCTTTTAAATGGTTGTAGCTCTTTAAGCAAAGAGGATTGTGCCAATCAAAACTGGTTTGAGCTTGGTAGATCAGATGCAATGGGTGGAGAAGCTAATCCTAAGACTAGCGAATATGCAAATGACTGCTCTGAATACGGCATGCAGATCAAGGGCAAGGATTACATAAAAGGCTTTCAGGTTGGCCTTAAGAAATACTGCACTTACGAAAATGGCCAAGACCTTGGAGAAGATGGAGAAGCGCCACATCCAAGGTGTGAAAAGCTCAACCCTAAGTTCAAAAAAGGATACTCCGTAGGGCTTGAAAAGTTCAAGAGAGAGCAGCTAAGGAGTGAATTGATCGAAGACAACGGAGGTAGAGAATGTAGCTTTTCTTCTGATTGTATGTACGAAGGAAGCTGCTTATCTGGAAAATGTGAGAGATCTGATAGTGAGTGTTCTTCTGACTCAGACTGTGAATATGAAGGAGGTTGTGATTCAGTTTCAGCTTGGACGGATTTCAATGATCATGTAAGCGTTAACGTTTGCAGGCCAGATTAAAGCTATATTCTCTAATTATTTTGGCCTTGTTCTCGAAGTTCCGCTTGGCGCATAGGCATGGAGTTTATCAAAGCTTCAAGTGTCTCTAATTTGAAAATCTTTTTAGAACTTGCCTTAACACCGCCATCAAGTCCAATTAACTGACAACCTTGAATTTCCTTTTTCAGTTGTAATTGTAGCTTGAGATCCTTAGCTAAGAATTTATTTTTTTTCAAAACCTTTGATTGTAAATTGTGATAAGTCTCGTCACATTGAATAACCCTAAATTCACCAGAAAAGAGCATACCTGATATAAGAAAACTGAAAAGTATTACACTATTCATTTTTACGCCGAACTGCCATCGTCGGTAATAGCAAAGACGCCCAATAGAAACATTAAAAATACCAAAAACATTAATCCGACTCCCGTGGAAGGGTAGTAGCCCCAGTTGGCGGAATAAGGCCACACTGGTAGGAAAACTATAAACATCAGTAAAAGCACGACTAAGAAAGCATATCTTCCCTTTGTGTATTTTCTTCTTTGTTTTTTTATATGTTTTCTTCTTTCTAAATCATCCATATGGACTCCTTTGCATATATTGCTGCAGGTTTTGTACCAAGTTAAATATTTTGCTGGCCTTGGTCTTGCACTATCTCTTTAGAAAAAAAAGGGGCGAATTATGAAAAATATCAAACTTAAACCTGTTAAAGACCAAGTTATAGTGATTACTGGTGCCTCTAGTGGAATTGGGCTTGAGACCGCGAGGCTTGCCGCCAAAGCTGGTGCCAGAGTCGTGATAGGAGCGAGACACGAGGACGAAATCCAAAATATTGTGAAAGACATTAGAAGCAGAGGTGGAGAAGCTGTTGGAATAGGCATGGATGTTCGAAAGCATGAGGACCATATTAAACTAAAGGACACCGCAATAAAGGCCTATGGCCGTATTGATACTTGGGTAAACAACGCTGGAAAGAGTATTTTTGGAAAACTCACCAATACCTCATTGGAAGATGAAAAAGATTTGTTTGAAACAAACTTTTGGGGAATTCGGCATGGATCTCTAGTCGCCTTGCCGGAGCTAAAAAAGTCAAAGGGGGCGCTAATCAACCTTGGAAGTGAGGTTTCAGGTGTCGCTATTCCTCTACAAGGTATGTATTCTGCAACTAAGCACGCGGTCAAAGCATTCACTGACGCATTAAGGGTGGAGCTTACTAAAGAGAAGGCTCCGGTGTCCGTTACGTTAGTTAGACCTGCGGCGATTAACACTCCATATGCTGACCATGCTAAAAACTCTCTTGAGGAGGGTGGCCCTTCCTTGCCCGCTCCAATTTATGATGTGTCTATTGTCGCCAAGGCTATATTGAAAGCTGCAGAGAAACCTCAGCGTGACGCTTATATTGGTTTTGCATCGAGAGCATTTACAGTCATGGAGACCATAGCTCCCAAACTAAGCGATAAGTTTCTACTTAAAATGTTTGAACAGCAAAAAGAAGGGAAGCAAAAACACTCTATGGGCGAGACAAGGTCTGAACAAGACCACCATGTATCCAAGTCCAGCGCTTACACCAAGGTCACAGCAGGACAGAAAAAAGTTAAAGATAAAGGTGGCGAAAAAAGAGTTTAGAATTGGGGTTTGCGGGCCCGTTTCAAGGTTACCCGCAATAGCCTATTTCGAAGCTCGTTACATTATCGTCTCCAGAAGCGAATATCGGCACACGCCTTTACGAAATCTTTTGCACCAGATTTGCCCTTGACCTTGAACATGCCTTCGTCCACTTTGTCTAGGTGGGATAGTTCTGTAATAAGCTTCTCGCCGCCCTCGGAATAAGCGATGAACTTTTTGTGTGAAACGGCGTCTGTGACAAAGTCTCTGGCCGCTTGATTTTGTTTAAAGTCATCGGGGTTATCCACCAGGAGTGCCACAGCATCAAATACGACAGAAGGAGCACCATCAACTTTTTCATTAACGTTCACTTCGGTGCCGTCACTGAGTTTGAGATTGCCGCTCATAAGCGAGGCGGTTACAAACATTGCACCTTCCGACTCAACTGTCTGTTTAAGTTCTTTGAAAGTATCAGCATCGAAACCTTCACCTAACAGTACTCCAACTCTTCTGCCCTTAAAGGTCTTTGGCCCATTTTTAAGTATGCTTAAAGGCTCAGATGGACTAAGTTCTTTAGGTTTCATCGCCGGCTCCGCTGGCTCAGGCATTTTGTGAATTCTCAACCCTTTAGCGACCTTTTTGGCCAAGTCCTCATCGATGTTTAGTAAATGGCCTACCAGGCGCTCACGAATCTCTAATTTCACAACTTTGCTGAGCTCAAAGATCATTGCGTTTGCCATGTGAGCTTGTTCGATATCAGTTTGGCTTTTATAAAATTGTCTTGCTTGGCTATAGTGATCCGCGAAGGTCTCGGAGCGCACTCTCATCTTTTGACCCGATATATTGTCAGGAAATGATTTAAAGCCTTTCTCAAGACTTTCTCTAGGACCGGACTCCTCATCCCAAGAATTAGGTTCGTAGTTCACGCGACCTTTTGGATTTCGGATGGCCATATGTCCATCCTGTTGGTAGTTGCAAACCTTGGACTTTGGCGAATTAATTGGGATATGGGTGAAGTTCGGACTGCCAAGTCTTTTTAGTTGCGTGTCCAAGTAAGAGAAGTTTCGGCCTTGAAGCAGGGGATCGTTGCTAAAGTCGATTCCAGGCACCACGTTTTGGGTACAAAAGGCCACTTGCTCAGTCTCTGCAAAGAAATTGTCCACATTTCTGTTGAGGACCATCTTTCCTATAGGGCGCACGGGAACTTCTTCTTCGGGAATTATTTTAGTGGCATCCAAGATGTCAAAGTCGAATTTGTCTGCGAAGTCATCGTCGAAGGCCTGAATCCCAAGTTCCCATTCAGGATAGTCCCCGGCCTCGATTGAATCCCACATGTCACGCCGGTGGAAGTCCGGGTCCGCGCCGTTTATTTTCAAGGCCTCGTTCCATAGAACGGACTGCAGGCCTTGTTTAGGTTTCCAATGAAATTTTACGTAAGTGGACTTGCCTTCCTTGTTTACGAAGCGGAAGGTGTGAATCCCAAAGCCTTCCATAAAGCGAAATGATCTCGGGATGGCCCTGTCGGACATAATCCACATTACCATGTGCATGGCCTCGGGACTAAGAGAGATAAAGTCCCAAAAGTTGTCATGGGCGGTTTGCGCCTGAGGGAACCCTCTGTCTGGAGCTGGCTTCGCAGCGTGAATAAGATCTGGGAACTTGATAGCGTCTTGAATAAAGAAAACCGGGATGTTGTTGCCTACCAGATCCCAGTTGCCTTCTTTGGTGTACATTTTAACGGCGAATCCCCGCACATCTCGCGCAAGATCGGGAGAGCCCTTATTTCCTGCCACTGTGGAAAACCGCACGAAGACATCTGTTTTCTCGCCTGGCCGCTGGAAGAGGTCCGCACTAGTGATCTCAGAAAGATCTTCATAATTTTCGAAGTATCCGTGAACGCCGTACCCTCTGGCATGTACAACACGCTCTGGAATTCTTTCGTGGTCAAAGTGGAAGAGTTTTTCTCTAAAGGCGAAATCTTCCATCGCAACGGGGCCGCGTTCGCCAGCCTTAAGGGTGTTTTGATCGTCAGAGATCGCGGTGCCTTGTTGAGTGGTCATCACATCGCCTTGGGTCTGTTGGCGAACCTCTCCTCCATGGCCGGTTTTTACTTTTTTATTTGTGTACTTTTTCTCGGTTAATTCGTTTTTGCTCATTGGGTATCCTTTGTTTTGGGCCCATTCTCAATTTCTTACTTAGTGTGGTCAAGATTGGGAAGTGGGATATCCTTTAGATGAAATACATCTCTAACGAGGTCTTTCGAGGTGAGTCAGATCTAATGCATCAGTAGATTTGTGAAGTATTATTTTTACTTAATTGGGATAATTACTCGTCTTCGCTTAGTTTACTGCTGCGAACAGTTAGACGAATTAAAGGATTAAAGAAGAAATTAATTGGAGGGTATGAACTAAAGGCGGACTGGCCGCCTGTAGTTATTGTCATCATTTAGTTGGATAGCTGTGAAGCATCGTAAAAAGATGGAGCTTCTGGCCCAAGAGGAAGTCCTGTAAGCATCCATACTGAAAGCACTATTGACCACATAATGGCAAATGCCACTGAGTAAGGAAGCATTGTCGAGATCAAAGTTCCTAAACCAATCTTAGGGTCGTACTTTTTAGCAAAAGCAATAATAATAGGAAAGTATGGAAGAAGAGGTGAGATAATGTTTGTTACAGAATCTCCCACACGATAAACGTTTTGAACCATCTCTGGAGAAAAGCCCATCAACATAAACATTGGAATGAATACAGGCCCCATGATCGCCCATTTGGCAGAAGCGCTTCCAATGAAGATATTGATTGTGCCTGTAACAAAGATAAATCCAATCATAAGAGGGATTCCACTTAGTCCAATCGCCTGAAGAAACCCTGCTCCTTTAATCGCAGAAACGATTCCCATATTCGACCAAGAGAAGAAAGTTACAAACTGAGCTGCAACAAAAGATAAAATAATGTATGCGGCCATAGTCGCCATGTACTCATTGGCCATCCCTACAGCGTCTTTATCACTTTTAATTGTTCCAGCAGTAATCCCATATACCAGTCCACAGACTAGGAAGAGGATCATGATCAAAGGAACCAAACTTTTGTAAAACGGTCCTAGTCCTCCTTGGGCGTCTCTTAAAATTGCGCCTTCAGGAATAACCATAATCGCTGTAACAACCATAAAGGCGATAAAAGCAATAATTGAAAGAATAAGACCTTTGTTTTCTTTGCTTGATATCTTGCCAAGGGTGGTGTCGAGCTTCGTATCTTTTGGCTCCCACTTTCCAAGTCTAGGCTCGACGATCTTATCAGTAACCAAAGTGCCCACAATTGTTAAGAGAAACGTGGAAACAATCATGAAGTAGTAGTTGGCAGTTGGGTGAACCTCATAGTTTGGATCCACAATCTGTGCTGAGGTAGTAGAAAGACCTGATAGAAGAGGGTCAAGTGAAGTTAGAAGAAGGTTTGCGCTAAAACCAGCAGACACACCTGCAAACGCAGCAGCAAGACCTGCAAGTGGATGTCTTCCAAAGCCCGCAAATAAAACTGCTCCAAGAGGAGTAAGAACAATATAGCCGGCGTCCGCAGCCATGGAGCTTGATATCCCTCCAAAAACCAATGTCGCTGTCAGAGCACTCTTTGGAACCGCCGTAACAAGCTTTTTTAGTGCCGTGTCAATAAGTCCGGATTTTTCTGCAATACCAATCCCAACCACAGTTACTAGAACCATTCCTAGTGGAGGGAAGTTTGCAAAATTATGAACCATTTCTGTGAAAATTCTTTGAATATTCCCGCTGGAAAGAAGGTTCTCTATTAAGATGGTTTCTTTCGTTGCTGGATGCACTGCACTCACTCCAATAAACGAGAAAAGCCAAGAGATGGCCAAAATGGCGAAAGTCAGGATTATAAAGATTGTTGTAGGGTCGGGTAGCTTGTTTCCGACGTTTTCGACCTTGTTTAAGGCCTTATCGACAAGATTGGTTATCATAGTAAAAGTCTCCTTTGTGCACTGATTCTAAAAATTCCTGAGTATTTTAGCAAGGTAGTTCTATGTCCATTGAAAAAATTGGTTATAAGTAATGGATTCGCAGGCATGTGGCCTGCACATTTTATAACCTTGGAGGTAATTATGATCGTGCATAACCTAGATGAAAAAAACGGAATTCTGGTTCTAGAGCCACAAGAAAAGTTGAGATCAACAGACTTTGAAAAAGTCGACGAGGAACTTAAACCCTATTTTAAATCTCATGAGAAGCTGAAGGGGGTATTGATCAAGTTCGATAAGTTCCCCGGCTGGAACAATATTGACTCAGCAATGTCCCATTTCAACTTTGTGCGAAGTCACCATGATCAAATTGATAAACTTGCAGTTGTCGCAAAAGACTCTTCAACCAAAGCGGTTGTTAAAGCTATCGGCCCCATTGTAGGAGCAAAGATTAAGACCTTTGAGAAGGATGAGGAAGTGGCGGCCAGAACTTGGCTAAAAAACTAACCAAGATTGAACCCGAATCATCGTTTAAGGTGTACTTGTAACTGGCCCTTTCTGAAGTTGAAACAAGCCTTACAGAGATTGATCTAATACTTTGATTCAAGATTTGTTCAGGAACAAATTTAACATGATGCGCATTCTCAAAGGAATTGCCAGATTAATTCCCTGGGTATTATAGTTTAACTGTGAAAATACTAATCGTAGAAGATGGTATAAAGCTCTTAAACAGTTCGTTCAAAAGGTTAAATTCTTGAAACTAATTCCTAGTTATATTGACACAGAAGATAAAAGGGACGCCTATCTCTCTGGACTTCTATATGTATCGTTAACTCTTCTCGTTTTTCCTTACGAAAGAACATTGATCCCTGAGGATCTTGTTAATATGTATACGTTTTTGAAGCTTGCGCCTTCTTTTGCATCTATTCCGTTATTTTATATTTTAACAAAAAATCCTTACAATCAATATGCAATCGCTGGTGTGATGGCGATGGTCTCTTTTTATGCGGCCATAGGCGAATATTTCTCACCGTTGTATTTATACGCATTTATAATGGGGATGCTTGGTTTTTCTATTTTATTGCGAGCTAAAACCAAAACGCTCTTGCCGTTTGTAGCCTTTGGCGGGATTCCCACGCTCTATATGCAGTACCTCAAAGAAGTTGGAGAAATAACCCATGCAAGGCAGGCCATAACATTCGATTATGTGTTTATGGCACTGGAATACATGGTTATTATAATGGTTATCTTTGAAGGATTTAGTAAAAGAAGAAGAAAGGAAATGGAATTTAGAGAAAGGTTTTCTGTTATAGGACAAGACTTGAATACCTTTGCGCATAATATAAAAAGTATGCTGTCATCACAGTTTTTGATAAATCAGATTTTGTTGAACAATGTTTCCAATCCCCAGAAATTGGAAAAATACCTAATTAAAAATAAGAAAACATTGGAAAATATTCATTCATACTTAAACAAATTTAATGTTCTGGAAAAAACTGACAGTGACTTGGTAAACATAAAAGAATCAATCGCCAATACGATAGAGCTTTTGAGAGTTTCCAAAGCGTCTATGGAAGTCGACCTAAGTGAAGAGACCCACGTTCATGCCATCAAACAAGACTTTGAAACAATTCTTCTAAATATCTTTTCGAATGCCATGAAGGCGATAACTGACAGCGATCAAAAAATAAAAGTATTTTTGGAAGAAAATACACTTACTATTCAATATCCTTTTAGCAAATCTTACACGAGCTCTTCGGGGATAGGTGAACAGATTTGTTACAGATTGGCGCAAAGAAACAACCTATCTCTTAACATAGGTAAAGCAGGCTCAACCCAGCAGTATGAGGCGAAAATCAGATTTTGAATAAGCTAAAGCAAATGATGGAGGCGTAGCATGAAGGTTTCAATCGAAACAATTATTGATTCAACTTTAGAGAAGGTCTGGTCTGCATGGACGACACCCGCTTACATTACTGCATGGAATTTTGCTTCGGAAGAGTGGTGTTGTCCCAAAACAGAAATTGATCTGGAGCCTGGAAAGAATTTTAACTACAGAATGGAAGCAAAAGATGGATCAATGGGTTTCGACTTCAGTGGGACATTCACAGAAATTAAACCCAATGAGTTTATAGAGTATGCTTTAGAGGATGGTAGAAGAGTTTCTATTTCTTTTGAACAAACTGATAATGGAGTTAGAGTGGTGGAGTCTTTCGATGCCGAAGACGAGAATTCTGCTGAACAACAAAAGCAAGGTTGGCAGTGCATTTTAAATAACTTTAAAGCGCACGTCGAATCCACCTCAACGTCAGGTTAGCAGTTACCTTAGGAGATTCTCATGCCAATATTGCATGTAAAAGCATTGCCCCAAAAGGATAGTTCAAAAATCGCACCTGCGTTAAAAAAGACCTGCAGAGCAATTGCTGAGTTCTATGAGTGTAAACCAGAGCATGTATGGGCAACATGGGAAGAATTGAGGCCAGGCCTTTACTTTGAAGGTGAAAACTCTGTAGATAACCAACCTGTAAATACTCATCCACCGATAGCTACGTTGACCTGTTTTGAGCTTGATGACCCTGAAAGAATTGAAAAGCTTTTACTGATCGCATCTAAAACTCTATCTGAGGCACTAGGGTTGGGAGACAATATGTTTATTACCTACCAAAAGGCCAAGTCAGGTGAAGTAGTCTCCGGAAATAAAATTGTCCATAAATAATTTTTTTAGCATAGCAGTGATGATTTCTGTGCGGATAAATTTGGGTATAGTATTATTGTGAAGTTTAAAGCATATCGTGAGTTAAAAAAGGGTGGGACATATGAATAGGCCAGTAGTTAATTTAAACGAGCTAGAGAACTATGAAGAGTTCAAAAAAGAAGGCTTTCAATCTCACGATGCTCCCATTGCTTCAATAATAGGTGCTAAAAAACTTGGCTATGTGATGACTGTAGTTGAGCCTGGTAAAAAGGCAGCTCCTTTTCATAATCATCATATCAACGAAGAAATGTTTCTTATATTTTCCGGCACAGGACTTCTTCGCTTTGGAGAAGAAGAGTACGAATTAAAACCCATGGATATTATAGCTTGCCCTCCCGGGGGGCGAGAGGTTGCTCACCAAATTATCAATACTGGAAATGAAGACCTTCGCTATTTAAGTCTTTCAACTATGGAGCCTGTAGAGGTGTGTGAATACCCTGATTCTGATAAGTACGCCGCATCAGTTGGAACGCGAAATGATTCAAGCTTTCGCCATGTCGGTGTTAAATCAAACCAAGTCGATTTCTGGCAAGGTGAAAAGTAATTTAGGCCATGGTGAGTTGGGACGATTATCACTTTTTTTATTCAGACCACTATGAAGTTGAGTTAGATCCAAATCATCGCTTTCCGATGAATAAATACTCCCTGCTTAGAAAGAGTTTAATCGAGAAGGGAATTGTTAAAAACTCTCAGATTATAGCTGCTGATTTAATCAATATTGATCATCTGTATCTAGCACACACTCCTGATTATATTGAACAGGTGCTTGATCTTTCTCTAAGTCGCCAAAAGGCCCGCGCTATAGGACTACCTCTAACTGAGGAGATGGTAAGGAGAGCGCTTGGAAGCCAGGGAGCTTTTTGGCAAGCGATAACCAGCTCTTTGGATACTGGGTTTTCTGCATCACTTGCCGGGGGGACTCATCACGCTCATGCCGATTCTGGTGAAGGGTTTTGCTTTTTCAACGACTTTGCCGTCAACGTGCGTAGGCTTCATCGTGAAAGGCCGGGATATAAAATATTAATTCTGGATTTGGATGTTCATCAAGGAAACGGAAACAGTTCGATCCTAAATAAAGATAAAGACGTGTTTATCACAAGCTATCATGGAAAGCATAACTATCCATACAGAAAAGTGCCTTCCCACTTAGATCGAAGCTTTGCTGATGGTACGGGTGATGAAGAGTATTTGAGAACTCTAAGTGAGGACCTCTCTAAATTCTCTAAGATGGGATTTCAGCATCTTTTGTATCAAGCGGGAGTAGACTCTTTAAAAGGAGATGCCTTTGGAAAGCTGTCGATGAGTCATGAAGGTCTAAAGGAGCGAGATCGAATGGTATTTGAGTTTGCTAAAAGAAACCAAATACCTGTGACTATGGCCTTGGGCGGTGGGTACTCAAAAGATATCGCTGAGACTGTTAAGGCCTACACTGGAACCTATGAGATGGCGAAGAAGGTATTTTAAACCTACCTTAAAGTATCCTAAACTCCACTTCATATATGTAACATTTACCCTAAGACTCTAATAGTGTTGATTGAGATGGGATCGTGTGTCAATAATATTCTAATTTGCATTCTATAATTGTTTAGCAGTTTTGCCTGCTCTTTATTGGAGAAAACTATGAAAAAACTACTACTTGGACTTAGCCTTTTACTTTTATCTGTAAACGCCTTCTCTAGAATAAACCCTGAAGATGAAAAATTAAAATGTATGACCGTTGATGGTAGTGCTGAAGTATTTTCTCTATATTCCGCTGGTGATGGTTATAAATTTGTCGCTGATAAACATGTCTCTGATGAATTCAGAAACCTCGTTATAGGAAAGTTCGATTTGTTCAAAGGTGAGATTTCTGAAACAAAGATTGACTTAAGTTACTTCAGCTTTGGTACTGCCAAAGCGAGTATCGTCGGCGAGAAAGGTCCTTCTCATCCCGCCTTTTACAACGTGAGCTTCACATTTAAGTACAATGCTAGATTTAGCCAAAGACATGTGCCTGAACTTGAATCTCTAGAAGATGTTAAACTCGATTGTGTTTTGGTAAACTAAGAAGGGTTAAAATACCCTTATAATTAGGCACTCTCTTATATCAGATTTTGATTGAGTGCCTAAAACTTCCCATCTAAGCATTTAATTTCAATTTTCATTTCAGATAACAATATTTCGTCTAAATGATCATTTAGACCTTTATCTTTATATTTGTTATACTTTTCCCACTTAGAGGGCCTATTTTATGAATGAATCATATTTTGAAAAAGAATACGAAGTTAATAGCGTAAATATAAACATCAATAAAAGACTTGGGCTTTTTGGAATGCTTGGCTTCCTCCAAGATGTGGGAACTATCCATGCCGAGCATATGGGTGTTGGCATGGAAGAGATGATTAAGAACAACGCTTTTTGGGTTTTTACTCAGCAAAAGCTCATCATGACCAAATGGCCAAAGTGGCAAGACAAAATACTTGTGAAAACATGGCCTAGAAAGATCCATGGCCTAAAGGCCTACAGGGACTACACCATTCATTTAGAAGAGGAACAGATCGGTGAGTCTGTCGCTACATTTATGGTTCTGGATGGGACAACACGAAGGCCTGTGCAGCCAAAGCTCGATGAGAGTATCGTTCAAGGAATTTCTGAAACAGAGCTTCATATTATTCCTGAAAAAGTAATGGTTCCTGAAAACATGAAAGTTGAGAATACGATTACTGTTAGAAACAGCGATCTCGATATGAACAACCATGTGAACAACACAAAGTATTCTCAATGGATTCTTGATACCATCCCAATAGAGTATCACCGAAGCTTTGTTGTTAAAGAATTTGATATTAACTTTATCTCGGAGGCAAAACTTGGAGATGAAATTGATATTCTTATGTTAAAGGATGAAGACTCCAAAATGCCAACTTCTTACTATCAAGGTATTAGAAGGTCTGATGATAAAGTGGTCTTTGCTTCACGAATTGTAGGTGGTGAGGCATAAACATTAAATGTTGGTTGCGTGTCATGTAAGGTCTTCTTAAACCTGAGATAAATCATGGTTTCAACCCTATAAGACCCTTTCGTAAATGTGAGACAATAAGTAGGATATAACTACCAGTTGAATATTATACCTAAGACAGGTGCATGTCTTAGGTTTGGACTACTTAAAGTTATTTGATTTGAAAATTAAAAATGTATTTTTATCAATTTCAGCACTTAGCACGTTTGGAACGGTTATTTGGTTTTTTGCCATTGTTGCCCCTCCAAGCTTTGTGGTCTCTACCTTCATTTACTCAAAAGGTTATTCCTATTTATCTGATGATCCTAAAGCATGCGTTAACTGCCATGTTATGCAGGATCACTTTTATGGATTTGAGAAGTCTTCCCATCATAATGTTGCCAATTGCAATAGTTGTCACACTCCAGATGGTTTTATAAAAAAGTATGCATCCAAGGCAATCAACGGCTGGAATCATGGTGTGGCCTTCACTACCGGCAATTATCCATGGCCTTTAAAGATTACACAATACAACAAAGATATTACCAATAGGGCATGCTTAAAATGTCACGGCGAACTCATAGGCCATAAACATTCCAAAGTAGAAACAAACTGTATCCACTGCCACTCCGAAGTAGGACATATGAAATGAAAACAAAAAAGACTTTAATTATTGGCCTGGCGTCATTTGTAACAATTGTGAGTTGCATACTACTGATTCTAAATATCTTTGAAAGAAAGGTTGAATCAAAGTATCAAATCGTTCACCTAAAACCGATAGGACCTCTTGAAGACGATCCTGCAGTGTGGGGAGTAAACTTTCCTTACCAATATGAAGATTATCTAAAAAGTGTGGATCAGGTGCGAACCCGCTATGGCGGAAGTGAGGCCATTCAGAGAGTTCCTGATGGTGATGACCCTAGATCGGTCGTTGCCCAAGACAAATTAAAACTGGATAAGCGCTTTATCACAATGTGGTCTGGGTACGCCTTTTCAAAAGATTTTAGAGAGGAAAGAGGGCATGCTTACATGTTAGAGGACCAAATTCACACTAAAAGACAGAAAGTAGGCCAGCCTGGAACTTGTATCAATTGTCACGCATCCACTTACAGCGCCATGATGAAATTGGGAGATGGAGATTTAAACAAAGGCTTTCACGCTTTGAACAAACTTCCATACTTTGAAGCGGCCAAAAATGTCAAACACCCTGTCAGTTGTATTGACTGCCATAACCCTAAAGACATGAGTCTAAGAGTTACTCGTCCAGCCTTCATGGAAGGCATCAAGACCTTTAAAAAGTTGCAGGGAATTCATGACTACGATGTAAATAAAATGGCGTCTCGACAGGAGATGAGAACTTATACTTGCGCCCAATGCCATGTGGAGTACTACTTTAAGGGAGAAGGCAAAACACTCACTTATCCGTGGTCAAAAGGCCTAAAGGCCGATGATATGCTTGAGTATTATAATGAAATGGGCTTTAAAGATTGGACACATAAGCTCACAAAAGCGGAAGTGCTTAAGGCGCAGCATCCCGAGTTTGAAACTTACTCTCAGGGGATTCACGCTAAAAGCGGTGTTAGCTGTGTGGACTGCCATATGCCCTATAAAAAGGTGGGGGCCATAAAAATCACTGACCATCATGTGAACAGCCCAATGTTAAAAACAAATAGATCGTGTAGAACCTGTCACAACATATCAGAAGACAAGCTTCTTGAGCGAGTAAATAATATTCAAGATAAAAACCACGAGATGAAGGATATTGTATTTGACGCCTTGGTGTCTTACATCAAGAAAGTGGAAAACAATTCCAATCATCCTAAGATAAAAAAGATGCAAAAGATTCAAAGAGACGCACAATTCTTATTTGACTTTGTTGAAGCGGAAAACTCAAACGGTTTCCACGCACCTCAAGAGTCTGCAAGAGTTTTACTAAAATCTCTCAATCTAATTAGAAAGGGTGAGGAGCTTCTTCAAAAATGATTGAAAAGATTTGCAAAGATCCATTTAAACTATTTTTTCCCATCGCCATCATTAGCATGCTCTATTCTTGTTGTTTGTGGTTGGGGGATGTATTTTTCGAAGTTGGGGGTTTTCCCTTGAGTCAACATGCAAACCTGTTTATTGGCGGGTTTTTGTATTTCTCAATTATTGGATTTTTATTGACCGCTGTCCCAAGGTTCACAGGAACAGACTTTCTGTCCAAGCAGGAGTTGTCGGTTTTCATCTTTATAACTCTCTGTGTTCTTATCTTCTACTTTCTAGGTAACCTTACTTTTTTTTGGGCAAGTATAGCTTCTGGATGGGTGATGTTTTTATGCTTTGCAGTGCCTCGTTTTTTATTTAGAAAGCAAAACCCTCCCTATACTTTTGTTTTCGTTGGATGTGGAGTGATATTTGGTCTTTTAGGAAGTTTTATTAACTTTTTATCTGAATTTGAGATGGGAATATTTGGTGCTCTAAGGCCATGGGGAAAGCTTTTATTTTATGATGCTATGGTGACATCTTTCATATTGGGAGTTGGAGGCCGACTTATACCGGGAATACTTGGTTTTGTTGAGATTGTCTCTGGACAAAGAAAGGTTTATGAAAAAACATTGCCTTTCCTCTCAGTCATTCCTATAGATATCATTGTTTCTTTAATTGTTTTTGTTGCAAGCCTTATTATTGAGGGAGCAGGGGCTTTGATGGTGGCATTCTTTCTTAGAGCGACCGTCATAACATACTTCTCAATTAAGTACTGGCGTTTGCATGAAAAAGTCAAATCCGAGAAATGGCATGGAAAAATGTTGAAGCTTTCATGCTTTATGTTGCTTGTAGGATCATGGACCTTGTGTTTTTCAGTTGAGCAAGCAATCCATATTAAGCATTTAATTTATATTGGAAGCTATTGTTTAATGACACTTATGGTGGCCAGCAGAGTTATAGTCGCCCATAGTGATGAGTCGCTTGATATTGAATTTAAAAAGTGGCCTTATCTTCTCGTAGGATTATTTGTAGTATTGGCAGCTTTGACCAGGGCCAGCGCTCACCTTATTAAAGGTTCATATGTGCAACACTTGGGATATGCTGCTCTAGTTTTAATTATTGGTGCATTAGTGTGGGCGGGTGTCTATATGAAAAAAATGTATACTCCAACACCGAAAAATTAGTCTTTTAAGCCTAATTGAATGCTTGGTTCGCTTTTTTTCTTGCTAAACGCCCCAGTTCGAAAAGAAGTAAACCACTACAGATCGCACCAAGCAGCCAAAACGTCAGCAAGTTAAGATAAACCTCTGCTCCCAAAATCATAAAGGCGGAAACGGCAATAATGGATAGTCCCATGTAGTAGAGGGGAGCGCAGGAGTGAATTTTTTTAAGCTCTGCTTTGGAGAGAATGCTCGCCGCAAAGATTGCCCCCGATCCTAAAAAAATACTTCCACAAATAATCATACAAATGGCATGGCCAAAGTTTGTATGGAAATAATGGAACAAGTCGTAGTTGTTAGTAAGGCTTAGGTTGAATTGTGGGCAAAATAGCATCGTCAAAACGCCAATAAAGCCTTGAATCAGAGCTAGCTTTATAAAGACAACCTTATGAGAAGGGTCCAGGTCGCTGTGAACCATATGTAGAACTGATTCATCCAGGCGCTTGGGTGTTTTGTGGGAGTCATTGAGAAAGTCTTTGTAGTCTTCACTCATTGTTTTCTCCTTTAAGCTTTGCTCTTATTTTCTTGATGCCTCTAGAGATAATCTTTCTAGTGTTTGATTCACTGGTTTTTAGCAAGTCTGCAATCTCTGAAAAATCTTTGTCGTTGTAATATCTCTCTTTAATGGCGCTTCTTTCTTTTGTTGATAGTTGTTTTTGATCGTCCAGGTCGAATAACTGATCGGCCGTTGGATCGAGTATAGGGGAGTGTTCATTTTGATACTCCACAGTGTCTATTTTTCTCTTTTTAACAAAGTCCAAAAATTCGCTTTTGGTTATTGTGAATATCCAAGGAAGAACTTCGTACTTTTTCTGGTAGAGATTTCTGGACTTGTGAAACTTTACAAAAACTTTTTGAAAAAGATCATCGAGCTCGTTTTGAGAGTGAAGCCTTTTCCTAAGGTAGCCGTATACCTTACCCTTGTGTCTTGAATAGAGAATATCAAAGGCCATATGGTCTCCATCCTGATACTTGAGCATAAGCTCCCTGTCTTCTAAGTTAATATATGGATTTGTCACCATCTACCTTGTATTACGATTTAAAATTCGTTTCTGTGACAGGATATTAGAAAAAAATACTTTTGTCTCTAAACTGCGAAAAGCACATATAACCTTCCATTATTTAAGTGTTTAGCTAACTCTACCAGGCAACTAAATTGCATTAAAAGAACCACTTATGAACTCATACGCGGATAATTATCGAGACATTGACTTCAAAAAACATCCAGAAAAGTATCCCATTGGCAAAGGAGAACAAGGGGTCTTGATTGCAGAACCATATAAGTCCGAAATCCTGCCCCATTGGCGCTTTAAAAATGTAGAAGAGGCCAAAAAATCTGCTGAGCACATTTATCAAATGTTCTTGGACTATGGGAAAGAGGAAGACTTCGTAGGGATGGATATGGCGCGAAAGTTTCTTCAAATGGGCTGGACTCGGGCCAGGCGCTACGCTAACTATCCAAGCGGCAGGAAGTATGACTCCAAGGGGAAGAAAAAGCAGCAGGCCAGTGATGCCCTAACCTGCGAAAAGGCCCAAGCTGCAGAGATCTTTTTTAAAAAGTATAAGGCCGCCCTGGATAACGACACCTATAAAGAGTTAAAAATAAAGCACAAGTCGCTGCATTAGTTGGGACAGAATTTGCATATTATATATTCAAGAGTATGAAAGGAGTTCAATATGACTATTCAAAAGAAAGGAAGCGCTCGTTGGAGTGGAGGGATTAAAGATGGAAAGGGCTTTGTCAGCACGGAAACAAGCGCTCTTAGCGCTCAGCCCTACGGCTTTAATGCAAGGTTTGAAAACGGCGCTGGAACAAACCCTGAGGAGCTAATTGGCGCTGCTCACTCCTCATGCTTTGCCATGGCCCTTTCAGGCAACCTTGAGAAAGAAGGATACACTGCAAAGGACCTTGATGCTGTTGCCACGGTCTCTCTTGAGAAAATAGGCGAAGGGTATGAAGTGACAAAGATTGATCTATTCCTAAAGGCCGAGGTTGAAGGTATAGATGATAAAACATTTCAAGATGTCGTTGAGAAAACCAAAGACACCTGTCCAATCTCAAAGTTGTTGAACGCTGAAATCACACTGGACTGGCAGTTAACGGGAAGCTCTACTGAGGCCCGGGCATAGCTTTATAGATAGGGGGGAACTAAGGTCAAATTCCCCCTTTTTTTATAGAAGGCCTTTGATTTCTGACTTTAGCGATTCATCTTCTGGACTTGTAGAAGAGGGAAACCACTTTACGAATTCGCCTTTTTTATTGAACAAAAACTTTTCAAAGTTCCAACCAACACTTTTTCTGTCGCTAAGCTTTAAAAGTTTGCTTGCCACTGGTGAGATGTCATCTCCCTTGAAGCTTTGCTTCTTAGTTATTGGAAAGCTTGCCCCGTACTTTAGCCTACAAAACTTTGCCACTTCCTGATTCTTTTCTGGAGTCTGGCCACCAAATGAGTTTGATGGAATTCCAACTATTTTCAATCCTTTATCCTTGTACTCCCTATAAAGAGACTCTAAATCCTCCAACTGTCCAGTGTAGCCACATCGTGTGGCGATATTGACAACTAACAGAGGTGAACCCTTAAAGCTTGAAAGGTCCACGGGGGTCTTGCCTTGAGCTGATTCTAATTTCACGTTATGGATTGATTCAGCGTTTGCAGAGCAAATAGAAAGAGCGATTAAGCAGGTTATGGCCTTAAGCATGATGTATCTCCTTGTTATCGTTGTGATTTTAAACTGATATGAGGAGAGTTGTCACCCGAACAGGGCCTGGACACCGCATTGTATATGTTTCAAAGGTGTTCAAAGCCCCTAGGATTTATGTCATAGTGTGACCCATATAACTTATTGAGGAGTATTTACCAATGAAAGGACTGCTTTTAGCTCTTGCGCTTTTACCATTGTACGGGATTGCCAGTGAGTGTGTTCTTAGTGTTGCTCCTATAACTTATACTGTTAAAGGCTCACATGACGTAGGCAAGGAGGAACTAGTCTTCTCACTGTACAGCAATTCTAATAAAGACTTGTTTGAGGCCGAAGTTATTAGTGTGGAAAGTGTGGATCACCTAGATTTCTTGGATCGTCAGGTTGGCCATATTGTCTCCGAACAGGGTTTTCAAGAGCTTATTTTGAATAATCGTGGAGACTTTTACATAGGAGCTGAAGTTGAAGAAATTGATTTTCTGATACCAAGCCGCCTTTTGGCAAAGACCAGAAAATTTAATATTCATGACTTGAACTTTGATGAAGAAGGCCATGCATTTTATGACTTTGAGAGTGAATTCGCTGGTTTCAGCATTGTATTCAAAAAGTTATGTGATGTTGAGACCTTATAAACCTTACAATCGACCCCTCTGAATTCCTTTTCATATGTTAAGTATTGTGTGTAGAAACATTGCGAGGCATATTTATGAAAACAATCACCGGTATCATTCTTCTTTTAACATCACTTCAGTCGTTTGCTGTATGTCAGAGCACTGATGTTGTTTACGAGAGTGAGGGTGACGACGAGGGAGTGACACTGGAGCATGTTTATACATGTGATGCTGATGGTGAAGAGCTTTGCATATATTCCAACTCTGACATGGCCTCTGTAACTGGCAGCCTGGGTGGAAATCATATTTCAACTTCTGAACTATACAGAAGAAAGTACCAGGTAAAAGAAAGTAAAGTTAGGATAGTTTCTATGACAAGCATTTGGGGATCCTTTTTTGATCACCAGGATGTAATAGTAAACCTTGATCTTCAAACCATGTCTGGGGATATCTCAGTAACAGGTGACGGAGTAGATCCTTATTCGGATAAGGTAAAGTCCACCTTGAGCGCATCTATCACTTGTAAATAAAAATAGTTATGGCAAAGGCATTAATCATTATTGGTGTTGCGCTTGTAGTTGCAGGAGTAATGCTGCATTTTGGTTTATTTAAGCATATCCCTCTAGGTCGTCTTCCTGGAGATATAAGAATCGAAGGTAAAAATGGGAGCTTTTACTTTCCCATTGTTACCTGCTTAATTGTAAGTTTCATATTAAGCATCCTTGTTAGGATGTTTAAATAAGTCTATCGCACATGTCCGGCCAATTGGAGGCGGTCTAGGTAGTTTTGGTTGGCCCCTAAGTTGTAGGCACCCGAATACACCAGCCACTCATAGACTTTTGTTGGCGCTATATCTGGTTTTTTATCAATTACATCATAGCTGTGACAAATGAACTCTTCACCGTTGTCGTCAAATGCCTTAGTCTCAATTCTCTGATAGCCGTTTTGAGCGCATTCAATATCATCAAGAAACGTTAAATCTTCGTCGTTCATTGAAACGACCAGTCCATACACATAATGCCCAGGAGCATTGTACATATCTGCAACGCCGCCCTTTCTAACAGGGGAGTAGCGAGTATATCTTATTTCGCGATCGTTAACAGTGCCTCTTCTAACTAGCTCGCTGCTTGGACAGCGCTTTTTGATTTGCGCAAGATCCATATTAGACCCAAAGCCAAAAACAAGATGTTTTGTTTCATCTTTTCCTTCGCCATATCCACCGCCGCCCGGTGTGCAAACGCATAGTCTGGTATTGGCGCTAATTTCTTTTTCAAAACACTCCGGCAGCTCAACCCATTCGCCGTCCACCTCAAGAAGATTCATTCCTCGTTGCGCTTTTGCGCCGCCTTTGATTCCCGAAGGAGGAACTTCTCTTGATTGGGTTATCATATTTATTTTTACATCACTTAGAAATAAAAGCTTCCGGTACACGCCATTCCCACCATGATTCATACCAGCACCGCCACTTCCATGGCGAATGCCCATAAGCTCAATTCTAACTGGAAGGCGAGTTTCAAAAACTTCAGGATCGGTTAGTAGCGAATTTGTCATGTTTACTTGCACGGCACTCGCGCCATGAGCACTCGCAGTAGCGCCGCTTCCTCCACAGATTGTCTCATAGTATTGGAACTCATCATTTCCAAAGGATAGATTGTTCATACTGCCATAGCTGTTGGCCTTGACACCCATTGCTTGGAATATAAGGTCACAGATCGCTTGAGATGTTTCCACGTTGCCAGCAACAACGGGAGAGTCCTCGCCAGGGTTTAACATCGAATCCTGTGGAACTTTCAGTTCAATTGCTCGCATAAGGCCGCTGTTAAGTGGAATGTTTTCTTCGATCATTGAGCGTAGGCTGAACATTACAGAGGCCTGCACCACAGGAACTGGAGCGTTGAAATTTGTTCCCAAGAGTCCACTGGAACCTGTGAAATCAAAGACAGTCTTTTCTCCCTCTCTTTGCATTTTAACCTTGAGCTTCCTTTTGCTGTTTATGACCTTCTCGGTCTCGCTTGATTTGAACTCGTTTAGAATCGATACAATTTTTTGGTGAGTGTAGTCTAGAATTCTCTCACTCATTTGTTCAAGGTATTGAGCTCCGTACTGTTTTGCCAACTGTATGATTTCTGAGACCCCTTTGTGGTTTGCAGAAATCTTGGCCTCTATGTCGTGCAGGTTCATATCGAAATTTCTTACCGGATATGTTGAATCTTGCAGTATCTTTTTTAGAAGGGGGAGATCCAGCTCTCCATTAGCAAAGATCTTTGTGGGAGTAATGACTACACCTTCTTCTTTAAGGCTTTTTGAGTTTCCAGGCATCGAACCATGGGCTATGCCTCCAATGTCCGCATGGTGACCTCTTGAGGCCACCCACATGATAACCTCATCTTCACTAAAGACCGGAGTGATAATGGTCACATCTGGCAGGTGAGTCCCACCGCATACAGGGGAGTTTAATATATAGCTTTCTCCTGGTGAGACATCACATGTTTCATTTACAGCTCTGACCGCTCTGTCCATCGATCCCAGGTGAACTGGAATGTGGGGAGCGTTGGCGATCAATTCACAGTCTCTTGTAAATAAAGCGCAGGAGAAGTCGTTTCTCTCTTTTATGTTGATTGAGGCCGCAAGTCTTTGAAGTGTTGTTCCCATTTGTTCAGCGATAAATTGAAAGCGTTGGTAAAAGATCTCAAGCTCAATTTTGGGATCTCTTTTCTGAGTGCTATTTGCATTATGGGATCTTAAAACCCAAAGGCCATCATCTTGGCGTTGGCCCTGCCAACCGGACTCCACTACAATGGAGGTGTTGTTCTCACTGATGATGCTTGGCCCTTCGATCTCTTTAGAATCAGCATGGATTTGCAACTCTTTAAAGTCTTTGGAAGTTATTTGAAGCTTAACCGCTTCACACTCAATCTCTTTGGCCGGGTGGCCAAAGGTTTTTTGATGGTAGTTTCTAAACTTTTCAAAAGCTTTTTCTTGATCATCCGCCGAGATCTCAACTTCGTGATCACTGCCTTTTGCCTTTAGAAGATAATGTTTATGAAGAGTTGGGTTCTTGAAGGGAAAGTTTTCTTTTGCTTTGCTTTCCAGTTCTTTAAAGTCTGACTCACTTCTTCCCTGGAAGCTCATTTGGTGTTGGGCCTTGCCAATGCCATATGCAGAGAGCACAGAACTTAATGGGTGAATAATTACCTCACTCATTGATAAAGTCTGCGCCACTTTAAGAGCAAGCTGTCCTGCTGCGCCTCCAAAGCTTACAAGACAAAAGTCTTTTGGATCCTGTCCTCGCTCAATGGATACCTTTCGAATGGCGCGGCTCATACTTTCCACTGCGACATCAAGAAATCCCTGGGCGATCTCTTTTGCGGGCATTCCCACTTTATCTTCCAGTTCTTTGAATTTCTTATCAACGATTTCTAGATCAAGAGGCCGATCTTGGTTCGGACCAAAAATGTGTGGGAACTTGTCAGCTTCAAGTCGGTCCAAGTATAGATTGGCATCAGTAACAGTAAGTGGTCCACCGTTTCTGTAGCATGCAGGGCCAGGTGTAGAACCTGCTGACTCAGGGCCAACTTGAAAGCGGCCATTGTCGTATTTAAGTATGGAGCCACCGCCTGCGGCAACTGTATGTATATCAACCATTGGGCAAAGAAGTTTTAATCCATAAAAGTCAGGGGAGGGATCTATTGACAACTCCTGGTCATAGATCGCAACATCTGTCGAAGTTCCGCCCATATCAAAGGTTATGAGTTTGGAATGGCCCATAGAGCGAGCGACATCTATAGCTCCAATTAGTCCTCCGGCAGGGCCTGAAAGAAGAGCATTGTAGCCTTTAAGTTCGCTTCCTGAACAAAGGCCTCCATCAGATTGCATATAGTAGATGTTTGGTATTTGAAGCTTGTTTTCAAGATACTCAGTATATTGACGCAAGTAGGGAGAAAGATAGGCGTCAATTACTGCAGTCTCTGTCCGTGGGATGTATTTCGCGATTGGACTCACCTGATGGGACAGACTTATGTAGCTAAAGCCCATATCTTTTGCAATTTCCCAAACTTTTAACTCATGAGCGGGATTAACAGTTGAATGCATAAGAGATATGGCAACAGACTTTATCCCTCTGTCCAAAATTCTTTGCAGCTCAAATCTTGCGATTTCTTCATCAAGTTCTACGACTTCCTCACCCTTGCTGTCCATGCGTCCTTTTATATGAGTGACAAAGCTGTAAAGAGGAGGAGTTTTATTAATATCTAATTCAAATAGATCTGGGCGACTTTGATTCCTAATCCCCAGCAAGTCTTTATGGCCTAATGTTGTGATCAAAGCACACTCGACACCGCTTCTTTCTAAAAAGGCATTAGTGGCAACTGTGGTTCCCAGTCTCACTTCTGCGACAGAGCTCTTGAAATCGGTATGTCCCACTATATCGGAAATTCCTTGCACCACTGCTGATTCATAGTGGGAGGAGTGAGATAGAAGCTTGTGAACGCGGTGTTCACCTGAGTCATTGATGGCAACAATGTCAGTAAAGGTTCCGCCGCAGTCGATCCAAAATGTCCATTTATTTTTACTCATATTCTCAGCCTACATTTTCATCAGCAAAAGGTCTAGGAATGGAGCACCTTGTAAAAGAGCTGAAGGTCTAGGCCTTGTCTAACTTACAACCTGACAAATGTCAGGTTTTAGACGCAATTTTGCTCATGTTTGAATACTCTCATTTTGAGTACATTTACCTAGAAAGTTAAAGGAGCAATTGTGATTAAATTTCTATACCAGAAAGGATTAAAGCCCATTCTGTTTAAATTTCACCCAGATGTTGTGCATGAAGTGTTTGTTGACCTAGGTGAAAGGATGCAAACGAATTTCTTTTTTAAAAAGTTTTTGCAAGGTGTGTATGGAGCGCCGCTTGGAACAAAAACGATCACCGTGGATGGGGTTGAGTACTCTGGGCCTGTGCTCTTAGCTGCAGGTTTTGATTACAATGGACGCCTTGGTCCTGCGCTGTGGAATATAGGGTTTGCAGGTGAAGAGGTTGGTTCGGTTACCGCTCGTAAATGCGCTGGAAATCCACCACCCAATACCACCCGGTTAATTCAATCAAAAAGCATCCAAGTTTTTAAAGGTCTTAAAAACGATGGGGTAGACAGTGTTATTGAAAGGCTTAAGTCTCTCAACACACCAAAAAACTTCGTCACAGGAGTGAGCATCGCTCGCACAAATGATCAACAGTCCTCGGATGTAAATGAAGGTATAGAGGATTATTTCTATAGTTTTAAACGTTTGAATGAAGAGGAAGTGGGAGACTACTACACAATTAATATCTCTTGTCCCAATGCCTTTGGAGGTGAAGACTTCGCAAGGCCAGAGCTTCTAGAAAAACTTTTAATGCGACTTAAAGAGATTGAATGCAAACGCCCTGTTTATATAAAAATGCCAATCAATAAACCATGGAGTGAATTTAAACTGCTTCTGGATGTAATCCATGGTCTTGGGTTTCAAGGAGTGGTAATTGGAAATCTTAATAAAAACTATGAAGAGGTTGATTTTAAAGAGGAGCTTCCACCTGGAGAGTTTAGAGGCGGTCTAAGCGGAAGGCCCTGCCAAAAAAGATCCAACGAATTGATAAGAAAAACTAAGGAGTACTGTCCGGACCTTACCATCATTGGCTGCGGGGGAGTGCTCGAAGTAAAGGATGCGATGGAAAAAATGCAGTTGGGTGCAAGCCTCGTCCAATTAATTTCAGGCATGATCTTCAACGGCCCTCATCTGATTGGAGAAATAAATAAAAGTTTCTATGAGGACAACCGGCACAAATGAACTTTGTTTAAGAAATAACTTGTTTATACCGAATAGTAGGCATGAGAATTATTCTGATTTGTTTATTCATGTCTATCATAGGAGTTGCTAACGAGGCCTTGATCTACGCAAAGCACGGTTGTGAAGTTGAAAAGAGCGAAAAAAGCTGTGAGGTATATGAGCGATTAAAGAGACTTAACGATACGAAAGGCCTGCCCAAAAAAGAATTCACCACATTTAAAGCTAACCACCAAGATAAAAAAGGCAAAGAAACAAACATCAACGTTAATATTGATAATGATCTATTAGAGATGATCGAGACAACCTGTAACGACTACTCAAAAAGTATTCTCTCATGTTCTCCTTACACCTGTGAAATTAAAGATCCCTTCGGCGGAATTACTAAGGTTGAAATCGTTTGGGAAGAGGGGAACCTTTGCATTGTAAGAGAGGATAAACCCACCAATGGACTAACTGTATGCAAGTTTAAAGAAGTTGACCTTGATATATCTGGAGAGATAATTGATTCTAAGCTTATGAAGCACAGTGATCGCCATGAAGCATGGTTCAATGATGGCACGTGTGTGTTTACAGCATATTAAGATATGATGTCCAAGTCTTAATATGAATGAAAACTTGTAAATAAATATTGGCGCCTTTTTCTAAAGTTTTGGGTGTTTTAAGTGTAGTTTCAAGCAGTTAACTAAAACTGCAATAGCTGTCTTGGAAAACGGTATAATTTAACGGAATGCACTGGAGGCCTGTGTGATAAAGTTCTTACCACTGTTAATTTTTATATTCTCTAGTTCACATGCCAAAGACATGCAGTATATGACCTTTCAAAAGGTGGTAATGGCCCAATATGAAATGCTTGATGTATCTAAACAAAAAATCAGTGAAACTAAGAGTAGTGTTGATGAATATGTGAATGAGTATAAGAGCTTATGGGGAATAGAAAAGCCAATAGACTATAAGTGCTCCAACGGGATAGAGACCCTTCCAAAATACAGTTCAGTCACACCCAACACAACCTTGGGGAAGTTGATACACAGAAACTGCGAAAGACTTATGCAGCTAGAAGGGGCAAAGACTCAAATTGAAAACAATATTGGAAGTGTCAATCAGATGCTGAAAGACTATGGGGTTAAGCTTAAGTTGGACTCTTCAGACAACACTATAGTATTTGCGGATAAAGAAGATAGGGTGGCCTTAAATCAATTTGATACCTACCACAAGACTAAGAAGCACTTGAATAAAACTACAGATAATAAAATTGTAGAAAACCTAAGTGAGAGCGATAAGAAAAAACTGGAAGAAATCGTGAAAGACAAACCTGTAGAGGTGGTGGAAGTTAAAGAGAAAAAAGGATGTGGAACTTATGACAAACTTTGCGAAGGACTTCCTAAATGGCCGGAAAAAGATACGGTAATAAACGGGATCACTTGTAATGACATTAGACGTGGTCCTAATCAGAAATGGAGTCGTCGATACGATTTTGAATGTAGGAAAAATCAGGTGGTTCTATTGTCAAAGCCTTACCAATGGGTAAAGAGAATGGACTGCAGCATCAAAAAGAATGCAAAAGATAAGGAGCGCACCAAAATTCCAGAGGGGGGAGTGCTCTTTACGCGGTTTACTGAAGAAGACAGTATTGGTGTGTGGAGTTGTGTTGATGGCATGGGACTTCAGGTGACCAGCATGTTTTTTAATCCCGTAAAATGCTCTGATCATGGAAAGAAAGCTGGTGACGAGTGGCAGACCTACGGAAGTGTGAAGGAACATAAATGTAAAGGTTTATGTTACGCGGGTCAAAAGGTTGTCAAAAAGAGAGCTGTTAAGTGGGACTGGCACTGTGACAAATTCGGACACATTATTCCAGGTCCAAAAGGATGGGATAGTGTGACCACAGCAGGTATTAATATAAAGCGGGTACTCATTGACAAAAAAATGTTTAGACAAAATGAAGTGCCTGAAAAGTTTGTGGGCGAGAGTTGTGAAGAGTCTGCAAGGAAAATAGTCATTGAAGAACGTTGCGATCTAAAAGATAAGAGTGCTGTAAAGTGCCCAAGCGATTTCTCAGTTGCCATGACAAAAGAGGAGAGGGACATTCTTGATGATATGTCTTTTGGACTTCCAGTTGAGTCATGTGAAAAACGAACTAACTTCACCAAAGGAAATCAATGTGGAGGCAAAGGCACAAACTTTTTGCAATGTAAAAAGCACTGCCGAAATAAGTGCGAAAGAAACAAAGACAACGAAATTGAAGAGTCAAAGTTAGAGCTCGTAAACTATTACCCTGATGCCGTAAGAACGAGCTCGGTAAAAAAGAAAAAGTAGCCATTTTGGGGTCTTAATATACCTAATAACTCCACCTTTAAAGGGCTCTGTCGCCTTGTCAGCAGCACTGAGCTGTTCTATCCTTAATATTCAATGAAATGAAGGAACATTAATGCTAGAGAAGCTAAGTAAAAACAATAACATACGTTTGATGAAGAATGGCGTTTACTATATTTTTGAAGACGGCGCCCCTGTTCTTAACTACCTTGAACTTCTATCCGGCAAGTACGCTGAAGACACCTTTGAAGACTACATCTCTTATCGACTTGGTGTAACGAACAAAGAATTAAGTCAGGATCTTAAGGCCAATATCGCAAACAAAATGAGAGAAAAGCTTATTCGCTTTAAAGAAGGTGAGGATCTAGTCTCAGATATTAAAAGCGATGAGGACTGGCTATACATGCCAACATTTTTGCTGCTCTCTCAAGGTGGTGATGATCGAAGCACGATTGACCCTAATACGCTTAAAAACAAATATCACACATCCACATTACCTTTATATGACTATCAGCGCTCAAGCTGCACAAGCTCTAGCGTTTCTCTGGAGACATATCTTCATATTGAGCAAAACCATTTTGAGCTAATGGCGGCACACGCAATTGGTGAACTGGACAAAGAGACTTTGCTGCACAAGCAAAGGGATGAGATATTCTCTTTTTACGTTTCTCCTTTGATAAAGGAAAAGGTGTCATTGATATCCACTCCGTCGGGAACTGACGTCGAATTTCTCTGCACCTGGCTTGGACTGAGTCGCCACGAAGAACTTTTTAAGAAAGAGCACAAGAAAGTGTGTGTTTTTGTAAATGGAGATTTGGAAGTTGGCTCTGGAACAAAACTTGCCGCAGGACTGAATCACTTCTCTGGAAGGGCACCCATTGGGCATGATCTTAAAAAAGGAGAAAATGTCGTTGATGATTCAAATCTCGATGTAATTGTTCAAAGTTTTCACACAAGGGATGAACAAACAAACGTTATTAATTCAAAAGCTTCAGAGCAAAAACTATACGATAAAGTTAAGGAGCAGGTGGAGGATGACAGGGTTGTTGTTTTTCACTATGTGCACGCCTCAAAAACCGGTGTTTGCATTCCTTCCTATGACATGGCCATGAAGATAAAAAAAGACTTTGGCGACAAAGTTGTAATGATTGTTGATGCCGCTCAAATGCGTTTAAGAAGTGACTCCGTAGAGCAATACCTTGAGCTTGGAATGAATGTCATTGTTACTGGTTCAAAGTTTATAGGGGGAGCGCCTTTCTCAGGTGCCTTATTGTTAAATGAGCATGACACTAAAACCCTAATTGAGTCCAAGATGGAGCTTCCATCAGAATATGATCAGTACTTTGACGAATTTGGCATAAATGAGATTTTCAAAAGAAGCCCTAGTTCCAAAACTTGGTCCAACTGGGGATTGTATATGCGATGGGAAGTGGCGCTTCACGAAATGAAACAGTTTGACAGCATACCCGTAGAGTTTAGCAATCTCTTTATTTTGAAGTGGGGAAAGCGTGTTGAGAAAATGATTGAGTCTGGCAAGTTTAAGGTAAATATCTTAAAAGAGAGCGCTCTTTTACCAAGTGATGACAGCTCCCTGTCCCAGGCCAACAGTATTATACCTTTCGAGATTGAAACAACTCCGGCCTTTAGTCAGGATCAACTTAAAAAGATTCACGCGGCCATGACTGTTAAGCGCTTTCCCGAGGATATTGTTTGTGAAATAGGGCAGCCGGTTCAAATCTCCACCGGAGATAAGAAGAGGTTTGCGCTTAGGGTCGCACTTGGTGCAAAGAACGTAACAGACGCTTACCGAGGCACGAGCAGTTACAATTTTGACGATTGTCTTGAATATTTAATTAACAACGATCAAAAGCTACTGAACAAGCTTTTTGATCTGGTTGAGGAAGAAGTAAATGCAAATCAATAAATCTCAAGAACTAGTAAAATTAATAAATAGCTCTGAAGTATTATCTGAAGATGATTCGGCCTATATCCTCTATGACCTAGGTTTGGTTAAAGATCGCTATGCTGAACTAAAGGATGCATTTCCTAAAAATACCGTTCATGGGATAGCAATTAAGGCATGTCCGCTTCCATTTATGCTTAGATTACAAGCAGAAAACGGGCTTGGCGCAGAAGCGGCCTCTTTAGAGGAGGTTCAAATCGCACTGGCAAGCGGAGTGCCTGCGGAAAAGATAATCTTTGATGGACCTGCAAAAACTAAAAGTGAGATTCAGTTCTGTATCGAAAAGAATATTTACATCAATATCGACAGTTTTGAGGAACTGGATAGAGTTAATTCTCTAGTGGGACAAAGTGAATTCAAAGCAGGGCTAAGAATTAACCCACAAATTGGGGTTGGAAAAATTGGTGACACTTCGGTGGCCGGTAAAGACTCCAAGTTTGGAGTAAAATTGAACGACTGGATGGACAAGATTAAAAGTGCGTTTGATAAACACTCTTGGCTTGTTGGTGTGCATGTTCACATAGGCTCTCAGGCAATGGCCATTGATGAGCTTGTTGCAGGAACTTTAAAAGTTTTTGAGGCCACAAAAGATCTGTCAGGGCTTGAGCGCTTTGACTTGGGTGGCGGACTTCCTGTGGTTTACAGAGAAGATGACCCTAAGGTTGGTTTTAAAGAATACACAGAGGCCTTAGAGCGCGCGATGCCTGAATTATTCTCTGGCAGGTTTCAGCTGCTTACTGAGTTTGGACGACGCATTTACTCTGACACGGCAATTGCTGTGTCAAACGTTGAATATGTAAAAGAGGATAAACAGATTGTTGCTCACCTTGGTGCCGATATGTTTCTTCGAAGGATTTATAAACCAAACGATTGGTACCACCAAATGTCCGCTTTAAGCAGTGATGGAGAAATAATCTCTAAAGAGTCCAAGACTTACAGTGTGGCCGGCCCCCTATGTTTTGGCGGCGATTTTCTCACTAGAGAGGTCTGTTTGCCAACAATTGAAGAGGGAGATCTATTGCTCATACACGATGTCGGCGCCTATACCCTTTCCATGTGGTCTAGACACTGCTCAAGATTTACCCCAAAGGTATTGGGAGTAGATTCTGGAAAAGTACGCATCATTAAAGAGCGAGAAACTATCGATAAGCTTATTCAGTTTTGGAGCTAGGTATATTTATTTCGGTGAGAGTTTAACTTGATCTGAATACTTTCGATGGCCTTGAGTATTTCTTTATGTAGATCTCTATCCTCGTTCTCTAGAATATTGCCCTTATGAGCAGTACAAAGGTTTTTAGCGCCTGCCCAGGAGGCTGCCATTTCTTTTGCCCACAGATTAAACTCGTCCGCAGCTCCACTTCTTTTTTGCAAAACCTTAGAAAGTGTTGGATGAAACCCTAGATGGTCTGAGACTCCAAAAAACTTTAAAAGCGCAGGCAACTGAATATACATTAATGTGTCATCAACATGAATGGTTTTAGAACTAGGGTGGTAGGCGAGTACAGAAGAGAAGTGAAGGTTCTCATCCTCTGGAATAAAATCTACTCCTTTCGGCACAGAAAACTCTAAGTCTGATGAGTACAGCTTGTGGAGCTTCTCATCCTCACTTTTTACCTCTTCCCAGTTTAAACTTGGAAACTTCTCCAAATGTCTTTTGGTTCCATAATGTTTGGCATTGGGAAATGTCTTATGCATCCATTCTGTGTGAACTGTGTGAAAGGGATGGAGGTTAATCACCGCCTCTAAGTCATCTCCATCTTTGGTAAGTCTGTTGACTTTCTCCAGCGTGTCATTGTCCAAAGTTAAAGAGTCCAAAAACACAAACTTTCCACTGGCCAGTTTAACTAAGGAGGCGTGGGTTCCAATATCAATTAGGCCTTTTATCTTAAAAGAGCCGCGAATGTTCCAAAAGTTATTTGTGATTTCTATAATCTCTGTGTTCATAAATAAGAGATATCAAAAAAATTCTATCTATGCTTTCTCAAGCTTATACAAATGTTATAGGGGGAGAGGTGAAAGGCCCGATGATCGGGCCTTAGTTGTTATTTTGTGAAGCTGCATTCATCCATTTCAACTAGCAAAGTGTAGTTAGGAAAAAATACCCCTTCTTTTTCAATCTTTAGATCATCCTTGTAATAATCGATATCATTGCAATATTTTTTGCCATATGGCACGTGTACCGAAAATTGATAGTGCTTTGTCATTAAAGTTCGTGTGAAGTTTGCCATGTCGACATTCTTGATTGTGCATTCATAGTGATCGTTGTTTTTCACAAGGTCGCATGAAGTGTGTGTTTCCCAGTTTCCTGGCATAAAAATAACTTCGAAGTACTTGGAGATGTGCAATCTTAGGTTAGGCTCGTGTTCTTTTTTTATACCGCTATGTGAAATTTTAAACTTTATATCAATATCCTCAAGGATGTTTGATAACTTGCTCTTAGAGACTTGATCAACGTCTATAATTTCCGCGTTAATCGTAGTAGAAAAGAATAGAGACATTACTAATAGTGTTATTAATTTCATATTTAATCCTTTTCCGGCGCTATTCATTCCTTTCTCAAGGTTGGCACGGTAATTTGTTTTTTCTATCTTTTACCCCACTTTGGTGCTCTGCGTAATGCTGTGCCCCAAAATTTACATGCTCTTTGTAAGTACTGTAATTAAATCTATTGATTTCATTGAATTTGAAGACTCTATAAATCATCCACTCATTCCGTTGGGACTTAATGATGTTCTAGGACGATGCCCCCCGTACTGCCTAATTTCAAGAACATGCAGGTCTTTGATGTTAAGAGGATTTTTATGTAATTAGTTTTTATTTAGAACTTGATTTTTTTATTACAGGAAGACTCAAAAAATTCATATTTTCGATGAGTTACACCGATAAGCTCCTTAGGAGACACTTATGAAATTTACTCTTTTCACAATCTTTTTATTCTGGAGCACAGGCGCTTTTTCTTCTTCTGCGGAGATTGGCAAAGTACCCGTTAGGAGAATCCTTGAGGATCTAGTTGAAGTAGAAATGGTTGTGAGGGGAGAAGATGATTTAACCCAAAAGCTAACTAAAGGCCCTTGCGCCACTGGGGCCAATAAAAGCGAAGCTGAGGATGATACTCAATGGGCAAGCTTTCTAAAGCTGTCACTCATTGAGTCTGGCACAAAACCATTCACTGATGTTTTATCTGAAATGGGTGTGGAGGATTTAAATTGTGGAGAAGGTTTGGATCTAGACCCAACAGTGAAAATGTGGGGTGATAGGACTGAAGTTTACAGTATGTCTTATTCTTGCCCTGATGAAACTATGGCCAAAGGTGCTGGCGTTGTTCCAAGTGTTATACTTGAGGCAAGAATAGACAACAAGCAATGTTTTATTTCATTTAAACCTGAAATTCTGGACGAGATACTTAGAACCTCCAAGCAGGCCACATATTCCGAATCTGCTCTTTCAAAATTTGCCAACAATGTTTCTTGTCTTAAGGACGACAAGGAAGTCGAGCTTGTGGCATTTTCAAGTGATGAAAATAATAATTTTAAAATTATAAAAGATGGATCGTTTAACATCGAAGACATTGAAGTTTTATCCGGCAACTTTGGCACAAGCTTTGTGGGGGCAAGTGCCAGTGCGGGTTTAAATTTAAATGGGCCAAAGCTTGGCGCAACTTACACTGTCAGTGTTATCGGCAATGTTATGAGTCTTTATGCTGAAGCACCAGTTACGGCAAATGGTCTAATGTCCTCCATGCTAATGTCTGATGAGACAAAGAAAAATTTTAAGAGCTACCTTAAAGACAACAATATCGACGGCAGTACCTCTCTTTACGCCGTAGGAGCTGAAGTTGGAGGGAAGAATTATTTAGAAGAAAGCACAGGCTATAAACTAGATGACTTCGCCCAACAAATGACCAGAGTGGGGCTGCACAGTATTGTCTCCAAAGGCATTGATGACAATAAAGACGTTACGCTGAAACTAAACAATTCATTTTCCACCGGAAATGGCTATGACCTTAGGGCCACAGGCCATATGAGGGTAAATGATGATATCGACGTATACGGAAGTTATGGTCTTAATTCCACCGTAACGGCCACATACGATATTGGAGACTCCAAGGGGCTAACTGTTGGAGCCCAGGCCTCAACATTGGGAGGTGCAGGGTTGTGCACTGGGTACTTCTCTCAAGAGAAAAATGGCGTCAAAAAGAAAAATGGAGTTTGTATTAGTCAGGGCGGAGGAGAGTTTTATTCCCAGCCTGGTTGCCCTGAACTATATGGGACCTCATGCACTATGTCTGTAACAAGCATTTTTCCAGCTGATGGCCTTATCGATATTAAAACCATTAACATGATGAGACAGGGCGAGTTCTATCGGTTGGATAATGGTAATCTGGTAGGCCTGAGAAAGGTTGCCTCAAGCGAAGATCCTGATCAGTATCACTTTCAACTATACCAATATCCAGAGGATATTAATAAAATCAGAAAAGACATCTTTAAAAAAGAAAAATACATCAACAGTGTTGCCCCCATTGTTATAGAGAGTCTGCCGCTTGATAGTAAAAGGGCCGCGCAGGAGTATAACTTCTTTCTATCAAGAAGGCTGCAGCCTTACTTATTTGCAAAAGGTAAGGGAGTCAAGGGCGTAAGAGTTGACCTCTCTGGAGGCGGAACAAAGAAGAATGAGCTTACTTCCGATGGTGTCCTGATTGTTCGAAACTTTAATGATCGCCTGTTTGATGTGGAAAAGAGTAAGGTTGATTACTCTCTTAAGAGGAAATCAGTGTCTGGTGACAATGTTGATAAAGATCTCGCTAATATTGTTTCTGAATTGCAGGATGCCGGTGTTATTTTAGACTTTGATTTAAACGCACTGTCTAGCAAAGAGCAGGAAGGTCTTAAAATGTATCTAAAATTCCTAACAGCAAACTATGGCCTTAAGACTTTGAAGGGGAGAAGAGTCATTTTAAATGAGGATCCAACAACATTTTTAGGCTTTGGAGAGAAGGCCTTTAATTTCTCCGGGACTGATCTTAAAGTAAGCCTGGGTGTTTTGGAAAAAATGACCGACTTCGACTTTGGTCACAAGGTTCCCAGTGATTTCACTCCCACACGTCCAGAAGAGTGTGATGAAGTGGCCGACAAAGATAAGTGTATGCAAGACGCTCTCTTGTCCGTGATTTACAGCAATAACTTTCAATTGGGTGGCAATAAGGTGGTATTTGCTGACAGGGCCACAATTGCAGATGTCATTCCTGAAAATATATATGTTAACCGCGTGACAAAATTTAAAAGAGTCCCAACTATTTATGAAAAAGATGGTGTGGTTTACGTCTTAAATGAGGCCGACAAAATAGAAGACTTTCTTGAGCCGGGTATCTTTCACAGTCCAGTAAACTCTCTTAAAGAGGCGCTGATTCCAGATGACTTGGAAGACTCGTTCGAGCTTATGAGTAAAATGACCAGCTCTGCCGCGATGGTCGAACAAGTGGCCAAAAATCATAAGGCCACTTTAGGCAACAGTGATGCAGAACTGTATAACTTTAAAAACAGAGGAAAC
Source organism: Halobacteriovoraceae bacterium (assembly GCA_002711995.1). GTDB lineage: Bacteria > Bdellovibrionota > Bacteriovoracia > Bacteriovoracales > Bacteriovoracaceae > UBA845. The sequence goes on along the minus strand of PASN01000010.1, from coordinate 331,950 downwards.
AACCAGTACCACTTTAGTGATGTTTATGAAAATGAAGTAAAAATGGAGTTCAATGGCAAAGAAGTTTCCAATTGCTTCATGGTTAAAGATGGTGTCGCCACCGCATTCTATAAATCTAAAGGTGAGAGTTGCGGGGACTTAAAAACTGACCCTAAGAATATTGTGGGGGCCATTGATTTAAAGGACCCGGATAAAAGCAGTCCTATCTATCAAGAAGTCTTTTCATCTCATCTATCTGCTTTAATGGATGTTAAAGAGTTGAAGAATTGATTTTATAGCATGCAAAAAACAGAAGAATCCTCTGAGTATGTTCTAAAGACTGGAAGAGTGCTCCTAAGACCATTTCGCGATGGCGACTTTAAGGAGCTGTTCTCGATGATGTCGGAGCCTGAAGTCATGAAGTATACTGGATTTAAAAAGACTCAAACTATAGAGCAAGTCCATAAAAGCCTAGAGGGCTGGAAAAAGGACCGGAGCGTGTGGTGTGCGGAGGCCGTGGGCAATGGAGAGTTTATAGGGTGGTTCATGCTTAAAACGCAAAGGTATGAGCAACCAGAGCTTGGATTTATGCTTCCAAAGAAAAATTGGGGAAGGGGCCTTGCAACTGAAGTCGCTAGAGCAATCATTGCATATGCTTTCAAACAAGGAATCCAAAAAATCATAGCAACGACACTTGAAGATAACGTCAAATCCATATCTGTTTTAAATAAAATTGGAATGAAACATAATCCCGATCTAAAGGGAAACTCTAAAGAAAGATTACTGTTCTTCGAGGCCTTTCGAAACCCTGAAAACTCTTGAATCAAAAACGTTTAGTAAGTTAATTTAAACAAGTCCCACACTCCTTATTAAGTCAAAATGTTAGACAAACCTTCAATCTGTGCCAATGTGATTGAGTAGATGAAAAATTACTTGGTAATATGATTTAAAAAAGAAGCAGTTTGCTAGCTTGAAGGAGTTCTCATGAGTGATAAAGTCTTGTTGATTACAGGAGCGTCAAGTGGAATTGGACGGGCCACTGCCTTAAAAGCTGCTAAGAACGGCTACAAACTTGCGCTTCTTGCAAGAAGGGAAAACAAACTAAAAGAGGTTGTAAATGAGGTGGGTGCAGATAATGCGATAGCGCTTCCCACTGATGTGACAAAACTTGAAGAGCTTGGAAAGGCCATTCATAAAACAGTGGAGAAGTTTGGAAAAATTGATGCTGTATATGCGAATGCTGGGAAGGGGCTTGAAAAAGCGGGCACGGAGCACGGCGATCCAAGAGAGTGGGATCAGCTCATTGATCTCAATGTCAAAGCTCTCCTGTGGACAGCGAAGATGACAATGCAGCATTTAAGACAAACTAAAGGGCACTTTCTTATAACCAGCTCGGTTGCAGGGAAAATCTATTTGCCAGGCTCAGTTTACGGAGCCTCAAAATGGTTTGCCTCTGGCTTTGGGCACAATCTAGCTAGAGAGATGAAAGAGTGGGGTGGACGTTGCACCGTTATCTGTCCAGGCATGGTGGATACAGACTTCTTCGACGAACCAAAACCAGACAAGCTTAAACCAGACGATATCGCAGACGCTGTAGTTTTTGCCCTAAACGCTCCCCACCACAGCACTGTTAGAGAGATTGAGGTTATGCCTACGAACTAACTTTTTCTATGGCCTTTAGAAAGCTTTTGATATTGGGATAAAGTTCAAGATTCACTCTCTCTTGAGAGGCCTCTAAAGGGAAGCTCATCATAATATCCACAGCACTTAGCTCTGATCCCAAGAAGTAAGGATTCTCACCAAGGCGCTCGTTCATGAAAGTGAAAAGTCGCTTGATCTGGTCTCCCACATAGGCAGCTTCAATTCCCTTAGAGATTGCAATGGCGAAAGGCTTTATAAATACTGGGACTTTCTCTACTACTTTTGAGAGCAGTAGGCGGATTAAAAGCGGAGGCATAAGAGTGCCCTCGGAAAAATGCAGCCAGTAGATGTAGTCATAGTACTTTTCTGTGCCTGGAAGGGGATGAAGCTTGCCCTCAACATCATATTTATCTAGAAGATATTGAAAGATTGCTCCTGTCTCAGCTAGCTTAACTTGTCCATCTTCCAATATGGGAGCTAGCCCTAGAGGGTGAACAGACTTTAACGAGTCTGGCGCCCTCATAGTCTTTGGGTCTCTTTTATAATCTTTTGTTTCAAATTCAAGTCCAAGCTCTTTTAATAGCCATGCCACTCTTTGGGATCTTGAATTGTTTAGGTCATGTAGAATTGTCAAAACGTTCTCCCTTTAAGGATATTCTAATCAATTGCAACTGGCATGAATATGCCAGAGCTTCGTTGATTAAGCTTATCGAAATAAATCTAAGATATTTCTAAAGTCTGCTTCCCTTCTGTTTTCACGCATGATTTCATCGGGTGACCATTCATAGAAGTCAAAGTCAATAAGCTTAACTTCACCAGACTTAGTAATAATCATTTGGGCGTCCATGATTGAGACTTCTAGATCATTTAGCGCCTTTTCAAGTGAATGCAGATTAGCTCGAACCTTCTCATTAAATTCAGGAGATAGAGGAAGTTTGCCAATGCCTGGAAGTTTGCCACCTTCTATGAAGGCCTGCTTAATCATGACACCGTCCACATTCTCCATGAGAATACCCACATTGGTTTTTGGGTCTATTTGAGGAAATTTTTCTTTTAAATCTTTTATGGATTTTCTAAAAAACACACCTTTCACTTTCGGCGATAGGCCGAATTCGCTTAGGTGCTTTTGCATGAGTATTTTATGGGCGTATTGGTCAATCTGAATGTGGCCAGGGAGGAACTTTAAAACAAAGTCCCCTTCGTCCGTTGTGGCCCTAAAGATTCCTGCGGACACCCTTCCTTGCACTTCTTGTGGAAGGTCTGCCAAAGACTTAACAAAGTCATCACTTAACTGCAGTTCTTGGATCCTTGAGAACCAAGAGACATTCTTTTCAAGAAACAACCCAATCTGGGTAGGCGAATTTAAAAACCACACACTACATGGGCTTTGAGCATAAGTGCTTAAAATAATTGCTAAAGAAAGAATGAGGGCAATACGCATGCTTACTGATCGGATATTTGTAAAAAACCTTTATTGTAGAGAAATCAGCTTGATCATGTAATTAGAGCTCATGCTCCTCGCACCAGTCCATTAATTGTTCCAAAATGTTGAGAGCAGTTTTACCGAAGTTTGTCAGCTCATATGATACGGCAATTGGCCTATCACTTATTACCACTCTTTTAAGCAAACCATTTTCTTCCATCTCTTTAAGTCTTTCGTTTAATATCTTTTTACTGGCCCCACCCAATAACCTTGAAAGCTCATTAAAGCGTATTGGTTTGTCTTTTAAATGCCAAAGTATGGAGCCCTTCCATTTACCACCAATTAAGCGCATTCCTCGCTCAATTGGGCATGGTTCAGCACAAGATTTTTGCACCGTTTTTTTTCTTTTTCTGTTTGTTTCCGCTCTCTTATCTATTTTCTGCATAAAAACCTTTGTGGTTACTAAAAGTATACTGGTCGTCTTTTTTTACCAGTGATTTATATTAACACAATGGATAACCACAATCAATTAGGGAGATAGAAATGAAAAAAGCTTTGATTATCAATGCACATCAAGAGTACCCCTTTGCAAAAGGTGAACTTAACAAGACTATTGCTGAGAAAATAGAGACCTTTCTTAAGGAGAAAGGTTTTGAGACTAAGACGACAACTATGAAAGATGAGTGGAACACCGAGGATGAAATTGAAAAACATCTATGGGCCGATCTAGTTGTTTTACAATCACCCGTAAACTGGATGGGTGTGCCGTGGAGTTTTAAAAAATACATGGATGAAGTTTATACTGCAGGTATGTTTGGCCAACTTTGTGCAGGGGATGGAAGAAGTGAAGATGCTCCAAAGGAGAATTACGGAGCAGGTGGACTGCTAACCAACACCAAATATATGATGTCTTTAACTTTTAATGCCCCTGAACAGGCATTCAACAAAAAAGATGAGTATTTATTCCAAGGTAAGAGTGTAGATGATCTGTTTTTTCCTCAACACATGAACTTTAGATTTTTTGGAATGAAACCACTACCTACCTTTGCTTGCTATGACGTTATGAAAAACGTGGATATTGAAAATGATTTTAAAAGATTGGATCAGCATCTTATGGAGGTATTTAAATGAGCGTAACTAAACTTGCAGCAGGCGATAAATTTCCCAAGATAAATGTTAAAACACTTAATGGTGAAGAGATAACTTTAGGAGTTCCTAAAAATGGGGCAACCTGGCAAATGGTTGTTGTTTATAGAGGAAAGCACTGTCCACTATGCACAAAGTATTTGGCGCAGATAGCAGAAATGAAAGATGCCTTCTTGCAAGCAGGTGTCGATATTGTGGCAGTTTCAGCAGACACAGAAGAAAAGGCAAAAGTTCAAGCTCAGGACAAACTAGGACTAACATTTGAAGTTGGCTATGACCTCTCCATAGAGCAAATGCAGCAACTGGGTGTTTATATCTCCAACCCAAGGTCCCCACAATAGACAGATCGTCCTTTCGCTGAACCAGGTCTATTTGTTGTAAATGAAGATTTTAACCTTCATGTTGTTGATATTTCCAATAACCCTTTTGTAAGGCCAGAATTAAACGCTTTATTGTCAGGGCTAAACTGGATTAGAGACCCTCAAAATAATTACCCCATAAGGGGAACCTATCGCTAGGAGTTAGATGTGGAGATGAGACAGGCCACATGGTTGGAGCTATTTTTTGATTTAGTATTTGTTGCACTGATAGGTATCTTGACGCACAAACTGGGACATTTACACAGTGGGCATCTTGATTATAAATCCCTAGTGCAGGTCGTTCTTCTGTTCGCACCAATATGGTGGGTTTGGTCCTCTTTCACAATCTACGCTAATAAATATGAAAGAGACGATCGAGTGCATAGGATAGTCCACTTGATGGTAATGGCCTTGATAATCTCCATGTCTGCAACAATTAAGACTATAGAGGGAGTTGGTTTTAAGTATTTTGCCTTTCTATATTTTCTAACGAGGCTCACCCTTGGCATTCTTTACTATATAAATAAATCCAATGTTGGATTTAATAAGTCTATTGCAAAATCTATTTTTGTTGGGGCAGGCCTTTCATAGCAAATCCTGATCTACCGTTTCGCTTTGAAAGAGGAACGAAGCTAAACCAACCTAGACCTGAATTTTTCTTTGGCGGGGCAGAAGAGGGTTATACCGATTATCCAGAATTTGCTTAAAATTATAGGGTGAGATCTAATCACCCTTTTTTGTTTAGAACTGGTGCAGAAATAAAAGCATGGAGAATCCTCCTATCATTGTGGTCATGATATTTTTGGATTTTAGAGAGATTCCTATTGCAAATATACTGGCCACAAGGCGCTCGTTAAAAATATGAACAGGTTCGTACTTAACTAATATTCCAGGAAAAATCATCGCTGGAAGAATTGAAATCACTAAAAAACTCAATGCCAATTTGGCATCTTTAGAAAATGTAAGCCTATGGCCAAATAAGATAAAGGAAGAGCGAATAAAATAAGTCACCAAAATCAAGATGGTAATTAGTATGTAGTATTTCATTTTGAACCTTTTCTCTTTTCTAAAAATACACCAGTGGCCATGGCCCCAATTGTGGAGAGAAGAAGTCCCAAGTTAAAAGGCACCTTGTAGAGGATAACCGAAAGGCTCACAGCAACTAAAAAGACACTAATATTTATCCTGTCCTTAAGCTTTGGTCCAAAGATTCCTATGAAGGCCAATGGAACCAAGAAATCCAAGTGTTCGCCGTAGGGCAAGTTATCTCCTGCAAAAAAGCCCATTATTGAGCCCAACTGCCAGAAGGATAAAAGAAGAATTCCTGATGACAAAAAATACCAGAACTTTTCTTCTTCTGTGATGAGTGTATCTTTATTGGTTTCAAAGGTTGCGTAAGTTTGATCGATGACAAAAAAAGACAACAGCATCTTTTTAAAAGTTCCAAGCTCTTTAAAATCACTATGGAGCGAAAGACTATATAAAAACATTCTGCAATTTATTAAAGTGCAGGAAACTAATATTACCAGAAAATTGATGTTGTTCTTGTATTGATCTACGAAGGCCAGTTGAGATGCACCAGCGTTTAGCGACAAATTCATATATAGAAATTCTTGAGTATTTAAAGTGAACTTATAGGCTGTTGCTCCCATCACAATTCCAAAAGGAAATGAACTTAAGGCCAAAGCAAAATTATCTTTGATGGACTGTAGAATTATTTGGTTTTTTCTATTTGTTACTATAGTTTGCATGAATCTATATTCTCACGAAAGCCTAGAGCGTGCTATGAAGAAAATATAGCTCATATTTGAGTGGACTATCGGCTCACAAAAGTTAAACAGTTCTTTTTTATATAAACCCACATTTTAAAATCCCATTTGATTATTCTTATACCGATTTTTGAATTTGACCTATGTTTAATAAGCTCATCTTAGGAGTATTTTATGAATGAAAAAGTTTTGCTAATTACTGGTGCATCTAGTGGTATTGGACGTGCAACGGCACTAAAAGCTGCGAAAGAGGGTTACAAACTGGCACTTTTGGCCAGAAGGGAAAATAAACTAAATGAGATCGTTCAAGAAGTGGGTGAAGGAGTGGGGTGGAAGGTGTGCGGTCATTTGTCCTGGCATGGTAGACACTGATTTTTTTGATGAACCTAAGCCTGATAAACTTAAACCTGAAGATATTGCTGATGCTGTGGTTTTTGCCTTAAGTGCCCCCCAAAGAAGTACCGTTAGAGAAATAGAAGTAATGCCTACCAACTAGGGAAATGTACTCCTCTTAGTAGCCAAAAATAAAAGCTATAGACCAAATAGTTTTTGTTACTTGACCCTATGGGCCAGTACTATAAATAATGAGTTTAAAGGACGTGACATATGCGTTATATTTAATCTGAATAAGGATAAATTATGACGCAGACTGAAATCAAAAATCGAATTGAAAATGTAATACAAAATATGCCAAGTGATTGGCTAAGACTGACTACTCACAGACTTGATATTTACAACGAAGAGATGGCAAAGGTTGATTTTTTAAACCACTTTGAAAAAGGTGAGCGCCTTGAAGATCTGCCTACTGCCTATGACTATATTCGTCTTGGGCATCCGCTCTCTAGTATTCTCGAGTGGACTATAGGAAATATCAAAAATATCAACGTAAACAATGTCGTTTCATTTTCCTCGCAGACTATGCCACTTCTTGCGATATTAAGAAAGGCCCACTTTGAGGGGACAAATATTCAAATCCTAAATAAAACTGAGCTTCCTGAAAGTTTTAATCCTGAGCTTTTAAAGTCTGTATATGGCTACAAGTTTGAGTTTGTTAACGAGCTTGATCCTAGCTTTAAAGGCCTGACGGTTATTCTGACAAATTTTGAAAATGCATGGGCTGAAGATAAGATGGACTCTGACTTCACAATTTGCATGCACAAAGAACTTGGAAGCGTTGTTATCGCAAACCTTGATTCTTATGTTTCTGAGATTCAGCATGTGAGAAGAAGAGAATCCATTGCCATGACTCCACATGACTGCTTTAAAGTCCTTACAGAGTTTGTGGACGGCACGACAACTAAACCATTCAAAGCTGATCGCTCAGAGCTGGAAAGCACTATTCAAAAGATAACAAACACCACAGGCCAGGTGAGTATTAGCTCTTGTGGTCTTTCCGCTCAATACGCAATTATGATGGGACTAGTTGATCACGCACAACAACTCCACCCTGGAAAAGAGATTAAATTTATCGTTCCTCCAAACTGCTATGGCGGAACCAATGACCAAGCAAGAAGAGTGGCCGCGTGTATAGAGCATGTTGAGATAATTGATCTAAAAGTTGATAGCGGCAATGATATGGTGGTGGGCATAGACACCATCTTAGAAGATCTTGCTAGAACAAATGCTGTTCCATATATCATCGCTGAGATCCCGACCAACCCAAGAGTTGAAGTCCCAGACCTTGGAAGACTTAAGGCGACTCTTTCAAAAAAGAGAAAGACCCCTTCTGGCGAGGACGCTATTGAGGCTGTTTTCATTTTAGATCAGACCTTTTGTCCGGACACTCAGTTTCTGGGAGAAGAAGACTACCTTGGAAGCTCAAAAGCGCTTTCTTATGTAAGCGGCTCGAAGTTCCCAAGTGGAGGTTTGTGTACTGCAGGCTATGTTGTGGCAAATAATCTAGCACAAGACTACATGCCATACGTTGAAAAGCACCTCGAGCTTTGTGACAACGGAGCAACTCCGTTTCAAATTGAAACTCTCACTCAACAAATGCCTTCTATGGTTGAGAGAATAAAGGCGGCGTATAAAAACACCCGCGAATTTGTGGACTATATCGAGGAAACTCTTCCGGAAGCAAAAATCAACTTTGTGCCTAAAGAGATCGTAGAAGCTGGATTTACACCATCTGTATTTTCCCTCGACCTTCCAACAAAAGGATCAACACCAGAAGAGAAAGAGTCCTATAAGAGAGAGTTAAATCAAAAGCTAATTACACTAATGATCAATGAGATCCCAGGCGGCAGTAAACACTGTGTGAGTTATGGGCAACTGAAAGGCTCTTATTGGACAATACCAGCGACCTCTACTCAGGGAACAACGAAAGAGGGGGATAAAGACTATATTGTTAGAGTGTCAATGTCTCCCGAAGTGGACCTGGCCAAACATAAAGAGGTTTTTCAAAAGTTTTGCTCAATGAATTATTAAATTTCATTAAGGTTTTCAATAAACTCTTCTTCAAAATATGCTTGTGTGTATAATGGAATTATTGAAGGAGAGTTATGAAGTGCCCTGCGTGTGAAGAATCACTAAAAACTTACAAGGTTAAGGACTTTGATGGTCTTTTAGTGGAGAAATGTTCTGGTTGTGAAGGTCTTTGGTTTGATGATAATGAATTGAACCTTGTTCTAAGAAATGACAATGTTCTTAAAGAGTTGAATACCAATGGATTGAAAAACCTTCATAAGTCCAAAAGAACATGTCCTCACTGCGCTATTCATCTCTCTTCTGGACTTGTAGGTAAGACTGGGATTCTTGTAGAAAATTGTTCAAAGTGCAATGGCTATTTTTTGGATGAAGGGGAGTTGAAAAAGTTAAATCTGAACAGGCCTAATTCAAATTACGCAAAGTTACTTAGAAGTAATCGCAGGAGTCTAAAAAGGAAATTACCCAAGTTTTTTACAAACGTCCTGGAGAGTGATGAAAGTGTTATTTGGGCCGAGAAACCTCATCTAATTACTTATATTCTCGGGCTTGCTCCAATCTCCATTATTCCTGGAGTTGTCATTGGTTTGCTCTCGGTTCGTGGCGCAAATATCCCTGGTGGGGCCTTCCTAACAAGTTTACTATTGGCCCTAGTGATTGGCGTGTTTATTTATATCAACTACAAGAATGTCTTGTACGTTTTAACCTCCAAAAGATTAATCATCTCAACAGGGTTTTTTGGAATTGATTTTCATTCTATAGACTATGACAAGGTCACAGACCTTACTGTGAGTGTAAGTGTTCTTCAAAGGATATGGGGCTCTGGCAATATTGTTTTTGCAACTGCATCGTCCATGGGAGTGCAGTCTAAATTTAACAAAAACATTTTTCGCTCAGTCCTCAACCCGTATGATGTTTACAGAAGAGTCAAAAGACTTACTTATAACTCGGACCTTGAGAAGACTGCTTAGACCTCAAATAAATTGCTAATTTGTTCTTGAATTTGTTTCAAACTAACAGGTTTTACCAAGTGACCTTTAAAACCAAGTTTTTTTGTGCGTTCTTTATCTTCTTCTTGGCCCCAACCTGATAGCGCCACGATCGATATGTCCTTGCCCCAAGGTTTTTCTAGAATCTCTGTTGCCGCTTGATGTCCGTCTTTTACTGGCATACCAAGGTCCATAAGTATTAGGTTGGGGCGGAATTCTTTAGCTCGGATCAATGCCTCTTCGCCATTTTTTGCAAGCTCAACGCAGTTGTTAAATTTCTCTAAGGCCAATTTTAGGATATATGCGGCGTCAACATTGTCATCGGCGATTAGTATTTTTAAATTGTTCGAACCTTTTGCATCTTGGTCATTTTTGTCTATTTCCTTGGGAGCTTCAATCAATGGAAGCTCAATCGATACCTCCAGGCCTTTATCCAGCCCTTCACTTTCACCTTTGATTGTGCCTTTATGCATCTCTATAAGCATTTTTGAAATTGAAAGTCCAAGCCCTAGTCCTTGATGCATGCCAGGCTTGTCAACTTGTACAAACATTTCAAAAATTTGCGATAAATTTTCTTTCTCAACCCCCACACCCTCATCTTTGATGCAGAGTAGGACATTGCCATTGTCTTGCGAGATGGTAAGCCTTATTGTTTTGTCATTGGGAGTGAACTTTTGAGAGTTGTTTATTAAATTGTTTATAACCTGGCTTATACGAACTGGGTCGGCCTTTATCCATAACTCTTCTTCAGGTAGAACGAGCTCTAAGTTGTCCAGCTCTCCTGGCGAAGTCTTTTTTAAAGAATCAACCAATTCTTCAATTAGCTTTGATACTTCCAACTCCTGCAGGTTGAGGTTTAGTTTGCCCCTGCTTATTCTGGAGCTTTCGGTCAGGTCGTCAATGAGCTTTTCCAAGTGTGAAATTTGACGCTCCATAGTTGGAAGCAATTCCATTATATTCACATCCATTTTTAAAAGCTCAACACCCGAACGAATAGGGGCCAGAGGGTTTCTTAGCTCATGTGCCAGGGTCGCCAAAAAGATGTCTTTTCTTCGATTGGACTCTTTTAGCTGGGCGTGCGCCTCGCTTAATTTATGGTTGTAAGTAACTAGTTTCGCATCAAGTTCTTCCCCGGTTTGTTTAAGCTTTACTCTCTCTGTAACATCTTCTACTTGGTGGATGATGTAAGAAACCTTTCCTTCTTCATCTAGAACAGGGGTATTGGTGGGGGTCCAGTACCTTTCTTCAAATCCCCCGCCCATGTTTTGAGGTCTTCTGATATCGTATCTTTGAACTGGTAAAACATCTTGGCTTCTTGTCTCAAGAACTCTCAGGAGTGAAGCTGAAAGGTTTGATTCGCCGTTAGCATTCTTATCTTCCGGATTGTCTGGAAACACCTCAAAAAGACCTTTCCCTTTTATTTCATCTTGTTTAGTCAATGTCTGTCTAGTGTAGGCATCGCTAGCGCATACAATAGTATACTTTGGCGCGTTAGGTTCAATGATGAGATATAGACCAGGTAGTGACTTTATAATGTTTTTGAAATCGGGAGATGCTTTATCCATTTTTATCCAACTGTTAGAACTTAAGTCTCTTAAGGATAGCACCAAAAATTCTCTGTTGGTATTGGTTTCATGTCTTCTACATGTGTTTTGAACTTAGAAAATTCTTATACAGGGCAGTGGGGGGCGCGATGAACAGCACCCCCTGAATATTTTTAATTTATATTTATCTCTTCAAGCTCACATGCCTGGGAACCATCAGATACAAGATAGGCCCTAAAGTACAAAGAACCTGTGGAGATAAAATCTTTTAACACTGAGCTTATTTCTGATGCGGTGTTTGCTTCTGAAGAGCTGTCGGTGGCGGCCGTCCAACCAGAATTGTAATAAGAGAAATTAGTGCCATCTTTTGAAAATTGGTATTTCACAGTACAGCCCGAGCTAACAGTTTCGCTGAAGCTTTCTATCTCGCCATCAATGGTAACTGCTGTTGTGCCTGTTATACTATGGCCGCCGGTATGGTAAACACTGGGTGAGAAGTTCAATGAATTCAAGCTAGGTACACACGCTTCACCTGAACATGATTGGTTCTTCTGTGCCTCCATAATCACACGGTACTGAAAATATCTGGATTGAAGAGGCGACTCATCAAAGACTGGAAAGTCTGAGAGAAGGAGGTCCAGCGGACCTGTCTCTTTGGATCCAAAAATGGAGAACTCTGAATGGTCACAAACATCCTGAGAAGAAACATAACAAGTCGAGAAAATAGAATCTAGCGAAGCACTGCTTCTGTTATAGAGCTCAGAAAAGAAAGTCGATGAATCACCACCTGGGCCTTTCCACTCTGGACTTCCTGAACAGCTTGAGTCTGAGCAAGTTCTTATTTGATACTTTACTCTGTTTGCTCCTCGACGATAGTGCTCTAGGACTTCACTCGCACTGAGGTTGGTGGTCCAAATATTTACAGAGTCCAAACTACCTCTAAAGAAGTTGTTTGGAGAACCCTGAGCGTTATTTGCTCCAATGAAGATATCTCTGTCAAACGGCGCTGTGGCACCAAGGCTTCCTTGATTTTCATAAGTCACGGATTGAGGTACAGCGTCGATATATATATTGATCTGCTGAGCGGGAACATTATAGTTGGCACATAGGTGATGCCACTTACCGTCACTGATTCCTGTGTCAGCGTTTACCACTCCTGTAAGAGTTTGGTAAGATCCACCACCAGCATCACGTACATAGGCAAAAACCGCACCTTTTAAATTTGCATTCGATAGACCTCTGTTTATCTGAAGTTGAAAAGTGGATGAATCTGGTGTTGTGCCATCATAGTTGCCAATTACACTTTGTTTAACTGAACTTCCGGTTCTAACCCAAGCACATGTGGTAAAACCATTAATAATGTCATTTCCAAGATTTCCAAGAGTGCCAGCATTGATGTATCCAGTTGTGCCATCAAAAGAATATGAGCCTGCAAGAATACCTGAATTGCCTTGAGCAACTCCTCCAACTATCGCAGAGGCACTAGACGAGACGGACTCTACTGGATTGCCTGTGGATTCGTTTAACTCCCACGCGGCAAATAAATTGGTAGAAAGGTCTGCGGTTAGTGAAGAGTAGTCAGAAGAGCTCTCGCTTGTGAGTCCAATCTCTTTTAAGAATGGAAGATCAGTTGTCGGTGTTAGATTTGTAATGCTTTGACTACTTCCCAAGTCTATAACAGGGGAGTCGTAAGATGAGACTTGCTTTTGTTTCTGTTTTTCATATATGGCCTTGATTTCTGACTCCGTCAGCGCCGTCTGCCAAATAGCGACCTCATCTAGCTTGCCTACAAAATAAGCAGAGTAGGAAGTGGCCGCTCCAATTCTTAATGGATCCGCAGTGTTTCCTGTATTTATAGGATTTGACGTGGAGACTTCTTTATCAAGTTTTCCGTCGACATATAGTTTGCAAGTATTAATGTTTGCGCCAGTGCAGCTTACGGCCACAAAGTGCCAAGCTTGATCCGCAATAAGCATCGTTCCATTTTCGCCGTTTCCTTGCGATTCAACTCTTATGACATTACCTCTAACTTGAAAATTGAACCTCTCGCCAACATTGGATGGGCCCCAGTCCACAATTGTCTTTTTAAGCCCATCATCCGAAGTTTTGATCCAAGCAGTAACAGTTCTAGGGGTTGAACCAACCACAGGGTAGACTCCAGTAGATAAAAATCCCGAGGAACCATTAAACTGGCCAGATCCTGTGCCAACCATATTGGTTGAGCTAAAGGACACTGCTCCATTTGGTGATCCATGTGAGGCGGAAGGTGAAGAGTCGGCCCATGAGCCATTCATTTTCCAATATCCTACGATACTGTCATACTTAGGTGTCCATGAGGAGGCAAGTTCTGAAAAGTTTCCATGCTGGGCCTCGTAAATGCTTCTTATTTCATCTGAACTTAGCTGCGCATTGAAAATGGCCAACTCATCATAATATCCATTGAGTGCAGAGCCCTGAGTATAGGTGTCACCAATAAGAAATGGTCTTGTTCCGGCATCAAGATTGTTAATCCCAAAAGTTGAGTCCGGACTATTGGCGTCTTCAACTCCATTTACATAAAGCCGCAAACCTGTGGAGCTGTTGGCCCGAAATGAGATGCAAACATGTGTCCATTGGTTTTGTACCGCAATATTGGAAGCACCCTCTATTCTTGCCTCTGAACTATCATCTCTCAAATAAATTGTGTAAGTGTCGGTTCTTCCTGTATGTCCACCAACGTCGTCTCTCAAGAATAGAAACCTTTGGTTCCCAGCTCCAGAGCTTTGGCTTTTTGAAAAGATGTAATCATCGTTTGAAATGCTTTTATGATAAACCCAGACGCAACCAGTGAAGGCCGTGGCATTGTCAATTTCTTGAATGTCGCCAAATGAGACTGAGTCGCCTGCAGCGCCATTTATAAGAACGGAGCCTGATCCAATTTTTGTTTGAGAAGTGTCAAGGGCAGTGTTGCCGTTTAGTGTTCCGTTGTTGCCCAGCGAGGATGTGTCGTTTAAGTTTCCATCAAATCTCCAATAGCCAATGAGGGAAGAAGTTTTAGACGGAAGAATATTATTTATGTGAGTTTGATCCAAACTAGGAGAGGTCAAAAGGGTTAGTTTATTGTTTAAAACATCGCTTCCTAGGTGGGTGCCGTTGTTAAAATCAGTGCCAGAGAACTGAGTGTCGACACTCTTAATTTGTGCCTTGTTGCCGCTTATTTCAATGAAGTCTGAATCGAATGTGTAGTCAGATGAGTTTGAAAAGTCCCAACTTACAGAACTTGAAAGGTTGCTTTCGTCTGTATCCGCCTCTGGACAAGAGCCATCTTCCTGTCTCTGTCCTGGACAGTAGTCAAGATTTGCAAGCTCTGGAAGTTCATCCAAACAACTTGTGACACTTAGTAACATCAAAGAGAATGTGAGTAGTTTAAGGCTCGTTTTCAAAACTCAACTCCCGTTCTTGCACTGATCGCGATTTCTTTATTCGTCTGTTCAATGTTGTCTGTCTCAATAGATTCTTGTCCATAAGATAATGAAACGCTGAATCGTTTCCCATTTTGTTCATAAAATGAACTCGCTCCAAACTTCCAGAATGAAGTAAGCTCAGTATCATAGCTAGGTTGAGACGATGGTAAAAACGCCCCAGCTCCCCAAGAGGCATTAAGTCCATAGCCACTGGTGAATCTAGCGATAGTATGTGTTCCGGAAACTGTAAGTTTAGGTACTACAAATTTTTCAACTTCAATTTCCGTAGTACTATTGGAAGTAAGGAGTAGGGCCTCACTGAGTCCCGCTTCTACTTCAAATTTGCTCTTATTGCTGTACTTATGGTTAAGACCTACGCCTGCATAGGCCTTGGTTAGGTTTTCTTCTTCAAGGCTTTTACCCTCTGATACTTGAAACTTGTATTTTGAAATAGACCCGTTTAGGAAGAAGTTGTATTTTTCACTCCAATTATGAACCCATTTAAAAGTGGCGCCATAGGCCAAGTCTGATGTGGCAACCTCATTTTCTCCTGTGGCTGACTCTGTTGCGCTCAAACTCATTGAGCCAAGTTCAAGACCAAAGAATAGAGATTGGGGGGCGGATTGGGGTTGCGCCTTTTTATTCGTTTTCTCTTTCACTTTTAAGGGTGATTGTTGTTCAGGCTTCACTTTTTCTGATAGAAGAGTGAACTCTTTAGGGAACCTAAGAGTTTCACCAACAACTATATTGTCGGGATCCACAATATTGGGGTTATGCTTCAGAAGCTTTGATAGATTGCCGTCTCTGCCATAAATTCGGCCCTCGACATTTCTAAAGAGAATATCGCTCGCCGTGTCGCCTGGCCTAACCACGTAAACATCCGCGAAGGTTAGTGAACAGGCCAAAAATGTTGAAATGCTTATTACTTTCTTTTTCATATATTAACATTTTCTTATTATATTCTCTTAATGCATCGGCTTATTTGTTTATATATTTAGCTTATAATTTAAACTAGTTAGGGGCGGAAAAGGATTTAGGGATCAAAAACTTAATTTCTCTTAATGCCTTAGATTGTTGGTGGTTTTAGGGGATTTTGAGTAATTTTGAATAGTTACAAGGTTGATCTGGATCATGAGTTATTAGGACTTTCTTAACTTTCAATCGTTGTATTTGATGACAATGACTCACCCTATAGTTACTATCAAGTACATGACAGATGAAACACAACAATGCCCAAAATGTAATTCACCTTATGGTTATCCTGATGGAGCTCTATGGGTGTGCCCAGAATGCTTTCACGAGTGGTCGCTTGAGGCAAACTCAGAAGAGGAGATGGAGCCCACCTTTAAAGATGTAAATGGTAACACTCTTCAAGACGGAGATGCGGTCACCACCGTCAAAGATCTTAAGGCCGGAAAAAGCACCATCAAGGCAGGAACCAAAGTAAAAAATATTAAACTTCTGGACAGCCCTGTTAACGGGCATGACATCTCTTGCAAGGTCGACGGGCATGGGTCAATGTATCTTAAGTGTTCTGTTGTTAAAAAAGCGTAATTAGGAGAAGAAATGAAACTCGCAATAGTCTTAGCTCTGTTTCTAAGTACGGTCTTTGCTGCTGAAGGCGTTAAAGTTGGTGAAAAGGTTCCTGTTGAAAAAATAGTTACTACAGAGGGGAAGGAGATTGACCTTACCTTAAGCAATAAAGAGTATGTGCTTGTATTTTACAGAGGCTCCTGGTGTCCTTACTGCATGACCCAGTTAAAATCCATTCAAAGTGAAGTTGTTCCAAAGCTTAAGACCAAACAAGCAGTCATAGGTATAAGTGTGGATAGGTCTGCAGTCGCAAAGAAAATGAAAAGAAAATTTGATTTAGGCTTTCATATTGTTAGCGATCCTAAAGCGGAGTTGTTAAAGAAGTTTGAAATTGCCAACAAGCTTGATGAGAAGCTCGTTAAAAAATATAAGAACTCTTACTCAATCGATGTGGAAGGCGACTCTGGAGAAAAGCATCATATTGTGGCCCACCCAGCTGTATTCATCGTTAAATCAGGCAAGATCAAATACGCTGATGTTCATTTAAATTATAAAGAAAGAACTAAAAACACAGAAATACTGGAGAACCTTTAGTTCGAATTCGCTTTGATGAATTGGCCTTGCTTACTGCAGTAAACAATCATCCAATGCTAAATTTTTTTCATCATAATGCAGACATCTTTGAGCATTATTCACACTTTGAAAGAACACCCAGTTGAGAAGTGTTCATCAGAAGCTTCAATGGAACTCCAATCACAGGACCAAAGCTTTTAACTATTGGTCCTGGGAGTGATCCAGAGATGCTTAAAGGCCTTATATTGAAAAACCTAAATATATAGACCAGATTCATACAACTTTCACTAAAAGCGCAGCATAAAATTCTCGTTATAAAGTCGCTTTTTGTTTACAACCGTTCATGAGGTGTTAAATTATTGATGTAAACTGAGATCCATCCAGGGGGGCATATGGGCCTTTTCGAATTTATAGATTACTTGGGAACTTTTGTCTTTGCTGTTACCGGCGCTTCCATAGCAGGCAATTCAAAATTCGACTTTTTTGGGATGTTGTTTTTGGCCTTTTTAACGGCCGTTGGCGGGGGAACCGTTAGGGACCTTATCATTTCGGAGTCTGTTTTCTGGACATTAAATCCAATTTACATATACATCATTCTTTTGGGGACAATTTCGACATTCTTCATGCTTAATTTTTATGAAAAGCAAAAATCAGTTTTGTTGTTTTTAGATACTTTGGGACTTGGCTTCTTTGTTGTTGTGGGAACCCAGAAAACACTTCTTTTGGGATTTAATAATGAGACATCTCTGATTATGGGGACTATAAGCGCTGTATTGGGAGGTATTTTAAGATCTGCCTTCAGTGGTGAGGAGTCCATTCTTTATCAGAAAGAGCTATATGCCACAGTTGCAGCACTCTCTTCATTGTTGTTTATTCTTCTGACAAGCATGGGACTAGAGTGGATCTATAGTGCCGCCGCATCCATTATTGTGGCCTTCATAACCAGGTACAGCGCCATTAAGTACGGTATAAAGCTGCCTGCGCTCAATAAAGAAAGCTAACTTTAAAAAATCAATTTACGGTACAAAGGTCTGTTTTTACTATGTTCCTGCACCTGTGGATTCACATAATCCGTAATTGACGGAGCTAATCTTTATTTTAATTTGATGAATGTGTGATAAGTAGTTAAAAAATTTAACAAACGGATAAGATGAAAACATTTAAAGAACTAAGTTTAGACAAAAATATTCTTAAATCTCTAGGCGAGATGGGATTCGAAAAACCAACTGAAATCCAGGCCAGGGCCATACCTGTACTTTTAGACTCTAAAAAAGACTTTGTGGGTCAAGCTCAAACTGGAACAGGAAAGACTGGGGCATTTGCCATTCCTCTTCTTTCAAGGATGGATTTTAAAAACAATTCTGTTCAGGCGCTAATCTTGGCGCCAACGAGAGAGCTCGCCAATCAAATTGAAAAAGAGATCGAAAAGTTTGGGAAGTATACCTCTGTTAAAAGCACTTGTATCTATGGCGGGACAGGGTACGAGTCTCAAATAAGAGCTCTAAAAAGCGACAGGCCTCAAATTGTAGTAGGAACGCCGGGGCGAGTGATAGATATGATTGAAAAAGGCATTCTAAAGCTTGATCAGGCCAAGTATTGCATACTGGATGAAGCCGATGAAATGTTAAACATGGGCTTTTTTGAAGATGTGCAAGTTATTCTGTCGAGCTTTAGACCACAACGTCAGCTGATGATGTTTTCGGCCACTATGCCTAAACAAATTGTGAAACTTATTAAAGATTCGTTCAACAGGCCTGAGATGGTCAAGATTGAAAAGAAGTCTTTGAGCAATGACGACATTGAGCAAAAGTACTTTGTTGTGCGTGAAAAGCACTTTAAGGAAGCGATCGCTCGTCTAATAGATGATGCGGATGACATGTACGGTATTGTCTTCTGTAAAACAAAACTTGAGACGAAGATGGTGGCCGATGATCTAAAAAACAGGGGACATGAAGCGGAAGTGTTAAATGGCGATATGGGGCAGGTGGAAAGAGACCATGCCATGAACAACTTCAAAAAGAGAAAGGTCAATCTTCTTGTTTGCACAGATGTTGCCGCCAGAGGAATTGACGTTGATAACCTGACACATGTTTTTAATTATGGAATCCCTAGGGATAATGAGTCCTATGTTCATCGGATTGGACGAACCGGAAGAGCAGGAACAAAGGGCAAGGCCTATACCATTACTAGTCCTAAGTCTGCTTACCTTATAAGAGGAATTGAGAAGCATATAAATAAAAGGATCGTTAAAGAACAACTTCCAAGTGTATCCAAACTTAAAAAGAATCTTGTGGCCAAAGAGTTGGATGGGGCAGCGTTTATTGTTGACGCCATAAAGGCAAAAGGTGATGAGTTTAAGCTTGATGAATCTTTTGAACTTATGCAAGGCCACTTTGATGATCTTTCCAAAGAAGAACTATTAAAGCTCATGTTCGTATGGAAGTTTAACAAGGAAATACGTAGATACAACAACCTTGCTGATATCGAGTCAGTTATGGACGATTGTGGAAAGCCCAAGGCCAAGCAAAGGGAGCGAGCGGGAAGGAATCGTCGGGCCGCAAAGGGTAGGGCCAATAAATCTAGAGGCACTTTTAAAAAAGGTGGCAAAACTCAACGAAAGAAATCTTAGTATCGTTTGAAAAGCTTGGGCTCTAGCGAGCTCGTTTATATGAGCATGGTTTAATTAACACCCTTGAGGAACAGAAACATTCGAGATACATCTTCAATTTCTTTTTTAGTTACTTGGTCTTTTTTACCGAAAAGAATTGGGAAAAATATAATTCCGTTTACTAGTTCGTTGAGAAAGTCCAGTATCACTAGTGGCTCTTCTTTTAACAGCTTTTGATCCTCTTGGGCCTGTTTAATCCATTCCAAGGTTACCCTTTCGGTCCTTAGCACTTCTTCTAACATATCCTTTAAAAACCCTTCACCCTTTAGGGCCTCGGATAGAATGATCTTAGCAAGCTTTAAGTTGCTGGGACAAAGCAGGTGATCAGTCTTATGCTTGATAATGTTTTGGATTTGAAGAAGAATATCTTCATCCTTACTGTACTTGAAGTTTAAGCTACTATGCTTTTCATCGACAAGCCGGAAGATAATCTCGTCCAGTAGGGCATGCTTGTTGGAAAAATACTTATAAAGGGTCCGTTTAGAAACTTTGGCCCGGGATGCTATAGAGTCCATTGTTGGGCGGTCAAAACCTTCATTCACGAAGATTTCAATACTTGCAGAGATAATTTCCTCTTTCTTACTTAATTGTTTTATCTCTGAAGACATCTCTAACCTCTTGTAATCTTTTAACTTAACTAATTATAGCATTATTTTCTTGAAGTGGTAAACGATATGGTTTACTTTGTGTGTGATGTAAACGATGTCGTTTACTTGAATCGGACGTTTGATTACTATGGATAGCACACCAAAGCATAAGCTGATTAAACACGCTCAGAAGCTATTTTTAGAAAAAGGGCTTGATGGCGCATCGATTAGAGAGATTGCAAACAGTGCTGGAGTAAACATTTCAGCCATTAGCTACTATTTCTCCGGCAAAGAAGGGCTTTACCAGGCCTGCATAGAGGACTTTGGGCTAGAGACTCTCTCCTTGGTTGAGAAGATTCTTGCCCCTTCTTCAGACTTAATCGACTTTGAAAAAAAGCTATCCAAATTCACAGAACATATCTTTGGAATTTATACGGAAAGACAAGAGCTTGTAAGGTTGGTTTTTAAGGAGCTTCAAAGAGATGACAAAAAAGAACCTTCAATTATAGGTAAATCTTTCGTGCAACTATTTAAGAAGCTTGTTGCATTTTTTAATTCAGCAAAAGAACAAGGAATCGTAAGGGAAGATCTTAACCCATTCATTACCGCTTCATTATTTATGTCGAGTTTTTTTCAGGCCGTCTGCCATGATTCAAATCGAGAAACACTGTTTGGGTGTTCAATCAAAGACAATGAGAACTTTAGAGAAGAATATTTAAAACACATAACGGAAACTTTTATAAACGGAATAAGTGTCAAATGAGGAGTATAAGAATGAGAAATATCTGGCTAATGATGGCGCTCATCTGCGCTTGGGTCGCTGGCCCCGGTGCGTACGGGCAGGAAAGGCTAAGCTTGGAGGAGGCAACAAAATTAGCCTTAAAGCGAAGTGAAAATGTGCAGCAGGCTGCCATCGAGGTACAAAGAGCACAGGCACAAATCAAGGAAGCATGGGCGAGTGTGTTGCCGCAGATCTCTGCTAACTTCCAATCTATAAGGCACACAAAATCCCCTGTAATACAAATTGGCGATACAAGTGCTCGCATTAAGGAAGACTGGGAAATGCTGTCCAGTCTTCAACTAAATCAAGTTATCTATAGCTTTGGCAGAGTAAGTCACGCTCTTGACCTGGCCAAAATCTCACAAGATGCAAGGCAGTCTGCTAAGGAAGCGGTGGAGAGAGAAATAAGGTTCGCTGTTGAAGTTGCTTACTTTAACGCATTGTCTGCGCAGGAAGTTCTTCAGATTGCAAAAGACTCCCACGGAAATGCTAAGAAAAATCTTGAGGCCCTTCAGAAAAGATTTCAAGGTGGACGTGTGCCCCGTTTCGACAACATAAGAATGGCGGCCGATATTGCAAGTAGGGCCCCAATCGTTTCAGATGCGCAAAAAAACCTAAGGCTTGCATTTCTTCAGCTAAACCTACTTACCGAAATGCCAATAGAATCACAACCTCGATTGACCACAAGCATGTCCACACTCTTTCCGGTTCTAGATAAGAGCAAACTTTTAGATGAGGCATATGAGAACCCTTCTTTAAAATCTATTGAGTTGGCGGCGCAAATAGCTCAAAAGCAGACCATGCTTGCCAAGGCCGAACACTATCCGACGATCTCGGCCTTTGGGCAGTTAAACCACGGAGGAACTGGAGATACTTTCCAACCAGAGGATGAGCGAATGTTTACATCTTCAGCGATTGGTTTGAGCTTGAATATTCCTATTTTTGAGGGGGGCGCAGTTAAAGCGCGTCATCAACAAGCGGCACTAGACGCAGTGAAGGCAAAAATAGAACTAAAGAAGCAGAAAGAAATTCTTGAGGTTGAGTTGGCATCAGCTATCGAAGAATATAAGGCGAACATCCAAAAATTTGCGGCCGCCAAAAAAGCTGTTGGTCTCGCAAAAAGAGGTTATGAACTAACTAGGACTCGCTTTGAAACAGGTGGGGCAACTAGAAATGATCTTAACACCGCAGAAAGCTCACTAACCAATGCGCGAATTCAACAACAAACCGCTTTGTTTCAAATTTATCAAAACAGAGCATCCATAAAGAGATTTACTAAAGGAGTGGTGGCAAAATGATTAGAGCTATCTTTTATATAGGGCTTGTCGTGTTAATCGCGGCATCGGTGAATTGGAAAATTGGAGTGATTAAGGAAAAAAGAAACGCTCCCACTATTTCTATAGCCAATGAACACAAAAAATTTGGAAAACCTGTGGAGACGTTTCAAGTTAAAACCGATGATCTTAAATTTTTTGAAAGAGTGACTGGTCAAGGCAATCAAGAAGAGGTTGAACTGATGGTCTCCAAGATTCAGTGGCAAAAGATTATTGCCTTTCAAGAGGCAAGAGTATTCACTGATCGTGGAGTTGAAGAAGGGAAGGTCGTGTATAAAAGCAGTCGCCCAGACACCAACACTGGTCTCTACAAGGTTTTAGTCAAGCGCAGCTCAGCATCCAAGGCTGAAATGGCCAAAAACGTTGTTGTTGATATCAACACTAAGACCTTAAAGAATATTGTTATGATTCCTTCAACATCCATCAAGCAAATAGATAAAAAGAGTTTTGTATGGGTTCTTACCGATGATGGCAAAGCAGTTAAACGCTTTATAAAAAAAGGTGAGGAGTCACAATTGTATGTTGAGATTGTGGAAGGTCTTTCAATTGGTGAGAAGTTAATAGTAAGGGGTGCTAGCTCCCTAAATAAAGGTGACGTGGCAAGAATTGTAACAGGAGAGCAGAAATGATTGAAACATTCGTAAAACGTCCGGCGATGACTATCGTATTTATTCTGATATTTGTCGTCTTAGGATTATTTTCATACAAAAACCTAATTATTGAAGCGACTCCACGTATTGAGTACCCAATCGTTAGTATTAACATGCCTTATCCTGGAGCGACTCCAATCGAAGTTGAAACTCAGCTTTTGAAAAAAGTGGAAGATGCGGTAGCAGAGATTTCTGACATAAAAAAGATCAATGGAAATGCTTATGAGAGCTTTGGTCTTCTAATGATTGAATTCGAGATTAAAGCAGACGTTAATAATAAAGCGATCGAGGTAAAGGATAAGGTGGAGGCCATCTTGAATGAGCTGCCTGATGCTGCCGAAAGACCTATTATTTCCAAATTTGATCCGCTTGTAACACCAATATTTTACCTAACTCTTTCTTCAGATAAGCTGGATGCAAGAGAGCTATATCAGATGGCAGACAAAGATGTTAAACCTCTATTGTCCACTGTGCCAGGTGTTGCGTCTGTAGAGATCTCAGGTGGACTTGAGCGTCAAATCAACATCAATCTAAATAGAAACCTTATGCAGAGATACTTTGTCACTTTAACAGATATCTCCAGTGCTATTAAAAAACGAAACCTAAATGTACCTGGTGGTTCCATCACTCAAGGTAAAAATGAAGTCACAGTTAGGTTCCAAGGTGAGTTTCAAACTGTTAAAGATATTAGAGACATGCCTATTGTTACTCAAGAGGGGATTCGCATTAAACTTAGCGATGTGGCAACAGTCGTTGATGGCGCTGAAGATGTTGAGACTGAGTCAAGGTGGAATGGTACAAAAGCTGTCACACTTGCCATTAATAAGCTTTCGGATGGGGATGCCATTTCAATCGCTGCAAGAGCGCGTAATGAAATCAAAGAAATAGCAAACACTTTGCCTGAAGGTACAAAACTAGAAGTGGCATCTGATTCCACTGAAAGAATCATCGCAAATACCAATAACACCTTAAATAATATTGCCATAGGGGTTGTATTAACGGTCGTGATTCTATTCATGTTTCTTGGAAACTTTAGAGTAACATTCATTGCCGCGGTTGTTATCCCAACTTCAATTATATCTAGTTTCCTTCTCATGGACTTCGCCAAGTTTAGTATCAATATGATGACTCTTTTAGCCGTGGGTACTGCTTTAGGTACTTTAATCGCAAACGCAATTGTTATTATTGAGTCTGTAGTGAGCAAGCTGGAACAGGGTCTTGAGTCCCAGGAAGCCGCAATTCAAGGAACAAAAGATGTAGCATTGGCCGTACTGGCATCAGCTGGCACAAACCTTGTTGTGTTTACTCCAATTGCATTTATGGGAGGAATGGTTGGCCAGTTTATGAATCAATTCGGCCTAACGGTTGTGTTTGCCACTATCTTTTCGGTTATTGGGTCTTTCACTTTAACTCCAATGATGTGTGGAGCA
Source organism: Halobacteriovoraceae bacterium (assembly GCA_002711995.1). Classification (GTDB taxonomy): domain Bacteria; phylum Bdellovibrionota; class Bacteriovoracia; order Bacteriovoracales; family Bacteriovoracaceae; genus UBA845. The sequence goes on along the minus strand of PASN01000010.1, from coordinate 307,677 downwards.
CTTCTTAGTCGTAAAATGGTGGAGCATAAAGAACATAAAAATGATGGTCCTGTTAGAAAACTTTTACAAAGGCTTATTGTAGGCCCAGTTGATGCATCACTAAACTTTCTATTAAAGGAGTATCAAAAAATCTTCAAACTTCTATTTAAAATCCCAAAGACTAGCTTGATTGTAATCTTTTTGATTGTTGCGTCTCCTGCCTTAATTATGCCTTATATAGGTGGAGAGTTCTTTTCTGCATCCGATGAAGATATCATACGAGTGACGGTTGAAATGCCACAAGGTTCCGCCCTGAGTGAAACATCCAAGGCCGTTGAACAGATTGAAAATTATGTTGATAAGGTGCCTGAGGTTTCAAGCTTCTTGTCCATTGTTGGTGAAGATGGCTATGAGAACGCAAGGGTTATTGTAAACCTTGAAGACTTGGAAAAAAGAAATAGAAGTGATGTCGACATTATTAACCTATTGACTCCACAATTTGCAAAAATCCCCGATGCTAAAATCACAATGGCCAGAGGGGCCGGTGGTGGTGCTTCTGGTGAAGCCGATATCACAATTGATGTGCGAGGGATCGAATACGATAAAATGGTCGAGCTATCTAAAGAGATGGAGACCATTATGAAGGACTCTGGCTTTTTTAGATCAATCACGTCAACTCACAAAGACCCTAAGGATGAAATTGTTTTTGTTCCAGACACAAATGCTCTTCAGATGTTTGGCGTCTCCAACTCACAGGTTGGACCTCTTATAAGAACTGCTGTCACTGGAGACGACGTGGCGGTATTTAGAGAGCTTGGTGAAGAGTATGACATTAACGTTACCGTAGCTGATGAGTTTAAAAGGAATATCGATGACATATCCTCGCTTTATATCGACACCAAAGGTGGACTTCTACCAATATCTAGATTGGGTGACCTGAAGGTTCAAAAAGCTCTTCCGCCACTGAAAAGAAGAGATAAAAGAAGAATTATCCAGCTTGCAGGTTACCTATCAAAGAGTTCCGCAAACGAAGTTCAAACCTTTTTGGCAGAAAAGTTCAACGAAGAAATCGAATTTGAACAAGGATATGACTTTGCATTTACTGGTAGAGCGGAGAGCATGGAGGAAACTGGCCAAGAAATTGCCACAGCGTTTTTAATGGCGGTTATCTTAACTTACATGTTATTGGTGGCAATCCTAAACTCTTTTATTCACCCATTTACGATTGTAAGTGCTGTATTCACCTCTTTTGTTGGTGTGTTCTATTTTCTATTCTTTATGGAGTTCACTATTAATATTGGATCGATGATGGCATTTGTAATGTTGGTTGGGTTGGCCGTTAACAACGCAATTCTATTGTTGGATCAGACTATGGTGCATAAGCAGAACGGAAAGGGTATACAGGACTCACTGTGGGCGGCCGTGGAAGAGAAGTTTAGGCCTATCGCCATGACCTCCCTTGCCGTTATCGCCGGTACACTGCCTCAACTTTTTGATAATGATGGGGTGAAGGCGTCAATGGGTGCGGTTGTCGTTGGCGGAATGGTGGCCTCGATGTTCTTCACATTTGTACTTATTCCACTTGTTTATAATTATCTTGAAAAAGCGATTGGTCTTTTTAAGAGAAGAAGTCCTCAAGAGAACGAGTATAATGAGGAAATTTCTAATGTTAAAGAGGTTCAAACGACGCTTTAAACTATCACTTGTACGCCTGTAGTCTTTATTGGCGGGCGTACTTGTTATACTCTGATTTATATTTCCAGTGTTTGCTTTTAAGGATTAAACGTTGATCTGTTTTGTTTGTAACTCTTTAAGACGGACAACTTTCTTTGGTAGTTACCATTCATTAGAGATGAGTTTATAAAATAGTCAGCACTGCTTTGGTTACAGGCCATTGGCACATTATAGAGAGTCGCGATTCTTAAAAGTGCCTTTATATCTGGATCGTGTGCCATAGACTCTAAGGGATCCCAAAAGAAAATAAGCATATCAATATCGCCCTCAACAATTGAACTTCCGAGTTGAAAGTCACCGCCAATTGGTCCGCTCAGATACCTTTTTATTTTTACACCAAGCTTTTCCTCTAAGAGTCGCCCTGTTGTACCTGTTGCACATAATTGGTGCTTCGAAAGAATCTTTTTGTGTGTTAAGCACCAATCTATTAAATCTTTTTTTCTATTGTCATGAGCAACTAATGAAATTGTCTTTTTCTTGTTCATGTAGAGAGTTTATTTTCTTAGAAATTCTAAGTAAAGACTTCTTATCCTGTGATTGACAATATATGCCCTATGTTATTAGGGCAGTGAGAAATGTAAGTGGTCAAAATCTATGGAATAGACGTCTATGTTGAATTATAGCCGTTGACCAATCGGTCAAGTAAGCTTAGAATAATACCATGAGCAGAACCCCCGACTTTGATAGAGATGAAATTATAGGCAAGGCCATGGAGGTCTTTTGGAACAAAGGCTATGAGAACACGAGCATGCGTGATCTTATGGATGCCACCGGTCTTCTTAAAGGAAGCCTATATAACACTTTCGGATCCAAAGAAAAGTTGTTCATGCTCTGTTTGGAAAAGTATAGCGTATACTCCAGAGGTCTTTTTTATAAAAAAGGGGATCCCAAAGAATATCTTGTTAAGTTCTTCAAGCGCTTGGTTGATGAAGGCGTAAAAAAGGATTTTACTAAAGGTTGTCTTATCATGAATTCATGTCTTGAGTTTATGGGTAAAAACGCACTCGGAGAAAAGGCCAGCGATATGTTCGCAGCGACCGAGTTAAACTTGGCCAATGTGGCAAAGGCCATTGCTGAAGAGAATTCTTCTCTTGAAGTTGATAAAGTTAAAACAAACTTAATTTCAGCAGCTTTTTCCATCAGGGAGATTTCAAAGTTCAGAAAAGATCGAAAGTTCTTAAAACAAATTGCGAATAACGCATTGAGAGATTTTGATTTAATGATTTAAATTTTTTTTGCGTGCTATTTGACCGATAGGTCAAGAAAGGGGAGGGAAGGTGTCAATTAGTTTAATATTTAGTTCATTTGCGGCCGGGATTTTAACCATATTTTCCCCGTGCATACTGCCAATGGTGCCTTTTGTTGTGCGCTCTTCCCTGCAAAGATCAAAATGGGGACCAGTGTTGTTGGCCATAGGAGTTTCTCTAAGCTTTTCCATTACAACCTACGTGGTGGCAACTTCTGGTCAACTTATAGGACTCACACCAGACAAGTTAAAAATCCTTTCTGGAGTATTTCTTCTAATTGCCTCGATGTTTTTTTTATTTCCAAAGCTGATCGACAAGCTTTCGCTGGCGCTGTCTCCAATCAACAATAAAATACAAGGTTTGAATAAAAGCAGTGGGAAGGATGGGTCTTTATATATGGAGTTCGTAAATGGTCTTTTCCTTGGACCTGTCTGGGCGCCATGCAGTGGCCCTACACTGGCGATAATAATAGGAATTATTATAAACACGCCAGAAGTAAAGTCTTCTATGGTTCTTCTCGCCGTCTTTTCAATTGGATCCATTCTTCCAATACTTCTTTTTTCATATGGTGCCCAAAAGTTCGTGGCCAAAGTTCAAAGAAAGAGTTTGGAAAACTCCAAAGGCATCAAGATAAGCATGGGGCTGTTTTGCGCAATCATGTCTGTACTGATCCTAACTGGACTAGATAAAGACCTAGAGGCATTTATATTAAGCATTTTGCCTGAGTTTATAACCAATTTATCCCTTTCAATTTAACCTAAGGAGTTATTAATGAAGTTGCATCTTTTTATCACCACCTTCTTGTTTAGTTGCATTCTTTACGCAAAAGAGGACTCAACTAAAAAAATCGAAAAGTTTTTACAAAAAAATGAGCGAGTTTTAGTTCATGTTCACGCTGATTGGTGTCCATCCTGTAAAACTCAAAAGAAGATTATTTCCTCGCTTGATAAGAAATCTTACAAGTTGCTGGAAGTGGACTTCGACAACGACAAAGAATTTTTAAAGAAAAACAAAATTTTTCAACAGTCCATGCTCTTATCATTTATAAATGAAAAAGAGACGGGCAGAGTTTTCGGAATCACAAAAAAGGAGAAAATAGTGGGCTTTATCGAAAAAAAACTAGGAAATTCATTACAGGCCGAACTTGACGGTAGAAGAGCTGGCTCAAATATTCCAGACAGCGCAAGAATGACAATGGAACAGGCAACGGAAGAACTTGAAAAGTCTGGAATGATAGCAAAGGCAAAATCCAAAGGGGACAAGTTCGTAGACTTTACGCTGCCAAATATTAATGGTGAAAACGTTAAGTTGTCTGAAAAACTTAAAGATGGCCCTGTGATCTTAACTTTCTATAGAGGCGGTTGGTGTCCATACTGCAATATTCAACTTAAAGCGTATCAAGACCACCTTGGAGAATTTAAGGCCGCCGGTGGGCAACTTATTGCCGTTTCACCTGAATCATCTGACTCAGGAAGCACCACAGTCGATAAAAATAAAATCGAGTACGAAATTTTAAGCGATAACCTTAATAAAGTTGCAAGAAAGTACGGGCTTGTATTTAAACTTAGCGAAGAACTTAAAAATGTTTACTTAAAGTTTGGTCTAGATCTTGAAAAGAATCAAGGCAACGACTCGTGGGAACTGCCTGTTCCTGCAACCTATGTAATAGATAAGAACGGAGAAATCGTATACTCCTTCTTAAATGTCGACTACGTTCAAAGAGCGGAACCCAAAGATATTGTAGAAGCTTTAAACAGCTTAAAATAATCCCTTTAATCTCGGAGATCCTTTGTTCTTGTGGGTCTCCGAAATGTTTTCATGTACCCTAAAATTATGCTCGATCTTTAACCACCAAAACCTATGCTCCACTCTAATAAGGCGTACTGAAAAAATGCAAAACTGTAAACTTTATCATTGTCAGCTCCGCCTTCCAAAGTTCTAAGTCCTGCGCCAAGTGCTCCGTATTTGTCAAAGTCTCTTCTCAGTTTGAAAGCAAAATCAAATGCCCTGCCTGGCCCTCCGGCGAGTCCATCAAAGCTAAAGTGGAAAGACCATTTGTCTGATAAAGGTTTTAAGTACTCCAAGTACAGGAGCGGAACAAATCCAACATTGTCATAATTTGTCGATGTGCTTCCTTGAGAAAGTTTCGTGTCAGCATCCCTGATTTTACCAGTGAATCCTAGATTAAATTGCTCATCACCATGACCCCAAAATGCGTAAAACCATGTCAGTCTGTAGGAGTTAAATTTAAACTCATAATCAATCTCGCTTCCCGCTGAGAAGGTTCGATCATTAAAGTTTACTGAGGAGTCTGGTGTGTTTGAAAGTTTAAGGGTTAGGGGAGCGTATAAAACTCGAAATCCATAATTCTTAGCAGGGCGGTAGTATCCTTCTAACCTATAAAAACCTTCAGGGCCTTGGTCGATCTCGTCCAGTTCAATCCTTGTGCCAGCATCATCATTAGGAATTTGAAGATCATTGCGCAGCTGCCATACCTGTCCTGCTTCAACACTAATTTGGAATTTATCTTGAGCGCTCAATGTTAAAGGAGCAATTAAAGTTAAGAGTAAGAATTTAATGGACCTGTTCATAATACCTCCTGAAACTCTATGATATCTATATGAATATTTGTGTGCAAACTATTTTTTTATTACCCTGAACACTTAATAGATTCCCTAGAGAGATATAAGCGATTCGAAGCATAGGGTGAGGATGAAATGTGAAATGTCGATACTGATGGATGATGGATGCCTTGCCTTCTCTGCCAATCCTTAAGATCTAACTAACTTTCTAATCTCCTCCAGTAGTAAAACACTGGAAGCTATGCCGATTATTAAAGGCCAATCATAAAAATCTATCTCAGTAGTATTAAAAAGCTCTTGAGCCGGCGTCCAGTACACTGTTAGAAACTGCAATGCAATCACCAGGAGTAGGGAGGCCCAAAGTTTTAAGTTGTGAAAAAACTGATGGTTAAATGCCGTTGTCCTTTCAACTCTGGCGTTAAAGACATTAAAAAACTGAAAGAAGACAAAGGTTGAGAATGCCATCGTTACGGCGTATTTTTCATTGTGATTTTTCAGGCCGTGATTAAACACATAAAGGGTGCCAACCATCATAACCACTCCATAGAAGATTAAGACTGTGATTCTTTCAAGGGATAGAATCTGCGCTCCTTCAGAGCGAGGAGGATCACTCATAAGGCCATCTCTTGCTTTTTCCACTCCTAAACTCATCGCTGGCGGTCCATCCATTATTATATTTATCCATAGAAGTTGTATGGCGGTAAAGGGAGCTGGAATACCTGCCAGTGTCGCTCCAAGCACAGTAAGTATTGCTCCAATATTTGTTGAGAGCTGAAAGCGCACAAACTTTACAATATTGTCATAGATGACCCTTCCTTCTTTTACCGCTATTACGATTGTGGCAAAGTTGTCATCGGTTAGTATTAGCTTTGCCGCCTCTTTGGTTACCGCTGTGCCTGTGATTCCCATAGCAACACCAATGTCTGCGCTTTTTAAGGCAGGAGCATCATTCACTCCATCTCCGGTCATGGCCGTAACATTGCCCTGCGACTTAAGAGCTTTCACTATTTTTACTTTATGCTCGGGACTGACTCTGGCAAACACTGCGATATGCTTTGCACTCTTGCCCAGCTCTTCCTCGTTCATGTGATCAATTTCTTTCCCAAGAACAACATCGCCCTCAAGACCTAGTTTTTTTGCAATTGTGGAGGCCGTGATTTTGTGATCACCTGTGATCATCTTGACTTGAATCCCTGCCATCTTGCAGTCTGTGATGGCCTCAAGAGCTTCTGGTCTTGGAGGGTCTATAATTCCTGCCATGCCTAAAAATTCCCAGTCTCCAACCCATCTCCATAGATCGCCATGGGGTTCAAACTCGCTGGAAGGTATAACTCTCTTTGCAACCGCCAAAACTCTGAGACCTTTCTTTGCAAACTCAATATTTTTATTTTCAATTTCTTTGTGCTTGTGGTCCTTTGAGTGGTCTAAGAGAACATCAGGGGCCCCTTTTATGAACATGAGAACTGAGTCTTTGTGGTGATGAAACGTCGCCATAAATTTATGTTCAGAGTCAAATGGGATTTCTGCTAGGCGAGGGTATCTCTCTCTTTCTGTCTCTGGGTCTAGACCTCCTTCCAATGCAAGTCCTAAGAGGGCGGCCTCTGTTGGATCTCCAACTACACTTCCGTGGCGTAGAGAAGCCTCACTTGAGAGCACCATGGGACGAAGATGTTCGGTGTAGTCTTTATTTTTTATTGCTTCAAAAGAAACTACTTCCCCATTAAAGTAGGCCTCTTGTACACTCATTTTATTCATTGTGAGTGTCCCTGTTTTGTCGGAGCAGATCACTGTAGTAGAGCCCAGTGTTTCAACGGAAGAGAGCTTTTTCACAATTGCCTTGTTTTTTGCCATTCTCCACATGCCCAAGGCAAGGGTGACAGTCACCACTGCGGGAAGGCCTTCAGGAACGGCCGCAACGGCAAGTGCCACCGCTTTCATTGCTGCTTGCGCCAATGGCTCACCTCTAAAGAAATCGATAGCGAAAATAACTAAGACCACAAATCCTGCTAGCGCGGCAAGCTTTTTTCCTAATGTATCCAACTGTTTTTGTAGAGGAGTGGAACTCTCTGGAGCTTCTGAGATCATTCCCGCTATTTTGCCCATCTCTGTTCTTTGTCCTGTGTTGGTGACAATCATCTCGGCTCGTCCCTTGGTGACTACGGTGTTCATGAAGGCCATATTTGACCTATCTCCAAGGGGCAAACTATCTTCTTCCAATCGTGAGATTTTCTTTCCAACTGGCAGGGATTCACCCGTGAGGGCCGCCTCAGCGATTTCAAGGTTATGCGCTTCAAACAAACGCCCATCCGCAGGAATCTTATCTCCCGCTTCCAGCAGGACAATATCACCTGGGACTAATAATGGAGCCTCAATATTTTGGACATTGCCATGTCTTTTAACACTTGCTTCGTTGGCGAGCATATTTTTTAAAGCTGCAAGGGTTTGCTCCGCTCTATGCTCTTGGTAAAATCCTAGGGTGGCGTTAAAGATCGTGACCACGAGTATGACGATGGCATCTTTGATGTCGCCTATTGCGTTTGCAAGCACTGCGGCTCCAAGGAGTACTCCAACCAATAAGCTTTTAAACTGATCCAAAAACTTTTTCCAAGCTGGTCTCGGTGGTTTTTCTTTGAGCTCATTTCTTCCAAACTCATCTAGGCGGCGATTTACTTCCTCTTCAGATAGTCCTTTTTCAATCTCGCAGTCGAGCTTGCCACAGGCCTCAGTTGGGCTAATTGTATGCCAGGAAATGTCACTTAAGTCTTTGAGCTTAATCATCATGTCCTTTTTGCTAGATGGGGACCAAGTATAGGCAATGACGTAGGTTTTGCCCTTAAGGCCTGTTGGACACACTTCAGATCTGTGGCAATTTATAGAATTTGGTGAATTATAAAATTAAATTATAGTTGCTATAAGAACAATGAAATATTAATTTATAAAGAAGTGCCTTATAGTTGATGTAAAGATAGATTTGGAGGAAAACAATGTCTGACGTAGTAATACTTGCTGGAAGCAATAATAAAAACCTCGAGCTAGCTAATGAGTTTGAAAAGCATTTCACGGCCAAGTCGGTTAAGAGTACTGTCTTAGACTTGGTTTCTTTAAACTTGCCGTTATATACACCCACAGAAGAGGTAAGAGGGATTCCTAAAGCAGTACTTCAATATAAAGAACTCATGGACAACGCAAAGGGCTTTGTTTTTGTCGTTCCTGAATACAATGGAGGAGTTCCGCCAGTAGTCACTAATTTTATCGCATGGATTAGTAGAAGCGGTGATCAAGATTGGAGAAGCACATTTAACGCAAAGCCAGCAGGTATTGCAAGCTTTAGTGGAAGTGGAGGTGTTCAAGCACTAGTATCTCTTAGAACTCAGCTTTCATATATTGGCCTAAACGTCATTGGCCGTCAGGTTAGAGCAACGTTTAAAGAAGGCTTGAACAGTGCGGACTTGGAAGGGGTTGGAGACCTTTTGATTGAGGGGATTAGATTATAGGCCACCCTCATCGCGAAGCTCCCTGTTGATTTGGTTTTGAAGTTTTTCAATTGCTACAGGCTTCACTAAGTGTGCCTTAAAACCTATCTGCGCAGTTTGATCCCTGTCTGTTTCCTGACCCCATCCAGACAGGGCAATAATTGGAATGTCTCTGCCCCATGAAGTTGAAAGAATTTGTTTAGCAGCTTCATGCCCATCCATTTTTGGCATTCCCAAATCCATGAGGATTATATCTGGGCTAACTTCTTTTGCTGTTTTTACCCCTTGCTCACCATCATTTGCAACTTCAACCTTGTAGCCTTTTGCCTGGAGCTTTTTTGATAACATTATGGCAGCATCTTTATTGTCATCCACAACTAAGATTTTGATACCTGAATGATCGATGCTTTCAGTTAGTGTTTTATCTTCGGCAGGCCTGGCGCTTGGCTGAATGGTGGGCAACTCAATTATAACTTCAAGTCCTTTTCCCTTGCCTTCGCTTTTTGCAAAAATCTTTCCGCCATGCATTTCAATTAGCATCCTTGCGATGGCAAGGCCTAAACCCAGGCCTTGTTGTTGTCCTGGACGGTCAGCTTGTACAAACATTTCAAATATGGATGCAAGATGGTCTTTTTCAACTCCAATGCCCTCGTCCTTTACAGTGACCACAGCCTTCTCATCTTTAACATGGGCGATTACCTTTATCTTTCCACCTTTGGGCGTGAATTTCATTGAGTTATTGATCAAATTTGTGACAACTTGAGAAAACCGAGTGGGATCTACTTTTAAATAAATAGGTGAAGAGGGCAACTCCAAAGCTAGATTATGTTCAACTGAAGGCGTTTGTTTTATGGCTTGGAAAATTTTTTTAAGGTTGGAAGACAGCTCAACTTCTTCTGGCCTTAGCTTTAACTTTCCTCTGCTGATTCGGGATGAGTCAGTTAGATCATCTATGAGGTGAGTGAGATGGTTAATCTGGCGCTCCATCGTTGGAATGACCTCTTCTTGATCAATGTCCATCTTTAAAAGCTCAACGCCTGATCTGATAGGGGCTAGTGGGTTTCTAAGCTCGTGAGCAAGTGTAGCCAAAAATATGTCCTTTCTGCGGTTAGCTTCTTTAAGCTCTGCATGTGCTTTCCCGAGCTCCTTGCTGTGCTCAATAAGTTTTGCATCCATTTCTTCTCCGCTTTTTCGAAGCTTAATCCAGTCTGTTACATCCTCCACTTGGTGTATTAAAAATAAAACGTTACCAGTTTCATCTAGAACAGGTGTGTTTTTTGGCGTCCAGTATCGATCCTCAAATTCACCTCCATTGGGCTTTTGAATATCATATTTTTGAATTGCCATAACGTCTGGAATCTTGTGCTCTATGGCCCTCATAAGGGATGCGAAGAGGTTGGACTCCCCAGATGCTTCCAAGTCATTTGGGTTGTCAGGAAACACCTCAAACAGGCCTTTTCCTATTATTTCATTTCTATTTGTCATTGTTTGCTTGGCATAAGCATCTGTCACTTCAACTATAGTGAACTTCGGATGGTCTGGACGTAAAATTAGATACAACCCAGGTAGCTTGTTTAAAATTCGGGTCAATTCATAAGCGGTTAAATTCAATAGCAATCCTTTTGGGTTATTATACCACCCAAAAATTATAATTAGGAATACTTCTAGGTTTGAATCTTCTCGTACCTATCTTTACTAAAAAATTAATAGAAATCAGAGGGGATGTCTTTCAAAAGTTTGTCTAAGTCATCCTTGGGGTAGAGACCCAAAAAACGGTCATAGGTTACGGGGACTTCAAGGTCGGTATTTGAGGTGAATAAGATAAAGCGTGTATCAAAGGAATGCGCATTTATAAATTCTAATACATCAATTCCATTACCGTTAGGCATTTTGTAATCGCAAATTATTAAATCAAACTTAATATTTGAACGGCCTATTAGCGCAATTGCCTCATCACCTGATTTGCACTCATGAACTTGATGTTTAAGTCTTAAAAACTCTTTAAGCAGCACGGTGACTGACGGGTCATCATCAACTAACAATATTTTCATCGCTTCAGCCTATGTCTAATAAATTGGACGCATCCTTGCTTACATATTCGTACACTTTAATAGACAACTTGAGAAACAAGGATGGATATTTTGGGAAACAAACAAAAAAAACACGACCATCATTGGCAAAAAAAACTGGCATCTCATCTTAAATCTCATATCTATGATAAAGGCTACTGCTCCGAGTACGATTTTTGGATTCAGGAATGTGGCGATGATATTTCTAGGGCCAATTTAAATAACATTCTTAATGGTAAAGTTGATCCTAGGGTGTCCACGCTGAAAAAGCTTGCTAATAATCTAGGCATGACCCTTTCCTCTCTTGTTAAAGGAATTGAAAACTAAAGAGGTAGTTTTTCTATGCCGAAAAGAATCCATGTTGATTCTTGTGCTATTTAGTTTTCTTAGTTCTTCTCTGTATGCGAAAGAGTGCGCACATGACGCTGAAAACTTCAGATGTGTTAAATATTTACGCAACTATGACGCAGACACCGTAACTTTTAATATTCCAAACCTTCATCCTCTTATTGGAAAAAAAGTTAATGTCAGGGTAGCAGGAGTGGATACTCCTGAGATTCGAACCAAAAATAAATGCGAAAAATCTAAAGGTAAGCGGGCAAAGGATATCGTATCCAAACTTCTCAAAAACGCTAAAAGAATTGATCTCTCAAAAGTCCGTAGAGGAAAATATTTTCGAATAGTAGCGGATGTAGTGGTTGATGGCACCTCTCTTAGCGAGCTCCTTTTAAAGAGCGGATTTGCCTACGCTTACGATGGCGGCACAAAAAAGAAAGTCGACTGGTGCAAACCACTTAGGTCCGTAGCTTCTGACGAATAGGGCCAGTGGTCATTTCTGAAAAATTTATAAAACTTTAGTTCGTGTTTTAAAAGCACTGCTAAAAGTTAATCAATTCTTTGTTTTGCCCACCTATATGGGCACTATGCCTAACTTTTACAGAAAGGATGTTTCTTGTCGGATAGGCTAAGGCTCTTAAATTACAGAGAAATTGGATGGTTAATATTTTGGCGTCATTATGCCGTTATGATTTCCATATGAGGAAAGCAACAACACTAATTCTTTTATTTATTCTTTCATCATGCGGGCTCAAAGGCGAGCTGGAGTCCCTCACAAACGCTAACAGTGAGAAAGAGGACTTAGAGCTTGTTGGGAGTTTTTAAGACTCCACTAGGCTTTTTGTTAGCCTTCAGGTTGATTGGGGAAGAAAGTTAATTTACACAGGTTCGACAGACGACAACAATCAATGTCTCCATATTCTATCTTTTGATGATTTAGATAATGTTAAGGTTGTGGGTGAAGTTACAAGCACTTCTTCAAGAACCCAAGAGTTTGGTAACTGCCGCAGTATAAAACTTTATGACAATAACTCAAAACTTCTAGTGACAGGTAGATCTGCAATGGAGATTGTTCGGTACAACTTAGGAGCAACGCCGGAGGATCCTACCAGCTGGGATGGAATTGTGGCAAGCTACAGCTCTAGTGCAGATGGACTTTATGCAAGAATTCAAAATGCGGTTACAAATGGTACCACAACTGAGGTTTATTTCAGTGTGACCAAGGGGTGGATGCACCTTACTTTGACGGAGGCCACCAATAACTTTGCACAACAAGCAAAGTATACATCCATGCTCGGCAACAACTCTAGTATTTTTATACCAGATGAGGGATTGGTGCTCACTCAAAGAACTAGCTCTTCCGACGAAGACATCAATATTACCGAACTAGCTGATGGGTCTACTTCAACTGTTGCCGGTGGAGCTATTCCTAACGCAACAGGAGTTAACAATAATGTTTGGTCTTCTGTAAGTTCGAGTGATGGACTTAAACACGCCTTCTTAGGTCATAGTGTCACCTTTGTCGACTCATCCTCACCAACTCCTGTCGTGAGTAAAAGAGAGCTAACTGATGGGGAAGTTTTTAGAGCCGCCACAAGTGTGACTCATTATGGAAAAGATTACTTTTTTGCAGTAACCGGTGGGCACCGCTTAGAAGTATACGATGTGACCGATATCTCAAACCCTGAAATGGTTTACAAACAAGAACTTGTGGAAATGGGAGACGTTGAAAGTTATGGCATTCAGGCAAGCCTAGAGGGTGAATTGGTAATTGTTGGAACCTATAAAGGTGTCATAAATATTTATAAAATAAACAATTTGAATAACAACCCTAAGGTCAATTCATACATCCCTGAAATAAGTATTGCTGATGCCACAGTCAATGAGCCTGATGGTCAGTGGATGTTTCGGTATCTCTAGATCAAAGCAGCACTTTGGAAGTTACGGTTGATTATGCCACTTCAGATGGAACGGCAACAGCACCTGGCCATTACACCACAAGCTCTGGCACCTTAACCTTTGCACCTGGAGAGACCACAAAGACAATTACCATCCCAATTGTAGACGATGCTGTTGCATCTGGGACAAAAGCTTTTACTGTGGATCTATCAACTCAAGTTAGGGGTGTTTTGATAGACAATAGCGCTAGCGTTCAGATTAATGACGATGACAACGGTATTGGTGTTTATCCGTGGGGAAAGTGAACTATTTGTGTAAGAGCTTCAAGTAGTGTACAATTAAATTAGATTTGTTTTTAGAGGCTTATCAAGGCCATCCCATCTCTATAACGAATAAATCCGACATTCACTCTTACAAAGGAATTTTTCATGAAAAGAATTAAGAAAAAATCATGGACAGAAATCGTTGCGGCCCAGAAAGACGAAGCTAAAACCTATAAGACTTCTAATAGCTTTTATGTTGGCGAGTACATCGATCACAAGAAGTTTGGCGTAGGCTACATCCAAGACAGCTTTGGCAATAAAGTGGAAGTATTGTTTGAGGATAAGGTAAGAACTTTGATCCATATGGTTATGTTTTAATTGAGATTAAGCATTTTAATTGCTGTCGAACAAAATACTAGTTGTTATTAACTCGCTTACAGGTTAGAGTGGTAACAACTAAGACCCACAAGGGGTCTGCACTTGTCTTTTTTTGGTCCATACACTTCCAATAAATTTCATGTATTTAACACAGACGAAACGTCATGAGACGTTACGTTGTATCCATGCACCTTGGAGGTCACTATGGAAAACAAACTTTATGTCGGCAACTTGCCATTTTCAATCACTGAAGAAAGTCTAAACATTCAATTCTCTCAATACGGAACTGTTTCATCAGCAAAAGTAATCATTGATAGAGACACAAATAGAAGCAAAGGCTTTGGTTTTGTTGAAATGTCCACAGAGGGCGAAGCTCAAGACGCAATCTCTTCTCTTGACGGTACTGAACTTGAAGGAAGAGCTATGAAAGTTAACTTGGCAAAACCTCAAGCTCCTAGAAGCGATAGAGGAAACTTCCGTTACTAATACGGAGCTCGCTTATGGGAAGACCTAAGTCAACTTTCGAAAAAATGCAGAGGGAAAAAGCTAAGCGCGAAAAAAAACGCGATAAACTCGCCCTCAAGGAAATAAAGAAAACGGAAAAGGCCGAGGCTAAATTAGAGAAAGGCGAGGCGGGTGAAGACCCTGATCTGGCCGGCATAGTCGCAGGCCCTCAGCCGATTGATTTAAATCTTATGTAATATTGGTTTGGAGGCCAGGAATTATTGGCCTCCTTACTATATAAAATCCTAAACAAATCTTACAATTAATCCACTTACTTTCTTAAATACTTGTATTAGGGGGGAGTTGGACTTTTTCCTTACATCCCGGTAGCAAAACGCACTTCTTACCAAACCTAAAAAATCATCATAAAAAGAAAAAGATTATTATGACAAAGGTAGGTTCTATGAAGTCTTTATTGCTTTCTTTTTTATTCTTTGGATTCACCGCTTCTGCCCAGGACTTCTCATGGTGCAAGAGTGCAAGCTTTCCTTCAATTTGTGTGGGGGAAGAACTTTCTCGTCAGATGAGAAAACTGCCAAGGTATGACCACTTCTCAACTGGTGTATACCAATACTCGAAGGGATTTAACAAGGTAGATGAGGGCACAAGAAAAATCATAGTTGGAAGAGACCAAGGCCAAAGATTGATTGAGTACTATGGCGCTGATGGCACCTTGTACACAAAATTTAAGTGTGGATGGGAAGATTCTGTATGCTACTCCAATGATAGGCACATCTTGACGATCCTACAAAATGGAAAAGTTTTTATCGACTGGGAGGATGACTCTCATGGATTGTTCACCCTTTTAAGATAGAGGGCCATATCAGACCCTCTTAATTATTACTTTCTATATTCTCGTTTTGCTCTGACTGTTCCAAGCCTTCCGCCAAAGGCTGTGGCAATTAGTCCAAGAAGCAGTGTGAAGAATGCGTAAAGCGCTACGCTACCCGCAGTGTCAGTTGCTTGTTGTGCTTGCTTTAATGCTCCTTGTTTAGCTTCCTGTAGCTGTGTTTGAAAGTTTTGGCTCCATGTCTCAATTCTATTTTTCCAACGGTCAGTCGCGGCCATTGCCTCTTGTTGGGACATATCTGTTTTTTCAGACAAGGCCTGTGCGATATCCTCTCTATCAACCTCTTGATTTATCTGCTGAAGACTTTGCTCCGCTTTACTGATGAATTGATCCACAATCTGTTGAAAGTTTCCTGGTCGTGAGAGAATGTCCGTAGCAGCGCTTTGAGCAGCGTTTTTGATATCTTGATATTCTTGTTTAACTAGCGACTTTAGCTCTTCATTGTCAGTTTCTTCTAAAAGTTGGGTGATTTCTTGCTCCATTCTTTGGAAGTCAATATTCGTTATCTCTTGAATAGGAGCGTTAACGTTTACCTTGCTTGTAATAAGACCGACTGTGTTGTTTAGCGAAGTGGCCACTTTAGAAAACCCGCTCCCTGCAATCGCAAAGTTAAGTCCTACCACCAATGCCCAAACCACCAGTGAGTTGAGTGTGCCTGCGAAGTTTTGGATATTTGATGAAAGCCTTGATGCTACAAAACCTCCAATAAACAAAGCTGCAAAAAAGGTTAAGGCCATCCATATTATAGTACCCCAGCCAAGAGCATTAAAGTTCATTCCTTCTTCTGGATTAGCGCTAACAAGTCCAATGCCGGCACCCAAAAGTCCAAGCATAAACTGTATTGCCAGGGCGAGGATCGCTCCTGCTATAATGGCGCCCCAAGAAACTCGGGCAAGTGAGAATTGTTCTCGTTCAATCATGTCATCCTCCTTGAATCACAATGTTAGTTAATAAACTTACTAATTTGATGCAAGACGAAGACCATTAATTTAGTGTATTGCGTTTGTATAGAGAGGGCACGCAATTTTATTTTGCGCGCCCTAAAGGTTGTTTAGAATTTTAGAAGGTATTCTAGGTAAGCAAACTTGCTAGTTTCGCTTTCCTCAAAGTAATCTCCATGTTTGAACATTGTGTAGGCCAATTGGACTCGCTCCATGGAAGTCGGTTTGTAGGCCAAAACAATATCTAATTCTTGTCCTAAGTTCAGCTCACCCAAATCACCGGTTAGTGTTTTGCTTGTTGCTTGGTTAAAGGCGGCGGTGTCTTTATCGACTCTTTTGAAATCAAAATATTCGGCTTTTAGGGCCGTTTTGTCATTGAACTTGTACTTGAGGCCCGCTGAAATTGTTTCCAAATTTTTTCTGCCTACAATATCAATATAGCCATTGTATTTGTGTCTATTGGCATAAAGCTGATCATAGTCTTCAGTGGCCACTGCATAGCTAGCAAAAGGAGTAAAGTTTCCAAGGTTGTGGGAGTATTCAAAGTTTAAATTATAAGCGCTGTTTTCAGAGTTGCTAAAGTCTTGGTAAATATTTTCAGTTGTGAACTTCCCAACATCTCCTTTAAATTGATAACGAAAACCATATGAGGTTGAGTCCGCATTCTCCTCACCAGCTCCGTTAACATTGTCGTTGGAAACGTTATTTGAAATAATATAAGTATCCAGCTTTTGGGATTCTCCCATTTTTAGTTTGTAATATAAAAAGGAAAGGGTTGCGTCGTCATTGACAATTTTATTGTCGTCATTTGCTACTTTTGAATATACGAGGTCTAGTTCTCCCGCTCCAATTTTTGTCGAGAACTTGGCAGCGTCAAATGCCTGGCCGGATGGAGTCCAATTTCTATTTCCCAAAATGATCTTGCCACCGTAGCTAAGTGCCTGGCGCCCAATTTTCAAGCTATTTTCTCCTAAAGGAATGTAGGCATAAGCTTCATAGAACTCAAGGGGCCCGTCGTATTTGTCACCACTTGTTCTATTGAAGTCTGGGCTACCATCGTCTTCAATTTCAGCAACATATTCACCAAAACTTTTTACGGCCTGAGGTGAGATATGAAATCTTCGTCCCTCTGGGAGTTTTATATCCAAGTCAAGTCTCGCCCTCATTGTAGTGAAGTCTTTCTTGTTGGATCTACCTTGGTAGATGTCATAGTTTTCATGACGAACTCTAAACTGCCCGGAATAGTCAAGTTTCATCTGTGCCTGTGCTCCTGTAGCAGTGATCAGTGCCAAGCATATGCTTATTTTTTTCATAAAAGCTCCCTTTTAGTACGTATTCTTAGGTAGCTTGTTACGTCAATTAAAATAGAAACTTGAAGTATTGTTAGGATATTTTAATGCGTGGAAAATGTTGCCATTCATTTAGATTAGGGTCCGTGTTAATTTTCCTTTAATTTTTAAAAATAAATTGCCGAATCGGAATATTAGCTACCATTAGTTTTATTTAATTTTAGGAGAAAACCGTGAAAAAAATGACCATTAAAACGCAAGTACTTTTATTTGCCTTCTTTTTGTTAAGCATAAAAGTTTCTATTGGTCTTATAGGGCACAGCTCACTTGTTAATGTCCAAGAAAACCTGCGATCAGTCTTTAAAACTCGCTTGCCTACTGTGGAACTGCTTTCTCAAGCAGATAGAGATTTTCAGCAGGCCTTGGTCGCTGAAAGGTCACTCTTATTATCTGGGCTCTCAAGTGATAAACGAAAAGAATTGGCCGCGGAATATTTTGAAAACCGCCAACAGGTGATTGACCGCTTTAATGCATATCAGAAATTGGGTAGCTCTGAAGGCGAGAAAAAACTAAGCGCAGAGTTCGTTGAAAAATTTGAAATTTGGAAAACACTTTCCAATAGCAAATTAGGTCTTAATGAGCAGGGCAAGTTCGCGGCTACTAACAACCTTGAGGAAGCCGCACTTGAAAGCTTTAACCTGTCAGCAGCCTTTGAAGCTGCAAGAGATAAGCTAGATAAGCTTCAAGACACAGTTGGAGAGTTGGGTGAACGCGAGTTCTTATCTGGTAAATCAAGTTTTAAAAATGCAGAAACTTTCATGGTGTCATTTTTATTAATTGGCGTTCTTGTCGCATTGTTTGCCGCCTTTCTATTAACTAGGAGTGTTTCTAATAAACTTACAACTATAGCTAAGGCCCTTGGCAATGGAAACCTTGATCTTACGAAGATGTCAGGGGATCTTAGAGAGAGAGCAACTTCTTTAGCAAGTGCTTCAAGAGAGCAGGCATCCAGTGTGACAGAAACGTCTTCTTCGTTGCATGAAATTAGCAAAATGGTTGAAGGCAACGCAAAACACGCTGAAAATTCAACAGTGCTTGTGAATGAGAGCAACCAAGTTATCCAAAAGGGGATTCGTACTGTCGAGGAGTTGCGAGACATGATACAAAGGGTTGATCAGGCTTCGGACAAACTGGCCGGTAGTGTTGAAAAAAACAATAAAGATCTTGAAAAGATAATCGCTGTTTTTGTTGAAATCAAAAATAAAACCAATGTCATCAATGATATCGTTTTTCAAACAAAGCTTCTTTCCTTTAACGCATCTGTTGAAGCCGCAAGAGCGGGTGCTCATGGAAAAGGATTTTCTGTTGTTGCTGAAGAAATTGGAAACTTGGCAAAAGTTAGCGGCAGATCGGCCAAAGAAATCACAGACCTGCTTGAAGACTCTCTGACACAGGTTAATAAATTGGTGGAAAGCTCACAAGAAGGCCTGCAAAAATCTCTTGGTGAGAATAAGAATCAAATCAATCAAAGTGTTCAAATATCTGAAAAAGCTCAGGAAGCATTCGAAGAAATTTCTGAAAAATTTAGAATCGTGCAGTCCTCCTCTCAAGAAGTTGCAGAGGCCTCAAGGGAGCAGCAATCGGGTGTTAATGAAATCAACTTAGCAATGCAAGAAATTAGCTCAACTATCTCAGTCGCTAATCAAAGCTCAAAAGAGGTTGAAGTATCGTCTGTTAAACTAAAAAGTATGGTCGATATGATTGCTGAAAATATTAAAGCTCTCGAGGCCATTGTTGGTCTAAAGCCTCAAAGAGTTGTTGAAAAAACTCCAGAGCAAAAACAGTCCACAACCAATGCCCAAATTGACGAAGAAGAAGACCGCTTTGAAGATTGGGCCGCTTAATTAGAAGGTTTTGGCATCAAACTGAGACGCCACTTCCTCCAAGAATGCTTTAACACTTAAGGGCATATTCTTTCTACTAGGTGTAAGTGCCCAAATGGGCACTTCTTTTGGAGTGAACGATTCAAGAAGAGAGACAAGTTGCCCACTTTCTATATAAGGTCTAACGTAAACTCCCGGCAGCATGCAAATACCTAAATCAGCTAATGTTGCCTTCATCATTGAACGACCGTTGTTGCTTTTAAAATTTGAATTCACTCTAAAGGGCGCAAGCTTCTCATTTAAGAATAAATTCCAATTGTCCTTTGGAGTTATGCAATTGTGCGCTTTTAAGTCTTCTGGGATCTTTGGTATGCCATGAAGGTTGAGATAAGAAGGTGTTGCACAAATATACTCTTTTCTAATGGCTATCTTTTTAGCAATCAGCGAAGAGTCTTTAAGAGGGCCTACCCTGATAGCAATGTCGTAAGACTCTTTTACCAAGTCTACAAGTTTTTCTTCAAAATGTAGCTCTACTTGGATTCGTGGATACTTTTTAATAAACGATCCTAAGAATGGGGAAATGTAGTCCTCTCCAAAAGCTCCGGCCAAACTAATTTTAAGCTTGCCGTGAGGAGAGTCTGCATTTTGAAGAATCTCCTCCTGTGCCTTTGAAATGTTGTATAAACTTGCAGAGCATGCCTCGTAAAATTTTCCACCAGCATGGGTTAGCTCAACCATTCTTGTTGAGCGATTAAGCAAGCGCTGTCCAAGCTCATCCTCCAACTTTTGAACCTGTTTGCTTACATATGCTTTAGACACACCGAGCTCTTTTGCCGCTGCCGAGAAACTCTTTAGGCCTGCCACTTGCACAAACGCCAGTATTGTTTGTAAGTTTTTAACTGTTTCCATGTGTAAACAATCTGTCAACTTGAGTGAGGATTGTCAATGAACTATGATAGGTAAAACAGTCTAACTAAAGGAAATTATATGGAAAAGAAAACGATGAAAGTTAAAGCGGCGGTTGCTTGGGCACCAAATGAACCTCTAAGTATTGAAGAAGTTGATCTCGAGATGCCTAAAAAGGGTGAAGTGCTCGTAAAAATCGTGGCAACTGGTGTTTGTCATACTGATGCGTACACTCTTTCAGGCCAGGATCCTGAGGGGCTATTCCCTGTAATTCTAGGTCATGAGGGTGGTGGAATTGTAGAGGCCGTAGGTGAGGGGGTGACTACCCTTGAGAAAGGAGACCATGTCATTCCTTTATACACTGCAGAGTGCGGCGAGTGCAAAATGTGCAAGTCTGGCAAAACAAATCTTTGCTCTTCTGTAAGAGAAACTCAGGGAAGGGGTCTAATGCCAGATGGAACTTCAAGATTTTCAAAAGATGGAAAAATGATTCATCACTATATGGGAACGTCCACCTTTGCCGAGTACACTGTCCTCCCAGAAGTGTCCCTGGCCAAAGTAAGCAAGGATGCTCCATTGGACAAAATTTGTCTTCTCGGTTGTGGAGTCACTACAGGAATAGGTGCTGTTTTTAACACTGCTAAAGTTGAGGAAGGTTCTACCATCGCAGTGTTTGGTCTTGGTGGCATTGGTCTTTCAGTAATTCAAGGTGCCAAGATGGCCAAGGCAAAAAGAATTATTGCCATTGATATTAATAATGACAAATTCGAGATGGCCAAGAAGTTTGGAGCAACAGATTGTGTAAACCCTAAAGAGTATGACAGGCCTATACAAGAAGTTATTGTTGAATTGACTGATGGCGGAGTCGACTATTCATTTGAGTGTGTGGGAAATGTGGAACTTATGAGGTCGGCCCTTGAGTGTTGTCATAAGGGCTGGGGCGAGTCGATCATTATCGGTGTCGCTGGAGCGGGTCAAGAAATTAGCACCCGTCCGTTTCAATTGGTAACAGGAAGAGTTTGGAAAGGTAGTGCCTTTGGCGGAGTGAAGGGGCGAACAGAGCTTCCGGGATATGTAGATCGCTATATGAGTGGCGAGATTAATCTCGATGATCTGGTTACTTTCAAACTTCCTTTGAATAAGATCAATGAAGCCTTTAATCTTATGCGCGAAGGAAAAAGTATACGAACAGTAATCGATTACACTGCGGAGTAAATATGTCTTACACAGTATTGAAAAAACATAAAAGCTTTGGTGGAGAGACTATTTTTTGTGAGCATCATTCAGAGTCCACAAAAACGAAAATGAATTTTTCCGCCTTTCTTCCAAAAAACATCGAGGAAGTTGAAAGTGCTGTTATCTGGCTGTCAGGACTTACTTGCAACGAAGAAAACTTTATTACCAAGGCCGGGGTGCAAGCGCACCTGGCCGGAACAAACACTATGGTCATTTGCCCAGATACATCTCCCCGAGGACAAAACATTCCTGGAGAGGATGACAGTTACGATTTTGGCAGCGGTGCTAGTTTTTACCTTAATGCTAGAACCGAGAATTATGAAAGTAGCTACCAGATGTATGACTATGTAGTGAAAGATATTGTAAAACTCTTGAGAGAGGACTTTGGCATTAAAAAAATATCAATCTTTGGACATTCCATGGGAGGGCATGGGGCGCTTGTCTGTGGAATAAGGGATAGTGATAAGTTTGAGTCAGTTTCGGCATTCTCACCTATAGTAAACCCCGTAAATTGCCCATGGGGGCAAAAGGCCTTTAAGGGCTACCTTGGTGATGATGAAACCAAATGGAAAGAGTATGACGCAATAGAATTAACCAAATCTGGCAAAAAGGCAAAGAGCAAGATTCTGATTGATCAAGGAACGGCCGACGAATTCTTGGAAAAGGAATTGCTAACTCAAAAATTTGAGGAGGTCTGTGGTGAGGGCGTAGCGGATATAAATTATAGAGAAGGTTACGATCATAGCTATTATTTCATCTCAACCTTTTTAAAAGGTCACATCGAGTTTCATTTATCACATCTAGAATAAAAATCTGCCGCTAGGATACCACTAGCGGCCTTAAGTTACCGAAATTAATTAGTTCCTTTAGTGTCAAAAAATGTGACAGGGTATATAAACTTTTTCAGCATGAACACTTCATTCTCCATACCTATTAGACTAAAAAGAAAAAGGAGAAATAATGAAAAATCTTTTATGTCTGAGAAAGAGCATGGCAATTCTTTTAACAGCATCAGCAACTATCGGTTCTGCATTTGCGGGTGCACCGAAACTTTTTACTCTAAAATTTGATGACCAAAGCTCAATTAAGATTATTAAGGTAGGAAACAAAAGACATATAAAACTATGTGAAAATCCAAATTCAAATGAATGCGACTATATTGCCGGCCTTAAAATGGAACAAGAAGTTATTGATAAAGTTGTTGAGGATGAGAAAGAGAACGAGGGCAATTTTAAGTATTTCTTAGGAGGCTTTGGGGGACTTGTCGGAGCAGGAGTTGGGTCAACCAAAATGGTTACCGCCGCGACAAGCGGTGCTGGCTCAGGCCTGATTTTAGGACTAGTTCTCGGAGGTAGCTCTGGTGCAATCTTAGACTTCCTTATAGATAATGATAAACTTTCAGGAGAAGATGTTCAATTAATGGAGGAGTACCTTCTTAAGAGCTATATAATCGACAATACTGAGGGTGTGCTTGACTCTGCCGGTCCGTCTGGAATTCAGTACGCGGAAAAGCTTAAAGAAGCAGTTGAGCTATATAATCTTAGACCAGAACTAAAATCTTAAAACACTAGCATGACTGCGTGTTGTACGCAGTCATGCCCGATGGGGAACATCATACTATGAAGGCATACTTTGCTATTTTCATTCTAGTCTTTTCTGGAGGTCTTATGGCCAATATTCAGGATAGGTATGACTTACTGGTAAAGTTCGATCAAGAAATCTTCGTTAAAACGCTTAAAATGTGCGAAGGGGATCTAGCTGAGTCCTCCTCCAAAAAGTCTACTGTGTGGCTTGACTCCGCATATGAGGCATCAATCTTTGTTAATCTAATAGAGGGAGAGCTCCCAGAGTTTAAGGTTAGCTCATCTTTTCAGGCAATGATTGATTCTCAAGGATACTATCTGGCATTGGATAAATGTTACGGAGATAGCAAGTTCGATAAGGACCTATTCTTTTTTACTTTGCTCTCCCTGGACAT
This sequence comes from Halobacteriovoraceae bacterium, assembly GCA_002711995.1. Classification (GTDB taxonomy): domain Bacteria; phylum Bdellovibrionota; class Bacteriovoracia; order Bacteriovoracales; family Bacteriovoracaceae; genus UBA845. The sequence continues at coordinate 284,130 of PASN01000010.1, read as the reverse complement.
ATCAGGAAAGTTCTCTTCCTACGCTGCCGAGCTTAGTTTAGTTAAATTGGTTTACGGTGCTGTGAAGCGTGCCGCTTCAAGGGCCGGGACCCTAAAAGGAAGCTTCTTTAAAAATTTAAAGAAAGGGTGGCAAAAATCAAGGAATCAAAAGACCAAAACCTTAGGTTTGCGAATCAGCGAATTTGCCTTTGCTAATCAGTTCCACTTTGGGGGAATAATTTTGGCAAGTGTTGGGCAATCAATCTCAAGATTTTTTGATATAAACAATGATAATGCCCACAAAGAATTTGAAAGCAGAAGGGACGAATTAACCGAGTTGAATCAAGACCTAGAAAATTTGGAGCAACAATTGCTAAATGACTTGGAGTCTGATGAAAGAGAAGCATTTGAGTTTTCCCTAGAGCTTCTTAAGGAAGAGATTGAAATAAAGTCTGGTGTTTTAAAGCAAAATGAATGTCAGTTAGGCATTTGCGAGAACTACTGATTCTAAAATCGACTAGCACTGCACTTGCGTGGCGTCATTATGTCGTGTTTTTAAATAAATTGACTCTGTCCTAGAGTAGCGAAAGAAGATTAAAGACGATACAAAGCGGCCTGATTATGCTATTTCTTGGTGTGCAATCACTTAAAGGAAACAAATGTTAGAAGAAGTTTTTAGTTCGATAATTGAGAAAGTTGACCTCACAGCAATTGATAAATTTGAAACCCTATTAAAAAAGAGTATAACTACAGCAGTTATCCCCTCAAGCGACCCCAAGCCATTTATTGAAACAATATCATTTAAGTTTGGACCTCTGCTTGAAGGACTGGATACTTTTTCCAAGAACAAAGGCAAAGATAAGGCCCAAGTATTGGGGACTGACCTGCTCTTAACCATATTGGAAGGGTTGCAATTTGAAGTTGATGAAAGCGAATGCTTTCTTTTGTTTCAACTAAGAAAACTTGGTCGTTTCAGAAAAAGAGAAAAAGAGTTTCTTGAAGAACTAAAAAGGCTTTGGAAAGAATACCCTCAGTATGAACTCTCTGATGGGGAATTTTCTCGCACTTTAAAGTCTCTTATGCGTGAGAAGCTGATCCTTTATAGAAAGGGTAATATACAGATTAATACATCTTTCATAATTAGATATCGTATTGATTAATCTTTAAAAAAAGATTCCGCACTCCATATACCTATAACACTAAGCCCTGTCTTCATAGTGTGGACTTTCCTATTTTCTATTAAGACTGTCGTGGGTGTTGCTTGAACGTTTAAGAAGTTTGCGAGCTTTTTATCTTTTATAAATACAAATGGGTGAGGGTTCTTTTTTAGAAACTTTTCTATTGTTTCTTTTGACTCATAAGGATTTATGGCGAAGAAGCTCTCCTCAGGAATCTTTCCGTTATTTATAGACTCTTTATATCTCGCCATTTCAAGCTTGCAAGGTGGACAACTTGTAGACCAGAAGAATGCTATGGCCTTAGACTTTGGCGGAAACTGAACACTGCCTTCTTCAACTGCCAACTCCAAGCTTAGGCCTGGCAATTCAATACCTTCTTGGTTTATGTTGTTGGTTATTGCTGGGATTTGAGTGTAGATCGCAATGGACAATATAATCAAAAACAGGATATTGCTTGGCGAGAATTTTTTTTTTAACTTCATTGTTTTTATTCCCTAGTTGCCCATGAACGTGCTGCGCTTTGTTGTCGTTGATGAAATATGCATCGAACAATCATAGGTTAATTTGGATAACTATCCAACATATTAAGAGGTTAATAGCACTAAAGTTGGGAATTATTGGTGAGGGTCTAGTCCTGGCCCACAGTTTAGGTGCTAGAATCCAAAAGTTAACCTCACACTGATCACACTTGTATCAAATACATTCTCGTATTGGCCTGCAATGCCAATCAGGCCTAAGTTTAATTGTGCCCCAGCAATGAATTGGCCACTGCTGCCAGACACACTTTCTTTGGAGCTTGATGAGTAGTCCGCATTAAAAAGAACGGCACTTCCTGTCGCTGATAGGGATGTATCTCTAGTCACCTGGCCAAGGCCAATGAATGGTTCAATAAGAAAGAAGTTTTTGCTTGCGAGTATTGTAAATCCACTTGTTGAGTTTTCTAGCTCAACATTAGTATCAACACCATCAACTGTGTCTGAGTAATCAATCTTTGTGCTGGACATGTGTGCCTTTGCGGCCAGGTCTACAATTGGAATGCCAAATGTTTTCGAAAATGTCCATTTCAAGGCCAAGGACTGATTGCTTATACTCATTCCACTAATTGTTTGCTCTGGAAGAATTAATGCTTCGGCGGTTAGCCCAAAAGGTATGGATATAGCACCCGCAATACCTGCATTATAAAGGCTGTCTATAGCGTCGCCGCCCTCTCTTTCTGATATCTTTGAAATCTCAGGTGTCTGAGTGGCCGCCACTAAGATCCCCACCTCAAAGCCAAAAATGTCTCCAAGTGGAGCTGCTCCTGAGCCGCTTTTATGCACAAAGTTGGCCGAAAACTCTTTAGATATATTGTCCAAGTCTTCTTTGGTTAGGTTGTCAAAACTTGGTTGCGCCCATGCTTGAGAGATAAAAGTAATAGTTGTCATTAAAGTTAGTGTTAGCTTCTTCATGTCTTCCTCCTTGGAAGTGAACTGATGTTTAGTTTGTGGCAAAGAAGGGTGAAAACCAAAGTAGATGTCATTATAGGGGGTTAGGTCCATAGGCCATAGTTTAAAGAGCCACAAAAAGTGGCAAGTTGGAGCCGAGCCTGTTTTAATTGGCCTAAGCACTTTTTGGGTTTTAAACTTATCTAGGAGGTCGTATGCCAACTATAAAGGTCCTATATTTCAATGGATGCCCGAACGCGGAACAAGTCTTTAAGCTGCTGCAGAAAGAGGACATCCCTTTTGAGATTGTAGATCAAGACAACTTGCCAAAAGGACACGATTGGAACAACTATTCTTCTCCATCCATTTTTGCTAATGAAAAACTTGTCTACGGAGGAAGAGCTTTTAACAGAGGTTGCACTTTTGGGATGCCTGGCAAAGAAGTCATTAAAAAGCTTAAAGATTTTCAATAGAAAACAGAAGTTTGTATTTGATTTGCGTTTTATTTTTGGGCACAGTAACATCTATCTATGCGAAAATGTTTGCCAATTCTTTTCTCCATTTTTCTATGTGTTTGCCTGCAGAGCAGTGCCGTTTGGCCAGTAAGCGATAGTTGGAAGGAGCTGCAAGAACATTTAGATAAATTCGCTCAAGTAAATCAACCCCACCATGACAACATTGACATTGTTTTTCACACTCACTCTCACAAACACAGTGATGATGGTGAAGAGCATGAACATCATCATGAACATAATAAAACTCCAAAATATGAGATTCATTTAAGCTTCACAAGCTTTAATGAGCCCAATCTCGGATTCCTTACGACTAAGACCTGCTTTGGAGAAAAGAGCTTTTTTTCAAAACCATCTCCAGACAAACCTTTCAGGCCTCCCATATCTTAAAGTTTCTTCTCAAAAAAAATCAAATTTAAAATATTGGAGGGATTATGTTTAAAGTCCAGTTAGGGCTGACCGCATTTTTCATGTCGTTAAATTTATTCGCACACGGTATTAGTGAAGAAGCAAAGAACGCAATGATAAGCGGTGGTTATTTAAATTATGTTTGGCTTGGAGCTGAACACATGGTTACCGGCTACGACCATTTATTATTCTTGTTTGGGGTCATATTCTTTTTGAGAGGATTCAAGGATATTTTTAAGTTTATTAGTGTATTTACACTTGGACATAGTATCACCTTGATCCTTGCCACATTTATTGGGATTAGCGCTAACTATTGGTTGGTTGACGCTGTGATTGCCGTATCTGTTATCTATAAAGGTTTTGACAACAACGAAGGTTTTCAAGAATACTTTGGACTGAAAAGGTCTCCAAACCTCTTGTGGATGGTCTTTATTTTTGGTCTTATTCATGGCTTTGGCCTCTCAACAAGACTCCAGCAGTTGCCGTTGGGAGAAAAAGGCTCAGAGATGTTGGTGAGGATTATATCCTTTAACGTTGGGGTGGAGTTTGGTCAAATATTTGCTTTGGCAATTATGCTGTTGATCATTACCCAGCTAAGAAAACATCATATGTTTCAGCGGTTATCCAGAGTGTTTAACGGGGCCATAATGGTTGCAGGATTTATGTTGCTGTTAATGCAGCTTCATGGGTATCTTCACACATCAAACCCTGATGAGTTTGGCTTTGGCGAAGACAACCATATTCATCACCATTTAGACATGGAAAACAAAAAAACTGAACAGTACCAGCATGATAATTTATAAGGAGAATTTAAAATGAAAAAAATATTAGTAATCGTCACTGCTTTGATTTCCTTTGCAACTTTTGCAGGCCCGGGACATGGACACTCCCATGGACATGGGCACTCTCACTCCATAGTGGCCGTTTCAAAACAAAGGACTGTAGAAATAGGAAAGAAGCAGATTGAGCGACTTATAGAGTCCAAAAAGATAGACACTTCATGGAAAAACGCGAAACATGATGCTTCTGAAAAGAAAACCTTTGGAAAGAAGAAAGAGTGGTTAGTGACTTTCATCAATGAAAAAGGAGTTAAAGGCAAAAAGCTTTTTATCTTCCTAACACCTTCTGGTGAGTTTATTGCTGCTAACTTTACAGGGAAGTAGTAATGTATTTGGCCATCGGAAAAACTATTGTTGCCGCAGTTCTGATTAGCTTTGTTTCATGGCTGTCAGGCAAGAAAACTGGACTCGCTGGGTTCATCACAGCACTGCCTATTACAACTCTTTTAGCTCTGGCATTCTCTCACATGGAGTGGGGGGACGCTAAACAATCTGTTGATTACGCAAAAAGCGTTTTTGTTGCAATCCCAGTGTCATTGTTGTTTTTTGTTCCATTTCTATTGGCGGAGAAACTAAATTTTGGCTTTTGGACTTGCTACACGGTAGGAATTGCTTTATTGGGTGTTGGATATTTTATCCACACTCATATTATGAAAATATTGTAACTTAAACACCAAAGGGGCCCGGCCCCTTTGGTTTTTAAACAGGTGAAAAATGGAAGAGCTAAAACTTAGAATATGGATCGACGCTGATGCCTGTCCTAAAATGGTCAAAGAAGTTATTTTTAAGGCCTCTTTTCGTTTGAAAGCATCGGTCACACTCGTCGCAAACAGTTACATGAACATTCCTCAAGCTCCTAACATAAATCTTGTACAAGTTGAGAAGGGAGCTGATGTGGCCGACTTCTATATTGTGGAAAACGTCCAGAAAGAAGATCTTGTTGTAACTGCGGATGTCCCTCTTGCCGCTTTAGTCCTAGAGAAGGGCGCAGTTGCTATAAATCCGAGAGGGGAGCTTTACACTGAAGAAAATATCGGTGAAAGACTTTCCATGCGTGATTTCAAGCAAGAATTAATGGATGGCGGAGAGATGGTGGGAGGACCTCCACCACTAGGCCCAAAGGACAAGGCCAAGTTCACAAACGCCTTTGATAAGATTACCACGAAAATGATTAAAAGGTAGAAGCTGACAATCAACCTTCATTGTCATAAGCTTTTAAAAAAATCAAAGGTATGGCGTGCTAAAAATTTGTTTGCTTTTTCATTTAGTTGTAGTTCTTAAGGCGTTTCCAGACACAAATTTTGATCTTGTGAGAAAAGAGTATAATTCCATTCTCAACAAACCCTACGTTTTACTGCCTCACAAAGGCTCATACCTTTTGCCAATTAGCTATAATTCAAACCCTAATGAAGACGTCTACAACGTATTGTACAACGAAAATACTAGAGGTAGGGGAGACTACTACCTTCATAGCGAAGCAGAGTTTCAGATAAGCTTTATGACTCTTACCGGGAGACGGCTATTTGGAACCGAGTTTAACCTCTTCCTGGGATACACTCATGAAGCTTGGTGGCAGCTCTATAATGAAGAGTGGTCAAGGCCATTTAGAGAGAGCAACTACTCACCTGAGATTTTCGCTAGAAGAATGCTTGAAAATACATGGGAAGTCCTTGGTGGCAAAGTGGTGGCCTACGATGTTGGGTTTGTTCATCAATCGAATGGGCAGACTCAAGAGCTTTCTCGAAGCTGGAACCGATGGTTTTTTCGCTTTGCCGCCCTTTATGGGGAAATCTTTATGAGGGCCACTGTTTGGAGTAGAGTTCCTGAAGAGTCAGATCGAGATGACAACCCAGATATTACAAAATACATGGGATATGGGGAGCTTAAGTTTGATCGACTTTTTTCTAAAGCGAGATTTGGAACTCGAATCGTGCCAGGCACTGAAAAACAAGGAATTGAGCTTTCCTATAGCTATCCTTGGCAGGAAGGACTTAGATACTATATCAAGCTTGGATATGGCTACGGGCTAAACCTTATAGATTATAATCACAAGACAGAAAGAATTGGTTTTGGCATAAGCCTTACAGATATAGTTTCCGCCTCATCAAAAGAGCTTTTAGGGAACTAAGCTTTAGCTATCATTTTTTGAATTAAAATTAAAACAATCCCAAAACCAAGATAGCTCATTACCATGAGTGAAGATGTGGGAAGTCCTTCGAACTGGATGTTCATAACAAACCCCAAAACAACTGAGCTAGGTGCAAATAAAGCTATGAACAAATACAGCTTATTTAAAGTGAGCTTTGTAAATTGTGAAATGGTTATTGGAAAGATCATCATAGAAAGTGTGAACACTATCCCTAGAACGTGAATGCTGTAAATCATAAGGGAAAGAACTATGAGGTTAAAAAAGACATAGTCCGCTCTGCCTGTGGAGCTAACCAAATGTCCAAAAGAGGAGAGGTCAAAACTTTGAAGCTTTATCCTATCTTGCTTCACAATAAAGTAAACAGCAAAAATTAGAGACAAGGCCATAATTACATAAAGCTCCAACCTGGAGGCCGTGACAATATCACCTAAGAAGGCCTTAACCATGTGGGACTCAATTTGTGGACTAATGGCAACAATCAGGTAGCTTAAAGACACAAGAAAGGTGTAAAAGGAAACTAGGATTGGTGTCTTTGCGTGCTTTTTAGATTTTGTGACCCACTCATATCCTCCGTACAGCAAACACGTAAATAGAATGCTGACTATGATCTCTAAATGTAATCCGTGGTCATTGTGACCAATGTGCAACAACTTTCCTAGTATAACCCCAAGTAAGATTCCCACCTGAATGGACTGCCCCAGAAGAATTGTTTCTATTGTTTTATTTCTTGCAACGACATGTGCCCCATAAAGGCCGAGAATCACCGATAGTATGGCCCCTACAACAATGTTTAGAAGGTAAAATCCAATTAACTCCATTTTGCTACATCCATTATTCTGTGCTCTATTTCTGGTGGATTGTGGCTAATTAAAATTACAGTTTTATTGGCCTGAATTAACTCTTCGATCTTTAAATTTACTTTCTCTATAGAGTTCTTGTCCAAGTGATTAAACGGCTCATCCAAAACGTAAAGGTCACAGTCGTGAGAGAGCGCTCTATCGATTAGCGCTTTTTTGCGCTCACCTCCACTGGCCTTATTCCACTCCAGCTGCTTCTTTTTAGTCGGTACAAGGCCAACTCCAGTGGAGAGCTCACCAAGTCTAAGAGGCAGTAAAAATTCCTTATTCTCCATTTGTGGAAGAAAGAAGTGTTCAAACTTTGCTCTTTCTAGATTGGAGATTTTTAGGCCATCAAGGTTAAAGATCGCTTTGAATAAACTGGATTTGCCAATCCCATTAGGCCCTACGACGTGAATAAGCTCACCGTGGGATATTTCAAAAGAAATGTCCTTAAGAAGGATTTTTCCGGTGGAAGTGCTAAGTTCGGAGTTACTTGCTTTGATTAACACTATTTACAATCTCTTCGAGTAGGGACTTTTGGTAGTCTATATAGTCGTCGTACTTGTCACTCATATGTAAATTAAGCTGAGTGTAAGGAACGCCAGTGATCTCCTTAAACTTTTCAAGATACTTTCTTGGATTGGTGGTGCTCGCAAGAATTAGATCCACGTTTTCTTTCTTTGCCAATTTTGATTTCTCTAAAAGCTGGGCAGCAGAGGGAAGGACCCCTGGCACCTTTTCCAAAGTTCCAACGCCATTCAGGCCAAAATCCTTAAAGAAATAAACAAACTCCAGGTGATAAGTCATGAAAGTCTTACCTTTAAGGCCCTTCGCTTTCTCTTTAAGTTCTTTGTGCAGTTTGTTTAGTTTGGAAATGGTTTTATTCAAGTTGGCCTTGAACTCACTCTTCTTTTTAGGACTGACCTTAGAAAGACACTTGAAAATTGTGTTGGCCACATTTTTCATTTGGACAACGGATAGGGAGTAGTGAGGATTGCCCGCAGGATGGACATCACCCATGGAACGATTAAAGTTCTTGATTGGGTTTGCCTTATCCACATCGGCGGAAGCGTCGCAGTGCCCCGCATTTCCTTCTTTTATTTTAGAGTTCCCCGCCATTTGGATGACTTTGGGAACCCAGCCAGTCTCTAATTGCATACCATTTTTTACTAGTAGGTCCGCTTTGCTAGACTTCACAATGAATGAAGGAACTGCGTCAATATAGTGAGGGTCTTCGTTCCCACTTAGTAAGCTTTTGACACTTACGTGTTCCTTTCCAATTTGATCAACCACCCATTTAAACTCCGGAAGGGTGGTGACAACCTCTATTGCGGCAAATGCGTTAAAAGAAATAAAAAGCAAAAAAAGTTTATTCATAATCTAGTACAAGTGAGCAGGGTGCGCTCCAATGCTAAATACCAACTGCAGACTGGCCTTGGTATTGCCCACTTCCTCTTCTTCTACAACAAAACCCTCAGATCTTGAAACTGTAAATCGTGTTTTTAAAAACTCGCTGTTTGTGTAAATGTAGCTAAAACCGGCAGTATACAGCTCGTTTTCAACTTCAAGGCCGTGCTCGTGATCATGAGACTCTTCCTCATCATGTTCCTCGGAGTCTGGTTTGAAATAGTCCAGTCTAAAACCAAAGGAGTGATTCTGGTTCATGCCCTTCTCAAGGTAAAGGTATGCTCCAAGATCCTTATGATTCTCGCTGTCGTGGGTAGTGCTTCTTTGCCATAATTCAAATTGGGCCAGGGTGTCCACAAATCGTCTCACCCTGTTTTTATAAACAAAATCAACGCCGGCATAGCTGTACTTGATTCCTTCAGAGTCTGTTCTGCCTATATAGTTAAGCCCGTACTCAAGACCTTCGGTCGTGCTAAACTCTTTAAAAGAAGAAAGTCTGGCGTAGTGGGTTGGAACATGGGCCGCACCGTGTTCACTGGTTTCCTCTTCGTGCTCGTGGTCATGAGAGTGAACAAATTCTCTACCGTTTGTTAATCCAAGTGTTAGGTTTATATACCTTTCAGTTGAAAGCAATTTACTATACTCAACACCTGTGTCTTTTACACCCTCGGTGCCAAAGAATTGTTCATGGTAGTAGGGAGCGTTTGTAAATGCCCAGTCATGTCTGTGAAAACGATTAAGTCTTCCAACTCCAAGAAAGAACTTTCCAAGCTTAAGATGTCCCTGTTCAACGATGCTGTTTGAGAATACAAACGCCTCATGCACTTCGGCAGGTGGATCATCCTCTTGGCCTGGCTCTCTATGCTTGGATAGGGTAAGAGTGCCTTCCCAAATATGGTCAATATGAGCGTTTGCGGAGAGTTCAAACTCTCTAACCATCGCATCGGATGGCAGCTCACTCTCAGAATTTGCGGTGCCAACGATGTCAGCTCCGGCAAACCAGTTAATTAGTTGTCGGTTGTTTTGCGCATTGGCATTTCCAATGGCGAAAGCTAAAAGTAGAATTACAGATACAGACTTCACATACACCTCAATCTATTTGCATAATTTTGCAAGTAGATTGCCTTATGGTGTTCTATTATGTAAAGAGTTTTTATGAAGAAAAATGAAAAAGAAGAATTGGCCTTAATTTTTAAGACTCTTTCAAATCCAATTCGACTTACCATGCTTGAACATATTGCAACGTGTGAAAACAGTTGCCATAAACACAACATCAGTGAACTTGCTAAACTCTGCGAGGTGGACTTCTCTGTGGTGAGCAGACATCTTAAGGCCTTAAAAGACGCAAATATTCTTAGTTCAACCAAACATAAAAACGACGTGCTTTACACGGTATCATCAACTATACTTAAAAGACGTTTGGAATCATTTCTTAAACTCTTTTGATTTGTCTCACTGATCTTCCTGGCCCCAGCCATCATTATAGCAAATAGAAAGTAGGGGCACTCTAACTTCTCTATATTTCCTTAATCTCGCTTTGAGTTCTTGTGGAGAAGCTTGATATTTCAATTTATCTAAGATGCACTTGAATTTAATTAAATCCTCTTCAAAGTCAGTCTTATGATCCTCTGTGTTGAACTTGTGCTGAATATAGGTTTTTACCGCATTGTTGAGAGAATTGATCGTTGTTTTTGATAGAGAAAGACCTTCCTTTCTGAATTGAGAAATAAATAGAGCGTCAGTGACCATTAAGACAGCTATTGAACTTGAATTGTCTTTGTTTGAATTGTGGAAGAAATGTAGGACCGGATAAATTTTGTGATTGTCGGAGTGGACTTGCAACAGTTTTGCAATATTCAAGATTATTTGGTCGAAGTCTCCATCGGACCTTGTTGCTGAATCGTAAAACTCTAAAACATTGCTTCCTTGAGCGAACACTGTTTGCCCAAGCACTCTACGTTTTTGCGCCGCCTGTAGTACGGGTAAAACATAGGATAATGAAATGGTTAATAGAAGCGTGGTTCCTGTAGCTGAAAAGTTTCCCAGAGCTGTCCAAGGCAGGGCGGAAGGGACAGTATCCCCGTAACCTGTGGTCGCCATTGTTGCACCTAGAAAATAAAATTTTTCTGATAGTGTAGTATTGGCCTTGGTGGTATTAATAATTACTGAATCTTCATTAGATGCAAATACTAAAAACCACCCTAGGTAAATCAAAGAGTACCAGCAGATCACAGTAAGTATTGTAAATAGTGGTCCAAACACTTCTAAGACTCTATGAATGGGTCTTTTGTAATGAATCTTCAAAAGAAGAGACCAATAAAAGTGCCCCCAAAAACTTGTTACCTTTCCAGCTCCTCTAGGACTAAAGATAGTTGTAAAGGAATCCATTACAACTATGAAGAGAAGAAAAATTCCCAGGAAAATTAAAAAATAGCTCAAACTGCCTCCCAGTTTAGGGAAGTTTGGATTAATTATGTGGAATGAACAACTTAGGTGCTTAGAAAAGGGCCTTGCAATGGTTGATCAGTGGAGCTTCTTCGCTTCCTCCAATCTGGAATGCATCGCAATTGTGATTGTTGATATTTCATCGTGATCAGTTTCTTCTGTGTCATTTAAAAAGTTGTCGATGAAGTTTTCGATTTTAAGGCTTAGTTTTTCAAAGTCTGATTTCTTCATTGTGAAGGTAAGAGTTTCATTCTTTCTAGTTGACTTGTCTTGAGTGTCCAAGGCCTTTATCGCATCTTGAAGTTTTCTTTGGTGGTAATTTCTAATGCTTTCACTTGGCAGTGAGTTTCCAAATTTTATTCTTGTGCTCAGTCTTTTCACGGTTCCGTCATTAATTTCAATAAGGCCTATCTCTTCCATCTTTGTGAGGACCGCTTCAATCTCTGAGACTGAAAGCTTAGTTATGAATGAGATCTTTTTAAGGTCGCTAAAGTCAGCGTTGATTTCAAAAAGGTTCCATATGACGTCCCAACCCTCCAAGTCGATCAGTCCAATTTTACTCATAGGCAGGGATGCTGGAACGTATTGTCTTTGATTTTCCTCGATGTATCTAAGAGATTCCTCTCTTTGTTTTGGCGATCGGGAAGTTCTTGAGGTGACCAAGTGGTAGAAGTACTCACTTTCTTTTTCAGAAAGATCCAGTGAAGGGGTTATCTCCTTTGCCCTTTTGACAGAGATTCCTTCTTTTCCTTTAAGAATTTGAGAGAGCCTAGGAGGACTTATGCCCAGTTCATTTGCAAAAGTAATTTGAGAGTAGGTGAGGTCAGACTTTCTTTTACTTGAAAGAAGATCATCCAAAAAAGTTACATAATCCTTGTAGGAGAATACGCTTACATTGTCATTCATGGCATACCCTCACTTCTTCGGCCCTATCAATATCATTCTTGTGGCGGAGTTGAGTTGTGGCAATAAAGCTGTTGTCACTGGCCTCAATCGTTCCAAAAACCTTATTTCCAATCTTAAATCGGCCATGGACTTTAGATATGAGTTTGCCTAACTCAGAAAGCTCCACTTCTAACTTAACATAATTGACATTTGAAAGATCGAATTTACCTAGACAGTTTTTCTGTTGAGGCAGAGTGGCCTCGATTTCAAAAGTATTATCTTCTCCTAGCTCAAAGGTTCCATAGTAGTGGCCCAGTTTAAAATTCTTAGCATTGATAAATTTAGGCATTAGATCCACGTTGGTCCAATTTAAAAAAGTTTTTGGAGTTTGGTAGATTCCGGCCCTCAAGGCACCATGCTCATCATAGTGCATATTGAAGTCTCTTCCGTTGAAAAACGTTTCAAGCTTAAAGCCCAGACCATAAGAAGCTACGGTTGTGTATTCCAGCAAGTCGTAAAGTTGTAGCTTCTCCAGGTGAGAAAGGCTGCTGTGTTGATTGGACGCCATAAGAGCATTTAAGTATCTAGAGTTCATTGTTGTCTCTTGAAGGTTAAACACTATATGCTCAATATTTAAAAAGATATTGAAGTACGCGCCCGCTTTTGTTTTATTGTCCAACTTTGACCAAAGATTTTGATCGATAAAAAGGGTTTTGCCTTCATTGCTTGGATCTGTTCCTTTTGCCAGCACTCTTATTTTGCAACCATCCCAGTTTACAAAGGAGAAGTTGTCATCCGGCCTGCCAAGATCCATCCCGCTTAAACGTCTGGTCTTAGACTTAAGCTCCTGATGCCAGCTTTTGTACATTTTTGCTCTTAGTGGCTCAAAGCTTTGCATCCTTTTGATTAAGAGCTCAATCTTTTCGTCAACACTGCCGCCACCGAGGTTGTAGTTGAATTCGGGATTAATGTCGTAGTTCTCTTTATAGTCTAAAAGCTCAATCTTATCTTCGCACTCGTAAACATGCACCGAAAAGACTTCTTCAGTCTGGGCCAAAGCAAGCGTTGTGGTGAATAGACTAAATATCGCTGCAATTAAAACCATACTTCATTACCCTTGGACAAATTATTGGAAGGAAAGCTTGAAAACGTGAAAAAAAGCCACCAGCGGTTACTTTTGAATAAAACTTTTCGCGGATCGCACTTCTATCACTTTCATCAAATTGATCAGACATTAAATAGGCAAGACCTTGGCGAACTTCTCTTGAATTTTCCGCCTCTAAATTAATCGCAACCATATAGAGAATCTCATGAAAAATGAGTCCATCTTTGGTAACATCATCTATTTGATTCCAAAGTCGCTTATTAATAAAAAAGACCTTCTCAAAACTTAGGTTAGGCCTTCTCTGAACAACAGACACTGAGAGCTTGCAATCTTTTTGATAAAAGATATTTTTAAAGTCATCCGGAATTACAAAGCTTACACCCTCAAGCTCCACATGCTTTTTGTCGAAAAAGACCTTAAGTCTTTTTAAAAATTTTGAAAAATAGCTATCGTAGAGCGCAACTCTATCAAAGAATAAGTCATGCCTCTGCCTTCTAGTTAGTTTCGATATTTTTTTATAAGTGTAGCCGTGATTGAATTGACCTTCGTAGTAATCCAAAAGAGTGGTGCTTTTTGGGCAGATCACAGTTCCGCCACCATTTCCAACGCCTGCTGATTCTCTGGCCATGGCCGGCAGCGTTAAGGTGATTAAAAGAAATATTAAACATAGCTTCATTTATCTTACCTCTATCAAAAATAGCTTAGCGAACCAAACCGAATGCCACCTGTATACACCAACCCGGGAGACTCGTAAAATTATAATTATGGAAATAAAACAAAACACCCTCGGACAAAGACAAACATTCTCAAACATCCACCACCCTAGAACTTATGAGGAGGTCAAAGCTCTTCTCAGCGCCTTTCAAGATGCGAAGCAGCCTTACTCGGTTGTCAGTACCGGCAACAACTGGGGATACGGTTGTGACCACTCCCATGGAGAAGTGGAGCACCATGTTAATTTGTCCCAAATGAATAGGATCATTCATTTTGATAAAAAAGATGGGCTTATTACTATTGAGCCTGGTGTTACTTATGGACAACTCCATAGGTATCTTGAAAATGAAGGCGCCGATTGGATTACACCTGTTCACGGAGGTGGCCCTAACTGTTCAGTGATAGGCAATGCTATTGAGAGAGGGTATGGGATTACTCCAATCACTGACCACTTTCAAGCGGTTCAATCTCTTAGGGCGATTCTTCCTGATGGAAAACTGTATCAATCTCCACTTTACTCAATAGGACTTAGAAGGCTTGGAAAGCTTTTTAGAAATGGAATTGGTCCTTATATGGATGGTGTTTTCACTCAGTCGAATCTAGGCGTTGTTACTGAGATGACCATAAGGCTAGCGCCTAAGAGCGAGCATCTTGAATTGTTCTTTATAGATGTAAAGGAGCAAGAGCTCGAAGCAGCAGTCGAGCTTGTTAAAACATTTAAAAGAAAACTAAAGTCCACTGTTGGCGGTGTAAATCTAATGAATACTGAAAGGGTAATTAGCATGCTTGCGGATTACCCAGAGGAAGACGTTAAAAACAGAAATCCTCTATCTGAAGAGTTTATCAGGCTTAAGGCCAAGAAGCATCTCATAGCCCCGTGGACAATGGTAGGCGCGCTATACGGGGAAAAGAGTGTAGTTAAGGCGGCCAAAAAGATTATTAAGAAAGAGCTCAAACCAATAAAAGGAAAGAAGGTTTTCCTTGGACAGAAAAAGATCGGCCTAATCAAAAAAGTGGCAAACATCCTCCCTGGAACTTTTGGGCAAGACTTGCAAAAGACAGCAAAAAGCTTAGAGGGTCTTTTCAATATCCTAAATGGCGTGCCTCAAAACACCGCTTTGAAGCTTGCTTATTGGAAGAATCTTTCGGCCAATTCAGATGCTCCCACTTTGGATCCAAATAAGGATAACTGTGGCCTAATCTGGTATGCTCCGCTAGTTGAGATGAATGCCCAAAATGTTCGTGAATATGTGGACATGGTTAAAGAGGTTTCCAATAAATTTAAAATCACTCCATTGATTACGCTCACTACGATTGATGATCTTTGTTTTGACAGCACTGTGCCTATTCTTTTTAACCGCGATGACGTTATTGACCAAAAGAAGGCGCACGAGTATTTCAACGCGCTACTAGAAACAGGAAAGAGAAAAGGTTTTTATCCTTATAGGCTGGGAACTAACTCTATGGAGAGTTATTTGTCAGCGTTAGACGATGACTATGTTTCCATTATGAGAACTCTTAAAGACGCATTTGATCAAGACAACCTTTTTGCATGTGGTCGATATATTCCAAGATCAGGCCTAGAATCTACAGTTGAATCCACTGCGTCTAGGTCTCTTCGAGCAAAGCTTTAGGGTTTTTGACTTACAATTTATTCATTGGTTTAATTTTATAAAAAGGAATTGCCAATGAATGCTTTACACATTGCTCTTATCTGCGTTTTTTCACTTAGTTCTTTTTCCAAAGAAGTTGTCTTTGTTCATGGCAATGGAGTTGACGCAAGTTTTTGGCATGAGGCGCAAGATTCTCTTGCAGCTGACGTGGAGAAAAGGTTTGGCAAAGATAATGTGCACTATGCCAACTACCTGACTGAGGCTGAAGTGGAAGAGCCTTACAAGAACTATCACTCACCAAGGCTGTATAAGAAAATAAAAAAAGCGTTTGATGAGGCACGCCCTGAAAAACTAATCATTGTGGCCCACTCATTTGGGGTCAGTCTTACTCTGGCCACTTTTGAATATTACAAGCTATGGAACAGGGTCGATAAGTTTATTGCGCTTGCCGGCGCAGTTAGAGGGCTCCAGTCATGCAAGGCGTTTGGCCCATATAATAAGTTTTCTCCAACGTGCTACGGCCAATCCAAAAGGGATCCTTTTGTCTTCGGGTTTTACCCGGGCTATTTAAAAATCAATGATTGGACTGCCAATTACTACTATTCCATGAGAAACATGCCTGGCCTTCACAGAGATGTTGACTTTGTAACCTTCACAATTGGAAAGGACGACTCAATTGTTTGCAGGACTTATTACTCTGATCCTATTTGTGTCAAGTCTGGCATGTTCAATGAATTTGTAAATGTTAAAAACTACGACCTTCAAGGTAAAGGTCTTACTCACTTCACTTTGCCAGATAGGATGGATAGAAATTTGATAATGAATCTATTGGGAGAATGATGAAATCGATCACTTTTGAACAAAAAAATTATGCACTTTTTAGGGCCGTTATGGGTGTGAACATGTTGATACATGGAGCAGGAAGACTCTTTGGAGACTATTCTGGGTTCATCTCCAAGATGAGTGGCATGTTCGACAATACTTTTATCCCTGAGCTGTTTGTAAAGGCCGGTGCCCATCTAATTTCTCCGATAGAGCTTATTTTTGGAATCATGTTGTTAGTTGGATTCAAAACGCGACTTTCCATACTTATTCTTAACTTTAATATGTTGATGCTCATTAGCGGTGTGTGTATCCTGCAGAAGTGGGAGCTAGCAGGCCTTCAAATGGCCTATGTCCTTTACCTTTTCTTTCTAGGGAACTTCATAAATCTTAATAAAGTTTCCGTTGATGAGATGTTGGGTGAAACTCAAAATTAACCTATATATTGCTTGAAATAAAACGTTTAACAATTGTCTCGCATCTATCCAATTGAGGATTTAATGCCCCCAATTTAACCTTTATGAATGAATTTTAGGTTTAGAATTAGGGAAGTTACAAAAGATGCTCACCTTCAACTTGAAGGGCACCACTTGATGCGATCATATTCAAATGGTCTCGAGTATGAAATCGCCCTCAACTTAATGTACTCGTTCTGGAGTGCGGCGACTCCCAAGACACAAAAACTGCCCTCAAAGTTTCACTCATTCTTGACGGATTACCGTTTCGCTCTTTTGACGGATTGTAGAAAGCTAAACTTAAACCTACCACCAACCAGTAAGCAAAACATTTATGAGGAGGAGGCGCTTTTCTACACTCTCATAGGCTCCTCCCATGGAGCTAGAGTTATAAGGTCCAGGCTTAAAAATAAAGAGCTTCCAAAAGAGCATTTAAATATCCTCTCCGAAGATGGCGCCTTATTATGGCCGCAAATGATTTCAACATTAAATAACGTTGACCCTTTTCGCGAGAGCGAGATATTGAATTCAGGACTTAAAGTTTTTAAAGACCTCTATGGAACGCTGGAGAACTCAACATGAGTTTGGACTTTGAAAAACTAAACTTTGAAAACTGTGAAGATGAGCCTATTCACATCCCAGAGCAAGTACAAAGTTTTGGTTATTTAGTTGCGATTGGAACTGAAGATTTTCGTATAAAAATCTACAGCGAGAACTTTCTGGAGATTTTAAAAGATAAAAACCCTTTGGAATTGGATCTTTTTAATCTTTTAGACAGTCAAAGTGAAGCCTTGCTCAAATGCTCCTTTGAAAGAGTGGAAAGTGCAAGCAAACGTTTGCCTGTAGAATTGAGGTTTAAAGAAGAAGTGCATGCGAGTGGATCCTGCGACTATGACGTGGTGGTGTATCGAAGCAATGAATATTTTGTGCTCGAACTTGAGCCAGGATTTAACAGTGAACCCAATTATAGGGCCAAGCATTACATTAAGGACTATGAACATCGAGTGTTAGATGTATGGAGTGGCTCGAAATCGATGAAAGAGCTTACCCAAGAAGTAGCAGAGACCGTTAGGCAAATCACTCACTACGACCGTGTATTTGTCTATAAGTTTACGATGGATGGGTGTGGGAAAGTCATTTCTGAGTCCAAGGTCGAAGGGATGGAATCGTTTCTGAACATCCATTATCCGGCCGGGGACATTCCTGAACAAGCAAGAGAGCTCTATAGAAAGAACTGGGTTAGAATGGACCCAAATATTGACGCTAAAGGCTCAAAGCTTCTGCCCGCTATAGATGAAAGTGGAAGAGGGCCATTAGATTTAACACACTCTTCCATTAGGAGCATGTCTCCAATTCATAGACAGTATATTAAAAATCTTGGAGTCAAGGCCACCTTCTCAATTTCTCTGATTGCCAAAGGCAGGTTGTGGGGAATGATCACTTGCCACAACAGAGAACCCCTATATCTTTGCCAACGATTAAGGGTGGAGTGTGAGAACCTCTCCCAGCTTTTCAGTTGGCATCTTTATGCCAATCAGGAAGTGATTAGACGGGAAAAACGAGTAAAGGCTGACAACGCAATCCATTATGTACTAGAACAGATTTTAAATAATAAGAGCTTGGGAGAAGTGTTTAGACATCGGGAGAAAGAAGTTCTGGAAATTATGGACGCTGATGGATTTATGTACTACTCAACCTCTGAGACCGTCTCCTTAGGTACCTGCCCTAGGCCTGAAAATATCCTGAATGAATTTAGCAGCGGTGATCCCCTTGTTAAAAATGATGCTTCTGAAATGCAAATTTGCAATGAGAATGGTGAGATTATTTCTGGAATTCTGCACATTCCCTTGGCCAAAGGCAGAAGTGACTTTATTGCGTGGTTTAGAAAGGAGAGAGATGTTCTTGAGAAGTGGGTTTGTCTTGATTCGGAGACAGACCCTGATGCTTCGAAGAAAGAGAGGCTGCAGCCAAGGAAGCACTTTACCGTGCAAAAGAAAATAAACAGAGGGAAGTGTAAAAAGTGGAGTCGGTTGGATCTAGAGATGGCGGAGCACTTCCAAACTGTCTTCCTAGCATACTCTGTTGAGGTTCAACGAAAAATGCGTGAAGAGCTTGATGGACTTATAAAGCTTGATCAGTCAAAAAATCAATTCCTTGCCCAAGTAGCGCATGAATTAAAGAACCCCCTCTCACCGATTGCCTCTGGGGTTGAGCTGCTTCAAATTGAAAAAGACAAACACAAAAGAGAAAAAATCCACCAGTCCATTCATAGGCAATTAGGCCAGTTGAAAAGAATGGTTGAAGATCTTTTAGATATTGCAAGGGTTGCGAGAGGTCAGATATCTCTAAGAAATGAAATTGTTTCTCTTAATGATATTGTTCACTTTTCTGAGGAGACTGTGAGAGAGCTTGTTCTTGAAAAAAACCATAAGCTAACCATAAAACTGCCGGAACAGGAACTGACTTTCCGTGGAGACAAAGTTCGCCTTACGCAAGTTTTTTCAAACCTGCTTCATAATGCGGCAAAGTATACTAATCCCGGAGGAGAGATTCTATTAAGCGCTGAGGAAGTGAATGATCATGTCTCAATTAAAATTAAAGATAATGGCATCGGAATTCCTAAAGATAAACTCGATAGCATATTCACCGTTTTTACCCAGGTGGATCCAGCCGGTGACCATGTGAGAGGGGGTCTTGGAATAGGACTTTCCCTAGTTAGAGGAATTGTTGAGATGTATGGTGGCAAAGTTCTAGCTAGAAGTCCCGGGCCTGGGCAAGGAAGTGAGTTTGAGGTTCTGCTTCCCGTTCATCACGAATACACCTGATTAAACTATCGACACTTTTAGTTCCTTAAATAGCCGATTTTCTAATCAATTAATGGCACCTTTTGTGCTCTTTTAAGTGTATGAAAACCTTTATAAATTTGATTGCACTCCTCTTATCTTTAAACGCCTTTGGAGATGAGTACCGGTTTAAGGCCAAAAAAGTATCTTATGAAGACACAAAAAGCTTCGAAGAAGAAATAGTTGAGATTGGGTCCATTAAAGTCACCCGAGGCGAGCTTTCAGAGTATGCAGGGATGGACGCTCACCAGTACTCTTGTGGCACGCCAAAGAAATCCATATTGGATAACTCGTTATTTCAAAGGGCCGTGGATATATCTCTCGCCACCACTATCGCGCACACATTGCTTCAAGCGGATAAAGACAAGCAAAAGCATGCTATTATTGGCGCTTTAATATCTGCTGGTGCCGTGAAGATATGCGAGAAAGTTCTTGGAGGCAAAGATAACAGGTTGATCTGCGCTCTAACTGGATCTGGGGCCGCTCTTTTGGCCGGCATAGCTAAAGAGGTTTACGACTCCAAAGGGCATGGGACAGTTGACGCAAAAGATGCTATCTACACCTTTGTCCCAGGGGCCTTGGTTAGCTTTAAAATCGCAATGTAACCAAATAATGAGTAATCCTTACAGATATCAATGGGCACAACGGACTCTAGAGGTTACAACCACTTTATAATTACAACTTTCAAGGATATGCATGCTTCAAATAGGCAAAGTAAATAAATTAATAGTTAACTCCAAAGGAACCGACGGCTACTCGCTAAGGCCAGAGGCATCGGAAGAGCAAGTCTTTCTTCCGCTACGACACGCTCCAAAAGAGCTCAAGATTGGAGAAAAGCTTGAAGTGTTCGTATACCTAGACACTAACACTGAAAGACTTCTTGCAAGTGGAGCTATTCCCAAGGCCCAGGTAGGGGAGTATGCGTGTCTTCAGGTTGTGGAAGCACCTGAGTTTGGAGCTTTCCTAGACTGGGGAATGGAGAAAGATCTTCTAGTTCCTGGAAATGAACAAAAAGTAAAACTTAGAGTCGATGACTGGGCGCTTGTAAAAATATGCCTTGAAGAAGGCACGAATCGAATTTATGGAACGACTAAACTAGGTAAACACCTTGAAGCTACCGATTTTGATATTGAAGAGAATTCAAAAGTGGACATTGTTCCAGTTCAACATAGCGATTTAGGATACAGAACAATTATCAATAAAAAGTATCTTGGAATGCTTTACAAGAGTGAAGTGTTCCAACAGATTGAGCTGGATAAACGCTATCGCGGCTATGTGAAAAAGATTCGCCAAGATGGGTTGGTGGATGTGGCGCTTCAGCCTCAAGGTGCCAGAAACCTTTTTGAATCAAAAGACAAGGTTCTGCTTGAGATTAAAAAACACGGTGGCAAGATTCCACTTACTGATAAAAGCTCTCCTGAAGATATCTATGAGATGTTCGCCATGAGTAAAAAGACGTTCAAGGCCGCGGTCGGAATGCTCTATAAAGATAGAAAGATCGTTATCAACAAGGATAGCATTGAGCTTGCAGGCCCTGAAAAAGCTTAAAGGCCCATTCTTTTTCTATCTCAAAAGTCAATTAACACCTCCGGCTCCCGGAGGTGAAAAATATCCTTTTTCACAACCATAGAATGGCTTCAAGTATTTAATATTCATAAGATTTCAGTTTAATTTGCGTGCAAACTATTGATGCTGTGACTTTGTTTTGTTAGATTAGTTTGTGTACAAGGTAAAATGGAGGATTAATGAATACAATTGGATACGCAGCCTTTGACAAGGAGTCACCGCTAAAACCATTTAGCTTTAACAGGAGAGAGCTTCGGGCCAATGATGTCGCCATAGACATCAAATACTGCGGAGTTTGCCACTCGGATCTGCATCAGGCCAAGAACGACTGGCATGGATCTAATTATCCTTTAGTCCCAGGACACGAAATCGTAGGGGTGGTCACCAATGTAGGCCCTAAAGTTAATAAGTACAAGGAAGGAGATCTCGTGGCCGTGGGCTGCATGGTTGATAGCTGTCAGAACTGTTCTCCTTGTAAGTCCAACGAAGAGCAATTCTGTGAAGAGGGATCCACCCAAACCTATAACAGTAAAGATAGAGTGGATGGTGAGATAACCTATGGCGGATACTCTGACAATATAGTTGTAAGGGAAGAATTTGTTTTAAGAGTCCCTGAAAAAATGGAACTTTCAAAAGTTGCTCCTATTCTATGCGCAGGTGTAACGACTTATTCACCACTGAAAGAATGGGGGGTTGAGAAAGGAGATCGAGTTGGAGTTGTTGGCCTTGGAGGCTTAGGACATATGGCCGTAAAACTAGCGGCCGCTATGGGTGCTGAAGTCACGCTTTTCACAACGAGTAAAGACAAGGCCTTGGAGGCAAAAAAACTAGGAGCAAATCATGTGGTTATTTCCAAAGATGAACAGCAAATGCAGAAGGCCGCAAATTCATTAGACGTTATAATCGACACAGTACCAGTTGCTCATGATCTTAGTCCATATATTCAAACATTGGACATTGATGGAACGCTAATCATTGTTGGAGCAATCGACAATATCCCAAGCTTTCACTCAGGGCTTCTTCTTGGGGGAAGAAAAAGGGTCGCTGCAAGCGTGATTGGTGGAATTGAAGCAACTCAAGAGGTTCTCGACTTCTGTGCTAAACACGATATCTATCCAGACTGCGAAATGATTGACATGCAAGAGATCAATACAGCATTTGAAAGAATGAAAAAAGGCGATGTTAAGTATCGCTTTGTTATAAATATGGAATCTATAGACAAAGACAAGGAGTAGAAAAAATGAGCACTATTAAAGAAATACCATTTAAGAATGCCCAAGGAGAGAGCAAAACCTTGAAGGACTTCCCTGCAAAGGCATATCTAATTGTAAACACCGCCTCTAAGTGTGGCCTTACACCTCAATATGAGGCCCTTCAAGCTCTTTACAAAGAGTACAAAGAGCAAGGACTTGAGATTCTAGGCTTTCCCGCAAATGAGTTTCTCGAACAAGAACCAGGATCCACCGATGAAATTCAAAGCTTTTGCAAATTAAACTTTGGGGTTGAGTTTCCTATCCTTCAGAAGATTGTTGTTAAAGGCGAGAATCAACACCCTCTTTATCAAGCATTAACCGAAGGAAGGGAAGAGGCCGTGAGAAATGAAAGCGGAGACTTTGAAAAGCTTCTTACTGATAAAGGCCTAATCACCGGTGACAAGAAAGATATTCACTGGAACTTCGAGAAGTTTCTCCTAGATGAAAATGGCAACATTGTTGAACGATTCTTCCCAGATGTTTCTCCCCAGGACGATAAAATAGTTGGCAAAGTCCAAGAGCTAGTTAAATCCTAAAACCTTGTTTCGACCTCCTTTTTTGGAGGTCGAACAAATCTGCCAAATTTTCTTTGCAAGTTTCCGTCTCTTCAAAGTTTTCTTAATTGAAATTGAATGATTTTTCCTCTTAAAGCTCTAATTTTAGATATTGTGTTAAGATTTTATTATGATTAGGTCCCTCAAATTTTTTGTTGTTTTAATATTTTTTGCAAGCTGCAGCGGTGGAGGAGGTAGCGTTTCTGGAGAAGGCGCTCTCTTTAAAAAACTCTATCTTGCTCAAGGTGAGGTAAGTCAAACTGCGATTGTGGAAAATATAGATTGTGAGATAGGACAAGAAATAGAGCTTCTTCCTCTTATAACAATAAATGGAGGGGCTCCCAGCAATGTGGCCGTAACGTGGAATTTAGATGGCTCTGTAGGAGACTTAACCATTGAGTCTGGAGGCAAAAAAGGTGTGTTGGATCTGCAAAATCTTGGCACAGCAACTATTACAATTAAAACTTCAACTCTTGAAAAAGTTGTAAACGTCAGTGTCGCGAGCTCGAGTCCACCTGTAACTGCTGGCTTTACTGCGTCAACTTTTAATGAAGACGTTGAGTCCATTATTGAACTTGGCTATACCGATGATAAGGACGCCACCGCATGCGAGGTAAGCACTCTTTCAAATGTTTCAGTTACCACTCCCTGTTCATGCTCTGGTGGAGAATGTTCTGTGGGGGTTACAGGAGATGCCAACTACAACGGCAGCGCAAGCTTTGACTACCTTGTTAAAACAAATGGCCAGTCATCCAACACTTCAACTGCCACTTTAAACATTGCAGCTGTAAACGACGCTCCTTCAATATCTCAAAGCTGTAAAGAATACTTTATGGGGGATAGCTATAGTTGTTCTCTAACGGCAAATGATCCAGACTCAGGCTCATTCACATGGAGCCTGACAAATGATCCGTGAGGATATTTCTCAATCAATTCATCAACTGGAGAGTTGACTGGAACAATTCCCACATCGGCAAACTCAAGCTGCACCGCAACTGTGAGTGTAAGCGATGGCTCCCATAGTTCTGGGAATACAGAGATAAATTTAAGTGCTGTCACGTGCCCTTCTGGATTTGTTCCAGTGACATCAAATTCATCCTTGGGAGTGGATAGTTTCTGCGTGATGCAATACGAGGCCAAAAATGTTGGTGGAGTCCCAACTTCTCAACCAGAAACGTCACCATGGAGGTCTATTAGCGCCAACAATGCAAAAAGTGAGTGCACCTCTCTTGGAACTGGTTATGATCTAATTTCAAATTATGAATGGATGACCATCGCTTTAAATATTGAATCAAATCCTCAGAACTGGACAAGTGGTGTTGTTGGAAATGGCTGCCTTAGAAGAGGAAACAACGGTCTCAATGACGCCTGTGGATATGATGGTGCCAATCCTGAATACGGCACAAGTAGAAACTTGAAAGCAAGGTCAAGGCTTTTGAATGGAAGTGTAATCTGGGACTTTGCCGGAAATGTGGCTGAATTAACGGATTGGACTGCCGGGGGCAGCTACGATGAGGCTCCTGCTAATTGTGATGGTGCTTGGACTGAGGTGTATTGGAAGACCTGTAGTGGTATTAGCAATGACACATTTCGCCCTGAAAACCCCGCTGGAGTTAGTGGTTATAATTCAGATAAGGGTCTAGGGAGAATGGCGGTAAATACTTATTCAACAGGAGGCGTAATTAGAAGAGGCGGCTCTTATACAGGTACAGTAAATTCTGGCGCCTTTAGCATACAGATAAACCAAACGACTAGTTGGAGTAACTCTGAGGTTGGGTTTAGGTGTGTTTACAGGCCTTAATCTCAATAGGATTAAGACCTGACTCAAGGATAACTATCTATTCAAAATTTAATAAAACTCAAATGAATTCACATCAAAGCCGTCATAGCTTGGACCGCTTGGAGTAATGTCCTTTATTGTGAGGTTGCTCATTTTACAACCCTCAAAGGAGCGTCCTTCCTCGTCTTGAGTAAAGCTATATTCAAAAAACTCGGCGGTGCCAACGTTTGCAAGTTTTATAGTTCTATTTAAAGATTCATCCACACAGTTTTGCAGTTTAATCTTAACAACGGCAACTTCAGGGTAGTTACTCATGCTTACGTTGCCCCAGGACACTTCGCCAAAGCTCAATGTCTTTTCATAGACATCAAATAGAGCAGGTGTCTTTTCTATTCCACATTTTACTCTCACGTGCCCGCCAAGACCTAGGGATAAGAAGTTTATTTTACCTCTCTTAGGGTCTTCAACCGTGAACATGTTGTCCACATTCGCTCTCCTTGAGCTAACATTTTTGCCCTCTTTGTAACGAACAACCGCATCTGCAGGATTATCGAATGAACATGCGACATCTGAAGCGATCTCTCCATTTACACACTTTTTAAAGCCTTTTGAGTTAAGTTTGAAGTTGTTTAAACACGCACCATAGTGCTCAACCTCGCCAAGGTCCTTAACTTGTATGTCGTCTAAAAAAACTCCATGCCCATCTGCTTTTCCGTTGTCAGCAAATGCAAGTTTGGTGTGTTTGCTTGTTGCCACAATCTCAACATCCACCTTGATGTATTCGTCAAAGGCCGGATCATATTTTTGTTTGAATTTGCCAAAGCGAACTAGTAGATGTCTGTAGGACTTGTTGTCCATATCTTCAAAGCTCTTCATTTTATACTTAAAGCTTAGAGTGTATTTATGTCCGATTGTAGTTGGAATGAAACTTCTCATTTGGACTTGCGCAGGCACATCGCCATCAATTCCGCAGTGCGAGAGAGCAGAGTCCAGCTCTGCAACTTTACTTTCATTGTCTTTATGGATTTCCAACCTAGGTTCACAGAGCTGATTTGTTAGGTTGTGATTCATTTCTGATCTATCTCTTCCAAGTTGGTCAGCTATAAAGTTTCTTGTTCTTTTAGACCAAAGCAGATCGAACTTTATTTTTCCATCATTGATGTATTCTTGTTTGTCTGAACGACCAAAGAGACCAAAGCTTGCCAATGTGGACTTTCCATCAAAATCAAAGCTATCGAAACCTTGGCTAAAGTCGGGCTCCTCTGCAACCACTGCTGGAGTGTTTAAAGCAGTATCTATATCATCTAGGGAAGTTGCCCCTTTTCCACCACCATTTTTCTTTCCACAGCCTATGGCAAATGTAACTAAAGGAATTAAGAATAAGAGGCTTTTGTTCGGTTTCATTGTGACTCCTTGTACAATCTCTATCAAAGGTTTTTGCAATTAAGATACCATTAATACATTTGTAAATTCAGGTACATGGAGACCTACATTTGCAAATTTATTTGACACTGGTGAGATCCTGACACCTAAAATCCCTTCGGAACTTGGCCGTTTTAAATACAGTGAAGATTTGTAGACAAAAAAATTGACTCCGTACTATGGTACGGGGTGTATACTGATCTCATGAATACATCATTAACTATTGGAAAGCTGGCCCAGTCTTCAGGTGTGAATGTGGAAACCATTCGTTTCTATGAGAGAAAGGGAATATTGGAACAACCAAAAAAGAACGGTTCATTCAGGCATTATCCTGCTGAGTATATTGATCGGATTCGCTTTGTAAAAAGGTCTCAAGAACTTGGCTTCACTCTTAGTGAAGTGAAGGAGTTGCTTGAGTTGAAAATTAGGAACAAGGCCAAGTGCGGTGATGTTCTTTCAAAGACTGAAGAAAAAATTAAAGAAATAGATACGAAGATAAAAGATCTAAAAAAGATGAAGAAGTCCCTTGAGGGACTTGCAAATTGTTGTGTCGATCTAAACCAGCCGCTCAGCGATTGTCCAATTTTAGACTGTTTTATAGAAGGAGAATCTAGATGAAACAGAACATTTTGTTTTTATGCACAGGCAATTCATGTCGCTCTCAAATGGCGGAGGGCTGGGGAAAGCACCTCAAGTCTGACAAGTTCAACTTTTATTCTGCCGGCACCAAAAAACATGGCCTTAATCCATTTGCAATTAAAGCAATGGGGGAGGTCGGTGTGGATATTAGTGGGCATGAATCGAACACAACTGACGAGCTGCCAGAGGTAAAAATGGACTACGTATTTACCGTCTGTTCGGATGCTCATGAAAACTGTCCTTTCTTTCCTGGTGGCAAAATCATCCACACCGGTTTTGATGACCCTCCAAGGCTTACAAGTCATATCGACGATGAAGAAGAGAAGATGATCGTCTACAGGAGAGTCAGAGATGAAATCAAAGAAATGGTAAACAATATTGAAAGTTATTTAGGTGGGAAAAATGAGTAAAGAGTCTGAACAAATGGGTTTTTTTGAAAGGTATCTAAGCGCTTGGGTTGCAATATGCATTGTGAGTGGAATAATTCTTGGTGAACTTCTGGGAGACTCAATTAAGGTTTTGAGTGATATGAATATTGCATCAGTCAATATACCTGTTGCCATTCTTGTGTGGCTTATGATTTTTCCCATGATGGTTCAAGTTGACTTTGGCTCAATTAAAGATGTGGGCAAAAATCCGAAAGGGCTTGGACTAACACTCGTTATTAACTGGCTTATCAAACCATTTACAATGGCCTTCTTTGCGTGGGTGTTTTTTGAAAAACTTTATGGAGCATATATCAATCCTGAACTTGCCCAGGAGTATTTGGCCGGAGCAATTATCCTAGGTGCCGCGCCTTGTACGGCAATGGTCTTTGTGTGGTCTTATCTCACAAAGGGTGACCCCGAGTACACGCTAGTTCAGGTTGCTATTAATGATTTAATTCTTTTGGTCGCCTTTATACCTATTGTTAAATTCTTGCTTGGAGTGACAAATGTATTTATACCTTTTGACACTTTAATATCCTCAGTGGTTATTTTTGTTGTAGTTCCTCTCTTGGCAGGAGTTATTGCGAACAAGTTGTTAATCAAAACAAATGGGGAGAAGTGGTTCAATGAAGTCTTTATGGCCAAGCTAAACCCTCTTTCCATTGTCGCGCTATTAACTACACTGATCTTGTTATTTGCATTTCAGGGCGAGAAGATCCTAGCAAACCCGCTGCACATTGTATTAATAGCAATTCCACTTACGATTCAGACATATTTTATCTTTTTTGCCGCATGGCTGATCGGCAAAAAAATGTCTCTGCCTCACTGCATTTTAAGCCCTGGGTCGATGATAGGAGCAAGTAACTTTTTTGAGTTGGCCGTGGCGGTTGCAATTGCATTATTTGGACTAAACTCTGGGGCGGCACTTGCCACAGTTGTTGGTGTTTTAATTGAAGTTCCAGTAATGTTAAGTCTTGTTAAATTATCTAATAAATGGAGATATTAATGGAATATTTAAACGGTGAAAAATTTAATCTAGTGCCAGAGGGATTAAAAACTTCTGAGCACAAACCAAGAATACTTGTTCTCTATGGATCTCTTAGGGAGAGGTCCTTCTCAAGACTTTTAGCGGAAGAGGCCGGAAGAATTTTGGAGCATATGGGAGCCGAAGTTAAGTTTTACAATCCTGATGGACTTCCAACTTATGATTATGATCGCTCACTAGAGCACCCTAAAGTTCAAGAATTGAGAGAACTAAGTCTTTGGTCAGAGGGACAAGTCTGGTCTTCGCCAGAGCTACATGGAAATATGTCAGGTCTTATGAAAACCCAAATTGATTGGATTCCTTTAAGTATTGGCGCTGTAAGACCAACTCAAGGTAGAACACTTGCTCTTCTACAAGTAAGCGGTGGTTCTCAAAGCTTTAACGCCGTTAATAATATGAGAGTTCTTGGAAGATGGATGAGAATGATTACAATTCCCAATCAGTCTTCTGTTGCAAAGGCCTATCAAGAGTTTGAAGAGGATGGATCTATGAAAGCTTCAAACTTTAGAGACAGGGTGGTTGATGTTATGGAAGAACTCATGCGTTTTACTTATCTAACACGAGACCACGCTAAATTCCTCGTTAATAGATACAGTGAAAGAAAAGCAAAAAGCTAGGAGCTTCATTTGTTGATATTAGTAGCTGGCCTTACAGGGGCCGGGAAAACCACTTATTGTCAAAAATACTGCAAAGAAAATAAAGCAAAGCTCTTCTCAATAGATAATTGGATGAAAGCTCTCTATTGGCAGGATATGCCGGCCAACCCTGATATGAACTGGTTTGTACAAAATCAAAAATGGTACACAGAAAGAATCGCAAGATGCGAAAAACTAATTGAAGCGGAAGTTGTGGAGTTATTCAAAGCGGGAGTGGATGTGCTTCTTGATTTTGGGTTTACTTCAGCTGAGCATAGGGCCAAATACCTGGCCCTCGCCAGGGACAACGAGCAAGGTGGTGAGATTCACTTTCTTGATGTTGATCCCCAGACTCGTTGGAGTCGGGTTCAATCAAGAAACAAAAACAAGGGATCCACTTATTCTATGGAAGTTACTAGGGAGATGTTTGATTATATGGAAAACGTTTTCGAGCCTTTTACAAATGATGAAAAGCAAGTATTAACTACAATTTCATTGGACTAAATGAAGCTCCCTAGATATTTAGACGATGTCTAAAAGGAGATTTTATGAAGAAATTGTTGTTTGCTTTATTGGTTTCATCTGTAGCAAGTGCTGTTCCTGTAAATTGCGTGGTTACAGATGGAAATGGACTTGAAAAAACAATCGTTCACGATTTAAATCTAAACGCTCATGGCCCATTGGATAACATTACTGGATCCACAATTGGATCTGGTTTTATTAGTTCTTCAAACGCTCATTTGGTTATTAGTTTAAGTGATATTAGAACTGGCGTTACCTTGAGTGCTTACGGTTCACCTGTAGATGGCAAGTCTGTTCTTGCACAAGCTATTTTTGGCATCGACAAGTGGATAAACGTTGAGTGTAAACAAGATTAGTTTTTTTTGAGCTGTAGGGTTCTACCTACAGCTTTTCTCTTTTCATTCTTTTCGAAATAACTCAGAATGTTAACTTCTAATCATTTCATAGGAGTTAACTAATGAAGCTATTTGTTCTTTTGATGGCCAGTTCCACGCTGACTTATGCCAATGCTAAATTCACAGATCTACAATTCATTCCATCTCAAGGTGTGTTTCTAGGAGAAACTTCCATTAGCAGCACAACTACTACTGCTGAAGTTGGAAGTGTTGATATTGATGATGAAGGATTTGGCATTTCTCAAGAAGTTTCGTATGGGCTTCAAGAAGGCCTTATTCTTAGTGCTCAAATTACTAGATCTACTGAAAAGTTTACTGTTAAATCTAGTTCTGGAAAGGGAGTCACAGACTCTGAAGGGTTTGAAAACCCAAAGTTTGGCGTTCTTAAAAGATTTTGGATGGAAAAAGACAATGGCTTCAATCTAGATCTTGGAGCTTCTTTTGCTCCTGACTTGTTTGATGCTGAAGATGGCACCACCGATAAAGATGGAACTGTTGCCTCTGGAAGTTCTGATTTATCTTTATTTGCAAGCTTTGGAAGAAAGCAAGCTGAGTTTCAGTGGGCACTTGAGGCCATGGTAGACTTTGTTGGAGAAGCGAAAGAAGAAGATCTTGATAATGGAAAAGAATCCACAACAGATGCAAAACAAGACCTTTACATCCAAGCATCAGTTCAAAGAGATGTAGCTACAAATTTCAGTATTTTTGGTGGAGTAGAGTTAGGTTTCATTGGAGAGATGGAAATCAAGAACTCAGACGACTCTAAAACAACCGTTGATGCCTATACGACTCAGAGTTTATTTGCTGGAGCAAAATTTGTAGCTCAGAAAAACTTGTTCTTTGAGTTTCAATACGCTCTAACTTTACCAGCTGATTATGAAGCTAAGAATGGTTCTGATGTTTCCAAGTTTGAAGACCTGAGTGCTTCAGGATTTAATCTTTCTGTGAATTACCTTTTCTAATTCTTTAATTGTGCCTCGTCGAGTACGGGGCACTGCATCTATAAAATCATTTCAAATTGAATTTTCCTTGTGATAGAACTGTTTGATACCTCAAACATGTTGGATTACAAGGAAGAGATATGAAACTCACCACAGTGATAATGGCAATGGTATGCCTAAACCCTGCTAAAGCTATTGCAAACGATCTGGATAGAGAGCTTCAACGCTATGTTCAGATGTTTAAATATGAAGCTATTGAGAAGCCTCAAGATGTAGATCAAAATAAGTACGTTTTAGGAAAAAAGCTGTTTTTTGATAAGAGATTATCGGGAAATAGAAATGTAAGCTGTGCCACATGTCATGATCCCAATAAAGGAACAGGGGACGGACTACCACTTCCAGTTGGCGTCACTAAAAAGACCGTAATACCAAGAAACTCCCCACCACTGTTTAACTTAGATCATTACGAGATGGGATCTCTCTTTTGGGATGGAAGAGTTTCATATGATGATATGGGGGAAACATTCAACACTCCTTCAAGAGCGCTTAATGGGTACTATCCTAAAAGAATGGATATTACAGAAGTTCTAGGCAGCGCTCTTGCGGCCCAAGCAATTTTTCCAATCATCTCTCACGCGGAAATGCGTGGCATGAAAGGCACCAATCCAATTGCCAACGCCAAAACTGACGAAGAAGCATGGAAGCTTTTAATGGAGCGGCTTTTAAACATCGAAGAAATTAAAACACTGTTTGAAAAGGCCTACCCAAATCAAAGACTCAATATCGGTCACCTTGGAAACGCTTTGGCGGAGTTTCAAAGAACTGAGTTTGCTTCATATAACACACCTTGGGATCGCTATTTAAATGGTGAGCTTGATGCTTTAAGCGACGCTGAGAAAAGAGGCGCCATTGCTTTTAGCACCGTCGGAAGATGTACTCAATGTCATGATGGAGCTTTACTTGGAGGAAGAGTATTTGCAAACATTGCCTCCCCACAAATAGGGCCAGGGAAGGATCTCGTTAACAATGATGAGGGACGTTTTTATGTTACGAGAAGAAACAGTTCAAGATATCAGTTTAGAACACCACCTCTAAGAAATGTGGCACTGACCGCACCATATTTTCATTCTGGAGTGTATGAAAGTCTTGAGGAAGTTATAGACCATTACACAAAAGGGGTGGATGCTATAGACGAATTTGATTCAAGGTGGCTTTCAAAGTTCGAAAACAGTGTTTACGGACAAAGACTCTTTGTTGAAACAAATCCTTACAAGCTTTTTAAAAAGAAAGAAAACGCCCATCCCTTGATGCGAAATAAAATGATTAGGCTAACGTCTCAAGAAAAAAAAGACCTTATTGAGTTTTTGAGAGTTGGATTAACTGACCCCCGTTTTAAAAATTAGTAGGGGGTCTCGCTTAAAACTGCCTCTATTTCTGATTGGGATGGATAGGCCCTTAGCACATATTCATTTTGATGAAATATCACAAACCCTTGTTCAATAAATGCATCTAGCCATTTAGTCATAGGGAAATAATTCCACTTTTCTTTAAAGTAGTTCGCATTTTTTAAGATGCTATGAATGTGTTGTAGTGGAGGGTCATATTTTGTGTGATATTGATGGTAAATACAAGAGTTGGCAAAGATTAGTTTGTTGCCTGCCTGTGCTAATGCTTCGGCCAAATCAGTGTCCTCCGCTCCATAGCCCTGAAAGTTTTCATCAAAGCCACCGACATCACTCATTTGTTTTTTCTCCACACAAAAAACCAGAGACCAGAATCTTTTCCAGTCAACCGAGACTCCATGCTGAATTCGTTTTTGACGAGGATGCTCTATGGCCGCATTTCTAACGGAGGACAAGTCGAATTTGTGGGGAACCTCTTTTAGATATTTAGGATAGGCCGTAATTACATTCTTACTGCCTTTAAGATCCAGCAATTTTTCGAAAAGGTCTTCTTCAACTAGGCAGTCAACATCCAAAAAAATCACAGTTTTACTTTTGGAGTATTCTAAACCCTTATTTCTGGCCTTAGCTAAAGGAAGAGGCTCTATTGTTTTAATGTCAACTAGTTGTCCTTTGTAGTCACTGGGGAAGTCGATCGGCAAATCATCATTCATCCGTACAACCACATGATTTGAAGGTTTTATAGAGCTGTGCTCAATTGATGCAAACTGGTTGTACAATTGTTTTCTTCTGCCTTTTACTATCGTTACAACGTCAAATTCTTTACTCATACACTCTCTCGTAGGTTTCAACAAGACTCTCTCTGATGAGTTTGGGTGCTTGTTTGTTGCAGTGTTTTATGGTGTTTACGCTATCTAATTTTTTACTTTTAGCTAGAACCTTCTCAAAAGTTGTTTTAAGTTCCAATGTACTGGTTTTTACGGCCAAATTTTGTTTTTCAAGAAGTTCGGCCTTATGCAATTGTTCTTTAAATGGTCTCTCTTCCGGAACGATAATAGGGTTTATGCCTAGAGAAAGGATTTCTGCAATAGAGTTGTTGCCGGCCGCTGTAATAACTATCTTAGTATTTAGGTATTCCTTTATGCTCTTAACTCTTCCTAAGCTGACAACATTCTTTGCTTTGGATTGAAAGTCCTTAATGCCAATTACTGTGAAAACTCTTGATGGATTCGAAATCGCCAAGGTTTCTATTGAATCTGACAATTCGGATGAGCTGCCTGGTATGATTGTAACATCCTTGAAATTATCCAACATCTTCTGTTCTGGGCTATATCTCGAGAAAAAACCAGTATATATTGTCTTATCTTCCCATGGATTGAATTCCTCAAGATTTGGAAAGGGAGCTATCAGCAATTCCGCAGAATCGATTGTAATTTTTGATAGAGGGTCGTTGAGATAGTGTCCATGCTGTTTAAAAATCACTGTGGGAACTCCACTCAACCTTGCTATTAAAGATAGCTCCATAGAATAGTCAGAAAGAAACAGCATTTTTGACTTGTTTCGGATGAGCTTTGTGAACTGATCGGATCTTGCTTGAGCTCCGAAGGAATACGGAGTTCGCTCTATGGGCGAAAAGCATGGATCGCCTAAGATGCTGTTCCACTTATCCTCTAATCTCACTACGTTGAAACTATCATTCAGTTTCTCCTCGATTGTCCTGGAGCAACAAACTACAGTTAACTCAAAGGATTTTTGCAGTTCTTTGGCCAATAATGAAAACCTGGAAAAGTGTCCATGTCCATGATGGTGAATGTAGTAGAGCAGGTTAGGCCTCACTAAGAACCTCATCGTATATGGATACATAGCTCTCAAGCATGCTCTTTAATCCAAATGCCTTAGCACTTTTTCTACACTCCGCTCTGTTGATGATTGCCGTCTCGGAGAGCTTGTCTTCTAACTCCTTAGCAGATTGAAATTCACAAGGTAGAATTCCATACAGTTCTCTGAATTCGGGTTGAATTGAATTTATATTTCCAATTACAGGAACCCCACACATTAATGCTTCTATAACGTTAAGACCAAAAGGCTCCTGCCAGTTACTGGTGCATAATTGAGCTATCGCCTTTTCATATAGTGCGTTCAATGCCTTCTGATCTATATGGCCAATGTACTGAATTTTGTTGTTTAAAAAAGGTAACACATTTACATTAAAGTATTCTTTATCGTAAATTGGTCCCGCTAGTAAAAGATCTAGTCCTAATTGACGCGAAATCTCGATTGCCTTGCGGGGATTTTTTTCCTTTGAGATTCTACCTGTCCATACATAGTATGATCTATTGGAACTTTTGTTAAAGCTCCATTTATTAACATCTACACCGTTTGGTATTACATCAATTGAAGTAGTTAAATGCTTGGCCCATGCTTCCTTAAGCCTTTTTGAAACGGCCACATAGCGAACCCTTTTCATTAACTTGCAAAAACTTTTATGAATTTTTACCTGGGTAGGGTTTGGAGGAATGTGCAAGGTGACCACCACTGGAAGTTGCTGGAAAGTTCCCGACTGATAAAGCTCAGGCATAAATGAATTGTAATGTATGAGATCAAAATCATTTAGTGGCCTCATGGCGAAAGATAGTGCCTTGTAAATAGATAGCGCTTGTTCATTTGTGCGCACTCTATCGCTTAAATCGTAGAAAGTTGAATCAAGTTCTAAAGGTTCAAATGATTCGTGAAATTCATTCTCGTCCGAAATTACGGATACATTATAGCCTTTGCTTTTGGACAGCTCTGTCGCGAGTGTCGCTGAAAAGGCCTCCGTTCCACCTTTAAATGGCTCCGTAAGCTTTGTGTGAGGACTACAGGCCAATAGCACATTCAAATTACCAACTCCATCTGTCTTAAGTATCTTTGTATCATTTTGGTGTGGCAGAACCTGGCGGCATCACGCACAACGCTATTGTTCTCAAGATTCAAGGAGCATTTAATAGCTTTAGAAAGAGAATCTATTGTTTTAAATTTGGAAACTATTCCCGACTTTTTACTTATCAACTCAGGAAATGCTCCTGTGCCAAATCCGGCCACGGGAGTTCCTGTTGCCATAGACTCAATTGTTGTAAGCCCAAAAGGCTCGCCCCAACGTGGAGAAAAAATAGACACTGCTGAATTTTTGTAACAACTTTTAACTTCCGTCTGATTAAGGTGACCTAAATAGCTAATTGAACTTCCGAGGTGAGGTGATATCTTTTCTCTAAAATATGTCATGTCTGAAATCGGTCCAGCTATCTTTAAAGGTATCTCTGCACTAAGGCATGCTTTAATCGCTATGTCTGTCCCCTTAGTTGGAAGAATCCTGCCTGTCCACAGTGCACAGTTGGGATTCGCCTTTTTAGTTTTCCAAAAGTTCGTATCCATTCCGTTTGGTATTACCTGAATCTTTTTACCAGTGAACGGTTCCCAAAGTTTGGCCAAGTATTTTGAAGGAGCAATGTAGGAAACATTGTCGTGCTTATTCGAAAAAATGGCGGCACATTTTAAATGTGTATAAGGGGGAGTGTGCAAGGTTGTTATCATTCTTGTGCCAGTCTTTATGGCCCAAAGTATTGGAAAGGGAGATATAGAGTTGTTGTGAACAATATCAAAACTTTGTTTAGTGATATCCAGCATCCAGTCAACATAGCTTGAGTCTCTAAGTCGTCTCAATGGCAGGTTAGTGTCAGAGTCTTCGTGGGCATATAAAGTAGTATCCATCCCCATGTCCTCGTATGACTTTGTTAGATTGTAGATAAAACATTCTAGGCCACCCTCAAAGGGCTTTTTGATTGGATTGTGATCTACGCCTATAACTGCAATTTTCATAAACATTAAGGTATAAAATTGGGCCTGGAATGTTGTATCTTTAATCTATTTAAAATGTAAAAAAATTGACATAAGTCTGAATAGGTCTGTTGGGGATAGGAAAATCAACACTTTTCGAATGTTCACGCTTTCTCATAAGGCCTTCATCTCCGAATGCCACTTCGTAGAGATTAAAGATTACTTTAAGCTTCTCCCAGTCAGCACCTTTATGGTAGTTAAAGAGGATTTCCTTAAAAACTTTTTTATTGAAGATACATGTAGATAGAGGTCTTTCAGGTGTAGGCAACGGCTTAAAAGCGTCTTCATACCAGTAAGGTCCTGTGATAACATTGTATTCAGATCCGTACTGTTCAAGCAGGTTTAGATAGGCCTTCTCATAGTACCTATCATCATCTGTACGGAAGGTTACCCAGTCGCTTGTTTTATGATCTAACCTTTCTATACCAATATTATAAGATAGGTATAGGTTGTTTAAACTGTTGTGAATGTATTCTAGACCTTTAAATTCCGCTAACAACTCTTTGTTCTTTAAGGCCGTTTCTTTGGAAGAGTTGTCCACAATAATAATTTCGTTCATGGGTTGCAATCTAATACTTGAGACTTGTTAATATAACTCCTGGGTTCTTTCATGCGTTGTAATTATGTAAATCATTAACTTTAGACTAATTGATTAAAAGCGATCCGCCATCTCAACTGAGTTGAAAATCTTTTGTAAAAAAAGTGTTAACGCATTGCGTTCTTTGCTGTAGGTTTTATTAACAATTATTGAGAGGGGGGAAGTATGGATAATAGTTATGTAGGAATTATTAAGAAGGCACTCCCTTTAAGTATTAGCTTGTTTGCAATTATGAGCTTTAATATTGTGGATAGCTACTTTTTAGGCAATGTTGGAAAACAGGAGCTCTCAGCTATTACATTAGTATATCCACTGACCTTAATTGTAAGTTGCTTAAATTTTGGAATGAGCTCTGCCTTAAACTCCATTGTTTCTCGCTTTAATGGCAAAGGCGATCATTTCAGTATGGCACAGCAAAGCTACTCCGCTATGCTTATAAACCTATTATCATCCATTATTGTTATTGCTTTACTTATATTTGGCGGCCAACTTTTATTTAAAATATTGAATGTACCTGATGAGGTTGTGGTTCAGCTAACCCAATACATGGACATCTGGGTTTTAAGTGTTCCTCTCATCGGACTTCCTATAATTATGAATAGTGCCTTAAAAGGCTCGGGTGACACACTCACACCTTCTGTGCTGGTTGTAGGTACCAGTTTGATAAATGTCTTTTTGGATTACGCATTTATTGTGGAAAGAGTTTGGTCTGATCTTTCACCTATGCAAGGTGCGGCAATGGCAACCTTTATCGCTAGGGTTATTATGACTGCAAGCCTCCTTTTTATATTCCATAGGCGTTTTAAGTTGGATTTGAACGGTCTGAAGAAAAACCTGTCCGACAAAAAGTTTTATAGCTCTTTTTTTGGTTTGGCCTTTCCTTCCACACTCATCGCTCTGATAACACCCGCGTTGGTTACACTGATAACATCAACCATTGCAAAAGAGGGGAGTGTTTCCATTACTCTCTTTGGGGTAACGAGCCGAGTGGAGGCAATGATTGGAGTATTTACCATTAGCTTGTCAGGTGCTATGGCCATTCTTTTTGGCTATCAATGTGGAAAGGGTGATCTATCCACCGTTATAAAGCTTAAACGAAAAGGGTATGTCCTTATAGGTATATATATGATTTTCTCTATATTAGGAGTCTACATATTCTCAGCTAATGTTGCTGATTCATTCAATCTGGATAAAGCTCATTTCGATAGATTTTTGAAGCTTCTAACTCTTACGAGTTT
Organism: Halobacteriovoraceae bacterium; assembly: GCA_002711995.1. Taxonomy (GTDB): domain Bacteria; phylum Bdellovibrionota; class Bacteriovoracia; order Bacteriovoracales; family Bacteriovoracaceae; genus UBA845. The sequence goes on along the minus strand of PASN01000010.1, from coordinate 246,221 downwards.
AACCATAGGACTTAAAGGTGTCTTCTCCTTGAACTCATCACTCTTTAATTCCGTTGGAAGGCCAAAATTCTCTCTATACCAAGTTGTTGCTCAGTCTTGTGTCTTTCTTCTATTTTATTATGTATTCGGAATGAATCGCAATAGCATCGAAGGTGCCATACACGCTCAATTGTACTCATTTGGTGCCGTATTGTTGCTGTCTAGTTTCTTTTTAAATGAGGACATGCTCCGAAAAATTGAGGCGGGAAACATAACTGTTAAGGGCATTTTCAAAAGAAAGTTTAAGCAGGCTGCATGAGAAAATTCACTTTGCAGGATGATGTATCCTATTGATTTTGTTGTGAACTATGAGGTCGTGACTTAAGGTTGAGTGGTTTGATCCGATAAGATTCTTATGAAGCGTCTTCTTGCCACATTCTTAATACTTCTGCCTCTGATTGGCCAGTGTGAAGAGTTTCTGGGCTTTAACCTTGCCGAGCAGTTAAGACAGCTTGATCGTGCTGTTTATGAATCAACACTACCATTAAAGGTGGACTGCAATAGCAGTGAGGCCATTGCCCAAGTTGATAGAACTGTATCAAACGCTTTTGTAAAAGATATTTTAGGTCGAGACGTTGAAATCAGCGCTGTTTCCAAGGAATACCTAGATTACCTGTTTACAGTTATAGCCAAGGCTCCCCACATTCCCTTTGACTACCCTCAAGACGGTTGTTTTGGCCGGGCACATGAAATGGTCAAAATTTTAGACAAGTTCAATGTTAATTCTGGCAAAGTATTTTTAGAAGGCAACCTACAAGTTGAAACTGATAAGTCACCAAATGGCAAGGTGTTTTGGTGGTACCATGTGGCCCCTGTGGTCGCTGTTAAAACCGGTAGAAAAAAGAAAGTAAAATATAGCACACCAGGGAGTAGGATTGTAAGAACACGTATGGAAGATGAATACATCCCCCATGTCTTAGATCCCTCAATCTTTGACAAACCCGTTCCGCTTAGCGAGTGGATCGCTATTCAAACAAAGCATGAAGGTGCAAGAGTCGATCGCTCATATTACACTCGAAAATATAACGCTTTTCCGGATGAGAGAAAAAAACGGCCTACTGATTATATCAAGGCGAATGAAGAATACATAAAGAACAAATTGGAAGAGTTTTCAAATCAAGTTGATGATGGAAAGGATAATTCACATGAAGCTAATTATAATGATTGGAACTTTGACTTTTAACTCGTTGGTTCTCGCAAAAAACAATCATGCAGCCGCTGAGAAGGTTGAAGTCGCAGAAAAGGTTCGGCTGGTAGAGGATGAAGTCTACAAATTAGTGGAAGCTGAGGACTCGTTGGAAGTTCTATTTCGCCGTCATGCTGCAAGGTATGTGCTTTTTAAAGGGCACAAGAAGTATGAAAGTATTAAGAAATCCCTTGAAGACTCCAAAGGGCCTGTAAAAGTCTACGTCAACCATGACACTTTAGAAGTTATAAAAATGGCCAACAAGTAGAAAAAGCTGGTATAAACTCTTAAAACACTGACTCATGATATTTCCATGATTATGTTAGGACATGGAAATATCATGAACTCATCTCAAACAGTTTTTCATAAAATTCTTCATTCTCACCTCGATGAGAGCGCAATTAATGAGCATTTTAAAATACTCACACCTGTGGAGCTTGCGGGTGTGTATATTGATTCGGCCTACTTATCCACTACATGCGAATATCTAAAAGAACAATTTTGGCTAAGGAAAAGAGACTTTCCCGATAAATCATATGAGGATCTGCTCGATGGCGCTTTAGATAAAGAGCTTTTACAGGTTAGCTATTTAAAAGCGGTGTTATTGGATCACAGCTCATCTGGTTTAAAAGAACTCTCGCGAAAAACTGACTTAACTGAAAAACTGGTCATTGCAGAAATCCTCTCTAGGTCATCAAAAGATCAAAAAGAATTTTTAATCAGAACGTTGGAGAGTATGCATGAAGTCTTTACTCTTGAAGAAAAGGCACAAGAGGGAAGGCATATCGATTTGGGACATAGTGGTCCATGCTTGTATCGAACCTTTGATGGGCTAGATTTAATATTCAAGCTTGATTACCAGTTGGATAAAGACATGGTGGTGGACCACTTAACTAAAGAGAGGCTATATCAAAAGTCAGGTGTTGGGGTGCAGTCTGGATACTCTACAATCCTATTGGCGCTTCAGCATTCCAATCTCTCAAAAGGGAAGACTTTAGTGGATTTGGGTTCTGGCTATGGCCGTGTAGGTCTCGTTGGTTCCCTTCTTTGGCCTGAAGTCGATTTTATTGGCTATGAATATGTTTCCCACAGAGTTGATGTGTCAAACGATGCAAGTGACTTTTTAAAGCTTAATCAATGCAAGTTCTTCACTCAAGACCTATCCTTAAAAACTTTTGATGTTCCGGAAGCGGATGTTTATTATCTATATGATCCCTTCTCCGAAGAAACCTATAAATACGTTCTTGATCAAATTATTGAAATTAGCAAAAGGCGTGAGATTACAGTTGTCACTAAAGGGAACGCTAGAAGCTGGCTGACCAAAATCTCGAAAGAGCTTTCCTGGCCAAACCCAACGTTAGTTGACGAGGGGAACCTTTGTATTTTTAAAACTGCTTAACGTCGAAGCTGTTTCACTCTAATATGCACTTCGTTTCTTCTGAGGAAGGGGATGGTCCAAGGTGGATTGTATCCTGCATAGGTATATCCTTCTTGTGCTTCATACATATTAAGCTTTTTGAGCCACTCTCTTAGCTCTTTGGCCTTTTTATCGTTTCTTTCTTTTGAACTTAGCCAAGTATACCTATGACTTGCTATCGTCTTGGACTCAACCTCCTCAAGTTTGACCTTGTCATTCAAAGGAGTTGGCAATTCCCTCTTTTTGTACTGAGAGGGCATGAAAAATGACATTGTGTAACTGCCACTCTCTTTAGTTAGCTTCACTGGAGAAGTCATAGGAATTTTAAGGCTTTTTTCCACTTTAACCGGAGAGGTCATAGAAAGTTTTTTGTCACTTCTATTTTCTCCAAAGATGTAGCCGGCAAGTCTTTTAAACGCAACCTCTGAGGCATCATCATAGTTTCCTTGGACAGTTGTTTTGGCTACAATATAGGATTCATACCTTCTAATCTCAAAATCTCCCTTTTTATGAAGGACCTTATACCTTGGTCCTTCTTCGGACTGAATGCCAAAAAGAGAACAAGACGACATGCTAAAAACAATAATCATTTTAATAAGTAATTTCATGGGTTCAGGATACCCCATGATAGAGGAGATGGGGTTTTAATTTCTATTTGTTCATGCGTTGTCTAATCAAGTATTAATATCCAAGGCTAAATATCAGTTCGTTTAGTTTGCTTTAAACGATCTTAATGTTCACCGCTAATTGTTTATGGTAAAATCCTGGTATGGAAAAGCTAAAAGTAGACCAACAGAAAGAAATCATTGATGGTATCATTGATCAGCTTAGGAAGGAGAACTTGGATCTTTACTATGTTGACTCCAGCACCATTGCAAAGATGGTTTGGGAAAAGATTCATGGTGAAGGCTTCAATCGAAAAGAGCTTGAGATAGTAGAGCATTTGAGCTCTGAAGATATTCTTACTCTCATGAGCTATCACACAAACTGTTGCTGATTGCTATTTTGAAATATAGAGATCAAAGTCTTTAAAGGTTTCAAAGATCTTTAGATTCTTTTTTAATGATAGTTTTAGTGGCAAGTTTTCAAGAGTAACTCCTCCGTAGCAGAAAGTGACCTTTTTCGGCAGAGAGTTTAAGCATTCGTTTATATAGTTTGTGGTAGTTGTTTGTCTGCGACGATTGCTTTGGCCTATAACAACTGTGTCAGCTTCAAGGGCCTTTACGGCCTCAACTAATGAGAAAACAGGCAGGTTAGGACCTAGATATATAACATTATGTCCGTAGTGAAGGGATATTAAAGCTGCGACAAGAATCCCAAATTCATGAAAGTCTTTTTCTGGAGTGGCAAAAATGATATTTCGCACACTGCCCTGATTCTTGTATGTCATTTGAGAAAGCAAAGCTCCAATATGAAATTTCGCTAGGGAGCTAATTGCGTGTTCTTGTGCAATTGAGAGTCTTCCCTCAGATACTAACTTGCCTGTAAGTCCCATTACTGGCGCAATAACTTCAAGAGCGAATTGCTTTTTATTCAAGGATATAGAAGCTTTCTTTACCTCGTGTGAAAGAATGTCAAGACGATAGCCCTCAATTGCCCTCTCAATATTTTGTTTTAATGAAGTGGCAATCGTTTGATTTTGATCAGGGCCAAGTCCTACGCCTTTTTTACCTGTCAGTTCCGTGTATCGTTTCTTAAGGTCTTTTTCTGAAAGTCCGGCAATGTCAGAGATCCTAACACCAAGTTGTGTTAGCTCTCTAAGATACCAAAGCTTTTGAACCTCATGCCTTTCGTATAATCGTCTGCCGTCTTTATCCCTTGCGGGGGAGACTGCTTTGTATCTTCTTTCCCAGGCCCTGATGAGATCAATACTCACTCCACTGAGACGCGACGCTATTTGAATGGTCAAAATTGAACTCAAAGACTGCCCTTATTAAATTTAATGCCCTTTAATATTAGCAGGAAATGGGAATATAATCCTCATTTATTTAGTTGTTGTCTTCCCGACTGGGCCTGAGGATTACTAAATACTTCATAGGGTCTGGCCTGTTTGTGTTGTTTTTTGAACCGAAGGGATTAACTGTGCTCTATTCTTATACAGAATAAAGATTCCCATCACAATGAGAAAAACCGCAAAGGCCTTCTTGAGTTTATCTTGGGATATGTGTTTTACGAGTCCTGATCCAATGATGATTCCAACTCCAGAGAAGAGTATAAACTTGCCTAAGAATGCCCATGGTATATCAATCATTGTCGCATAGCCTGCAAAACCGCTGAAGGATTTTAATGATATTATTAATAGGGAAGTGCCCACCGCTTTTTTCATTTCAACGCCGCCTAAAAGAGCAAGTGCTGGAACAATTAGGAAGCCTCCTCCAACTCCAACAAGGCCAGTGACAACTCCTACGATCAACCCCTCGATAGCGATTAAAGGGATGTTCATTTCTTTAGATTGTGAATCTTCTGCTCTTTCCTTTTTCGGACGAAGCATGAAAAAGCTTGCTAGAAGCATGATAGCGGCAAAGAGGATTAGTTGAACCTGACCTGACATAAAGGAGGAAAGCTTGGCCCCCAAGAATGTGCCAATCATTGCCACGGGAGCAAACACCGCAGCTACTTTAAGATCCACATTTCCATTTTTGTAGTGACTCCATACTCCTATGAGGCTAGTCACTGCCACTATTGCCAAACTTAAGGCGATTGAGAGTTTGGCGTCCATGTTCATGGCGTAAACAAGAATAGGAACTGTGAGAATTGATCCTCCTCCACCCAACAATCCCAAACTCAATCCAATTAAAGTGGCCAAAAAATATCCCAGCATATTATCTCCTTCGCTTTTGTTCTTAAGATTCTAATTTAAGAATCCAAAGCGAACGTTGATGGCCATCATGTAATGTGGCTAGAGAGTGGTGGAGTGATCAATCATCTTTTCGAAATCAAACACTTGGAAGTCTCGACCTTTCTTTTCAATTAGTCCTAAGTCCTGAAGACCTGTCATGACCCGAACTACACTTTCAAAGGTTGATCCTGCGAATTCCGCGATTTCCTTTCGCGTCCAGGTATAGTTTGGGTGCTTGAGCTTTAAATAAACTAAGCTTTCAACAATCCTTCTATTGGCCGACTTGTCTTGAAGTCCGGAGAGCCTTAGCTCCGAAGCTCGCAGCTCTTTTGCAAGAATTTTGGAAATTTCAAATAAAACTTCTGGGTTGCGAGTATAAAGTTCTTTAAACTTTGATGATGAGATATGATAGATCCTTGAGGGGGTCAGACATATGCTTGAAGCATGATAGTTCTCTTGAGCAATTAAAGAGCGATGCCCAAATATATAGTTTTTCGAGAAAACCCTTAATAGTGTTTCGTGGCCTGACTCGGACACATGAAAAAGACCTATGATGCCTGACTCTATGAAGTATAGGCCATCCGGGGCATCACCTTCATTATAGATGATTTGATTTCTTTTATACTGGCGCTCCGTAAAGTAACTTAATTCTTTTTTTAATAGTTCCAACAGCATTGAGACGCATCCTTTACAAGAAATCAAGGGGTTGGCAGCTCCAATACCTTGAAGAAGATCAAAGTTTTTATGTGGAAGATGGTTTAGACTACATACATAAAATCTAGAAATTGGAGTTCAATATGAAACCCGAAGTAAAAGCATTCTATGATGAATCAACATCTACCTTAACATATTTAGTATATGATCCTCAGTCTAAAGACGCAATCTTGATTGATCCTGTGTTGAACTACGATCCAAACTCAGGAAAAATTAGCTTTGAGTCTCTGGATGAGGTGGAAAAGTTCATAAAAGACAACAATCTTAAGCTGAGCCACTCTTTGGAGACCCACGCTCACGCTGATCATTTATCTGGAGCTTATTATTTAAAAAAGAGATTTCCAGATGTAGTCGTTGGGATCGGAAGAAATATCACCAAGGTTCAAAAGTTCTTTGCGGGTGTTTTTAATATGAAAAAATTAAAAACTGATGGAAGCCAATTTGACCTTCTGTTAGACGATGGTGAATTGGTTAACGCCGGCACACTGTCGTTGAAGGTGTTTTACACTCCAGGTCACACACCTGCATGCTCATCATATTTAATAGGTGATGCTCTTTTCACCGGGGACACTATCTTTATGCCAGACTTTGGAACGGCAAGAGTTGATTTTCCAGAAGGGAGCGCTCATGACTTATATGAGTCTATTCAAAATAAACTCTATGAACTGCCTGATGAAACAAGAGTCTTTGTAGGCCATGACTATCAACCGGGTGGAAGAGAATTAAAATACGAAACAACTATTGGAGAGGAAAAAACGAGAAATATTCAAATCTCCAAAGAGACAACTGAAGAAGACTACACAAAGTTTCGTTCTGAACGTGACGCTAAACTCGATGCCCCGAGACTTCTGCTTCCAAGCATTCAAGTCAATATTGACGGTGGAAAACTTCCAGATGCCGAAGAAAACGGAACACGTTACATAAAAATACCTTTAAAGATTGAAGAGTAAGGAGAAAAGATATGCATGAATATTTGCAGGCCCTATTGGGCGGAATTTTGATTGGGCTTTCTGCAAGCACGATGCTCGGAGGCCTTGGAAGAATAGCTGGAATCAGTGGAATCTTCATGGGGATGTTCACTAACCCCGACAATACGGGGAAGTGGAGGTTTGGTTTCATGGCCGGGCTTCTTGCTGGAGGTGCTGGCTTTCTATTGGCAAGACCGGAGGCACTAAGCTACGACCTAGGAAGTTTTGGATTTGGCCACGCCATCGCGGCGGGATTGCTTGTTGGTTTTGGCACCAGACTTGGAAGTGGTTGCACGTCTGGCCATGGCGTCTGCGGATTAGCGAGACTGTCTAAGAGAAGTTTTGTGGCAACAATAACCTTTATTGCTGCTGGAGTTATTACTGTTGCTGTAAAGGGGGCGCTATGAAAATTGCTGTAAGCTTTTTTGCTGGAATTCTATTTTCTGTGGGGCTTGTTATCTCGGGAATGACGAATCCAAATATTGTCATAGGCTTTCTGGATCTTTTCGGCGATTGGGATATGCGCCTATTATTTGTCATGGGTGGAGCTGTTGGAGTAAATCTGGTTTTCTTCAGGTTGATTTTAAAGCGGGAAACTCCATTCTTTGAGAAAGGATTTAACATGCCTACTGCCAAGGACATTGATAAAAATCTAATCTTGGGATCTGCAATGTTTGGTATTGGATGGGGAATAATGGGAATTTGTCCTGGCCCAGGTCTTGTTAACCTTGTGACTGGTGAGCCACTGTTCCTTACATTTGTAGTATGTATGCTTGTTGGCATGAGTGCTCATAGGTTTTTCTTCAATAAAAAATAATTAATAATGGAAGGTGCTATTCGCCCTTCCACTATTCTATAAGTGTCTAGGCCTTGTATAAAGCAATCTTGATGGAACTTCTCCTGAATATGTTAAAAATAGATAACACATATAAAGGAGTCTATTATGTTAAAGTCTTTAATTTGTTGCGCTCTCGCATTTACCTTTTTTTTAGATCCTAAGATTGGAATGGCCGCCACAGGTGAAACGCCACAAATGATTAGCTCTTTTGACGCCATGAATATGGAAGACAGGCCCTCAAAAGAAGAGGCGATGAAAGATTTTGTCTCAAAGGATAAAATCAAAGAGATGCTTGAGAAGCAGGGACTAGACCCAGCAACTGTAAATGAAAGAATTGCAGGCCTTAGCGATAAAGAGCTAAACCATCTTGCTAGCAGTGTTCAGCAACAACAAGCAGGCGCATTGTTGGTGGAAATCGTTCTGATTCTTCTTATTATATATCTCGCTCAGAGAATATGAGATTAAGTCTTCTCATTTGTTTTGTTTTTGTAGGGTGCGCAGGACGCGCTCTACAATCAAACAATATCACCGAAAAAGTTATTGGAATTCAGCAGAAGTCCAGAGTTAAGGGAATTCCATTTGTTTCTCAAAAAAAAGACCACTGCGGCCCGGCTACATTGAGTATGGCATTTAACTGGGCAGGTGTGACGCTTTCACAAGATGAAGCCGCAAAAGAGGTTTTTACCCCTGGCGCCAGTGGGACTTATCAGATGGATATTGTCTCCGCCGCTAGAAGGAATGGACTTATGGCGCTTGAAGTATCTTCAATGGAGGACCTGCTACGAGAATTGTCTCAAGGCACACCTGTCATTGTTTTTCAAAACCTTGGTTTTGATTGGCTTGAGCTTTGGCACTACTCCCTTGTTACAGGCCATGACCTAGAGAAGAGAGTTGTTTATTTGAATTCAGGCAAAGAAGAAAATAAAGAGCTTGAATTTAAAAAGTTTGAAAGAGGCTGGAAAAGAGGAGGCTACTGGGGACTTGTTGTTCTTCCACCAAATGTCCTTTCCAGTACCTCAGGTCCCAGAGAGCATCTTAGAGCTGCAGCAGCTTTGGAAAATATTGGAGACACCCAATCAGCTGCCTTGGCATTAACCACTATATTAGATAGATGGCCTCAATCACACTGGGCGCACTTTGCTTTGGGCAATAACCAATTTCAAAGGGGTGAAAAGAGAAAGGCTAAACAGAACTTTGAAAAAGCGCTTAAGTTAAACCCTGAATTCGCCTATGCCTGGCATAATTATGCATTGCTTTTAAAGGAATTAGGACTTAAGGAGAAGGCACATCAAGCAGCTGACAAGGCAATTCAATTTGCAGGTATGAATAAAAATAAATTTGAAAGGTCTTTAAAAGGACTTAGAGAGATGGCCTCAGAGTAGAAAGCGGGAGATTGTTCCCGCTATATCAACAAACTAATTAATATATCTTTTTAAGACCATCACAGTTATAAGTGTCCACGCCTCCAAACATAGGATAGACATGAAGAGTATAGCTCAATTCTTGTTGCTCGTTTTCAAAAAGCTCTAATTCCGGATCTCCTTCAGATCCCATTGAAACTAGCCTTTGGTCATGCTCAAATCTTACGATCTTGAAAGATTTCGTGAACTTTGTGGCGCCGAATCCAAGAAACGTTGGAATGCCGCCTCCGCCGATCTTTGCTCTCATAATCACATTGTCGTAGTCAGAGTCTTTTGCTGGACTGATGCTTAAATCACAGGTTTCGCCTTGTGGTGTGAACCCTTTGTAGTAATTTTCTTCAACGGAGGCCAATGTTGTATAAGAGGCCATAAGAGCAACCCAAACCAAATTTTTCATTTTAAACTCCTTATTTAAAGATGAATCAGTTTAGCGAGAGTAATAGGTTAAGTGTGTGGAAAAGATCAAACAGTGTAATGATTATATTATTAAGAGGTTGTAAGTCCCTTAAATCATATAGCTCTAATGGCGAAAGGTCACTCTAGTGCTCAAATCTCAATCCTTATAGTTAGATTAATGTTTGACATAAAATTGCATCGGAATAAATATATAACTAGGTTAATTAATAACAAGGTTATGTAAGTGTCGCGTGAAGCTTTAGCAAAAAAAATGTTCGATGTTATCCCTCCTTTCATGAATTTGCTTAGAACTGAGATTAGGGAGTGTGCTAGGCCATCTTTAACTGTTCCTCAGTTCAGAGTGCTTGCGAATATTCATTGTGGCCTGATTCACGTTGTAGATATTGCAAATCATCACGGAGTTAGCCAACCATCCATGACTAAATTGATTAATAACCTAGTGGATAAAGGTCTTGTTTCAAGGAAAACAGGTGTAAGCGATAGGCGAATGGTAGATCTTCAACTAACCGGTGATGGCCAAAAGCTTTTAAAAAGAATTAAGAAACAGGCCTACAAAAGGGTTTCTGGTAGATTTAAAGCGTTAAGTGACGCAGAGGTTTCGACGCTAATTGACTTCATGGATTCCGCACAAGGCACATTGTATAAAATTACTGGAGAGGAGTCATGAGAAGATCTATTAAGTATTTTATAGAGCGGCCAGTAATAGTAAACGCCCTCATGTTGGGTCTTTTCTTGCTTTCGATCCTAGGCTGGCAAAAGATAGGCAAAGAAGAAATGCCGGAGTTTGCTTTTGAATCCATTAGGATTAACTTTAGATATCCAGGTGCCTCTGCCGCAGATGTTGAATCTTTCATTCTTAAACCTGTTGAAGAAAAACTCAAAGGGATTACCGCGCTTGAGGAAGTTAAATCCAGCGCCTCTTACGGGTCCGGCATGATCAGAGTGAACTTTGAGGCCGGGCTTAAGAATCTAGCTGAAAAGGTCCAAGAAGTTAAAGATTCTGTTAACTCCGTGACGCTTCCAAAGGAAGTGGATGATCCAACCTATAGACAGTTTAAAAATCTGAAAAAGCAATAATCGATATTGGGATCTATCTAAAGGATGCAGAGGTACTAACTGTGCAAGATAGACAAAAACTCCAGGAGTACGCTTTAGGCCTTCGGGACAAACTTTTATCGCTGCCCGAAATAAGCGGTGTTGATATTTCTGGTTATTTAAGACCTGAGCTCCAGATAAAGGTGGATGCCGAGAAACTAAATAAATACGAAGTCTCCATGAGCCAATTGAGAGACCAAGTTGTCACCCAACATGTAAGAAGACCAATTGGCAGCCTATACGACAAAAGAGAAACCGAGATCACAATAGCTTCTGAGTTGAACAATATCCAAAGCTTAAAGAAAGTCATTGTCGCTTCAGGCTATCAGGGTCAAAAGCTTACTCTTGATCAACTTGCAACAATTGAGCGCGGATTTGAAAAAACCACAAGCATCAGCAAGGTTCAAGGGCGAGAGGGAATCATATTTAACATTCAAAAGAGTTCGTCAACTGACATTTTGAGCGCGCAGGAGGCAGTCGTAGATTTTGTCAAAACGTTTGAGGCCAACAACATAAACTCTTCGGTTGGTTTTGTTCTCATCGACGATGAATCATACGACGTGAGAAATAGACTTGAGCTTATTGGAAGCAATGGTTTAGTAGGTTTTATCCTTATAGTGGTTATATTGGTGCTTTTCTTAGACTTTAGATCCAGTGTTTGGGTGGGGCTGGGGATCCCGTTCTCATTGGCCTTTACACTACTTGGCTCGGTGTTGTTAGGTTATACAGTTAACAATATGACTCTTGCCGCGATCATAATTGTTCTTGGTATTGTTGTTGATGACGCGATCATAATAGCCGAAAATATCTCTAGAAATCTAAAAGACCGGAACCAAAATAAAGTTGTAGATTCAGTAGTTGAGGTTGGAATTCCTGTAATCGCGAGTATTCTTACCACATGTGCCGCCTTTGTGCCGCTATACTTTTTTAGTGGCAGGGTTGGACTTTTTGTAAAATATATACCAGCAGTGATCTTTCTCATGCTTGCTGCCAGTCTTATTGAATCATTCTTTTTTCTACCGGCGCACATGGTTCAGGAGACTAAGGTAGAAAAGATCTATAAAAAACTTTTTGGCGAAAGTCGCTTTGCTGCGAAAAGAGCGGCACTAGTCTCTAAGATGGAGTCTATCTATACAAAAGCACTTGAAGTTATTCTCCGTAAAAGAGTTTATGTCTTAGTAGGTTTCTTGGTTCTAGCAGCATTTTCAGGCTATCTATTAAAAAACAACTTAAGCTATGTGATGTTTCCCAGAGAAGAGTCAAGAAACTTTCGCGTAAAGGTAGTCGCACCAAAATCATTTACCAGATATGAAACTGCTAAAAAAGTGGGAGAAGTTGAAAAGGTATTCCTGGAAGATAAGAGAGGAATTGTTACCTCTGTTAGGACGAGGATTGGACAAAATAGAAGAGGCGGGGAAGTGCGTGAGAATGAGGCCTCAATCCGTGTTGAGATTGTTGCTCCATCAGAACGAGAGATTTCCTTGTCCGAGCTTTTAAAAGGGTGGAGGGTCGAATTAAACAAGCTTAAAGGCTTTGAAGAAGTTGAATTTCAAAAGAGCAGGTTTGGTTCTGATAGCGGAAGCCCAATTGCGATAGAGATCCAAGAGAATAATGACAAGGTAAGAAGTCAAATTGTTGGGGATCTTGTTTCAAAACTTAATTCATTTGAATCGCTTATCAATGTTGAAGAAGAAAAACCCAGAGAGAAGTTTGAGTATCGGCTAGATATTGACAAACTTAAGGCCAGCCGCTTGGGGATTAAATATTCCCAATTGGCCGAAACACTAAGAGCATATGTTGAAGGGGACGTTTTATACACTTTAAATGACGGTGACGAGGAAGTTGATGTCCGTTTCACTAGTAGTGATTTTGCTAAAATTGATGTGGAAGCTTTACTAGAGTTAACTGTTCAAAACGCTGAGGGATACTTAGTGCCTATAGGTTCTATTGTTAATGTAAGCGAAAATAAAAAACCATCCACGATTCAAAGAGTTAACTATAAAAGGGCGACTATGGTCTACGCCGACCTTGCTCCTAAAACAGATAAAACTCCACTTGAAATTGCAGACGTTGTGGAGAGCAAAGTTATCCCTGAGGTTATTTCAGGAAGACCCTCTGCCAATATCGCCTTCAGAGGTGAGGTTGAGGACTCCAGGGATTCTCAATCAGACTTTTTGCTGTCCATATCCCTAGCACTTGGTCTTATATATCTTTTACTTATTTTTCTATTTAACTCCTTTTTAACGCCACTGCTTGTGGGCGCAATAATACCATTTGGGGTTATTGGCACAATTATATCGTTTTGGGCGCATGGAATGGAACAATACGGCTTCTTTGCTGTTATAGGAACTCTTGGAATGATAGGTGTTGTAATCAATGACTCTATTGTCCTAATCGATAGATTGAAGAATCGTTTGAACTTGAACTCAAATGATATCCTAGCAGATATCGCAAAAATATCATCCACCCGTCTAAGGGCGGTTGTGATCACCACACTCACTACGGTAGCTGGGCTTTTTCCAACGGCCTACGGCCTTGGGGGGTATGATTCTATGCTTGCGGAAATGATGTTGGCAATGGGGTGGGGACTTCTTCTAGGGATGTTTATTACCTTAGTCTTTGTGCCATGTGTTTTTTCTTTTTACGCCCAATTTAGATCTAAGCAAGAGACAAGGGGAGAAGAGGTATGAGGCTTTTTTATGTAATCTTTATTCTGACTAGTTCAGCTTATGCCAATAGTCTGGACCTTAACAAGTTTATTAGCCTTTCGTTGAAAAACGATCCCTCGTTTGCAAACGTGGAAGCTAGCAATAAAGCTCTGGAGTATCTGGTGGATAGTGGGTTGCCTTCAAGAGAGTTTACTCTCAGCTTCGTTAACGAAAATGGGTACAACGCGGATACAGATGAAAACACAACGTTGATCTCAGCATTGTTGGAAAAAAGCATCATTGAAACTGGCACCGACTTTTCAATATCTCATTCGAGGGTCACTCGTCCCGATAGAAGAGAGAATGTAACTCAAATAAGACTTGAGCAATCTTTGTACAAAAATGCATTTGGATCGGACTTAAGGCTTAAAAAAAGCTCTTTGCTTAATCAAGAATCGCTAGAAAGACTGGAGCTTTTGGAGTCAAAAGAGGATGCATTTGCAGAAACCTTGAAAAGTTATCTCGCTCTAAGCAAGGCCTTTAGGGATTATGCTTTGGCCAAATCATTATATGAAGACGGACTGAAGCTTGAAAAGAATGTGGCATCCAAGGTTAGGGCCAAAGTTGCATCTTCGACGGATTTAAAAAGAGCACAACTCCTGGTCCTTCTTCGAAAAGAAGAACTTCTAAGTAAAAAAACGGCATATTTTTCTTTGAAAGGTCAAATTCAAAAAAACTTATCCTATGAATTTGAAAATTTTGCACAGCAAGACTCTAAAGTTCTAGTTAGGAAACTAATGTCGATTTCAAAAAAAATAGAAGAACCTGTCTGGGAGAAAACTAGGGCATCCAAGATTGCAAAGTTAAGAAAGCAATTTTTGAAGAAAGAAGCTAAGTTGTTGGATGCTGTAGACTCACCCGACCTCAGCTTTGTGGTCGGTTACAATAAAGATGACTCTTTTCGATTTTCAACAAATATTGAAAGAAGCGAGACAGTTGTGGGAATTAAGCTTGAGGTGCCAATTGGCAATACACAGGCCGCGGCAAACTATCACACGGGAAGAATTAATCATATAAAGTCTCAGATACAGGCCAGACAAGAGGCATTATCATTTGAAAAAAGAAAAATGGATGTTTTTCATCGTTTGGAGCAGGCCAGAAACCAAATGAAAGTCGATGAGAATAAAGTAAACCTCACATCAAGCATAGTTAAAGAAGAAGAGCGTCGATTTTCATTCGGTAGAATTGACTTAGACACCTTAATTGAATTGAAAAGCAGTTTTGCTTCCTATCGAACAGAGCTTGAGCAGTCTAGGCTTAATTTTGGCCTTGTTTTAATCGACTGGCTAAATATGGCAGACTCCCTAAAAATAAATGAATCTAGAATATAGTTGAGTGTAGTTGTCGCTCTATAGAATTCGTCTATCGTCTAATAAATATTATAGATTTAGGCCTATATGTCCATTGTGAGAAGCTCTTAATTAACAAGACCATTTAACTATGAAGGAGTGTTTAATGACTGGAAAGTTATCAACACTGCTCTTGGGTTCCATGATGCTGGCAAGTTGTAATCAAACTGATTCAAAGACTAGTCATGAAACAAGACCTAAAGAGCAGCAGTTTAAAGAAGGGCAGGCTAAGACAAACAGTTTTTGGTGGCCGAACAGAATCGATCTTAGTCCGTTAAGACAACACGCAGCAGAATCAAATCCATTTGGTGATTATAACTACGCTGAAGAGTTTAAAACTCTAGATTTAAAAGATGTTAAAGCTGATATCTCTAAAGTGATGAAAACCTCTCAAGACTGGTGGCCGGCAGACTTTGGTCACTATGGGCCATTTTTTATTAGAATGGCCTGGCACAGTGCCGGCACTTACAGAGTGTTTGATGGTAGAGGCGGAGCTGGTGGTGGACAGCAAAGGTTTGAACCCCTAAACAGCTGGCCAGACAATGCAAGCCTAGATAAGGCCAGAAGACTCCTTTGGCCTGTTAAAAAGAAATATGGAAGAAAAATATCTTGGGCCGATCTCATGATTCTCGCAGGCAATGTTGCCCTAGAAGACATGGGATTTAAAACATTTGGTTTTGCCGGAGGCCGTACAGATGATTGGGAGCCAGACTTAGTTTATTGGGGTCCTGAGAAGAAATTCATGGACAAAAAGAGAAGAGGCAAGGACGGAAAACTTCATAAATCAATGGGTGCCACTCAAATGGGCCTAATTTACGTAACCCCTGAGGGCCCTGATGGAAAGCCTGACTTTACCAAAGCCGCCAATGCAATTAGAGAAGCTTTTGGAAGAATGGCAATGAATGACGAAGAGACAGTTGCCTTAATTGCAGGAGGACACACCTTTGGGAAGGCCCACGGTGCTAAGAAAGCGAGTGAATGTGTTGGACCTGAGCCAGCGGCCGGAAAACTTGAAGACCAGGGAATGGGCTGGAAAAATAAGTGTGGCACTGGGAAAGGAAAAGACACAATCACAAGTGGACTTGAGGGAGCTTGGACAGCAACTCCAACCAAATGGAGTATGCAGTACCTTCAGTTTCTATACAACTTTGAGTGGGAAAAAATTGAGGGTCCAGGTGGAGCTATTCAGTGGAAACCAAAGGCAAAAACTGCTGACACCCTTGTTCCGGACGCGCATGACGAAACAAAACGTCACGCTCCTATGATGTTTACAACAGACTTGGCGCTTCGTTTTGATCCTGCTTATGGGAAGATAACAAAGAGATTCCTGGAAAACCCAAAAGAATTTGAAGACGCTTTTGCCAGAGCTTGGTTTAAGCTTACTCACAGAGACATGGGCCCAAGAGCTCGTTATATTGGCCCAGAGGTTCCTTCAGAAGTTCTTTCATGGCAAGACCCTGTTCCAGCTGTCGACTACAAGCTAATCAGTAAAGGCGACGCTTCAAGGCTTAAAGCAAAGATCCTTGAAACTGACCTAAGCGTGCCTGAACTTGTGAGAGTTGCGTGGGCATCTGCAGCTAGCTATAGAGGAACAGATATGCGTGGTGGCGCAAATGGCGCACGTGTTAGACTTGCTCCTCAAAATAACTGGGAAGTTAATAACCCTGAAGAGCTTTCCAAAGTGCTTTCCACTCTTGAAAAAGTGCAAAAGAACTTTAATAAAACCCTTAGCGGTGGAAAAAAGGTTTCTTTGGCAGACGTTATCGTTCTAGGGGGAGCGGCAGCTGTTGAAAAAGCCGCAAAAGACGCCGGAGTTTTAACCACTGTAAAAGTTATTCCTGGAAGAAACGATGCCTCTCAAGAGAGCACTAATGTTAAGTCTTTCTCGGCACTTGAGCCTAAGGCCGACCCATTTAGAAATTACTATTCTAAAGAGGCGGCTTTTACTCCAATAATTTCAATGATTGACAGAGCAAACCTTTTGACTCTTACAGTACCAGAAATGACTGTGCTTATTGGTGGAATGAGAGCGTTAAACGCAAACACCAATGGTTCAAAGCACGGTGTTTTCACTAATAGGCCAGGAGTGTTGACTCCAGACTTCTTTGTGAACCTTTATGACATGTCCACGAAATGGGAAAAGTCATCTGAAGAAGGTATCTATGAAGGGCGTGACCGCGACTCAGGAAAGCTTAAATGGACTGCAACTCCAGTGGATCTTGCTTTTGGATCCAGTGCTGAACTAAGAGCTATTGGCGAAGTTTACGCTTCCAACGACGGAAAGAAAAAGTTTGTTAATGACTTTGTCAAAGCATGGACTAAAGTCATGAGACTTGATCGTTTCGACATTAAATAATTAGCCACAAGGGCATCGCAAGTATTTGTGATGCCCTTCTTCCAAAACAAACTTGATCAACGAAAATACCATAGAAAGCTAGCCAACGCATCTATGCAAATTTAAAATCGGCTGATGTCAAAGAAGGATCGTCTAATTGCTTCTACATGGCCTTATAGTTCACTTTTGCATGGCATGTGTATAACCAGCTCTGATTGCATTGATTCTCCTTATTTGAAACGATTCCACAGTTAAAGGTTTCAATACTAGGGGCACTATGACCGTTGGGCAGCAGCTAAATCATTTACCATTATTAATCCCTGAAATTGATAGTCTATCTCATGAGGAGTTCCTACAACTCGTCCATCTATCAATTTTGGAGAAAATATCCTCACTGTCTAAAGGTCACCTACGAACAATGACTTTTGATCACTTTGAAAATAAAGGAAAAATGCTTAGACCCTCATTTGTATATAAACTTGCAAAAAGTTTGGGTGTCCCAGTTTCAAAAACCTTTTCATGGGCACAGGCCTGTGAGATTTTACACAATGCAACGCTTATACATGACGATATTCAAGATGAAGATGAAGTCAGAAGGGGACGCGCCACAATGTGGAAAAAGTATGGATCTGATCAGGCAATAAACGTTGGTGATTTTCTGTTGGTTCTTGCTCCAAGTTGTTTGCACCAAGATCCAAACGCGAGGCAACTGCTATCCTTATTCTCAAATATGACTTTCGAAATAGTAAATGGACAGGCCAATGAAATGGCACTGGGAAAGTTTGAACAAAGAAATAGTAAGTACTTTGACTGCTACCTTGATTGTATCTCTGGGAAGACTTCGGCGCTATTTGCTGGACTTGCTGCTGGAGTTGGATTTCTGAATGGCAGTTCAATAGAGGGCCTAAAAGAAATATTTTATGAAATAGGTCACTTATACCAAATGCAGGACGACATTATTGATCTTTATGGGGATAAAAAAAGGGGAGAACAGGGTTGCGATATCAAAGAAGGCAAGCTTAGTTTTTTAGTGGCGCTTCACCTAGACAACAACCCAGATCACTTTGGAAAATTAACAAGAATTCTTTTGAAACCTAGGCCGTCCACCAATAAACATGACATAGATGAAGTCAAACAAGCTTTTCTTGAACACACCACACTGGCTAAATGTCTGAGGATAATGAAGCTTAGGTCTTCCAGGATAATGAGGCATGAAGAACTTCAGCGAGATAAAAACCTTCACACTATGGTTATAAACCTTCTTGACAGAATTTTGACGCCTCTTGAAGACCTTGAGGTTTAACGTTTATGGAATTTGTACTTCAGTTTGCAAACGTAAGTAAGAACTACGGCAAAGTGCGCGCCTTAAAAGGGATTACTTTGCAAGTCTCACCTGGAGAAAAAGTGGCACTGCTAGGAAGCAACGGTGCCGGAAAGTCCACATTCTTATCTCTTGCATCAGGTCTTTTATCCCCATCCAAAGGGTCCGTTCAAGTTTTTAAAAACGCGCCTGGAGAGCTTTCCGTGCGTCAAAAGCAAACATACCTGCCTCAAGACCTCCAATTTCCTGAAAACCTAAAGGTAAAAGAAGTGCTCTCCATTATTAAAGGCCATTACAAAGTTGATCAAGCTTATGAATTGATCCAAGAGCTTGGACTTGCAAAGCTTTTAGACAGGAAGACAATGCAGCTAAGTGGAGGAGAGAGAAGAAAGCTTGGTTTAGCGTGTACTTTGCTATGCAATCCTGAATTTGCAATGCTTGATGAGCCAACTGCAAATATCGATGTGGAAGGCCGCCAACAAGTAAGAGATCTTCTGAAATCTCGATTCAATAATAACTCGACCTTACTTTTCTCCTCCCATGAAATGAGTGAAGTGGAATCTTTGGCCGATAGGGTTGTTGTTTTAAAGGATGGCAACATTATTGAAAATGACAAGGCAACACTAATAAAGAAAAAGTTTGGAGTTAAAAGAATACGATTCGTAAGCGATAGGAAAATTTCCATTCCTTTTAGTGATTCACTTGAAAGGAGTGGTGATCATTACGAGATCCTTAGCAATGATAGCGATAGAGTCATTAAGGAGGCGCTAAAACAAGATCACAACTTAAAGAATATAGATATTGAACTGCCAAAACTCGATGAGGTCCTTCAAAAACTTTGGAGTAGTGATGAAACTCATAGTTAAACACGCTCATTGGATGATCTTGGAACTTTTACGAGCACCCGCCTACGTGGTCGCCACAATTGCTTTCCCAGCACTTTTTTATATGATTTTTGCCGTTCCTGAATCAAATGATGCGGCATCATCCAATATGCTTGTGGCATCCTTTTCATGTTTTAGCGTTTTTGGCGTTATGTTTTTACAGTTTGGTGTAGGAGTCTCTCAGGAGCGTTCCAATACATGGTATTTATATTTAAAGACACTTCCTCTTCACAGTTGGAAGCTGATAGCAGCAAGATTTCTATCGGCGATCTTCTTCTCACTATTGGCGTCCTTGGGAATTATTTTACTTTCTTTGATCTTTACAAAGGTCAACCTTAGTTTAGAAAGATGGATCGAATTTATTGTGCTACTTCATTTGGCGGGAGTTATTTTTTGTTTCATGGGGCTAGCACTTGGCCTGTGGGCGAGTGAAAAAAGCTCATTGCCGATTGGGAATTTAATTTACCTTCCACTGTCCTTTGCCGGAGGACTGTGGAAGCCGCCTAGTATACTGCCAGAGATTGTTCAGGACGCTTCCAAATATCTGCCCACTCGACACTATGGTGAAGTTATGTGGTCATTTGTGTCAAATTCTAAGGTTGAATTGGAGAATATCAGCTACCTATTGGCCTATATGTGTATGTTCGCTTTAGTCTCATTTATTGGGTTTAGAAAGGAACAGAGTAGGAGGGGATTCTAATGTTAACACTTTCACACTTCGAATCCTATAGCTCCTATATACCAATAGATCTGTTAGATTTAGGAAATGCCACCATCGCCTTTTGTGTGATTCTTGGGTTTATTCTTGGAAGATACTTTCTAATGGTTGGAAGCGCTTACTTTGTTTTTTGGAAATCTAAGGCCTTCGGCGTTCATCTCCATGACTTTAAATTACCTAAAAATCAAATCAGAAAAGAAATTGGATGGTCAATGGTCTCAAGTTTTCTTTTTGCAATATCCGGACTCGCATTAGGCCTTCTTTGGCAGGCCGGCGTAACCCAAATTTATCTTGATCTAAACGAGTATGGCCTTTTATATCTTCCTCTAAGTTTCTTTCTGTATTCGCTAGTGCACGAAGTTTATTTCTATTTCACTCATGTTTGGATGCACAGGCCTTGGGTTTACCAAAGGGTGCACGCTGTCCATCATAGTTCAGTAAAAACAAGTCCGTTCGCTTCGTTCTCTTTTCATCCATATGAGGCCTTCATCCATGCAGTCTTTTTACCCATAATGGTGGTAATTGTTCCGATTCATCCTCTTGTTCTTCTGAGCTATCTAACTTTTATGACTCTTACCGCCATTTCAAATCACTTAGGAATTGAATTGATCCCGTTCAAAGTTGTTAGACAAAACTTTATTTCCGGAGGGCACCATTTTATCCATCATAGAAAGATGAAGTATAACTTCGGTTTGTATTACACCTTTATGGATAAGGTAATGGGAACAGAAGCAAATCTTGGGAGTGAGAAATAAGTATGAGCAAGGCCGTGGTTATAGGTTCGGGTTTTGGAGGGCTTGCAAGTGCTGTCAGGCTTTTAGCTAAGGGACATGAAGTTACCGTTCTTGAAGCAAGGGATCAGCTAGGCGGCAGGGCCGGTGTGTTTAAGAAAGACGGTTACACATTTGACGCTGGGCCAACAGTTATTACCGCTCCCTACCTTCTGGATGAGCTGTTCCATTTATTAGGAGAGGACCCTAAAAACTTTTACGAGCTTTTGCCCATAGATCCATTTTATAGAATTATATTTCATGACGGCGCCAAATTTGACTATGTAGGTGAAGAAGAGAGGATCCTTGAAAACATAAGAGAGTTGTCTCCTAAAGATGTTGATGGCTATAAAAAGCTTGCTAAGCACGCGGAAGATATTTTTGAGGTTGGCTACACTAAACTCGCTGATGCTCCGTTTGACACTCTGGGGTCCATGCTCAGGGCGGCACCAGACATGATTAGGCTTCAAAACTACAAAAGTGTTTATGGCCTTGTCTCTAAATACATAAAAGATGAGCGTCTAAGGCAGGCGTTTAGCTTTGAGCCTTTCTTGGTTGGAGGCAACCCCACCAAAATTACTTCTATCTATTTACTTATCCACTGGCTTGAGCGCAAGTGGGGAGTTTACTTTGCCAAAGGCGGCACTGGAGCTTTGGTAAAAGCGTTTGAACAGCTTTTAGTAAAACACGGAGCAAAGATTTATAAGGGTGAGTCCGTCAAACAGATAGAAGTGGAACGGGGAAAGGTTAAAAGAGTAATTACCGACAATGAGAGAATCTTTGATTGTGATTTTCTTGTGAGCAATGCTGATCCTGTTCGCGTTTACCGCGATATGATTGACTCAAAACATAGATCCAAACATACCGACTTTAGGCTAGGGTTAAAGTCCCATTCTATGGGACTATTTGTCGCTTACTTTGGCGCCAGTAGAACCTATAGTGATTTGGCACATCATACGATTTTGATGGGACCTCGATACCATGGGCTTTTAAACGATATATTCACGAAGAAAAAACTAGCTGATGACTTTAGTCTTTATCTCCACGCTCCAACTAGAACAGACAAATCCATGGCGCCTAAGGGGCATGAGTGCTTTTATGTCTTATCACCTGTGCCAAACAAAGATGGAAAAACTAACTGGAAAGAGGAAGAAAAGAGATATCGAGAGAAAATATACAGATGGCTTGAACAAAATCATTTGCCAAAACTAGGGGACTATAAAACAGTGGACTTCTCCATAACGCCTGACTTCTTTGAAGGTGAGCTTCAAAGCGAGAAGGGGGCGGCATTTGGAATTGAGCCATCATTTAGACAGTCGGCCTACTTTAGATTTCACAATAAGTCCGAGGATGTCGAGGGGCTCTACTTTGTTGGGGCAAACACGCACCCTGGGGCCGGTGTTCCTGTGGTTCTAAACTCCGTAAAAGTGCTCGATCGGTTGATCCCTAATGCAACCATTGGGGCAAAGGCCATGAATTACCCAATAAATAATTACTCTACGCTTAACCAGGAGGTTTTAGTTGATTAGTTTAAATTATGAAAATGTTTGTAAAGATTACTTAGAAACTCCTCCTGTTGAGCTTATGGCAAAGAAAGCTAAGAGCTTTTACTTTGCTAGCGTTATTTTCTCTAAAGAGAGACTTCATAGAGTTGCAACACTTTATAAGCTTTGTAGGTTAATTGACGATTGCGCGGATGAATTAAGGCCAACAGATTCTTTGAATGCTATTCAATCGCTCCTCTACGATCTAGAGCATCCTAATATTAATACCAGGTTCAATAGACTAGTAAGGGAGGTTGAGCAATATGGCGTTGAAAGGCGTCATATTAAACAACTGGTGATTGGGGCCAACTTTGACTCTCAGGGACGCAAGATAGAAAACACAGCTGATTTGATGCTTTATTGTTATCGGGTTGCTGGAGTGGTTGGACTTATGATGTGTTCTCTAATAGGGGTTAAGGATGAAAGTGCCTTCCCTCACGCAATTGACCTTGGCATTGGAATGCAATTAACCAATATAGCAAGGGATGTTAAGGAAGATGCTCAAAGGGGCAGGGTCTATCTTCCCAAAAAATGGGATCCAAAGCTGTTAGCGAACTCCAAGCAAACACCCAAAGAGTTAAAACAGCAAATTCGTGAACTTTTGCGACTGTCGGAAACTTATTATGATAGCGGGTTTCGAGGGCTATCTTACATACCCATAAGGCCTAGAATTGTAATCACAATAGCGGCGCAGCTTTATAGACACATAGGAATCAAAATTCTTCAAAATGACTGTGAAGTATTAGGGGGCAGAACGCAACTTAGCTTTTTCGAAAAGGTTATAGTCGCATTAAAGAGTGCTAAAGCTATATTTCAAGGCCAGTTTTGGAAAAAGGGACAGCATGAGAAGTCTCTTCATTCAAGTCTTGGCCATGTGCCTGGAGTCAACTTGTGACATATTTGGGGTTCCTTTGTGTGTTTCTAGGAATCCCCATAGGTATTATGGCCGGCCTGGTTTACAGGTCCAGGCTTCCCCATAAAAAGACCACTGTGTGGGGGATTACAACGCTCACAGCTCTTGCAGTTCTGTACACAACGCCCTGGGACAACTATCTTGTGGCCAACGAAGTCTGGTGGTATGGAAAGGATCGGGTATTGGGGGTTATTGGCCATGTTCCTATAGAAGAGTATATGTTTTTTGTTCTTCAGACCGTTCTTACGGGAATATGGTGTTACCTCTTACAATCTAGAATCAAGCTCGTCAAAACTGCAAATAATACGATTCTCAAAAAATGGGTCGGAGCGCTCTATGGCGCACTTTTTATCTTTGGTCTCGCCTGTTTGACTCAAAACAACTACCTCTATTTAGGTCTTATTCTTTCCTGGGCAATGCCCATTTTAATATTTCAGTGGTTCATGGGTGGTCAGTATATAGTAAAGAACTATAAGTTCTTTATCGTTTCTGTGCTGGTCCCAAGTTTTTATCTGTGGTTCGCTGACGCTTTTGCCATTTGGGATAATATCTGGACTATATCAGAAAGATTCACAGTCGGTGTAAGTATAGGAAACTTGCCAATAGAGGAGGCCATATTTTTCTTTGTCACTAATCTAATGGTGGCGCAGGGACTCATTCTTTTTATAACCATGGAAGAGGAGGTTCAAACTGTTTTGGCGCTTAAGAGAAAGTGGTTTAATTGATTATGTGGATATTACTATTTATAGTCACCTTTTTATTTATGGAATGGTTTGCATGGTTTTTACATAAATATGTTATGCACGGTCCTTTATGGATTTTGCATGAAGATCATCACACACCACGGCCGCATCGGAAGTGGCAGCTGAATGACTTTTTCGCTTTCTTTTTTGCAGTTCCAAGTTTCCTTTTTATCCTTTTTGACCATCTCTATAGCATGCCGCTTTTAGGCGCAGTAGGGTATGGGATTATGGCATATGGAGCTGCATACTTTTTTGTGCATGAAGTGCTAATTCATCGAAGACTAAAATTTATGACTGGAGTGAATCATTGGTATTTCGAGGCGCTAAATCGAGCTCACAAGATTCACCACTCTAGAAAGACAAAAGAAGGCACTGAGAACTTTGGAATGCTATGGGTACCAATGAACTACTTCAGAGCTTCCTTGAAGAAATTTAATAGGGCAGGATTGAATATAAAGAATCAAGATAGAACTTTAAAACTGAAAAAAACTAGATAGATTCTAAGGTCGTTTTGGAAATAAAAAAATACTAAACTTAATGCAGCTTATCTTTAGCAAAGCTTCTTTCTATTGGTCTCTTACTCCAATAAAAAGAGAACCATGTCTTCGCTTGTTGTAGCAGATTGACTTAGCCCCGTTGCCGCAAGCTTTCCTGAATCGGTTCGTGCCAAACCATAGCCAATGTCATATCCGTTTCCTCCGGCCAGGTCATCAAAAGTTACAAAGCCATCACCATTTCCAAATGATGTTACCAAAGAACCTGCTGCTGAGATTTTCCAGATAGCTATATCCTTAGTTGCTCCTTCACTTTCACCAATCACTAAAATGTTCCCGTCGCTATCTAATGTTAAAGCGCTTCCTGAATCACTCCCATTTCCTAAAGCAGCGTTGTGGTGAGTTATATAGCCTTGGCCAGATCCAAAAGTAGTGTCCAGTGTTCCGGTAG
Organism: Halobacteriovoraceae bacterium; assembly: GCA_002711995.1. GTDB lineage: Bacteria > Bdellovibrionota > Bacteriovoracia > Bacteriovoracales > Bacteriovoracaceae > UBA845. Next base: position 221,057 of record PASN01000010.1, on the reverse strand, counting down.
GAGTTATTCGCATAACCAACATATCATTGTCAGCTCCGTTGCTCTGAGATCCGGTAATAACAACATTTCCACTTGAATCAAGTGCTATATCACTTGCGCCTTCGCTCCCAGATGGGTTGTCGTATTCAAAACTACCGTCACCACTAAAGCTTAAATCCGGGTCACCATTGGAGTCATACTTCACCACCTTGATGCCACCGCCATTTCCTGTGGCATAGATGTTGTCATTTTCATCAACCGTCACACCGTTTGCAAATGAAAAAGTAGCATTTAGCACGAACCCGCTGCCGCCACCAAAACTCGTATCAGGAACACCTGTAGGGGTGAACTTCCAAATAGCCGCTCCGTTGGATGTCGTGGTACCAGATACGATAATATTATTGTTTGAATCAATTGTTACTGAATAACCTTCTTCGTAAACACTCCCGGAGGCAGTCCTGTGAGTTACATAGCCATTTCCACCGCCAAAGGTTGTGTCTAAAACACCAGAGGGAGTAATCTTCCATACTGCCAAGTCATCAGCTTCGCCGGAAATGAACGTTTTACCGACCAGAATAATATTACCTAAGGAATCAAATGCCATATCATTTACTCGGTCACTCGAGCCAATTCTATCTGTGAATAGCCCATCTCCACCACCAAAGGAGGTGTCCAAAATCCCATTTGAGTCAAATTTCCAAATAGCCGCATTTGGGACAGGGCCACCAGTTCCTGCTACAAATATACTTCCCGTTTCATCAATTAGGACTTGTTTGCCAAGATCATTACTACTAGTGCTAAACTCAACTATATCTTGGGTGACAATTCCCCCCGTCCCAAAATTAGCTGAAAGATTGCCCTTGAGAGAATTTGGTTCATTAGCAGTGTTGTTTAATAGCTGCTTTGCACTTTCAATGGAAGCCTTTCCACATGAGAATAGAGTTGAGAGACTAGTAAATAAGAGAAGGTATTTTATTATTCTTTTCATACCTTACTAGTCGGCTTAATTAAGTTAAAGTTAAAGTTAAAATTAAAAAGAAAATTAATGGATTCACATGTAAACAATGTATTAGGGGAGCTTTACTTCTGAAGAATAGTTGGTGCATTAATGAATATTTAGATTTGTCCCTATGACAGAACTCTCTAACCTAAATTTTTGAAGTTTATATTTGTATTGAATTCTTATTCTAATAAAAGGAGAACCATATCATCGCTTGTTGATGCCCCTTCACTCATTCCTGTTGCTGCAAGCTTTCCTGAATCGGTTAGAGCCAAACCATTGCCCATGTCGAATCCGCTTTTTCCGGCCAGGCCATCAAAAGTTACAAAGCCATCACCATTTCCAAATGATGTCACCAAAGACCCTGTTGGTGAGATCTTCCAGAGTGCTAAATCGGTATTTGCACCTACACTAGTCCCAATCGCTAGAATGTTTCCGTCGCTGTCTAGTGTTAGGGCATTTCCGATATCATTCCCATTTCCTGAAGCTGCGTTGTGGTGGGTTATATAGCCTTGTCCTGAACCAAAAGTAGTGTCCAAAACTCCGGTAGGTGTTAACCGCATGACTAACATATCTCTGTCAGCTCCGCTGTCTAAGTATCCGGTAATAACAACATTTCCGTTTGCATCAATTATTATATCATTAGCACTTCCACCACCAGATGGATTATTGTACACAAAAACACCATCACCACTAAAGCTTAAGTCCAGGTTTCCATTTGAGTCATACTTCACCACATTTATGCCCGTGCCAACGCCAGCGGTATAGATGTTGTCATTTTCATCAACTGTCACACCGTATGCAGCACCCAAAAGAGGGCTCTGTGTTATTCCATCACCCCCACCAAAGCTTGTATCGAGAATGCCTGTAGTACTGAACTTCCAAACTGTCGATCCAGCAGTAGTTGTTCTACCGACCACAATAATATTATCGTTTGAATCAATCGCAACTGAATAGCCTTCTTCGTGATTGGTCTGTCCGGATGCCATTCTGTGAGTTATGTAGCCATTTCCACCGCCAAAGCTGGTGTCTAAAGTGCCTGACGGGGTAACCTTCCAAACTGCTAAGTCATTCCCTTGAAGCGACACTAAAGTTCTACCGACTAAAATAATATTTCCTAACGAATCAAAGGCCATGTCCTCAACGTAGTCTGAGCCATTAATTGAATGTGTGAGAAAACCATCACCACCTCCAAAAGAAGTGTCTAATGTACCATCTGGCCGATATCTCCAGACCGCCATGTCGTTTGAGGAAATAAATGAATCACCACCTACTACTATATTGCCGTTGGAGTCGAAAGCTACAGCAACTCCTTTGTCAGGGCCACTAAAAGAACCAGCGTCATAGGATACAATCCCAGTTTCAGCTCCAAAATCTGCTGAAGGTTCACCCTTAAGAAAGTTTGGCTCAGTGGTGGTGTTGTTTAATAACTCCTTTGCACTTTCAACGGATGCCTTTCCACATGAAAGAAGAGTTATAAGGATTGTTAGTAGTAGGTGTGCTTTTATTTTCTTCATACCTAACTATTCGGCTTAAAAAGGGAACTTCTTCAGGAGAAAATTAAGAAAAGGTTAGTATTCTTCATTAATTATAGTTATTTGGGAGGAATTTATATTTGATTAGAACATTCTTTATTTTACTCTAATTTTATTAAAATCATGTCATCGTCAGTGCCACCGGCAAAACTTTTACCTGTCGAAAATAGTGCTCCCTCACTTGAAATTACCCCACCTAAAAACTCATCATTACTACCTGAGCCACCTGAGATATTATTAAATTTCGTGTAAGCATTACCACTTGCAAATGTGGAGTCGGGTTGACCCGTTGAGGTATACTTCCAAATTATTGCGTCATCGTCAGATCCATTATTATGCTTGCCAAGTATAATAATGTCACCATTAGCGTCTAATAGTACCTGGGAAGGAGTTCCTGATTCTGTTCCGGATGAATTTACGTAACCTAACCCTCCCGCAAAACTTGTGTCCAGTTCGCCTGAAAGGGTTAGCTTTAATATTACGATGTCTGGGGAGTCGGTGCCGACGACGATGATGTTTTCATTTGAGTCCAGTGTTAGGGAGAGCGAGTTATTTGAACCTGAAAATAAGAAAACACCATCTCCATCAAAGGTTGAATCAAAAACTCCGTCAGAATCCAACTTCCATACAGCGAGCTCCGAGCTTTGGCTTGTTGCCACATAAATACTATCGCTAGAGTCCAAAACAATATCGTGGCAGATGTAGCCTGTTGCGGAGGTAAAATATCCTTGACCACCAGCAAAAGTAGGGTGAAGGTTACCTGATGGTGTATACTTCCATGTCGCTGCTTCAAAGTTACTTACTCCGGATACGATGATATTGTCACTTGAATCAATGGCGACAGCGAATCCAATGTCTATGCCATCTATACCCGCACCTGCTGCATTGGAATGGATTACGTAGCCATTACCTGAGCCAAATGAAGTATCTAAAGCTCCTGTTGGAGTAAGTTTCCATATCGCTAAATCTTTTAATGTGTTTAGATGATTGGTTTCTCCCACAAGGATTATATTGCCAGAAGAATCAATGGCCATATCGTAGACAGTTTCATTCTTAAGGTGATGAGTAACCCTGCCGGTTCCTTCACCAAATGAAGTATCAAGAGTTCCATCTGGGCTAAACTTCCACAAAACTAGATCAGTCGTAAATGTTGCAAAATTGAAAGATGTGCCTCCAACAAAAATACTGCCATCGCTATCTATTATGGCCCTTTGACCACTATCAAAGTCGGTCCCTAAACCGGTAGACACTATACCACTACTGCCAAAGTTGGTGGCCAATGTGCCTGTTAACCTCACTTCGTTAGGGGGTTGAACGTCGTCGCCACTCAATTGCTTGGCTATATCTGAGGTTGCCCTCCCACAGGAAGTCACCGAGGTTAAAAAGCTTAAGAGTATGACAAAGTCTTTTACATTCATAAGTTGTTATTGCTCGCTTATTCTAATTTTAGAAGAAACATCTCGTCAGAGGTTGTTCCTACACTCTTTCCAGTTACAACCAATGTGCCAGAAGCTGTAAGAGCTAAATCTTCTCCTCGGTCGCCAGAATTTCCACCGGCGATGTTATTTAAAGTAACATATCCATTGCCACCTCCAAAAGAGGTATCCAACTGACCCTGCGGAGAGACTTTCCATATCGCCAGATCATATGAGGAGTCATAACTCGAGCCTGCAATCAAGATATTACCCTCACTATCAAGATTAATTGCTTTTCCGGTATCATAGCCATTTCCTCCGGCAGCATTGTTATGGGTAATGTACCCAAGTCCCGCGCCAAAGGTTGTATCTAGATTACCTAGAGGGGTGACTCGCATAATAAACATGTCAGAATTTGACCCGTCGTACAGGTCACCTGTTAGGAGGATGTTCCCTGTTTGATCTAGTACAAGGTCATAAGAGTAGTCAGATCCGGGATTTGTAAAAACAAAAATTCCATCACTATCAAAAGAGGAATCCAGTGTCCCTGTTGTATTATATTTCCACAAGGTAACCTCTCCTCCTGCATACCCTGTGACGTAGATGTTGTCGGCACTATCAATGACAACACCTGTCTTTACTCCGTTTGATGCGGTAGTGATAAATCCGTCACCTCCACCAAAGCTGGTGTCTAGTACGCCGTTTGATGTATATTTCCATATTGCGGCCTTGGTACCGGTACTTCCGTTGCTTCTACCAACGACAATTATATTGTCATTCGAGTCAATCGCGACAGCATTGCCTTCATCATAACCATTTCCACCTGCAGCGTTTCCGTGAATGACATAGCCATCGCCACCGCCAAAACTTGTGTCCAATGCACCAGTAGGTGTGACTTTCCAAACCGCCAACTCGTCAGAGTTTCCACTTACAAATGTGGTTCCCACTAAAATGATATAGCCATTGGAGTCTATGGCCATAGCGTTTATGGTTTCTGAAGGATTAATAGAATGACTAAATACTCCATCACCACCTCCAAAAGAGGTGTCAGGGGAGCCATCTTGATTGAATTTCCAAATTGTCATGTCTGGAGAGTAGCTGTCCGTCGAGTAATGATATCCTCCAACGAAAATACTGCCAGAGTTGTCAACCACAACACTTTTACCGTAAGCAATTTGACCAATGGCTCCTGCTTGAGTCACAATTCCGCCACCACCTCCAAAACTCGAAGAGAGCACCCCTTCTAAAGAGTATTCCTGAGTGGTCTCACTTGAAGGACTGTCGCTTAGGCTCTCCCTTAAATCATCGAGAGAAGCCTTTCCACAACCCACTAAAATAGTAAGACTCAGGATTAAAATGTGTTTGCGATTACGAATTCCCATGTTTTTTTTGTCGGACTTTTTTGAGGCTTACTTAATCTTTATTATTAACTGTTTTATGAAAAATACAAGAATTCAATGGTTTAGACCATCGATTTTAGTTTTCCCATAGTCCATAGAGGACTGAATTAGGCTGTAAATGTTTCAAGGATATACATTCAAATCCTGGTCTTTGATATGTATTTTGGAATCTAACTATGAGGACTAAATGACAAAACTAATCACCTTAAGCTTTTTGGCGATCTATCTAAATTCCGCGCTTGGAGGCAACTATTGTGCTGGCATAAGGGGAAATGGAGAGCTCGCCCCAGCTCACTGGGGAAGCCTTTCTAGAATCATTGAACACAAGGATCTTCCTAAAACTGTGGCAGGTGGAAGCTCTGCGGCCATAACTCTTTTCTTTTTAGATGCCATCTCAAGAAACGAAGAAGTCTCAGCAAGAGATGAAGATGAAAGAAAGAATCAAAGAGCATTGATGTTTAAAACTCTTGTTCCACACATCATGTACATTGGAATGGAGGACGTTAAAGTTCCAAAGATCATGAAGATGGTTGGCAATGTAATGGGAATAGGTGACGACGGATTTATAGCAGCGCTTGGAAAGGCGGTTAAGGTCGCAAAAGACCTTCCAATGTTCTTTGATGTGCTTGGGGAGTATGGGCCTTTATTAAATCCTGAGCTTGCCAGCGGACTTAGAAAAAACTTTTCATTTTATAAAGGTCAAATTGCAGAAGCGATAAAAGTATTTGGATCATTTGATGCCAAAAACGATATGAATCTTTTCTATAGAAAAGGTCTTGTTGATTTTAAATACCTTGGGGTTCTAACTGGCAGAATTGCAGACTTCTATGCGGGTTATGCGGATGAACAAACAAATGAAAATCTTCAATACTTTCTGGATCAATGCGCTGAGGACTCAAGAGGCCGCAGCTGGCCAGAATTAATGGCCAAGAATCCAGTTTGTCAAAAACTCTTTGTAGACTCCCTTCAGGCATACTACGGGCCAAAGTATGAGACAAGAAGAGTTAGACGTTTAGGTGGAAGAGTAACCAGAACAATTAAAACAAAAATACCTAGAACTTTTCCTAATAAAATGGTTTTTGAAGAAGTAGGCTCTGGAATCGATGCATATCCTACAACTTCCGTTATAATTGGTGACGCTGTTCAAAGGTACAAAGAGAAGCTGGCAGAATATGAGTCAAAGGACGCCCAAGGCGTAGAGGACTTTAGTCTCGACTTTAATTTAGAACTTAAATATGCATACTGGGGAAGAACTCATGGCCTTGATACAATCAAAGATGGGCTAAAACAACATTACCCTAATGATGCAAAGAGTAGCTTGTTTAAACCTATTGATGGGGGAACATGGTTTGAAGTCCTAAGCACTTCTCCTGCTGAGCCAGGGCTGTCAAACCTTCAAAGAGTCCCAAATGGGCCAGCGATAGATCCATCAAGAGTAATTAATAAGAGCTATTTTTACAGCAAGAGCTTTTTCTTTTTCTCCATACCAACCTTCACGGCCCAAAAGTGGTTTAACGAAGACAATCAAGACTATGGAGTCATTCCATTTAGAGAAGAGATGTTTTCAGCTGGAGGCTGGTCGGATCTCCATCCAACTCTCGTTTTAAAGGCGCGTGGATGTGAGGATATTGTTTATATCACTCGCCAAGGTGGAGAGTCTGTGTTTGGACAACAGGTGTTTATTCGTCTAACTGGCTACACCGATAAAATAAGCTTTTGGAAAGATATCAAAAAAGGCAATAGAAATGGATGGATTAACCTTAGCGATGAGGAAGAGAAATCTCCATGGAATCAGCTTTACAATTTAATGAACCCTGAGAGCTCTTACAATAAGTCTATAGGTGCTGCTACCGCTATATATTGCACTGACTGGGATAAGTTTAGTGTCTTAAAAGGGGAGATTCAGCCCACTTTAGATGATGCATACCATGCACCTGTCTTTGTAAAAGATGGCAACAGAGCTGAGTATGACTTCGGTTATGATTTTGAAGGAAAATCTCCAGATGGGTTCCCTGGATGTATTCTCAAAGACTTTGATCAACCTGTTAAGGCCACGCCAGAGTTAAGTTTAAACTGAAGATATTAAAACGCCCCTGTGGTTTAAGTAAGTCGAATCTTTTCGATTTAGATCCAGAGGGGCACCATAATAATCAGTGGCAGATCCCCCGGCCTCATTCACGATAAGGGAAGCTGCCGCAAAATCCCAAATGCTTCCTCCGCCTTTAGAGACCTTTGGAAATTTTATATATTTTGCAGGAGCGTCTTCAATACATGAGATGCAATTCATGACTGCGCCCGCTCCAAAATGGATCTCATAAGTAGATCGAAGCTCTTCGTAATTGTCTTCATTCTTTAGGCTGTTATCTGCATAAAGTTTAACTTTGCTTTTTGGAGATTTTGAGATCAAGAAGGGAATTCCATTTTTAAAACTTCCTCCTGAAACTGTGGCGTGGTAAAGATTATTTCTTACGGGGTCAAAAACCACACCCAATATGGGAGGGCCACCTTTCTCTACCAAAGCTATGGAAACTGCATGACCTGGCCGTCCTTCGGTAAATGCAAGTGTGCCGTCTAGGGGATCTACACACCAGAAGTAATCTTTATTAAAACGTGTGCCGTCATCCTGTGACTCTTCCGTTATTATGCCAAAGTCATAATGATTAGAGCATTCAGCTAAGGCCCTTAATATTGCTTTTTCGGCCTTGTAGTCGATTTCGGTTACTACTTCAGAAGCAGCGGAGGGAGCATCCTTTTTAAAAAGTTTGTATTTATTTGAAGTCTGAATTATGTCTCCTGCTAACTTCGCCGCTCCAGTTGCAGTCTCTAAAAGTTCACTGAGAACGCTTCTTTGTGCCTTTAGCGCCATTTGGCGGCTATATTCATGCACTTTCCAATGCTCAGGGCTCCACCCTTTTAAAAATCGATAGAAGTCTGCCCAAGCGTAAGGGTAGAGTTGTCTCCACTCTCTCTCCAATTCATCGAAGTTAGCTTGCTTGTCTAGGGAGCTTTTTAAAGCTTCAAAGTAAATCGACAGGATTCTTTCTTCTAATTCAAAGCACTGATCTGAAGTTAGGCAGGAGCTGACAAAGTATGCCAAATCTTTCATTCCACAGCCGCCTCCAACATACTGAAAGTCCACTGCCGCAACTGAGAGTCGATCAGGTGAAAAGCAAAAGTTGGCAAGTTTTGCGTCTCCATGAATTATTGTTTGGTATTTGGCCTTGGAGAGGCTTTTGTCGATCAATGACGCTGTTAATTTAGTGGGAATCTCTTCTGTTTTCTCGAGTTCGTCGGGACGAGTAGATAAGTGCCAATAGCTACCAACCGGCCAAAGACCTTTAGGAGTTGTCCCAAGAAACTTTGCGTGGAATTTCGCAAGCCACTCTATGCAGGGTCTCATTTCTTCGATGCTCGCATTGCTTAAGCACAGGTTAAGGCCTTCTGAATCCAAGTCCTCCATTACTATTGTGTGACTATTTCCTTGGTGAAGCCTCTTGTAGAATTTTGGAAGTCTGGCCGTTGAACTGTTAGCGTAGTGTGCATACCAATAGCTTTCAACTTCATAAGATTGCATTTTTCTCTGATGGGATAGGGGGGTGTTCCAACCTTTAGGGTGTGCCACCTTCTCCGGGACGCTGATTTGTTTTACGATAACGCTTTTTACTCTGGAGTTGTCAGTCCATAGTCTTTTGATTTGGCCATAACCACTCCAGAGCTCTTGAATAGGCTCAACTTTAATTACAGTGCCAAACTCTTTCTCAATATAGTTTTCAATGGAGTCCATTTTTGAACTCTAACATAATTGTCTTGTAGCTCAAAGGCCCATTTCTGGGCCTTATTTTTACTGCAAGCTCTCTATTATATTCTGGGCGACTTTTTTAGAAGATGCTGGGTTTTGCCCTGTTATAAGATTGCCATCTTTTATAGTGAACTCTTTCCAGTTACCCTTTTTCTGATAGTTGCCACCGAGGTCTTTAAGTCTGTTTTCCAGAAGGTATGGCATATCGTCTTTTAGTCCGACTTCCTCTTCCTCAGAGTTCGTGAAGGCCGTGACCTTCTTTCCCGCAACTATTGAGTTACCATCATTTCCCTTGGCATTGAGAAGAGCTGCAGGTGCGTGACAAACAGCGCCAATAAACTTTCCTTTCTTGTTGAAGCTTTCAATTATGTTGATGCTGTCCTTGTCGTATGCCAAATCCCACATCGGCCCGTGTCCTCCAGGGTAGAAGACAGTATCGTAGTCTTCTGGGTTAATGCTTGCCAAAATCTTAGTGTTGTCTAAATGGTCTTGTGCATCTTGGTCATTTTTAAACCTTTTAGTGTCATCTGTTTGAGTGTCCTCTGTATCACTTTTTGGATCCATTGGAGGGCGTCCACCTTTTGGAGATGCCAAATCAATTTGATAACCAGCGTCCTTGAAAGCATAGTAAGGGGCTGCAAACTCCTCGAGCCAAAAGCCTGTTTTCTCTCCGGTGTCACCTAGTTGATCGTGAGAGGTGAGAACTATTAATACTTTTTTGCCTGCCATACTTTTCTCCTTATTTGATGAGTGACTGAAAGTTTTGCAAAAGTGTCGCCACGTGAACTTAATGACTAGTAGAGTTAAACCTTGATGGGGCTCAAGTTGTTGAAACTATTTAATTTTATTGTAAGCTTCACAATAAAGCCCAAAGAGCATTTGATTATTTCTGGTATATTTAAGTTATTAGTTCCAGTGGAGGTTGATATGAATCAATTTGAACAAGTTAATGTGCCTTTTGAATTGCAAGATTTAATACCGCAATTTATGACTTACACTACAGTCGATTTTCAAACTCTTAAACAATACTTCTCTGAAAGAAACTTCATCGGGATGAGACAAATGTGTCACAAGATGTTGGGGAGCGTTTCGTCGTTTGGCTTTGAACAGCTTCACTCCCTTTTAATCTCTCTTCAGAAAAACCTAAGAGGTGAAGATTGGATACTCGTTAATGACAATATGCGAGATCTTGAACGATACTTCCTTTTCTTAGATGTAATTTTTCCAATGGATAATGTTGGCTAGCCTGGACAAATCGTGGACAAGATTGTCTTGGTTGGCAAATAGCAATCTCATAAGCTAAATTTACCTTAATTAACGACAGGCCATCTACGGCCTAAAACAAGGAAATGGCTTATGAGAATTCTTTTGGCTAGTTTTTTGCTTTCGATTTCATTGGGAGCATCCACCTTTCAAAGTGGTGATGATGACATTCAAACAGTAAACCATGTTGATCTTGAAGACTATATGGGTCTTTGGTACGAAGTTTATAGACTTCCCAACTCTTTTGAAAAAGGCTGTTACGATGTCACGGCCAAGTACGAGCTTATTGGGCATAAAGTTTCAGTGAGAAACACATGTTTTAAACAAGATGGAACTAAGAAAGTCGCCAAGGGCACCGCATTTGTAGTGAACCCAAACACCAATGCTCAATTAAAGGTTTCTTTTGTGCCTATACTTCAGAGATGGGGCCTTTTTGCTGGTGACTATAATATTCTAGCACTTGGCGATGATTACGAATACGCTTTAGTAGGGTCAAAGGACCGTAAATTCCTTTGGATCCTTTCAAGAACCAAAGAGCTTTCTGACGAGACTGTAGACCAACTAAAGGATAGAGCTGAGTTTTTAGGCTTCAACACAGAGAAACTTATTAAAACTCCATCCCTATAAGATCTTTTCCTGCTGGCCAAGGGCTTCTTGGCCAGATTCCATTTATATATGCTATAGTTAAATAATGAAAACCTGTGATGCTCTTGTAATTGGTGCCGGAATGGGCGGGCTTGCCGCGGCTGCACTTTGGGCCCAAAAAGGACATAAGGTTTACCTCGTTGAGTCACATTACTCTTCTGGAGGCTGCGCTGGTTATTTTAAACGCAGAGAAGGCCCTTATGATGTGGGGGCCACAACTCTTAGTGGCCTGAGAGACGGACGTCCTGTCAAAAAGGTCATAGATAAATTAAACTTGAATATCGACATTGCACAAAGTGATCCTGGAATAGTTGTCCATATGGATGGCAATGTTATCAATATGCATTCAGATCTCAGAGAATTGAGTAACGAATTCAAAAACAACTTTAGTATTGACTGCCATTCTACCCTTAAAAAGTGGAAGCGATACGAAGACGCCTTGTGGAAAGCTTTGGATGTTCCAAGCAATTTTCCATACCTTAAATTTAAAGAGCTATTATCTTTGTTTAGAAAGGATACGAGGGTTTTGTTATTTAATCCTCAGTTGTTTTTTAAGAGCTTCTACGACTTTATGCCTAAGTTTATGCGTGAGTCTTCTGATTTTGTAAGGTTTATTGATCAATTGCTGCTTATATCAACTCAGCAAACATCTAAAACATGCCCGGCCTTTATGGGGATTCTCGGATTATTTTATCCGATGGATACCTATAGCATTTCAGGAGGCATGAGGACCCTTGCCAAGACGTTGGAAAAATCGATTAAGTCTCATGGAGGCGAAATCTTTTTTAAGTCTCCATGTGAAAGAATTGTTAGGGTTCAAGGGGGGTACGGAATTTACACCCAAAAGGAAGTTTTCTTTACAAAGAACTTAATATCAAATATTTCCCCGGAAGTGTTTAACACTCTTCTAGAAGGACCAGGTTTTAAACAAAATAAGGGAAAAATTTGGGGCGCCAATGTTGCTTATTTAAATATTAAAGCCAAACGTCCAATTGATAATCTGTACCACCAGATTCATGACCAAGAAGGATCTCTATTCTTTTCAATTTCAAGGCCAGAAGCTGATTCTCTGATACAAAGGATTACTGTCTCATCTCATGTTGATGTAGATGACTATGAAAAAAGAGATAACCATTACGAATTAAATAAAGAAAGATTTCAAAAAAGAGTTTTAGCGGCATTTAACAAGTACCTTCTCAATGAAAATATAGAAACAGTTAGAGTAGAAAGCATTGGCACACCGCTAACATTCAAACATTACACAGGAAGGCCTAAAGGAGAAGTGGGGGGACTTATACACCACTCGGTTTTTTCATTATTTAGGCTCATGCCAAATAAGGCTCCCAGTGAGGATATTTATTTTGTGGGTGACTACACCTTTCCAGGCCAGGGAATCGTCTCTGTATTTCAGTCTGCCTTAAACTCGGTTAAGAATAAGAGTCACTGAAAACTTGCAACTTAATTGCCTATATAAAATGCAACCCCTCCGGCGATAGCACCTAAAAAGGCCATTTCAATGCCTGCTTTGAAGAAGTTTTTTTGCGTAACCCTAGTTCTCAGTCCACCAATAACGAATAATGTTGATATTGCTGTAAGGCCTGAAAGCAGATATGAGTGTTTGTCGTTGGAGAGTAAAATGTAAGGTGCCAATGGCACTGAGCCAGCAGTAATGAAGGCCATGAAAGTTATAAAGGACTCAAGTAGTGGTCTATGGTTGTTTGAATTGTTTCCGTCGTGGTCTTGAACTTCTTTGTCTGATTTAGTCGCCAAGTAGCTTGATGTGGCCATAGATGTGGCGTCCGCAAAAAGGGAAGCAAGACCAATGGCCAGAATAGCATAAACACTAAGTCCCGCGCCCTCGATACTTGCCACGACAGCAAAAGTCGTGATGATTCCATCATTTGCCCCGTAAATCATGTCTTTGATATAAAGTTTTGTGTAGTGTTTCAAATTCAAGCTATATCTCCATAATAGAAATATTAACTTGGGTGTTGCTCCTAATTAAAAGAGTCTAACTTTTTTATTGTTTGATATTTGATAGACTTATTAGGGGAGGCATGGTTGCCTCCCTAAGGTAAGTTATTTTTGTCGAATCATTAGAAGATCACAAGGGGCGTGGGCCGCCAAATAATTTGTAAAGGAGCTGTGAAAGAAGTTTTTCAATTTGTCTTTCTGGGGCGTTAACACCACGACCAAGTCAATGTTGTGCTCATTGAGATAGTTCACAGTCTCCCTTTTTGGTGAAGGGGATGTTCTCACTTCAACTTTAAAGTTTTCCGCTTTAACATTTTTAAATCTGGCCGCCTGTTTGTGCAGAGAGGCCTGCATCTTTTCGGTAATACTGTTTGCCTGTTCTTTATTTGGATAGAAAGCGGCCACATGGTGGTCTTCTAAAGGGTAGGCCTCCACGCTCCATGTGTGCATGAGATACACTTGTGCATCTGAGAGGTCAATTTGCTTTTCAATCTCTGGAAGAGTCTCAAAGCTTTTATTGTCCGCGTTCATACAAATTACAATCTTTTTCATATTTTCTCCCTTTCTTAGTTTATTTAATCTTAAGTCATGACCTTGTATTAAGAATATTATTCAAAGGAGATTAAAACCTGATATACATCAGGGGATCTCAGGCTGTTGTAAAGAATACAAATAAATTTAAAAGCATCAAAGTAAACGAAGGCAACATCTTGAATACTGGGTTATTTGACCGCAGGTGAGTCAAAACCGCCGCTATCATTAGAAAAAAGATTGTTGCGGCACCAAACTTGACGACATTAGGGTCAGACGAAAACAGCATCACCGTTGATGACAGTTTTAATATGCCTACGAAGTCCCTTATTGATTCTGAAAGTCCATAATATTTGAACTCTTCTATGATGTTTTCGTAGCGAACCACCCAAACGAAGAAGATCGAGCCTAATATTAGCGCTTTTACAATGTATAAAACCGTGGACAGATCCATTAGCTCTCCTGTGGTTGTATGGGAACACATGAGAACATCTTATGTGAAGGGGTGTATGGCCAATATATAGCTAAACAAGGCCTAGTCTTTATTGATCTGAAGGGGTTATGTACCTTTTTAATATATTTCCGGTTTTAGAACAGCGGAGATCAAAACCAACTAGCTTGAGAATCTCCTGTTCTTTTTTGTAGATCCCGTCAAGGAACTCAGGGTGTCCATCACCGTTTAGGTCTTGTTCGGTAATTGTTGTGCTTACTCCTTGATATAGGCCTTTGGGCAAAAGGTTTCTTGTCCTGAAAATTAATTTTTCACTTGCTCCATCCAGTGCAAAGAATGTTTTGGGTTTATTGAAAAATGTGTAAAGGGCGTCTCCATGGCCATTTGTGTTTACATCACCAATACTCATCGCAGATCTTCTATCGCCGTGATAGGGATCAAAGTACATTTGCTGGATGGGTATCTGTTGCATATAGGCACTTGCATGCATGCCGCTGCTTCCAGTTCCTGTAAGTATTTTCTGTTCAGTTTGTGTCCTTAATCCATCATCATAGTTTAATGTAAAGAAAGTAGAGTAGCTTTGCGCCTGATCTGGTGTGAATCTAACTATAACGTCACAAGTTGAACCGGAGGCTAAGGTTGTTGAGCAGGAGCCACCCGTTCCTGGAAAGCTTCCTCCTTTAAATTTAAATTGAGGGTCCTCAAAGGCCCCAGCAATATTAGTGCCTGTGACGTCCCCTCCATTCGAAAGAGTGAAGGCCTTATCAATAAAAGCTCCTGCATTTACAGTTCCCATATTGTAAGGGTCTGATTCAGAGATGCTTATAATTGCCTGAGCTAAAGATTCTCCCCTTAGAGTTCTGTATCTGGAAGTGGAAGAAAAACCATTATGATAGTTGATTCTTAACTGCTGCTGCTTTGTGCCGGTGCTTGTTGGAGCAAAGACCACCACAACGGTGCAGCTTCCGGAGCTTAGTGTGTCAGCACAGTCTCCACCTGTTCCGGGATAGGCGCCATCTTTAAAAGAAAAAGGAGCTGAAAGAGGCACAGCACTAATATTTGTTGCAGGAACAGATCCAGAGTGGGTAATGGTAATAGTTCTTTCTGCTGTGGTTGTTTGAATCAGATCGCCAAAGTTTGTGTTGGTTAAAATTGAAAGAGAGGCCGTTGGAATTGCTTCCCCTGTTACGTCGACCATCGTCTGAGTCGTTTCAAAGCCGTTATTGTACTCCACACCAATTTGTCCTGTATGAGCTCCAGTTGAGCTGGGATTAAATTTGCCCACAATGGTGCAGCTATTGCCATGATTAAGTTCTGAACCACAATTTCCACCGTAACCAGGGTATGAACCTCTGAAGGAGAAGCCTGTACCCGAGAAGGCGGAAGTCATATTTCTTGCTTTTACTTCGCCTGAGTGTGTAACAGTGAATGTCTTATATGTGGTGGAGTTTTGCGCCACTTCATCAAAATCATAAGGTGAGGGAGTAATCGTTAACAGTGCGGGCATCTTTCCTTTACCCTCCAGGAGTCTTGAGGTTGTTTGAGAGCTGCCATTGTTATATGTCAGCTGGATTGAGCCATTCTTTGTTCCTGAAGACGTGGGAGCAAATCTCACCACAATATTGCAACTGGCGCCATTATTAAGAGTTCCAGGGCAGTCGTTGGACTCAATTGTAAAGTCTAGTCCGGATACCGATATGTTTGTGATTGTGGCCGCAGTCGCTGCGCCACCATGGGAAATTGTGAAAGTCTTCTCTTTATATTTTCCGACCCAAGTGTAGGATGAGTCAAAATCCACTGTGTCCCAATTAGAGATAAATAAGTCATTGGAGTTAACACCTGTGCCACTTAGAGTTGAAGAGACGGTTTGGGTTTGAACCCCATCGTCATAGGATAGAGTGAGAGTGTCTGTATAGGTCTGAACCGCAGTAGGATTAAAGGTTATTGCCAAAGTGCAAGTGGATGAGTCGTGCACTGTGCTTCCACAAGTTCCATCTCTTCCTGGATAGCTTCCTCCCTGAAATTGAAAGCCTGCAGGAAGCGAGACTGTTCCTACCGAAGTGGCATCCATCGATGTTGAATTGTTGACTGTCGCCATCATTACAGGAGAAGAGTTTACGCTCTGACTGCCGAAGGCAACATTGGATAATGTTAGACTCGCAACCGGCGCCCCGTTGCCTGATAGGTTTACTGTTTTTTGCTTTAAAGAGATACCGTCATGATAGCTGTACTTTAGCTCTCCTGTGTGGACTCCCTCCGATGGAGGAGTGAAATTGAGGTATAGATAACAGGAGCCTGTTGTGTGGGTTGAAGAACATGGATAACTGCCTGTTCCTGGAAATGATCCGCCTGTAAAAGAAAATGGGCCTGTAAGGGATACGCTCTGAATTTGAGTTAGCTCAACTCCTCCCAAGTGTCGAATGCGGGTGTGGCCGGCCTTGCTTTGTCCAACAACTTCATTTCCAAAGTTGACTGTGCTTTGAAGATCCACATTTGTTTGGGACTTGCCTGTCAGGGAGTAGTAGGAAGAGTGCAATGTCTGCGCTCCATCATTGTAGCGAATTCTAATGCTATCGCTCCAAATATCATGTGAGGTGGGTGAAAAGCTAAGTTCAATTGTGCAACTGCCAGGGCTGAGGGTAGAGCTGCATGTTCCCCCGCTTCGAGAAAAAGGAGCATCGATATCAACAACTGTTATATCCGTCGCTGGAAGATCCCCACTAGTGTGAGTGATGGTGATTGTTCTTGTTGTGGAAGAGTTCACTGGGGAAACAGGGAATGCGCCAGAATCGTTAAAGCTTAACACGGCCTTGTCTTTGGTCGTTCCCTCAATTGTAATATTTTGAGTGATTGTCTCCTGCCCATTGAGATAAGAGAAAACAAGCGGCATGGAGTGGTAAGTGTTTGTAGAGGAGTTCATGGCCACCACCATGGTACAGCTGCCTTGATCCTTGGTGAGCGTTGTGCCGCACGTGCCTCCAGTTCCCGGAAAGGATCCTCCTTTATAAGAAAAAGGAGCGTTTAGTCCCTCTAAATTTATGCCTGTTCCTGATACGTCGCCTGAGCTGTGAGTGACGGTAATTACTTTTTCATGTGTTGAGTTGGAGGCTACGTCGCCAAAGTCCCAGCCACCACTGGCCGATATTGACAAGGTGGCCGGGTGGAAACCCCATCCTTTAAGATTAAGAGTGTTGTCCTCTGGTCTTCCTGAGTTCAAATAGTTCAAGGTTATGTCTTGAAGGTGTTCAGCGCTGGTGGTTGGAGAGTAGTTCACAACTATAAGGCATGACTGGCCTGGAACAATTTGGGTGGTGCAATTGCCACCAGTTCCTGGGTAGCTTCCACCTTTAAAACTATAAGGTAGGGAGAGGTTGTTAATATTTATATTGTCCGCATTTACCCGTCCAATGTTAGTGATATAGATTTGAAGGTCTGTTGACGAGCCAATGAATTTGTTTCCAAAATCAAACAACGTTCCTCTGTTAAATGATAAAATAGGGTGAGAGTCTGCGGACAACGTATAACTAAAACTCTTGGGGGAGAGATCGTCTCTATAGGAAAAATTTAAACTCGCGGCATGTGAATTGGTGTCAACTGGACTGTATTCAAAGACAATTGTGCACGTTTCTCCTTTATCAAGAGAGTCTGAGCAAGTTCCTCCTGTCCCTGGAAACGCGCCACCCTTATAGGCAATTGGGTCTGATGTTGTGAGTGTGACTTGAATGTCTTTGACGTCAAGGCCGCCTGTGGATTTTAAGATAAGCTCATATTCTATTGTGGTGTCTCTGATAGTCGCGCCGATAAAGCCTGACTCATTCATCACTTCAAGGGCTCCATAATCTCGTTGAACTGCAGTTGCGAATATTGATCCTTCCGGCTCTTGTGAGCACGAAATCAACAACACAATAGGGAGGAGTAGAGTTAGGAGTTTCATTGCTTTATATGCCTCGGATCTCTAAACCAGCCGCCTCTTGTGGGGAGTAGGGAATTAAACCTTAAGGAGAACTTTGCGGTAATCATTTTTTCACCAGCAAGTGTGTTCCCCTCAACTGAAAGTCTTGAATTGGTGGAGCTTGCTATCATAAGTCCGTAGTAGGTCTCCAACTCGGATGTGTCAGAAAAGAATTCCACATCAGGAAGCTGTAGCTGTTGCACTTCGGAGTTAAAGCGCACCTTCCCTGACCAATGCCTGGCTCCTACATAAATATCAATTAGTCGCAGGTACAAAGAGGCGGATAAATCGTTTGAAAGGCTCTGGGCCTTAAATGTTTGCTCATGCTCTGCGTTCGAGTAATGCAACCTGTAGGTTAAATATAAATAGTGATTGGTGGCCAATACTCTTTTGTAGCCAATTCCCCAGCCCTTCACACGGTCTGTGGGAGAGGTTAGATAGCTTAAACTAAAGTCATGCTTGTTTTCAAAACCAAGGTTTAAATGAAAGCGTGTAAGACTTAAAGAATCGTTCATTGAGGAGACGTCAGCTCCAATCGTTTGATAGGCGGCAGTTACTTCATCTGATCTAGGAGCTTGTGAATATGAAAAACCATACTCAGATGCCATTTGCAGGTCGGGTTTGCCAAAGAATTTTGAACCTGCTCGTTTTACGGCCACAGATGTGGCAGATAAAAAATCGTAATGGCCTGTGGATTTGGCGATCCACTTTCCTATGGTAATTGATGCGGCCTTTGAATCCTCAAAAGAAACTTGGGCAAAAGTGTTTAAGCAGAAAAAGCTCTGTGTGAAAAATAAAATGAATAATAGAGACTTCGCTTTTGAGCGCCTAGGCCGCAGTTCCAACATACTTAATAGAATACTTTATTACCAAGGTCGAAGGAAGGACGTGGTCAAGTTTGCATCCTTTAAGTGTTTGAAAAGATTGGTGAATTAGCAAGTTTTAATAGGTGGTTTGAAAGTGTTAAGACCACCTAAATATTTAATCATTTTTTTAGTGAAAAGTAGCGGCGAAAAGCTCAAAAGCTTTAAAGGTTGACTAAAAAACAAGGACTTACTACCATTTTATTTTAATAAACCTCAGTTTAAAAAGTTTAAAGACGAAAAGTAAGATATGCTAAATTCCAATATGTTCAAACTCCTCACTTTAATAAGTTTAATATTACTCTCTGCTTCTTGTGAGCGAAGCGAAGCAAAAAGAGTCTCATCCTTTACCACTCAACCTATAATTCCTGTAAAAGAAGTCTATAAAGCTAAAGTTGTTCAGGTCAAAAGAGGTCAGGGGCTATATCAGGCATTAAAGTCAGTATCAATAGACAACTCAATGGCCCTAACGATCATCAATGCCCTACGGGATGAGGTGGAGTTTTCAAAATTAAAGGTTGGTGACAAGCTTGAGGCCGTATTCAACCAGAACAAGGAGCTTGTTGAATTCTCACTTGCTCAAAACCCCGCAGAAAAACATGTGGTAAGACTGAATCGCAACACTGGAAAATGGGACTACCACCTAAGAGAGGAAGAGACCCATTGGAATGCTAGAATTCTTGAAGGTGAGCTGCGCTCTGGATCGACTCTTATTGAAGATTTACTTGCCAGAGGGCTTGCTCCATCTGTTGCCAACGAAATTATCAATGTGCTTCTGTGCAAAGTGAACTTTAGAATGAATGCAAGAATGGGTGATCGCTACAAAGTTCTATTAAATGAAAGAAAGCACAATGAAGAAACTATCCAAACTAAAATTCTCTATACTTCGTATAGTGGAGAGCGAGCGGGAACACACGAGGCCTTCTTTTACGAAGATGAAGAGAAGAGCTCAACCTACACCGCACACTATACAGAAAGAGGACAAGCACTTATTCGCTCAGGTCTAAGATATCCGCTTTCAAGTCTTCACGTGCGCTCTGGCTATGGCTGGAGACGCCACCCAGTTACTGGAAGACGGGCCATGCACAGAGGGGTTGATTTAAGAGGCAGAAGAGGAAGACCTGTTCATGCGGTTGCCGCAGGGAAAGTTATTCTTTCAACCTATAACAAATATGCCGGAAACAAAGTCGCTATTAGACATCGTGATGGGTCTACATCATACTACCTTCATTTAAATAAAAGAGGCGTAAATAAAGGCGACTGGGTGAGGACTTATCAAGTTATTGGAACTGTAGGCTCCACCGGAAGGGTTACTGGGCCACACCTTCACTTTGGATTTAAAAAACCAAATGGCAGATGGATGAATCCTCTCAGTAAGAGGATGATCGCAACACCAAGGCTTACTGGAAAGAGATTTCTGAAGCTTAAAGAACAAATAGCTCAAACAAAGGCCTTATTAATAGACTTGGAAGTTAGTAAAAAGGCGAAGTATATCCTTGCCGACATTCCTAATATTGAAAAGGACATAGAGAAGGCCAGAGAGAACAAATACCTTTTCAGTCTATAAGCTAGTGTAACAATCACTTAGGTGATATACCTGCTTTATCCCAAATAAAAAAAAGCAGGTTGAATGGCCCAAGAACAATTTCTATTTTTCTGCGTGAATGTTGGAAGTGAAAAGCTCTTAAAGGAGGAGATAAAAACCTTTTACCCAGAGTTGAGTCTAAGCTATTCCAGAAAAGGTTTTATCACCTATAAAAACAAGGGCGTTCATTACAAGATTTCTACCATTTCCCAACTTCAAGTGGCCTTCGCCACTCGGGTAGGAATTTGTTTTGGAAAGTCAGCACCTAGCAGTTTGCATGAAGGTTTAGACATTGCCTTGAAGCAGTATTCCGTTTCTAAAGATGATTGTCTCCTTCATAGCTTTTCTATAAATACCGACGCAGAATTCGATGCTTCAAAATATTTTGATAGGGCCGTGAATGAGTATAGCTCAATGGGTAAAAACGTCATTGACCTTATCTGCCTTGGAGAAAAAGAAGTTTGGATTGGACTCCATACTGTTGGAAAAGGCACGACCCGTTATCCCAACTCACAGGTGGAGGTGGATTCTCCTCTTCATGTGCCTTCTGTTGGGTATAAGAAGCTGTCAGAAACTTTTAAGCTATTCGCTATTAAAACCAATAACTATCAATCATGGTTGGACTTTGGATGCGCCCCCGGTGGATCAAGTATGTTTTTGCTGGAGCAGGGATGTAAAGTGTGGGGTATTGATCCTGCGGATGTTGATGAAGCACTTCTTGAAAATAGGCTTTTTAATCACATAAAAACACCGATGCAAGACTTGTCCCATGAAACTTTGCCCGATGAGCAGATTCATTGGATTCACGCTGACCTGAACCTTAATCCTAAGCAGGGGATTAAAGAAGTATTAAGGCTCGCTAAAAAGTATAACTCCACCTTGTCTGGGATTATCTTTACTGTTCAGGTGGTGAATCCACGCACCATACAAGAGATTGAAAATTTTGAAGATCAATTTTATGACTGGGGCTTTTCAAATATACAAAGCGTTCAAGTTCCTTCTCACAAGAAAGAGTACGGGTTAATAGCAAAAAGAAAGTGAGCGTTTAAGGCCTTTTGGATTTCTTTCCCAAACGAAGCATCTCATCCTCCATAATGCTTTGAGCAAAAAGTGCTGTGTACATTGCAAAAAGCGCTGTTCCCATAAGCATTAAAAGAATTCCTAAAACCTTTCCAGCGGCGGTGACAGGTATGATATCCCCATAACCAACAGTTGTGGCGGGGGCGAAGGCCCACCAAATAGCATCTAAGAAGGTATGAATCGAACTGTTGATCCCATACTCAAGTAGGTAGAAGATGTAGGAACAACCAAGAATTATAAGATTTCCTGCTAGTGTTATCACTAGAAAGGAGTGACTAGTTACAATATCCAAGACAACTTTATTGAGCCTGATGCCGCTTTTGATGATTCTCATAAGAGAATTCTTTCAAAAATTACTCAAAAACAAAAGTATAAATAACTGAAAAGATGCAAAGAAACTATTTGAAGCTTTAAAAAAGTCATTATTATCCGAATATAATATGGAGGAGCTATTTTATGAAAGAGTTAATCACTGCGCTTACGATCTTGTTTTGTGTTGGGGTTTCTGCCGACGAAACTGAAGGTAGAATTAAAAAACTTGAACTCAAAGTTGAGAGACTTGAGAGGAGGCTCATGGAAAGAGTGAAAGTTAAAGATATGAATAACAAAAGGTCAAAGCAGGGAATTCAACATAGGAGTGTTTCAGCTCAAAATAAATTATCTAAATCCCAGAAGGATGAGATTGAAAAGGCCTTGGAGCTTTACAAGAAAAGACAAAAAGAGAGTCAGAAGCTACTTGATGAGCTAATGCAGGAGCCTTAAAATTAAGCTGATTTTGATAAGCTTTATATTTATCTCTCATCTTCTTGCCATGGATTTTAAAGTGGGCGAGGGTTCAAGCTTTGCCCTGAAGACCGAAGGTAAGACCGTTGACCTTAATATATATGTGGCCGCAAGAGAGAAAAAGTCTTTAAGTGTTGAGATGCACTTTGGCGCAGGTGGGATATTTCCATTTAATATGTGGCAGCAATTTCAGTTTAATTTCAAAGAAAACCGGCCTATAAGTATTTCCAAAGGCTATATTCTGGCCAAAGAAAATAAAACTCCTGAAATCATGCCAAAAGAGCTCTTTAAACAGAATCAAGGAATACAGGTTCAAGACTTTCTATTTTCTAAACAGTCCGAGTTCAGCAAGTTTTTTGTTGGGGATGAATTGGTGGAAGCTCCTGCAGGAACCTTCGTGGCAAAACATTTCAAACGATCAAGGAAGGGGCAAATTGTGGATTTTTGGATTTCCGAGGAGGTTGGCCCTATCGGGCTTGTGAAGCTGATCTCTACGAGCGAAAGTAAATCCTCTCAAAACTATTCGGTGGAGCTAAAGTCTTTACTAAAAAGAGTGCGTCCAACAATAAACCCTGAGGACGCGACTGAGATTAGTAAAGAATCGAGAGCGATTTTCATAACTAATAATTAATTACGCTAGCAATACACCTATTCCCATTAAGGCCATAATGGCGTTCTCACTTATACTCACCACTCCTAATGGAGCTTTGGATCCACCGCCAATACAGGCGCAATTCAGGTCTTTCTTTTCAATATAGATTGCTTTGTAAATAGAATAGCCACCTGCAAAACCAATACCTATGGCCAATAAAGCGCCTAGATTAATGAGGACCCCTGAAAGGAATGAAAGTCCGATGGCCAATTCAAGATATGGATAGATTTTGCCATAACTTCTTCTGGTTTGAGCTATTAGATCGTATTTCACAAAGCCGTCCACAAAAGACTCAACATCCATCAATTTAAGCATCGCTAATAGACTGAGCGAGAATCCCATAAATCCCATAACTCCAAACCCTGTTGAAAGGGTTAAAAGAAGTGCCACTGAGAAAACCGCAATGACTGGCACATAAGATGTTTCTTCCATATCTGTATTTTCACCGAATTTTTCAGCAAGCTCGCTATAGCCTCCAACTCTTTCTCCCTCTATAAAGACTTGTGGTGTTGTTTTCACGCCATATTGATTTTTAAGCTCAGAAAGCTCTTCTTGGCTTTTGAGAATATGGTCTTCAAAATCAATGTTCTTGTCTTTTAAGAGTTTTACAGCTTTGTCGCCATATGAGCAGTCTGGGGTTCTATAAATTGAATTCGGTTCTGGGTTCACAAAATACTCCTTGTTCTCTTTATAATAGGGTGGCTAATGAATGTGAATGACACAAGGGGTGATCTTAGAAATAGTTTCTACAATAGAGCCTTAGGTGTTGTTGGGGGAGTGTTCCTCAAACGCTTGTCTAAGCTTAGCAAAGGTTATTGGTTTGGTTAGAAAACCAACCATTCCGGCCTTGAGACACTGCTCTCGATCTTCATCCATCACATTGGCCGTCAGAGCGATAATTGGGGTTTCGTTCCCATCTTTTTTAATGATCTCAGTTGCCTTGATACCATCCATAACAGGCATTTGCATGTCCATTAATATTAAATCGTAATCATTGATGCTTGCAAGGACTATTGCCTCTTCTCCGTTTTCAGCATGGTCATAAGTATGGTTAAATTTTTCAAGCATTTTCGAGAGCACCTTGTAGTTTACAAGATTGTCCTCTGCCACAAGTATGTTTAGACTGGATTTCGTTTTCTCTCCTGTGCTCACCTTTTCCTCTTGTCGAGTGTGGGCATCTTCTGAATACTCAAATACAACAGTGAAGGAGAACTTAGAGCCTTTGCCTACCTCACTCTCTACTTGAATGGGTCCCCCCATAATTTTTGCAAGTTTGTTTGAAATTGTCATTCCAAGGCCAGTGCCCCCAAATCGTCTGGTGATTGAAGTGTCTGCCTGGGAAAAGGGCTGGAATACTTTATCAAGGTAATCATTATCTATGCCAATCCCCGTATCCTCCACGGAGAAGACAACTTCACATTTTTGGTCGGGCTTAAGGGTGGTGTGAGTTTGCAACTTAACATGGCCTTGATTTGTGAATTTAATTGCATTGCTTAAAAGGTTTGTGAGAACTTGATTTAAGCGGGTAAGGTCTCCTAGTACAAGTTTTGGAATCTTGTCTCCACTGTTTACCACACGTAACTCTATATCTTTTTCATTTGCAGAGTTTCTATAGAAGAAAATTAAGTCTTTAAGGCATTTATTTAGAGAGAAGGGCTTGCTCTCGAGTTCCACCTTGCCTGCGTCGGCCTTGCTAATGTCCAGAATATCATTGAGGATTGTCAAAAGACTGTCCCCTGAAGATGAAATCGTCTCAACCATCTCTTTTTGATCTTCAGTAAGTTTGGTTGTTTCTTCCAAAAGTCCAACCATTCCCAAGATGCCATTCATTTGAGTTCTAATTTCATGACTCATATTGGCCAAAAACTGGGACTTGATGTCATTTGCCGTTTCGGCCATTACCTTGGCCTCTTTTAAACTAATATTAAGCTCTTTGAATTTGTCAGCGGCCCTTGCAAGTTGACCAATTTCATCTCTTCTTTTTAGCCCTGGGATCTTTTGACTAAAGTCTTTGTTTATAAAGCTGTTAAAAGTTTGGGATATGTCGTTAATCGCCCTGGATATGTCAATGTTGTAGAAGTAGGCAATGCCTATGATTAGCGGAATAGATATGCATAATGACACAAGAATCCAAAAGGTATTGTCGCTTATAATCTTGGCGCTTTTAATTTCAATGTCGTTAAGCTTTTCTTCCACTTGCTTGCTTAGCTTTCTTGAAAGAAAGGTGAACTCAAGAGCGTCTCCTGCCATGACCACGTTAATTAGAGATAGGTACACTCTATTGGCCTGCACTGTCTGTTCGAACTTTTGAAGATACTTATTGGATAGATTGTTAAGGTATTCAAATTCATTTTTTGATATTTGATTCCTTTTTAGTAGTTTTTCCCTAATCTTCTCATTCTCTTTAATCACCTCAAGCAGTTCTTTTTTTAGTTTGTAGTCCCTTTTTTGAATGTAGGAGTTGGCCATGAGGGTAACTTCGAGCCAATTTTGCAGCAGAGATTGATATTCTGGAAGTTCTGGTCTTTTACCATCGTTTTGGAGTCTGGAAACCTTTGCTTTTAGATAGTCTGAAACTTCAATTACAACATTTGGCAAGCTCTTTTCCAACAATTGTTCCCGGAGCTTGTATCGCTTTTTAAGGTCTATAATCCCGTCTCCGTAGCTTTTTACAACCTTTAGCATGGACTGGATGAGATCTATGTCGTCTTTGTCTGTGGTTGTTTCCTCTAACGTCTTTAGATTGGTCTCAACTTCCTTGTTTAACTTTTTCATTTTATCTATGACAGAGTCTTTTCCAGACTGACTGTAAACCAAGGCCTCTCGCTGAATTTCAACAATATTATTTTTAATTTCCGCAACTCTTCGTGAACTCATCCTATACCGGCTGATATCTTCGAACGAATGTGAAATGTCATCAATGGACACAAGCACAAAAGCGGATTGGACTCCAAAGATCAGGAGAATAAGCGCAAGGCCAAGAAAAATTTTAAATCGAACACTTAGACTTAACAACTGCTCACCTTAAGAGTTTAGAAACTCGTACCACTTGTCCAAACTATAATCATAATTGTCCATAACTGTGTTCCAAACAGCGATGTTTGAAAACCTCTTTGTGTAAGATCCACCATCTCGGATAGTGCCCTTCTTTACTGAAATTTTACCGTCAGTTCCGGTGAAGTTTGCATTTGCCGGTTTTCCTTCGTACCAAAAATCCCATTCACCTTTTGGAAGAAGCTCTCTTGATCTTTCTGGATTGGAAATATAGTAGCCTTGCTTTGCAATGAAGGCCCCCGCATGGCCGGAAAGCCACCAATTCATGTATTCATAGGCGGCATCCTTAACTTTACCCTTTGTCTCTTTGGACATGCACATTACACCATGCCACGCTCTATAACCTTCTTTAGGCGCGGCATATGTTACAGGTATGCCATTTCCTCTTGCACCTGACACGCCAGGAGAAAACATACTTCCAATGGCCATTCTTTCGGAAGTCATGAAGTCTATGGATTGGGGAACAGAGGTCCAAAAGCCGCAAAAGTGCCCTTGTTTTTTCTTATCCGCCAAAATTGAAAAGAGCTTATCCAACTCATCGGTTGTCATGTTTCCCAAATCTTTGAAATACATAAGGCCTTGGGCCTGAGCGGCAAGGGCTGCGTCAAAAATTCCGATGGTGGGTGCGTTTATTAAAGAAACCTTTACTTTGTTTTTGGGATCTAATAGCCATCCCCAGCTTTCCGTTTCATAAGGTGTGCCTTTTTCGATCATGTTTGTGTTGTATGCGAACGAGTCAACATTGTGGACATAAGGCATAAAACTAACTCTATTTGTTGGGTTGGTTCCCAGAGTGCCGTCCTTCTGTACATATAAAATCTTGTTTGGCGCGTCTCCGGCCCCCATCTTAGCATCAGGCGTAAGTTTACCTGTTTTCGAGAGGGGATTAATTTCTTTCCAATACTTTAGTCGATCCACTTCAAGTGGTTGAATGGCCTTGGCCTGCCAGAGTATATTAATACTGTCCGACCACTGTTCATAAAGATCAAAGGAGCCAGGTTCAGATGCTGCCTTTTGAAGTACTGCCGCACTTCCTTTTGGCTCAAAAATAAGATTAATTCCCAGGTCTTGCATCGCTTTTTTTCTAAGCTCTTCCTGCAAGGTTACATGGGTGCCCAGAACGCGAACAGTTGTTGTTTTTTTAGAAAGCACATAAGGAGCATGAATCGCCGTGTACCCCAGGGCTGCCGATTTAGCTCCATTTCTAATTATTTCTCGACGTGTATAGTTCTTTTTTTTCATTTTTACCCTTAGACTAAAATATTCCTAATAATATTCGGAATAAACTCATTCAAATTGAATAGGGGAAGAGAGTTTTGATGAAATCTCCAAAATGGATTGGCCTAAGGGCTTGAATTTATATAGCTTGAATAGGCAACAAAATAAGTCTGTGTCACAAATTGCCATCTTAAATCGTATTAGGATTATAAGGTATGCGTATGATTATTTTTTTACTGCTTTCTTCTATATTAAGTCCAGCATATGGATATAGCTTCAAAGAAGTCGTCCAGACTATTGAGACCCACCCTGCTGTGGAAGCCTTAACTCAGCAGGCCCAGCGGCTTAAGTTTGAGTCTGTGGCACAAAGCTCCTGGGGAGATCCAAAGTTGAGAGTTAGGGCCAATAACTTTCCTGAAGACAGTCTTGCGGATAATAAAACCCCTATGACTGGTACACAAATTATACTGGAACAAAATTTTCCTCTAACAACTAAGTATTCTCACATAGAAAATTCTTATGAGCTGATGGGAGAAGCAAAAAAACATATGGCCTTGGATCAAAAAAGACAACTATTAAAACTGTTGTGGGATTACTCATTTGCCATTAGGAAGCTCTCTAAGGATCAAAATATTCTTAAGCAAAACTACGGCTGGCTTAAGAATATGATTAAAGTTTCAAAGAGACTATATTCAAACGGAAAGCTTTCACAACAGGCATTGCTTGAACTTCAAATTAGATTAGCCGAAGTTGAAGCAGATCTGAGCAATACAAAATACTCTCTTAAGGAAATCCATAAAAACTTGAACTATATCGCTCAAAAGTCTAAAGGGAACTTGAACCTTTCAAGTGTGCCTTGGTCTAGCCTTAAAGTTGATCTTAAAAAAAATCCAGAACAGGATGAGGTGGAGAAGGCCCTGGAAAAAGAACTGAAGTCTACGAAATCCATAGTTAGGGCCAGGCAATTAAATTACATTCCAGATGTGACTCTTAGTGTTGGGTACACTAAGAGAAGCGACGAAGTGGATGATGTTGGAAACTTTGTAAGCGCGGGGATTGGTTTTAGCCTGCCACTTTCATCAAAGCGCTATGCCATCGCCGACAGCGCTCAGGCAAATCAAATTAAAGTTTTGAACAAACTTAAAGACTATCGGCTTCGCAAGTCCAGCCTTTTAAAAAAGCTTGCGCTTGAAATAAGAAAAAGCAGATCAGAACTTTCCATAATAGAAAACAAATCCTTAGTCTTTGCTAAAAGCGCTAGAGACATCACATCCAAAAGTTATGGACTTGGGGGCACTAGCTACATTGAGTTGTTACAGGCCGAATTGAAGTATCAAAACTTGGCAATCAGAAAAAACAAACTTGAAGCAGAGCTTGCAGGCCTTCAAGTGAAATATCTTTTTTTAAGCGGAGACAAACTAATATGAAGGTCTTTTTATTGTTATTTCTTCTCGCACCAGTCTTTCAATCCTGCCTAAATACTCAGGACGGACATGCTGAAAAAAAAGAGACTCACGAGAAACATGAAGTCTTCTACACATGTCCAATGCATCCACAGGTGAGGGAGAATAAGTCTGGAAAGTGTCCCATCTGTCACATGAATCTTGTGAAGGTGGAAATAGACCAAGGCCAAGCAATTTCAACTAAAGCTCAAAAGAAAATGTGGCAGTGTGAAAAATTTCCCGATGTAACTAGTGAAGTTAAAGAGGTGTGCCCTTTAGATGGGACTCCAATGGTCCCAATGACCAATAGGCCTGGAGAAGTTATAGGGGAGGTAAGAATCCGTGAGGCACAAAAAAAGCACTTCAAACCAGCATATTTTACTGTCACGCCTATGAAGATGAGCAAAGTTGTGCGCCTCCTTGGAACAGCACTGCCTTCCGAAAAGAAAGAAAGCAACATTCCAGCAAGAGTTCCTGGGCGGGTTGAAAAAGTTTATGTCG
This sequence comes from Halobacteriovoraceae bacterium, assembly GCA_002711995.1. Taxonomy (GTDB): domain Bacteria; phylum Bdellovibrionota; class Bacteriovoracia; order Bacteriovoracales; family Bacteriovoracaceae; genus UBA845. The sequence goes on along the minus strand of PASN01000010.1, from coordinate 191,935 downwards.
AGTCCACTGGCTCCCATATAAAGGAAGGAGCCCCAGTTATTGACCTTTATAGTCCTGAGCTTATTACCGGTGGCGAGGAGTACCTCTTGGCCAGAAAAAACGACCAGAAAAGACCGAATGCCGCTTTTAAAGATCTATTAAAACAAAGTGAGGAAAGACTTCGTTTGTGGGGGATAAAAAAGTGGCAAATGGAGAAATGGTACAAGTCTGGAAAGGTTCCAAGATCTATTACTCTTTATTCTCCAACGACCGGCGTTGTGCAGAAACTGAACGCTGTTGTAGGAAAGTACTTTAAAGAGGGTGAAAACTTTTTTGAGCTAAGTGAACTGTCTTCTCTATGGGTGGAGATGGATGTCTACGAGCATGACTCAGCTTTAGTGGAGCTTGGACAAAGCGTTGATTTGGAGTTCACCGCTCTACCTGGAAAAAGGATATCTGGAAACATTGACTTCATAAGTCCTGTTCTTAACCCTAAGTCTAGAACCTTGAAAGTTAGAACCACAGTAGGAAACCCAGATGGAGAGTTAAGGCCTGGAATGGTCGCGGACGCAGCATTGAAAGTCGAATTTGATGGCACACCCCTCGTAGTTCCTAGAAGTGCCATAATTGACACCGGCAAGCGAAAAGTAGTGTGGACCAAGGTCGATGAAAAAACCTTCCAAGCGAGAAAAGTTCTCACAGGCCATGAGTCGCAAGGTTATGTTGAAGTAGTGGAGGGACTAAAGGAAGGAGACGAAGTTGTTATAGAAGCAAACTTTTTATTAGATGCGCAAGCTCAGCTTTTTGGTGGGTACGAAGACTTTGAGCGCTCATCGACACATCAGCATTAGGACCCTTCAATGATAAAGAATTTAATTGAGTTTTCTGTAAAAAAAAGAATCTTTATTATTCTGATATTTTCTTTATTGGGAGGCCTGTCAGTTTACAGCCTTTTAAGCGCCCATGTTGATGCTATTCCTGACATAGGAGAAAACCAACAGATTATTTTTACTGAATGGCCTGGTAGATCTCCAAAGGATATTGAAGAACAAGTTACCTACCCCCTTAGCGTTCAAATGCAAGGCACACCAGGTGTAAAAAAGATTAGGGGAGTGTCAGCTTTTGGCTTCTCTATAATCTATATGATCTTTGAAGAGGATGTCGATTTCTACTGGAGTCGCTCAAGAGTTCTAGAAAGAATCTCCACGGCCTCAACTGTTTTGCCAGAAGGTGTTCGTCCAAAAATGGGCCCTGATGCCACAGGGCTTGGCCAAGTCTACTGGTACACACTTGAAAATAGGCCTGACAACCCAGAACCAAAATCATTGGGAGAGCTAAGAACCATCCAAGACTTCTATGTGAAGTACCTCTTGCAAGGCACTGAAGGCGTGAGTGAAGTTGCAAGCGTGGGTGGCTTTGTAAAAGAGTATCAAATTGATGTGGACCCAAAGAAGCTTTTTGCTTTTGATGTCCATTTAAGTCACTTAATTAGCGCAATTCAAAACAGCAACGTGGATGTGGGAGCTGAGGTTATTGAAGAGGGGGAGAGAGAGTTTGTTGTCAGAGGCAAAGGCTTTTTTAATTCTCTAGAGGATATTGAGAATGTAGTGGTAGCGGTAAAAAATAAAACACCAATTAGAGTCAAAGACATCGCCAGAGTCGGCACCGGGCCAAGTTTTAGAAGAGGTGCATTGGACAAGAATGGGCAAGCTGTAGTTGGTGGCGTCGTAACCATGCGCTTTGGTGAAAATCCAAAGAATGTAATCGATCATCTCAAGAAAAAGCTTGAGATAGTGAGGAAAGGACTGCCTGAGGGCGTTAGGCTTGTGCCATTCTATGATAGATCAGAGCTGGTTGAAAGAACTATAAGCACTGTTTACAACGCCCTGACTGAAGAGATTCTCATCACAATCGTAGTTGTGTTTGCCTTTCTCCTGCATTTTAAATCTTCAATATTGGTGTCCTTGACGCTTCCATTTGGAGTTGGAGTCAGTTTCCTACTTATGAGGGTGTTTGGTGTCGAGTCAAATGTCATGAGTCTTGCAGGCCTTGTTATTGCCATTGGAACCATGGTCGACATGGGAATCATCATGACTGAAAATATCTATTCTCACTTATCCGAGCACCCCAACGCATCTGGAAAAGAGAAAGTTGGCATTATAGTCAAAGCAGCCAAAGAAGTCGGGCCTGCAATTCTTACAGCTGTGCTGACTACGATCATTACTTTTTTGCCAGTGTTTTGGCTAATTGGAGCTGAGGGCAAGCTCTTTGAACCTCTGGCCTGGTCTAAAACATTGGCGATGTTTGGAGCGGTAGTTGTCGCTATTATTTTAATACCGGCGCTAAGCTATTACTTTCTTGGAGGAAAGCTTAGGAACATTAAGGACAACAAGGTAGGCCTTTTAATTGTCAACGCCTACAGGCCAACACTCAGCTGGTTGCTTGATCATAAAAAATACTTTTTTATGTTGTCCGGACTTATTCTAGCAGCTGGAGCATATTCTTACAGTCAACTTGGTGAGGAATTTATGCCTTCTCTAAACGAAGGTGATATCATGTATATGCCGACAACAACGCCAGATATCAGTATGACTGAGGCGGTGAGGCTTTTAAGTTATACCGACAAGGTAATTAATGATCATCCTTTAGTCGAGTATGCTGTCGGAAAGTTGGGTAGAGCTGACACTGCACTTGATCCGGCCCCAGTTGCAATGTTTGAGACAATTATTAAACTCGTGCCAAAGGAGAAGTGGCCTTCAGGAACAAGCATATACGATATCATGAACGAGCTTGATGAATCCCTTCAAGTGCCAGGACTCGTTAATTCATGGGACTTTCCTATTCAAGTAAGAGTTGGAATGATTTCAACGGGGATAAAAACTCAGATTGGCGTGAAAATCTTTGGTGACGATCTTAAAAAAACTGAGGAGCTCGCTTCCAAGATTGGCAAGGCACTCGAAAATGTGGAAGGCGCATATGGGATATACGCCGAACAAATTACTGGAAAGCCTTACATCGAGTTCGATATTGATAGGGTTGCTGCCTCCAGATACGGAATTAACTCCGGCACAGTCAATAAGATCTTACAGACAGCTGTAGGGGGGATGAGTATAGGTCAGTTTTACGATGGCAGGGAAAGATACCCTATAAGGATAAGATATAAAAAAGAGCTGAGAGACAGAATCGATGAGTTAAAAAGGGTGCTTGTACCAAGTCCTTTGGGTTATCATATTCCAATAGAGCAGCTTGCAGACATAAAAGTTGTAACAGGGCCTGCCGCCATTCAGTCTGAAAATGGAATGCTTCGCTCACTCGTAATGTTAAATGTTAAAAATAGAGACCTTATGGACTTTGTTGAGGAAGCAAAAAACGTTGTTTCGCAAGAGGTTGCAGTTCCCGCAGGATACTCTATTGAATGGGCCGGACAGTTTGAAAACCAGGTTAGGGCAAATAATAGACTAATGATTCTTGTGCCGCTATCTCTTCTCATCAATCTGCTAATCATATACTTAGGGCTTGGAAATTTAAGAAACGCGGCAATCATATTTAGTGCCATACCACTTGCACTGTCTGGGGGGATGATTTTTCTATTCCTAGGGGGATTCAACACATCCGTTGCTGTATGGGTTGGATTTATTGCGTTGTTTGGCATTGCCGTTGATGACGGGGTGGTCATGATGAGCTACCTGCAAGAGTCGCTTAAAAAGAATGCGCCAAATGACTGGGCATCAATAAAAGAGGCCGTGATAGAAGCAGGTGCTAGAAGAATTCGACCGTTAGTGATGACTACAATTACCACAATAGTTGCTTTGGTCCCCATTATGTGGACCACGACTACTGGCTCTGAGATTATAAAACCTATGGCATTACCCGTAGTAGGAGGAATGGTCTTTGAGTTTATAACATTGTTTATGGTGCCGCTTACTTTCGCTTACTTTGAGAAGAGAAAGTTGAGCTAATAGTATTGATCCCAGTCTGAAATATTGTATTTTTTAAGTATTGAGTCAAGCTCTCCACTTTGCCTTGATTTTTGCAAATATGTTGAAACGGCCTCACCAAAAGTTACAATGGCTTCATCTTTTTTGCTGCTGGTGAGTAAAAGCGGTGTGAAGCCGCCAATAGAACTAGGGACTATAGTCATCTTTGACCTTCGATGCCTTCTTAAATTATAAAAAGACAGGATGTTGAAGTCGCTAATTATAACATCGGCCCTCTCTTGTTCAATCATCTTCTGTTGTCTAATGGTGCTGTTTTTGCCCGTAAGGTGGGTTAAAAGGTTTTTGTTACCCTTATTTAGGTTCTCCAATTTTTTATCTAACAATTCTTTATGATGATTTCCGCCAGAAAAAACTACTGTTTTACCTTTTAAATTATCAAAGCTTTCTAAGAGCTCTTTATTGCCAAAGCTTGCAAGTGCTAAAAAGTGAACGCCAACCTGGGCTTTTAAGTTGAAAATTTTGGGATTCTTTCTGAGTACTCCAGAGGGAAGAATCGTGACGTCAAACACTCCCTTTTTTAAGAGGTCGACCACTCTAAGTTCTGGAACCATGACAAACTTTATTTTTTGTCCGCTAATCTTGGCCGCTTTCTGTAAAATTTCGGAAATGTATCCTGAGTTTTCTTGGCCTTCACAAAAATAGGGGCACTTATTTGTGATTCCCACTTTTATAAAGTTTGAATTTGTTGCAGCTGTTGCGGGGGCAAGGGCCAAAAGAAAACTAAGGAGAATTCCTGGATTAAAAACTTTCAATCTTTGCGCTCCACTCTGAGTTTCTTTTCCATGGCTTTTTGAAAGGAGCTGGTATTTTACCATTCCACCCTGTGTATCTGTCGATCGTTTCTTTTGTTATTGGAAAAGTGGGGATGAGAATTTTCTTAGAAATCTTCTGTCCCAACAAGAATTTGTATCCCTGTCTAATAGACTGGCGACCAATTTCTGCGCAAAATTGAGCGCTGTTTATTACGGTAAGGTTGGCCTCTTTAAGATTCGCAATTGATTTAGGATCTCCATCTACTGTAGCGTGTAAAATTTCGTCTCTCCCCGCCTTTTTTAGCTCTTTTACAACAGAGATCCCGCCACCATCATTTATGGTGAATATTGCATCAAAAGAGCCTTTTTTGGGAAAGGACTTCAGTATTTCTTTTCCAACGGCTTTCCCGCCGCTTGGCTCCACCGCTTCATAGGTTCCCACCACTTCGTAAGTTTTAGAGCTTTCTTTAAAGGCGTCAAAAAAACCGTCAACTCTGTCAATCGCCGAAGAAACTTTAGGGTACTGAACGACAATCAATTTTACCTTTTTCTTATCCTTAAATTTGGATGCCAGGTATTCACCTGCAAGAAAACCGGCCTGGTAGTTGTTTGAGGTAATGAAGCTCTTGAGTTCTCCTCCAATAATATATTGGTCATAAGCTATTACTGGAATATTGGCCTGGTTTGCTTTTTTTAAAGAGCCTGAAAGGGCGGCGTTATCAGTGGGTTGGACTACAATCAAATCTACTTTTTGTTTTATTAATGAATTGAATTGGGATATTTGATTCTTAACACCATCAGCTCCATCTCCCGCGATGTGATGGATTAAGTTTATAGTGGGGGTGCCTGTTTTTTTAGCTTTTGCATTTATCTCTTTGGCCTGGGACTCAAGACCTTGCCTCATCGCCACTTGGCCCTCGATATTCATCGACCAATAAAGTACGCCCACATCAAAGCTTTGAGAGGAGAGAACAACTTGAGTAAATAAGAAAGTTAGCAACAAAAGCTTCATAGCTATATGTTAGGGGCTTATCTAAAGGTAAGCAACTAATTAAGGCGGTTGCACTTTTTACTAGTATTTTAATTTGTTACTGTACTTTTTTACTCGGTCTGATGGAGCGTTAAAAAGGTTTTATGTATCTTGAAGAAAGCTCTTCCGAGAAAATTTTTTCTGTAACCTTCCAAAACTTGTCCTGCTTTCTGGCTATTACAAAGCTTGGGTTTCTAAGTAGAGGTCTAAGCCTTAAAACCTCTTCAACTTTGGAAACTTCAACTTCTAGCTCAGGTCTTTTCATGTGGAAGCGCAAAAAGTTGATGTTGAATCTCTTAAAGTCTGAAGGGTTGTTTAAAAAATGAAATTCGCTTACACTTTCAGCATCGCAGTCATAGTATTTTATCTCTAAAAAAGGTCTGCCGTTTTTATCCTGTCTTTCTAAAAACTCAATGTGTTCAGGCCTTAGAATGTGCATCTTCTTGGATAGCTTGGCCTGTTTAACTTTTGAGTCCCCATCAATTAGTTCCGAATTGCAGCTTTCGCATTCAGTTGCGGTAAGGTCATTTTGCTCTCCGCATTGATGGCAAATTTTGAAACGAAACCTATAGCCACAGGGCACAGGTTTCATTGTATCCAAATCCAAGGCGGCACCTTTGCATTTTCTTCCAAAGTGCTCCAGGACTTCTCCTTCCACATTTACCTTTCCCCAGAACACATTTTCATGGCCGCATTGGGGACAGGGGATCTTAACTTCCACGCTTTCTTTGGTTGGGCGTCTCTCCCTTATTTGAGGAGCGTAAATATTGTGGCCCATGCCGGTGTAGTCCAGAATTATGCAGTCCTTCTTTTCTGGATCAAGTCTTAGACCTCTGCCAATGATCTGCTGGTAAAGACTAACAGACTCCGTTGGCCTAAGAATTGCGACCACGTCGACATGAGGAGCGTCAAATCCAGTGGTAAGAACTGAAACGTTCACAAGGTATTTGAACTTTCTGTCTTTAAAATCTTGAATAATTGAATCTCTATCTTTTGCGTCGGTGTCTCCGATAACAAGTCTTGCATCATCCTCAGGCAGGTAAGATAGTATTTCCTTGGCGTGGCGGATGGTGGAGCTGAAAATCATGACACCTTTTCGTTCGTAGCGCTCTGTAATGTCCACAATGTTTTTTATTATTAGAGGTGTGAGTCTCTTTTGCTCTTTTAAGAGTTCCTCCACCTCGGCCATCGTGTACATTCTATTTTTTTCAGTCAGTTCAGAGAAATCATATGAGGTGACCGGAGTGTCAACTTTAACTGGGGTGGTAAGGTAGTTATTCTCAATCATGTAAGTTAGTGGCAACTCATAAACACAGTGTTTGAAAAATCTGGGTTTATCACTTCTAAGCTCTCCTGAGTGAGAATACTCATAAATCCAGCCTAAACCAAGTCTGTAGGGGGTGGCGGTAAGGCCTAGGACACAAAGGTCCTTATTTTTTGCTTTTAACTTGTTTATGACCTGAAGGTACTGGGTATCCCCATCTGTTTCCTGGGCAACTCTGTGGCATTCATCTATAACGAGGAGGCTGAACCCCTCAAAAAAGCTGTCCTCAGCATTGGCAACAGACTGGACGCTTCCAAATATTGCCTTTTCTTCAAAATCTTTTCTACCAAGTCCTGCAGAATAGATCCCAGCTGAAAGCCCGTAAGATGTGTACTTTTGGTGGTTCTGTTCCACAAGCTCTTTGACGTGCGCCAATGCCAGCACTCTGCCTTGGGCAATTTTGGCTAGTTCTGCTATTACCAAGCTCTTGCCTGCGCCTGTGGGCAAAGTAATGACTGCTGGATCTTTTGTTCTCTTAAAGTGACTTATTGTAAGGTCTACAGCTTCCTGTTGATAGGGTCTTAATTTGTACATACTTAAATATAGGCCTTTTTACGCCTTTAGGTAACCCTCAAGGTTGTTAATATTTGGGGGGAGAGTGTGTATATTTTATAAGCTTTTGACCTTTAATTAATAGTTTATACCCAAAAAAATCCATTTCTGGTAACTAGCAATGGATGAAAAATAAAACAGAATTATTGTTGCCCGTGGGAAATATCGAAATGTGTCTTGCCGCCATTCATAATGGAGCGGATGCTATTTATATGGGCGTGAGCGGGTTCAATGCCCGTGGGCGAAGTGAGATGCTTGGCATTGATACCGCCAAAGAAATAATAGATCTATGCCACCTTTATGGGGTTAGAGTAAACCTTGCTTTCAATGTGGTTATTTTTGAGAATGAACTTGAAAAGGCCCTTCAAAAACTTCTGGAATACCTTCCTCTTAAACCTGACGCCTTTATAGTTCAAGACCTCGGTTTAGCAAGACTTATAAGAACACTTGCTCCAGAGCAGCCTGTCCACGCATCCACTCAGATGACAATGACTAGTTATGAAGGGATCAGACTGTTGGATGATCTTGGGATTAAGCGATTTGTTCTTGGAAGAGAAAACTCACTGTCAGAAATTAAGCTTATTCGTGAAAACACTGATAAAGAACTGGAAGTGTTTGTCCATGGGGCCTTATGTGTGGCCTACTCTGGACAATGCTTTACCTCTGAAAGCATTGGGGGCAGAAGCGCTAATCGCGGGCAATGCGCTCAGTCCTGTCGACTGGGTTATGAAATGTATGTTGATGGGGAAAGAAAGGATCTTGGAGACAAAAAATATCTAGTTTCACCCCAAGATCTCTGTGGAATAGAAGAGGCAAAAGAGCTCGCTGACATGGGCGTTGACTCCCTAAAAATTGAGGGGAGATTAAAGGCCCCAGAATACGTTGCCGCTGCAGCTAAAAGCTATTCAATGAAGCTTGCAGGCAAAGACTATGACCCGCAAGAGTTGTCACTGACATATTCTAGAGGTTTTTATTCTGGCTGGCTTCATGGTGTTGAGCACCAAAAGCTTGTTCCTGCTGACTTTTCCTCCCACAGAGGCATTGACCTTGGAGAAGTTTTAGAAATAAAAGCAAATATCATTACCATCAAAACTGACATCGAGTTGAGTGCGGGACAGGGTCTGTTGTTTATAGGCAATGGCGAATCCGCGGGTGGGAGAATATTTAAGGTACTATCCAATAAAAAGGGCACTGTGGAAGTGTCTATGGTGAAAGCTCCTGAGCTTTCCAAGATTAGAAAAGGCATGAAAGCTAGCCTTAACAGCGACCCAAAGGTTGAAGAAAAGCTTTCCAAATCATTTAGAGACCAGGCCCAATTTAAAAAGATCCCACTAAACTTAAAGCTTACTGTAAAAAAAGGTGAGGTGGTTCTTGAGGCAGAGGACGGTGAAAACACTGTCATTCTAAAATCGGATAAGGTTGAAGAGCCTATTAAAAGGGAAACTACAGGAGAGCATTTCAGAGAAGAACTCGGAAAACTTGGCAGAAGCTGTTTTGTTTTAGAGGGATATGAGTTTGATTCTGAAGTCCCATTTTACTTTTCTCAAAAAGAAATGAAGGCCCTAAGAAGGTCTATGACTGAGGCAATGATCTCAGAGCGTGTGAGTCGAAAAGAGCGCAAAGTAAACTTGTCTGAGGCCCAGACCCTTCTTGAGCAAAAGACGTGCATAGAAAACTCAAGCGTTGAAAATAAGCTTGTGATCTTGGTTCGAAGCAAGGAGCAACTTGAAGCTTTGAATGAAGTCCACACTGGAAAACTTCAGTCTGTTGTCCTAGATTATGAGTTTGGTAAGGACTATAAAGAGTCTATCAAGTTTTTGAAAGAAAAGGGTATTAAAGCTGGAATTGCGACTACTCGGATTCACAAACCAAAAGAATACTACAACCTCAACATGATCGTCAGACAAGCTCCTGACTTCATCATGGTTAGAAACCTTGGCGCGCTTGCGTACCTTCAGGACAAGGGGATAGAGCTCAAAGCTGATTTTTCCCTAAATGTTACAAACCACCTAAGTTTTAATTATCTTCTTGGAAAAAACATCTCTTCAATCGCGGCAAGTTTTGACCTTAACCAGTCCCAACTTAAAGACCTGATGGGCAGAGTGGATACTTCAAAACTCGAGGTGGTTATGCACCAATACATGCCAGAGTTTCATATGGAACACTGTGTTTTTGCCGCTTTTTTAAGCAACGGATCAAGCTTCAAGGATTGTGGCAAACCTTGCGAGAAACACAAGGTTGAGCTTAAGGATGTCTATGGACAGTATCACTACCTAAAAGCGGACCAAGAATGCAGAAACACCTTTTTTAGGGCAACTCCCCAGTCTGCCGGCTTTATGCTCAATGAACTTAACGAGGCTGGTGTGGGGGCCTTAAGACTTGAGGCCTTGTATGAAAGTCCTGAGCAATTGGCAAAAAAAATAAACCTTTACTTTGACCTCTTAGAGGGAAAACAAACATACGAATCCACTAAGAAAAAACTTGGAGCAAGTGAAAAATATGGAGTGTTCGAAGGACAACTCTAAAACTTTATAGGAGATATATATGAAAGCAGCATTAATTTTCTTTATCGCATCTTTAATTCCTGCAATGGCGTGTGAACTTGAATCCCCTTATGAAAATGAGAAAATCACTGAAGAGAAAAGTCTTTTCTTTGGCTTTCAACTCGCAATGACTGAGGAAGAAGTTAGTGAGTATGTGGAGCTTTATAATTCCCAATCCAAGCTTGTTCAAGAATTAGTGAGAAAGGCCAGATTTGAGTCTGAGAGCATCTACTTGGGTGAGGATAAGACTATCCGAGACCTCGTTTCAGATGTGGATTACATTAGCATTTCCGAAGTTGAATACCAAATATCTACTGGCGCTGAAAAACTTTATCTTATTGACCTTGCTGTGGGTGGAGGCAATGGGGCCTACATGTACTATAAAAAGGTGGAAACAGAAACTGGCGTGGAATTTAAAAAAGTCTACGAAAACTTTGATGGTGACATCTTTTACTGTGCTACAGGATACTAGGACATAAAAAATGGAATAGGTCTCTGGCCTATTCCAACTCTGCATTAATTTTATCTAGAATTTTCTTCAGATCTTCGAAGTCTTGGGGATCAAGACCTTTGAACTTGCATACCATTTGCTCTGGCACAGACGCAGCTACAGTTTGAAGCTTTTCACCTTCAGGGGAGAGTGAAACGACTTTGACTCTTTTATCTTCTTTGGTGGGAGTGAGAGTTATGTAACCCTTTGTTGAGAGCTTTTTTAAAATTTGGGTTAAACTGCCTCCATCAATTTTTGTACAATTGTGGATTTGCTGAACAGTTGCTTCCTTTTTTTCCCAAAGGCCCATCATTACTATGTATTGCGGATAGGTAAGGTCAAGTTTTTCAAGCATTGGCCTATATAGACGAGTTATGCCGTTTGAGGCGATATAAAGCCTATGGCATATCTGGTTGTCTAGCTTAAGTTGTTCAATATTCATAATTCTCCTGTGAGATTATTATAATTTGTGCTCAAACCTATTGCAACGGTAATAAAAATGCAATATGTTTTGCATACAAAGTATTTGTGGAGGTTTTAATGAGCATATATGATTTCAGCGTAAAGTCGGCAGCAGGTGAGGATGTGAACCTGTCGGACTATAAAGGCAAAGTCCTTTTAATAGTGAATACCGCTTCTAAATGTGGCTTCACGAAACAATACGAAGGCCCTGAGAGGATGTATGAAGATCTCAAAGGTGATGGACTTGAAGTGTTTGGCTTTCCTTGCAATCAGTTTGGCGGGCAAGAGCCTGGTTCTGATAGTGAAATTCAAGAGTTTTGCAAACTAAGCTTTGGAGTGAAGTTTCCTGTCTTTTCAAAGGTTGAGGTGAACGGCGAAAACGCGCATCCTCTATATCAATATTTGAAGGCCGAGGCACCAGGTGTCTTTGGTACCAAGTCAATAAAATGGAACTTCACCAAATTTATTGTAGATCGAAATGGCAAAGTTGTTAAGAGATTTTCTCCTAAGGACAGTCCTGAAAAAATTAAAAGCGAAATAGTAAAAATAATTAAAAACTAAAGGATAAAAAATGGAACTATTAGAGAATCTAAAATGGCGCTACGCCGCCAAAGCAATGAACAAAAACGTGGTGCCAGAAGATAAAGTTAACAATATTTTGGAGTCCATATCGCTTGCGCCAACGTCTAGCGGTTTACAGCCATTTGAAGTCTTGGTGATTAAAAATCAAGAATTAAAAGATAGAATTCGAGAGATTTCCTGGAATCAATCTGTTGTCAGCGACTGCTCGCATTTATTGGTGTTTGCTGCTTGGGACACATATACAGAAGATCGAATTAACAGGATGTTTGATCTTGTTAATGAAGTTAGAGGTTTTAAGAATGAAGGTTGGGAAGCGTATAGACAAAAGCTTCTTGCGTTTTATCCAAAACAGGATCCGGAGAACAACTTTAATCATGCGGCAAAGCAGGCCTATATTGCTTTTGCCAACGCGATGGTAGCTGCAGCTTTTGAAAAAGTGGATAGCACGCCTCTTGAAGGGTTCGACCCTAAAGCTTTGGATGAAATTCTTGATCTTAAAGAGAAAGGACTTAGAAGTTGTGTAATGCTAACTTTAGGATACAGAGATGCTGATAATGATTGGCTTGTAAATCTTAAAAAAGTTAGAAAGCCAAAAGATGAACTTGTAACGGTAATAGACTAGCTTTTGGTTTTCTTTAGAATTCTAATCGGTGGAGCTGAAACAGGATCAATTGGCCAATGATGTTTTGGGTACCTGGATTTCAGCTCCTTTCTAACCATCTCCCATGAAGCTTTCCAAAAGCTTGGCAGCTCGTTCACAACTTGGGTTACTCGATCTGCAGGAGATAGTAGCTTTATAGTTAAAGCAAGGTTGTTTTGCGCAATGGTTGGGTGGTTCGCCACGGAGTATAGATCTTGAACTCTTGCATATATACAAGGCCTATGTTCTTCGTAGTGCACCTTAAACTGCTTCTGATTAGAGAGCTTGATCACCTCTGGAGCATCATTGTCCAATGTGTAAATATCTGGCGCTGATAGTTGTCCGTAGATGAGCTTTCTAAGGCCTTTTGACTTAACCTCTTCCATTGTAGTGTCGCTATCAATGCAAGATTCTAAAAATAATTCAAACATCTCTCCTGAAAAAAGAGGGCAGTTGTGCTCCACTTTTGCTTCATCCAAAATGGTCACTCTTCGATTGTAGATTGTAAGTTCTTCTTCGTTTTCAAAAGGCCATGGCCAATTCTCTTTGATTAGAGATATTAAAGTTTCCCCTTGCGGAATCACAGGGGGGGCCGAATCTTCTTTTATAGAAAGTTTTCCATATTTCGTAATTGTGCCAATAGAGATTGTGCCTTTTTTCTCGTTAAAATTGTTCTCTTTCACAACGTTAACAAATTGATTGGCGCTCGAAATCAAGTCTTCTTTAGTTATTTTGCTGGCCATTTGAATTGTTGTACCAATAGCAGCATTGGCCTTTGGATCCTCCAAGGCGTCTAGAACGATTATATAATCAGGAGAGCTGCTTGTGAGCGCGGTAGCTCTGCCTAATTTGCCGCCTCTGCCCAAGCAGAAGTTGTAGCTTTGAAAGCTTTTTCTGCCTTTAGTTGCCTTTCTTTTTGCGGCGACCCTGTCTGGAAAACCTTTTAGAAGCGCAAAAGAGAAATCAATCCTTGTCTTCACTTTTGGAATTTGTCCGGCCTTGAGCTTTGGAGCTATCATCTTGTACAGCTCAGTGACTCTTTTTGCTTTTTTATTGTCTAAATAGCTTAGGGAATAATCGCTGAGTTTTTTCTCATTATGAAAAAACGCTTTGGCCAAATCCAATTGAATGAGAAGATCACAAGACTCATTGTCATCTTCTGCAAAGTGTGCGGCTCTACCAAGTATACCACCTTCTGACAGGATACATGCTGCCAACAATGTGTCTGGAAGAAGCTCATTTGGACACTTAAACAACATGGCCGCATGTCTAGGGTGAAGGGGAAGTTTTGCGATGAAGCGCCCAAGTTCTGTCATCTTGCCGTTTTTAACTGCATTAAGAGTTTCAAGAAGCTTTAGCGCAGACTGCAAGTTTTTCTCTTCGGGAGCTTCAAACCAATCAATATTGTCCGGGTGATGGCCAAGTTCCAATAAGTCTAGAACACTGTGTGAGAGCTCAACTCTTTTGATTTCAGGAGGTGTGAAGTCCTCAAAGTGAAAGTGCTCACCTTCAGTGTATAGTCGATAAACCACACTCTCTTGAACTCTTCCCGCCCGGCCGGCCCTTTGAGTTGCACTCGCTTTTGAAATGCTCTTAAGTTGTAAAAGTGGCATTCCACTCCACGGTGCAAAGCTTGCTCTTCGCTCGTTTCCTAAATCCACAACCCCTGTTATGTTTGGAATTGTGAGGGAGGTCTCTGCGATATTTGTGGATAGAATGATCTTTCTTTTATCTCCCTTAAACACTTTGTCCTGCTCACTTTTTGGCAGTGTTGAGTGTAGAGGCAAAACTTCGATATTGGCGGGAAGCTTCCCTGAAAGTGACTGTTCTAAAGATCTGATGGCACCCATCCCTGAAAGGAAAACGAGAATGTTTTTCGGGCAGCGCTGATCTTGTGCCAAATTGGAAATTGCTCTTGCCGCGTTGGCCTCCCAATGCTCTTTACCCCTTCTGCCACCAAACTCTTGTGGGGGATGGTATTCAATTTCAATAGGAAAAACTCTACCAGGAACATCATAAACCTTGGGGCCGTCTAAATAGGTCTCAAGTCTCTCAGTATCAAGGGTTGCAGACATGACCACAATTTTTAAATCTGGACGACTGGTTTGCTGAACCTTTCTCGCAAGAGCAAGAGCAAGATCAGTTTGAATGTTTCGCTCATGAAATTCGTCAATAATTATGGTTGAGTATTCTTCCAATGAAGAACTTTCTTTTAAATAAGATAAGAACAGGCCTTCTGTAATAAAGAGAAGCCTCGTCTCATCACTGGTGACTTTGTCCATTCGGATGTGATGGCCTACAGTCTGTCCAACTTTCTCTTCAAGGATTTGAGCACACCTTGCCGCAGAAAGCTTCGCGGCCAATCGTCTAGGCTCTAAAACAAGAATCTTGCCTTTTGTCCTCTCAAGAAGGTATGGAGGAAGTCTTGTGGTTTTTCCGGCCCCGGTCTGCGCCTTGATGAGCAAACACTCTCTTTCCTCGAAATCATTTCCGATCTCAACAAGAACTTGGTCAATAGGGTACTTATTAGGCTCTAACTTCAAAATTTAACTTTTAGTTTTTAGCCTATAGTACCCGAGTAAGGTTTAAATTAAAATCAGATATTAGGCCCAGGTTCCTGCAGAGTCCCGCATTTCTTCCGCAATGCTCTTGATTTCTCTCAGTGCCGCGTCCCATTTTGAAGTCAGGCCCTCCAGTCGCTCTTGCGGAACATCTTCTTCCACTGTGAGAATTGTCTCGGTTTGACCTTCCACCAAAAAGAAGTTTTCGTGGCAACCTATCCATTTTTTGGCCTTGTCGCTCTCTTTGTCTTCTTTTCCATTCTTTAATAAGCACTCAAATCTAATTGAGAGTTCTTCAAAAGGCTCACAGGCCTTGATTGTGCCTACAATTCCTGAACCGTTGGAGTCCACAAACTTGATACTTCCACCAAGCTTCCATTCACTTTCCACTGTGGCGTTGTCACTGAATGCTTTGGACCACCTCTCGAAGTGGCGTTTTTTAAACAATGCCTTCCATACATGCTCTGCAGTGGCCTTAATGTCTATTGAACGCTCCAGATATTCTTTATGTTCATTAGTAATAGCTTCAGGTGCCATAAACCGCTCCTTTTTTAATGATTTTCTCTCAAACATATATGCATTCGGCCTGCCACATTAAGCTTGCATAAGCTTTGGGCACCGTTACAATTTGATTAAACTGGTATTTGGGTTTAGGATGCCCAAAACTTAAATCAAAAGGGGAGTTCAGTGAGTAAACCGTGGGGTGAGGAAGAAAAGTTTCAGTGGCTTGAAAAACAGAAAATCAAAAGATCTTATAAAGATGAGGTCCTTAGCAAGCTTCAAGATCTTGAAAGCAAATATGAAGTTCAAAGATACGGAGCACTTAGCTATGACCCTGAAAGATACCCATTGTTTTTAGTAAAGAATAAGAGCTTGGATCCAGATAAAAAAACAGTTTTAATAACCGGTGGAGTTCATGGATACGAGACAAGTGGGGTTCAAGGCGCTTTGGCCTTTTTAGAGAGGGAGGGAGAAGAATATTCCAAACACTTTAACATCGTTTGCGTTCCCTGCATAAGCCCTTGGGGCTATGAAACTATAAACCGTTGGAACCCTTTAACCGTAGATCCAAATAGATCATTTAATAAAAATTCTCCAGCTGAAGAGTGTGAAAGCTTTCTAAAAGCAATAGATGATTTGGGTGTTGAAATTTACGCACATTTCGATCTTCATGAAACAACTGACACCGACAATACTGTTTTTAGGCCTGCCCTAGAGAAAAGAGATGGTGTGCCTCAGGCCGTATGGGACATTCCCGATGGATTCTATTTGGTTGGAAACACCGAATCCCCAAAACACGAATTTCAAAAAGCAATTATTGAGTCAGTGAAAGAAGTTACTCACATTGCTCCGTCTGATGAAAATGGCAAGATTATTGGTGAGCCACTCTCTCAAGAAGGAGTGATTAATTATGATATAAAGTCACTAAACCTGTGCGCAGGTTTTTCCAATGCTGAGTACACAACGACCACAGAAGTTTATCCGGACAGTCCAAAGGCGACTGATGAAGTTTGCATCGATGCTCAGGTTGCTGCTGTTAAAGGCGGATTGGAGTTTTTAAAAGGCCTATGATTAATTTTGAAAATACCTATTCAAAGCTTCCTGATAGATTTTTTGAAAGAGTCCTGCCAACGGCCGCTGTTGCACCAACTCTAATGGCCTTCAATGAAGAGCTCGCTGAAGAGTTAGGCATTGAGCATGCTCCCGCCGGTAAACTCGCGAAGGTATTTAGTGGAGAAGAAATCTTAGATGGCTCTGAACCCTTGGCCATGGCCTATTGTGGACACCAGTTTGGTCATTTCAATCCTTCACTTGGAGATGGGAGGGCCCACCTTTTAGGAGAAGTAGTCTCCAAAAGCAATGAACGTTATGACATTCAATTAAAAGGCTCTGGAAGAACAAAGTTCAGTAGAGGTGGTGATGGACTATCCTGGCTTGGCCCTGTTGTGAGAGAATATATCGTGAGCGAGGCCATGCATCACTTAGGTGTTCCCACCACAAGAGCTTTGTGTGCAGTGAGAACTGGAGCGCCTGTTTTTAGAGAAGATGAGCTTCCTGGAGCTATTTTTACTAGAGTCGCAAAGGGCCACCTGAGAGTGGGCACTTTTGAATACTTCAGTGCTCGAAGCGAAGAGGACCTCAAGACTTTGGCCGACTATGCTATCAATAGGCATGATCCAGATTTAAATGGGCAAGATCATAAGTACCATAAGTTCTTTGAGCGAGTGGTTAAACGAAAGCTCTCCCTAGTGGCAAAGTGGATGGGGTTAGGTTTTATTCACGGTGTGATGAATACCGACAACACATCCATCGCTGGGATCACCATCGATTATGGCCCGTGTGCCTTCATGGATAAGTTTAACCGCAATAAAGTGTTCAGTTCCATTGATCGTCATGGAAGATATAGCTATTCAAATCAAGGAGCAATCGCTCTTTGGAACATGTCTGTTTTGGCAAATGCTCTTTTCCCACTATTGTTAAAGGAGAGTAGGGAAGGCACGGAAAAAGCGGCATTGAGGCTTCAAGATGATTTTAAGCTTTACGAAAAATTTTACCAAAATGAGTACTTAAAAGCTATGGCCTCAAAGTTTGGTATTTCAAGCCCCGTGGAAAGTGATTTAAAAATAATAAATATGTTTTTGGATGTACTTGAGTCAGATCAGTTGGACTTCACAAACTCTTTTAGAGGCCTAAACACACTTGATCATCAAAATGAAGAGTTCAAAAGGTTGTGGCGAGAGAGACTTGATGAACAGGGACACAGTGATGAAGATGTTGTTAAACGAATGAACAACTCAAACCCTTATCTCATTCCAAGAAACCACCAAGTGGCAAAAGCGATTGAAGAAAGCCTTGAAGGAAATGACGACTATTTTCTGAGTCTTGTGAAGGCCTATAAGAATCCGTTTGTTGAAGATGAAAAACTTAAGCATTTAACTCTTGAACCAGCACCTTCAGAGTTGGTCCATCAGACTTTTTGCGGCACCTAGCATTGTCTAATTGTCTCAGGCCTTGATTAGTGGCAAAATTTCCGTATGGAAAGAATTGGTTTTGGTGGCGGATGCCACTGGTGCACTGAGGCCGTTTTTCAGTCAATTAAAGGTGTGGTTAAAGTTGAGCAGGGTTGGGTAAGCTCGTTTGGCGATCATTCTTCTTATTCCGAAGGCGTTATTGTTCACTTTGATTCAGAAATTGTCTCTATGGAGAAATTAATAAATATCCATCTTAATACCCATAGCTCGAAATCAAACCATAGAATGAGAGAAAAATATCGCTCGGCCATTTATGTGTTTGATAAAGAGCAAGAGATAAGGGCGAAAGACTTCCTTATACAATTTGGTCAAAGTTGTGTGACAGAAGTGATGGCCTTTAAGGCCTTCAAGCCTAACGAGCAAAAATATCTCAATTACTATCAAAAGCATAAGTTATCACCGTTTAGTTTGCGCCACATTGAAAATAAACTATCAAAAGTGAAGGATATGTATCCAAAGGATGTCAAAGGCTAGCTTTCGCCCAACTCTAACGCTTAATGGTAATATGGGCGAAAGAGGAGAGTACTTATGAGTCAAAAGTTAAAACCAGGACATAAATTTCCCGACATTCAAATTTCAAAACTAGGCAATGGCACCGTCAACCTTGGTGTCCCACATAAGGATGATACCCAGTGGCAAATGGTTCTCGTCTACAGAGGTAAACACTGTCCAATCTGCACGAAGTACCTGAAACAAGTGGAAAAGAAAAAAGAGGAATTTTATAAGATCGGAGTGGATATTCTCGCTATTTCCTGTGATCCCGAGGAGAAGGCAAAAGAGCATGTGGAGGATATGGGAATAAGCTTTGATGTTGGTTATGGCCTAGGCCTTGAGGACGCTAGAACCCTAGGACTTTATATTTCAGAGCCTAGATCCCCTAAGGAGACTGACCGTCCATTCACTGAGCCAGGAGTCTTAGTTGTTAATGGAGACGGCAATCTCCATGTTATTGACTTGGCAAACAATCCCTTTGTAAGGCCAGATCTGGACCTATTGTTGGATGGATTGAAATTTATCAAGAATCCTGAGAACAACTACCCAATCAGGGGCACCAAAGAGTAGAAATTCTTCATGTTGCTCGATCCCATGCTTGAGTGAGAGTAAAGGATCGAGTAGCATAGGCCATGAATAAAAAGTACCGTCGAATCTACATTGAGATCACCAATGTCTGCAATTTAAGCTGTTCCTTTTGTCCAATAGATCAAAGAGCAAAAGATGTAATGGAGCTCAAAGAGTTCGAAAAAATCATATCTCAGGCCGCCCCTTTGGCCGAACAGGTTTGCCTGCACTTAATGGGTGAACCTCTTGCTCATCCGCAATTTAAAGAAATCCTGTCGACTTGTGAGAATTATGACTCCAAGGCCCAAATTACCACCAATGGTATTCTTCTTAAACGACACAAAGAAACGCTCCTCTCTAGCAATGCGGTTAGACAAATTAACGTTTCTCTCCAGAGCTATATGGACAATTTTCCCCATAAGAATTTCATGGAATACCTGGACAAGGTTTATGCTTTTATTGAAGATGCCAGGGCCATTAGACCAGACCTCTATCTTAACTTAAGACTATGGAACTTTGGAGACTCAGGTGATGAGAAAAACGACGCGGTCTTTGAATACCTTGAAAACAAACTCAATACTCAAATCAATAGAAAAGTGGAAGTTGGAGCGGTAAAGTCTAAAAAGATCGCTGAGAAACTTTACCTTCATTTTGACTCTCGCTTTGAGTGGCCAAGAATGGAGCTTCCCGTCCAAGGAGAAAAAGGCAGATGCAATGGACTGAAGGACCATTTGGCAATTCATGCTGACGGAACAGTGGTTCCATGTTGCTTGGATGATCAAAAGATTAGTAATCTTGGAAACTGTCTAGAAACTTCTCTGGAAGAAGTCATTGAAAGTGACAGGTCCGTTAGAATCAAAGAAGGATTTTCTAAGGGAGTTTTAGTGGAAGATCTTTGTAAGAGATGTTCATATATTAACAGGTTCAAAAAATGAATTTAGAAGAGCGTCTCCAGTCCATAAAAGAGTTTATAGAACCTTGGCTAGGCCTATTGGAGGTAGAGGTTCTAAAACAGTATCCAAGACCGTTGCCTATTAATGTGCAGGAATGGGTTGAGGAGCTTCAAAACGTTTCAATGGAAGAGCTTCTTAACTTTATCAACCACAAAAAAAGTTCAATTCCCAATAAAGGCCTTCAGGAGTTTCTCTCCAAAGTATCTAAGCTCACAAGCTTTGAGAGTGCTTCCAAGGGACGCTACAAGCTTCCACAACATCTAAATCGAAGAGTTGATTTAAAGAAAAAGCATGAACTAGAACAAATTCGCTCCTTATGTGATGAGCTTAATGCCGTTAAAACTATTGTAGATATTGGTGGAGGAGCAGGGCACTTAAGCTCAACTCTTGTCGATGAAAAGGCGAGGTTCGCCTACTGCCTGGACCGAAATGAAAAGTTTCAAAAACAAGGTGAGGATCGCCTCTCTAAATGGACGCCTAATAATTTCGAAAAAATAAAATTTGTTAACTGTGACTTTTCTGAAAACACCACACTTACGTGCTTAAACACATACGAAGACAACCTGGTTGTAGGACTTCACGGGTGTGGAGAACTTACGACAAACACCGTAAAGTTTTTTCAAAACAGCGGATCAAGTTGGCTCTTATCTGTTGGGTGCTGTTATCAAAACCTTAACGGGCAGTATAATATTTCAAGCTACGCCAAAAAGAGCGGGGTTGTATTCTCCAAAAATGCGCTTCATCTAGCGGCGAGGTGCCATACACTTTATTCAATAAGCGACCTGGAAAAAAAGTTTAGTGTGCGCAGATTTAGATACGCCCTGCATTTGTACCTTCATGACGTGCTTGGAAAGACAGAATTCAAATCCATTGGAAACACTTCTCTTGCCGATTATGAGGTGGAGTTTTCTGACTATGCAATAAAGTACGCAGATTTAGGGAGTGATCTAAAAGACGAGCTAAATAAATTCTTTATGAGTGAATCCACTCAAGTCTTTACTCAACAAACAATCGTTGCAGACCTGATCAGAGAACTCCTAGGAAGGGTGGTGGAGTGCTACATTGTTACAGATAGAGCGCTTTATCTGGCCGAGCATGGAAATGAAGTTGAGGTCATCGAGGTCTTTGAAAGACAGTTAAGCCCCCGAAATCTAATGGTAATGGCCACACGTAATGGAAGCTGACTATGTTTGCCTAATTGCGGGTACTCTAGTAAAAGTTCTGAATGAAAACATCTTTTTACGATCTAAATTTTAACGACCTGTGCGAGTTTGTTCAGAAAAATGCTCTCAATGAGTCTGTTGCGTCCAATCTTTTTAATTGGCATTACAAAAAGAAAAATCTTACAAAGTGTACCAAAGACATATCTAAAACCGCACTTGCCTTAATTGATGACAAGTTTGACTTTGAACTGCCTGAAGTTGATCTTGTTCATGAATCTGCTGATAAAACGGTTAAGTTTCTATTTAAACTTCAAGATGGAAGCAAGGTAGAAAGTGTCCTTATTCCTTTTCATAACAAATACTCAATTTGTTTGTCCTCTCAGGTTGGTTGTGCAATGAAGTGCTCTTTCTGCTTTACTGGAAAGCAAGGCCTGAAAAGATCCTTGAGGCCGTCTGAGATTGTTGGACAGTTCTTGATGGCCTGGAACTGGCTTGCAGAGAATAGGCCTGGAGAGGAAAGAATTTTAAACATCGTTTTTATGGGTCAGGGGGAGCCGCTTCATAACTTTGACTCTGTAAAGAAAGCTTGTGAGATTTTTCTATCAAAACATGGAACAAGTATTGGTTATCAAAAAATAACGATTTCCACCTCTGGCTATATCCCAGGCCTTAAACGCTGGGCAGACGAAATTCCTGGAGTGAATCTCGCTTTGTCTCTTCACTCACCATTTGATGTTAAGAGAGACGAGCTTATTCCAATAAATAAAGCATACCCTTTGGAAGAAGTTATGAAGACCATCGATAGCATTCCTTTGGCAAAAAAGCAGTTTGTAACCTATGAGTATCTATTAATTGAAAACTTCAATGATAATATTGAAGATGCACATGCCACAGGCAAAATGCTCAAGGACAAAAGGGCCTATATCAATCTTATCCCTTTTAATCCCATTCCGGATTCCACCTACAAAAGGCCAGGCAATGAAAGAGTTGCAGCTTTTAAAGAGGTTCTGGACACATATAAAATCCCAACGCTAATAAGAGAGACCAAAGGCGATGAGGTTATGGCGGCGTGCGGTCAGCTTAATTCCAGCGAGATTTCTTAAGCCCCAATAACTGTCCGCAAAGAATCTTCTATTTCTCCTGAGCAATAAGCTTTTCCAAGCTCTTTTCTCTGCGCTTTTAAAAACTGTTTAATTCTATCTCGTTTCTCAACCCGGTCCACTAGGCGTAGAACATTGGGAGCGTGTTCTTTCATGTAAGTTGCAAGCTCGGGAAAGCTCCACTTGATGGCTCCAAGTAAGGCCGTAACCGCTAAATCAGCGACACTTATTTTTCCTTCAAAAAAACAGCCACTTGTTCTATCAAGTCCCACTGACCCTAGTTTTTCAAACTGCTTTAGCCAAAGGGGAAAGCGCTCGGTTTTAAACTTTTCACAATCTTCTTTGCTCCACATTTTTGATCCATGATAACGAGTAATCTCATACAAGATGTCGTTGCAGTCCAATATGATTTTTAATGCTTCCCACTTGCTTTTGGACTCCTTTGGTAGAAGTTTATGCTTTGAACCAAGATACATCATGATCGCGGGCATTTGGTTGAGGTAGTTTTCTGTTTGGCAATCGTACAGATATGGGGGAGCGATGCCTGGACAAACGATAGACAGGCCGGATTCTGGATAGATCTCTGATGCGTCAATTATTTCAAATTTTAATCCCTTTTCAACCATGGGAAGTAAAGCGAAATTCCCTCTGAATGGGATATCCCAGTAGTATAGCTTGTAATCCATTCCATCTCCTATTCTAAGTTGCGCCACGCTAAAGGCAAATACTTGAAGTTGCTAAATCTGCAAATGATGTGCACAATGTTTGTATACAAAACAAAAGGAGTCTGTCTTGAGAATCTGCCTTTTAATAATGCTTCTTAGCTTTGCCACTCAGGGTGAAGTCAAATTTAAAGAACTTCCCAAATTGGGAAGTGGAAAATACACCTTCTTATTTATGGACATTTATAAAGCGACTTTATGGGGAGTTAAGGGGAGCGAGCTATATTCAGCTCCTTTGCGTTTGGAGCTCGAATATCAACGAGACTTTGATGGAGAGGATATAGCAAAGCAAAGTGTTAAAGAAATGAATAAGGCCAAAGTTGATCCTAAGATCATCAAGAAGTTCTCTGGCAAAATGTATGAAATCTTTCCCAATGTAAAAGATGGCGACAAAATTGTAGCTGATTATACGCCAGGAGAAGGGGTAGTTTTTTACCTCAACTCTAAGACGAAACTTGGGGTCTTTAAGGATTTGGACTTTTCAAGGCACTTTTTAAATATTTGGCTGGGGGAAAACACAAGCGATCCCGAGCTTAGAGATAAACTATTGGGAGATAAGCAATGAAACAATTATTGATACTGGGACTGCTTGTATTGGCCTCTTGCTCTGGTCAGCGGCTCTCATCTTATGAAGGACAAAAGCCTCAATTAGACTTAAAGAATTTCTTTTCAGGCAAACTCTATGCACTTGGCATTGTTCAGAGTCGCTCAGGTCTAGTTACCCAAAGGTTTAGAGTTGATATTGACGCCTCTTGGGAGGGAGATGTTGCAACTCTTGATGAGAAGTTTGTCTTCGCTGATGGCTCCACAGATACCCGAGTGTGGACGCTAAAAGAGATTAAGAATAAAGAGTACGTTGGCACCGCACACGATGTTGTCGGCGAAGCTAAGGGAAAAGTTTCGGGCAACGCCTTTAAATTTAATTATGAGCTCATGGTTCCAGTTGGAGACTCTGAATATAAAATTAAAGTGGATGACTGGATGTACCTGCTAGATAATAAGACACTGCTCGCAAGAAGCTATATGAGCAAGCTTGGCTTTGATGTAGGGGAAATTACAATTGTTATGATGAAGGAGATGCCATGAACCTAGAGCAATTGAGGGTTTGGTACGAGGGGCTATCTAAAGAGACGCTGTCTGATATTGATAAGTTCTATTCTTCTGATGTTTTCTTTAAGGATCCATTCAATGAATTTTCTGGGATTGAAAAACTCACAAAGCTCTTTGACCACATGTTTGAGAAACTTGATAATCCTCACTTCGTTTTTATTGATGAAGTTAAAAGTGATGGGCAGGCCTTTTTAACATGGAACTTTTTGTTTTCCATGAAAGGAAAAGAGTACAAGATTCATGGAAGTAGCCACCTTAAATTTGATGAGAATTCAAAGATTGAATACCACCGAGACTATTGGGATGTTGGGGAGGAGCTGATTCTAAAAATTCCGGGACTAGCCTTTTTATACGGAAAGCTTAGAAAGTCGTTGGCGGTAGAGTAGTGATCCTTTTCAAGGTTGTTTTTCTTCAGGTCGCATGGTTTTTAATTGTGTTAAAATCGGCTCAGTACAACTCGCTTGTTACTCTGGCGCTTTGTCTACTGGTGTTGGCCGGAAATTACGTGGTCTTTAGTCCAGACGCCTCTAAGAGAAAATATTGGCTGTTTAGCATTCTTTTTACCCTTGCAGGTCTGGTGTTGGATGGGCTTTTGATAAGCTTTAATGTAATTGATTCCAACTCATATTCAATAACTTATTTAGGTCTGTGGCCGATATTTGTTTGCTATTACGATGATATCTTTAAGAAATTTTTAAATGTTAGAAGTGTCTACCTAGGACTTCTGGGTGGATTTGGCGGGGCCATAGCATATTGGTCTTGTGTTAAATTAAATGCGCTTTCATTAGGTGAAGCTGGTGCCGCTCCTTTATTGGGTGCCACATTTGCTTATTGGTTTCTCTTTTTTCCTGGGAGTATACATATGTATCATGGCACAAAGCTTTGGGATAGATTTTTAGATAAAACAATTTTATTCTCGTTTGATAAGATTGGCTTTAATCGCCATAAGAAATACTTTGATGAAAATCTTGATAATCTAAACCTTCAAAATAAGAGTGCCTTAGTCACCGGTGGAACCTCAGGAATAGGCGCAGAGGTCGCCGGAACTTTGGCCAACCTGGGAGCCTCTGTGACTGTTACCGGGAGGAGCAAAGACAAAGGTAAACGCTTTGCCAATGAACATGATAATACAGCGTTCATTTCTTTGGACATGGCCGACTGGTCTGAGATTTCAAATTTCTGCGATAAGGTTGACGCCCTTGATCTTATTGCATTGAACGCTGGTGGAATGCCTGAAGATGTAAAGTTCAATGATGAGGGAGTGGAATTCCAGTGCGCCTCCCAACTTGTGGGTCATTACCTTTTAATTGAGAGACTTAGAAGAAAGGGCAAGCTAAAGCAGGGTGCAAGAATCGTTTGGGTTAGCTCTGGCGGCATGTATCTTAAAGAGCTGGATCTTCAAAAGCTATTTTCAGGAAAGGACTATGACAAGGTTGATACCTATGCCAATGTTAAAAGAGCTCAAGTCACACTTGTTGAAGAGTTGGCAAAGGCCAGTGAGTGGAGCGAATACTCCATGGTCTCTATGCACCCAGGTTGGGTTGATACTGGAGGTCTTAAAGAGGCCTTGCCTAAATTTTACAAGTTAATTGGGAACCGACTTAGATCTGCAATGCAGGGTGCAGACACCGTGGCATGGCTTTTATCTACTAATAAAGAGTTGGAAGATGGCAAATTTTACTTCGATCGTTCGACAGTTAGTCCGTATATCTCGAGTAAGTACAATCCATCGAAAGAACAAAGAGAAAAATTAGTGGGAAAAGTTAAGGAGCTGGTGGCCCTGAAACTTAATTAATCCTATTTTGTGTACATCATGAATTTGCAATTACTGTCCGGTTTCCATTGGCCGAAGTAATTTCCGTCGCATCTAAACATTGGACGTTTGGAGGGGTCTAAGTTTTCGGGATAGGTCTCGGTTTCCTTGTTTTCCAATGCGAAGTTTTCATTATTCAACTTTATTTCTTTTCTACTGCGCTTTAATCGCTTTTTAGGTATTTCTCCTTCATTGGCATATTGACTAATCCAGGTAAGAAGTCCTTTGTCATTATAGTCTATTGCCCTTTCCATGAGGGTGATCCCATCGACCCATCCATCGTTGTTGAAGTCTTGCCAACTTTGTCCATAACTATTATGAACCTTAACCAAAATACGGCAATCATTTTTATTGCAGCTTTCTTTCACCCCAACGATTGTTGCTGCGTGGGCGCCACAATAATCTGAAAAACCACCTCTCTTGTGAGTGCAAAATGAAAGCCCAACGGGAATGTCATTTAAAACTAGTTTTTCGACTTTGCCCAATAAGGATTTGGGGTCCACCTCTTTATTGTTTGTATAAGGAGGATAAGTTCCGGGTTTAAACTTTGGCACCTCCACCTTTTGTTGCTCATCAAGGCACTCATCTCTGACGGCCACTTCATATACAAATTGGGCCACACTATTGGCCTGAAAAGCATTTATAATCGCCTGCAAGTCTTTTTCTATAGGCATGAATGATTTTATGGTCTTTGCATGACACATCTGCTGCTCCATAGAAAGGTACTTCGGACGTTTATTAAATATTTCTTCTAGCCCTCTGTAGGCCTTGCCCTGAGCTTTGTCAAAATCTCCCTCTTTGTGAGCAAGCAGCTCAAAAGGCAAACAGCTTTCTTTATACAGTGTGCGCGCCTGATCCTTCAAAACTCTTAAAAGAGTGTAAGGGATGCCACCAATAGGGATGGACTTTGTGTACCATTCTGAATGGGCCGCCACATCAAGCATTGATAACTGATTCTCTAATACAGAACAATCGAGTTCATTTTGTTTGCAGTACTGGTAATTTAAAAGCTGTGTGGCCGTTGCAGCATAGCAAATACCCACACCATCCTGGGTTCTTACTAAAGGGAAGTTTTCAATCTCATGAACTTGGGCGTCAACGTAATCTTTACTTAGTTTCTTGTAAGCAGTCGCCATAGCTGAGTTGCAGAACGTGAGAGCAATAAGTAGGCTAATGCTTTTCATACAAGCTCCAAGAATCAATCATTGATTCATCCTGAAATCTGCAAAAGTCATATTGCCTATTTTTAGAATCTCTAAGAATAATGCTTTTTCCACCTAGAAGAGTACAATTCCTGCTCGCCGGATTGCCAATAAGCTTTTTGGAATCCAGATTAGGTTTTTTACTCTTCAATGCCTTTAAGGCCAGAGCGCTCTGATGGAAGTTTGTGTATTTTATCCCATCTACAGACTTTACCTCCACGATAGAGTCTTTATCACCGAGCATGGTGAAGGTTTCTGAGTAGCAATTTGTGAGAATAGTGAAAAGTGCCAAAGTATACTTAAACATTATCCACTTATCGGACTGGACGTTTAAGAAACTAAGGATTTTTATTTTCTTGAGTGTCGCTGTCGGAGATTGTGCCAAATATTTGGTTGGCCTCTAAGTTAGTATTTGAACTTGTGGTTTTATAGAATTTAGTCTGATCACCAAAGAAGGGAGTGTGTTATCACAATTCTATTATTAATTCTTGGCATGATTTTTTTTGGGAGTGCGACGCCAATTAGCAAGCTTGTGGGTGAGGAGTTTCCAATCCTTAGCGCTTCTCTATTTAGAGTGCTTCTTGCCACACTGGTGCTGCTTCCTTTTGTATTAAAAGACTTTAAAAAGAACTTTAAAAAAATGTCCCAAAGAGACTGGCTTACAGTTGCAGGTATTGCTTTATTTGGCATGGTTGGTTTCACAGTGCTTCTTATCTATGGAATGAAGTTTGTCTCTGGTGTGGCCGGAAGTCTTGTGATGAGTTTAACTCCCGCAGTTACAGCTATTGGGGCCTATTTCTTTATGAATTCACCCTTAGGAAAGAAGCGACTTATGGCCGTCGCTTTGGGCGTTGCTGGCGTCGTAGTGGTTAATGTGTTTAAGGGAAAATTTGCAATGGGAGATAGTGAGAACTTCCTATATGGTATTGCAATGGTGTTTTTAGCAATTTGTTGTGAGGCAAGTTACACCCTTCTTGGAAAACGAGTTATGAAAGATATTGACCCCGTATTTGCCAGTTTTTTAGGGTGTGCTCTGTCTTTGCCACTATTTGTGGGGATTGCTTGGATTGACTTCGAGTATGATAAATTTATTCAAGCTCCACTAGATAGGTGGTTGGCACTTTCATGGTGGGGGATTGCCACACTTGGAGCTGGTTCAGTTCTCTGGTACAGAGGCGTGTCCAAGGCGGAAGGGACCACCGCGGCCGGAATGATGTCAGTCATGCCAATAAGCGCATTGCTGTTGTCTTACTTTTTACTGGGGGAGAGGTTTTACCTAACTCATTTACTAGGGATTGGCCTGGTACTTAGCTCTGTGGGATTAATGAGCTGGATCCACTATAAAGAAGCAAAAAAGAACTGAAGTCTATGACTTCATGTTCTCCATTTTTACATCGATATCTAAATCCTTAAGCGAGCGAACCATCTGGAAAGTCTTTTGAAGGTCATCAATTTTTTTACCGCTTATACGTATTTTTTCATCCAAGTACTGTGTAGACACTTTAGCTTTTGAGTCTTTTATGGCCTTGTTAATAATCTTGGCCTTCTCTTTATTGATACCTGAATTAAGAATGATTTTTAACTTATACATTTGGTGCCCAGTTGGCTCAACCTTTTGCACATCCAAGCATTTAAGCCCTAGGCCTCTCTTTGTCATGTTTGAAAACAATATTTGCATTGCAGCTTCGATTCGACTTTCAGTTTCAGCAAGAATTTCAAGCTCCTGATCGCCTTTAAGCTCCACGTTACATTTTGAGCCTTTAAAATCATAACGCCCGGTAATCTGTCTGTTGGCCATATTAATTACGTTTTTAAGCTCACCCATGTCTAGTGAAGAAACTAAATCAAATGAAGGCATATTATCTCCTGAGTTTTTTATTTTATTCTACGATTCTTTGAACAAAAAACAAACCACGGAAGTAGCCTTAATCTTTGATTTTTGAACAAATCTATACAAATAAGGAACTTTTTAATCACATGCAATAAACGCCAAACTATGAGTAAATATGAAGAAAACTAAAATTGACACTCGGATCATATGAAACTGACAAGAAGAAAATTTTTAATGGATGGAGGGAAGATGGTGTTGGCGGCATCAAGCTTTCCGCACCTTGCTTTTTCTCAATCACCGGATGAGTTGCATTTAAAAATTGCAAAGAAAGTCAGAGATGTTTGGGGAAACAAAAACAAAAAACTAACACTGCTATATCCTAAAGGTTCTTTGGCCAACCTTAAACCTGTTGCATCTTCGTTTACTAAACTTACAGGAGTTCTAGTGGAGCTTAGAGAGGCCGCGCTGGATAATGTTGCTTCCGAGTTGTTGGTTGATGGTCTCTTAAAGCCTGGAAATGGTGATCCCATTGATATCGCACTGCCTGCAACCATGTCTCTTCCTGATCTTGTGGAGGCGGGAGCTGTTAAGGATCTTACGCCATTTGCAAGGGAGCACGAGCCCATAGGTCTGTGGGAGTCTTCGCTATATGATCTAGGAGATCGATATAAAGGGAACTTGTACGGCTATCAAAGCGATGGCGACACATATATGATGTTCTACAACAAGGAATGGCTAGAAGATTCCAAAGCTAAGTCAAACTACTTTGATCTCTATGGGGAGGAGTTGGGAGCGCCAAAGACATGGAAGCAGTTGGATCGCCAAATGAAACTGTTCCACGATCCTAAAAATAATAGGTTTGGGGGCAGCATATTCAGAACCAAGATCTACTCGGCCTGGGAGTTTTGGCTTAGGTTTCATGCAAAAGGCCTATTTCCTGTCGACGATAACTTTGTTCCTCAATTTAACAATGAGGCGGGAGTTGAAGCGTTAGCAGAAATGGTTGAAGCGACCAAACACCTGAGCGAAAGCGTTTTTGAAGATGGTCTTTTTGAAAATTTTGACTCCTACTTGCAAGGCAATAAATTTTGCAATTTTGGGTGGGGAGGAACTCAGAAGGCCATGGTGCGCAGCAACCCAAGCTATGCAAAGAAATTGGGCTACTCTTCTTTGCCCGGTGGAGAGTTTGATGGTAAAGTATTCCCGATGTCATATTTCAATTGGGGTTGGAACTATGTTGTTTCTTCACGTTCAACGATGAGTGAGCTTGCTTATCTTTTCTGTTTG
Organism: Halobacteriovoraceae bacterium; assembly: GCA_002711995.1. Classification (GTDB taxonomy): domain Bacteria; phylum Bdellovibrionota; class Bacteriovoracia; order Bacteriovoracales; family Bacteriovoracaceae; genus UBA845. The sequence continues at coordinate 161,750 of PASN01000010.1, read as the reverse complement.
TTTGCAAGCACGCCTGTTGTTTCCACAACATCGGTTCGTGAAAAAGACGGATTTTTTGATCCTTTTAGAAGCGAGCATTACAATGACAAGGTTATACAGGAAATCTACACTAAAGACTTTCTTTACGCTCATAAGAAAAGTCTTATAACCAGCATGCCAGACTTCTATGTTAAAGGTCATGGAAGATACTTCTCAACCCTTCGAGATGCTCTTCAGGCCGCTTTAAAGTCGCAGGTTTCTCCTAAGCTTGCTCTTAAGAAAGTTTCTCAGAAGTGGGAGAGGATTACGGATGAACTTGGCAGAAAGGAACAGGTAAAGCAATGGAGCTTTATAAAGAGTTCTTATCCTTCCGGGTTAGCAAGGGTGCTCAAATAAAATGAACTTTAAAATCGGCAAAGACTACACTGCAATACCTTTATTTATATTGGCCGGTTTTGCCTTATCATTTTATTATTATAACTCAAGGGTCGAAGTTGTCGAAAATCTTCAATCAGAAAGCTTTCAGGCCTCAGTTGATAAAAACTTTTTATCTATTCTCACTCAAATAAAAAGTAGAAGAGCTAGCCTTGATACTGTCTCAAACCTCTTTGCGGCGTCCAATGATGTTAGTGTTAAAGAATTTAACACCTATGTAAGAAGAGTTTTAGGGGACAAACAGCTTACTCTGTGTTGGAGAGACAATAATGACCAAGTAGTTTCAACTATTAATAATGAGTCCAATGTCTGTGATAGCATAAATATTTTGGAAGAGTCACAGATCGAGGGCAAGAGCGATCCAAAGCTAATATTTACAAAATTCGTGAGTTCTGTCGGCGGACAAAAAGGCTTTTTAAGCGTTGCCTTTGATCTAAATGAAGTGCATCTCTCCGATAGCAAGCTAATTAAGTTTGAACGCTTAATTTTTAATAGAAGGAGCGCGAATAGCTTTTTTGAGTATGATCTAAACTCTAGAAGCTTAAAAGTTGTCACTGAGGCGTTGAACTTTGATAAATCACTCACTCAGACTAAAAAGGTAGCAAGCTTCAATGGGGTGGACTTCTTTTATGTGGCCCAAATGAATAAAGAAATTCAAAATAGGGCACTTTTCGAAAAAGTTGTTCTTGTAAGCTTTATTCTCTTTCTTCCATTCTTTGGGATCTCTGTTTACACATATTTTATTCTTAGACAAAAAGATAGAATCACCAAAGTGGTAACAAAAAGAACCTAGGATTTGCAAAAAGAAATAGAACAAAGACGGCAGGCCGAACTGGATGCTCAAAAGCATGCGAAGATAAAAGGTGAGTTCCTGGCAAATATAAGTCATGAGATCAGAACTCCATTGAATTCAATTGTGGGGCTTTCAGATCTCCTGCAGGATTCAGAACTTAATCCTGAACAGAAGCAGCATGTCGGTGTTTTAAAAAACTCCAGTGAGATTCTTCTGAATTTAGTTAACGACATTCTAGACTTTTCTAAAATAGAGGCCGGTGAGCTGGTTCTTGATGAAGAAGAAGTGGACTTCCACTCACTGTTTGAAAAAATATTCGATATCTTCTCCTGGCAAGCAAAACAAAAGAATGTGAAACTGACATCCAATATTGAAGATGATGTTGAAGGTGTCTATTTAGGAGACATGTCCAGGATTAGTCAGGTTTTAATTAATCTTGTTGGAAATGCATTAAAGTTCACATCTGAAGGACATGTTAAATTCACTTTAAGCAAGAACAAGGATAACAAAGTTAAGGGCAATCTCCTTATTGTTGTTGAAGATACAGGGATTGGAATTGCTGAGAACCAACAAAAGAAAATCTTTAAAAAATTTTCTCAAGTCGAGGGCAAGTCAAATAGAACTTTTGGTGGCACAGGCTTGGGGCTGTCTATAACTTCTGAGCTCATCAACCTTATGGGCTCATCCATTTACGTGGAGAGTGAAGTGGGGAAAGGCTCTAAATTTATCGCAGGTCTTAACCTTAAGGAAGCTTCGGCCAGCTCCATCAAAAAAGCTTCTCCTAAAACTGAGAAGAGCGATGACTCCAAGCTTAAAGAAAAATCCTTGAAAGTTTTAATAGTGGATGACGCTATCAATAACCGAAGCCTGGTCAAGGCATATCTCAAAAAGTTTCCTTTTGAGATTTCAGAGGCCGTTGATGGACTTGACGCTCTTGAGAAGATGAAGAACAACGACTTTGACTTCGTTTTTATGGACATGCAAATGCCGCAAATGGATGGCTACACTGCAACAAGGGAGTTTCGTAAATGGGAACTGGAAAATAGAGATAAAAGTATAAAGATCGTCGCCCTTACGGCCTGTGCACTACAGGAGGAGAGAGAAAAGTCTCTAGAGTGTGGCTGTGACGAATATCTCACTAAACCTTTAAAGAAAGATACTCTAATTCAGTGCTTAAATGCGCTTCTTGAGAAGGCCTAGCCCTTCGCCAGTTTGTGAGGGGCCGGACGCCCATCTTCATCCACATGAACGAAGCTAAAGTCACACGAAAGAATAATATTTTCAGGGTTTTTGAACTTATCCTCTTTTACTGCAGGAGGAGTAGGCAACTCTTGAGGCGCCTGGACGGTCTTTCTTATGACAACACACTCTACTACAAGAGAGCTTTTACCAACCCTGCCTTTTCTGGTCCAGAATTCGAGGACGTCTCCGCTGCGAGCAGGATTCTTAAACAGCACCTCTGACATTTTTAAGGTAACTATGGACTTGCTCCCAATCTGGCACATTGCATATATTACTGCAGCTTCATCCGCCCATTGGAGAAGTCTTCCGCCAAAAAGAGTCTTGGCGTGGTTTAGGTCATCGGGCATTACTAATTTTCTGTAGGTAAGGATGTAGTCATTCATGGGAGGAATTGTATCACAAAAGGGTCTAATTTTTTAATCAATATCTTTTGAACTTCTGCGCATTTCTTTTATACGCTCTTTTTGCTTTTTTCTGAGCTCTTTTTCCCGCTCTTTTCTTGCTTCTTTGGCCTTTTGGTAGAAATCATTATTTGTCAGGGACCTCTTTGGAGCTCTTTCTTTTTTTAGTTTTTGTCGAAGCTCCTTGTCTCGAAGTCGTTTTGCCTCTTTGGCCTTTTCATATAATTCTTTGTTTTTGACAACTTTTACTGTGCTGGTTTTTCTTTTCGCTTGAGTTGGCCTTGAATCACTCTCTTTTAATTTTTCTCTAAGGAGCTTGTCTCTTACTCTCTTTTGCTCTTTTGCTTTTTGGTAGGCCTCACTCTCTTTGAGAGGGGACTTTTCTTTTAGCTTTTCTCTGAGCTCTTTATCTTTTTGCCTTTTTAACTCTTTGGTCTCTTGGTAAAAATCAGTGTCCGCAACAGATCTCTTCTTTTTTGTTCTAGTCTTAATTGGTTCTTTTGTTGGCCTTAAGCTCTCAATCTTTTCTATTAGGGTGGCTATCCCTTGCAGTGAGGGGCTGGCATTTTTCAGTAGGCACACTTCATATTCTTCTTTGAGGTAATTGCGCAGAAAATTGAAGAACAAATCAACTGGCTCCAGTTTAAATGAGGTTAAAAAAGTTTCTTCTCCAATAATATGCAAAGCTTGAGAACCGGTGGTATGATATTCATTTAATAAAGGGATACAGAAGTAGTCTGAAGGTTTAAGGCCTGCGCCACCGTTGGTGCCTAGTCTTATATGGTGAGCACACTGGGCCTTTACTGAGGCAACAACACATTTTTGCTGCCTTAGCCAATTAAGGTATCGCTGATTGCGGTGAGGTTTGTGTTTTGAAAGCTCCAGATGTTATCCTTTTTTAAGTATTTTGATTATAAGACCCCTGCCAATCTTTGAAAAGGGGTTCCAGGTGCCATTATGGAAAAAGTCATTATTGTTGGCGGCGGACCCGCAGGCCTTTTCTGCGCTTTTAAGTTGTTGGAGAGAGGTTACTCCGTTGAGCTTTATGAGCAAACCACCGCTGTTGGCAAAAAGTTTTTAGTTGCGGGCAATGGTGGACTAAACCTCACTCACAGTGAAGATCTTGAACCTTTTTCAAAACGCTATGGACAATGCTCTAGGCTTTTTTATGAGCTTCTTCAAGAATTTGGGCCTAAAGACTTAAGAAGTTTCTTTTCAGAGCTTGGGGTTGAAACCTTTGTTGGCACATCAGGAAGAGTTTTTCCAAAGAATATCAAAGCATCAGAGATTTTAAAGCGATGGGTTGATAAGCTAAAGGCAGATAAGAATTTTAAACTGTTTGCAAGGCACTCCCTAATAGAGATCCGGGAGGAACAGCTCATATTCAAAAGTAAGGGTGAGCTGATTGAAGTTCCATTTGAAAAAGCGATTCTTGGATTAGGAGGGGCCAGCTGGAAAAGAACAGGCTCTGATGGAAAGTGGAAACAACTCCTTGAGAAATTAGGAGTGGAAATTAAAGAGTTCTTGCCTATGAACTGTGGTTTTGAAACCAAGTGGTCTACATTTTTTATTGAATCGGTAGATAGAGCTCCGCTTAAAAACGTCGGGATTTCCTTTCAAAACCATCGTCTGCGGGGTGAATTAATGCTCACTCCATTTGGACTAGAGGGAGGAGGGATATACGCTATCTCAAATTTCATAAGAGAAGAAATACTGCTCAATGGAAGCGCTGAAATACACCTTGACCTTAAACCTGACCTTGACTTAGATGAGGTTAAAAAACGCCTAATAAAGCGTGGCAAAAAGACAAGTATGTCCAATCACCTAAGAAAGAGTTTAGGGATTTCTAAAAACCACAACATCCTTCTAAAGGAGCTCGTTGCCAAAGAGGATTACAACAATCCAGAACAACTCGCTCTGAACATTAAGTCTCTCAAAGTCGTTTTGCAAACCACTCGTCCTATAGAAGAGGCCATTTCAACATCGGGTGGGGTCGCCCTCAGCGAAGTGAATGCAAATTTTCAATTAAAGAAGCTGCCTGGTGTTTATGTAATAGGGGAGATGCTTGATTTTGAAGCGCCTACCGGGGGGTATCTTCTCCAGGCCAGCTTCTCCACTGCATGGCGCGCTCTAGGGTCTTTTAAGAAAGGTTTCTAAGTTTCTTTCCACCTAAATAGCAGTCTTTTGAATGGTCCTGAACCATGCCGCATGCTTGCATATAGGCGTATATGATAGTGCTTCCAACAAAGCGAAAGCCTCTTTTCTTAAGGTCTTTTGAAATCTTGTCGCTCGTTGGAGTCTTGGTGGGGTAGTCTTCTAAAGTCTCAAAGCTATTGATTGTTTTAGCGCCTACAAGGTTCCAGATGTATTTGTCGAAGGTTCCGAACTCTTTTTGTATCTTTATGAATGCCTTGGCATTTGTAATGGTGGACTCAATCTTTAGTCTGTTTCTAATGATACCAGGATCAAGCATCAGTTTTTCAACCTTAGCACTGGAAAACTTGGACACTTTAACCGGGTCAAAGTTCTTAAACACCTCTCGGTAACGCTCCCTTTTCTTTAGAACTGTCTCCCAGCTAAGTCCCGCCTGGGCCCCCTCTAAAGTAATCATTTCGAAGTGCTTATGGTCATCGTGAACAGGCCTTCCCCATTCTCTGTCATGATACTCGACGTATTGAGGATTCTTTAAATTTAACCAAGGACATCTTTTTTTAGTCATAAGCGCGCACTTTTTCTAAGAAGCTTTCTTTGCATTATAAGTTGCCCGCTTAAGACTTAGCAAGTCCATGGCAAATAAGGACAATGCAAACCAAATAATTGAAAAACCAATTAGCTGGTCTTGGGAGAAAGGCTCTTTGTAAATCCAAATTCCAATAAGAAACTGAATTGTTGGCGCCATATACTGCATAAGTCCCAAAGTCGTCATACTTAGGTTTCTTGCGGCCCCAGCAAACAACAAAAGAGGTGTCCCTGTTACTATTCCACCAAAAACAAGCAGTACATCCGTTCCAAGTGTTGTGTTTGTAAAGGCCGGCGAGGGGGTTGTCGCAAGAAAGATAATTGCCGGTATAAAAAGAAAGGCGGTTTCAATAGTCAGCCCCCTTAAAGGTCCTATGGCCACAAGCTTTTTTAAAAGGCCGTAGATTCCAAAAGAAAAGGCCAAGGTTAAAGCAATCCATGGAAGCTTGCCATAAGCAAAGGTTAAAAAAGCCACCCCTGAGAAAGCTATTAGAATCGCTGCCCATTGAAGTCTTCTAGGTCTTTCTTTTAGCAATACAACACCAAGAAGGACATTAACCAAAGGATTCATGAAATAGCCAAGGCTTGTCTCTACTATTTGGCCATCATTAACCGCCCAGATATAAAGGTACCAGTTAATGGAGATGAGCGATGACAGAGCAAGAAACCAGAATATTAATTTGGGGTTCTCCTTTAAACGAAGTATCCAAGACCAGTCTCTTTTAAAGAGCAGCACCATCAACATGAATACTAGAGACCAAACGATGCGGTGGGAAAGTATCTGATCTGCGGGCACTTGCTTTAGGAGTTTCCAGTATATTGGCAGAATGCCCCACAGGCCATAGCAGCCTAAAGCGTAGTAAATACCTATGTTCATAGTGACGACCTTTTGACTATCATATCGCGAATCTGGGCCTTTTCTTTAGAGAAATTAATTGATGTTGTTATGTAATATTTTCACAAAGTGAGACTAATTGAAGTGAACTCTTCTAAATTCCCAGTGCTATTAAATTGGATAATGGGGGAGCGCATATGAAAAAACTAATTTGTTTAACGGCACTTTTAACTTGGAACATCGGTTTTACTTCTGAATCAGATTTTGACTTTGAATGCACTGATGGAACCGTGAAAGTTGAATACACTTACCAGGGAGAAATTCCTGAAGTAGGTGAACTTGAAAGCGATATCTTTCAAAATGGAAATGTTGTAAAGATCACAAAAGGCGATAAGAGCTACACCTACAAAAAATGGGTTGGGATTGCCACTGATGGTTTTGGAAACGACTTGGTTCAAGTTTACAAGGCCGGAGGGTTCCACTCTCTTTTAGAGCAAGTTGCAGACTTCACTTTTGAACATGAAGGTGGATACCTAGAAGGAACCTTAGTTATTGAAGGAGAAAAGTACTTCTTGGGTGAAAAATTTGAGTGCATCAGCCATTATTGGAATAACTTCTAAAGACTAAAAGCATAAGGCCCTTCAAGGGAGGGCCTACCTTTATATATTAATAATAAACTCTGATAAATCCTGAGCGTTTTCACTTTCTTCAGCCACAGTAAACTCACTTATCACCTCGCAACCTTTTATATTTGCACCTTGCTGATGAATAAGCCCTGGGATTGCTTTGTTTGACCCTATAATTCTTAATAAAGAATTGTGAATATTCGTTTCCAGACTAGTTCTAAATTCTTGAGATTTACTACATTTGGAGTCAATGGATATCTCATAAGCAAAAACCTTTCCTCTAAATGAAACAAACACTGAGTTATCATTGTATGTTGGAGTGAGTTTAGGTTCCTGGTAGTCTAGAGCGGCCTGTTCAAACTCTTCCTGAAAATATTCATGTGCCCAAATTAAGGAATCCTTTTCCAAGTCGTCAAGAATTTCTAATACTGTCTCACCTCCACAATCAATATCTTCACTTCCAGTGAAGGCCTGAATACTCCTCTTATGATCTTTTATATTTTCCTTGATCTCAGTTTTGATACTATCAGCATCCTTACCGAAATTTGTCTCTGCAATATCCTCATAGAAATACTCCAAAATTCCATAAGTATACTCACATATGTAGTCTTGGGTCTCTTTTCTGGTGTAGTCAAGGCCTAAAAGTTTTATAGAGCTCAACACCTGCTCTGATGGAGAGTAGTAAATAAATTGAGAAAGAAGCAGGTCTCTCTTTGTTCCCGAATGATAAAGGTCAACTAGGGTGATAATGTCGATTAATTCTTTATCAGTATAAGAATAGAGGCGAGAGAAGACCAGTTCTGGCGCCCATCGCAAAACCTCTTTGAACTCTTGAGTTCCAAATTCTTTTTGATTGGCATATTTAAGCCTTGTTTTAAACTCTTGTGAAGCCGCGTATCCATAATTGGTGGACAAAAAGTTTTCTATAATTTCTGAACTTTCGGGCGTAACTTCATTTAAGGACCATTTCTGCAAGTTTATTTTAAGCTGCTCTTTCTCATCCAATGAATTGCATTCAGTTGAGTAAAGCTTATAAATTTGGTGCTGTAGCGAGTTAGTTTGAGAGTAGTTTATTTCATGACTTTCCCCATTGCAGTATACGGCGAAGGCCTTTCCAAAAAAAATAGCGGACAGAAGTAAGTATTTCATAAATTAAGTATTTCAAATGAGGACGTGATTTTCATTGGTTATTGCAATATTTACGTGCATGTCTAAATTCCTAACACTTGGGAAAAGGGTGCAAAAACGCGTGAAAATGGTACAATGCCACCTTTAACTATTAACTAAACAAAAAGGCATTATATGGATCAGTCATTGGTTGGAAAGTGGGTTGAAGTTGAACTAGTAGACGGGAAAAAGTGGACTGGCAGACTTGAAGAGCTCGATGAAGAGGCCGTTTTTATTAGCAATGGCAATGAATTTGGCAAGCCTGGTCACAAGGGAGCTGAGTGTGCCAACAATGAGGTTAAGCAAATTGTTGAAACACAAGCTCGTGAATTCTCAGTTAAATAAGACTCTCGCGACCTACTTTGTAACTTTCTATCTCGCAAGCTTTCTCACTTTTCAATTGGCCGAGAGCTTTGCGATGTCATCAATCCTTAGTGCCTGTCTTGTAACGCTTCTGGTGTGCTCAGCACCCTGGATTAAGAAAGCTAAACTTGAGGCATTGGTGTATTGCGCAAGCTTTGCGGGAATGTGTTCTCCCAGTTTAGACTTAGGACCTTTAGGATTTGTTGGAATTAGCTTTATTGGAAGCTGCCTGTTTTTACTTTTGAAAAATCAATTCATAGGATTGGGAGGAAAACTGGGAACAATGGCCTTCCTCTCATGTGCTTTATTTGTTCTGATGAGGCAGCTCTATGTTTGAGGCCATGGTGGTTATAGTAGGAGCATTGTCGACCCTCGCTCTTTCCAAAAAGCTTGGTGCTGTAAGGGCGAGCGCTTTAGCAACTTTGGTTTTTTACTTAATCCTGTTGCCAGTTACAAATCCTTTAGAGCTCAAATTATATAGTTCACTATTCTTTGCCGGCTCTTTTATCGGTATGAGCAACGCTTCCAAGATTGAAGTTATTCTAGCATCAATCGTCTTTTTAGTTTTTTATGAGAATGTTGCAATGCTTCTTGGTGGTCTTGGTGGAGTGCTGGGACTCGGTGCGTTTTTGGGAATATTTATTGTTTTGGCATTTAAGGCAGCTGTTTTTAAGGTCTTGGCATTGCCCAAGCATTAAAAATTCTGTTAAATTAGCTTAAAATATAAATTTTTATCTAACTGGACGGAAAAATGGGAAGAAAATCAGCGAAAATTGCTGCTAAGAAAGGCGCTGCGGACAGGGCCAAGAGTCAAATTTATACCAAGGCGCTTCATGATGTTGCGACCGCGGTTAAAAGCGGAGGCGGTGACCCGGACACAAACTTCTTACTTAAAATCGCTCTTGAAAGATGCAAGAAGTTCAACGTTCCAAAAGACAATATCGATCGCGCCATTAAGCGTGGGCTTGGAGGCGACGGTGAAGGATATTCAGATATAACATATGAAGGCTATGGAGCTGGTGGTGTTGGAGTTTTTGTTGAAGCATCCACAAACAATGTCACTAGAACTGCGGCGAATGTTAGAAGTTATTTTAACAAATGCAACGGCTCTCTTGGAAAAGACGGCTGTCTTCAATTCATCTTTGATAGAAAGGCCGTGTTTATTGTTCCTAAGGGAGAGCTTGATGAAGAAGAGTTCACTCTTGAAATGATTGACATTGGCGCCGAAGACATAGACACCACAGAAGAAGGCAACTTTGAAGTGATGGGACCTATGGAGTCTTTTGGGGATATTCAGGCCAAACTTCAAGAAATGAACATCACTCCTGAAGAAGCAAACCTTCAAAGAATCCCAAACAACTTTAAGTCCGTTGATGAGGAAACCTATACCCAAATTGAAAAACTTATTGGCCTTCTAGAGGACGATGAGGATGTTGTTGGTGTTTACCACAACCTTGAGGGTGAAGAGTCATAAATTCTGTGCAAAAATTGAATATCGAACAAAGGCAGTTCTATGGACTATCATGTGAACTGCCCAATTCCCCAAAAGATCGGATTGAATCCATAAGGAACATCTGGAGTGAAGTAAAGAGCATCTTGTCTAAACAAGGGATCGACTCTTATTCACAATCGGCGATAATTGAAAATGATCTTCCGAACTCCACTGGGACGGCCAGGTATTTAGCCCTGTGTGATTATGAGTGCAATGAACTGGAAGAGTATAAGCTAGAAGCTGGAGAGTTTTTGTGCATTGAACATCAAGGTTTGCCGAAGGATCTGGGTAAAACTTTGCAGAAAATTGGACCAGATCAATTTAAGTCTGTTACAAAAAGTCTGGAGCTTTTTCTATATCCTGAAAACTACAAACCAAATGATCCGGCCGCCATCATAAAGTATCTTCTTCCGATATCTTAGTTCGCTGAACAAAATTGCTCAGGTGCAATCAGGTGGGTTGGGGAGCACTGAGTGATCCACTCGCCATCCAAGTAAAGAGCGTAGCCAAACCACCAAACAACATCAGCGTCATCTTCAATATAAAACTTATCGGGAAATACTTCAGGCGATTTTCCATTAACTGAATAACACCAACCGTGAGCTCGCATTTCTGTATCACTTAGGACTTCCATTGCGTCTAAACCCATAGGTGTGTTGAAGATTGAATTGACTCCGGCAACGGTACCTTTGTACTCAATGTTATTTTGTTCGAATGCTTTAATGCTGAAAGCACCCACACTCATCGTGGACCCTATAGGTAAGTTTCCAGTGAACAAAGGTTTTTCATCACAAGGGCCAATGATGGTCAATGTCGCGCCAAATGCTTGAGAAAGAGTCAAAGTAGCCAATAATGTTAGTCGATTAATTAAATTCATGCGGCAAAAACTAGCGCAAATTACTTGATTTGAAAGGTATTTGTTAAAAATTTTATTATTTTTTGGTGAAGAAAAATCAGTAGCTTAGGGCAAGCGGAGTGCAAATTCCCAGAATAAACTGACTTAGATCAGTGTTTTTTATCTTAAGGTTACTTAAGCTTATTCGAAGAGGGAATAGAACTACTTATGAGAAAGGAACTAAATATATGAAAAAACTTTTTAGGCCAGAGAGTGTTTTATTTGCTTTAGCTGTGGCCATCCCATGTATGGCCGGGTTTTATGATATGAGAGTGGCCTTCGGCTGCTCTATGCTGATTTTAGTTACTTTGGGAATAAAAGGATTGAGGCAGAGAAAACTATTGCTTCAGCTACACAAAGACGTTTCAAAAGTTAAAGATCACTTGGAAGGAACGGTAGAGCAAATCAACAGCTCCTGCACCCAATTAGACGAGTCCGGCTCGGCCCAAGCTGCAGCTATGACCCAAACAGGGGCATCCTGTCATGAAGTTAAAACCCTAAGTCAACAGAATCATGAAAGCTTCAATTCAATAAAAGATCTCGTGGCGTCCATTAATAAAAGTATTGAGCAGAGCTCTTCAATGGTTGAGGGCCTCGAAAGCTCTCTTAAAAGTGGCTTCAGCACAAATAAAGAAGTTGTATCCACTCTTGATGAAAACAAAAAGCAGTTGCTGTCTTTGGGTGAGCAATTTGAAAAAGTTGTGGAAAGCACAGAAGTCATTAACGATATTGTTTTCCAGACAAAGCTATTATCTTTCAATGCATCGGTTGAGGCCGCAAGGGCGGGTGAGCATGGAAGAGGTTTCGCAGTTGTGGCCGAAGAAATTGGAAACCTCGCAGACTTAAGTGGTAAAAGTGCGGACTCCATTCAATCGACCTTGGAAACAACTAAAACAAGTGTATCCAACCTTATAAAAGAGATGGAGGATGGCGCAAAGGCCCTTGAGAGAAACTTGGAAAGACAGGTTCAACAAACTGAGAGTTCCTTAGGTCGATTTAAAGAGAGCTATCTTGGAGTGACCAGTGAAACTTCAAAAATAAATCAAGAGATACACGAAGTCTCTGTGGCCTTTGCGGAACAGGTCAATTCAATGGAGGAGATTGCTGATGCCACATCAAATGCTGGTGAAGGTGTGCAAAGAAACACGCTGGTAGTAAGCCAAACTGCAAGGCTTGCCAGCGAACTATCTAAAGAGCTTAAAAATTTAGGCAAATCGGTGCAGATGATAAAAGAAACAACCAAATCAGGCCATAATCTATATATTGACGAAATCCCTTGGGACAATAAGTACGCCATCAATATAGACCATATCGATAGGGAGCATAAGGACATCCTTGATTGTATCAATGGTCTAATAAGATCTATGAACACTAATGATCCAAAACAGATGAAAAAAGCGTATAACAGTTTGAAGCAAGTGACGGTGGATCACTTCCGTCATGAAGAAGAGTTTATGCAAACTTTTAACTACAGCTCCTTTACATCCCACAAAAAGGTGCATGAGAATCTTATTGGAGCTGTTGAAAGCTTTGGCGCAGATTTAGATAGAGGATCCCTTGATAGAGCAAGGTTTGCAAGCTTTCTTAAAAACTGGCTATTTACCCACATTATGGGCGTGGACACAAAATATGCTGAAGATTATTTCAGAAGTGGAAGTATAGCGGCCTAGGACTATTTCAAACCTTTTCGCAGCAGTTGCAATTCAAGACCTAAGCAGCTGCTGCCATAAGCATTCTCAATTCCTGCTCCCTCCAACATCTTTAGCCTCTTGTGAAGAGCGCCTATTCTGTTCATGAGTTGAGCTTGGTTTTTATTGCATTTATCCAGAGCTCCCGCTCTTATTTGCATGAGATTGATGTCGTCACTCTGTGCGAGATTGTATTTGGCGTGTGCCTTCTCCAAGGCCTCATCCAGGTTCTCAGGTCTTGCAAATCTAAGCTCTTTATTGAGAATCTCCTCGTACTTCTTCATGCTGGTCTCCATCATGGCGTCTGCTATTTTAATTGCAGATTCTGAAAGTTTAAAGACCTCATCCATGCTGTCGATGTCATCGCCATCCAACATGTGACTTGCAAATTCCTGAAAGCGAGTAAGCATATTTACTCTTCCCAGGCCTCTGGCGTCAGCTCCGACTAACCTAAGGTTTTCGTCCCCCTTTTTAATCACCACAAACAAGTCGTCGCCAGTCTGAGCGCTTACGGTGTGCAGTGACTTCTTTTGGCCTTTGGCATTAAGGGCGCTGCTTAATTCTTTATCAATATCTGATGATGCGGAGTAGGGTATTTCCAGAAGATCAAGCATGAGCACAAGATCTCTAAAACGTGGAGAAACAGCTTTAGGCCCATTTGCTCTAAATTTATCTATTTCATCGCCTAAAGTCTTGGTGAAGTCGCCGGATTGTAGAAGGTCTTTGCTTGGAGTCTGTTGTCCTGTAGCCTTTACCAAAGAGCTTTTAAGCTTTTTAGATATGAACTTGTGCATATCTTCCTTTTGATCGGGAAAGTGAGAATGTATTCTCGCATTCATATAGCCTTCTCGATAATTATTGCTAATTACTTGGGAAGTTCCAAGTTTTACGTCCCTCTCTTGGTGGGGAGGGGATATACTGTTAAGTTTTTGCATCGCTTTTTCCAAACATTTGGGTGAAGGGTTGCAAGTTAAGTAGTAACCCTTGAAGTCTGTTTTCACGACCTTTGCATCCATCGCCTCCAAGGCCTTAGTCATGCTTTTTTCATAGTCGGAAATCATAGAGTTTACTTCGCCCGGGCCATACTCTGAGTTTGATTCCTTTATGCCCAAGACAGCTATTCGAATTCCTGGATCTTGTCGAGAGATGTAAGAGGCCCTTGCTTCCTGTTGAGCGTCACCGGTTAGGTTTTCCAACTCAATTCCATGCGCCATTGAAAAGAATAAGCTAATAATTAAGAACTTCATTTGGATCCTCGACACTCTTTTATGAGCTTATCAATTTTCTCTTTAACTCTGTTAGTGATCGTCTCTGTTGATGTGTTTGGATTGCTTGCTTTTTCCCTTTTAACTAAAATCTCTGATATGTCAGCGAGGTTTTGCTGATCTCTTAAGTCTAAATTATATACGTTTTCAGGGTTGAAGATTTTATTCGATTTTTTAAGCTTTGAGGGAATCCTGCGGAGGGTACTCTTTGTCATAGACCTCTTAACCAAATTAGTTGTGGTCAGTCCCTCTGTTGCAAAGCTCAATAAGGCCAACTTTCCAGCTCTATCCAAAGACTCTTTTTTTTCCGCGTATGGTTCGCTATCTCCAAGTCCTGAATAAAAAGACCTCTCCAGTGCCTGTGTGCGTTTGGCGTCTACGTAGTAAGAAAGACCCTCTGTGCCAACAGCTGTGGCCAAAACACAACCAGTCCCCGCCGTAAGGGCGCATAGACCGCCACCAATTACTGAAGCTGACACCAAACCAATATCAGTTTTAAGCTCATCAAAATCCAAGTCATTCATAAACTCTTGATGGATGTCACAGTAAAATCTTGAGTCCTTGGCCTTTAGGATTTTCTCGCTTGAGTTTGTGTACAGTAAAAGCTTTTTGATATCATCGCCTTGTGCTGACTTGGCTTCTTGGTAGCTTTTTTGAAGACTTCCATGGAGTCTATCTATAATGGGAATCAAACCATCAATAATTTCATTGTCGTTTTCCTCTCCAGTAAAACTCAAGAAACTTAATAGTGGGTTGCCATCCAGAATCTTGTTATAGTTCTTTCTTTGTTTTTTATTTTCCCGTTCAAATTTTTTAACAATGTAGGAGTTGATGATCATCTCTTTGTCACATGGATTGCTGTCCTTGCAATCTTTAAACTTTGGATTCTCTTCTATTACCTCATTCCTAAATTTGTTTTCTAGATAATCCGTGTGTTCTTGCAGGTAAAGCGCTTCATCTTCCATGAGAGGTTTAATCTTTTGACCAGTGATCGGGTGAGCGGGTTCTCTATCAAACCTTTCCGGCTTAGTTGGTGAAAAGATCTTCCCGGGCATATCCATCTGTGCCATAGCGATTCTCATAGCTGGAACATTGTCTCTAATGGATTCAATGGTTTTTTGTAGAGTGCTGGAACAGCTTCCTCGGCCAGGGTTCTTTAAGCAGTATTTCAATCTTTCCATTCGGTACTTTGCCAGACTTAGATCGGCCACGACTACTTCCTTTAAATTTCTCTGAAACTCCTCTTCAAGCAATCTTCTGTTAATTTTATCTAGATCGCTGTCTAGGTCGAAAGTTAGTTTGGTTTTGTTTTCATGACAGCCAACATAGTAATCGAGCTCTTCATCACCCTCGTATTTTGAACAAAAATTTGAAGAGTATTCCTCATGGGTCGTGAAAACGTTTTCGTCTTTTGTGAACATGCTTGTAATGCCGTCAAAAAAGTCGGCGTGCGCGCATAAAGAAAGAGTTAGCGTTAATACAATGAGTAGTTTCACCTTAATCTTTTCGGCTACTTAAACACTATACTTAAAAGTAGAGGCCTAAATTAGTTTGATTTGGCCTAGACGGCTCTCAAAAGCCGCCAAAATGCTGCTAAGCTATGATTATAACGTTAAATGGAGGATCCTTTTGGAAAAATCAACCCACGAAAGAGCTCTTAAATTGGTGATGAATAAACTTGGCTGCTCGGAGGAGATGTCCAAGCTTTTAGACTCATCCCAAAGAGAAGTTATAGTTGAAATACCACTTAAAAGAGATAATGGCGATATCAAAGTCTTCAAAGGGTATCGGGTTCAACATAGCGACGCACTCGGGCCGTTTAAGGGAGGACTAAGGTTTCATCCAGATGTGGATCTTGAACACTTTGTGAGCCTTGCCTCTGTGATGACCTGGAAGACATCACTCGTAAATATACCCTTTGGTGGAGCAAAGGGTGGAATTGACTGTGATCCAAATGAGCTTTCAACGCATGAGCTCGAAACTCTGACTAAAAGATACGTTGAAAAAGTGGGAATGTTGCTTGGGCCTAATATTGACATCCCAGCTCCAGACATGGGCACAGGTGAGCAAGAAATGGCGTGGATTCTTCAGGCCTACGCTAAAAACCATGGCCATCACCCTGGTGTGGTTACTGGAAAAAATAAGCAGCTTGGCGGTGTTTCTGGAAGAAGAGAAGCAACTGGCAAGGGGGTTGCTTATTTCACAAGACTTGCATGCTCTAGAGAAAATATTGATTTAGAAAGGGCAAGGGTAATTATTCAGGGGTTTGGAAATGTTGGCCAAAGCGCTGCCATTAATCTTTCAAAGATGGGCGCAAACATTGTTGGGATAAGCGATAGGAAAGGAGCTGTCTACAATGAGAAAGGCCTAGATGTGAAAACAATTGCCGAAGATCTTTCTGTTTCTAAAAAGATATCACTCGAAGATCTGGACATCGATGGTGAATATATTACGAATAAGGAGTTGCTTGAAGCACCATGCGACATACTTATACCAGCGGCCATTGAAGGAGGGATTAATTCCAAGAATGCTGCCAAGGTGCAGGCCAAACTCGTTGTCGAAGGCGCGAACCTTCCTGTAACAAAAGATGGTGAAGACATACTTCTTGATAAGAAGGTAAAACTTATCCCTGACTTGTTGGCCAACGCTGGCGGTGTGACAGTGTCATTTTTTGAGTGGTCACAAAACGCTCAAAGGTATCCTTGGAAAGATGAAAAAGTGGAAAGATAGTTTGAAAGAGTGCTGAAAGATGCTTGGAATGAAGTATGCCAAGTTAAAGAGAATAAGAAGCTAACACATGGCTATAGGGAAGCGGCCTACACAATTGCTGTGAATAGAGTGAGAGAAACTCTTATTAGGAGAGGTTTCTAATGAGCGCCTCATAAGATTCCAAAACGTAGTCTGCCTTAGCTTTTAAACCATGATTATATGAGTTTAGATATAAGCATGATTTTGCATTCGCATTTTTGGCAGTCTCCAAGTCAAATTGAAAGTCACCAATATAGAGCATGTTCTCAGTTTTTACCTTCCAACTCTTGGCCATGAGTAAAAGTCCTTCAGGGTGTGGCTTAGGTTTGCAATCTTCTCTAGAAAAAACCATGTCAAAGCTAAGCTTAAACTTCTCCAGAGTAAGCTTGGTCACATGAGAATTGTTTCTCGTTAATAGCCCTGTTTTAAGACCTTTTGATTTTATGGCCTGAAGCAGTTTGGGCACACCTGGCATAAGGGTTGCCACATCAACCCCTCTCTCTTCATGTTCAAAGATTATTTTGTGACATTCCTTTTTGTAGTTCTCATCTTTTTGCAGTGAGAGGTGTTCCAATATTGGAACACCGGGAGGAAAGCCTAAGTCGGAGCGCATTTTATCAAAGTCCAATCTTGAGTCGACTAAGGTTCCGTCAAGATCAAAAACAATAGCTTGTAAGTATTTAATATTCATAACTTTTGTTTATAGCATAATTTCTCTAGAAGCGCTCAGTCACGGCCTTTAAAAATATTTTCGTTGAATTATCGGATTAATTATATAAAGCTTATACAAAGTGTTCGTAGTTAGTGAAGCTAGGTGAAATTCCAGCACTGTCCCGCAACTGTAAAGTCAGATCCTGATTACGAAGTCATCACAAACACCGAGGAGAGTGACTTTTATGTTTCAGCGCAAAAATTAAAAATCAGCACATTTTATAAGTAAACCCCGTAATCATACACACACACCATGAGAGAGGAGAGTTTCATGAAGAAAGAGCCTTTGTTGGAGGAGTCCAACGACCGTTTTGTTTTATTGCCTATTCAATACGATGACATTTGGGAAATGTACAAAAAGTCCATGGCGTCCTTTTGGACCGCTGAGGAGATCGATTTATATCAAGACCTTGAAGACTGGAAAAAGTTAAACGATGATGAAAAGCACTTCATCAAGCATGTTCTTGCATTCTTTAGCGCAAGTGATGGCATCGTTAATGAGAACCTTGCATTAAGATTTTACAATGATCTACAAGTGCCTGAAGCAAGATGTTTTTATGGATTCCAGATCGCTATGGAAAACATTCATGCTGAAACATATGGCCTTTTGATTGACACTTACATCCAAGACAACAAAGAGAAAGACTATCTTTTCAGAGCGATAGAAAATGTTCCATGCATTGCTGAAAAAGCTGATTGGGCCTTAAAGTGGATCGAAAGTGGAGATGACTTCGCTTTAAGACTGCTTGCATTTGCTGCCGTAGAGGGTATCTTCTTCTCCGGAAGCTTCTGCTCTATCTTTTGGCTTAAAAAGCGTGGACTAATGCCAGGGCTTACCTTTTCTAATGAATTGATTAGTCGTGATGAAGGACTTCACACAGACTTTGCATGTCTTCTTTACAAACATATTCAAAACAAACCAGCAAAAGAGAAAGTTTACGAACTTATCACTGAGGCGGTGGCGTTGGAGCAGAAATTTATATCCGAGGCGCTCCCAGTATCCTTAATCGGGATAAATGCGGACTTGATGTGTCAGTACATTGAGTTTGTTGCGGATCGACTGTTGCTAGAACTTGGGTACGAGGCCTACTACAACGCCACCAATCCTTTTGATTGGATGGAGCTAATCTCTCTTCAAGGTAAAACAAACTTTTTTGAAAAGCGTGTTAGCGAATATCAAAAGGCCGGCGTCATGAGTTCACTTCAAGACAACAGCTTTGAGTTTGATACTAATTTTGACTTCTAAGGAAAGAGGTAAACAATGTTTGTAACTACAAGATCAGGAAAAAAAGAAAGCGTTCAGTTTGATAAAATCACCCACCGTATTCAAAAGCTAACATACGGTTTGAATATTGCTCATGTGGACGCGGTTGAAGTTTCAAAAAGAACAATTCAAGGAATCTTTGACGGCATCTCAACTGTTGAGCTGGACAACTTGTCAGCAGAGGTTGCGGCCTACATGACATCCATTCACCCAGACTACTCAACTCTTGCCGCAAGAATCTCCATGAGTAATTTGCATAGAAATACAAAAGATTCTTTTTTGGAGACTATGGGACTTCTTTACAACCATGTTGATCCAAAAACCGGCGAGCAAACAGCTTTAATATCTGACACCCTTTATGAAAACGCTAAAAAACATAAGGAAAGGATTGAGACGGAAATAGCTTATTCAAGAGACTTTGAATATGACTACTTTGGCTTTAAAACTCTTGAAAGGTCGTATCTATTAAAAGTAAATGGCAAGATTGTTGAAAGACCTCAGCATATGCTTATGAGGGTTGCGCTGGGCATCCATGAGCAAGACATCGACGCTGCTATGGAGACCTATCACCTTATGAGTCAAAAGTGGTTTACCCACGCTTCTCCGACACTGTTTAACGCTGGAACACTTAAGCCTCAGATGTCTTCATGCTTTCTTCTAACAATGAAAAATGACTCAATTGAAGGAATTTACGACACTCTTAAGCAGTGCGCGTTGATTAGTCAGTCAGCTGGCGGTATTGGACTGAGCGCTCACAATATCCGCGCAAAAGGAACATTCATTAAGGGCACGAATGGCGAGTCCAACGGCATCGTTCCAATGCTTAGAGTTTTCAATGACACTGCAAGATATGTTGACCAGGGTGGTGGAAAAAGAAAGGGAGCTTTTGCCATTTATCTTGAACCGTGGCATGCGGATATCTTTGACTTCTTGGAACTTAAAAAGAACCACGGTAAAGAAGAGCTAAGAGCAAGAGATCTATTTTACGCGCTTTGGGTAAATGACTTATTCATGGAAAGAGTGGAACAAGACGCTGAATGGTCATTGTTCTGTCCACATGAGGCCCCAAATCTTCATGAGTGCCACGGCAAAGAGTTTAATGAGCTTTACACAAGATATGAAAAAGAGGGACGAGCAAAGCAAAAAGTGAGTGCGAGAAAGCTTTGGTTCTCAATCCTTGAGTCTCAAGTGGAGACTGGATCTCCTTTTATGCTCTATAAGGATGCTGCAAACGCCAAGTCGAACCAAAAAAACCTTGGAACAATTAAATCAAGCAACCTTTGTACTGAAATCATTCAATACACTGATGAAAATGAAATCGCAGTGTGCAACCTTGCTTCAATTTCCCTTGGGAAGTTTGTTACTGAGGAAGGTTATGATTTTGACAAGCTTTTTGAGATCACAAAAACGATCACCAAAAACCTCAATAAAATTATTGATCTGAACTACTACCCGGTGCCGGAGGCGAGGTACTCAAATCTCAAAAATAGGCCGATTGGTATTGGCGTTCAAGGCCTTGCAGACCCTTTTGCGAAGTTAAAAGTTCCATTTGATTCAGAACAGGCAAAAAGGCTTAATCGTGACATCTTTGAAACTATCTACTTTGCGGCTCTTACAGCATCTCACGAGGTTGCCTTGAAAGATGGACCATATGAAAGCTATGAAGGCTCACCTATATCAAAGGTAGAATTTCAGTTTGATATGTGGAATGTAAAACCTGGCAATAGATGGGATTGGGAAGGGTTGAGAAAAAAGATCATGAAAGATGGCGTGAGAAACTCATTGTTGGTTGCTCCTATGCCTACAGCATCAACTTCCCAGATTCTTGGAAACAATGAATGCATTGAGCCATTTACTTCAAACATCTACACTAGAAGAACTCTTTCCGGTGAATTCACTATGGTTAATAAGTATCTTGTAAAAGACCTTATAAAGCTGGACCTTTGGAATGAGACAATGAAGGACTTGATCATTCAACATAATGGATCAATCCAAAATATTGAGCAAATTCCACAAGACTTAAAAGATCTTTATAGGACTTCCTGGGAGATTAAGCAGAAATCCATATTGGAAATGGCCGCGGACAGGGGAGCGTTTGTTGACCAGTCTCAGTCATTAAATATCCATATGACCGATGTTAATATGGGCAAACTTAACTCTATGCACTTCTACGCTTGGAAGCTTGGCCTTAAAACGGGTATGTATTACCTTAGAACCAAAGCTGCCGCCGATGCAATTAAGTTCACCATTCGTGACAAGAGCAATCAGGCCAGTAAAGAAGAGATGACTGAGCAGATGATTTGTTCTTTGGAGAATAAAGACGAATGTATAAGCTGCGGAAGCTAAAATCTTTAACAATAAGGGATGCCCTAATAGCATCCCTTTTTATTTTTTTACTGCAACTAAATTCCCATTCGTCTCCAGAATAACAAATTTTACAAATTCCAGTTCTGAAAAACCAGCCGCCCTTACCGCCGAATCCACTTCATCTTTAGTGACATGGGCATCCCTTAAGTTTTCCTCAATGTAGCGACCATCCTCAAAAACAACGACTGGCGATGCCTTTATGGCGTCGTTAAACTTCTTGTTGCGGCTAGCAATTGCAGTCACTACATATTGAAGCCCTATAAGCATTATAAATGCCAATAAGACATCGGCCAAGGAAATTGCTTTTTGAAGGATTCCACCAGCGAAGGTGGAGCCAAGCGCGATTGTGATGACAAAGTCAAAACTGTTCATTTTCGACAGAGTTCGAGGCCCCGAGATTCGAAGAAAGACAACTAGTCCCACATAGCCAATAACACTTATTACTACGATTCTAAGTAAGCTCGACCAATCGCTGAAAAATATAGTCATTATCACTCCTGTGTTAAAGAGAAGTTCGGCCCTAAAACTTCAAACCCTGCGGTTCATAACCTAACTTTAAGAGTACTAAAAGTTAAACGGTGGAGCTTTAAATGCTTAAGACAATATTCATGCTGGCCCTTTTAAGTCTAAATTCTTTTTCAAGTGAAGTTTTACTTCAATATGTGTATGGAAATTCAAAGTCAGCAAGCGAGCTTACAGTATTAAGCAATGGCGTTGTGGAGCTAAAAGAAGGTGAGAGCGCTTTCAAGGTTGATGAGCTTGACTCCGATCAAATTAGAGATCTTAGAGAAAAGCTTTATTTTTCTCGCTTCGGTCCGTTTTTACATCTTAGAACTAGAACCGATTTAAGAAGTTATGGACAAGTTGTTGGAAAAGTCGAATCTCAAGAAGTCATTCTCAAAGAAAAACTGAAAGATGAGATCTGGCTTATAGAAAATGAATCTCTAGCGTCCAAAGAGATTATGAAGTTTTTAAACTCTTTTGATCCCCAGCATAAGTGGAGATCCGTCACCAAGGAATAGTGGATCCGTCCCAATTTAAGAAGCTTCCACTTTTTTCTGGGCCGATCTCGCTTATTACATTTAAAATATGCTCCGCAGTTTCATCTGGACTCCAGACCTTTAAGCTGAATCCACTAAGAAATGGTTTCGACAAATGAGTTTCGGTAGTTCCCGGATGTATGGCCACAGCAAAGGTTTTCTTGTTTCTGTTCTTAAACTCTATTGCCATATTTTTGACCATCATGTTCAACGCTGCCTTTGAGGATCTGTATGCATACCAACCACCGGTGGAGTCATCTGCAATGCTTCCCACCTTTGCGGATAAAAATACAAAAGTGCTTGGGCTCCCTTTTGAGACAATTTTCATTAGGTATTTTGCCGCCAAGGGCGCTGTGAAGGTGTTAACTGAAAATGCTTCAACTAAGTTTGATAACTTTATATCCTCTAGTTTTTTCTCCGGCGCAAGAGTGTCATTGTGTAAAACGCCGTATGTGGAAATAACAAGGTCCAACTCGCTGAAGTCATTCTCTAAGGTCTGGGCGAGAGAGCTCCAGGAGCCTTCCTTCAAAGGATCGTGAGGCAAAAAGGTCAGTTCTTCTTTTTGCTCCTTCGGCACATCTTCAATGCTTCTTTTGGTAACTACTACCGCAGCCTCTGGAAGCTTCTTTTTGATTTGTCTGCCTAAGGCCAACCCAATATTACCCCCACCAAGAATTAAACACTTCTTTACTGAAGACAACTCAAAATTTTCCATATTTTCACCGTAGTTTTATTATTAATGGGTGCTGCCCCATTGCGCCACATTTTCAATATTTTTTATTTCCCGTTTTCCTTTAGTCTCTTTCCCTTCTTGGATTGGTAAACCTCGCGAATTCCATGCCTTCATTCCACCCAGCACGTTATAAACGTTCTTGTGTCCCATTTTGGCAAATATACTCGCAGCAATTCCGCCTCTATGCCCAACACTGCATATTGTGGCGATAGACTTGTTAGGGGGCCTGTGTTTTATTAAATAGTCCTCAAGATGGCCTACAAAGCAATGTTTTGAATTCTCAATGTGCCCACTTTCGAACTCTGTGATCTCTCTAACATCAAAAATTTCGAAATTACGCTTATTGTGGAAAAGCTCTTTGGGATAAATCACGCCGAAGCTTTCTAAGTTGTAACCTGAATTTCTAACGGACTCGATGCCTCCTGAGAGAAAGGCCTTGATTCTGCCCACACCAAGTCTGGATAGCATGAGCCGAGCGGTGTTGAGGTCATCATGCCTGTCAAGCACAAGGAAAACTGGAGTGTCCTTTTTACAGAACCACCCGCCAAAG
The DNA here is from genome assembly GCA_002711995.1 of Halobacteriovoraceae bacterium. Lineage (GTDB taxonomy): Bacteria > Bdellovibrionota > Bacteriovoracia > Bacteriovoracales > Bacteriovoracaceae > UBA845. The sequence continues at coordinate 138,417 of PASN01000010.1, read as the reverse complement.
ACTTGAAGTCCATCCAACCATATATTGTAAGAGCCTGGTATATGTCCTGAAGCAAATGCCTCGGGCTCACGTGTGTCGATTATTATCCCTTTATTGGACATTTCTAAAAACTGCTCAGGACTTAGAGCTTTAATTTTAGCTAGGTCCTGTTCAATTCTCCAACCTCCCTCATAATTGATTTTCTCCATCAGACTAAAGTATGGAGGCCTTGGAATTCGTTCTTTAACTTTGTGGCATGTAAACTCATCTTCACCCATTGTGAATACTGGGTTGTAGGTTTTCTCATAGCCAATTGTTGTTTGGTCATAGTCTGCGATAGCGCCGCCGCATACAGAGCCAGAACCGTGTGCCGGGAAAATCAAAGATTGATCTCCAAGGTTTGCTATTTTTGACCTGACACTGTTGTATATTAATTTCGCATTTTCCGAAGTCTTGTCAGGGTCTGAAAGGTCCGTTCTTCCTGTGTCGCCCACAAAAAGGGTGTCCCCGGTAAAAACGCCCCAGCATGTGTCTCTATCTTTTAAATATACACCGTAGGAGAAACTTTCAGGTGTGTGTCCTGGAGTGCTTAAACTTAAAAATGTCAAATCTTCTATCTTGAAGAACTCCCCATCTTCCAATTGGATGTCGCAATGACTAAAGAGTGGGTGCCTTCCACCTATGATTTTAGCGCCTGTTTTCTCATGCAGCTCATTCGATCCAATAACGAAGTCCTCTTGCCTGTGCGTTTCGAACACATATTTGATCTGGGCATTGTTTTCTATTGCCAGCTTTAAGTATTCATCAATGTCCCGCTTAGGATCCACAACAATTGCAACTCCATTTGTCGCAATAAAGTAAGATAAGTGAGCTAATCCTGGAGTCTTTATTCTTTTAAAAAACATCTTCATCCTTTTTCTGTTAGCGACATTTTATAAAATAAAGTATTGGACGCACATATTCAGTGGTTGGACATAGGCCATGCATATTAATGAGAAAGTTTACAAATTTTTTACAAAACAATGATGAAGTCTTTTGGGGATTAGCATTTAATTTATAAATGCTAGATCTATGGCCAATTCATATCAGTATCTTAGGATTTATCATAAGTGTAGTGGGTCTTCTTACCATTGGTATAAAGCTGGTCACCTATGCAGACAACATCGCTGATAGGTTTCGTTTGGGCGAGGCCTTGGTAGGCGGTCTTTTCTTAGGAGCTATTACTTCGCTTTCTGGAAGTATTGTCTCCGGACTTTCGGCCTATAATGGGTATCACTCCTTGGCCATTAACAACTGCCTTGGTGGTATTGCCGCACAAACAACCTTCTTGATCATCGCTGATATGACATACAGAAATGTTAATCTAGAACATGCTGCGGCTTCTCTTCCAAATCTTGTTTCCTGCAATCTATTAATCTCGCTTCTTGGTTTATCGTTCCTCGGTGCCGTAATAGAAGTGCCAGAGTGGCTGTTTATTCATCCAGTAAGTGTTGTAATGCTTGTCTTATATCTTTTTGGACTCAAGTGGCTTCAGGAAACTTATAAGAATCCTCTTTGGATACCAAAAAGGACCAAAGAGACAAGACTCGACGAACCCAGGCCTGACAGCAAGGAATCAAGTGTAATGTTAGTTACCAAATTCACTCTTTCAGCGTGTGTTGTGGCCGTTTTGGGTTATGTCATAACCAAGTCGGCAGAGTCGTTGATTAGCACCACTGGACTTGCTGAAAACATCGCCGGCGGCTTTCTTACGGCCGTCATAACTTCTTTGCCAGAGCTTGTAGTGTCATTGTCAGCTGTTAGGCAGGGTGCTTTAACCATGGCCGTGGCGAACATCCTGGGAGGCAATACTTTTGACGTTTTAATGCTAGTCATTGCCGACGCCCTCTCTTTGGAGGCTCCAATATATTCATATTACAAAAACGAGGAGTTTTTCCTTACAAGTGTTATTCTTCTGATGACCTCAATCATTGCCATTGCTTTGGCCAGGAGAGAGAAGCAGGGACCTGGAGATATCGGCTTTGAGGGGGTGTCTATATTGGCAATTTACTTCGTTAGTGCAACTCTACTGGTTTTTAAGTTCGTTTAATCCTCTGCTTTGAACTTGGCGTGAAGTGGTTTTCCTGAAGAAAGTGTTTTCCCTTCGAGTTCTAAAAATGTGCAACCCACAGGTATTCCTAAAACGTTTGTTTCCACTTTGCAGAATGACCTTGTTAGATTTATCTTCTTATTATTTTTGGAAGGGCCTAGTTCCAAAATAGATTGTACAGAGCACTTCCCCTTATCCAGAGATGCGCTTACATCCAAAGAGGAGTCAGGAAGGTCATGTTGCACTTCTTTTAAATCGTTTAAGGCCACTTTGAATGAAGTCTTTGTTTTTGCCTGGTCTTTGTATTCAACTCTTTTGGCAATACCATGTCTTATCAACGGGTGTATATCTTTTGTATATTTACCACCATCCATTAACCAGTAAAAGTTTAATAGGGATCCGTCTTCATAGGTTTGAAATTCACATTTCTCATTTAACTTTACCTCTATGATCATCACATTCTCTGGATTATGACTCTTTTCCATTATGAATAGCTTCTCTCTAATACCTGCACTGGAGGAGAGAATAAATATAAGACAAGTAAGAACGCTATACTTCATGCTTTCATGTTTTTGCAAAAACAGTGCCTAGATTTGTATAGAGCTTTTCAGGCCTCTTAATTGGGCAACATTTGATAAAAGTAATTTAATTAAACCTGACTTGTTTCATAAGGAGGGAATTTACATGAAAAAGACACTGTTAATTTTAATACCTTTTATCCTGCTATCTTGCGGTGACAGCAGTGATGATTCAGACACTGACTCAACACCGAGTAACGAATCCCCTACGGAAAGAACTGAAACAGAAAGTGAAACGGAAGGCCCTAGGGAGGTTATAGATCCAGAACAGCTGGTTATTTCCTCTTTGATGACAGAACTTAAGATGGGACTAGAAACGACGGATAGTAGGGTTGGAGAGGCCATGGGCTTTGTAAACTCGGAAGTTTGCGAGTCTTTACAGACCTATATGGACAATTTTGGCATTGGAAATTGCGAACATTCATGTGAAGAGGAAAAGTTCGTTAGAAGCTGTGAAGGACAAGAGTATGCAACTTCATGCCAGGGAGAAACCTACAACTTGAAGTATACCTCACATCAAATGAGTTGGGACCTCTCCACATTAGGGGATGCAGGTGAGGGTATATCAAATTATAAAATTAAAGCTGCAGGAACGGTCTCCAGGAATAATGAAGCGTCTGTGAATTTTGATTGCGATATGTCTATTAAAGGGAGAAGAGACAGGACCTTTTCAATTATCTCTTGCGGACAAAGTCTTGAACTCCAATGCAATATTATGGGAAAAGATTATTCCTGCAAGGAATTGTTGAAGTATGTGGTCAGGAAAAAAGAATGCGCTAAAAGTCGGTGAGGTATGAATGCTGTTTAGATCAATTCTGTTATTGGCCTTGCTTGGGAGCTGCGCGCTTCCAGGCAGGGAGGATGACGATCACTACGGAGACTACGGCTACTATCCAAATTACTATGAGTATATGAAAAGAAGTAAAGAGATAGAGAGTGAGCAAAACTATGAAGATGATGACTGGCTTTATGATTACTATGAATAGGATTGAACTATGAAGACACCACTGATATTACTTGCAGCATTTGCTATAAGTTCCTTTGCGGCTCCTCTGGAAAAAATTGCTCAAAAACAAGAGTTCTCTATGCGGGAGGTTGAGAAGCTTCTTAAAAGATCAATGGATAACAATACTTCGTTTAAGATCAAGGACTGGTCAATAAACTATCCCAAATCCTATATCACTTTTAATGGCATTGATATTAGCGCACCCAAGGCCAAAGAAAAAAGCTCTGCCGGGCCAAGAATCAAAGGGTCTGTTCAAAAAGTGATTGCTGACTATCTTTATTTTGACCACTCTAAAGACAACGCCTATTACTCGATAAGAGTGGAAAATGTAGGTGCTGTCATTGATACTACTGGAGAGGAGAAAAGAAAGGAGCCAGAGCAGAAGATTAAGATAGATAATATTCACCCTCCAATAGACAATATTATAAAGGAGCTTTTCGTTACCAAAGTGGAACTGCTATTGCGAGACCTTAGAAAGGAAAATGAGCTCGCCGTTCCATTGATTGTCAAAGATATTCTAATTGAAAACCTGGAAGTCTTTCCTTCTGGAAGAAATGAAAAGAAATACGCGAGCGTTAGCGCAAAAGGAGAGGTTTTTGGCGGCACGGTTTCTCTTAAAGGGAATGTGAATCCGTTTCATATTCCAAAAGTGCTTGATATCGACCTTAAAGTTGAGAATGTCTCAATCGTTAAACTAAATCCTTATTTGAAAGAATTTGGAGGAGTTGATGCGACTAGCGGAAAACTTAGTGTATACCTGGAGTCTGCAGTCAAAGGTGATATAGTGGAAGGCTATGTGAAATTTGTTACTGAAGACGCTGAGATGATAAAGGGATGGCAGGAGGGTCAAGGATTTTTTAAAAACCTTAAAGAGAATATGATGGACTTAGGTCTTAGGCTGTTTAACAGAAAAGACGACGATGACAAGGTTGCTGGAAAAATTCCTTTCTCTGGAAAAGTTGATGATATTAAATGGGAATTTTGGACTCTATTTGAGACTCTCTTAAAAAGTGCGGTGGTAGAGCCGCTTAAGGGAAATATTGAAAAGAGTGTTGATCTTGACGATGTCTAGTTTGAGAATGATACATTCGCAACTTCTTTCACAATAACTCCATGGTCTGGACTTGAAAGAGCTATGTCAAAGGATTCAAGGCCTTCCCCTGTCCCATCGTTTACAATTGAAATGGATATAGTTTTGGATATCTCCCCCGGAGCGAAGGTTAGGCTGCCAGTACTTGTTGTGTAGTCACTAGGCGCAGTGGCCGTACCATCCACTGTTGTCCAATCAACTGAGACTGGGGCGGTTGAGGCCTTGTCTAGAGAAACTGTTACATCCAATGAACCATCAGCTTCGTTGTTGCCACTGGTGGAATCAATAGCGCTAATTTCAGGAATATAAGCGTTTTGGACTGTGGGAGCGCTAAGCCCTCTTATATCAATTAAAACAACAACTACCTTGTTGGTTCCAATTACAACCAGGTTTTGATCCATGTTCACATCCACTCCGTAGGACTCATTCGCGCCAAGCTCCACGATTTTATTTCTATACTTAAGGGTGGGGGGGAGGAAATGTCGGTTATATCGTAAACATCAAGGTAGTGATTGCCTGTAACAACATAAACATATTCACGACCATTATGTTGGACGTATTTTGACGCTCTATAAATGTCGGACGGAATCATCTTTCTTGATGTTACTTTAGGTGTGAGGCCAGAGGTGTCAATAAAGGCGACGTTGTTCCACATTACACCATGCTTTGTTCCGTCGCTGGAGCTGAATGTGGTCCAGACAAGGTTATTGCCTCCATAAGCTTTAGGGATTACGCCATTTAATGTTGCGGAGGTGCTTCCGTCACCAAGCTCCTATACATTCAAGTGTTCGGTTGAACTTGAGTACATTTGGGATAAGACCAAATTGTCATTCAATAAGAATAAGCTTGAATTGTTGTATGTGTGCGCTGTGTTTTTAGCTTGCTCCGTAAAGGTGTTATTGTTTTCATCGATTTCAACATGGAACCAACCAGTATGGGTTGAAAAATAAATCTGAGTGGTGGCACCGTGGGTAACTGCCTGTTGTATGCCTCGAGCATAAGATCCCCCTGAAGCAAGAAAGTTTGCGAATGTTGGGTTCCAACTGGTTGGGTCTTCCGGAGTGGCACCTAGGAAATTTGTTAGTGGAGACAAGCAGTTTGGAATTATTATCATAAAGCTTTACGTTTCTGGAATGTCCATATAGATGTGCTTGTTACTTCGCCAACTATTCTTATGTTATTTATATCATCAAAGGATATTATGTTAACGCATTCACTGGATAAACCTGAACCCGCATAGATAAGCTTTTTATCTCAATCAACCTGAGCACTCATAAAGGATTTAGAACTGTCTTCAAACTTCGCTACAAGATAACTGGTTCCTTTTGAGTCCAAAGAATCTAGTTTTCCCTTCACACCACAAGCAGATTGTAAAAACACACTTAAAACAAGTAAAAGATTTTCATAATCTACAGTATCGAGCTTTTTATCAAAGGCCATTACCTTATATTTCATAACGCAATTAAATTGACCGGTTAAACGAAATTTCTTAAGAATTAGGAAAAATTCCCTTTTTGAGTTCGACTTTAAATATTGGCAATAAAGTTAAAGGTTAAATGAAAAAGGGGAGACCCGAAGATCCCCCCTGTGAACAGTCATTTTAAAGGGTAGGATTAACCTTGTTGTTGCTCTTGGCCTTGTTCTTGTTGCTGTTCTTGTTGTTGCTCGTCAGGAATTTTTCCTTGTTCTTGCTGTTGCTCTTGAGGAGCTTTTTCATCAGGGAACTTCTCGTCACCTTTAGTCTCTTGACCTTTTGTTTCTTTACCTTGTTCCTGTTGTTGCTCTTGTTGTTGCTCGTCAGGTATTTTACCTTGCTCTTGTTGCTGTTCTTGAGGCGCTTTTTCATCAGGGAACTTCTCGTCACCTTTAGTTTCTTTGCCTTGCTCTTGCTGCTGCTCTTGTTGTTGCTCGTCAGGAATTTTACCTTGCTCTTGTTGCTGCTCTTGAGGCGCTTTTTCATCAGGGAATTTTTCATCACCTTTTGTCTCTTTGCCCTGCTCTTGCTGCTGCTCTTGTTGTTGCTCGTCAGGAATTTTACCTTGCTCTTGTTGCTGCTCTTGAGGTGCTTTTTCATCAGGGAACTTCTCGTCACCTTTGGTTTCGCCTTTAGTTTCACCAAGAGGCATTAGTACTCTGTTGATTCCGTGAACGTAACCATACTTGTAGCCATTGTTTGGACTAACCACGTCTGCCTCGGCAAGGCCTCCAAAGTTTGTCTTTTTAACTGCCACAGTTTCACCAAGTTTTGTAACAACTTCGTCTTTAGCTTTTAGGTCAGCATTTGAAAGCTTTCCGCTAACGATGTGATGACGAATAATTTTTTCAGCAATTTCTTTGTTCTTAAGAAGCTGATCAAAAGAAGCGTCACTCATGGACTCAAACCCTTTGTTGGTTGGAGCAAATACTGTTGACTCTTCTTCCTTCATGAATTCATCTTGAAGGCCGTTGGCCTCGATGATTTCTACAAGCTTGGTGTACTCTTTTTTAGCTCTTAAAAACTCCATGGCGTCCATGTAGTTGCTTGCGTTTGTTTCATTTACCACGCTTGATTTCTTGCTGCTGTTTCCGTCTGATTGGTTACAGCCTGTGAATGCAACTCCGCAGGCCAAAAGTGCTACTAATAATTTCATGTTTCCTCCTGTTCTCAGGTTTAAGATTTAAAAGGCATGGTGCCTTGTAACGGTGTGGTTGCTAGTGCAATAGGTTTGCCACAACCCAACAATAAAATTTGGTCCCGAGAACTTCACTTTTTTTTAGCGAGCTGTATTTGATCATTAAATTTGGGCATTGCACTTAAGATGTTGAGATAACAAGCGGTGTAAAAAATAGGGAAAACTTGAGTTTTTTTAGTGAAAAAAAAAGGCGAGATATTTTAAATCTCACCCTATATGTTTTAGCTATGAATTAAATTTATTAATTTAATGTTCGGATTTAATTAATAATGCCAAGGGAACGAACTGAAATCTTGATTTCTTTTTTCAAGAAATGCGTCTCTGCCTTCTTGGGCCTCTTCAGTTCCATAGGCCAGGCGAGTTGCCTCACCTGCAAAAAGTTGTTGCCCAACCATCCCATCATCAGTCATATTAAATCCAAACTTCAACATTCTCATTGCCGTAGGTGACTTGGAGTTCATAATTTTTGCCCACTCAAGAGCTTTTGACTCTAAATCTTTATGTGGAACGACTAAGTTAACCATTCCCATATCAAAGGCCTCCTGAGCGCTATAGTTAAGTCCCAAGTAAAAAATTTCCCGGGCCCTTTTCTGACCAACTTGCTTTGCCAAGTAGGCCGATCCGTATCCAGAGTCAAAACTCGCAACATCTGGATCAGTTTGTTTGAATATCGCATGTTCCTTAGAAGCTATTGTCATGTCACAGACCACATGAAGAGAGTGGCCACCACCCACGGCCCAGCCAGGCACAACGGCAACTACGATTTTAGGCATAAATCTTATGAGTCGTTGAACTTCCAAGATATGAAGTCTGCCCGCTCTGGCCAAATCTTTTTCCAGAGGGTTGCCAGTTTCATATTTGTATCCGTCCTTTCCTCTAATTCTTTGATCTCCACCACTGCAAAAAGCCCAGCCGGCATCTTTAGGAGAAGGGCCGTTTCCAGTAATAAGGACAACGCCTACATCGCTAGTCTGTCTTGCGTGGTCAAGTGCTCTGTAAAGCTCATCCACCGTATGAGGCCTAAAGGCATTTCTAACCTCAGGTCGATTGAAAGCAATTCTAACCGTGCCTTGGTCTTTTGCTCTATGGTAAGTAATGTCTGTAAAATTAAAACCTTCTACTTCATTCCACTTTTCGGAATCAAAAATTTCAGAAACCATGTGAGTTTACCTTTTTATTTGTTATGTGCTTCGTAAATATATACAACTCCTCCAAATAGAGGAGTGGCCTTAAATGTTTTAAAGCCTGTAGAGCTTTTCATTATCTCAATAAACTTCGCTCCAGAAGGGAAAGTTGAGGAGGATTCGATTAAGTACTCATATTCTCTTTCTCTATTAAAGATCTTTCCAATAGCAGGAATAAAACCTCTCATAATCATGAAGTAGATTGATTTAAAGATTTTGTTCTCAGGTTGGCCAAACTCCATAACAAAAACGCTTTGCTTGGACACTCTCGCCATTTCCGAGAGAGCTACAGATACTTCTTCAACATTTCTAATTCCGAAAGACACGTTGGAGGCATCAAAGCTTTTATCTTCAAAACTCAAGCCCATTAAGTCATCTACTTGAAAAGGAATGTGGGAGTTTCTTTTTTTAGCTAGCTCGATCATGTTTGGGGAAAAATCAATACCTTGAGTTTTCACTCCTTTCGAGTCAATAAGATTTGCAATATCGCCTGTGCCTGTGGCGCAATCTAAAAAGCTCTGAGGATTTGTGGCCATAATCTTGTTGGCAAGCTTCTTCTTCCATAAACGATGGATTCCCAAAGAAAGAATGTCATTTAATAAGTCGTATTTGTCTGAGATGTCATCAAACATTGTTTTGATAAAGGCAGCTTTAGGCATAGGATTGCACCAGGTTCTTTTGTTGATATTTTGTTTTACCCTTGCTTATTACTGTTTTGCGTCAAAAATGACAAGTCTGAACAGAAAAAAACTGGCAATTTATGTACAAATTAAAGGAATTGGCGCACTGAGTAGGAAAATGCTTATTTACCGACTATTTTTCTGTAATAGATATTGATTTATCAATCTCTCATCACTACATTAGGCGAAACTTTAAGAATGTTTAAGCTATGTTGCGCTGGCCAATTTAACATGAAAAAACAAGTTCATATACCATTTGAAAAGCTGGATTGGGAGCTCTTCTGTAAAAGAGGCGCCCTCATGGCGTATTTTGAGAAAGACCAACTCGTTTTTGGGATGGGCGATGCTTTGGAAGTAGGGGATGTTAAGTTCTTCCAAAGGGACTTTTTTAACGAAAACACTTGGGAGTACATTCCTGAATTCGTTTGTTTTGCGCATATCGATGCACTTCAGAGTATAAATTCTTCACCCGGCATGCCAGAGGTGAAGGGCAACGACGATGAGACCTATCTTGAAGACATCAATAAGGCGCTAAGTGAGTTTAATGAAGACTTCGAAAAAGTAGTCCTCATTAGTAGAGAAAGTTATTCCAAGTCTAGCGCAGAGCTTAAAGAGCTAGTTAAAGGCATTCTTAATGCTCGCCTAGGCCTAAATTATGGCCTTTGGGACGAAGACTCAGGTATTCTCGGATCAACTCCTGAGATCTTGTTCTCTAAAGATGGCATGAAGTTTAAAAGCATGGCCTTGGCATCCACTAGACCTATTGATAAGGCCCACGAGCTACTAGAGGACAAAAAAGAGCTGATCGAACATCACCTCGTAGTCAAAGACCTTAAAAACAAGCTTAAAGAACAAAAGGACCTTGAAGTGGGCACTTCCAAGATTGAGAAGTTTGGAAACCTTGCGCACTTGAGAACTGATATATCTTTTGAAAGCGAACTATCAATTGAGGAGCTTGCTTCTCTACTTGGACCAACGGCCGCGTTGGGAGGCTATCCTCAAGGTGTGGCCAAACAGTTTATCAAAAACAGCAAGTATTATTCTAAGCACCCAAATCGCAAGTTTGGCGGCGTAGTGGGAGTGGAGCACGGCAAAAAAGCGTTTGCACTTGTGGCCATTCGGAATATCCAATGGGATAAAGAATCATACTGGATAGAAAGCGGAGGCGGGGTCGTAAAAGAGTCCACCGTTGAAAACGAGCTCTCCGAAATTAAAAGAAAGAGAAAAGTAATTAGGGATATTTTCTTTAATGAAAACATTTAAACTAGGCCATATTCAAAAACTTTATTTTTGTTCTGGGGCCAGAAATCACACATTAAAGACTTTGTTTCCAAACGCAAAGTTTCATTATGAGCTTGATGAGCGCTCAGCGAGCTTTAAAGCATTAGGATCATGCATGGCCGGCGAGCTTGCTGCCGTATGTGTAACAAGTGGAACGGCCGTTTCAGAATGCCTTTCCGCCATGGTAGAGGCCAAGTATGCCGACATACCACTTATTTTAATCTCCGGTGATAGGCCAAAGAGACTTCACGGCACTGGTGCTGCTCAAACCATAGACCACTTTGGAGCAAGCTCCAACATTGCAGGCCAACAAGTTGAGATTCTGAGCTGTGACGCTGAGGAGCTTGAGATCAACAATCCAAAGTTTCCTCTTCATTTAAATATTCTAGTAGATAAAGAACTAGATAGACCTAATACGGTTACAAAAAACAACCTAGATGACCTTAAAGACTTTGTGAACTCTCACGAAAGAACGCTTTTTCTGTTTTCCCACGCTAGAGAATCTCTTCGTGAGCTGGTTCTTACCATAAAGAAAAAGACAGATTTTGTTTACGCTGAAACTTTATCTTGGGCCAAAGACTTAGGTCCAATCGCAAATGAGTTTGAATTATTAAAGCTGTATAAAGAAGGATGTTTTGATTCTATTGTTAGAATTGGACACACGCCATTGAGCAAACTATGGAGAGTGATAGACACTGAGACTATTGATGTGTTCAGCGTGGATCCTAGAGGACTTTCAGCATTGTCTCATGGCCAGGTTTGCTCAGATTTAGACTTTGTGTCTCTTTCACAACTCGAACCAGCAAAATGCTCTCATGTATCAAGCTTTAATGAAGATATATTCACTAAATACCCTGACTCTCAGTGGTCTTGGTTTAAAGGTTTTCAAGAGTCTATCCCCGAAGATAGCATTATCTACCTTGGCAATAGTTCCGTTATAAGAGATTTCGAGGCCGTTCAAAATAAAAAGTTCAGAACCTACGGCAACCGGGGCGCCAATGGCATAGATGGCCAGCTTTCCAGCGCGATAGGTCTTGCCAATTCATTAACTGAAAAAGTGTACTGTGTTCTAGGTGACTTAACCTTTCTATACGATATTGGAGCTTGCATGGAACTTCCTGAAAACCTTGAAGTGTTCATCCTCGATAATAATGGTGGAAGAATATTTGAAAGGGTTGGGATCAATGATGAAACAATGCTTGAGGGAAAAAAACTCAACATGAATGTGCCCGAGCAAGTTCATATTGTGAAAATCTCCCCTGAACAAACTCTTGAGTGCTTTAGGGAGTTGATGTCTTGAAGCTTCACTGCTTTCATGGATTCCTAGGAAATAAGTCTCAATTCGATTTTCTTAAATCACATTTTAACGTCATATCCTACAACATGTATGATCTGTGCGGGGGAAGTAAAGAAGCCGGCTATTCGAACATCAGCATTTCAAATGAAGATGTTGTAATCGGCTACTCATTTGGTGCTCGATTTGCCTTGGAGTTATTGGATAGATTTTCTCCTAAATTGTTTTTCGCGCTTGGAGGCCACGCAGGCCTTAACCCTGAACAAATTGAAGATCGAGCTAAAGTGGAAGAGCTGTTTTTGGGCAAGCTCAAGAATCTGGATAGAGATGACTTTATAAAATATTGGAACTCTTTGGATTTGTTTAAACATGACGAACCCATTACTGGGGAGAGTTATAACAAAGAAGTTTTAATTAATATGTTTGAAGAATTTGGACTTTCAAAGCAAAAAAACTATAAAGAGATCATAAAAGCAAACAAGGATAAAATTGTCTGGGTCAATGGACTCAAGGATAAGAAGTACAGCGATTATTGCGAACAAGAGATCGCGCCTCTTGGAGTTGAGTGCGTATACTTGAAGGCTGGGCATCGCCTGTTGCAAAAAGAAACAGAAATTTTAGACATCGTTAAAAACAAGGTGAAAAACATATGATTAAACATATTCTAGCGGCCTCGAGGCCAAAGACACTCGTTGCTGCGATTATTCCTCCGATTGTGGCGCATGGCCTTCTCATAAACTTGTATGACAAAACAAGCTACCTATATCTTTCACTGTGTCTAGGAGCTTCACTGCTTATCCAGTTGGCCACAAATTTTTACAATGATGCAGTCGACGCGATTAAAGGGGCAGATACCGATAGGGTTGGCCCTAGAAGAGTGTCTAGCTCAGGAGATGTCTCAATAAAGACAACCATGTTGTGGGGACACGTATCCATCGCACTGGCATCTATTATTGGAGTTTTTCTTTTTTTAAGAGGAGGGCCTGTTGTCCTTGTGCTGGGAGTACTTTCTCTTTATTTGAGCTATGGATATACAGGTGGGCCTTTACCACTGGCCTATAAAGGCCTGGGCGAGCTTTTTGTCTTTTTGTTCTTTGGCCTTTTCGCTGTTTGTGGCTCCTTTTACTTATATTCTTTAGAGCTTCCTCCAATCGTTTTTTTGGTGGCATCCCAGATTGGGCTTTTATCCACATCTTTAATTATGATTAACAATCTTAGAGACAGAAAGACCGACAAGGTTGTTGGCAAGCGCACTATGGCCACAAGAGTGCCTGTGAGAGTGTATGTTTACTCTTTATATGCAAGCTTGATTCTGCCTTATCTTGGACTTTACATTTTAAAAGCGTGGGCACCTTTGTTGGCGCTTCCTCTTTTAATGAAGGTTCTGAATATTATTAAAAATAATAAAGATGGAGCGATACTTAACGAGGCCCTAAAATTTGCTGGCATTCATTTACTAGTTTTTGGACTTGCTCTGTTTGGAAGTTTTATCTCATGATTGAATACTCCCTCTACGAATTACAACCTCTTTCAGCTCTAAATGCAAAAAGCTCAAAAGGTAAGAAAAGAGGAATGTATTTAAGAGTCAAAAACGATTCTGGGTTTGGGTATGCAGACTACTTTCCCCACGTTGAGTTAGGTGATCTTTCTGTCGAAGATGTTGTCAGCGGCAAGCGTGACATCTACTTTGAGAAAGCACTTTGGTTTGCCACCAACGAAAAAGAACTAAGGCAGAGAATCGCTGCCAGAAGCTTTAAAAATCACAGCCTATACAAAGATGGAAAAGCTGAAGGAGTTTTGAAAGTAAAAGTTTTCGGGGAACAGGACTTCACCAAAATTAGAAAGCTTTTGCAAAATGACGTAACTGTTAGACTGGACTCCAATGGCACTATAAGTGTCGATCAATGGAATTCATTCCTAAAAGAGCTTGGAGCAGATGAGCTAGGCAAGATAGACTATATTGAGGATCCAGGAGCTGGGGACTGGGGCCAATTGATGGTTCCGGCCGCAAAAGACTTCACCGAAAGAGAAGGATTTGACTATGTCATCCATAAAGCTAATGCAAGGTTTCTCGAAAATAATGGCAAAGCAATATTCAGCTCCTATATGGGAAGTGACTTGGGACGTTATCACTGTTGGCTGGAATTAATGGATAGAGGAGATCTTGAGCTTGTACATGGTATTAACACTCCAGGGCTGTACCAAGATCAGCTAGAGATTTTTAATTGCGAGGATGGGGTCTGTACGCTTAATGAAAGCGCTGTGGATGAGATCTATGCAAATTTAAATAGGAGGAGCTGGACGTGTTTGAAATAGACCTAAACTCCTCAGATAACATTTATCAATTTTCTCCAAAGCTTGACCAGGTCACACGTGTCGAGCTTAAAAGCAAACTCTCAGAGCTAGGACTCAATTCTCATGTTTTTATACTGTCTTCAGGCACGACCTCCACAGGCGGCATAAAGGGTTATGCTCTTTCTAAAGAAGCTCTCAGAAAAAGTGCAAAGGCCGTGAATCAACATCTTAATCTTAATGCAAGGGACAGTTGGTATTTATCTTTGCCGCCATGGCATATTGGTGGGCTCTCCGTTTATATAAGAGCACAAATTGCTGGAGCAAAAGTTTACACCTCAAGTGACAAGTGGGACGTGCGTCGCTGGGTGAAAAAGCTTGAAAATGTCTCTGTTACTTCAATTGTTCCGCTTCAAGCGTTTGATATTGTCGCAAATAAAATTGAGGCCCCCAAGGGGCTGCGCTATCTCATAATCGGGGGAGATTATCTCGCAGGCCATCTGCACCAAAAACTTTTGAAGCTTGGGTGGCCTGTTGTTAGAACCTTTGGAATGACTGAAGTATGCTCTCAATTGGCCACTGAAAGAGAACCTTCCAATTCTCCCAGGCTGGAGGTGCTAGCAAACCACAAGGTTAAAGTGGATGAGCATGGGGTCTTGTTTGTAAAAAGTGAATCGATGTTCACTGGAATGTTTTCATTAAATAAGGATTTCACTTATAAAGAGGCCGTCCTTCAAGAAGGCCTTTTCAAAACCAATGACTTGGTCGAACTTAAAAATAACCAGCTATATCCTAAGTCCCGCGCAGATCAGGCCTTTAAGTGCAAAGGGCGTCTTTTTTATTTAAACGATATTAGAGAGGTTCTTGATAACTTCGCATTGGACAATGGCATGTATTCCAAGCTTGCGGTTAAGCTTGCTCCATCTGAAAGGGAAGGGCAGGTGCTTTCAATTCTTGCGGACTCAAAATTAATGAATAAAGAAGAGTTTCTCAATGTGGAGCTTCGAAATCTTTTGGCGCCGGCAGTTATAAAAGAGATTGAATTTGTGAGCAGTATCCAGCGTACTGAATTGGGGAAAGTAAAGAAGCACTAATTTAATAAAGAGGCCGAAAGTGTGACAGCATTTATATCCTCATGATCCCTCCAAGTATCCGTCGATATTGCATTAAGCCAGAAAGACTCTATCTCTTCAGCTAGAGGGATATAGTCCTCCATATAGCTTCCTTCTTTTTGCCAAACTCTAATGCCATGTGAAAGAGCGCACTCTCTGAAGGCCAACCTAGAATCGACTGGTTTATTAAAGGTTTTTCCATTTAATAAGTGGTCTATGCCCACACATGCCTGAGCAAGTAATTCCTGCCAGTTTAGGACTTGGGCAGAAGGAAGGGAAAGCTGTTTTAAATCATGGGCGTTTATTAACAAGCGGCCAGTCCCTAAAGGATCTGGAGAGCTCCACGACTTATTTCTGCAAAGGTGGCGAAGAATGGATGCGTGGGGTTTAAGTTCTTTTTTAAACTCTGGTACTGCGGATAGCACTTTTCTAAGTGTAATTAATCCATCTAAAGGATCAGTTGCTCCTTGACTGTTAATTTGCACTCTTTTTAGGTCCACACTCATTTTCCACGGGATTCTGGTCTCCTTGATAAATGACTTCATCGTCACAGCGCAGAGGTCTGCCGCCCAAAAATAGTACTTGCCGTCATTCGTTACTTCACCCACAAGAAGGAGAGCGTCAATCCACCTGGTTAGGTAGTGAAAATACTGGCCGTCTCTATCCCACTCATCGTTCATTGAAAAAGGCATTTCTTTAGAGCGCTCAAGTTTTGGCTTTCCAATTCGAAGGCCGCCGGACGTTGGTCGCATTTTTCCTTCCTCATCCGGAAGAGCACTAATCCATCCCTTCCTTTTATCTTTCTTATCGAACTTGCCAAGTTTTGAGTGCACCAAGTCGACCAACTCTAGGGCGCAATGAGTAAATTTCTGGTCCCCAGTTTTTAACTCCAGAAGAATTAAGTTCTCAACGGCCAGAGCATCAGTCCAAAGATACCTTCGTGAAGGACGCTTTCCAACCACACCTGTTGCCAACAAGAAATTCTGCATCAACTCTTTGGCCTTCGTGAGTCTTTGATTTGGCTCAGTAAGTATCTGCTGCATCGTTCGCATCCTTAGGAATATCAAAGTCTGTTTTTTGAGCTTGGCCTGTCATTGGAACAAAACGCACTGGCATCAAGTTTCGTTGTCTATACTTTCGTTCTTCGATTTTTTCGAGCATTATGAGCTCTTGTCTTATGGTGCCAACTGGGGCGAGAAGCTTGCCCCCAACTTTTAATTGTTCCTTTAAAGGCTCAGGAATGGCGGGAGGAGCTGCAGTGATTATAATTGCGTCAAAAGGACCTTTGTCAGGCCATCCCTTGTAGCCATCTCCGTACTTGATAAAGATATTTTCGTAATTAAGGGCGTCGAGAGTTTTTTGCGCTCTTTCAGCAAGCCAATCTATGATTTCAACCGTGTACACATGGTTGGCAAGCTTTGATAAAACCGCCGCATTGTAGCCACAACCTGTTCCCACCTCTAAGACTCTGGAGTTCTTATTTAAACTCAGTGCTTCGGCCATAAAGGCCACAATGTATGGTTGGCTTATGGTTTGACCCTTACCAATTGGCAAGGGTCCGTCTTCATATGCGTATTTCGCCAGAGACTCAGATAGGAAGTCTTTTCTGTCCACCTCTCTTATGGCCTTAATCACAGCATTGTCTTTGATGCCTCTTTTTATTATGTGATGTTCTATCATTTGTTCTTTTGTTACCGGCATGGCTTAGGCCCTCCTGTATAAATATAAGCAAACCCGGTTCCAATGCATTGTTTTTGGAACCTCTACATGGCCTATACGGCCAAGTTAAAAACGCTCAAGTAAGGTATAAATAACCCATGAGATTAAAGCTCTTGATGGCAATATTCTACCTGTTTTGTAGTGCAGAGTTGTGGGCCGCGAAACTCTGCAAAGGAGTGGAGGTTGATCGGTTGAATGAAATAGAATTTACTGACACCGAAAAAAGACTTCTGTGCGGAGATCAAAAGCTTGGGGCGTGGGAAAAAATACCGGCCTATCAAGCACAGTTCTTCATGCGGTCCTTTCTACAGAGCAGGGGATATCTTTCGCCTCACTTTAGTATTAAAGATGAAACTCTTTATGTGACCCCAGGCCCAATCCAAAAGTTGAAAAAAATAAACCTTTTACCTGAAGAGTTAATTGAAGAAGATAAGATCGAAAATCAAATAACTCCAGTTTACCAAGGCCTGGCGATAACACCGAAGCTTTTGGATCAAACACAAAACTCAGTGATAACAAGGCTTAGACAGAATGCTTACGCTTGTGCTGAGGCCAAGTCGCTAGTTCTATCCAATAGTTCAGAAGTGGTTGTCCAAGCTTCAAATCTTCAAAGGTATAAGTTTGGAGAGATTGATCTTGATCTGGCCGAAACAGAAATTCTTTCAAATGCCATGGAGAGGTTTTACCCATTTGAATCTGAACAGGCATTCGACTCCAGACTTTTAAAACTTACAGAGAAAAGAATCGTTCGCTCGGGGGTAGCGCAGGCAACCTTTTTTATTGAAGATTGTAGTGACAACGCACTTGATATCTCCCAAGGCTTTATTTGGGGGCCACCAAGAGTTCTTCGTTTTGGAGTTGGAGCAAGTACTGAAGTGGGGCCAATGCTTAGAATCAGTTGGGCCAATAACAGGTATAAAGAAATGGCATCCAACCTTTCAGCAAAACTTCAAGCTTCTTTTAGGGAACAAAGTCTTGAGCTTGAATCCGATTTCTATCACTGGCCAGAACATCCAAGGCGCTCAATTAATTCGGAGTTGGAGGTTTCTAGGGAAAGCCAAAATGACTTTGAGGAAGTGAACCTTGCAGTCTCATCCAGTTTAAAGTGGAGCCGCGATTCCCTAAGTAGGTATTGGAGCTGGTCGGCCGGACCAGTCTTTACTCAAGGTTTTTACAACTCGGACTTTGAGGAAACAAGCAGAAGTTATGAGGCATTTTCCTTAGAAGCCGGTATTCAAAGTATGTCCCATGACTTTGAGATTTTTGACTTTCATCCACAAGAGGGAAATTCGTTTTTTTCTAGAATAGAACACCGTCCTAAAGAGTTTGGTTTTGACAATACGCTAACACGAATTGGAGCTGGTGGTACTTTTATTGAAAACCTAACAAGCTCAGGCAGGGGGAGGATTATTGGAGCTATGAGGCTTTTAGGACAGACAGGCCTGGTGGATAACACCGTTGAACTTGAAAAACTTCCGCCTTCTGTTAAGTATTATGGTGGTGGGAGCAATGACCTTAGAGGTTTCCAGCTTAAGAGCAGACCAAAAAATAACGGGCTGGGCGCGCTTACAAAGCTTTTGATGAAAACGGAGCTTAGAAGAACCCATTTCTTTATACCATCACTTGAGGGAGTGCTATTCTATGATGTTGCAAGGTTTGGGGAAAGATCGACTCAGCTATCGAATCAGACTTTTCATTCACCTGGCGTCGGTGTTAGGTGGATGTCTCCTATAGGTCTCGCTCAGATTTATTACGCACAAGCAATAACAACTTCTCCAAGCGAAGAAAAAGACGAACTTGTGTACGCTGGACTTGGAGGTGAGTTTTGAAAATTCTACTCAAGGCTTTTTCCTTTGTGGTTTTGGTCATTCTTCTTTTTGCAGGCGTTCTATTTTTTAGGCCGGACATTGTTATAAATGAAAAACTCGCAGGCCTCGCCCTTGATAAAGCTCCAATGATTGAGGATTATTCATGGAGCGAGTTTGAATTCAATCAAGAGTACCTATCTTGGAATAAGCGAAGATTTAAAGGCCACATCGATAACTTTTGCGTGGACGCAACCACAGACATGGCCATAGTAGATACATGCTTTGAATCAATTCGCTATGACTTGGTTATCTCATATGGACTAGGTGAGGGAGTCCAGGTTAGTAAAAAATCTTTTTTTAGCGCCACTTCAGACGAATCTAATGTCAGGCTTCTTGAAAGCAAAGAAAGTCCTAAAGAAGATCCAGAAGAAAAGATTGATCTATACGAGCTTTACCAATTGGGCTGGAGTCCTTTTATTCCCAAAATATTTATTGAACTGAATTCCATTAACCTTTCAATGAATCAAAGCGATCACATATTGGATTTTAAATTTAAAAGAACCAATGAGAATGCAACTGTTTCCTTAAATGAGCTAAAGCTTAGTGCCGATCGAAAGGGTTTAGAGATTTCCCTTGAGCCCAATTTTTCAATATCGAAAGTACTCCCTGAGTTTCTTCGAAATATTAGAGTGGGAAACGCCAAGGTCCTGGCCGATATCAAGGAGGAAGAAGTAAGTGTATATATGGATGCAGATTCATCTGGGATAAATATCAATGCCCAATCATCTTTTGAATCTGAAGTGTATCCAAGTAAAATACCCGAGCAAGCTCTGGTCAATCTTCATGGGAAAATTCAAGTCAGTGATGTGGAGAGTACCCTGAAAGCTCTTTTAAAAGCTCCTTACAACAAACTTCCAGCTCCAATCAATGAAATGCAGGGAAGACTTACACTCAAATTGGACGGAAAGGATCTGGCCTCAAAATCAGCAGGCATTAATACTGAGCTAATTGTGGACTTTAGCTCTGAACAGCAAAAGCTTGATTTTA
Organism: Halobacteriovoraceae bacterium; assembly: GCA_002711995.1. GTDB lineage: Bacteria > Bdellovibrionota > Bacteriovoracia > Bacteriovoracales > Bacteriovoracaceae > UBA845. The sequence goes on along the minus strand of PASN01000010.1, from coordinate 118,586 downwards.
AACTTGATAGTTTCGTTAAGATAAATCTAGGCGCCAATGAAGTGGAACTTGTCGATGCATTTCTAAATGTTAAGCAAGTTGCCTTGTATTTACCTCGTCTGCCAAAAAAGTCCCTTCCACCACAAATGAGGCCGGATAGCAGGATTTTCTACGAGGAAATTAAGTTTGAGAACACTCTGGCCCAGAGACAGGAAGAAGATGAGGAAGCTGCAATTCCACTTAATTTAAATATAGTCGCTGAAGGAGAAAACGCGCTTAATATAAGAACCAATCTTTTAGATTCACCCATCAGGATTAATATGAACATAAAGGTTGAGAACTCCGAGCTACAGAACGCATTTGTAAAGGTGCTTCCCCTTGAGACTGAAATTTTTAAACGTGAAATTAGACTTAATAAACTAGAGATTTACCAAGAAGGGGAGACTGCATTGTTGGATGCTGTCGTGGAGTTTATACTTCCAGAATATAACGTTTTTCTAAAACTTGAAGGTCCCATGTCAGAGCCAAGATATGCCTTCTCCAGCACTCCGGCCCTGGCGCAGGGGGACATTATATCAGTGTTGCTTTTTGGACGTCCACTTGAAGGTGTTGGAACTGGAGATCAAGAGGCCGTCGCTCGCACAAATGAACTCATCTCTCAAGGAATACTCTCTTTAAGCGTCCTTTACTTTTTTGCCGGATCTCCGATCGAAGCGGTAGTGTACGACCCTGACAGTAATGAAGTTGGCGCACAAATAGGGCTCACTCGAAAAAGTTCCCTAAACGTAAGTGGTGGCGCTGGTGGTGTTAGCTCTGTTGGAGTTCGCTATTCATTGGGCGGAGGCTGGTATATCGACACCTCGGCGCGAGAGAAGGATGAGATAGAGAGCGATTTAAGTACCGATTACGGTGTCATGCTTGAGCGAATTCTTGCCTATTAGTCCGTATAAGCAATTTTCATCTCCCGGCCTTGACTGGGGGGAAGTTAAATAGAACAGTTCCACATAAAACTACCTAGGAGGAATTGTGCGTTTAATTATTTTATTTACACTCATCTTTGGAAGCGCCTTTGGCGCAGATATCACTCGTTATGACGGCCCAACCTATCCTTTGGATAAGGCCGATGTATGTGAACAAGATCTTGAAGAGGCCAAAAACGTAATGGCGGCCTTAGACTCATTTCAATTTGTGGAGGGCAGTTGTGGACAGGTTGGAAGAAACATTGTTCAGTTAAAATTTAGCTATGCCCACCCGTTTACGCGGAGAATAGAACGATTCTATAAAAGACTTCCTGACCATAAGACGTGTGACTACTTTTCAAGAGTTGTAAAACACAACTTTGAAAATATGGACATCTCCACCATTGCAAGTTTCTGCATTGGAACAACATTGAATGTTGACTATATTGATGAGGACTTCACTGTGTTTAGCGCTCCACACCTTCCTGTACAGTTTAGCGAGGAAACCGATTGCAGGAAATTCGTTAACAAGATGTCTGATAAGTTTTCCGCGCAAAGTGTGCATACGCTTATTAACACTTGTCGCAAAGTCCCTGTAAGGCCATTTAAGCATGTTTATACTCCGGTAATGCACATTGCGGCCAGCTATGAATTGCAAGTTAAAACCATCACTGGCAAGCGCGTGGCGGAAGGCCAGTGTAAAGTAAGCGAAGAAAGCTATAAGACAAAGTTTAAGGACGTAAATGTTGACTTAATTCACGCTGGTTGCTCGAAAAAAGGAAACTCAGAGTTTGAACTTTTGATTTACATTAAGAAGTTTAAAGGGCCTTGGATTAAAAAGTTTGTGGGAAGTGTTTACTCCGACGTTATGGAGTGCGAGGCGCAATTGGAAAGATCTGAAAATGTCATTGCGAGTCAAGGCAACACTCCCATTTATTCCTATTGCAACCTCTTTAATAAAACGTATAGTCCAATAGTTTACTTCGTAAAGAAGTAGGTTCTATTCACCAGGTGCCCACATTCTCCATGTCACTCCAAGGGGACTTTGGAGGAAGTGGGTCTCCCTTTTGCAAAAGTTCTATAGATATTCCATCGGGACTCTTAATGAATGCCATATGGCCGTCTCTTGGCGGCCTGTTTATCACTACGCCATTGTCCTTAAGGGACTGACAGGTTTGGTAGATATCATCAACTAAATAGGCAAGATGTCCAAAGTTTCTGCCTCCAGTGTAGCTCTCCTCGTTGCCATTGTCGTCTGGCCAATTGTAGGTCAATTCTACCATCGGTGCTTTATTGACCTTGGCATTCTCCTCATCATCCGGAGCGCACAAGAACACCAATGTGAACTTTCCTTTTTCACTGTCCTTTCTGCTCACCTCGACAAGTCCGAGCTTATTGCAATAAAAGTCCAAAGATTGATCCAGGTTTTCAACCCTCACCATTGTATGTAAATAACGCATAAATTCTCCTTTTGTTTCTCTCATGCTAATATAGATTCATGTTAAAAGTCGACCCTGCTGAAATCAAGTACACCTTCTCTAAAAGCTCTGGCTCTGGAGGTCAAAATGTTAACAAGCTTTACACCCATGTAACCCTCATATGGAGTATGGTCGATTCAAAATCAATTTCCAATGGCATAAAAGCACGATTCCAGAAGCTATTTAAAGGCTTTATTAACGATAGAGGCGAAGTTGTCATTAAGTCGCAAAGGCACAGAAGTCAAAAGCGAAACATTGATGATGCAAATATGAAACTACGCTCTATGCTGATCGCCGCCGCTAAAGAGCCAAAGAAAAGAAAAGCAACCAGGCCAACTCGATCATCAGTTAGAAAAAGATTAGAAAAAAAGAAACAGCACTCCGAGAAGAAGAAAAGTCGCAGGCAGAAGTTTTAGCATTGCCAGCTTAATTGTATAATTCCCTGCATGGGGGTTGGATGTTCAAAATCATCACGGCAGTGCTTATATTTAGCTTTCAAGTACATGGACAGTTTCGTTTTGAGAATCTCGAAAAGAGGGACGTTCAAAAGATTCTTCAAGATATTGGAACACTTACACAACACACAAGTGTCTCCGGGGCTAAGCCAATTTCTGAAGAGGAACATACTTTTGAATTCGGTATCGGTGGCACCTACGCGCAAACTCCCAGTATTAATCAGTTTGTTGCCGACTCTGGTGGCGATGACTCTTATAATTATCTACCAACCGCGGCCATGTTAGCTCGTTTTCACGCAGGAGGAATTTTGGGTGTAGAACTGGCAATGCTCCCTGAGATTGATGTGGGGGAGTATAATGTAAGAAACTTCTCTGGAGCGGTTGAGCTCCTACTCTTTCGCTACAATGACAATTACTTCTCCCTCAACGGCTTTACCGGAAATTCGGAGGTGAAGTATGAACAGTTAGTAGACTCCAGTCCTGTTGATGTCGAGATTAAAGACCAAGTGAGCGGTTATGTGTTTAACTACTCCAGAGTATATAATGAGTTTGAGTTATATTTAGGATATGGTGTATCAACGCTTGATGGTGAAATGAGCACTACAGGCAGCAAAACGATTTTTGATATCGGAGTGAGTGGAACTTCTTCGGTTCCTGTAAGTCAAAGCTCAGAGCACTTTAAGTTGGGCGTGAACTATAAGCTGGGTTCGTACAAATTGGGAGGAGAGTACTCTAAAGTATTTGGAAATGAACGATTTAGTGTAAAGGCAACAATTCTAAATATATTTTAGAAAAATCTCTCTAGCGTTAAAATCGCAATTAAGTTGCTTTAAAACATAGAATACACTTGCTATTTTTCGATCCACAAATATTGTGTCTTTTGGCGCCTTGCCCTCTGGAATGTTCTTCATCAGCTTTGGCAGGTAGGCCATAGCTTGATCAGGAATTTGGCTTGAACCCCAGTCATAGGAATCTTTTTGAAAAGGGGATCCCATGACTTCAAGGTATTCCCATAGCAGATCCTGGTCAAAGCTATCAGCATTGTCGATACGTCCTAGATTTTTGAAGCTGTTGAAGAATAACTCTTTATCTTGGAGGATAACTGCGCTGATCATATTGCGGTAGTTGTTTAGAAATTCACCTTCCAGTCTTTTGGTAGCCCCAAAATCTAGAAGAAACCAGTTTGCCTTTCCTTCATTTATTTCAATTAAGTAGTTTCCAAAGTGACCGTCCGTTTGAACCAGGGACCACTCATAGAGTTCACGGCAAAACAATTCCAAAAACGCCGCTCCAAGCTCGTTTCTTTTATCCTGTGAAAGGGAGCTTACCTCCTTTGAACGAAGATTGTGACCTTTGCTAAGCTTAGTGGTCAAAATATCTTTTGTGCAAAACTGCTCAATGGGTTCCAGCACTTTAATTAAAGGGTCTTCTCCAATTAATCTTTTAAACTCCAGGATTGTGGCAAGCTCATGCTCGTAGTTCATCTCTTGATAAAGCATTTCTTTTATCTCTGTGTAGATATCAGATATATCAAGTTTCCCAGGAGCTATTTTTAAAGAGTTGAATAGAAGCTTGATTGTAAAAACGTCTCTGTTTATGGCCCTTCGGATGCCAGGGTACTGGATCTTCACAGCATAAACATCTTTAGTTTCTTTATCTTCGGCCAAGTGAACCTGGCCTATGGAAGCCGCTGCAAGAGGCTCTTCCTCGAAATTTAAACTTTCAAACCATTGCTTGGGAACCTGTTTTTTAAGTGTCTCCCAATCTAGGAAATAAGATTGGTTTTCTAATGTTGCAAGAAGCTTTTTTACGTTCTCCGGGAAAAAGTCACCCATGTAAGTGGAGAGGGCCTGACCGGCCTTCATCACACTTCCTTTCATGAGTCCCAGCTCATGGGTAATAACCCCTGATTTGCTCTCAAGCGTCTCAATTAGATTCTGAGCGAAGTCTCCTTCCTTTTTAGATAGAAAGTCCCTGCCAGCTCCAAAGGCCATTTTCGCTAGGCCCACGTTTCGGGAGAATAAACCATTTTTTATAGACTTTATTTTTTTCATCCAATCATTTTACAAAACTTATAGATTTAATGAAAGGAACAAGGCCTTTAATAGGCCTTGTTATTTATCTATACTTCCCATTACTCTTTGCATAAAAGTGTTTAGGGCATCTTTTTGAGACATACCGCCCTTAATAAGTTTTTGCACTTCCAAAGAGCCGCTCATATTGGACAGGAGTTCGTAAATGACTTCCAATTCCTCGTCTTTTAGTCCCTTTGCCTGTCCAATGTGCTCCAGTACTTCTAAAGTTTCATGGATATAGTCTTCATCGTTTTCTTCAATAAAGCCAACTAAGCTTTTAATCACCGGCAACTTCATTAAGAACTCCTTTAACCGATTCTATCTTAGTGCCCATTGCCTGCTTAACCAATTCACCGTTAACAAATCCGGCAAATGTGGGAAGGTTTTCTACTCTTGCAAGCTGCCTGGAATTAGGAAAGTTTTCAGCATCCACATAGAGAAACTTAACACTTTCATTTTCCCCGGCCAAGTTCACAACTTGTGGCTTTATCATTCGACAAGCACCGCACCATGAAGCTCCATATTGAACAAATACTTTGTCATGGTTTTTAATAATTTCTTCTAAATTGTCATTGGTTAACTCTTCCATCGATACTCCTTTTTAATTGTTGAATACATGATCGCAAAGAAGGGGGTTGAATTGAAATTTTAAAAATCAATGTGTCGATAGATTGAGACTATCAGCAGAAATGGCATGTTAATTGCTTAATATTAGGTCTAGGAGGTTCTAATGTTCCAATGGTTGAAAATTAAGTGGGCCAATAGGCATAGCAGGAAGATAGATGACTTCAAAAGAGACGAATATGGCCATGCTTTGGCAAACAAATATGATGTTGATGATATGCCAAATGAGCCAGAAGATTTTGAGACACCTCCCATAAGATTGCCTGAGGATGAGGAGTCTCGGTCAAAACTGTGGGAGTCCCTTAATAGGCCATCAACGTGAAGTCGCAAGCCTTTTAAGATCCGTTTCTATCAAAACCATAAAGTGATCAGAAGGATTTTTCTTTCTTTCTTCATATGTCTTAGGAATTGGTTTTTCTTTCCCATCAGCATTTTTATACCTAAAAACCTTAGCGTCGTTAACTAAAGGTGCCGCATTGCTATCAACAAGGATGGCGTCAAGTTGACTATATTTGGTCTCGCCCTCAAATGGGTGAAAGGTTTGAGTGATTCTTTGTTCCTTACTAAGTGGTTGAGCTAAAACATCAAAACTATCGGTAAGAAACCCTCCTTCAAAAAGGCTCTTGAACTCTTGTCCTGTATGTACGTCGGCGTTAAAGTCTCCACCTATAAGAATTGGAGTTTCGGGGTAAACATTTTTGTATTCTTCTAAGATTGTTCTTGTCTCTTGAGCTTGCCTAGTCCTAAGCTGTGCTGAGTTAGGGTCTCCCTTGCGATCCCTTTGAGACTTGTAGTGGGTTCCAGATACGATAAGATCCGGTGGATCGTTCATGGATGTTGTTTTAAATCTTATGTGCAAAGAAGGAAGATCTCTTGAAAATATTCTTTGTTGTTTTCCGGATTCTGTAACTTCAGATTTGTGCGCATGGGAGTGAAGCCGGATATCAAAAGGGAGATCTTTTTTTACTAAGAAGCCTATCTCAATACCTCTAGTGTCATTGCCTTTTTGCATAATTACTTGATATTCGTCATTGAGATATTTAGAGTTGAACCTCAACAGGGGTTCAATTCCCTCAACCTCTTGCATGATCAATATATCAAGTTTTTCGCTTTTTATAATATCTGCGATCTCTTGAACGTGGGCCTGTTGCTTTTTAATTGTTCCAGTTACAAACTCTCGTTTTCCAGTGCCAGGATTGTTTAAATATTTACCTGGTGAGAACTCAAGGTTTAGGACATTGAAAGTGCCGATATTAGTTTTGGCCAAATCCTCAATGTTTCTTGAACCTTCCAGCCTATGAATAGGGGCAAACTCAAGGTCACAAAGATAGGAGAGAGCTGTGCTCGCGTTGAAGAAGGTGAAAATTTCCAAAAATAGTAGATAGAATCGCATAAGTAATGATCGGCTACTTTAGCGTATAAGATTAGGAAAATTTAAATAAAACTTTAGAATTGGCTAACTAAGCTGCCAGTCGCTTGATCCATCCAACTGTGTAATAAAGTCCTCTCCCATAAGCAGGGCGGGTGTGGTGTGGCCATAATTTAGCTTAGAGCTGCTAAGAAGCTTTTGAGTCATGAGGATTGGAGCAACAGCAGCAATGATATAACCATTATTTGTTTGCACTCTGCCAACGACGGTTTCCCCTGCTTTGTTCTTAACCATTCCCCAAATAAGGCCTTTTTCTTTCTCTCTGGCGTCTGCGTCTGGGCCTTTGACCTTCCATTGAATAAGCTTTTGCATTATTCTCTGAACCCAAGGAGTGGAGAGTAGCCCAGATACCTTGGATAAGTTTCTCAATTGTTTTAATTGAGACCTGGAAGTCGAAGTAAAGACCTTGATATTAGGAATTGAAGTGGTGGTGTAAGCTGTTGATAAGTCTCCCCAAGGTATGGCCATCGCCAGTCGATCGCCTTTGCCAAAATCGATCTCTTTGGTGTCTGAGCCTGAGGGGATCGTTATCAATTCTCCATCTTTTCTTATCAGCGAGCCTGATGCAATGTTTTCCAATACAGTCTTGGCCGTGCCAGCGCTTGGCGTTTTAAAGCCGTCAAATCCAAGCTCCAACTCAACTGCGTCAGGCATCTGATGCTTTAGTTTTAAGGCCAAGCAGTCCGTGGGGACAACATCAAAGCCACCACCTGGACAAATAATTATTTTCGCATCCTTGGCGGCCTTATCTAAGTTTCGCGCTTTTTCAAAAACTGAAACTTCCCCTGTAATATCAATATAATGTGTTTTAGTAGAGATGCACGCCTCTACCATGGGAGAGAAAGTTTTTGAGAAGGGGCCTGCGCAGTTAACCACAACTTCAATGTCTTCTAGAAACTTGGAGGCGTCCTTTAAATCAAATACTCTTGGTTCTAGCCCATGCTCATTTGCTAGCGAAAGAACTTTTTTAGAGTCCCTGCCAGCAAGTACCGGGGACATTTTGGCCTTAAGCGATTCTTTTACCATTAATTTTCCGGTGTAGCCGTAGGCCCCGTATATCATCCACTTCATTCATTTATTAGAGAACAAATGAATTTATTTGTCCAGCACGGCCAAAGCTTTGGTACAATGAACCCCATGGAAATGAACACTAAACAAGAACTTCGAGACGAGGTTTTAAAAACGTTATCATTTTTTGAGCCAATGTCTTTGGAAAAAATCTATCTTGATTTTGATCAAGAGTTTCTTGTGTCGAGACCTGACTTTGTGGTTGAGGACCTTGTAGTCATTTTAAAGGAGCTGGGTAAAGAGAAATTGATTAAACAAACCTTCAATGATGGACAAAAACAATGGGTAAGAGTTTATCCAAAGCAATCATTTTGGTCCCGAATTAAAAAATTATTCAAATGATGTAAAAGATTTGTAAAACTAATAACTGAACCCTTCCAATCGGAGTGAGATTTGCATTTTGTTGCAAAAAAAGGAGGGGGTTATGCCAGGAAAGAAACCAGGACCTCAGGTTAAAGATAAAGAGGTTTATGAAAAAGTTAAAGAAAGCGGCGCAAGTAAAGAGAAAGCTGCAAGGGTGGCCAATGCGGCGGCCAAAGAAGGGCGATCCAAAATTGGTAAAAAAGGCGGGTCTCACTCTAGGGATGAAGATTGGAAACTTGAAGATTTAAAAGAGCGCGCTCGGGATATTGGAATCGAAGGCCGATCTAATATGAATAAGAATGAGCTGATAGAAGAAATTAGAAATCATTAAAGTTCCTTCCCTGCGCTGGGAGATATTAAATGGAAAATATTAGCCACAGCGTAGTGGGCCTTTCAGTGGGTGAGCTTGTTCATCGGATTTTACCTGCGGAAAGAGATCAAGAGAGACAAGAGTTTAGGCGCAAAATTCTTTTGTTTATTTCAATTGTCTGCGCAAGCTTTCCTGATCTTGATATTTTGCTTATTAATACGCTTCCTGAACCTCTTGGCTATTTGTTGCATCATAGGGGACATACCCACACATTAGTCTATCTAATTCCACAAGCGCTAATTGTGTTGTCTTTATTTGCATTGCTCTCAAAAAAATTTAGAAAGTTATTTTTAAGCGGTGGTGTAACAGGCCTGGGAGTGACTCTATGTGTTTTATTCAACTTTATGCTTCACATAACACTAGACTCGCTTAACTCCTACGGAATTCATCCTTTTTTCCCATTCAATAATGAATGGCTCTACGGAGACCTGGTGTTCATCGTTGAGCCTTTCTTTTGGATTGCGTTTGGCGCGCCTCTTATCGCTACCTTCTTAAAGAAAAAGTTTAAATGGATTCTAGGACTATTTATAGTGTTGTCGCCAATAGCTCTTTCCGTAAAAAACTTTTTACCGACAAGCTCAGTTCTTTTCCTTTTGTGTATGGGGAGTCTACTGTATCTTGTGCAAAGGAAGACAAAAGTTGCTGGGCTTTGTGGCTCATTTGTCATGCTTGGCGTATTCTTATTTTTCCTGAACCTAAATAAGAATAACGCGAAAGAGTTTTATCTTTCAAATATTAAACCTGATAACATCGAACACATTACAATCGCTCTTAACCCCACACCAACACAGTTAAATTGCTGGCAGTTCTCAAGTGTTGGCAAAAGTAAGGATCAAATCATTACCACCAGAGGCATTTTTTCCCTTGGAGAAATCAACGATTGTCCAAAGGCCTTTCTGGAAATGTCACCTGTTAAAAGTAGTTTTGAACGACACAAGATTTATAGCATTGATGAAACCAACATTTCTAAAATTAGATCAATGTTTAGGGAAAATTGTTTTTTTAACGCTTGGACAAGGTTTGCCCGGGTTCCTATTCTTAAAGAAACCAAAGCGTGGGATGGAAGATTTCAGCGTGGCGAACAAGAAGAGAACTTCTCCACAATTAGGTTTGATCAAATGGATGAGGCATGTCCAGAGAGCGTTCCACCTTGGGTCCCTCCGCTTCATAATTTTTTGATCTAAGGTTTAATCAGTTTTCCTAGAGTTGATATGGCAGTAAAACTGCAAATAGTTTGTCTTAGCAAATCAACTGGGAGCTTTTATGGAAAACACAACTAATCAACAAAATGAGAAAATTAAAGTTAAAGAAAAAATGGAGACCAATCAACTAAAGGGGATCCTTCAAAGATGGCTCAACGCGATTGAGAACAATGAGGACTTCGAAATTCAGGTTGAGGGAGAAAAACGCAGAATACCATCCAAGGCAATGAAAGAAGGCTGGATCAATGTCGAGGTTGAGTCTAAGCACGGTGAAAATGAATTTGAAATCGAATTAAAGTGGAATGGCGAGGCCAATGACACCTTACTGCAATAGTAAAAAGAGGCCGTATGGAAGACTTTAACCATGATGAGAGCAAAGCAAGGCTTAACGTTCTAAGAAAGCAAGTTGCTATCCTAAAAGAATGTTTTCAAGTAGAGATTAAATATTTTAATGATGAGGAAACGAGTAGGCTATGTCGAAACTCTCTAACCTCGCTGGAAGAACTTGAAGATTTCTTGTCTAACTCTAGGGATAAAGAGCAGCAGGCCTGGGAAGAGAATGCGCGCTACTTCTTAGTTTGATTTAGGTACTCCTCGAGTTTAATCTCGTACTCTTCATTTTCCCGGGGAGTACTGCTTTTAATTTCATCCGCGATCTCTGGCGCTTCAAGTTTCTTCTTTAGGTTCTTTGCAAGCTCGGCATTTAATAGCTTGGGAGGCGGTGGAGGCAATGGCTTTTTTACAATGGTAATGAGCACATCTGAATCAAAATCTGCAATAATTTCAATGTTTTTGTAAATAAAGACTGTCCTCTCATCTCTCGTGCTTATTTCGCCTTTTGCAATGGCGTTCTTGATCTCTTGATCACTAAGTATTCTTTCTTTTTGCCTAAGTTTGAAGTGGTTTGATTTATAGTAGTTTAAAATTCTCTTTCTCATTCTAAGAGAAGTCTAACATATAAGCATCTAATAGTCCTCAAAGAACCAATCATCCCAATCTTTGGTCTCTGTCTCTTCCAAATACACAGGAGGGGTGTCCTCCTCGTAATAGAAGTAGTCGTAATTGTCATCAAGAGTGTCCAAGTTACTTAGATCTTCAGAGTAGTACTCATAGTCAAAATAGTTGCTTTCTTCCGTATACACATCCTGAATCTTGTCAGGGGTAGAGCAGGAAGCGGCCAGCAATACAATCCAAAACAGTTTCAACATAAATTACTCCTATATTAACCTTAGAAAATTGCAAACATTATGCCATTCTTGTTGTTTGGCATTCCAATTGCTCTTAAAGGAAGACCGTGACGGTGAAGGAGTCATATTGGTGTCAAAGTATTTCAAAATATTTATAGGGGTTCTCATAGCAGTTTTTTGCATAATGATTGTAAATGACGAACTAAGGCCGCCTGAGAAAAAGGTAAGTGTCACAATAGAGCTTGGGGTTCAAGACAGCGTTAACTCTGCCTTGGCCATTATAGCAAAGCAGCGGGGTTTATTTGCCAAGCATGGACTGCGTGCTAATTTTAAAGTTTTCGAAAGCGACGAGAGTTCTCTAAAAGCACTTATCGATAACGAGGTTCAGGTTGCTTTTTCTTCCACAATTCCCTTTGTGATCGAAAGCTTCGAGCACGATGACTTGAGGTTGTTGGCCGGGACAGGCTTTACTGACAAAGCACATGTAGTATTGGTAAAGAAGGCCGACGAGCGATCAATGCCCTCTGATCTGGAAGGACAAATAGTCGGGACAGTCAACGACTCAGCGGTTTCTATCTTTTTAAGAATCTTCATAAAAATCCATAATATCCCCAATGTAAAGGTGGAGTACTATGATGAAGACGAACTTGTGGCTAAGTTCGAAAAGGGTGAGGTGGATGCCATTGCAATAAGGGCCGAAAAATATGAGGAGATGGCGCGAGAGACCGAGCAAGACCTAGATGTGTTTACTCCTGATTTCTTTCGTTTATACGGCATACTGGCCTCTAAAAAAGAATCTGTTACCCAAAAAAAAGAGGCATTGCAAAGGTTTGTCAAGGCCTTGGTTGAAGCTGAAAAATTTATTTATAGAAACCCTGTACGGAGCAAGAAAGTTATCTTTGAGTATTTCGGGGTTGGTAGGAAGGAATCAATCGCCAAGGAATGGGAGAGTTACAGGTACATAATCTCGCTTGGAGAAAGTCTTTTATTGGCCTTGGAATCCGCACAGCGTCTTTATAAAGAGGAGGCAAAGGAAGAGAAAAGTGTGCGCTTTCTGCCTTTGATTGACACTGAAATTTTAAGAAAGGAAAAACCCTACGGGGTTACGATTAGGCAATAATAATGAGTATAAAGGCCAAGCTTTTTATCGCAAATATCCTGATGTTTTTAGCAGCGCTAATCCCTGGTTCTGTATTGGTTAAGTCCTATGTGGAGGTGCCTCAAAGTTTAAAAGTCACAAGAAACATCTACTCGCTTGTTCATGAACTGACACTTCTTAACAATGCCATGGTGGATATAAGGCTTAGAGATGTTAAGCGGGCAAAAAATCAGTGGATCGCGATTTCAAATCAAATCGAAACCTACATAGACGAGTTGGAAGACACTGGTGTAGAGGCCCGTTACTATGAAACATTAAACGAAACAAACGATTTGATTAGAAGACTTTTTCTTGGGATGGACACCGCTGATGTAACCACATTAACAGCTGAGCAGAGGAAATTTTTAATCTCTCAAGTAAACTTGAAAACCCATGACATGATTATGGTTGGCCACATCCTCTTGAGTGTTATGCAGGAAGATCTCCAGGTGTTTAATAATCGCGCACTTCAGTATGTCCTTTCCTTCTTCTTTTTAGTTCTAGTCATAATGATTTTGGAGTATTTCTTTTTAAATAGATATTTTGTTAATCCAATTATTGAACTAGAAGCATGCGTTACTGATATCGGCAAAGGCAACTTTGATAGGGAAGTGCCCTTCGCTGAGAAAGATGAGCTTGGCTCCCTGGGCATGGCCATTAACAAAATGCGCAATGATCTTAAAGTTTTGACAACATCAAAAGAAGAATTCCTATCCACGGCCGCGCACGAGCTAAAAACGCCAATCACAGTTTTAAAAACCACAAGTCAGTTGATGGAGGGGATGGATGAGAAAGAGGTAGTTAATTTTCTTCCTTATGCTTTAAAGACAATAAATAGACAGTGCAATCAATTGAATAAACTCGTTGTGGATGTTTTGGAAGTATCCAGACTTGAGCTAGAGCAAACAGAGCTTCGAAAAACAGACTTTGAGATGAGTAAACTTGTGGAAGATGTCACTTTTGATATGGATAAAGTCAGTGAAAGGCACAAAATAGTCGTTCTTGAAAACAAGGCCGTTACGGTCTTTGCTGACAGAACAAGAATAGAGGAAGTCTTAGTCAATCTTTTGGACAACTCAATCAAGTATTCACCCGGTGGAGGGGAAGTTGAAGTGAAGTCATCTGTTAAAGACGACTCTCTTCAAGTCAGTGTAAAGGATCAGGGTATTGGCATACCTAAGGAGCGCCAAGACAAAATATTTGAGCGCTTTTACAGAGCGCATGAGGGAACCTCGTATGAACAAGTGACAAGCATGGGGGTGGGGCTTTTCCTCTCGAAGCAATTCATTAACAAGCACGGCGGTGAAATAGGTTTTAATAGCGTTGAGGGAAAGGGAACAACTTTCTACTTCACCTTGCCTCTGTCTAGAAAGGAAGGACTATGAAAGATAAAAGAATTTTGATTGTGGAAGACAACTCTGACCTTTCTATGCTGACTAAACTCGCTCTTACAAAGGTTGGGTATACTGTTGTCTGTGCCTCAAATGGAGAAGAGGCGTTAAAGTATATAGAAACCAGCGGAATGCCTGATCTCATATTGCTTGATATGAAGATGCCAGTTATGGATGGTTGGGAGTTTTCAAGAATTTATAAAAGTAGATTTCCAAAAAGCGCAGCACCCATAATTGTAATGACAGCGGCGCAAGACTCTGAAGCAAGAGCAACCGAAATAGGAGCGGAGGCATTTATTGGAAAGCCATTCGAACTTCAGGAGTTGTTTGCCAGTGTAAATAAAATGGTGTCTTAAAAGTTGTCTTCGAGACCCTTGAAGTGGGTTGCCAGAATTGTGGCGATCTCCAGTGTCCATTGACCTTTGGAAGGAAAGTCCTCTAGGTTTTTCTCAAACTCTTCAGTCTTTCTATTGTAGAACTCTAAAGCAAGAGCAATTTGCTCTTGGGTAATAGTTTTACTTTTAAGAACTTCTTGTCTCTGCTCATTATCCAGCATACACAAGACGAAGTTGATGTTTTGATTCTCGATATCAATCATCTTAGTCTTGTCAGTCTCTTTGGCAAAGTCCAAAAGGTCGTCTCTCATTTGGAAGAGTTCACCAAAGTCTTCACCAAGTTTGCTGATCTTAGCAACAAGAGCGTCTTCGGTATTTACAAATAGGTAAGGGGCCTTGAATGTCCAAGCAAATAGAGAACCTGTTTTATGAAGTGCCACTTCCGCAAATTTTTCGTAACTCCAGCTGTGAGAGTCTTTGCTGTAATCGTCCTGTATAAACTCACCCTGAGAAAGAAGCTCGAGGGTTTTAGAAATTTCTCTTAAAAGATCAAGTGACTTTAGCTCGCATAGCTCTTGGATGGCCCTCGCAAGCAGAAAGTCTCCAACTAGGACACTCTTTTTGTTGTCTATCTGCTGGTTAATGGAAGGAGTTTCTCTTCTCATCGTAGCGTTATCAATCACGTCATCATGGCAAAGAGTCGCATTGTGGATCATCTCCGTGCAGCGTGCCATTACGTAAGTAGAATCTTCGTGGATATCTAGTGAAAGTCCAATAGAGTTAAGGAAGTAAGCGCGAAGTTTTTTGCCATTAGTCAGAAAGTTTTTATTTACTGCGTCAAGCTGTTCGCCGAAGTACGAGTCCCTGTCGTAGAATTGATCAAGATTTAAGTCAGTCATGGTGATAAAGTATTAGTTTCACAAGGCCCTTAAGTCAATCAAAATTTGGATCTTGCCTATGCCTGCTCTGTAATTAGAAGGGTTTGTATGATTTTCATGTAAAAAACGTGATCAGTATCATAAAGTATAGGAAAGGGAGAAACAATTTATGTCACTAGCAATCGCTGGAGTTGTAGTTGGACTTATTCTATTAGTTTGGAGTGCAGATCGTTTTGTAGAGGGCGCTGCAAATGCGGCAGGTCATTTTGGAATGTCTCCGCTCTTGATTGGAATGCTGATACTTGGCTTTGGCACATCAGCTCCTGAAATTGTTATTTCAACTCTTTCCTCGTTTGAAGGAAAGTCTAATCTTGCTCTTGGCAATGCCATTGGGTCAAATATTGCAAATATCGCTCTTATCTTAGGATTCACGGCCTTAGTTTTGCCAATTACAGTTCATTCCAAAGTTCTTAAAAAAGAGCTTCCACTGCTTTCTATAATAAGCATTATTGCTGGCTATCAAGTTTATGACGGTGAGCTTTCTAGGCTAGACGGTATAGTACTGCTTGTACTGTTCGCTGGCTTTCTTCTTTGGACTGTCTATGAAGGGATGTCCCATCCAAAAGACGCCCTAAGTGAGGAAGTTGAGGAAGAGTTGAAAGAAAAGAAAATGACTGTTCCTAAGGCCTTCTTTTGGCTTGTTTTAGGTCTAGTTGTCCTAATTGGAAGTTCCAGGCTATTAGTGTGGGCAGCTGTGGAAATAGCATCCTTTTTTAATGTGAGTGAACTTGTCATTGGCCTGACCGTTGTGGCAATTGGCACCTCACTGCCTGAGCTTGCGTCTTCAGTTGCGGCAGCGAAAAAAGGCGAAGATGACATTGCCCTTGGTAACGTGATTGGCTCAAACCTCTTTAACACTCTTGCAGTTATAGGACTTGCGGGATCTATACATCCAATAAGTATTTCACCTGAAGTCTTTTCCAGAGACTCAGTTGTGATGATAGGCCTTACTCTTTCCTTATTCTTACTTGGCTATGGGTTTAGACAAAAACATGGGAAGATCACAAGAATAGAAGGACTAATCCTTATGGCCATATATGGTGGCTACACTTATCACCTGGTTCAGACAGTAGGTTAGTCTTTACTCTCAATCTCACTGATAAGGTTGTCCTCCCATTCAGGGTCTCCCCATTCTTCTGATTCAGGCTCTTCTTGCTTAAGCTCTGCTAGAATTTCTTCTTTGGATGCCTTTTTAGGACTCAGAACATAATAAATGCCACCAGATACCATGCCCATCAGAAAACCTACGTAGTGGGCAAAGTAACTTGTTTGGGGGCTATATGTTGTTGGGACTAGTAGCACTAAAAAGACGGCGCCCATTCTCATAAGCCTTTTACCCACACTTAAATTCTTCTGAATACATACATAGAGCATTAGCCATAGGCCCCAAAGGAAATAAACAACACCTGAAGCCCCAACCAAAGTGGTGTTAGTGTCATAGTGCGCAAGGGTTGCGAGATTGATGACAGAGCCCATTAAAAAAGAAAACAACAGAACTCCAAGGCCATAAAATGAGGCCACAAAATAGGTCAGAAACCCGAGCATTAGTGAGTTTGATAAAAGATGTTCAAGATCTCCGTGGGCAAAGGTGGAAGTTATTAGTCTCCAGTAGTCTCCACCCTTGAATACATTTTCTGGATTGGCAGCAATAAGCCCCGAGAGTTCACCATTAGGTTCCCAGTAGAACATGCTTACAATGGCGCAGGTACCAAGTGCGGCCACCACTGCAGCAATTCCCCAGTTATAATGGCGCTTTTTGAGGTAACTAGGTGTAAAATTTTCACTCATTCATTGATTCCCTGTAATTATTACCGATTTGTATTCATTTGTGATCCGGTTTGTATTCAAAATAGTTGAGTCGCACATCGAATACAGCTATCTTGCCTTCATAAATGATGGTGACTGTATTTGATTTAACAAGTGCCCGATCCCAATAATTAACAATTGTCCAAGTGATAACAGTATGATGAGTGAAGTAAACATTTTTGAGTTCGACAGCTCTTCCCTTTTCCTGAGAAGCGTGTGGGAGAGAAAGCGTGTCTTTAATAAGAGCTTTACCTTAAGAGCTTGGGCCAAGCAATTGGGTATTAGTAGTTACGGAACACTCCACCAAATAATTAAGGGCATGCGACCTTTTCCAAAAAAATACGCTATGGCCTTAGGTGAAAGTTTAGGGCTTGATGCTAAAGAAATTTTATATTTTGAAACTTTAATAGATTATGAAAAAGCCAAAAGCTTGAAAGAAAAGGAGCACTTTCTAAGAAGACTTAAAGAGTTAGCACCTGGAGAGAAGGTAACTACACACGAAGTAGATACCTTCCAGTATTTAAAGAACCCGCTTAATGGCGCCATTATCGAAATGTCTAGCCTCCATGGTTTTAAGGCAGATCCCAACTGGATAAAAGAACACTTGGTGATTAAAACCACCGTTAATGAAATTAAAGAAGCACTAAGATTGCTATGTGACTTAGGGTTTTTAAAGTTCGATGAATATGGCGATCTAAAGAGACAATATGTCAAAATTCGTTCCAGAAACGATGTTAAATGTGAGGCCCTAAGGGAATATCACAAGAGTGTTCTGGCCCATGCTGCTGATGCTTTGGAGACACAGGATGTAATGGAGAGGGAGTTTAATTCTGTCGCTTTTGGAATTAAAAAATATAGTCTGCCTAAAATTAAACAAAATATAAGAAGCTTAATCGAAGAAATTATTCAGGAGCACGAAGCTTCTGACGGCGAGGCCGAAGAGATATATCAATTTTCAAATCAATTTTTTAAATTAACGAAAGAATAGCTAGGAGACTTATTATGCTTACGAAAACAATTTTATTAACAACTTTAATGCTTGGAGCAACTACAACTATGGCAAGGTCTACTGGTGGTGGCAATGGTGGCCTTATTGAGGAGATGCGTGCTGCGGCCAAACTGGATTCCTACCCCCTAAAAAAAGAGGAGCTGGTCAACCTTATAGAGCTAGATGGCCGAGAGTTAAAAGAGAAACTTTTAATTCCAATAACCAAATCCCTATGGGTGAGCGATATCAAAGATCCTAAAGTCGCAAAGATGTGGAATAGTATGATTAATAGCACAAAAGTGAAACTCCAAGAAAACATAACCTACACAAGGTTTGAAGAAGGAAGCTGTAATGGGGAAGAGGACTTATGTACTGGTGAAGTCCCTTACTCCACAATATATTTCGATATACCTAAAATTTTGGAGAATAAAACAACAATTGCCGAGTTAACGGGAATGATCTTTCACGAGTTTAGTCATCACTATGTTGGACATAAAGACCATCCTCACTATATGCTTGCAAACACAATCAAAGATCGGGTTGCTAAAGGAAAGTTTGGCAGTAAAACATTCTACCTAAAGGATCTAGTAGATGAAGATGCTAATAATAGATATGCCTATTATGTAGGTTTGGAACATACAGATGATATTTGCAAATTAAAAGGGTTTGAAAGAGCGGTGGATGTGAAAACACTACCAATGAAAGAAGTTAAAAACTGGATGGGTATCAAACCCTTGGGAGCCATTCGAATCAAGGAAATGCATTGGGAGGAAATAACGTATATGAAGTCTTACGCTACTGAAAGCGAAGTTGGGAATTATAGCTGGCATACTCGAATCATAAGTATGCTGGAGTGTGAGTAATAAAAGTTTTAATTGTGTCCCTTGATATTACAAGGGGCACCTATTAAGCTCGCCTTTTTGATCTTTTAAACATATATAAATGGAATGAATAAAGAATTAGAAACATTACAGAAGCAAGTTATTGATTTAGAGATTAAGTATGCTCACCAAGAGGACTTGGTTGAACAACTTAATAAAATTGTAACGAAGCATGAATTTACAATTGATAAACTCATCAATGAAATAAGGGAACTGAAGTTAAACTCCACATCTGGGCAAGGCGAAGTTCCAAACGAGAAACCACCACACTATTAAGGAGAATTTTATGGCAACTGAATCAGTAGAAGAGTTCTTGGCCCGCGGTGGTAAGATCCAAAAGTCTAAAGAAGAGATCTCTCTTGATAAACTTCTTTATCAGGAAGGCCTTTTGGACCACCAGGCCGTAGACAAAGTTAAGTCAGAGCTTAATAACTCCGTAGAGTCCGCTCTTAAAACTCACTTTTCAAAACAACAAAAAAGTAACTTATCTAATATGATATCCCTTAGGGGAGCAGAAGGCATAAAGGCCATGCTTGGATAAAGCGCAACCAAGACCTGAGTTCTTCCTTCCTGCCCATGGGAGATGAGAAGAAACCCTGTCGCAGCAGTTTAGGTATCCAGTTCCTGAGTTGATTTCCTTTAATATTCTTTCTCCACGAATCCTGTCAGAACAAAATACCGAACTTGTAAGGCCATAGTCAGTATCGTTCATAAGGGCAATTGCTTCTGCGTCGGAGCTGACTTTTTGAATGCCAATTATTGGGCCAAATGTCTCTTCTTTCATGACAAGCATATCGTGGTTTACGTTTGTGAGAACAGTTGGAATATATTGGTTTTCATCTATCGCTTTTCCCCCGTATTCAAGAACTGCTCCTCGTGATAAAGCATCCTGGACTTGCTTATTTAGCGCGTGGATATGATCTGGCCTCGTTATTTTGCCGATATATGTTTCACTGTCTTTAGGGTCTCCAACTTTGAGATCTGCAACTTTTTTAATGAACTTTGATAGGAACCCGTCATAAACATCCTCATGCACATAAATTCTTTCAACACTGCAACAGCTTTGCCCGTTGTTGTAGAAAGTTCCATCAACTGCCTGATCAACAGCGTTCTCCAAGTTGGATATGTCGTTTGTCACATATAAAGGGTCCTTTCCACCAAGTTCTAGGATCATTGGCACTAACTTGTGGGAAACTTTGCTGGCTATTTCCACACCTGTATCTTTTGAGCCTGTGAAAAAGTATCCATTCAACGGAAGCTCAAGCAAAGCTTTGCCTGTTTCGGGTGAGGTGTCCATCTTTGTGAAAATATCCTTTGGCACACCTGCCTGCCAGAGTAGACTCGCAATCGAAGCTCCAACTTTAGGGCAGAACTCGCTTGCCTTGTACAAAACCGCGTTTCCTGCGATTAATGCAGGAACAAAAATGTTTACTCCAACAAGGTATGGATAGTTCCATGCACTGATATGTCCTACAACTCCCAAAGGGTCATAATCGATAACTTCTTCTGTTGCCCCGTCTTGGTTCACCTTCTGTCTTTTGAGAAGTTCTTGTGAGTTATTTATGAAAAACTCACACTTCTTGCTCGCGCCTTCTAATTCACTCAGCGACTGTGATATTGGCTTGCCCACCTCTTGAGTGAGTTGCCCTGCAAGTTCCTCTTTATTTTCCAATAAAAGTTCTGAAAAACGCTCTATGCATTTAATTCGTTTCTTTAAAGAGACCTTTGACCAGTGTGCTTGGGCCTTCTTTGCCTGTTTATATATTTCGTCCATTCCTTTAGGATTAGGTATTAAGGAGGATCTTAAATGTGTTTGTTCTGCAATGTCTGTTGTTTTCAAGCTGTGGCCTCTATCTCGCTGAAGAATATTTCAAGTAATTTTTGTGGATCACTGACTTTGTCCTCTAAAGTGTGGTGGAATTCTGGGTGCCAATGGACACCAAGGATAGGAAGCTTTTCATGGCGTATTGCCTCTATGATGTCATCTTTAGGAGACACCGCTTCCGCTATCATGCCTTTGCCCAAAGTTTTAATGCCTTGGTGATGAACGCTGTTCACCCAAATGTTTTCTTCATGGTAGGCATTAAATAGCTTTCCGCCTGGTGTGAGTCTGACTTCATGGCAAATGCGATCATACTTTATAGGGTCTCTGTGTTGAAGAGAGTTTTGGACTTGAGTTTCGATGTCTTGATAAAGTGTTCCACCAAAGTATGCGTTTATCAACTGAGCTCCTCTGCAAATTCCAAGCACAGGGCGCTTGTTGATTACGGCCCATCTTAAAATATTCATTTCATACTCGTCCCTTGTCTTGTCACCTGGCCATTTTTCCCTGTCTAGGTGAGATTCATTATAGGTTAGGGGTGACAAGTCTGAACCGCCTTGAAGCACAAATCCATCCATTGATTCGAGATACATTTGCTGGCAATCGCTCTCTATGTTGGGGATTAGGATTGGCATGACGTTTTGCTTGCACAAATAGGCAAACATATCGTTTTCAATATAGCTTAGAGTTTTTGGGCCAAAAAACTTCCGCTTTATATCTGGGTACATAAAGCAAGCACTGACGCCTAGTTTTAACATCCAAGCGCCCTTTGAAAAATTTTTTCAAAATCAGTCTTTGTGCAAACTCTTGGATTTAGCCTATGACAATTGTCATTAAATGCTATCTGGGAAAGTATTGGTAAATCCCTAGATTGGACTCCAAGCTCAGTTAAGGTCTGGGTTATGCCAATTGATAGATTTAAATCGTTAATCCATTTCTTTAAATCATTAACCCCAATAAGTTTGGCAATCTTATTGTATTTTTCTTTTGATACTTCCCAGTTGAATTCAATGCCATGCTCAAGCATGATGGCGTTGGCAAGCCCATGGTGAATATCAAACTTTGTGGAAAGAGCGTGGGAGAGTGAGTGGACGACTCCAAGTCCCTTCTGAAAAGCGGTGGCCCCCATTAAAGACGCCATCATCATTTTTGATCTGTTTTCTATTGTGGGGGAGTTGACGGCCCCGTGCAGTGAATTTGAAATAAGGAGAAGCCCTTCTTTAGCAATGGCGTCGCATATTGGATGCAGTCCTTTGGCCACATAGGCCTCAAGGTTGTGAGTTAAGGCATCCATCCCTGTGGCAGCCGTGATATGTGGAGGGAGCGCAAGCGTAAGTTCTGGGTCTGCAAAAACTTGCTTGGCCATAAGTCTAGGTGAGAACAAAACCTTCTTTTCATGGGTGTCATCATCAGATATCACACAGCTTCTTCCCACCTCGCTTCCAGTTCCACTAGTGGTTGGAACGCAAATTAGAAGAGGAATCCTTTCGACAACATGTCTATCCCCACCAATAGCATCGTCAAATTCAAACAGGTCGCGATCATGGTGCGCCCATAGCGCTATGGCCCTGGCGACATCCATACTGGCCCCACCACCGATACCAACGATACTGTCACTCGCACTCTCTAAGTAATGAACTTTGCCATCTAATACATTTTTCTTTTTAGGGTTTGAGTCCAGCCTGTTAAAAACCAATGGGTTTAAATTTTTGTTCTTTAACTTTTCAATTAATTCATTGAAAAAGGGGAGTTTTACCAGCTGAGGGTCTGTAACAATCATTGGGCGTTTATGCCCACTTTCTATAAGATAAGTTGGCAGCTCGTCTATCACACCAGGGCCAAATCTGATTGAAGTGGGAAAACTATAGGAGTGTTTATCTTTCCACATCAGATTATCTCGAAATACCTTTTTAGCTCCCAGTCTGTGACTGACTTTGCGGCCTGTTTCCACTCCCATTCCCTAGTCATAGTAAAGTGGTCCACAAAATCATCGCCAAAGAGCTCTCTGGCCGTTTCACTTCTTCTCATTTTCTCTGTGGCCTCTTTAAGACTTGTAGGAAGGCTGCCATTGTCTTTATTCTCATAACCGTTGCCACTGGTGGCAGGGGAGTTAAGTTTTAAGTTGTTCTTTACGCCATACATGCCGGATGCCAAAGATGCTGACATCGCAAGGTATGGGTTTACGTCACTTGCAGGCACTCGCATCTCAATTCGAGTGGATTTCTTTCCTCCAGGCAAGGCCCTTATGGCCACAGTCCTGTTGTCGATTCCCCAAGTAAGTGTGGTTGGGGCCCATGCACCCTCCACAAGTCTTTTAAAGCTATTGGTGGTTGGAGCGTACATCGGTAGTATTTCTGGCAGGCAATGAAGCATTCCAGCTATGTAAGACTTCATTGTTTCACTCATACCATTTTCATCATCAGGGTCATGGAAAACGTTTTTAGCATCCTTCCAAAGACTCTGGTGAAGGTGTCCACCACAACCTGGGTAGTCATCACTCCACTTGGCCATAAAGGTTGGCATTATTCCATGCTTGTGAGCAATCTCTTTGACCGCCGTTTTGAACAAGGTGGCCCTATCCGCCGCCTCTAAAACATCGGTAAAGATAATGGCCGCTTCATAAACACCAGGACCTGTCTCTGTGTGAAGTCCTTCAAGTGGAACATCAAACTTTAAAAGCAGATCGAACAAGTCTGAGAAAAATCCATTATTTTGGGAGGATCGCAAAACAGAGTATCCAAACATGCCTTGTGTTATAGGACAGGGTTTGTGAAAACCTCTCTCATGAAGGGAGTCAGATGTTTCTTGAAAGTTAAACCATTCAAACTCTTGAGCAAATATGGACTCGTAACCCAGCTCGTTTGTTTCTTTGTTTATCTTTCTTAAAAGGTTTCTTGGACATATAGGTAGGGCCTCACCTTTTGAGTTTGTGAAGTCTCCTAAGAAAAAGGGAACATCATCCTCCCATGGGATTTGTCTGAAAGTGTCTAAATCAACGCGAGTCTGCCCATCAGGAAAGCCTGTGTGCCAGCCAGTCACATGGCCTTCATCATATAGGGAGTCACTTGAATCCCACCCAAAAACCACATCGCAAAAACCTGCGCCGCTTTCGACAGAGCTTAGGAATTTATTTACGTGGACAACCTTTCCCCTTAATACCCCGTCAATGTCGGCAACGGCATATTTAACCTTCTGTGCGGGGTGTGCTTTTACTCGGTCTAGAATTTCGGATTTGGACATGTCTGTTCCTTTTTTAATTTTTGATTTCTATGGCCGAATTAAAAATCAAAAGCAATGTGTGCAGGTGAAAAAAGGTTCTACGGCTCTTGTGCAGTGCCTCTTCTAATTTAGGTTTAAACGAGAGAGGATAAGTATATGAAGAATCTTTTAGTTTTTATCGTTAGTTTTGCAATCATTGGATGTGCTACCAAGAGGGTTGAAGAGCACTCTCAAAGCGAACTTAATCATTTTGTTTTAAGCATTGCTCTTGTGGGACCTGCTATTCAAAATGCAATAGGCAGTATCAAGCAAGACACCTTAAAAAGTGCCTCTCATAATCTGAGCGTTGAAGACACACAAAAATTAATTTTAATTTCTAAAAAAGCGTTTAGCCCACTTAAGGCCTACAAGAGAGTGCACGCAAGGGCCTTACAGACCATTAGCAGGGAAGACACTGTCTCAATTGCGAAGAAACTAAATGAGGACAGCTACAGGGAATTTAGTGAGAAGCTAATTGAGCTTTACAAAAATGAGGGATACAGCAAAGTTGTCAAGGCCATGAAAGATCTTGATGAAGAAAAGATGACGCTTGATATGGAAAAGGCCATATTGGCGGAGAAAATCTCTCGCCACTCAATGAACTTTAATGTGCTAAAGATTCTTTTTAATAAAATGGGAAATGGATCAAAGGTTGAAGAGCTCCTGTATCGCCAAAGCATGTTTGTTTTAACATACTTAGCTATTGAAGATATGGATCAAAGTGAGATTGAAGGTATTCTTAGGGTAAGACAAGATCCGACTTGGTCAAAGTATCAAAAGGCCTTCGAACAATCTATCGGGCAAAGCTATGATGAGTTTTTCTTCGAACTTAGAAAGTACAATGAATCAAAGTTCTCTAGCTAAGACTTCCAATAACACCTCAGTTAGATCAATTTGCTCTTCCAGGTGCCCGTGCTGGGCCTCTATATTAAAATATTCGTAGTCTGTGTTTAAGACTACATAGGTGGACATATGTCCTCCAAGCTCCCCACCCGGCATGACGTATTCAAAGATTGAATTTATATCCAGCTTTTCAAAAAACATTGAGAAATGCTCAAAGAGAGGGCTTTCGCTAGAAGGGATCGTATCGGAGTAAATAATAAGATCATCAGGATCACCTGCGTGATAATAACCCTCTCCACCTCTGTAGGGTGTTTTTAAATCTGCGTAGATTGCTCCACTGCCGCCAAGACTCCAATGGGAGTCATGGTTGTTGTGCAGAGTTATGACTGGATAGTCTTTAGCAAAATAAAAGGCCATGATTGTTTCGCTGAATAGTGGGTAATTCGGCAGAAAGTGTCTGTTGGGATCAATGCCGCCCGCACAAATTCTTTGTTCTGCGCAATCCAGGCTGATAAGATGGCCACCATAGGTCTTTATGGCCGAAAGGCCGGTTAAGAAAGCGTCGTTTTCATTGTCATGTGGAACGAAAAAAGTAGGTCCTGTGGGAAGAAGGGCGTTCTGAAAAATTTGGAGTGTCCAAAAGGCCCCTGAAGCGTCAGTAAAACTAATTAAGGCGCTGTCGATTTGATCTTCGCTTGTGAGAACTCCCAATTCCCACTCCAGGTCCAAGTCTGGATCTTCAATTTGATGAATTAATGTCCGCCTTACAGTGTGAAAACTCGAATGTTCAAGGCCAAACAAGTCTTGAGCTTGAGAGTTTAAAGTAAAGAAAAAGAATGCGAGCAAGAACTTCATACCTGTATTTAAGTTCTTGCTCGCAAATTTTCAATGTTTACTATTTTATTTTCACATTAGTGCGAGTGGCCAATGCTTCTTCCTCTGACCATTTGCACTATAAATAGGAGCAAGATAGCTCCAACGACCGCTGCGATAAATCCAGCTGGTTCGGTAGCTTCATAGATACCTGTGGCCCTACCAAGCATTCCACCTATGAAAGCACCTGCGATGCCCAATAGAGTAGTCATAATAAAGCCCATGTCATCTTTGCCAGGTTTAAGTAGCCTTGCCACCAATCCTGCTAGAAAACCGATAATAATCATCCATAATATACCCATGTGTTCCTCCTTGTTGTTTTAATTATCCCTCAGTTAGAGCGCTTTGGCCTTTTTCATGGCCGAAATTACATTAGGCATTCTTAACAATTGCAGTTGGGTTTTAGTAGTGGGTTTGACTCGGTGTGTCTGAGGTGGATAGAATGCGCAGAGCGTAATTAGGAGGTTCGTTAAATGAAAAAGTTTATCATTATCGCATTGTCATTGATGATTGGATCCAATCTATGGGCAAAAGAATATATAACCGGATTGCAAAAAGTTACCTTTAGGGTTGGTCCAGGGACTGGCAATAAAATTATCTCAATGCTTGAAAGCAATGAGGGAGTCCGGGTCATTGAAAGAGGCGAAGAGTGGAGCAAGGTTTCCAATAAAAAAGGTAAGGAAGGCTATGTGATGACTCGCTTTCTTACTAAAGAAGTTCCTTACAATCTACGCTTTAAGTGGCTACTAGGACAGCATAAGAAGCTAAAGGAAGAGCTCGCGCAAGTTAAGGAGCAAAATAGCAATCTCAATAAAGAGTTTTCCAACACTAAAAGGGAACTTGCCTCTACCCAAGAAAATCTTGAAAGCACCGCCAATTCTTTTAAAGAATTAAAGGATGGATCAAGTGAGTACCTGGCCTTAAAAGAAAAATACGATCAGGCCAAGTTATCTTTGTCTTCACTTAACACTAGAGTAGAGATGCTGCAGGAAAAACTCTCGCTTTATTACTTTACCTGGTTTCTTACTGGAGCAGGCATACTGCTTCTTGGCTGGATGATTGGCTATTTCAGCAAGAAACGAAAGAGAGGCTATGGGGGAGGAATTCAGCTTTAAGTTTAATGATTGGCTGACAGATGAAGCAAGTCTGCTTAAGATGTTTGCATGATTCAAGTTTCTAAAATATCAAAGCAATTTGCAGGACAGGTTCTTTTTAAGGATCTGTCTTTTAATATTGGGCCAGGAGAAAGAGTTGGGCTTGTGGGAAGAAATGGAAGCGGTAAATCCACTCTTTTCTCCCTTATTCTTGGGAAGCAGACACCCGATGAAGGTGAAGTTCAAATACCCAAAGGCTACAGGATCGGACAACTCGAACAGCATATCAAGTTCTCTGAGCCCACTGTTCTTAAAGAATGCTGTCTGGCCCTTGGCGAAGAGGAGAAGTATGACTTCCACAAGGCCGAAAAAATCCTTTCAGGGCTTGGGTTTGAAGAAGAAGACTTTTCAAAGAGGCCAGAAAGTTTCTCAGGCGGTTGGCAAATAAGAATAAATTTATGCAAGGCCTTGCTTTCCAACCCAAATCTTTTGCTTTTGGACGAGCCTACTAACTATCTAGATATTCTTTCTTTAAGGTGGCTAAGATCCTTTTTAAAGTCATTTCCTGGAGAAGTGGTAATTATCACTCACGACAGAGAATTTATGGACAGCGTGACAACTCACACAATGGGGATCTATCGCAAGAGGCTGAAAAAGATCAAAGGCGCTACCTCAAAGTTCTATGAACAAATGGAAATGGAAGAGGAAATCCATGAAAAGACCAGACTCAATCAAGAAAAGAAGAAAGAACACCTGGAATCATTTATAGAGCGCTTTGGGGCCAAGGCCTCAAAAGCTTCTCAAGCTCAAAGTAAGGTTAAGCAGTTAGAGAAAATGGAGACATTGGACAAACTTGAAGGCCAGGCCTCAATGGGGCTTAGGTTTAACTATAGGCCATGCCCTGGAAAAGAGCTGGTTCGCATCTCCGATCTTTCATTTGGATACCCTGGTGGAGAACTCCTATTTAAAAATTTAAACTTCACCATCGGCGCTCAAGACCGAATTGGCATTATTGGAAAAAATGGAAAAGGAAAATCAACTCTTTTAAATGTTTTGGCCAAAGAGTTGAACCCTGTTTCTGGAGTGATGAAAGAACATCCGTCTCTGGCGGTGGGGCACTTTGGACAAACTAATGTAATCAAACTATCCCCGGAAAACACCGTCGCCGAAGAAGTTGGACTTGCAAACAATGACTTATCACCAACTCAGGTAAGATCTATTTGTGGCTCCCTGATGTTTGAAGGGGAGAGTGCAGATAAGAAAATTAAGGTGCTTTCTGGGGGAGAGAAAAACAGAGTTCTTCTTGGAACTATAGTCGCCAACGCCTCTAACCTTTTGCTTTTAGATGAGCCCACCAATCACCTGGATATGGAGTCTATAGAAATCCTCACTGAAGAGGTCGCAAACTACCCAGGAGCGGTGGCACTTGTGACCCACAGCGAAGAGCTTCTAAGAAAAACCGTCAACAGACTCATAGTATTTAACAAAGACGGGGCCCAGTTGTTTCAAGGTGGCTATGACGAATTCCTTGAAAAGATCGGCTGGGAAGAGGAAGTTGATACCAAAGAAGCAAGTGTAAAACCAAAGCTCAATAAGAAAGAGTTGCATGCTAGAAGGCAGGTCATTATTAAAGAAAGGGCCAAAATCTGTCGGCCTTTAGAGGACGAGAAGGAACGTCTTGAAGAAGAAATTATGAGCTTCGAGGAGGAACTGAGCGATTGGCAGACTAAACTTGAGCTGGCCACCGAGGCCCAGGAGTCTGATAAAGTGCTGGAAAGCTCACAAAAGGTTGGCGAATTGGAAAACAAAGTGCAAAATAATTTTACACGCATGGAAGAAATTGAGGAGCAAATCCTGTCCCATGCCACATTCTATGAAAACGAACTGGAAAAGCTGGAAAAATGAAAAAAGAAAATAACGGACTAAAAGACCTGGTCATTAATATCGTTCTGCCAACACTCATTCTCAATAACATGGGAAAGTATCTTGGTGAGCATGGAGCTGTAAAGGCCCTTATTATAGCTCTCGCCATTCCTCTTGGGTACGCGGCGTGGGACCTTACTAAAAATGGCCATAAAAATATCATTGCCGTTATTGGTTTTGTAAGTCTTATACTTACGGGTGGCCTAGGCCTATTGAAACTGGAAGGTATCTGGTTTGCCGTTAAAGAGGCCGGAGTTCCCTTGATTATTGGACTTATCACCTTGATAAGCGCCTTTAGCAAAAAGCCACTCGTTCAGATGCTCATATACAACAAAGCGGTTATGCAAACTGAAAAGATTAAAGCTGCCTTGGTTGAGAAGCAAAACGAACAACTTTTTCAAAAGCTCTTAAAGAAAACCACATTTTTGTTATCTTTATCCTTTTTTGTGAGCTCTTTGGTTAACTACAAGCTTGCCATCAACATCTTTAAGAAAATACCAGCTCATTTAACCGAGGCCGCCAAGGCCGAACTGCTTAACCAGCAGATTGCTGAAATGACTTGGCAAGGTTATGTTGTGATGCTTATCCCAAGTATTTTATCCATGGGGCTTATCCTATGGTATCTCTCTAAAGGTATTGAGAGATATACGGGATATTCTTTTTCTGAAGTTGTGAAAACGGATTAAAAACTACCTGCATTCGATCAGTTCAAACTCTCTCACACCCTGAGAGTTTTCAAGCTCAAAACTGTCGCCTTCCTCAAGGCCTAAAACTTCTTTGCCAATCGGTGAGGTTGTGGTGATTACATGAATCTTCTCAGAATCGATAGTCAGAGTTTCTCCACCACAAGCGCAACTTAAATAATACCAACTCTTCTTATCCTCACACTCAAGTAAAATCAGGGCCCCCAAAATAGCCTTTTCACATTTAGACGAAGAAAGTTTGGACAAGCTTAAAAGTTCCCGCTCCAGTTGTTCCATCCGCTGTTTTTTTGCCGAAGTAAGATAGCCGGCCTCGATGGCCCTTGTGTCGTACTTTCCCTCTGACTTCATATCATCAGAGCGGGAGTGTGCAAGGGCAGACTCGTAAGAGGCCTTGGCCTGCTCGAGTTGCTTTGAAGTTATATCTAAAAGTTGTTTTAAAATTTGATCTTTCAAGCTTTTTCCCACATTTCTATCTGAGCGTTACGTTTTCCACCCTCGTCCTCAATCCAAATATAGCGTTTACTCTGTCTATTTTGGGTGCACTTGATGTCGTCAAAATACGGCGACCACGAACCTGGATTCAAAAAGTGAACACCTTCGATAGTTTTATCAATAGGGATGTGAGTGTGTCCATGCACCACTCGGTTCACGTTCACAAGTTTTGCGGCTATAGGAACCTTTTGTTGACCAGCGTTTAAGTTTTGGTGAACTTCAGACTTAATCCCTTGCGCATAATAGCCAAGAATGATTAAAGACAAAAATAGTGGGACGGTAAACCACCACAAGGACACAGAGGCAAACAAGCTGTGAGTGGTGAAGATCTGCCAGCTCATCCACATAAGCATAACCATAAAAAAGAACCGATCAAGCCATAGCTCTCTTATGATCTTGAATGGATTGTGAACCGCCGGGTGGGCGTGCAGCTCCAGCAAGCTTATTGCTGCCGCCGGTTTGCTATTTGCTTTTTCAGCTATTTCCTCAATCTTCTTTTGATGTGTAAGTGGGTCTTTTGAAGCAGGTGTAAACCCTTCTTCAAGAGATCTTCGCAGGGTTCTTAAAGCTCCAAAAAGCCAATCAAAAACCAGGAAGGGCTGAATTTTAATTTCATACTTTAGGAAGAATTTCACAAATTCAATTCCTGTTTTAACAAAGGATTCATCATGGTGTGGGTTCTTGAGTCCAAACCTATTCATGATAAAGCGGTTGGCAAGGTTTCCAAAAGGAAGGCGAATTTTGTATTCCTTCTTTTTTCTAATGAGAGGGTTTACTGGATCCAAACAAAGACAGTATGGATCATATTGGTGGCCATGCTCAATGAGTGTGTCTTTTTCGCTTAGGTAATACCATTCGCAAAATACCAGGTTTTCGGAGTTTTGGCCGGAGTCCAGCAACCTTTTTCGTATCTCACTCTGGGTTGATGGCCAGTAAAGCTCAATGTCATGATTTCCAATAATGAATACAACTTTGTTTCCGTTTGAAATGAAGTCTCTAAGGGCCTGAACAAAAATATAGTGTTGGTCTAAAATTACCTTGGTTTTAAATAAAGATTTATCCTCGTGAGCGTCCACACCAATCTTCTTTTCCATATGGGTGAGCTCTTCGTACATATCACCCTCAGGAAGTGACATTACGGAGTCATAGTCAAAAATGTCACCATTTAAGATTAACTCTACGGGAAGCTCGGATTGCTCTTCAAGGTGTTTTAAGAATTTTGCAAAAGAATCATCTATGAAGTGGCGAGCTTGCTTGAAGTTCTTCCAATAAGGTTTTTTGGGGTGTACTGGCTCTGCGTCGGATAGGTGAAGATCGCCAATTATGGCCGTGTTGTATTTGAAGCTGCTCATGCTTTTTATTATAGCACCATGTGCAGGTTATTGAAATTTCAATATGATAAAAGATTCCCATGGGCGCAAGGCCCATGGATTTATGAATTAGACGTTCGCTGGTTTAATATTTCCACAATCGGACTTGATGAACTTTCCTCTAAAAGACATCTCGCTAACTTTGCCTTTCGCATTTTTCATCTTCATTTCACCTGTGTAGGATTTTGGATTTTTAATATTCACAGTTGAAGTGCCAGAGGAGCCGTCCTTGCACGTGTATTTAGAGACAATCTTCTTTGGAGTTCTCTTTGTCACTTTAGTTGTGCAGTCACCCTCTTTGGAAATATTCAGTTTTGCCTCTTGGATCATCTCCTCAGTCATACAGGTTTTGATTCCCTTTTGACCTAAGTTTATTCCAGACTTTTCCATGGCCTGCATCATTTGCTTTCTTTTTTCTGGAGAGAGGCTGCCCATAGTTTGTTGAAGCTTTTCCATAGGATTGAAGCTTTTGCCATCAACCTTCATATCTGTGGTCATTTCCCAAAGGCCAGGTTTGATGTCGACTGCGTGAACGTTAAAAATAAACACCGTTGAAAGTAATATTAGATATTTCATTTGATACTCCTTTTTTACACTTTACTATAGATTAATGCTTACTTAGGCCCTGGTAAAACTTTTGTTTTCTAAAAATCTTTTATTTAGAAGTATTTAAGTTAGTTAACCTTAACCGCCCAGTTGTGGGGATCTTTTTCAAGGCCTCTTTGAATCCCTAAAATGTAGTCCTTTATTTGCTTGCTTTTGTCGCCATCAGGTATCGAGAGCTTGTAGGTTTTATCTTTATACTCGAGGCTCTCAATAGGGGTAAGAACTGAGGCCGTCCCACAGGCGAAGGCCTCTTTACACTCGCCAGAGCTGATACTATCGAGGAGAGTGGTGATCTCCAACTTTTTCTCCACAGGGGTTAGGTTGAACCTTTGGGCCACTTTTAAGATGGCGTCTCTTGTGATTCCTGCAAGGATTGTGTCTGTAAGCTCTGGTGTTACAAGATCATTCCCAATCACCGCAAAAAAATTCATGCCAGAAAGCTCTTCCACATACTTCTTATTTAGAGCATCCAACCAGAGGGTTTGATCGCATTTATGGTCTTGAGTTTTTTTATAGGCCGCCAAGCTTGCGCCATAGTTTCCGCCAGTTTTTGCGTATCCAATTCCACCTGGAGCGGCCCTGCAATTGTCTAGCTCGACCATAACTTTAACACTAGGTCTTGAAAAGTATCTCTCAACCAGACACCCGATTAAGTAGTAGGAATATTCGCTAGAGGCCTTAACTCCTAAGGTCGGTTCTGTGGCAATCATAAATGGCCTTAGATATAGAGACTTGTTAACTCCAACGGGTACATGTTTGGCCATGAGGGATGAAAAGCTTTTAACAGTATCTAGGAAATCTTCCTCAGGAACTTCAGGCATGGCCATTCTTATGGCCGAAAGATTGAATCTTTTGGCATTGGCCTCAGGTCGAAAGATATATACCTCTCCCTTATCATTTTTATAGGCCTTCATACCCTCAAAAATTTCTTGGGCATAGTGAAGAACTTTAGCGGCAGGATCAATGGATAGGGGTCCATATGGCAGATACTCTGGGGATGACCACTTGCCATCTTTATACTTCATTTCGATCATCACAGGGGCCATGGTTTTGCCAAAGCCCAAGTCCTCTCCGTATGTAAAATTATTAACTAAATCTAGTATGTCTTTATTGGGTTTCAACTTGCTCATTCATTCCTCACTTTAGTGCCTAATAATATGGCCGTAGCTTCACTTGTCAAAGGCCCCTTAAAGATAAGGGCCTAACAGCCTAGCGCAAGAGTTTCTAAGTCTTATAAGCTGGCCTTGCTTCTTTAGACACTCCTTTGACAATCTGGTGGCACTGGCCAACTTTTCGTCAAAGATTGTTTTAAGTTCATCGCACAAATCCTTATCGGTTGAATCCACATTTATTTCAAAGTTTAATCGAAAACTTCTAGCATCCCAGTTGGAGGAGCCAATCATGCACCAACGCCCATCAATTATTAAAATTTTTGAATGATCAAAAGTGGACCCCCCAAGCCAAACTCTGCAACCTGTCCGTAGAAGCTGAGGCATGCATGCCAAAGAGGCCCACTGCACAAGCTTATGATTGTTGTGTCTTGGTATGATTATATCCACAAGAACACCCTTTAGAGCGGCCACACTCAATGCTGAAATAAGGGTGTCGTCAGGCACAAAATAGGGAGAGTGCACTGCAATGGACTTTTCAGCGGAGCCAACCGCGCCCAATAGAATCCATCGGAGCTGGTCAAACTTTTCATCGGGACCATTTGGAAGCACACGCGCGGCCATCTTTCCAGTTGGCAACGTCTTAGGCCTCCACGCTTCACCCAGCACTTCCTTGGTCGTGAAGTGCCAATCTGATTCGAAAACATTCATGAGATCCTTTAATATTGGCCCCGTTGCTTTAAAATGAATATCTTGTGTAAGCTCTCTTGAATTTGCTTCCTTAACAAGGTGGGAATGCCTTATGTTCATTCCTCCAAAGAACCCAGTTTCACCATCGACCACCATTAGCTTTCTGTGATTTCTCAGCTGAGCGTAGCGAAAGCCCCAAGGCCTAAGGACACTGTGAAATTTTCGAGCGTCCACATTCTTTACCTTCAAAGAACCTAGAATTGTAGGGAAGGAGTATCTTGCTCCAACAGCGTCAATTATTATTTTACATTGCACACCTCTGCTCGCCGCATCTTTAATCGCTTTGGCAAATTTCTTTCCTGTGCTGTCATTATCAAAAATATATGTGCATAGAACCAATGTTGATTTGGCGTTTCTAATTGCTTTCAACATTTCTGGGTAGGCCTGTTCTCCATTTATGAGGGGGGTGATTTCATTTCCCTCTCTAATTGGATAAGTGAAGGAAACTTTTCCAATAAGCCTTAAAAGAGGGGAGGTGTCCTGCTCGCTTTCCGATGGCCGGGAACGCGCTTTAATATTTTGGTTGAAAACCTTTAAGGCCCTTGAGCGCGCCCTATTGATCCCCAGTAGCCAATAGAGCAATACTCCAGCAAAGGGCGCCAAAAGAATAAGGCCAACCCATGCAGCTGCGGCCTGAGCATCCCTTTTATAGAGTACAGCGTGAATGGCAGCATAAATTGCTAGCACTGGATAGATGAGGAAGGTGAAGCTGGTTATGGCATATTCTGTAATTATTGATAATGCAGTGTCGTCCATATGAGGCCTGTGTTTAGTGCCTCTAGTCTATTGCCTGTCGACTCCCATGGCCATGGATGTGCCGGCCAAATAACCTGTTGTCCAAGCGTTTTGGAAGTTGAATCCACCTGTGATGCCGTCAATATCAAGTATTTCTCCGGAAAAATGAAGGCCAGGGACAATCTTGCTTTGCATTGTCTTAAAATCCACCTCGCTTGTTTTAACACCGCCGCACTCAACAAATTCTTCTTTAAACCGATTTTGCCCTTGGATCTCAAGGGGAGTTCCCTTAGTGTGTTCGATGACTCTATTAAGATCTTTCTTGGATAGTTCAGACCACTTTTTATCTAGTGGTATATTTAGACATTCTATAAAGTTTGCCCAAAAGCGTTTGGTGAAAAAGCTAGGTGCTGTGTTTTTAATAAGCGCGCTGGAGCTTTGAGTTTTAAGCTTTAGATAGAACTGTTCAATTTCATTCATACTTTCAAGCCCAGACCAATTAACAAGTAAAGTGGCCTTGTACTGGTCTTTCTTCATTTCTCTTGCCGCCCAGGCAGATAGCTTTAAAACTGCAGGTCCGCTTAGGCCGTGATGGGTTATAAGTAGAGGCCCATTCTGTTGAAATTTCTTTTTGGAAGTTTTGAGCGTCAACGATGCGTTTTCAAAGCTGACTCCAGACAACTCCCTTAGAAAGGGACTTTTAATCTTAAAACTAAAAAGTGAAGGGGCAAGCTCTGTAATGGTGTGTCCTAAACTTTTGGCCAATTCATAGCCTCTTTTTGAACTGCCGGTGGCAACCAAGACTTGGTCTGCCTTTATTGGCCGGGAGTCCTTTGGCTGAATCTCAATGCCATCCTCCAATTGATTTATAGAGAGTATGCCTTGCCTAGAATGAAGAACAACTCCCAGTCGCTGGGATTCCTTTATAAAGCATTCAATAATTGTTTCAGAAGTGTTGGTTGAAGGAAACATTCTGCCATCACTTTCGGCAACCAATGTGACCCCACGTGCCTTAAACCATTCGACTGTGTTTAGCGCCTGAAACTTGGTGAAAGGAGAGCGTAGCTCACGGGCCCCACGCGGGTAATTCTGACAAAACAGTTTTGGTTCATACTGGTGGTGGGTGACGTTGCACCGGCCACCTCCAGAGATCCTTACCTTCGATAGAAAGTTTGGTGAACTTTCATAAAGGTGAACCTTGGCGTCAATATTTCTTTGGGCCACCTCTTGGGCAGCTTGAATGGCGGCAAAAAAACCGGATGCCCCACCGCCTATAATCGCTATTATCTTGCTCATAATTCCTGATTTTAAAGTGTTGGCAATTTAAATACCACGATAATGTATAAAACTGTACCATTAAGAAAAATTGGACGCTTGTTCTGCAAGTTATTGAAAATAAATGATGATTTGACAATTGGAATTTGAACTAATCTTGTTTGGTTAGGAAAAACCGAAGTTTGGAAATAGTTTAAGCGTAAAGTGGGGAATTTATAATAGTATCTGAAAAAATCACAGTAAATCGAGAGAAGATATAAGGAGTCCCATGAATTTACGCAAAGAGCTTGCAGGCATTAAGCGTTTAGTCGTGAAAGTAGGAAGCAATGTGGTCACAAAGAAAAACGGAAGATGCGATATTCGTAAAATGCGCATTATCGTGGAAGATATTTGTGAGCTGCAAGAAAATGGCATTGAGGTTGTTTTAGTCAGTTCCGGCGCTGTTAACGTCGGAAAATTCTTTTTGAAAAAGCACCTGCCTAGAGAAGGCAAAATCGACCTTCAGCAATCGGCAAGCGCCATCGGCCAACCTAAGTTAATTAATAAATATTCAAGCCTTTTTGAGGAACAGCACTCAATCTGTTCTCAAATCCTTTTAACTCATGATGACTTCAGAAAGAGAAAAAGGTTCTTAAACGCAAAGCAAACAATTGAAGTTCTATTAAAAAATAAGATTACTCCAATCCTTAATGAGAACGACTCAATTTCATACACTGAGATCACCGTAGGGGACAATGACCACTTGGCCGCGTCCGCAGCTCAAATGGTAAATGCTGACGCATTGCTTATCGTTACAAGCGCTCAGGGGTTGTATGATAAAGACCCAGAGGAAGAGGGAGCAAAACTTATTAAAAAGGTAAGTTTCGACGAGTGTCTCAACCACGTCGATATGACTACAAAGACAACCTGTGGAAGGGGCGGTATGGAGTCTAAGATTCAGGCGGTTAACAAAGTGACCCCACTTGGTATTAAGGCGCTAATTGCTTCCAAGGACAATAATAGAATTGTTCTTGATCCTCTGACCCAAGACACTGGAACTTTGTTTGGCCCAAAAAGCTCTTACGATCCAGAGCTCAGGAAAGCGTGGCTTATTTCCACGAAAAAGCTTAATTGCCACATTGAGGTGGATAAGGGGGCATACGAAGCGCTCCTTGAAGGCAAGTCGCTATTCCCTAAAGGCATAGTGGAAACTTCTGGAGAATACTATAAAGGTGACTGTATAGACATTTCATATAACGGAGAGATTTTTGCTGTGGGAATCTCAGAGTATGACATGACGGAAGTTGAAAAAATTAAAAGAAAACACAGCAACGAAATTGAAGACACTTTAGGCCATAAAGTGTCTGACGAAGTAATAAATACTATAAACCTGGTACTTAACAAGGAAAAATTAGATGAAAGAGTTAGCTAAAAACGCAAAGATTGCCTCTAAAAAATTAAGAGCGCTTGATCACGCTACTAGAAAAACTGTTCTTAATGAATTGGCAGACAAATTAATAGAGAGAAAAGATGAAATCATTGAAGCGAATCAAAAAGATTTGGCCTACGCCAAGGAAATAGATTTAAACGCGGCAATGACCGATAGACTTAAACTTGATGATAAGGGCATTCAAGGAATGGTCGATGGAGTTAAATCAATTGCTGAACAGGAAGAGGTTGTAGGCTCTTTTTACAAAGAGTTTACCCAAGACAATGGACTTCAAATTAAAAGACAGAGAACCCCTCTTGGCGTGATTTTGATGATTTTCGAATCTAGACCAAATGTTGTTGTGGACTGCGCTGCCCTTGCTATTAAGTCTTCAAACGCAATAGTTTTAAAAGGCGGTAAGGAAGCGAAACATTCCAATGAAAAGCTTGGAGAGATCATTCAAGAGACAATCCAAAAACATATTCCTAAAGAATCTGTTCAAGTGTTGGCCTCAGACAATAGAGAAGTTATTGATGAGCTTTTAAATATGGATGAGTATGTCGATGTTGTTATCCCAAGAGGTGGCGAGCGCCTTATCAATCACGTTTATAAGCACGCAAAAATGCCTGTTATTGCTCACTTCCAAGGCCTATGCCACATGTATTTGGATGAAAACGCAGACGTTGAAAAAGCAATAAATTTGGTAGTGAATGCTAAAACTCAAAGAACTGGTGTGTGCAACGCAATCGAAAGTTTAATTGTGCATAAGAACCTGCTTCCTAAGGTTGCTGAGGAACTGACCGCCAAGCTTCAGGAGAAAGGCACAGAACTCAGAGTCGACTCTGAATTTATGAAGGCCGCAAACGCAGAACTTAAGGCCGCAACCTCTGAAGATTGGGCCACCGAATACTTAGAAAATATTCTATCTATAAAAACTGTTAAAGATATTGAAGAGGCAATTGATCATATTGACCAATATGGAAGTCACCATACAGAGTGTATTGTATCTGAAGACAAGGCCGCTCAGGACAAGTTTTTAAGTTCCGTGGATGCAAGTTGCATTGTAGTCAACGCTTCAACTCGTTTTAATGACGGTGGACAGTTAGGTCTAGGAGCAGAACTTGGAATATCAACAACTAAAATTCACGCTT
The DNA here is from genome assembly GCA_002711995.1 of Halobacteriovoraceae bacterium. Taxonomy (GTDB): domain Bacteria; phylum Bdellovibrionota; class Bacteriovoracia; order Bacteriovoracales; family Bacteriovoracaceae; genus UBA845. The sequence continues at coordinate 80,507 of PASN01000010.1, read as the reverse complement.
ACGGGCCTATGGGCGCTGAGCAAATGACAACCACTAGATTTGTGGTAGTCGGCAATGGACAGGTAAGAGAGTAAGTATGATTGGAGTTATTGGCTGCGGAAATATGGCAAGCGCCATCGTTAAAGGTATCCACGCTATCTATAAAGATGAAAAGTTTCTTACTTACACTCCCAGCAAAACAAGGGCCCTGGAGCTCGCGGAGAGTGTGAATGGGAAACAAGTGGATGAACTCAAAGGTATGATGGAAGCTGACACCTTAATGATTGGGTGCAAGCCTCAACAATTTGACGAACTTGCAGGCCAGCTTACAAAGTCTATGGATCTAAAGGACAAGCACATTGTGTCTATTATGGCCGCTATGCCTGTTGAAACTATAAAGAAGAAGCTTGGCACAACTAAAGTAACAAGGGTTATGCCAAACACTCCAATGCTTTATAATGAAGGAATCAGTCTAGTCCTAAATTCAGGGACAACTGAGCGTGAAGAAACCAATGTTCTAAAGTGGTTCAGTGCTTGCGGCAAAGTTCATATGCTTGATAATGAACAATCTTTTGATCAGGTAACCACTGTGAGTGGCTCAGGTCCAGCTTATGTGTTCCAGTTCGCTAAAAGCATGGTAGACAAGCTTGAGACATGGGGAGTTGAGCAAAAGCAAGCTAGGGAAATTGTAACTCAGCTCTTCAAAGGCTCGACCAAGCTAATGGAATTAAATAATGATATCACTTTGGATGAGCTTATCAATCAAGTTACCTCAAAGGGCGGTGTTACCATTGAGGCCGTCAAAGTGTACCGAGCAGAAGGGATTGATAAGATGACTTCCAAAGCGCTTGACGCTGCATATTCAAGATCGGAAGTCATGACCAAAGAACTCGGTAGTTTGTAAAAGCATCACATCTAAATTTATTTTAAGAATCAATATGGCCTTTTCTCATTAAGAGTCTAGGCCATTTTTTTGCTTAGGTGCAGGCCTGACCAATAAAATAACTGTTAATATTTAACAATGGAGCAGTAGTGCCAGCGTTCGAAAGTGAAAAAATGTCCTTTATAGAGGTGGCTGAAAACCTTCCACAGATGTTTTGGCTTGCCGATCCCGAAGGCAAAATGCGTTGGTTTAGCAAAAACTTATCTAACTTTCTAGGGATGTCCCCTGAAGAAATTAATGATGGCGGTTGGAGAAAAGTTACAGAAGATGATGATCAGTACAATCTATTGGAAGATTATAGAAATTGTATATCCTCCAATAAAGCATGGGAGCAAACTTTCTATTTAAAAGGTCAACACGGCCAGCGAAGCTGTTTTATGGTCGATGCGACACCAATCTACAATGGCGGCGATGAAGTTTTGATGTGGGTTGGCACCAATGTCGACATCACTCACCTCAAAGAAGTGGAGGAGGAGCTTAAAAATAGCGACACAAGATATAGATCCGCTTTACAGGGCACCCAAGACATTATTTATGATTGGAACCTAAGGACTAATGTAATCGAGTGGAACGAAGCCTTGCAAAGCAAGTTGTTGCACAAGAACTACCCAGAAAAAACTAGAATAAAGTGGTGGAGAGATCGAGTTCATCCTTATGAGCGCAGAAGGGTCACCAAAAATCTTTTAAACGCCATAAAAAATAAGCACGAAGAGTGGACGATGTCTTATCGGTTTAAGAAGGGCGATGGAAACTATGCACATATACTGGAAAGAGGTCGAATTTTATTGGATGAGGATGGCATTCCGTGTCGTATGATAGGTGCAATGACCGATGTGACGGCAGAGCATAATGCGGTTTCGAGACTTCACAATGCCAAAATAATCGCAGAAAAGGCCAATGAAACCAAATCAAGGTTTTTGGCAAGTATGAGTCATGAGATGAGAACCCCTTTAAGCGCTATCATGGGCTTTGTAGAGTTAATGCTTAGAGGGGATGTTGATGCTGAAACACAAAAAGAGTTTCTCTGTGTTATTCATAGAAATGGAAACCATTTGTTGAGAATTATGGAGGATGTTCTTGATTTGACTAAAGTTCAGTCGGGAATGATGTCTATTAAAAAAGAAAGAGTGGACACCTCAAACCTAATTAAAGAGGCCTGTGACCTCTTTAAAGGAGCAGCTAAAGAAAAAGGAATAACCTTTAGACCAAAAGTTGACCAAGTCGTACCTAGTTTTATTTACTCCGATCATGGCAGACTAAAACAAGTTATAGTTAATATGGTTGGAAACGCTCTCAAATTTACTGAACATGGTGAAGTTACTTTAAAATTAGGCTACATAGATAATTATCTTACTATTCAAGTTGACGATACAGGCATAGGAATCCCTAAAAATAAACAAGAATATGTTTTTGAACCTTTCACTCAGGCAGAAGCTTCCACACATCAAAAATATGGCGGCACAGGGCTAGGACTTTCATTAACACGACAAATATGCGAGGCCTTGGGGGGCGAGTTTAATTTGGTGAGTAGCAGGGTTGGCAAAGGATCTTGCTTTGAGGCCAAAGTGTTTGCTCCGGTTTGTAAGGATGTTAAAGCTCCTGAAAAGCAGGAAAAGAAAGATAATGTGAAATTTGAGGATACTAAAATTTTGGTCGTCGATGATATGAAAGACAACCTTATTTTGGTGGAAGAGTATCTTAAGGCCACAGGTGCGGTAACTCACCTTGCTAGTAGCGGACGTGAGGCCCTTTGGTTGGTAAGGGAAAACACCTATGACGTTATTTTACTTGATGTAAAAATGCCCAAAATGAGTGGCTATCAGGTAATTGATGCAATGAAAAGCTCAGGTGTTGTCACCCCCATCATCGCCTTGACTGCCAATGCAATGAAGAAGGAGCGAGAGAAGGCACTTGCCGCTGGGTTTTGCAGCTTCATAACGAAACCCATTGACCCTTCAGAGCTCTACCGGGTGATAGAGGAATGTAAAGAAAACAAGAAACTAACTAATGGGAAAGCGTCTCTCGACGCCCCCTTGCATTAGGCTCTGTTCATCAACTGGTCTATCTTTTGAATATGCTGCTGCTGATTTGGCAATAACTGGCCTTTAACAAGCTCCTCAATGTCATTTGGTAGACCATCACATTCCAATAACTCATTATAGAGCTTTTTACCGTGCTCCTCGCCCTCCTTAAGTGCTTTTAACGCGGATTTATCACCGAACAACTTCGCAGTGCCCATAACCGTTTTGGCCACGCCACCCCAAGCGCCTGAGTCTTGTGAAGGTTCAGTGCCTGTCGCGCGAAGCTTTGACTCAAGATTTGTCACCGCGGTGTGGTGGTCATTTTTCATGGTGCTGATTGAGTCAACTTCTGTTTCACCTCTAAATTTTTCCAGTATTTGGTTGTAAGTTTCAACTGCAGAGCGTTCTCCTCTGACTACTTCATTTAATTTGTCTTCATAGTTTTTCATAAGTCCTCCTTGAATGTTTATAAATGTACAAGAAATGTGCCAAGGCCTGGTAGGGCCTATATCTAATTACGGCAAAGTGTCTAGTTGAAAATTTAATGTTGTAATTCAATGGGGGATTAAAGTATGAAAGCAGGCCTGAAAATTGCTCAAGTCGCTCCTCTCTATGAGTCGGTTCCTCCACAAACTTATGGTGGAACCGAGAGGGTTGTAAAAAACTTAGTGGAGGGCCTAAGTAACTTGGGACACGAAATTACCCTGTTTGCTTCGGGGGATTCTGTCACAACCTCAAAACTGATAGATCCCTGCCCTTCAAGTTTGCGATTGGATTGGGGCGTTAGAGACAAGATAGTGCCACACATTACAATGTTGCAAATGCTATGTGAGATTGAATCTGAATTTGATTTAATTCATTTCCATCTAGACTATCTTCACTTGCCACTTTCTGGAAAGCTTAGAACACCTAATATTACAACAATCCACTCTAGGTTGGATCTTCCAGAACTTGTTCAACTGTACTCTCGCTTTCCGAAAACAAATTTTGTATCGATAAGTCACGCTCAAAGAGGAGCTCTTTCAGGCAATAATTGGGTCGGAAATGTTTATCACGGACTTGATGGAAACTCCTTTGCACCTAGCTATGACGGGGGTAGGCACTTAACCTTTCTAGGCAGGATGAGTCCTGATAAGAACCCTGAGGAAGCAATACAGCTTGCAATAAAGACAAATCTACCTATAAAAATCGCTGCTAAGATCGATCCCGAAGATAGGCCCTATTATGAAAACAAAATTATGCCATTGTTAAACCATCCACTGGTCGAATTTATAGGAGAGGTCGGTGAGGCAAAAAAAATAGAATTACTAAGAAACTCTCTTGCATTGGTGTTTCCGATTAAATGGCCGGAACCTTTTGGGATGGTCTTAATCGAGGCAATGGCGTGTGGAACTCCCGTCATCGCGTTTAATGAAGGAAGTGTTCCCGAAATCATTGACGAAGGAGTCACTGGCATTGTGGTTCAAAGTATTGAGGAGGCCGTGGATAAAATGAAACATCTTGAATTGATAGATCGAAAGCTTGTGCGGAGGCGATTTGAAGAAAGGTTTGAGCAAAACATAATGGCCTTAAATTACGAGAGGATTTATCGGGATGTTCTAACGCCTGAAACTTCAATTGATCAACTATACGAGGGATGATGAAAGAGCAGCTTGATTGTTCATCAGACAATTCCTCTAACAGTTCAAAGACTCTTGGACCGTTTAGCTTGACGCTTAATCATGGCGAGACCTTTGGAATATTTGATCGACATGGAAATGTGACCAACTGTGAAGAGAGTTTGCAAGGAGTCTTCTTTGAAGGTGCTCGCCATCTATCTAAATATGAGTTTAAGGTCAATGGGAAGGACTTGTTGCTTTTGAGCTCTACGGTAAGAGAAGATAATGATGTGCTTATAAGCGATTTAACGAATGAAGAATTCTTTTTAGATGGGATAAAAATCCCTTATGGCACCATCTATGTAAAAAGAAGCAAAAGAATCCAAAACAACCAAATGCTCGAAAAGCTAAGATTTTACAATTATAATAGGTTTTCAATTAAGGTTATATGTTCCCTCACCGTTGAATCCGATTTTAGAGACGTGTTTGAACTTAGAGGGTTTGTATGCGACAAGAAGAGCTGTCCAATAAGTAATAGATCCACAGGCGATTACCTTCGTTTAGAAGCAATCGGTAGAGATGATGTTCTTAGGAGAACGACAACTAGATGTAAGAACGCTCAGAGCAGGTTAACTGAAGACACAATAACTGTGGAGCTGAAGATATCAGAAAACGAACATACTGAACTTTCGATAAGCACGATATTTGAACAAAAAACAAAAGGTCAAAAACCTAAAGAAGAAAATCAAAGTCAACGACTTGGTCAGCATGAACTGCCAAAATTTAAATCAAATAACAGTCACTTTGATCACTGGATTAAACGCTCTAGTGTGGATCTTATGGCACTGATGGCAAAGTATGACGACGTGTTGTACCCTATGGCAGGAGTGCCGTGGTACAACACTCCATTTGGGAGAGATGGGATCATCACCGCCTTTCAATGCCTCTCTTTTATTCCACAAATCTCTAAAAGCGTTTTGAAGTATTTGGCCGCGAACCAGGCGACTGGCCACGAACAACATAGTGACTCTCACCCTGGGAAAATAATGCACGAAATGAGAAAGGGGGAGCTTGCCAATATAGGTGCCCTACCTTTTAAGAAGTATTACGGTGCTGCGGATTCGACATTTTTATTCATCTGGTTGTTGGGACTATACTGCAAGCGAAGCGGCGATATCGAATTTTTAGATGAAGTGTGGGGACCATTCCAAAAATGCCTGGAGTGGATTGATAAATATGCTGACCAAGATGGTGATGGGTTTTATGAGTATAAAAAGGAAAATCCTCAAGGCCTGGACAATCAATGCTGGAAAGATAGTTTTGACAGTATTTCTCATATTGATGGAGAGCTAGCCATGGCCCCTATTGCCGTAGTTGAAGTGCAGGCCTATGCATATAAAGCGATGTTGGCGGCCTCCTATTTGTTTAGGTTAAAATCAGATGAAGAAAGAGCAAAGCTTTATGATAAAAAGGCGAAAACTCTAAAACAAAAGGTCAATGAGGTGTTTTGGATGGAAGAGGAGGAGTTTTTCTGTCTTGCTCTCGACTCTCATAAGAAGAAGTGTAGGGTCATTTCCTCAAACGGTGGCCATATACTTGCCACTGGTGTTGTTGAAAAGAATAAAGCTAAAAAAGTCGTTGAAAAGCTATTCTCGCCTGATATGTTCTCCGGTTGGGGAATCAGAACACTAAGCGCTTCAGAAGCGCGTTTCAACCCAATGTCCTATCACAATGGGTCTATCTGGCCTCATGACAATTCAATGATAGCTTATGGACTAAAGCGTTATGGGGAGATTGAAAAATTCAACATTTTGACCACATCACTTTTTGAACTTTCTCAAGAAGTTAATCTCTCTAGGCTCCCAGAGCTCTTTTGTGGTTTTGAAAGGGAGGAGAGCGAGTCTCCAACGCTGTACCCTGTGTCTTGCGCTCCTCAGGCCTGGGCGGCAGGCGTTGTATTTTTGCTTGTTCACTCTATGCTAGGCCTGAGTGTTAATGGCCTGGAGAAAAAAGTAACATTCAATAATCCAACCCTTCCAGAGTTTTTAGTTTATTTACGAATTGACGAACTGAGAGTTGAAGAAGGAGCTTTTTCATTTATAATTAAACGAATTTCAAATTTTGAGTCCACTGTTGAAGTCCTTAAAAGGGCCCGCGGCTGGAAAGTTTCAATCAATAAATAAGGCATATCCCAATATGAAAATACTTGTTGCCCTTTTGTTCATAACTATCGCGCCAGCGAGGTCAGCTTGGCATGAGGATACTCATCTCCTTTTCAACTACTCATACCTTGATTTAATTATTCCTGGAAAGTGGGGATTCAGCGTTGGAAAAAAATTTGAAGACTATGGACTATGGGAAGTTGAATATCTTAAGTCCACTCTAGGAGTGCCTTTAATTATGGATGATATTGGCTCAATGTCAGACACGCGGATCACTCTAATTAAGAGAAAGAATATTTGGTTTGAAAGCTTTAATTTTGGCTATGGAATTAGCTATTTTGATTTTAATGTATTTATAGGGGATAGGTTCTTGGATACTTTAAGCAGTGGAGCCAGTCCATCCTCCGATGTCGTTGAAACCCAGTCTTTGGGAACCTACCTTTCTTTAGGCAATCGTTGGAGAATTGGGGATTCCTTTCTATTTGGGATTGATTGGATTGCCTGGTCCCAACCATGGATTAAGCTTAAGCAAGAGTCAGATTTCTTTGAGTATGCCGAAGGCCAGGACGACCGAGAAACAGTGAGGGACGTCTTAAGCTTCGTGCGAACCTTTCCTAGAATTACACTGTTAAAATTACAAATTGGAGCTCGGTTTTAATTTTCAAAACGAATGAGAGCTGGTACTTAAGGCCAAAGGATGGAATTATGAACGAATTTATAGATAAAATTATCAAAACACTGGAAACAAACGGCTTTCCGGGTAAGAAGGTTTCTCTGCCCACTGAGAAAATGTATGAGGCGGCCGACAATAGAGGGTTAAGTTTTAATAAAGTCATGGAGACAATGAAGGCCGATCACAATATTGAGTCAATTGTTGAGTCCGAAAAAATAGTATTTTCTAAACAAGATAATCAACAATTTAATGAGGATATGTTTCAAAAGGCCCAGGAAATGATGGCCAACATGGATCCAGCTGAGCTTCAGAAGGTTCAAGAGACCATCATGAATATGTCTGATGAGGAGCGAGAAGAGCTCATGAAGAAGGGCAGGGATATGGGCCTGCTTTAATCTCTCCTCTAAATTAACTACCGATCTGGCGGAACTTCATTTCCGCCAATTCTTTCCCTGAAAAAATTATCATCTGTTCTGCATTGAGTTGAGTTAAATTATCTTAACGTGTAAGAATGACCTCGTAAAATTCACACTTAAGAGGTCACTATCGTGAAAAAACTAATAAACTTATTTTTACTCATCGGTGCTTTTTCCGCCAATGCGAGCAGCTTCACACCTTATTATGACAACTTCTCTTACAACGGAGCCGCCGGCCATGAAGTTGAAAATAAAACGATTATTAAAACAAATGGCCCCCGAAGCAAAAAGTTTTTTAAGGGTGTGTCTTTTAAGTTGGATGGAAGAGTTGCCTCTTGTGGCAATTTTAAGTTCAGAGAAATCTTTCCTAAGATAAAAACCGAAGTTGTATCATGCAACAAAAATGTAATGATGGTTCATGTTGAGTATTTACGTGTTTCCGCCTGCAATCAGGAAAGATTGCATGACGAGAAAGAAATTATTGTTAAACTGCCAACTGGTTGTGACTTTAACGCTAGAGAGGGGATTGTTACAGTTTACAACAGACAAAAACAACAGCAACAACAAGCTCAACAAAGAGTGCCTGTTGCGCGAGGAGCTCAAGCAGCACAGGTGCAAAGACCCCAGCAGCACCCTTAGGGAAAGTCGCTAATTTTGGATGGGAAGCTTCCATCCAAGTCTTCAAAAACGCTGGAATTGCTCTTTCTCTTTTTGACCCATTGACTCTAAACGAGCTCCTCTGGAGCTAGCATCTTCAAAATTTTCTCCCTTAACAATATTCTTCTCTCCAGAAGTTGGAATTTGCTTGTTTATTAAAGAGAAAAGCTTAACCATTAAGTTTGGAAAAAAGTGGTGAAGCTCTATAAGCATTCGTGCTTGGGGACCTATTACCTTTACGGCATCCTTTGTCTTTATGGCATTTAGAATCTTATGTGCCGCTTTTTCGGCGCTCATTGTGGCCATTGGAAGGTTTGCAAGGATTCGAAATAGATTAAACTCTTTCTCATTTCCTTTTTGAAAGTCAGCGTTCACAAAAGAGCCTGTTCTCATTAGTCCTGGAATAATGGCCGTTACATATATGCCATCTTTTCTAAGTTCTGCCGCGCTTCCTTCGGAGAAGCCTATGGCCGCAAATTTAGAGGCGTCGTATGGAAGCAGGTGAGGCATGCTTACCTTTCCACCCACAGAGGTAATGTTTACTATTTGTCCGCCACCCTGCTCCTTAAAGTGGGGTATGACTTCCAGAGTTGTGTTTGCTATGCCCCAGTACATGACATTCATTGCTTTTTCATATTCTTTCTTTGAAAAGGCCTGCATAGGCCCAACCTGAATGATGCCAGCATTGTTGAGCAAAATATCCAGTCTGCCAAAGTATTCCACCGTATCCATGACCATATCGTGAACTTGGGCCTCATCTGTGACATCACAAACCAAGGTCAAAACCTCTTCTCCATACTGTAAAAGCTTCCTTTTTGCCCTTTCCAACTCATCCCTTTCGCGAGCGCAAATGGCCACTCTTGCTCCCTCCTTTAACAGCTCCCGCGCCATCACAAAACCCAGCCCTTTAGATCCACCAGTTATTAACACCACCTTTGAATCAAAGTACCTTCTGTTGAATGTGGTCGTTGCAAAGTTCTTTGCTAAAATGGCCAGGCCTAGTCCGGTAAAAACTTTAAAGAAATTCATAAGTGCTCCTCTAGTGTTAGAAGGTGCAAAACTTGTTCCTTTATATTTCACCAACTCTTTTAATGTCTGAGACAACTATTTGGCAGTCATTAAAATCTTTTTCCACTTTTCCTTTTATAAGAAACGATCCACCAAGCTGGAGCAAGTCTCTAAACTGCTCGTATTGATTTGGGAAAAGGGTGGTGTTATACATTCCATCGTCGTCAGAGAACGTAATAAACGCCATGCTTTGCTCATGCTTTGTTCGCACACCTTTTACACTTACTGTCTGCCCGTACAGAATAACCTCTTCTTTAAGATGATCCTTTATAAGAGTGGAGGGGATTATCTGACGCTGCTTCAAAAGATCTCTGTATAAAAACCAAGACGGAAAAGTGATAAAGCCATCTAAGCATTGTTGCTCCCAGTATATGAGCTTTTCCTTTGGGAACTCCTTAATGTTTTTAGTTAGAACTGGGAGGTTCTTATTGGGATCTAGTGAGCCTTTCTTTTTGGCAAAATGCTCATACACCATCCACATGAGTTGAGAGTTTTTCAATTTATTGNTTTTTTCTGAGCGTATACTTGAAAAACATCGGGCCTTCACAAGAGTCTTTGCCTCATGAAAGGCCGGATTTACTCGATTTAAAAAGTCCTCAAGATTTCTGTAATCTCCAAGCTCTCTTTGGGAAATGATCTTTTTTATCGTTCTTTGGGTGACTCCCTTTAGCTGCTTCAGACCTGTTCGTATTTCCATTTCACGGCCAGTGTATTCGTAATCACTTAGGTTTATGTCTGGAGGTAAAATAACCACTCCCATGCGTCTTGCTTCATTTAGATAGTTCTCCACATTGGAGACGTAAAAGCCCCCTTGGTTGGAAATTGTTGCGGCCATAAATTGCGCGGGATAGTGGGCCTTTAAATAGGCGGACTTAAAAGACACAAGAGAGTAGCTGTCACTGTGAGGCTTGCAAAAAGAGTAGCCAGCAAAACTTTCAATGTCATACCAAAGCTTTTCTATGTGAGCTTTTGGAAGACCTTCTTTCTCGCAACCTTTAAAGAATTTATTTTTATAGTACTGAAGCTTTTTGTTTTTAGACTTTTTAGCAAGGACTTTTCTGAGCTCATTGCCTTCCTGACTTGTAAAGCCTGCAAGGCTCTTGCTTACACGCATAACGTCTTCTTGATAGACCATAACTCCAAATGTCTGTCCAAGAATCTTTTCAAGCTTTGGGTGCAGATAGCGAAATCTGCCGCCGTGAAAGCGTCTAATGAGTTCATTTACTTGAACCATGGCCGCAGGCCGAATTATGGAGCAGATGATTGAAAGTGTTGAGAGCTTTGCATCCTTCATGGTCTTTAAAAGGGTTCGACACCTTGGAGATTCAAAGTGGGTAACTCCAACTGTTTGTCCTTCAATAAACACCTTTTGAGTCTTTGGATCACTTTGTGGGTTTAAGGCCTGATAGCAAATATTCTCTTTGCCTTCAAAGCGCAGTGAATTGATCACATCACGTATAACCGCAAGACCTCGGTTTCCTAAAATATCGGTTTTAACAAGGCCCGCAGCCTCTGTTTGGTCTTTTTCCCACTGTATGACTGGGTAGCCCTTCTTAGACATCTCAACGGGGACGTATTTGTCTATTCTGTCAGGAGTGACAACAACGCCGCCGCAGTGAACGCTTAGGTGTCTTAGAACGCCTTCCACCTGAGAGGCGTAATGCAGGATCTTAATCCACAGTCCATTTAGCTCCACCTTGCCTAGACGATCTAAAGTATAGGAGATCTCATCGTCTTTAATACCAAAAACCTTTGCCATCTCTCGCAAGGCCGAACGATCGCGAAGGTAGTTGTGATTGGCAACCATTGCCGCTCTTCCTTTGTGTTTTTCAAAAATGGCGTCCAAAACATCGTCTCGCTGATCCCAAGGAAAATCCACGTCAATGTCTGGAGGATCTTGGCGATCAACATTCATAAAACGGTCAAATAAAAGGTTTTCACCAATCGGATCTACATGGGTTATATGGAGAAGGTAGTTTACAATACTTGCGGCACTTGACCCCCGACCACAGGTGTATTCGCAAAAGCTTGCCATCTCTTCGACGTTTAGAAAGTATGATGAAAAGCTCTTATGGGAAATGATCTCAAGTTCATAATCTAGGCGCTCATGCACTTTGTTTATTAAAGAAGAGTCCGTTAAGTCATAGCGGTCCTTGATTCGCGCCTCACACTTTTTCCTTAAGAGCTTGTCTGATTCCTCCTCGCTCATGGCATTGAAATCCGGCATGATGGCCCCATTAAAAAACCAGTCGCTAGATACCAAATCTTTTATTTTCTTATTATTCTCCAGGGCCGTAGGGTATGGAGCAAAGAAGCTCTCAAATCTTTTCCTGTCCCACATATGACAGTGATGGTTGTGATAGGCGCTCATGTTCACCTGATCAAGTGTAGTGTTTCCATCAATGGCCCGCAGCGCTTGATAGTAAGGCGCCTGATTGGGGTGGATGTAGTGAACTTTGTTGTTTGCAAGAAGCTCAATACTTTTTTCTTTTGCCCATAGCACGTCTCTATGAGTGAAGAAGCCCCGCGACATCTCAAAAAAAATAGAGGCACCTAGGTTCTTCATTTCTAGCAAGAAAGGTTTTTGGGACGAGAAAAAAACAAGATCCTCTAGGTAGTTCGCCAAAAAAGCGCATGTATCTTTAAGAGGGATTCGTTGATTGCTTTGGTGAAATTTAGTTAAATATAAACATAGCCCTTCATATCCTTTTCTATTTCTTGCTAGAGCACTAAATTCCAGCTCATTGCTTCTTATTTCAACTCCCACAATTGGCCTTACATTGTACTCTCGCGCTACTTCTAAGAACTCTGGAACACCGTAGAGGCCATTGGTGTCAGTCAAGGCCAGGGCATTCGCTCTTTGATCTTGAGCGAACTGTAGGAGCTCTTCTGGAGAGTTTAGGCCTCCCATTAATGAGAAGCGTGAATGGGTGTTTAAGTAGTTCATATGATCTCTCTTCCAAACTTAACTTTTCTGGGGAACTTTTTATTGATCTGATCCATTGCACTTATTAAAGGTTTCTTTGGATCATCCAGAAGACTCAACTGAACCTGCTGTTTTCCAAGGTCCATTAGTTCAATCATGATGTAGCGAATTGAAGTTCTCCGGGTATAGAGAAAGCCTAAGGAGCGCAAAAGCTGTGCTTGCAGGTCGTGGGAGTATTCAATAGAGGACTCAAGTTTTGTGGTCTTCTCCAAGTACTTGTAGTCTGCATAACGAAGAGCAAGCTTAAACTTTCTAGTGAAAAAGCCCTTTGAGCGCAGCTTGGCAAAGGCCTGCTCTGACAATGCAAACATCACTTCGCGTATTCGTTCGAGACTATTTGTTTCCTCTTCAAGGTGTGCTTCGACAACCACTGTGGGTTCATTCTTTGGGGGAGTTACAGGGCTATTGTCTATGCCTCTGGCCATCTGAAAGATCAGGCGTGATTTCTCTGGGAATATCGCTTCAAGGGTTATCGGATCTAAGCACTTTAAATCACCAACTGTTTGAAGGTTTAAATCGTCAAAGATCTCCATATAAGAGGAAGACTTCTTTAGTTGTTTTATGACAGGTAGGACTTGGTTGGGAAAGGGATCCAAAAACTTCTCTTTATCAGATCCATTTACTAGAAAAACTTCTTCGCTAATCTGATAGGGGNTTGTTGCCGCTTTCGCAACAAGCTTGTTTTCAGAAATTCCCAATCGGGGACGTAGTTGGAAGCCCTCTTGAATATTGCTCTGTATTTTTCTGGCAAAGTTTTGTGGTCTGCCATAGAGTTTGTCGAAACCAGAAAAGTCCAAATATATCTTTCCCGGAGCACAGGACTCGTATACTGGTGTTAGCCTTGAGGCCATGTAGAGAAGCTTTTTATGGATTGAGTTGTATAGATCTGGCCTTGGCTCAACCACTCTTAGACTCTTCTCCATTCTTTTTGCAACGGCCAGATCCATTCCTTTGACGATGCCAATCTCCTTGGCCTCACTTGAAACGTCCCAAACCTTTGAGCGATCGGAGTTTGTCGCCGCTATTATGGCCGGACGTGACTTTAGGGAGGGATCTTTTACCCGCTCAACCTCCACCATAAATGAGGATATATTTAAAAAATCTACAATTCTTTTCACAAATTGCATTATCCGTAACTTTTCCGTAAATATCAAGGGTAAACTTTTAACCTATATAGAGTCATCACACAAGCAAAGTCGTGCAGGGTGAGGTTCAACTCTGTTCTTTCTATATTTCAACGAGTTATAGTGCTTTTAGGAAACTAGAGTAGATTCAGTCCAACAAGAAAGACCGGTATTTATGAAACAAAATTCACGTAATTGCTCCAAATCCTGTTCATTGATGATTTTGAGATCTTCTCTACGGCCCCATGTCATTTAAATTATTTGGCCATCCATCTTTTTTGTTCTAAATTTGGTTCATGGGTTTTGATGTTCTAAAAAATATTTCAATAAAAAAAGTAAAGCATTGGATTCGCAAGGATTTGAATCAAAAGTTTATTGAAGTTGTCCACGAATTGATCATTAGCAAAGAGAAAAATATTCAGGATCAAAAAAAGATTGCTGAACTTGAGGACGAAGTTCGACGCCTCAAAGGCGAACAGGCCAGACCAAAGTTTAAAGGTAAGAAAAAGATTAAAAAGAGAGACACTTCAGAGCTTGATCACGACGATGATGATGAAGACCCTCCCGCTCCCAAAAAGAAATCAATTCCAGTTGATAAAGAAATTGAAGTAGAGGTAGATCAAAAAGACCTTCCAAAAGATGCTCGATTTATTGGAACCACCGAACGGGTTATTCAAAACCTAAAAATTGAACGGAAAAATATTAAATTTGTCTTTAAAAGATACTACTCACCGTCTTTGAAGAAAACCTTTGTTGGCGAGATTGAGGGCCTTGATGGTTCAAAGTTTGGCGGTGACCTTAGGGCCTTAATTGATTATTTGTACTTTAAACTCCGTGTCCCTCATGAAAAGGTTCGTGAGTTTTTAATGGAGTTTGAAATTGAAATCTCTAAAGGGCAACTTTGTAGAATGTTAAATGAATCAAGGCATGAACTTGAAGAAGAGCTTGAAGGTGCCAGGCAAGCATCACTCATAAAAAGTAAAACGAATCACCTGGATGAGACTGGGCACAAGTTAAGTAATCTTCCTCTATACACGTTTTGTTTTTCAAATATCTACATGACCTTTCTCAAAACATTTGGACGCAAAACTAAAGCAGACGCAATGTCTACAGTCTTTGGAATGAATGAAGCTTATTGCTTTGATCACACAGCGATCAATTACCTCATTTCAGAAGGAGCTGGTGAAAAGTTTTTAAAAGAGTCTAGAAAGCTATTTAGCAATACAGTGTTTACAAGGGCGAGTTTTTTCAAGCTTTTAGAAGGTTTGGAGCTTTCAAAACCTCAGCAAACTAAGGTTAAAGAAGCTGCGATGTATGGTGCCTACATTAAAAAAGCTCAAGGCCCTCCTTTAAAATATCTTGTCACAGACGATGCCAAAAATTTAAACTTTTGGAGGCGACATCAGCTCTGTTGGGTTCACGAAATTCGGAAATATAAGCTTTTAGATGTTTATGGGCACTCAACCATTGTCGATGAATTGATTGATGAAATGAGAATTTTTTATGGAAAGCTTCGTGCCTATAGAAAAAGTCCATGTGAGGATCAGAAAAAGAGCCTAACCACGCTCTTTAACAAGATTTTCACCCAGAAGACTCTACTGAATTCAGTCAATGAGCAGCTGGCTTTGACGATGAAAAATAAAAAGAAGCTTTTGTACGTGCTTGAGCATCCAGAGGTAGAAATTCACAACAATTTAGTTGAGAGAGATATTCGAGAAAAAGTAATTAAGCAAAAGATCTCTCTTTTTAATCAAAGTTGGAAAGGTGTTAGGGCCTGGGACTTGATGCTTTCACTGTCCGGAACTTGCAAGAAAAACGGTGTAAGTTTCTTCAAATTTCTTTTAGATCGCCATAATCGACACGAAAATTTGCCATATCTCGGCCAATTGATAGCTCAATCTTAAATAATAGAATCTGCACAACATTTGGGGCGCTTACTTTTAAAGTGTCTAGAAACCTGACACCCCCCTGTAAAGATTCTCAATCAGCACCACCAGAAGTAATTTCATGTCAGAATGAATATGTACAAGTTAAAAGACTGGAGAACGACTATGAACAAACTATTCCTTATGAGTGCTCTTATGGCAGCGTCCTTTGTGGGACACGCATCAGATTATTCCCATATTAGATGCTATGAAAACATCTCTGAGCAAGAATGTTCTGCAAAGCCCCTTAAAAGTAAAAAGAAGATGAAGAGTACATGTACGGCAGAAGTAACTCTTCGCCATTATGACGGCACTAAATCATTAAAAGTTTTGGATAGCGATGCAAGCGTTGACTATAAAGATGGCCTTACAAACATTGGGCTCTTCACTCTTGGCCTATACGATAAAGGCAGAGAGAGTGTTGCAAAATTCAAGGTAAACTCCAATGCTGAAAATAGATTGGAGCGTCAAATTGAAATCCTTAAGAAGACGTTGAACAAATGTCAGTAGTTTCTGAGGCGAGCTTTGAAAGAAAGCTTTTATGAAAGTTCGCCAAAAGATCTTGGCCATCAAAAAACTGATCCACAGAGACGTAGGTTTGATGATCCATACCGCAAGGGTTGATCATCTTCAGCTCATTAAACATCTCTTCATCTCTTACTAGATTTAAGGCCAGACCGTGAAGAGTCACAAACCTTTTAACTCCTACGCCAATAGAAGCAAGCTTCTTTCGGTCTTTCCAAACACCCATAAGCTTTTTAGCGGTCATGACATTTTCTATTTTGAGATCCTCTCTAAGCACAGCTGCTACTTTTTTTAGAATCCAGCACATGTGATCGTCCAGACTGTATGCTGGTGTGATCGCCACAATTGGATAAAAGATCCATTGTCCAGGGTAGTGAAAAGTAATCCCTCCTCCCCTATGAATTTTTTGAACAGGATATTTAAGTCTATTTGATAGACTGGTATCAAAATCAACTAAAGAGTCATCTCCTCTCTCATTGCCTCTACCCAAGGTGAAAACATGAGGGTGGTTGCAAAAGATATAGACCTTGAGTTTTTTGTTCTTTCTTACAAATTCATTGGCGGCAAGTTGAAACTTCTCACAGTCCTCATAGTCCCAGTTCCACTTAGTCACATGCAGTGTATCCCCTACAACTTCAACATATGCATCTTTTGGAGGAGTTAAATCAGAGAATAGGTCTTCCACTACTTTTTCCAATCGATTTCCTTGCCTTCTTTCTGGTTTAAAAAGTCTAAATAGTCCGCGGCTTTATACGAGCTTCTTACCATTGGTCCGGAGNCCACAAAGTCAAAGCCAATGTCGTAAGCTATTTTTTTAAGATGATCAAATTCTTCCAACTCGTAATACTTTTGAACTTCAAGGTGGGCCAGAGTTGGTCTGAGGTACTGTCCAAACGTAATGATATTTACGCCGGCCTTCTTAAGATCAGTCATGGCCTCTACAAGCTCTTCTTTTCTCTCTCCCAACCCGACCATCAAGGAACTCTTTGTGTGAATGTGAGGATGGGCCTCTTTATAATAGGCCAAGGCCTTCAGCGTTTGATCATACCCAGCTCTNCTGTCCCTAACAGGATGAGTGAGCCTTCTGACTGTCTCAAGGTTTTGCGCGACAACAAAAGGGTTTGACTCTGCAAGAGTGTCCATATGCTCTGGAATTGCATTGAAGTCTGGAATTAAGACTTCAACTTTAACATCTGGATGATCGGCATTCACTCTTTTAACAATCTTTGCAAACTGCCCAGCGCCCAAATCTTCTAAGTCATCTCTATCTACACTTGTGATCACAAGATACTTAAGCCCCATCATGCTAACCATCTCGGACGCTTTTCGCGGCTCATCTTGATCAACAACACCTTTGGGGTTTCCTGTTTTTACATTGCAAAACTTGCAAGCTCTGNTGCAGGTATCACCAAGCACCATCATANNGGCGGTTTTGGCGTCCCAGCACTCGCCTAAGTTGGGGCACATTGCCTCCTCGCAAACCGTATAGAGGTTGCGCTCTCTTAGAGACTTTTTTACGTCTCTATAGTTGTCACCCTTAGGGATTCTGGCCTTTAGATACCTGGGTTTCCCAGTTAGGTTTTTCTTTCCATATTTTTTGAAGATTGTTTTTTCCATAGCCGCTTTTTATCACCTTTTTCAGCGATATAAAAGACTTCAGGCTATGCTGCCGCCCTTGATTCTTGATACTCAAAAGTCAGCCTGAGATCATCTTTTGGGCCAAAAATGTGCATGTGGTCTAAATCCTGCTCAAGTAGAGCGGATAACACGGTTAGAATCATTGAGGGATCTTCTTTTGAGATTCTTAGATCAAAATTTGATTGGTCATAGTTTAGGGTTTTAAAAGGCCCCCAACTAGACGGGATTTCAAGGACTTGACCGCCACATGCGAATTCAAAGCAGCCTCGTTCTTTAGAGTAGTCCACATGGTGTGTGTTGAAGTTTAGCTCCATTTGATTGGAGGGCTTCCTAAACTCAATCACATTGCCCGAGGCCTCATTGAGGGTCTCTAGAACCATCTGAGAAATATAGTCATTTCCTTTTCCCATGCTGGGCTTATCGGGCAAATACTTCTAAAAGTTTAATTTTCCTCTAGTGCATTGATAGGCTCGTTCGCTTCGTGAAAAGTCTTCAAATGAGTGATTTTTGAGATTTTCCACTTATCTTCCACCTTCTCTAGCTGGGCAATTTTTTTGGTTTCAGTGGAGAAGCTAGACTCTTTAGAGCTCTTATAGGAAACAACATAAGTTATTGAGCATGAGTTTTCCTGACAAGTTTCGTTTAATATCTTTGTTTTTGTTCCGCTTATGGACTTCAAAAGGTCACTTCTTTTAAGTTCCTCATCATCCATGGCCTCAATTGAGCTTTTCAGCTCTCCAGAAGTATGCTTTAGGAAGTAGTCTTTGCTTAACTCTTTGGTCGCCACATCCTTAATCACCATTTTCAATAGCCCATCAGGGGTTTTTGGTGAAGGTGAACATGCTCCAAACAAAACAATTAAGCAAAATGTAAAAAATTTATTCATCGTAAAAGCTCCACATTAAATCCCATCTGATCAAGGATCGAGTAATATTCCCTCCAACCAAAATCCCCTTTCGTGCTAGGAACTCTAAAACCAAAGCCTTTCTTATCTTGGGTTCTGCAGGCCAAAACGGCCACTGAGTTAAAGCTGGTCTCCGAAAGAGAAGTGGTTATTTGGGCATTTTTAAAATCTATATCTTCAACTGGGTTTTCGAGGTACACAAAACAGCCATTTGGATTCCAATTGGTAAGTCTCGCCTGGTAAACATTGCCAGTGTTAGTATCTCTTACTTCACAATTAAGTTTAGTGAGCATAGGCTCGAACAAATCATCCTCAGAAAAAGAGGGGTTGTAGTAGGCCTCATCTATTTCAATCTTTAAAAACTGATAAAAGTAATAGCTTGTTATCAAATACAAGAAAAGCGAGATGGTAATGAGCTTTGAAAAATGATCAAAAAGATTGAAAATTGTTATTCCACTTGCCGCACCAACAACAGCTACAAACAGATATTTTGAAAAGTGCTTTACTTTAAAAACTGACATTGCAGTTGCCAATAATAAGAGATTAAAACTCCAAAACTGGAGAAGGGTGTCCTTTAAAAAAGGTTGGTTAAAAACAGTTCTTGCTTGAAGCATTCCCTGTTGCCGGTAAATAAAAAAGAAGCTCAAAATAACAAAGAGTACAATGTTCCATATTGTTGTGCTTCTATAGAAAATTTTCAATTTCATAGTATAATTTGTCCTGTAACTATTATGATAAAAAAACTTGAAATAAACAACACATGCGTATCATGCGATTCTTGCCGGTTAATATGCCCTGAGGATGCCATTATTACCGATGGTACGGAGTATGCGATCGACAATTGGAGCTGCACAAATTGCCATCTTTGCATTGAAGTTTGTCCAGCGGAATGTATTCGACCAAAAGTTGATTAAATTCGCTCAACCAAACTTTTAAAAACGATTCGTTTTTCTTCTGTGCCCTGTCTTGGTTCACCACTTAGAATAATCACATTTTTAGCATCTGACACTTTTTTGTCTGAAAGGTTTATCACCTTTTCACTGCTGCTAGCGTTGTAACAAGAGCCTTCAACCTTTTTCTCAAGAATGGCCTTATGGTTTAGCAGAAACGAGACAAACCGATCAGAGGTTTCTTCATGAACTTTTTCCAAGATAGAAAAGCAGCTCTTCCAGTACCGATCTAGTGTGCCGAAATCCCAATACTCGGAATCGTTGATATCCACAACTTGAACATTTTGATTCTTAAAATTTGCAACACTATCAAAGAAGGAGCTTTTACCTTTACAGGGTATAAGATCATCAAGCCTAATCAAGGACATTCCAGTGTAGGTCTTAACACTTTTGTTTCTTTCAAGGCTAGAGTTATTTATAATTCCCGACAATCTACCACTTTTAACATCAAGGGCATTGTACATGTCACTAGAGTTTACCTGGTAGCTAAAAAGAACCGACGAACTTGTCTTGAACCTCTCAAATGCTTCAGCCCACACATTCTCATCCACAAAAATAAACTGATCGCTATTAAGGATTAGAAGCTCGCCCCTGTAGCCAAGTTTGTCCGCAAGGTTGTGAACAGCACCTCCAATGTCGATTGGCTCATTTTCGATTAAAAGTTCAACATTTTCAAAAATGGAATTATTCTCAATGTGGCCCAACAACTCGGTTGTATAGTAATGAGAATTTATAAAAACGTTTTTAGCGCCAAGGCTTTTAGCATATAAAACTTCAAGCTCTAAAAGACTTCGTTCAAAAACCGGCCACAAGACCTTGGGCAGGATCTTTCCAATTTCTCCCATTCGAGTTCCCGCTCCAGCGGCAAGAATCAATACGTTTTCAACTGTCATAGTATATATCAAACAACTTGTGCTTTAAGTTTTTGAGATCAGGCTGATCCAGCATTGCCAACTTTAACTTTTCCATGGCAAAACCAATATATTTCAAGTAGCGATGATCTTTTCGGTGATGATAAATATAGGCAAAGCTTCCAACAGCTTTAAAAACCCTTTGCAAGAGCATATCTCTATAAAGAGATTGGAACTCCTCAACGCTCTTTTGTCCATGAACCTCTTCAGGCAAACTCTCAAAGTACATTCTCTTAAGAAGCTCTCTGTTCTCAGCGTTTAAATCGTAATAGCAATCCTCTAAAAGGCTTGCTAAATCGTACTGAGGTATTCCCAGTCTAGCGTCTTGGAAGTCGATTATCATAAATTTATCATCTGTAACCATGATATTTCTAGAGTGAAAGTCCCTATGAGTGCACACCATCTTCTGAGAGCTCAATCTTTTACACACAGGGTAAAACTCCTCAATAAGGCTTCGCTTCAGTCCTTCGTCTTCAACTCCCAGAAACCTTCCTACAAAGTAATCGACAGTGAAATCTATTTCGTTAATGAGCTTTTCAAAATCAAATTTTAGTTTTCCGATGTGAGATTTTGAAACTTCCTCCAAAGGTATGCTGTGAATTTTAACAAGCTCCTCAATAATGTCTTTAAAGACGGAAAGCTCAGCTTCCTTCGAATTTACACTCGAGAGTGCTTTTAGCAGCGTTTCATCTCCAAGGTCCTCTTCAAGAAGATAGCCCTTAGAGAGGTCTGTGTGTATTACCTTTGGAACTTTGATGTCATGTTTTTCGAAGAACTTTTGAGTTTCAACAAAGGAGTTGAACTCATCCTGGCTTGGGTTGTCCAAACACACAACATAAGACTGAACTGAACAATGAACTCGATAGTATCTTCTAGTAGAAGCGTCCCCAGTCAATCTTTCAACATTTGTAATTTTAGGACAATCCACATTTGTCTCATCCATTGATTTCTTAAAGAGCTCTTCAATAAACAACCGCTCGGAAACTTCCGGTTTCATACTCACCTTTTTAACCTGTTAACAAATGAATAAAATTCTCTGGAAGATCTTTCATATTTGGCCTGTCCTGATTTCGCGTTTGCCTGCTCAATCAAGAAAGCTTTAAACATGGATTCTTCTCTGGATATAGAGCTTGTGTCTCCCAACTGAACCGCAAAGTCCAGAGAGTTTCTGTTTTGGATCTGCAACCAAGACAAGTATATATCAGGGTCAACGCCTACTCTTTTTAAAGTGTAGAAGGCCCATTTGTGAATTTCCACCTTATCAGTGGTTTTCAACCTCATAAGTCCTAGCATTCTAGAAGTTGTGAGGTAACCTGTTGGCACGATTAGGGATTTTCTGTAAATCCTCTTCTCACTTCGAATTAGCTCGTACGCAATCACACTGTAGAGAAGCTTTTCGCTTTTTATGTATTTAGAAATCAGACCTGATGAAATAAAAATTTTAAGTCCTGGCAAAGAGAAATGAAACGGAGCTGGATGTTTTATAATCTTAAAAGTTGGCCTATTGGTGCTTGTAAAAAATAGCTCGTTGTTTTTTGTGATGTCCCTTGCTATTCCCTCTAGAAATTTTTCTTCTTTTCTATATAGGTTATATACCTGTGCATTTTTTGAGTTTAAATAAAACTCTTCAAATGCCTGCAAATGATCCACAAAGTCTTCAGAATTTAATGGCCGATAACTGGACAGGCCTATGGCCTTTGATTTCTTGTCATCCTTTTTTGGAGACAAAAAAGCACAAGAAGTAAAAATCAAAGAGAATGTGATAATCAAAATCTTCATTTTATAAAAGTCACGGACCTAAAATAAAAAAAGCAGGCGCAAGGCCTGCTTAAATCTTAGTTTTAATTTACCTTAGATACCTTCAAAAGCAACATCTCTTGCCTGAAGAATTGGAGTATAAATAGTAAACCCTGCAAAAATCACGTTTGGATCTTTAATTAGTGGCTTATTATTATCCCAAATGGCCTTCCAATGCTTTGATGTTCCATAAGTTTTTGTGGAAACTTTTCCTAGGTAGTCGCCCTGCTTAACCAAGTAAGGGTTTCCACTTGGGCTGAAAACAAATGGTTCAGCAGGAATGTTGTATTTTAATTCAGTGCCCACAGCAACTTTTGTTCCATTCAAAACATCTGAATTCATTTGTGCGATCTCTCTCCATTTAGCGTAGTCGCCATATAGATTGAAGGCAATCATCATTAGAGTTTCATTCTCTTTAACAGTATAGGTTCCAACTCCCATAGTTGGTTCAATCTCAACAGCAGAGTTGTCAGCAACAACTGGCTCTTGAGCGACAGGTTCTTGACCTTCAACAAAGGCAGGCTCTTCTTGAACCACCATTTCGGTGTCAGCAAAATCTTCAGGAATGGTTTCGGCCATGATGTCTTCGCTTTCATCCGAAAACTCAACAGCGTCGGCAAGCTCAATCCCCGCATCAATTGACTCGTCTTCAGTAACTGACTTGGAACCTGAACAAGAAACAAGTCCCAACAAGATAAATAGTGTTGTAAAATATTTCATAAAAAATCTCCTCGCAGATGATTATAACAGTTCTTCTGATATTATCGGCGAGGAAATTTTTAACCTAAGGATTAATTAGTAGGTGAAAAACATTTCCTGTTGATCAATAGAGTCGTGTATTTTCTGCACTAACTTGTCAAAGTGCTCTTCGTTTTCAAGAAAGTCCAAATCATCAGTGTCTACGATTAGAGACTTTCCAAGATCATAGCTGTCATACCAATCATCGTAGTACTGGTTTAGCTTTGTCAGGTAATCAACAGGTATTGCCTGCTCATAGTCTCTACCTCTGAGCTGAATTCTTTCCTGAAGTTTAGGAACAGAGCGCTTTAGAAAAATCATTAGCGTTGGAGGGCTAAGATATTGAATCATAGACTCATATAGCTGACAGTAGTTTTCATAGTCTCTGGCGTCCAAGTCTCCTTGTTCAAAAAGAGCTCTTGCAAATATATTTGCGTCTTCATAGATGGAGCGATCTTGAACAGAACTTGCTAGACCAGATTCGATATTTTTATGAGTGTTAAATCTATGATTGAGAAAGTAAACCTGAAGAGGAAAACTCCAACGGCTCATATTGTCATAGAAATCAGCTAAATATGGATTGTCCTGAACGGACTCAAAAAATGGCTTCCATCCTAAGCGATTGGACAGTTTCTTTGTAAGTGTTGTTTTCCCACTTCCAATATTTCCCGCAACCACAACGAAGTGCCTATTGTCACCACTAGATAGCTCTTTATAAGCGTTGTTTAACATCTACTCCCCCAATATATTGTGTGTCTAGGGATTGGTATCAAAACCTGTGCAAAACCGTCAATCACTTGATTTTTTTTTTATACACACAACCGGTTTACTTGGTTGCGTAAAAGTCCTAAAATTATGTGGAAGGATGGATATAACTTGTCGAAAATATTAAAAATTACTTTTTTTCTTACATTTACAGGTTTTGCGCTGTGTGTAAATAAAATTTACGCTCAAAGCTTGGTCAGTGACATCTCCTCACCAGATGGTTTTGGCGCTAGCACTGAAATTTTCACTGAAACAGTCAGAATTATCTCTAGAAGCCAAAAGATTTTCATCCTCACCAATACCAACGAAATGCTAAACAAGGGTGACTTCATCACACTTGTCTTAGGTGAAAAAGATCCCGTCGCAAGGGCACTGGTTGGTAAAACCCACGACTCCCTAGCTGGAATAAAGATTATAAAAATTTATTCCTTAAAGAGATGGAGTTCATTAAAAAAAGGCCTAGAGGTAGGAATTCTAAAAGGTGATGACTCAAGACTTTTTGTTAAAGAAGAAAAGAAAGAAGTTGAAGAGGAAGGAAAAATAGAGTCTGAAGAAGATCTTTACCAAATCGATGAGGGCATCATCGAAGAAGATGTCGATTTCTTCTCCAAAGACAATAGATACATTAGAACCGACAATGTGGTGGGAGCCGCGTGGTCTCAGTATAGCTTTGAGAACACATTGCTTCCAGAGACTGAAACAAAGATTGGAACTCAGTGGGCCTTCAGTTGGGCATATCAATTCAACGACAACTATTGGGCCGAGGGACTTTATGGTCGGACATTGCTTAGCAACTTTCCAGCACAAAGCACCCAGACATTAGTTAACAATTTTACAATAAGGTTAAAATACACATTCAAGGCCCCACTCTATTCTTACATAATGCCGTATGTTGGTTATCAAATTTACAACGTCTCCAGCCCCAATGCTGGACAGAGCAACGACCCCACCCTAAACGCGAAGGAAGAAAACTTAATAAACGAGCTTGGACAAGACCAACCGGTTTTTGGTTTGACACTTCTTAGACGGCTGGTGCCAGGTTGGTTTTTTAAAGCAGACCTTGGAAATGATATTATAGCGCTAGGAGCCGCAATTGAATTTTAAACTGTTTATTATTTTTACGCTTAGTATTTTTACAGTTGCCTGCGGTGTAAAGACGGCCCCTTCCGCTCCTAAGAATACAGCACTACCTTCCATCCCCCAGTCTTATGAGTTTAAGCTGGATCATGATCAAACAAAAGAATCTCCTGAAGAAAATGATGATCTAGAACAGAAAGATAATTAGCAAAACCTGCTATTATATCCCTATGAGTCTAATCATAGCCACCGGTTCAAATATTGGAGACAGGATTAAAAACCTGGCCAACGCCAAAGCTACTCTTAGTCAAACCTTTGATATTGTTGCAGAGAGTAGAATTTATTCTTCCCCCGCTGTAGATTACACCGGACAGCCTGATTTTTTAAATCAAGTTTTAGAATTTAAAATCCCTGAGCTTCCACCCGAAGAGGTGATGCTTAATTTACTAAAATATGAAAAAGAACTTGGACGCGTAAGAGATATAGATAAGGGTCCAAGGATAATTGATTTAGATATTATTTTTTGGGGGGAGCTGAAACTTCAAAAAGATAACTTAAAACTTCCCCATCCCAGGTGGCGAGAAAGGGCCTTTGTAGTGAGACCACTTAAAGAGTTGCCTTTTTACAAGTCTCACATTGAAGAGCTTCAAGTTGAAGATAGCTTTGATCACGAGGCATTCCCAGTGGATGAGCAATTGAGGAGAATATGAATTTTAAATTATCAACAGAGCAATTAGAAATGCGCGAAATGGCAATGAAGTTTGCCAAAAATGAATTAATCCCGAAGGCGCAAGAGTATGATGAAAAAGAGATTTTTCCTGAGCAAGAATTCAAAAAGGCCTGGGAGTTAGGACTGGTAAACACCTGTATTCCAGCAGAATATGGCGGCGCTGGTTTCAGTGCTCTAGACTCTGTAGTCATTGGCGAGGCATTGGCCTATGGGTGCATGGGGATGAACACCTCTTTCATGGCAAACGACTTGGCATTGTTGCCAATCGTTATTGCCGGAACTCACGAACAAAAAGAAAAGTTCTTACGTCCGTTCACAGAAGAATTTAAGATCGCGGCTTTCTGTTTAACAGAGCCAGGCAATGGTTCCGATGCCGCAGGCATCAAAACAACTATAAAAGACGGTGGCGATCATTGGATCTTAAATGGCTCAAAGATGTGGATTACAAACGCGTCCAAGGCACACCAGTTTGTTGTCTATGGAACTATGGACCCTGCACTCAAGCATAAAGGTCTATGTGCTGTTGTGGTCCCTGCAGACTTGGAAGGAATTGTAATGGGCAAAAAAGAAGAGAAGATGGGACATCGTTCTTCTGACACAAGATCCATTCAGTTCGAGAACGTAAAAGTTCCAAAAGAGAACATGCTTGGAAGGCCTGGAGAGGCCTGGAGTATTGCGATGAAAACATTGGATCATTCAAGACCTCTAGTCGCGTCAAGTGCGGTTGGCGGTTCTCAAAGAGCTCTTGATTGTGTCAAAGAATATTCTAAGCAAAGAGCTCAATTTGGAGTTCCAATCGCAAAGCATCAAGCCATACAATTTATGATCGCGGACATTGCAATGAAGACAGAGGCTTCAAGACTTTTAGTTCACAAGGCCGCATGGATGCTAGACAACGGTGAAAGAAACACCGAGATTGCATCCTACGCTAAGGCATTCGCGGCCGATTCGTGTATGCAAAACACGACTGATGCTGTACAAATATATGGCGGTTATGGCTATAGCAAAGAGTACCCTGTTGAAAAGCTTATGAGAGATGCAAAGCTTATTCAGATTTACGAAGGCACTAGTCAAATTCAAAGATTGGTAATTGCAAGAGAAGTTTTAGGAAAATAATTTATTAATAAGAAGGAGTTTTAGAATGAACATTTTTGTTTGTGTAAAGCAAGTTCCGGACACCGAGACAAAGGTTCAGCCAAACGCTGACGGAACATTTATCGAAACCACATCTATCAAGTGGATTATGAACCCGTATGACGAGTTTGCCGTTGAGCAAGCACTGCTTGTAAAAGCTGACAATCCAGGATCAACAGTAACTGTTGTTAGAGTTGGCGGTGTAAAAGACACTGAAGCTCTAAGAACCGCTCTTGCGATGGGAGCTGATGACGCTGTTCTTGTTGAGGCAGAGGACAACCTTGACTCTTACACTATCGCCAAGGCGCTAAAGGGTGGAATTGAGAAGACTGGCAAGCAGCCTGACGTAATCTTTGCTGGTAAACAAGGTATCGATGACGACGCTCTTCAGGTTCCTCAAGTTCTTGCTCAGATGCTAGATTTTCCAGCAGTTTCCGTAATCGTTGGTTACGAAAAAAGCGGCGACAACATCTCTGTTAAAAGAGAGATCGAAGGTGGAGCTTTGGAAGTTTACGAAGTTTCAACACCATGTGTGCTTGCAACAAACAAAGGCATCAACACTCCAAGATACGCTTCTCTTCCAGGAATCATGAAGGCAAAAAGAAAGCCTATGCAACAGCTTTCCCTTGCTGACGTTGGCGTATCAGAAGACGACAAAAGACTTAAGTACAGCGACTTTAGACTTCCACCAGAGAAACCTCCTGGGAAGAAATTTGACGCTACAGATGAGGCCAAGCAACAAGAAGTTGTTGCCGAAGTTGTTAAGCTTCTAAGAGAAGAAGCAAAAGTTTTATAAGAAAGGATCTTACAATGGCAAAAGTATTAGTATTTTCAGAAGTAAGTAAAGATAAAGTAAAGCCAGTAACTCTTGAAATCCTTGGCAAGGCCGCGGGACAAGATGTTGATGTTGCTGTGTTTGGTGACCTATCGGACGATCAAGTTAAAGTCCTTGGCGACTACGGCGCTAAAAAAGTTCATAAGCTTAAAGGTGACAACCTGGACAAATACTCTGCAGAGGGCTACTCAAACGCTCTTAAATGATTTATCGAGTCTCAAGGCTACGACTACGTATTCAGCGGCGCCACAGCTGTTGGTAAAGACATGATGCCAAGACTTGCAACTCAATTTGATGCAGGTCTTGCTTCAGATGTTGTTAATTTCATTTTTGAAGGCGACAACTTCAGCGCAACTAGACCTTTGTTTGCGGGCAAGTGTCTTGCAAAGGTTGAAATTCAAGGTCCAAAGCCTCACTTTGTAAGTGTAAGGCCAAACGCTCTTGGAATGCCGGAAAGTCCTGCAGGTGGTTCAGCGGAAGCAGCTGAGGCCTCAGTTGATGCCGGAAACATCAGAGCTGCCATTAAAGAGATCATTGCATCAGCAAGCGAAAAAGCTGATCTTACAGAAGCGAATATTATTATCTCAGGTGGACGTGCAATGAAAAACTCTGAGAACTTCAGCATCCTACATGAGTGTGCGGAAGTAATTGGAGCTACTGTTGGTGCTTCAAGAGCTGCTGTGGACTCAGGATACGCAAGTCCAGATATGCAAGTTGGTCAAACAGGTAAAACTGTTTCTCCTTCTCTTTATATTGCCTGTGGTATCTCTGGCGCCATCCAACACTTGGCCGGGATGAGAACATCTAAGGTGATTGTTGCAATCAACTCTGATCCAGACGCTCCTATTTTCACAAAAGCTGACTATGGAATCGTTGGCGATCTTTTTAAGATTGTTCCAATCCTTACTGAAGAATTGAAAAAGATTCAAGGTTAATCAATAATGGGGAAGGCCGCTCCTTCCCCACTTTTCTATGAAAAATAAAATCCTTATTTCTTTAGCGACATTCATTATCAAGCTTCTTGGCCTAACTTGCAGATTTAAGCTCGTGTTTCCCAATAAAGAAACAGAAGATCAATTCAAGCGGTCATTCTACAAGAACGAGCAGCAGTTTCTATTAGGCTTCTACCACCAAGACGAACTTTGTCTTTTGCCTTTTTTTCAAAAAGCTAAAATGGCGGTTCTAATAAGTCTTAGCAAAGATGGTGAGCTAATGAAGGGACTTTCAGAGAACTTGGGCTTCACCACAGTAAGAGGCAGCTCCTCCAAAGGCGCGGCAAGAGGCCTTCTTGCAGCAATTAAAAAGGTCAAAGAAGGTTATCACTTCGCAATAGCAGTGGATGGACCCCGTGGCCCAATTTACAAAGTTAAAGAAGGGCTTCCAGCAATAAGCAGAAAAACTGAAGTACCCATTCTACCAGCTAGGGCTTATCCAAGTAGAGCAAAAATTTTTGAGAAGTCATGGAATAAAGCTAAGTTCCCAATGCCATTCAGCACTATTGAGATTAGATATGGGGAATTCGGCATTTACGACTCAAAAACTCTAGAGAGTAAACTTAACGAGCTTTAAGGAAAGGTTTCCAAAATTTCTATCGCCGCTCTGGCCCTGGTAAAGATACATGTCCCCGCCTCAATTGAGCACCCCGGGTCTTCAATTTGAAATAGAATAGTGTCTCCACTATCCAGGACAACCACAGGATCAAAACTTGTCACACCGCCTAGAACACATTGCAAGAAAGGCTCAGTCTCAAACCTTAGAAAGTATTGATCGCCTCCGAGCTGTGACTCAGTAAATGCATTGCCCTGGTAGCAAAATTTTCTATTATCAGCAGTAATAGAAGCAAAGCCTTTTCCAGAATTCCCTCTTAAAACACTCAGGTCTTGAGGTATTTCCAATTGGGCCGCAAAGGAAATGGTAAATTCGCTAGGCACACTTTCTTGAGGAAGAAAGTCTATCTCGGCCAATAATTCAATTTCATCCACAGGTAGAGGAAGTGTTATATCGTTTCTATCAGCGTCAATAGAGTCTCCACATGAAACCAATAAAAGAAGAGCTAAAAGCTTTGTATATAGCTTGTTCATAAGGCATACCCTATATTAGCTTTACAATGAATTAGCTTTGCGTCACATTGAATATTTCATACAAAGGCATCGAAGAATTGGTAAATAAATCATGCAATTAGACGATAAGAAAGATATGGCAAAAATAAATTATGATTGGAACATTGATGAACAAGGGCCTAAAGACTCTGAAGAATCTTTGGACGCAATATCCCCTGAGCTGCCAACAAGAAAGAACCTTCAAATTGCTAGAAGATTTTTTCATTTAGGTTGTGGCGTTGCTATTGCCACTCTTTATTGGTTCACCTTTACACACCAACAAGCTATTCACATTTTAGGTTTTGCGGCTTCACTTCTTTATGTAATTGAACAAATTCGCATCAGCTACCCAGAAATGGCGAACAAGTTCATTCCTATAACTAAGTTTTTTATGAGGGCCGAAGAACAGCTTAAAGAGTCCGCAATGGTTCCATATGTATTCGCTGTTCTTCTAACTATAATCACTTTTCCTAAACCACTGGCACTTATTGCTATTTACACATTGGCGATTGCAGATCCTCTAAGCGCGGTTATTGGTATTCGGTTTGGAAAAAGAAGAATTGTAGAACATAAAAGCTTGGAAGGCTCTGCGGCCTTCTTTTTAGCGACTTTTCTAATTTCTCTTGGGATATTTTCACTGACCTTGGGAAGCGCAAGTTTCTTGGCCATCTCGATTTCTTTTTTCTTGGCGCTTTTAGCTTCAGTTTTTGAAATGCTGCCTTTAAAGCTTGATGATAATTTAACAATTCCTTTGTTCACGGCCGCCACTGGCTGGGCGTTATGCGCTTTTTTTGGTGTAGTGCTTTAAGCTCTACACCTGAAAGTTAAATCCAAACTCGCCTTCTTTATCAGCATTGTCTTGGTATTCGTATTGATCGTATTGCGCATCGTAATCTGAATCATAGTTTTGATCGTACTCATCATAGTTCTCATCTTGATCAAAGTCATTCTGAGCGTATTCATCATCCAAGTTTTGTGAGTCAGTCGTCCATCCAGCGTTTCTATCATAGTAGCCTTCTTCATATGCAACTTCAGCTTCGCCTTGAGCTTCCAGCTCCATTCTAAGTCCAGCGTACTGGGAATCGTTTGTAAGAGTGATCATGTAAGTGCCTTTCTTCACTTCATAAAACATTCCTCTCGCTTCTTCACCTGTTGCAGAATCTTCATAAACAAAGACATTGCCTTCCATCCTTTCACGGGTGTTGATTTCAATGGGCGCGCTACCAGGAATGTTTACATAGATTTCTTCGACCACTCCGTCGTAACTTTTAGCACTCCCTGAAAACTCACCCTCTTTTATTGCTTTTTTAAAAAATACATTTGTAACTTTCATGTCGAGGTCACCTTTAATAGCTGGCTCAACATACTCGTTGTTATGAATAGCAACTTCCTCCTGCTTTTGTACCTCACTCTCTTTAATAAGGTCTTTTGGAGCTTCAACTTTTTGCTCCTCAACCACAACCTCTTTTACATCTGAGAGTTGGGTCCACTTTGGAGTCGATGCGGCCATACGTCCAACAACAACTTTACCGTTATACTCGTCTAGTCTTTTGGCAAACTTAATTCCAGAATCCGATTTCATGAAAGCCGTATCTCTCATCACCATTGAATTGTAGCTTCCAGAACCAAAGATTGCGGCTGCTGAAACAAATGCCATAGTGAATGTAATCTTTTTAAACGCTTTCATTATACTCTCCTGTTGTACAGGTATATAATGCAACGCACATGCCAATACTTGATCCCTTCAGGCAGAACTTAAGCTACTGAATTTACTATGAAATATGTGTGTGATGAATGTGTAAATTTTGGACAGGCCGTTAAAAGTTTGGTCACTAAGGAAGTTATAACGTGTGGTTAAAATATATGCTTTGAGGCTTAGGTTAAGCTTGAGAGTTCACTTAAATGCAGGCAATCTTCGTCAATTGTAGAACAAAGGCCGAGAGTATCGGCCTGTGGGCACAAGATATAGTTTTTAAGGGTAGTCTAGATCAATTCCCATATAGTCTGCATGACTTGATCTGAATCTTTTGACAGCAATTGTCACAAGTTCATCAATTGGAAGACCACTGTTCTTTGACATTTTCTCAAGATCCTCAGACAGCTGGGCCTCTATATTAACGGTTAGCTCTTTAAGCTCTCCCTGATTGTGCTGTTGTGATTTCATAAATTATCCTTTTTTTACCACTGTTAAGGCGTTTTTCTTTCTTAATGACACTAATGAGTTCGTGATTTGATAATCAAGCAAATCACAGTTTTTATAGATATCATCCACTTTATTATAGTCAGAGATGCAACAGAGTAAATCGAATTCATCACCCTCTACTTCTTTCCCACTTTTAATAAAGTCAGGATTAATTAAAAGCTTTACGTTTCCGGGGGGCCTTAGACCCTGATTCTTTTTGAAGTCCTCGACCACCTGGGCAGTCTTTCTTCTAAGGACCGTAAACGGATAATGAATTGTTCTAGAGCTGTTTAGAATCTCTGGCTCAACAACATAGTAGAAGTCGTTATCATCCCTAAATGAGTCGATACAAAGATTATAGAATGCTTTAAGACCTTTGATACCTTTGTAGGTGGAGGTCCACACCTCTCCCTCATAAAGCTCCACTGAGCCTAAAAGCATTTTGGAATTGGGCTCAAGGACATTCACTCGACCTGTGAACCCAACAGAAACTTGTTCTTCAAGAATTGGAAAAAGCTCTTGAGCTATCATTTTTCCTTTTTGCCAAAGATTTTACCCATTAGACTTTTTTTCTTATTGTCTGACGGATTAAAATACCTGTCTAGACGGGAAGCTATTTCTTGATAGGACTTCCATACAGGATTTCCTTCGTATTTATTTTGCGTCATATAAGGGGTTCCAAAATCGCTTCCTTTTCTAAGCGCCATCTCCATTGGTATTTTTCCTAAATATCCAACACCAAGTTCACTACAAGCGCTCATTACGCCACCAGTGCCATATAAAAAGTGCTCTTTTCCACAATCATCACAAATGAATGAGCTCATATTTTCAATCATGCCGATTACGTGAACATTAAGTTTGTCGAACATGTGGAGTGCCTTTCTTGCATCCAATAACGCCATATCTTGAGGAGTGGAAACGATAATGGATCCATCCAGCTCTAGATTTTGAACCATAGATAATTGAACATCACCTGTCCCTGGAGGCAAATCTAAAAGTAAATAGTCCAACTCACCCCAATCAGTTTCAAAAAAGAATTGGTTGAGCACGCCGCCAAGCATTGGACCTCTCCAAACCACTGGCTCGTCCTCGTGAATAAAGTTTCCAAAGCTGATAAACTTCATACCATAAGCTTCTAAAGGCAGGATTTGTTTATCCTCGCTTGCTTCAGGTTTTTCGCCTCTTTTATTAAGAAGCATTGGCATAGATGGGCCATAGATATCGGCATCGATAATGCCAACTTTATTTCCTTGTGCGGTAAGTGTTGCTGCAAGGTTCGCAGTGAATGTGGATTTACCTACACCACCTTTACCAGAACCAATGGCGATTACTTTACCAACGTTTGGTATTCTTTTCTTTTCACCAACCTGTCCATGACCGACCTTAAGTTCTGCGGGTCTAGCTGCTTCCTTTTTAGGAGCTTTGCCTACGGCCTTATAGATATCCTCACTTTTTTTCGATTCTGATAAGATAAAGATATTGTCTTCTTGCTCGTCATCTTTAAGGACTTCAATGATACTGTCTTCTAGCTTTCTTTTAGTCTCAGGGGCGATTCCATCTCTTTGAAGAGTGATCATTAGCGATTCACCTTTATATTCAACCTTGGAGACTCTAGACTCTTCCCCCAAAGTTTTTCCTGTTTCAGGATTCACGACTTCGCTTATTTTGTTTTTCAAATTTTCCATTTTTATTTCCTTTCTAGGATATTTTTTCCCAATGCTTCTTATTTTTACAAAGAAATGTTTATCATAATAATATAAAGATATTAAACATTTATCCAAGGGTCCAATTCAAATGGCCAAGTATAAGAGAAGCATCTTTTTAATAAATCCAAAGTTTCAATACAAATTCAGCTTTATTGTATGCAGCTTTACTTTGCTTGCCACCATGATCTACCCCTTCATAATAGTTGACCTTTTCGATTACATTATTGGACAAAGCCCCGAAAATGCTCAAAATTTTATTGAAACTAGAAATGAATTCATAGGACTTATGGTCTTAATCTCATGCGTATTTTTGGCCTTTATCTTCCTGTTTTCCATTTTCTTGAGCCATAAAATTGCAGGGCCGATGTACAAGGTCTCTAAGCATCTGCAATCTATCAGGGAAGGTGGAGAAGTTCGGGATATCTATTTCAGACAGGGCGACTACTTTCAAGAAATCGCTGATGAAATCAACGAAACCAATAACTACTTCTTGAATCAAAGAGAGGACGACTTC
Organism: Halobacteriovoraceae bacterium; assembly: GCA_002711995.1. Taxonomy (GTDB): domain Bacteria; phylum Bdellovibrionota; class Bacteriovoracia; order Bacteriovoracales; family Bacteriovoracaceae; genus UBA845. Next base: position 46,450 of record PASN01000010.1, on the reverse strand, counting down.
ACTTACCTCGAGGAAGTGTCATCTTATATTGCCAACCTTGCTTTGGTTGTACCTGAAGACAAAAGGCCGGTTCTTGCAGAAATACAGTCTAACCTTTCGAAAATACAAAGCCGAAATAAAGAAGATTAATTTACACCTTACATAAAAGCTTAGGCAATGATACCATTTTGGTAGCAATTCAAAATGCAGGAGGCAGTTTGAACGACCAAATTAGATCAACATTTTTAAAGCTTCTATTTATTGGGCTCATCTCAAGCGGTTTCGCCAATGCTTCTAGTCCAGTAAAGTCTCTTACAGAAACAAGCATAGATAAACTTCTAAAAAAAAGGACTCTCTCTGTCAGTAGAAGTGAACAGCGTTTAGGCCATAACCTGGCAAAGCTATATGAGATAGCAGAGAAAGGATATTTTAACCAACGTCTTGCCAAAAAATTGCTGAAACAAACTAAAGGTCACCCAACTTTCTCCATCTATAAAGCTTGGCTTAAATCAATGATTTCAATTCAGACGAACAAAAGCGCTAAAGCGCTCCAAGCAGTTTGTTCAAAGATGACCAATCAGTCATTTGAAAATCTCCTTGAAGAAGAGCTGGGAAATCAAGCTACAACAATGTGCTTTAACCAATATCTAAAGCTGTTGTCTAGAAACTCCAAATCATTTGCTGGAAAAAAGAGGCAAGTTGAATTTTTCAAAAAGCATGCAAAATGGGTATCACACAACTCAAATATTGAATCTTTAAACTATCTTTTGAGCAGGTTTAAAAACTCACCAAAGACTCTTAAAGAATATTCACTTGGACTTACATCCTACTTTATGAAAAGCGAGCAAGTTCCGCCTAAAAGTCTCCTTCAATATATGGATATCACCCCTGAACTTACTAGGTACATCCAAGTAAAGGGACTTGATCAAAATAGTTCAAAATACGTCCTTTATAGAGAGCTTAAAAAGCTTATAAAAAAGACCTTTAACGCGGCGGACTCCAACAAACCTATTAAAGAGATCACAAAGCTTTTGAGTGAGGCCTTAAATTATTACAAGCTCTCCTACCCTCATCTTCCAAAGTACAAGGCCAATAAAAGAATCTTGAGTCTAGGAAAGTCACTGACTAGAAGGTCCCATTTCGAGGCTGCTAGGCAAGCATTTTCTGCAATTCTTGAACAAAACCCAAACGACGAAAACGTTATTTATGAAAAGATGTGGACGTGGGTTACACAGGAAAACTACTCTAAAGCAATTTCAAGAGTGGTCAAACCCTACAAGCTAGATGAAAAGTTCAAATCTTTAAAAGATGAAAGACTTCAATTTTGGGTTGCCTATTCCATGAAAGAGAAAGGCATAGATGAGCACTTGGAAGTCTTTGAAGATTTGGTTACTAAGTCTCCTTTGAATTATTACTCAATATTGGCCGCAAAGCTCCTTGCTGAAGAAAAGGAGGAAGCTGCTGACAAACTATACTTTAAGCTTGCAAACCAAAATTCAAGCACGCCTCAAAAAATGCCAGACTTGGACCAGAAATCCACTTATGCGCTCAAAAGATTAAAAATTTGGGGCTCATTAGACTTTAAGCCCTTTATAAAGCTGGAATACAAAAGTATTTTTAAAACACACTCTCGCTCCATCGCTCAAAACAATGAATCGCATGATCTAGGCCAGTCACAGGCATCAATGATTCTTCTTGCATCCTCTATCCTAAAAGAAGAGAAAAATTACCTTGAAAGCTTTAAAATTATTTATAGAGGCCTTAACAGAAAGCTTATCTCACTTGATGAGGAAGTTTTAAACGTTTTATTTCCTCGTCCATTTCTTAACCAGGTTTCAAAGTACTCTAAAGGTTATGATCCTTTGATCGCCCTCTCTTTAATCAGACAAGAGTCAGGATTCAATAGCCGGGCAAGAAGCTGGGTTGGAGCAAGAGGCCTTATGCAACTCATGCCAAAGACGGCAAGAATGTATTGGAGAGGTATAAAAACAAGACATCTCTACAACCCGAAAATCAATATAAAAATAGGCAGCAAGTATCTTAAAAAGTTAATGACTCAATACGATCATAATCTGGTGTACGCTCTGTCGGCCTACAACGCTGGTGAATCAAGGGTCAAAAAGTGGAGAAAGGAGTACCTGACTCACGAAGGTTCAATCCTGCACAATATTGAAAACATTCCTTTCCCAGAAACAAGAAAGTACGTGAAGCTTATTTATAGAAACCTTTTCTTCTACAAGATGATGGATAAAAAAACAGAACTTGCGGATTCAACAAAAGTTAACAAAATCTTTGATGTTTCAATTGGATTTAACGCGGACTAAAGGCACTCATCAGGGTGCCCCTTCATAACCTTCTTGTACCTTATGTAGACAGGTTCATTTTGAAGTCCGTACTCTTCAAATTTTTCTAGTGCTCCAAGGTCTTTTTCAAAGACCGTTGCCAAAGACTGTGGTTTAGCTTTGTACCCAAGATTTCTCATTCCTTTTAACCAGTTATACGCCACGCAGTCCGCATTCATTTCTTGTTCCAGGCTGTAATAGTTTAAAAAACCAGAGTATCTCTCCCTTAAATTCTTCTTATTTTTAAAATCAAAAAGAGCATTAAAAAATCCGCCTGCAGCTATCGCCATCCTTTTAGAGAAGTGTGCATTTTCAATGTGAGCAACTTCATGCGCCATCACCGCTAACACCTCTTCATCACTTAGCCTTTTTAACCAGGAAGGGTTTACTGCAATGAATGGGTAGCTTGCAATAGCATTTTCCACATGCTTGCTAGTAACCAAAGTTAGGCCTAGATCGTATCCAAGATATTCTTCGATGGATCGTAATTTATGCTCAGCCCGGTCTAGGACCCATGCAAAAGATGAATTTGTGATAAGTAATGAAAATCCAAAAGTTATGAGTAAAAGCCTGATAGACACTCCTTCTGGTGATAGACTTACTCCAAAGGCATGCTCAACTAAAGTCTGCGTGTTATTTTTATATGGAAAGGAATAATGTGTTCTATCTAAAGTGCTGAAAACAGGAGGGTTAAATATTGGCCACCTATTGTGGTGGCCATAGTGAATTTAAACATTAAATCTAAAATGAACAACATCACCGTCTTTCATTAGATACTCTTTACCTTCGATTCGAAACTTTCCAGCTTCCTTAAGCTTGGCCTCAGTTCCTAGTTCAAATAGGTCTGTGCAGTGATAAACTTCAGCTTTGATAAAGCCTCTCTCGAAATCTGTATGGATAATTCCAGCACATTGAGGAGCTTTCATTCCTTTTTTGAATGTCCAGGCCCTAACCTCTTGAACACCAGCTGTGAAATAAGTTTGAAGTCCGAGCATGTCATAGCCAGTTTTAATAAGCTGATCAAGACCAGACTGCTCAAGTCCCATATCTGCAAGAAACTCTGATTTCTCTTCTTCTGTTTCAAGCTGTGCTATTTCAGACTCCATCTTTCCGCAGATTTTTATAACTTTAGACCCTTCTTTTTCAGCAAGGGCCTTCACGGCCTTTACGTGTTCGTTGTCACTGTCCTCTGTCATTGAGTCCTCATCAACGTTACACACATAAACAGTGTCTTTTAGAGTTATTAAATGAAGGTCGCTGATTGCTTCTTTCTCTTCATCGTCCATCTCAACAGAACGAGCAGGCTTTCCGTCCTCAAGGGCAACTTTAAGTCTTTCAAGAACCGGCTTGGCGATAGCCGCTTGCTGTTTAAGCTTTTTGTCATGGGACTTCATAACCTTACCAAGATTGTTAAGTCTCTTATCAACTGTCTCAAGGTCAGCAAAAGCAAGTTCGATATTAATTACTTCTATATCCGCTGTTGGATCAACTTTTCCCTCAACGTGTATAACATCACTGTCTTCAAAACATCTTACAACGTGGGCGATCGCACTTACTTGTCTAATATGTCCAAGGAATTGATTTCCAAGTCCTTCACCTTTTGAAGCGCCTTTTACAAGTCCTGCGATATCGACAAATTCCATTACGGCCTTGATAACTTTCTGAGGTTTAACAAACTCTGTAATTTTATCTATTCTTTCGTCTGGAACTTGAACGATCCCCACATTTGGCTCAATTGTGCAAAATGGATAGTTGGCAGCTTCTGCCGGAGCACTTGTTAGCGCTTGAAATATTGTTGATTTACCAACATTAGGAAGGCCTACGATGCCTACATTTAAACTCATTTTATCTCCGTTACTTAATCTCTAGAAAGTTCTTTTTATTATATTTGTTGGAAGCTTTTGAAAAACCGTGCTTCAAAAGAAAGTCCAAAGCCTTTGAAGTGTTCTCCATCACAATTCCAAGCTCGGTATCCTGTTCTTTTGGAAACTTCCCAAGCACCCAGCTCGACATGCTTCCACGCTCAGGTCTTCCAATACCCATTCTTAGTCTGTAAAAGTTTGGTGTATTTAGGTGTTGAGCAATGGATTTTAATCCATTGTGGCCAGCAAATCCTCCACCCTTTTTAAATTGAATCTGCCCAAAAGGCAAATCCACCTCGTCGTGCACAACCAACACCTCTTCAGGCGTGATTTTGAAGAAGGAGCACAAAGGTCCGACACTCTCCCCACTTAAATTCATATAAGTCCCAGGCTTTAGGAAGTAGAGCTTTTCTCCATTTACTGTTGTGTCACAATACTGGCCTTTAAACTTTGATTTCCAAAAGGAGTTCTCTGTATGTGGCAAAAACTCAAAAAGAATCCAAGCAATGTTATGCCTGGTTAACTCATATTCCGCACCGGGATTTCCTACACCAACTACTAATTTTATCATAATTAAATAAACAACGAACTAACTGAATCGTGATTAAAGGTTCTGTGGATCGCCTTGGATAAAATCTCCGCAGTCGATAGCACTTCTATTTTTCCAATATTTTTGCATTCCTCCGGAAGAGGAACTGTGTCTGTGACAATAACTTTTTCAAGCTCTTCTGCTTCTTCTATTCTTTGAGCGGCAGGGGGAGAAAATACTCCATGGGTTGCGAATGAATAAATTTTATTGGCACCGTGTGACTTTAGTGTTCTAGCAGCTTCCACCAAAGTTCCTGCAGTATCAATCATGTCATCGACAATTATGACATCCTTGCCCTTAACATCGCCTACTATATTCATTGCTTTGGCCACATTTGGCCCAGTCCTACGCTTATCAATCATGGCAATGTCGGTTGAAAGTCTTTTGCCATACCACCTACACCTTTCCACACCACCAGCATCAGGAGAAACTAGAGTAAGATTAGAAAGGTCTATATTTTCCTTAATGTAATCGAGAATAACTGGTGACGCGAAGATGTTATCAAATGGGATATTGAAGAAGCCTTGGATCTGGCCTGCATGTAGATCCATAGTGATAACTCTCGAGGCGCCGGCCACTGTTATCAAGTCCGCAACCAGCTTGGCGCTAATTGGAGTTCTAGGACTTGCTTTTCTATCTTGTCTTGAGTAGCCGTAATGTGGAATAACCGCAGTTATCGAAGCGGCAGAGGCCCTTTTGAGGGCATCCATCATCACAAGCAATTCCATTAGATTATCGTTAACTGGAACTGTTAGCGTTTGAATGAGGAAAACATCCGCTCCACGAACGTTTTTTTCTATCTCACAAAAGATTTCGCCATTAGCAAACCTTCTCAATTGAGGGTCAACCAAAGCTACGTCTAAAAATTCACTGATTTTGTTGGAGAGAGTTTGGTTGGATGAACCTGAGACTAAAACAATGCGTCTCACACGCTTCTCCTGAAAAAGATGGCAGGGGTGGCAGGGATCGAACCTGCGCATGTCAGAATCAAAATCTGATGTCTTACCACTTGACGACACCCCTACAGAGTTAATGTAAAAAACTATACTAGATCATTCCGAGTTTTGGCAAGTATTTAGCTTAACTTTTATTAAACAAAACAAGAAATTTTGCTATACATGCGGGCAGTAAAACTCTGATATTCTTTTGGCCCTATACTGGATGAAATTCTGGAAGATGGCAAAAGCCGAGTTGGAACCATAAAGCCTTAGATCCTTTCCCGCCCTGTCTGAATCCACTCCAAACCAAATAGCATAAAAATTTTGGCCATCAAAGGCTACATACCAGCTATCAAGCCCATTGTTTGTTGTGCCTGTTTTTCCAAAGATTAAAGATTGCTTAATGATGCTTCCTGCCGAATTGCTTATTGTGGTCTTGTCCGCCTGGGCCAGATGGTACAAAAGACTCTCTTCATAGTTTGAAGTTCCGTTTTCAAAGGACTCACACTGTCTTTTAAAGAACTTTAAATACGCCTCACCCACCTCCGACAGTGACAACTCTATCGCACCCAAAAGCTGAGCAGGATATTCCTTTAAAGGGGTCAGCATATTGGGCAAATAATCCAAAAGTCGCTTTTCCAACGCATCAAATCCCACTTGCTTTGATGCCCTAATTAAAGGGATGTTTCTTGATTTTTGAATTGCAGTCTTAAGTGATATTTTTTCACCAAGATCAACTTTGGAATCTGCTGGAGTCCAGTCCCCCGACAAAAGCTTTAACGTGATGGGTTTTGTGGAGACTTCATCCTCAAGAGATTTTCCCTCTTCAATGAGTTGTTGATAGATAATGGGTTTTAAGGAGCTTCCAACTTGATGCCTTTCTTCATATAGAGCTTTACTGAGATCTCTCTCGTACTTGCTATAGAATAGGAATTTGTTATCACAGCTAAGATCACTGCATGTTGAATCAACGACTAAAGACTTAACGCCGATATCCACGCCCTCAGTTCGCTCTTTCAGTCCTTCTCTAACTTTTTGCACGGATTGAAAAAAGATATACTTCTCATAAGGTTCCAACTTTGGTCCCTCACTCTTTCCTACTAAATAAAGGCTTCGCAGTGCGGAGGAGTTGTTTTTGCGCTTAAGTATCCTTTTCCACTCAGCCCATTGCGAGTCGCTCCACTGCTCTTTCACATCTGTGGAAACAAGTTTCAACTCCTTAAGCCTGTTGTAAACAACCGAGGTTCTACCCTTCAATCTCTCAGTTTTGTTGATTGGATGGTAATAGTAAGGGCCTTTAAGCATGCCTATAAGAATCGATGATTCGTAGTCACTTAGCTCACTCGGTGTTTTATCAAAATAGACCCTGGAGGCCATTCCTATACCTTTGATGTAAATTCCACCAACTGTTCCCCAAAAAACCTCGTTAAAATACATTGTGATAATCTGCTCTTTGCTAAAACTTCTCTCCAGATATAGCGCATAGACCATCTCCCGAAATTTACGCTCGAGCTTTTTTTCATTAGTAAGAAACATATTTTTGGCCAACTGCTGAGTAAGGGTTGATCCTCCCTGAACAAGACTCATTGCTTTTATATCCGCAACTATCGCCCGGGCAATAGATATGAGATCGACACCTTTATGCTGCAAAAATCTATAGTCTTCTATTCCAAGAAGGCCTTTCCAAAGTTTAGAAGGAATATCCAGAAATGAAATCCTGTCTTGCATACAACGGTATCTTTCACAAGTGTTGCTTTGGATGGTTCCAAGTTCAATGTCTTCCATTATGAAGACCTTATCCCCTTTGATTGATAGAAGATTGTCTTTCACAGCATCATTAATTTTAAATGGACGTTCTAAAAAGTTTGAAAAAGTTTTGAGTTCTGCTCTGGTTGTAATTGATCCCTGTTCAAGAACCGACACTTCTGATTGAGTTGCTTCAGATCTAACATCCAATGCTGCAAGTTTAACCTTCAAGTCACTTACAATTCCAAAAATATAGATAGAAAATAACGCGGCAAACAAGAACATACCGGCCCCAAGGCCCATAAGAAGCTTTTTAAAAATGTTAGATCGAAAGCCAAGTTTCATTGTTTGCCAGTTTACTCAAGAATGCTTATTATTTTCCCAACTTAATATACATTATAGTCCATTCTTTAAGGAGATTTTGTGCGTTCTAAAATATTACCTGTTGCAATAAGTTTATTTACTCTTTCACCTGCGACACAGGCCTTGCCAATTGACTGGAATGGTACAGTAGGTTTTGACACCAATATTATCGAAAATGTTAAAAGGACAGATGAGGCCTGCACCCAATCTGATGAAAGTTATTGTCCAGGCGATGACAATGATCACGCTAGATATCAGTCTTATGTTTTAAGACTTGCTCCAACAATTATAGTAAACGACAGCGCGACAATTAAAGGTGAAATCTCCACAGGTGCCATCAGAGGCGGATTCATGGGAGACGATTCCCAAGCTCAATCTTCTTTCTACTCTCAATCTCCAAGCGGAGAGCAACAATTAGCTGTGAACCAGTTCTATGCTGAACTCTACGCAGACACTGCTCTGTTTAAAGTTGGAAAGTACGCGAAAAACTTTGGTTTGGGAGCTGTGATTAATGACGGAAGCGACACATGGGACAGATTTCTATCTGTTTACAACGGTGTAGAGGCAAACTTTATGCTTGGAAAATTCAGCATTGCTCCTTTCTGGGCTAAAATCGACTCCCCTGCCAATGGAACTAATCAATTTCAAACAGGAAAGTACGACTCAACTGAAACTGGGATCATTGCGAACTACGATGACAAAAATCAAAACTTCCAGTTTTCTGTTTACTATGGTGTTCGTGACGTAGAAACAAATAATGACCTTTACGGGGACGACACTGGACCGGCAGAAATCACTCTTATTGATGTTTTTGTTAAGAAGTCTTGGGAAAAGTTCTCTCTAGGACTTGAGATTCCAATGATGAGCGGAGAGGCAGGACAAGTTTTTGGAACATCTGAAGATGTTGACGTTGATAGCAATGCATATATCTTCCAAGCGGCCTATAAACTGAACCCCCGTTGGGAGCTTGGCCTTGACGCAGGTATGGTTAAAGGTGAAGACGGCGAAGACCAGTTCAATGCAATGTACTTGCATCCAAACTTTAAAATCGCCCAGCTTATGTTTGCTTATAACTACCAAGCTTTTCAAAACAATGACCAAGGCAATATCTTTAGCTCTTCTGTTACCAATTCCACTTATGCGAAACTTTTTGCTAACTACTCAAGTGACGCATGGACTTGGAGACTTGCTCTAATTATGGCTACAGCTTCCGAGACAGCATCCAACGGGGATTCTTTCTACAATCACGAAAAGAATTCAATCTCCACCGCCTCTGCAGATCAAGAAGATGATCTGGGAATGGAAGTCGATGTTGCTTTTGACTACCAGTGGAATCCGAACATATTGGTTACTGGCTATTTCGCTCACTGGCAAGTTGGTGACTATTACGGATTTACCAATAGCGGTGAAGGAGTTGAGACCAGCGACGTAACCGCTACTGGCCTTAAGTTATCTCTAGAGTTTTAATTAGACTTAAAAACTAAATCCATTTGGCGTTCCACCCATTGGGACGCTATAAGAACCAGGTCCTCCACCCATTGGGACGTCATAAAAACCTGGCGTTCCGCCTATATACATTTGCTGCCCCCCTGCCATACCAGTTACGGGAAAAGTAAAAGATCCTCCTGGCATGGTTTGTTGTTGACCATAAAATTGCATAGCCGATGGCATGGCACCAGGGCCTGTGTATGGTCCATAACCCGAGGCCAAAGGCCCGTTGCCATAATAACTACCCCCGTAATATTGAGATCCATATCTGAATGAGTTCTGGTAGCTTGGTTGCCCTCCAGACATGTTATGACTTATTTGATAGCCTATACTTGGAAGTTGAAAGCCAATTTGGGCATTGGCCATTGGGCCTTGCGTTTGTTGCATCTGCATTTGCCTTCTCATCATTTCAAGTTGCATGCTATATTGATTGTCCACGTTTTGCTGATGAGGAGCTGTAGTAGGAGTCGTGGGTGTAAAAGTAAATGACCCATCCCCAGAACTTGTGGGGCTTCTTTTCCTGTTAACTTTGCCATGGGCCTCATCCCAATCAGAGATCATGTCATCGTATTTTCTAGCAACTCTTTCTCTTTCAGCCCTTAGAGATAATAGTTTATTTTCACAAGCTATAAGTTTATCGCGCTCCTCACTGATACAAGTCTGAATGCTTTTCCAGTACTTGGTTTGCTTTTTTTTAACACAACCAAATTGAATCATGTATCTTAAATTTTCTATTTTCTTTTCAGTACTATCTATTTCTCTACTTAATTTTGAAAGAATTATGTTTTTCGTTTTTTCATATTTTCTGCTGTAATCCACATCTGGATTGCTTGCAACATGATGAACTCTTTGAATCTTTTCACGAGTTATGCTCAGTTTAGATTTAATCTTCTTATCCAGGTCTGAACCTTTAGCGTATTGCTTTGCATTTTTGTACTCAGGGTTGCCCTTGTAGTGGGTGTCATAAAAGTCTTTTGAGTATCTTCCATAGTTGAAAGCAGTAAGTTGAGTTTCGTAAAGGTCTAATACCGCTCCTGTCCATGTCTTGTTATCAAGAGGTGCTCCGGCGTCCGCGTCAGTCATCTTTTTAAAATCATCCTTTGTAAGATATGGCTTTCTAGCATAGCTCACAAGCTTAGTGGCAAGCTTATCCATCTCTTCTTTAAGAATGCTTTTTAATTCTTTTGTGTCCTTGCCAAGCAGAGCTTGTGCCTTCTTAGGTCCAAACACACTCTTTAAGATATCTTCTTTCTGACTATGCCCTGGGTTTGCATAAAGTCTTTGCATTTGAGCAAGGTCCGTTTTGATAGGAGTTATCACATACTCAAGAAAGTCCGATGTTACCTCTTTGAACTTCGGCACATCCACCTCTTCAAGACTTTCAGAGTCTGTAACAATATCGTGAAGAGCTTTTACTTCTTTAAGAATCAATTCGTTTCTTATATCTCTTAGACTTGTTTGAAATGGATCATTGTTTTCAAAATCTGCGATGTGAGAGTTGATAAGCTTATAATTTCCTGAGTTACAAACTTTTTGATAAAGTTTTTCCTGCTCAAAATCTTGAATGTCGTCCACTGAGTAAGTTTTAAACCCACCACTTTGAACATCTTCAAAGTAATAACAACCTTGATACTCTGGCAGTTTGTTGTCAGAGAATTTTCCAACGTACTGTGCACCTGTAAAGCCACGGTTGGCATAAACTAGTTCACTGCTTTGAGTTACATCTACTTCTCTATGTAAAAACTGAAGTGGAGCTATTTTATCCTTCACCACCTTGCCATTGTTCATGACTCCAGTGGCCTCAAGACAGCTTACAAATCCCGAAAAGTCTGGAGTAAAGCTCTTCATTTTATGAACGTTTTTGCAATTTTCTATTGTTAGAACTTCATAGGAGCACGTCTTGTCATCACATCCACTGGGACGCCTCACCCCAACTTGAAAAGAATAAAAAGGCGTCTGCTCATCTGGTTCAGAAACAATCCTTTCAAGCATTCCATTACAATTACCTATCATTACACCGCCATCAATTGTAAGCACACCCTCATGTGGCTCGTGTGTGATATCAAGTGCTTTGTTGGCCATAAGCCCAAGCAGGAACTTATAAGGAATTGTTGTTTGATCTTCCTTTTTATTGCACGTGAGGTCTTGGTGGGTTCTTTTACCTTTAAGCTCCAAAGGCTTTTTTGAAACGGCTGAGTGGTGCCCAGAATCATCCCTTTTATATTCACTTTCCCAGGAGCTTCCGTCCAATATATCAACCAAGTCATCCACACTTTGTGAAAGTGCGATGTTGGATAAAAGAAAAACTGCCATAAATGCTTTCATATTCACCTCTAATGAGAATTCAACTTCTCATCGGAAGGTGAATACAAAAACTTTAATTGATTTTATTAGTCAGATTAGAGAATTAGGCTTGGGCTAACCTGCGGTTTTTCCGTTTCGTTCTCGGAAATATGTTTTTTATAAGTCGTAATTCTTTTCATGAAGTTCTCTGGAGAATCCTGGAAATTCGTCATTTTCTTCATATTAAGAATATACTCGTCACCGCTAAGGTCTTTTATTAAAACCATTTCTGGAAACTGCATCTCGTTCCCATAAAGGATGTAGTTGAAGCATTTCGCACTCAATACCCCTTGAGGCGTTCTTACTTCCAACTCCAACAACTTATGGTCGTCATGGGAGAACCTAGCATATGCCTTGTCTGTTTTAAGTTCCCAATAAAAGTCCTGACCTTCTTTAACCCTTTTCACAAGTGGAGAAGGCGTTAAAAAAGGTCTTTGCATAACTTCTTTAATTTTTTCCTGGGCCTCAGGAGACTCTGGCTCTAGGGGATTTTTTCCAGGTTCTTCCTCTGTGGTCTCTTTTAGGTATTTCATGTATTGCCCGAGGTAATACAATTGTTCTTTATCCACCCTCTCTGTGTTGGACTTTACGTCCACGCCAACTTTTTTCAGAAAGTTCACCATCATTTGCCCTTGATTGTTAACAAGGCTTAGCATCAAAGAATAAAAGAAGTTTTTTTCATAATCTTCATCCCCAAGCCTTAGGCCGGTGGCGCTGACGGAAGGATAATAATCAACTTCAAACATCTTCTGGGGAGTTATTGTTGGGCCCAAGTAGCTTGCTTGAACTAGCTTAGGATTCTTTTTTTCGTTTCCAAAAATGAATTTATAGCTAAACTCTTTAGGCTGTTCTTTTAACATTTCATCAGAGCTATCAACTTCTATCTCTTTCTTCTTCAGGACAAAGTTTGCCACCACAGAGTTTTGGCCAATATCCCCATTGCTTCCGTTTCTAAAAAGAGATTCCACCGTTGGCCTATAGGACATCGCATTTAAAGAGAAAAAAATCGTGATTAGAAATCCAAATTTCATTACTAGCCTTTATATCTGTTAAGCTTCTCTTGCATTATATCCATAGCATAAGACTTTAGCTCAGGATCACGCAGCGCAAATTCCATTGTAGCATTCAAATAGCCCTTTACACTACCAGTATCAAAGCGCTCCCCGTCAAAAGTGTACGAGAACACGTCCTTTCTGGTTGCAAGCACATTAATTGCGTCGGTCAGTTGATACTCGCCACCCGCTCCTCGAGGTATTTCTTCCAGTATATCGAAGATTTCTTTATTTAGAATATATCTTCCAGGGGTCGCAAGGTTGGTTGGGGCGTCTTCTGGGTCTGGCTTTTCAACCATTTTTGTCATCTTAAGAGTCTTTTCATCCAGCTTTTCCCCAGCAACTATACCGTATTTAGAGGTTTCTTCATTTGGAACTTCCATTACGGCTATAACAGAAGAATTATTTCTTGCAGCAGACACTTCCATAAGCTGTTTTGTGGCAGGCTTTTCTGAAACTATTAGGTCATCTCCAAGAAGCACAGCGAAGCTTTCACCATCTGATATCCCTGTTTTGCCCATAAGAACAGCGTGACCAAGCCCTAATTGCTCTTTTTGTCTTACAGTTCTGATATTCACCATCTGACCAATGTTTTTAATCATTTCTAGGTAGTCGTGTTTTCCTGCCTTTTCCAAGAACATTTCTAGTTCGAAATTTCTATCAAAGTAATTTTCAATTGATTCTTTTCCGCTGGATGTCACAAAGATAATTTCCTCTATGCCACTGTCCACGGCTTCTTTTACAACGTGATGAATCATTGGCACATTTAATATTGGCAGCATTTCCTTAGGCAATTGCTTGGTTGCTGGAAGAAATCTTGTGCCTTTTCCGGCCACAGGAATTATAGCTTTTGTAATTTTCATTGGGTTCCTTGTTTCCATTACTTAAATTAAAACTTAAAATATCTTTTATTATGAATGAATTAATTAAATATTTAAAATCAATAAATTGTACCAATATTGTATTTCTTCTCTCACTTTTGGCAACCACAGGCAATGCCAAGCTCAGAGAATTGCAAACAACTAGATTAATGTCGACTTCTGGAACGGGAATTGCCAGTATCCTAACCAATGAGTCCGCGGTTCTTAATCCTGCGTCAATCTACTTTTTTAACGCTTCAAACATTTATTACCAAAAAGGTTCCTCTTCTATTGAAGAAAAAAGCTCTCTAAGGGAGCTTGATGGAGACGCTGAGCACCAAATGCTTGTAATTACCGACACAACCTCCCAGCTTAAAGGTTCGTTCAGCTTTCAAACTCAAGAACAAGGCAAGCAAGACCGAAAAAGGATCACTAGTTCAGCATCAACTAATTTAGGAAAAAACGCATCATTTGGCGTTTTGTATCGTTATACTGAAGAGGATGTTGATGGTCACAGAGTTTATCATCAAGGGATTTTTGGTTTGACCTACATGTACAATGAGAGACTTTCTTTTGGTGCCATTTTGGCAGATCCCTTCTTGGCAAACAAGGAGGACACTAGGCTGGCCGGCGGTGTTCAGTTCAGCATAGCCCAAAACTTCATAGCAATGGCCGATATAGGAGTGAACTATACTGATAGCCCAGAAACTCAAAACTTTGTTCGCGCGGCGGTGCAGGCCCAATTCTTTAGAGACTTATTTCTAAAATATGGTCAGTATAAAGACAAGATAGACAAGCTTGAAGGTGTTTCTTGGGGTCTATCCTGGATAGGGCCTAGGATTTCATTTGAATACGCCTTAAAAGAGTCTAGGGCCTTAGAAACAACAGAACTGCTTTTCGAAGATGAGGAAGTGCAAGAGCAATCTTTTGCTATTTCAATGGTGTTCTAATGGATGAAAAAGATATAGACAACAAACTCGCAAAGCTCAGCTCAAAAGACGAGGCGAAGGAGAAGGCGAGAAAAAAGCTGGCCCTACAAAATAAATACGTCCAAAGAATTACCATCGCAAAGCATGGGAGAGAAATGTTTCTGGCCAAAGAATATATTGGCGCTACAAGAAAATACACCGAATACCTTACCATTCTTTCCGAAATGAACGAAAAGGACGATATTTACGAACTATCTCCCTCGATGTTTGATTCCAAAAAAGATCTTACAGAGATGTTATTGATTTCACATGTCTATTGGGAGCTTTCACGTATATATGAAATGACGCCCAAACTTCAAAAAAGTTATGAGCTAGCTCTCAAACAGTTTATTAAATTTACAGTCAATCAGCCTTACCAAGTTCTAAATTCAGAGATGCTTAGAAAGTACATTAAAAATAATAAGCATAGATCCAAACAAATTCTGGCGTTGGAAAAAGCATTTTCCCAGATCCAAGTTGAATCGAAAAAGTGCTACATTGCCACTCACGCATTTGGACAAAGTCATTGGGTCACAAATGAGTTAAGGCGTTTTAAAGAACATAAGTTGGCTGGTGCTTATGGCACAAAACTAACGGCATTATATTATTTCCTATCCTCCAAACTGGTTGAGTCAATCGCGTCTCAACCTCTTTTGGGAAGGGTCATTTCTCTCGTAAGCAGGCCACCATTGTATGTTGTGGCCTTCATTTGTAAAAAGGGTATGAAAAAGTAAATGTATTTATTGTCTAAAATAATTGCCAAGGAATGGTTTAAATACCTTATTGGCTCCATAACAGTGTTATTTCTACTTGTAACTGTTGGAGATATAGTTAACGGCTTTATGCGAAACTACTCCGCAAACAGAGTAATTCTTGAATACTTTTTAAAAATGCCTAATTTAATGGGAAAAATGCTTCCTATCTCCGCCCTCCTCGCCTCTCTATTTGCTTTTAATAAATTGAAAAGCCACGCTGAATTAATCGCTATTCTTGCTGGTGGATTTGACGCTCGAAGGATCTATACTCTTATTGGGATGTGCGCGATATCGGTGGGACTTCTTCAATTCTTAAACTTGGGCTTTTTGATGCCTATGGCCAATAAAATCAAAAGAAAAGAATTTGAAAAAAGTAGACGAAATGAAAGTAAATATTTGGCCAGAAGTAAAATTGGTCGTTCCGGGCTGTTGTGGTACAAATCCGATAATTACTTCACCTCGTTCACCGCTTACGACACCCAAGCGAAACAGCTTAAGAACGTAACGGTTTACTTTCAAAACCCAAAAGGCAAGCTTCAGAGAGTTGTAAAGGCCGAAAGCGGAAAGTTTCTTGAACCTGGAGTATGGAGTTTCAACTCTGTGCAAGAACTTAACTTGCTTGATGGAAAGATTTTTCCAAAAATGGAGCAAGGCCCTACGCTTCGGCTTGAATTAAAAGAAGAACCAAACGACTTCAATCAGTTTGAGTCAGATATTACCACATTGAACTTTTTTGACCTCAGTGGGTTTATTAATCGCTTGAGAAAAACAGGTATTAACTCCTCAGAATATCAGGTCATGCTTCTAGAGAAGGTTTCCCTATCTTTTATTTGCCTACTCTTTGCACTTTTTCCGGTTTCAACTATCTTCAATCCCAATCGAAGGGCCAGCGGATTCGGAAAGAGTATTGTTGTGACGTTAGTGTTCAGCGTAGTCTTTTGGTTAACTTACTCTTCCGTAATCTCATTTGGGGTTTCCGGACGTCTGGATCCCATTACGGCCACAATGGGGATCCCTATTATCTTCACCGTGTTTATCGCTTGGGTTTACAATAAAAACAAGGCCCTTTGATAGTTATCAAGCCATATTTCTTGCGCTATATATAGGTCATGGAAAAAATAACAGAAAACTATGCCCTAGAAGGCAAATTACTAGACATTCACACCTACCCTGACCCGGTTTTGACCAAAGTTGCCGAAGAGGTTGCTCCAGAAGAGTTTAACCAAGATTTGAAAGAACTTTGCAAGAATATGCTCTACACGATGTACCATGCTCCAGGAATTGGTCTTGCAGCTCCTCAGATTGGAATTTCTAAAAGAATTTTCGTAATTGATGTGGACTATGATCGCGAAGAGACAAGTGAAGGAAGCGGAGAATTTAACCTTTCCAACTTTAATCCCAAGGTTTTCATAAACCCAGTTATTAAAGAGAAAGAAGGTGAAACCACATACCAAGAAGGCTGCCTGAGTCTGCCTGGTGTTTATGAAGACGTAAAAAGATTCGAAAACATTGTGGTTGAATACCAAAACACAGACGGCGAGAAGAAGGAGATCTCTGCAGATGAGCTCTTCTCAATTTGTATTCAGCATGAAAATGATCACTTGGATGGTATTGTGTTTATCGATAGATTGAGTGGTCTAAAGAAAAACTTTTTCAAAAAGAAGCTTTTAAAACAAAAACGCCAAAAGAGTTAGAAATATGGAAAAGTTAAAAGCAGTGTTCTTTGGCACTCCTGATTTTTCTGTGCCAGCCTTAGAGATGTTGGACAAACATCCTCAGATTGATCTAGTTGGCGTGGTGTCCATGCCTGATCGCCCCAGTGGAAGAGGACACAAGCTCCGCTCTCCAGAGGTAGTTGAATATGCAAGAAGCTCAAAGATTAAAATCTATCAAACTGAGAACATAAACAAAGAAACGGAATGGCTTGAGGCCTTTAAAAAAGAAGAGGTTGATCTCTTTATCGTGTTGGCGTTTGCCCAATTTTTATCCCAGAAGGTTTTAGATATCCCTAGGCTAGGCTGTTTTAATATACACACCTCACTTCTGCCAAAGTATCGAGGAGCGGCGCCCATTCAATACGCCCTACTAAACGGTGATGAAAGCACTGGTGTGAGCATACAGAAAATGGTCAAAAAAATGGATGCTGGAGATATTGTTTGGTCTAGTCCAGTTGAGGTTTCAGATAATGAAACTGGTGGACAACTTTACACAAAGCTAAAGTTTCAAGCAGCTTTATCTCTGAACGACTTCGTTAACACTGCAATCAGAGATGAACTTACTTACACAGTACAAGATGAGTCCAAAGTAAGTTTCGCACCGACACTTAAAAAAGAAGATGGACTTCTCGATTTTAAGAATAGCTCATTTGAAAAGCTCCATAATCAAATTCGAGCATTGGACCCATGGCCAGGAACGTACTGTTTTTTAAATAAAAAACGTCTTAAAGTTTTTTCCATTGATAAGGTTGAAAATAGCTCTTTAGGACCTGGAAAGGTTTCCACAAAAGGTTTCCTACTTATAGGGTGCAAAGATTCTGTAGTGCGTTTATCGCAAGTTCAACTTGAAGGAAAGAAGCGCGGCACAGACAAAGATCTACTCAACGGTATTAAAGAAGAAGTTAACATTAATCCGGAAATATTATGACAATTATCGCTCCTAGCCTTTTATCTGCAGACTTTTTAAACCTTCAAAGCGAAGTAGAGGCGTTTAAGAGCGCAAAAGATCTTTGGTTTCACTTAGATCTGATGGATGGACATTACGTTCCAAATCTTACTTTTGGAAAGACTGTTCTAAAGGGCCTTCACAAGGTTACCGCACATAAGCTGGACGCTCACCTTATGGTTTCCAATCCTGAAGACTACATTGAGGCTTTGAGCGACATCGGAATTCACAACTTCACTTTTCACTGGGAAACAGTAAATCATCAAGACTGTCTTATAAGAGAATTAAAAAAGCTCTACCCTAGCGTTGGCATCTCCCTAAATCCAGCAACGCCAATTGAGGCAATTCCTGATTACATATTTAACGAAGTAGACCTGCTCCTGATAATGAGCGTGAACCCAGGTTTTGGCGGTCAGTATTTCATTGAGGGCGTTGTCGATAAAATTAAGAAAGCAAATCAAATCAAAAAAGATAGAAATTTAAATTTTCATATACAAGTAGATGGTGGCATTAACGACAAGAATGCCCCTATGCTTATATCATCCGGTGCCACCATGCTTGTCGCCGGCTCTTATATATTTAACACAGACTCTAATGACTATTTAAAGCGCGTTGACTCGTTGAGGTAAAAATTGAAAGAAAAAGTTTACGAAATTGATGGCAAAAACTTGTCCATTGAACAGATTTATGAAATCGCGGATGCAAAATCAAACGAAATTAAAGTTGTTTTAACCCAAGATGCTAGAGAAAAGATTCTCGCTTCCAGAAAGTATGTGGATGACATTGTAAAAAAAGGTCAACCTGTTTATGGAATTAACACTGGTTTTGGAGCTCTTTCAGACAAGTTCATCGCCGAAGATGAGCTTGAAACTCTTCAATACAACTTGATTCGTTCTCACTGCACGGGAGTTGGCAGACCATTCTCTCGCTTGGTTACAAGAGCTATCATGCTTCTTAGAGCAAACTGTCTTGCCTCAGGTTTTTCAGGTGTAAGTATTGAATGTATAGAACTCCTTTTAGATTTTATAAATAACGATATCAACCCAGTGGTTCCAGAAAAAGGCTCCGTAGGAGCTTCCGGCGACTTAGCCCCTTTAAGTCACATAGCTCTTTGCTTGATCGGTGAAGGTGAAGTTGAGTACCAAGGCAAGGTTGTCAGAAGCCAATTTGCTATTGATCAAATAAAAAAGTCACCCGTTACATTAAAAGCAAAAGATGGACTGGCACTTATCAATGGCACTGCCGTTATGGCCGCACTTGGCTCTCTGGCCGTTTATGAAGCAAAAAGAATCGTTAAAATAGCTGACATTGCCACAGCTATGACTTTAGAGGCCGTAAGGGGAACTAAAAGAGCATATGACTACGACATCTCGCTATTAAAACCTCACCCTGGTCAACTGGCCGCAAGTAGCAATCTTACTAAGTTGTTAGAAGGTGAAAGTGAAATCGCAAGCTCTCATATTGATTGTGGAAAAGTCCAAGATCCTTACTCCCTAAGATGTGTCCCTCAAGTTCACGGGGCAATCAGACAAACGCTTAAACATGCTGAAGAAGTTTTGAACTACGAGCTTAACTCAGTTACTGACAACCCTCTTATCTTTATTGATAAAGACAAAGTCGTCTCCGGAGGCAACTTCCATGGTGAGGCCATTGCATTGGCCATGGATTACTTGGCAATGGGACTTTCAGAGCTTGCCAACATCGCCGAAAGACGAGTTGAAAAAATGATGAACCCGAGCTTTTCTGACCTGCCTGCATTCTTGATCAAGGAATCGGGTCTTAACTCAGGCCTAATGATTGCACATGTGACCATGGCGGCCCTCGCTTCAGAGAATAAGTATCTGTGTCATCCAGCCTCAATAGATTCAATCCCAACTTCTACAGACAAAGAGGACCATGTTTCGATGGGTGTTACCAGTGGAAGAAAACTTCATGAAGTTTTGAAAAACGTTAAGCAATGTCTTTCAATTGAATTTTTGTGTAACACTCAAGGCATGTATTTGCTTCGACCACTTAAAAGCAACGCTGCTTTAGAAGAGGTTTACTCACTAGTGCGCAAGCATGTTCAACCAATTGAAAAAGACCGTGTATTTTCTCATGATATTGAAAACATTTTAAAGCTTGTCAGCAATTTTGAAATATTAAAAGTTGTTGAAAACGAAATCGGCGAACTTAAATAAAGGGAGTTATTAATGAAAGATAGCAACATTCCACTACCACCGACTGGTTCAGAATTAACTTGCAAAGGCTGGCACCAAGAAGCTGCTCTTCGCTGCCTTCTTAACAACCTTCACCCTGAAGTTGCCGAAGACCGAGACAACTTAATTGTTTATGGAGGAAATGGCCAGGCCGCAAGAAATCAAAAAGCTCTTGACGACATAATCCATACTCTCAAAAATCTTGAAAATGACGAAACAATGCTTGTTCAGTCAGGGAAACCTGTTGCAGTCTTTCCAAGCAATCCACAAGGTCCAAGAGTCTTAATAGCCAACTCAAACCTTGTTCCAAATTGGGCTAACTGGGACCACTTTAATAAGCTTAAGGCCGAAGACAAAATGATGTATGGCCAAATGACCGCTGGAAGTTGGATCTACATTGGTTCTCAAGGAATTCTTCAGGGCACCTATGAAACATTTATGGCAGCGGCCAAAAAACACTTTAATGAGAACTCTCTCAAGGGAAGACTTGTTCTCTCCGCCGGAATTGGTGGAATGGGCGGTGCCCAGCCACTGGCCGTAAAAATGGGAGATGGCGTCTTTTTAGGTTGTGATGTTGATGAATCCAGAATCCAAAAAAGATTGGACTCTAAATACACTGATGTTTTAGCAAAAGACTTTGATGAAGCAATTGAACTTGCACTCGATGCAAAAGAAAAAGGCACAGCAACATCCATCTGTGTGGTTGGGAATGCTGCTGACTTTTTCAAATATGTTTACGACAAAGGAATCGCGCCTGATCTCGTACCAGATCAAACATCCGCTCACGATCCTCTGAACGGATACGTTCCAAGCGGTATGGATTTAAAAGCAGCTTTAAAACTTAAAAACGAAGATCCTAAAAAGTATTCTGAATTATCTTACCAAACTATGAGGGCGCATGTAGAGGCAATGCTTCTTTTTAAGGACAAAGGCGCCCATGTGTTTGATTATGGAAATAACTTAAGAGAGGGCGCAAGACTTGCCGGACTTGAAAACGCATTCGATTTCCCGGGTTTTGTTCCAGCGTATATTAGGCCTTTATTTTGTGAAGGATCAGGACCTTTTAGATGGGTTGCTCTCTCAGGTGACCCTGAGGATATTTTTAAAACAGATCAAGCTTTGAAAGAGCTTTTTCCTGAAAACAAGCTACTTCACAACTGGCTTGATAAAGCTCAGGAAATGATTCAATTCCAAGGTCTTCCTTCAAGAATCTGTTGGTTAAAATACGGGGACCGCGAAAAAGCAGCGCTAAAATTTAATCAGATGGTTAGAGATGGTGAACTTAAAGCACCAATAGTTATTGGAAGAGATCACTTGGACTGTGGAAGTGTTGCAAGTCCAAACAGAGAAACAGAGGATATGAAAGATGGCACAGACGCCGTTTCCGACTGGCCACTATTAAATGCCATGATCAATATTAACAATGGCGCAAGCTGGATAAGCCTTCACCATGGCGGAGGAGTCGGAATGGGTTATTCCCAACACTCAGGAATGGTAATTTGTGCTGACGGTTCAGAGGAGATGGATGTGAGATTATCCCGAGTTCTAAATTCCGACTCAGGAATGGGTATTGTTCGCCACGCCGATGCTGGCTATGACATTGCTTTAAATGTCGCAAAAGATTCCAAAACTAAAATTAGGTTTCCTTCTTTATGAAGCATTTAAAAAACATAAAAGAACTTGCCACTTTAAAAGGCGCCCATGAAAAAGATGGGCGTCGGCTTTCACCTGAAGACTTAAGTCTTATCAAGGATGCTTCAGTAATTGTCGATACTGATGAAAACATTCTTTGGTCTGGCAAAGCGAGTGAGCTTCCGAGCAAGTTCAAAGACACTCCGAGCGTTGACTGCTCTAACTTTGTTATTACTCCTGAAATAGTAGATTCACACACTCACACAGTTTTTGGGGGAAATCGAGCGTTTGAATACTCTATGCGATTAAACGGAGCAGATTATCAAGACATAGCAAAAGCTGGTGGCGGTATCCTAAACACAATGGAAAAAACTCTCTCCGCTGATCTTGATGAACTTTTCAAAGATGCCTGTGAGAGAATCGAACGCATTCACTCCTATGGTGTTGGAACCTTGGAGATCAAAAGTGGTTATGCTCTTGACTACAATAAAGAAAAAGAAATAACCCAACTTATCCACAAATTGAAAGAGCGGTTTCGTGGAAAAGTTCAAATTTTTAATACTTACCTTGCTGCTCACGCTGTGCCAAAAAGCTTTCAAAGCTCAAAAGACTACATGGATACAGTTGTTATGCCGCTACTCGAAGACCTTTCAAAAGAAGGCATCGTCGATGCTGTCGATATTTTCCACGAACAAGGATACTTTGACGAGCAAGACACGGCATTGCTTTTCGACAGGGCAAAAGAGCTTGGCATCGGAATTAAGGTTCATGCCGATGAATTCAACGATAATGGCGGAGCTGCTCTTGCCTGCCAGCACGGGGCTTTAAGCTGTGATCACCTACTTCAAACTTCAAAAGATGGCATCGACAAGCTCTCAAGATCAAGCACCGTTGCCACCATATTGCCAGGCACCGCCTTCTTTCTTGGGAAAAAACTTGCAAACGCAAGGAGCTTCCTAGACGCTGGCTGCAAAGTCGCTCTTGCTAGTGACTACAATCCAGGTTCTTGCCACTGCGACAACCTTCTTTTGATTTCCTCCATAGCAGGGAAAAATCTTGAAATGAACATCGCCGAGATCTGGTCAGCAATTACGCTCAACGCGTCCGCAGCGCTGGGAATGAATGATCAAGGTGCAATAATTGAAGGAATGAAAGCAAGATTTAGCGTTTTTGAAACCAACAGTTTAGATGAGATTATTTACAGCTGGGGGAGGAATTTTTCTATTTCGCCTCAGAAAGCTTTGAGTCTATAAGCTTTAAAAAGCTTTTACCCATAAAATCAAATTCTTTATTTTCGAAATGAATCACACGGCCTTTATAAAATACAATAGAGGCCGGTATTTCGTTGATAAAGAATTTAGAAGTAATTTTTCCGTCCACATCCGCTACGGACTCAAAATTAAGCCCTAGCTTTTTCTCTACTATTTTAATTTCCTTTAACTGGTCGTCACTATCGTTGTTAATGCCAATAACCAATAACTGACTAGGGCCATACTTAGAAACCAGCCTTTTAAGGGTTTCAAACTCAGAGATACACGGACGGCACCAACTTGCCCAAAAATTGAGGATTACAATTGGTTGCTCAGCAGTGGATAGTTTGTGTTTGGAGTTTTTAGTGGTTTCTAGTTTAAGTTCGGCAAAATTTGCCTCATAGGCCTGAACCATTTCAGTGGATATATTTAGCTTGCTGGCAGATGAAGAAGTTCCATGAAGGGACATTTGGGCTACAAGCATAAATACAAATATGCCCAGCGCGGTAAGAATCGGAAAAAATTTCTTAAGCTTCAACACTTTAGACCCCATCAACTTTTATCATATAATCTAAGCACACTTAATACAAAGGGTAAATTCTCCCATGGTTAAACCAGCTTTTGAAGACAAAGAGATTATTAATAAAAATCAGGACGGCCAAAGCTTGGTTGAGTTTGTTCTCCTACTTTCGATTATCATGGTTCTTTCCCTGGGATTTCTTAAAACTGTAAACACAGGTATTGCAACGTATTGGTTGAAAATGGGACAGATGCTTGTTGAAGACGACTCCCAAACATTAGAGTTGAGGTAATATGAAACGTTTTATTCTTTCAATTGATCAAGGAACGACGGGCTCGACCGCCCTATTAATCGATTCCAAAACGCTGAAGCTTGTGGAAAAAGTAAATTACGAGTTTAGACAAATTCTTCCACGTCCAGGGGAAGTTGAACACAACCTCAATGACATTTTTAATTCCATTAAAAAATCAATTATTGATGTCCTTGAGAAGGCCAATGCCAAAGGTGAAGACATAGAATGCATTGGAATTACCAATCAAAGAGAAACTGTTTGCGCTTACGATAAAAAGGGAAATCCTTTAACAAACGCCATCGTCTGGCAAGACAGAAGAACATCTAGCTTTTGCTCTCAAAATGTCGAGCAATACTCCCGCTTTCAAGATAAAACCGGGCTTCCTCTTGATCCATACTTCTCTGCAACAAAGATGAGCTGGCTTATAGAAAACAGTTCTGTGGTAAAAGAGGCACTTGAGCATGAAAACCTTTTATTATCAAATATAGACGCCTTTCTACTTTTTAAATTAACTGGAGGCCAAAGCTATAAGACAGAGCCTTCAAACGCTTCAAGAACGCTCCTTATGGATCTTGATACATGTAAATGGGATGATGAGCTATGCAGCTTTTTTAAAGTACCCAAGTCGGTACTGCCTGAGATTCAAGACTCTTTTGGAGAATTTGGTGCAACCAAAGGCCTTGATTTTTTGCCTGATGGCATCAAGATCACCTGTATGCTTGGGGATCAGCAGGCCGCTCTTTTTGGCCAGGCGGGACACAATGAAGGTGAACTGAAATGCACTTGTGGTACTGGTGCTTTCATCGTCTTAAATACAGGTGATAAGAAAGTGAAAAGCTCAAATGGCCTTCTAACAACTGTGGCCTATCGCCTCAACTCAAAAACGGTATATGCGCTTGAAGGCTCTAGCTATATCGCTGGTGCGGCTGTTCAATGGCTTAGAGACAATTTAGGCCTTATTAACTCTGCCTCCGAAGTTGAGGCACTGGCCAGTAGAGCTCCAGATGAAGCAATGGATAGTGTTATGTTTTTGCCATTTTTTACAGGCATTGGCTCCCCTTTTTGGAAGTCCGATGCAAAAGCGGCAATAGTTGGTCTTAGTCGAGACACATCAAAAGAGCACATTGCAAGGGCCTGCCTTGAAGGAATGGCGCTTTCCATTAACGATTCAATTCAAGCATTGCTAGAAGATAGCCCAACAACGGTAGATTCTATAAAGGTTGATGGAGGCGCATGTCAAAATGATTTGCTAATGCAATATCAAGCTAACTTTTCCAATAGACCAATAGTAAGACCGGCCGTAATTGAAACAACAGCTTATGGTGTTGCACTTGGATCTCTCGTGGGAATTGGTGCCTTAAAGATGAGTGACATTGATGATCTCTGGAGAGAGGATAAAGTTTTTCAACCCCAAGATAGTGCTTATATAAAGAGAAAGCTCAATAGCTGGAAAGAATATATAAATCGAGTCTTTATCTAATTCAACATATCGACAAATGCAGCTTCTGTAATAATGGGAATGCCCAAATCCTTGGCCTTCTTAAACTTTGAGGAGCTGCTTTCTTTATCCTTGGTGATTAAAAAGTCAGTGGCACTGCTCACACTGCTCACAGCGATACCCCCATTTTCTTTAATTAACTTCTGTAGATCTGCTCGCTTCATGCTGAGACTACCTGTTATACAAAACTTTTTACCAGCAATATTGGTATCTGTTTTGAATGCACTTTTCTTTAATTTGACGCCCTTTTCTAGAAGCTCTTCTCCCAGAGGAATTTTAGACTTTAAAGATTCGTAGAAGTCATTTGATGACTTTTCAGCAAAAGATTCAATTTCAATAAGCTTTTGTGGAGTTAATTTCTTAACTTTTTCCCAAGAGTCATGACCATTGTGAACGACTTTTTCGCATTTATTGTATGCGCCCCCGCTTATGCCTAAGGAAGATAGGAAAGTTACCAATTCCATTTCCTTTGAATCATTAATGCTTTCCACGATTTTAGCCGCAAGCTTTTCCTTCACTTTGTCGAGAGTCATGAGTCTTTCGACCGTTAAATCAAAAAGAGAGGGTATGTCTTTTACAAGTCCATTATCAATTAATTCGACAAGACGCTTGTCACTCAAATTTTCAATGCCTACCTTTCTAATAAAATTTAAAATTTCATCTTTGATTTTTTCAGGACACAGAGAGTTTTTACAAAGGAGTCGAATATCATCAATAAATGTTTTCTCTCCACAACTGGGACAATCTAGGGGATATTCGAAGACATTTTCGGAGGATCTAACCACGTCAATAAACTTTGGTATAACTTCGCCACTTCTAATAATATTTATCTTATCGCCTGCTTTTAAGTTAAATTGCCTGACAAGACCAAAATTATGTAGTGTGACCCTTGATACATTTGCTCCGCTCAACTCAACCTTTTCCACATTTGCAACTGGGGTGAGAACACCATTTCTAGAAACTTGCCAAGATATATTCTTAATGACTGTTGGCTTCATTTCTCCCTCAAACTTGAAGGCAATTTTATAACGTGGATGGTGAGCTGTTTCACCAAACCTGTCATGTAGTTCAAGATCGTTGAAGCTCACAACCAGGCCATCAATTAGATAATCACCTTGTGACATGAACTCCCTTGCTTGTTCAACTTGGACTTCTATCTCTTTTTTATTTTTGCTTTTATTATATTCAGGAGTTTCAAAACCCAAATCCCTCAGCAATTTAAACTTTTCCTCTTCAGTCTTTAACTTCTCTTCATTGGATATAAATTCAAACGCTTGAAAAGAGAGATACTTGGCCAATTCAATATTTTCTTTCCGGCCGAGCAGACCTGCAACAATATTTCTTTGTGAAGTTGGTCTCTCTAAGTTTTGCTTCTCCATAGTTTGTGCCAGATGGATAAAGTCTTCTTCCCTGCAGAAGATTTCTCCTCTTACCTCGAAGTCTTTTGTATAGCTTTCTAATTTTTTAGGCACATGATCGATATATAAAACTTTGTTCGTTATTTTTTCACCAAACCTTCCATCGCCCCTTGTTTTGGCAACAATAAGTTTGCCACTTTCGTAGATCAGTGAACAACTAGATCCATCTATTTTAAAGGTGGATATCACTTCCTTCGAATCCATCCACCTCTCAAGCTCTTCTAGTTTGTAAGTTTTGTTTAGTGAAAGCATTTTTGAGGCATGCTCAACTTTTTCACCTTTGAAGTAGGATGAGCCCACAAACGAGAGAACGGAACTATTAGGCTCAAGACTTTTAAGCTCCTCTTCAAGTTTATCATACTCATAGTCTGAAATTTCCGGTTTGCCTTGATAGTACAGGTTCTTATGCTTTAAAATTTCATTTTCGAGTTTTTTGACTTTTTCCTTCGTTTGCATTGTTTCCTACACGTTGAACTTTGAGTTATATTTTTTTAGTGCCTTCTTAACCTTGTTTGCTAAAAACACAGTCGCCACAATGTTTGGAATGGCCATTAGGGCATAGCAGATATCTATGATATTCACCACTGCACCCATTTTTATAACTGCGCCCACACCCAGACTCAATCCATAGAATAGAACAAAGGTTTTATCTCCAAGATTCCAACGACCTTTAAATAAGTAGTCCCAACACTTCTTATTATAGTTGGCCATGCCTATCATTGTTGAGAAAGAAAAGAGGAATATCACAATGCCAAGTGAGTGTTTTCCAAATTCTCCTAAAGATTGAGTGAAAGCAAACGCAGTGAGGTTTATGCCATTAAGTGAAACCCCACTCATGTCAACTGAGTCAATTCCCACTAAAATCGCGAGAGCTGTAAGAGTACAAACTATTATGGTGTCAATCAAAGGTCCAAGCATTGCCACATAGCCTTCGCTTATAGGCTCGTCTGTTTGGGCATTACCATGCGCCATAGGAGCTGTTCCTATTCCGGCCTCATTTGAAAACGCTGCTCTTTTAACCCCTGTTTGGATTACGTGCATGATTGCGTAGCCGCTGACACCGCCAGCCACTTGGCCAATGCCAAAAGCGCTTTCAAATATACTCACAAACATTGGGATAACTTTTTCAGCGTTAACCCCAAGAATAACCAAGCACAATACAACATAGATTAAACTCATTGCAGGAACTACTCTAGAGGTAACCATTGAAATTCGCTTCAATCCCCCAAGTAGAATATAAACTGTTAAAACTGCAAAGATCATCCCTGTATAAGTGGTGTCCACAGAATAAGAAGTTTCTAAAAAGCTGGCCAATTGGTTAATTTGAAAGAGTGCTAGTGTTCCAATCAATCCAAATAGCGCGAAAGCGAAAGCAAAGAATTTATACTTTTCACCCATTCCCTTTTCTATGTAGTACATTGGTCCGCCTTGAACCTCACCTTGGTAGTCTTTTCCTCTAAACATTACGGCCAAAGTACATTCAAAAAACTTTGTGTTCATACCAAGTAGGGCAGAAATCCACATCCAAAACACAGCTCCGGGACCACCTTGATAAATGGCGACCGCCACGCCTGCAATATTTCCAAGGCCTATCGTCGCTGCTAGCGCGTTGCTTAAAGCCTGAAAGTGAGTAATTTGCCCTTGAGCATTTTTATTGGCGTGCTTCCCAGATACTAGGGAAATTGCATGGACTAGCCCTCTGATTGGGATTAGCTTTGAAAAAGAAAGGAGGATTATATTGGCAACAAGGAGAAAGACCAAAAGGGGCGTTCCCCAAACTACCGCGACCACATCGGACAAAATTTGATTTATGTTCATAATTAAAAAATAAAAGATCCACCAAGTTTTAATATGGTGTCTTTATAACTTAGCTGGGTTGTTGTTCCACTATCGAATTTCACAGAATTATTCTGGGTTTCAAAGGCAGCGTCTAAAGATATCAATGGACTGTATTGATACTTCACTCCCCCTCTAAACACCATTGAGCTTGAAGATTTTTCAGATCCAAAAATGCCATCATCATCGTCAAAGTCGGTAAAAGGAATTATTTGAGCGCCACCAAAAATTCTAACACCTTTTTTTAAAGGCATGTTGCCGTTGACTCCAAGGTATATTCCAGAGATGCTATTTTTCCCAAAACCATCACTTTCTGATTCTTCAACGTTATAAGAGTAATTTGCATAGCCTGCGACTAAGTTTACTTGAGGCCCATAAAAAAAGCCTAGAGGAAGGTACTTGTACCCACCGCCTATTTTTAAAACACCACTTGTGATGCTTATAGAGTCAAGATTTAGAGAGCCAGATTTCTCCTCCAAAGTTCCAAGTCGCCGACCAAATTCGCCAGAGATGAAATAGTTTCTTGTGATCCACGCTTCAACTTCGCCACTTACACCATAAGTGAGTCCAGTTGCTTTGTTGTTGTCAGCCGTATTTGTCCCCACCGAACTTGATGAGACATCAAAAAACAATGTAAAAAATCCAAGCTTGCCAAATTGGTTGGCCTTAACTTCCGGATAAGGAGTTTGTTCAAATACTTCTGCGGTACTATCTTCTTCAAATACAACCCAATCACCAGGGGATAGTTTAACATTTTTCTCATAGATCTTTATTAATCCTAATCCCTGTCTTTCATTAATATTGAATACTTTTCCTCGTGCTAAAAGCTCTACATCCCACTCCACGACCTTCTTAAGAAGAGGGTGTTTGCTTTTCTTAACAAATCTACGAATCCTAAAACTTTGTCCTACTTTAATTTTCTTTTTATTAGGGTAAGTGAAAGTTACTTGATCACCCAGAACGCCCAAGAGCTTTCCATCATAAGGGATAGTAGCTTCGTAAAGCTCCAACCAATTTTTTAGAAGTTGAACAATTTCTTCCACTCCCGGCTCTTCAAGAGTGTCTTTTTCGCTAAAGTAGATATCGCTTCCGTTTTCACCAACAACATCCATCGTAACTTTTACCTGGTTTACTTCATATGTGAGATCAACCCTCACCATGGTACCTGCTCCAGTGCGAATTGAGACGGTTTCCAAAACCTTAGGGTCTTTAAGGTAATCTTTAAGCCTATCCCTATATCTTGCAAACACCTCGATCAATTCAGCGCTGGATTTATAGTCACACCACTTTGCCCTTTTAAGGGATCTCTCAATGCCTTCATACACTTTGTATCCCAAAGCGTTACCGGCAGTATCTGTCACGGGCAACACCAGACAATTGCGCATATTTTGGGTATCTGCTTTAGCAGATCCGAAGATCACCGCAAGAAATGCTAGTATGATTAAAGATTTCATAGATCGACAGGCAACTCAGGCAAATTTTTGGCGTTTAAGGAGTTTTTCTCTTCTTCGTAAATCTTTACCAGCATCTGAAGCTCATAGATTTGTTCGCCCAGTGTTCTATTCTCTTTTTTGAGGCGTTCATTCTCAAGCCTTAGCTCTAAAAATTCTTTTTCATTCTGCAGGCCAGGATCTTTATAATCCCTTGCCCAAATAAAGTACTTACCATTCTCTTCTTTGAACTTTACTCGCTCAGCCTTTATGTACCTACGTATCGTAGAGACGGACTTGCCCTTATAGTTTGCAAACTCCAAGATACTTAGCCATCTTCCATCCATAGATAAAACCTTCCTTGTTTTGTCGGATTAAATGATTCTTACACAATGATAGTTAATTCTGTTTAAATGCGCAAAATTTAATGACACTACGCTATGTTTTTTACGTTCCCTTGATTATAATCGAATTCACATGAAAAACATTAATCTTAATGAATTTAAAAATAAGAAAACCGCATTAGTCCTATCAGGTGGTGTTGTAAAGGCAGCCGCCTGGCACCTTGGGGTGACCCTAGCGCTTGAGGAACTTGGATTTACCTTAAAAAGCAACCAAAACTCGGCCAAGGAAGAGCTTAATGTGCCTCGCTCTCTTGAAGTTAGCTCATATGTGGGCTCCAGTGCAGGAGCGATGATTAGTATTTTTCTTGCAAGTGGACTTACACCCCAAGAAATCATTAATGGAGTGCTTGGTCTTAAAAAAGGAGAAATGAAGAAGCTATCTTATAAGGATATGTTTCACCTTCATCGCCGAAGATCAAAGCCACTTTACCATCATGGTCATGGACTTTTTGAAAGCTTTCCAAGACCACTTAGAAACCTTCTACAGCCTTTTCTAAGTTTTCCTGGATTGTTTAGCACCGAAGGTGCAAGAAACTACCTTTTGGAAAATGTTCTTGCCGTTGACACTTTTGAAGAATTTATTCCCGATCTTTTCATTGTTGCCACACAACTAGACCACTCAAGAAAAGTCATTTTTAGCAAATACAACTACCCTAACCCAACTCACGACAGTACTGCTGTTTATTACACAGGCACAAAAGTTTCCGACGCTGCAGCTGCTAGTATGTCAGTGCCTCCTTTTTATGCACCATACCCTGTTCAAAACCAGGTTACAGGCGAGACCGACTACTATATAGATGGGGAGATTAGGGAGACGCTGTCCACTCATGTGGCCGAAGACAACAACTGCGATATCATAATAAGTTCTTGGACTCATACTCCTTACCACTATCATGACGAAGTTGGATCCCTCATAAACTATGGACTTCCCTCCATTGCCATACAATCAATATACCTGTTGATACAGAAAAAGATTGTTGCATCAAGGGCAAAGAGAGCAACAGCGATTGATATTTTAAACACTGTTTCTGAATATATGAAAAATGAAAAGTTCAGCCAGACTTATAGGAGGGATATTTTATCAATTTTAGAAAGAAAGCTAAATGTTAATCCAAACGTTAAGCTAATTGATATATACCCTGACCATCACGATTATAAACTTTTCTTTGCAAATTCATTTTCTCTTAATCCAGACTCTGCTGCCCACGCAGTGAAAGCGGGTTATAAGAAAGCAATGCAAATCCTAAGTGAACCTGAGTTTTTATGATATTCATTCTTCTTCTCGCTCTAGCTAGTTGTTACGCCCTACCTTTTGCCCCTCCAGAGACTTTTAAGAGTGAGTTAATAGAAGTAGAAGAGGCTATCTTAAACAACTCCATAATTTCTCCCGTAAATGGCGCAAATTCCGCGATAAAAAAGGATGTGCTAAAAGTCATTCTTAACGATGAAAAAAATCTAATTCATAAAGACTTTCACATTCCTAAATACTTTAAGGATTCAACCCACTTTTGGTTTTCAGTCTATACACAGTACACCAGCAAGCAGGTAATTATTCATGACAAGAACGAGCTTTCACTCGTCTATAATGTCATGGACTTTTCACCTCTTCACTCCTCTAAAATAAACAAGTTTGCTAAAAGCAAGCTTCAAGCCGATCTGTCCTTAGAAAGGGCTAAAAATATAAAGAAGTTGCTTAAAAGACTACACCTTCCAAAGTCAAAGCTTTCTCCAGAAGAACTTTCTGTTCTTTCGTCTATAGAAAACTCCAGTTTAAAAATACCTAAAGGTACAAAAAAGAAACGGCAGTTTTTTAAAGGTCTATCTACAACAATTAGAACACAAACTGGTCAAAGGGATATGGTATTTTATGGAGTATTGCGCTCACTTCCTTATCTACCCTTTTTAGAAAAACAATTTAAAAACTTTAAACTTCCCAAAGAATTGCTTGGCATCGCTTTTGTAGAATCAAGTTTTAATTTAAAGGCTAAATCTTACGCAGGAGCTGCTGGCATTTGGCAGTTCATGCCAAGAACGGCAGCCTCCTTTATGCCAAGAAGATCAAAGTATATTGACTATAGAAACAACCCTATCATAAGCTCTCTGGCAGCTTTTCATCTCCTAAAGCAGAATAAACAGATTTTAAAAAGGTGGGACTTGGCAGTGCCCGCTTACAACTTTGGCACATCTCATCTTGTAAGGGCCAAAAGAAAGTTTAAGCACAAGGCCACACTACCTTATATTATGGAAAATTATAAACACGGAAGCGTTGGATTTGCCTCAAAAAACTACTATTCAGAATTTCTTGCGATGGTGTACACGCTTGCCTATAAAGATTTAATTTTCCCTCTAAAAGGCTACGCTAAAGAATCAAATGCCTTTAAGAACGATATCGGAGTTTATGTTACCAAGTGTAGACTTGGACCTAAAACATTTTTCAATCTTCTCAGTAAAAGTAGTCCCAAGATTAAAAAGCTTAATGCTCATTTTCTCTATAAGAATCCGACATACAAGAGAAACAAAATTGTTGTCAGTGACTTAATACTTACAAGTAAGAAGTATAGGAAGCTTACTGATAAAGAGTTAAGAAGCTACTATCCCAAAAATTTCTATAAGCTAAATCGTCGATCAAAATGTGGAAATTAAAGTTGTTCCACTAGATAATTGGATTGTGAGCAGAAAGACTGAAGATAATCGACGGTATCATCTGCGTAAGTAATTTCGATATTAATTGTACCTTGCTCTTCACCCAGCAGGAATATCTTCTTAGATTGATTGCTTAAATCTCTATAGAAGATTCCATCTGTATCTAGAACCTTTGAGTCCACTCTCATTTGACCTCTAAAACTTGAACCGTTAAAGGACATGGACTTCGCTTGTTTTGATAGATTTATTTGAACCATACAATGGCCATTCAAAGAGTTTAGCTCAAAGCTGGCCAAGGCAAATCTTTTATAACCTTCACTTGGAACATATATTTTTTCGTCATTCCATCTTCCAATAAAGAGGCTGTCCTCTTGATGCCTTAACTCGTAGTACTTTCTTGTTCCAACTGAATAGAGTGCTTTGCTAATTGAAAACTCATTTACAGTTTTCTTATCAATTTTCGACTCATAAGCTAGGTCAACAATTTGGTTTTCATCCAGACTAAGAACACTGTTTTCTTGAGATAATAGATTGTCTTCATAAAGTCCGAAGAAGTCATTTTTTTCTTTGTGATAGAAGTTAAAGTCAAAGTACAGTTCATCTTGAACTAGATGGACAATTTTACTTGTTACTTCATTTTTATAAGTTTTAAAGCTAAGTATTCTATTTCCAGGTTCAACTCCTATAAACAGAATAAACGCGTATTCAGAATCTCCCCGGTCAACAATATTTAAGTTTCTGTCTAAAAACAGCTTGCTTTCATATCCGGTTGAAACATCAAAGTCCGCATCTTCAGTCAGCTCATCAAGTTCTACTAAAACATGAGTTCCAAGTGCTCTTAGGCCTCTTTTTTCAACTACAGCGTTAAATGAAGCTTTTGATAAGAGGGGCACTCCAAGGTTGATATTTCCCTCTTCCAACACTAAATCGACACTCGTTGGTAAGTATCCACTGGAAAAAATCACACCTCTTCTTATTGAATACTCACTATTCAATTCCGACTCCAGAAGAACACTTCCATCTGATTCTGACTGGGCAACTGCATCCCTATTATCAGCAAATCTTATATCAAATTTGGTAACAGGTTTACTTTTACTGCTAAGAAGTGAGTGGCCATGACTAGTCACCCTCAAGCTTGACTTGCTCTTCGTAAAAGCAAAGCTTTCTTTGTTAGCAGGAGCTTTTTCTTTACGAGTAGAAGTGTCGGCCGAAGCAACCACATCTGGTTTTCCACTTTTAAACTTCTTTCCCATCCCTTTTAGAATTTCACCTAAAACTTCATTCTTCTTTCCAATACCTTTCTCATTTTTGGAATGAATACCAAGGTTTGTTTTTGAAGTTGGTTTTTCTAAAGATTTGTCAGATGGTTTTGAGTAGTCAAAAAATACCAGTTCATCTTTAGGCCTTGTCGCCATGTCGATATTCATTTTAACTTCTTCTACTTGATTAGACTTTTCAGTAGCCGCAAGGCTGGTAGAAATTCTGTCCAAGTTTGAGTTATTAGACTTATCAACATTTTTACTATTTTTTTGTTTTTGTTTTGATTTTGTAGCGGCAATTTTTACCGCGTTAGCAGAGATATCAAATTTATATGGTTTGAAGTTTTTCGCTAGCTGACTAATCTTTATTGTTGAAGAAACTTTGAACCCTGAAAGTTTAATCGGTTCTGAGCCATTTATGGCAACACCATCTGCTTGAAATTTTTTAAAAGTATTTCCCATCTTATTATCAGAATTTAAAGATTTTATAGAATAGGATTTCTTTATTGCTAAGAAGTTAGGCCCTTGAGTTTTCTTTTTTGCTTCTATACTTACTTTTGGTTGTGGAATGAAGTCAGCCTCATTCAAATCAACAACATCAATAGAAGGTCCTTTATTCTCCAAGCTTTTTAATGTTGAAAGAGTTTGTATCACAGAACGGGTTGAGATACCTGTAGCTACAGGGGTAAAAGCATTATCCAACAACTTGCTAGTTGCAGTCACAATCAATGCTGAAAATGTGAGAAATGAAATTATTACTTTTACCATTAATATCAGTTTAAAAGATTTCAAAAATTTTTAAACCCAGGCAAAGCTGTTTAGGTCACTTTGTGATTAGCCAAGGCCATTTTGTGAATATTCAGGAGGTTTTTTAGTGAATAGTCAGAAGAGACTGGTCCTATAGGACCAAAAAAAACGGCTCCAAAAGGAGCCGTTTACTTGTTACTTGTTAAGTTCTGCCAATTTTAACCTTACGTTGGCACGATCAAGTTTATTTCTAAACTTGATGTAATCAACATCGGTAAGGGAATCAACATCTTTCAACCTGGATTCGGCCTTAGCTTTTGCTGCCTTGGCCCTTTCAACGTCAATTTCTTCAGCTTTCTCTGAAGTGGATGACAAAATAGTCACCTTATTTCCCAAAATTTTGCATAGTCCAGCATGTACTGCAAAATGCCTGTCACCAGATGAAGATTTAGCAGTAAGCATGCCTGAACTTAATTCAGTAATCAAATGGGTGTGATCTTTTAGTACATTTATCTCGCCTGCTTTGGTTGGTACAAACAACTCATCAGCGGCTAGGTTGTGAACTACAACCCCATTTGGTGTAAAAATGTCTACATTATAGTTATTCATGTAGTTTCCTTAAAGCTTCTTAGCCTTTTCATGAACCATATTCAGATCGCCAACAAGGTAGAATGCTTGCTCTGGCAAGTCATCACATTTTCCATCAAGGATTGCTTTGAAGCCCTCAATAGTATCTTCAATTTTAACAAATTGACCTTTTAGACCTGTAAATTGCTCAGCAACGAAGAATGGCTGTGACAAGAACTTCTGAATCTTTCTTGCTCTAGCAACAACTAGCTTGTCTTCCTCAGAAAGCTCGTCCATACCAAGGATAGCAATGATGTCTTGAAGTTCATTATATTTTTGAAGAACCTCTTGAACTCTTCTTGCAGTCTTATAGTGGTCTTCACCAACAATTGCTGGAGAAAGGATTGTAGAAGAAGAAGTCAGAGGATCAACCGCTGGATAAATACCCAATGAAGCGATTGTTCTAGAGAGTTCAGTAGTCGCATCCAAGTGAGCAAAAGTCGTTGCAGGAGCCGGATCAGTATAGTCATCCGCAGGAACGTATACAGCTTGGATAGAAGTAATTGAACCATCCTTTGTAGAAGTAATTCTCTCCTGAAGAGCACCCATTTCAGTACCTAGTGTTGGCTGGTAACCAACCGCAGAAGGAATACGCCCAAGTAGTGCGGAAACCTCAGAACCAGCTTGAGTAAATCTAAAGATGTTATCTACAAAGAAAAGTACGTCTTGCTTTTCTTCATCTCTAAAGTATTCTGCAACAGAAAGACCAGTTAGTGCAACTCTCGCTCTTGCACCTGGTGGCTCGTTCATTTGTCCATAAACCAGAGCAGTCTTGTCAATAACTCCTGACTCAGTCATTTCGTCAAACAAGTCTCTTCCTTCTCTAGTTCTCTCACCAACACCGGCGAAAACAGAAAGACCACCGTGTTGAGTAGCAATGTTGTTAATAAGCTCCATAATTAGAACTGTTTTACCAACACCTGCACCACCGAAAAGACCAATTTTCCCACCTTTCAAGTATGGAGCAAGAAGGTCAATAACTTTAATACCAGTATAGAATGGCTCTAGTTTAGTTGATTGGTCTGCAAAAGTCGGTGCTGGCTTATGAATGTCATAAAACTTTTTAGCATTTACCGGACCAGCTTCATCAACTGGTTCCCCTGTTACGTTGATAATTCTACCTAGAACTTCTCTACCAACAGGTGCTTGGATTGGTTTACCAGTATCTTGAACTTCTTGGCCACGTGCAAGACCTTCAGTAGAGTCCATTGCAATTGTTCTAACCATGTTGTTTCCAAGGTGAGCTGCAACTTCAACTACAAGGTTCCACTCGCTATCAGAGATTGCCTTATTTGTGATTTTTAAAGCGTTATTAAGTTCCGGCAACTTGCCATTGGCAAATTCAACGTCGATTACCGGCCCCATAACTTGCCTAATTGTACCTACATTTACTCCAGACATTGTCTATGCTCCTTAAGAGTTTAGAGATTCCGCGCCAGAAACAATTTCTGTTAGTTCCGTTGTAATGGCTGCTTGTCTCAATTTATTAGCTGTTAATGTTAAATTTCTAATCATATCTTTACTGTTTGTCGTAGAATTATCCATAGCTGTCATTCTAGAACCATGTTCTGCAGCTATTGCGTCCAAAACGCTAGTGAAAACAGTTGTGTTAAATACTTCCGGCACCAAGTTGTCGAGGATAACTTCTGCACTCGGCTCATATTTAAAATCCACAGGGTATTCCTCTACAAGCTTATCCTTCTCTTCCTCAGACACAGTCATTGGAAGAACTTGAGAAACTCTAGACTCAAACTCAATTGCGGAAAGAAAGGAGTTGTAAGCAATAAAAAGCTTTCCTACTTGGCCACTTACAAAAAGGTTTGCAAGCTCCTTAGAAATCTTTTTAACTTCTTCAAACTCTGGCTCCGCTTTTTCGAAAGAAAATGACTTTTCTCCCTTTACGCCCTCTCTTGCAAGTAATTCTTTAACTTTCCTACCAATAAAGTAGAACTTAAAGTCCATATCTTCATTTTCAGAAATAAAATTTCTAACTTGCTTAAAAAGTTGAGAGTTGTAACCGCCACAAAGACCTTTCTCAGATGAAACAACAAGAATTGCTGCTTTCTTAGAGTCAGATTCTTTCAAAAACTCATGGCTGTAATCTTTGGCCAAAGCAGACGCAGTCCTTACAGTTTTATCCAATTCGTTCGAATAAGGTTTGAACCCTTGAATTCGAGCTTGAGCTTTTGCTAGCTTAGCGGCGGACACAAGTTTCATGGCGCTTGTGATTTTCAAAGTACTTTTAGTACTTTTAATCCGCTTTTTTAATTCTTTTATATTCGCCATTTAAGCCTCTACTTATTAATAGTTCGCTGAGAAAAAGCTTTTAATTGCTTCGTTTAACTTAGCTTCGTTTTCAGCAGTAATTTGCTTAGCCTCTCTTATAGAGTCTCTTACTGCAGAATGCTTAGTTTGAATAAACTCCAACAATCCTTGTTCCGCTTCTTGAACTTTAGATTTTTCAACAGTGTCAAAGTAACCTTTGTTAGCTGCATAGATAGAGATAACTTGATCTTCAACATTCATCGGGCTGTATTGCTTTTGCTTAAGAAGTTCAACAAGTCTCTCACCTCTTTCAAGTTGCTTTCTTGTAGCCTCATCAAGGTCAGAAGCAAACTGGGAGAATGCCGCCAACTCTCTGTATTGAGCAAGATCTAGTCTTAAAGTACCAGATACTTTCTTCATTGCCTTAACCTGAGCTGATCCACCTACCCTTGAAACTGAGATACCAACGTTAACCGCTGGTCTTACACCTGCGTTAAATAGGTCAGACTCAAGATAGATTTGTCCATCAGTAATGGAAATAACGTTTGTAGGAATATAAGCAGAAACGTCACCCTCTTGTGTTTCAATAACTGGAAGGGCTGTAAGTGAGCCAGCACCTTGCTCATCACTCATTTTAGCCGCTCTTTCTAGAAGTCTGGAGTGAACATAGAATACATCCCCTGGGAATGCTTCACGTCCTGGAGGTCTTCTAAGAAGAAGAGAAAGCTGTCTATAGGCCTGAGATTGCTTAGTAAGGTCATCATAAACAATCAAAGCGTGCTTTCCGTTATCTCTGTAGAACTCACCCATTGTACAACCAGAGTATGGGGCAATGTATTGTAGTGGTGCAGACTGAGATGCAGTAGCTGAAACAATAATTGTGTAGTCTAAAGCACCAGATTCTTTTAGCTTTTGATAAACTTGTCTAACTGTAGACTGCTTTTGGCCAATGGCTACATAGATACAAACTACGTCTTTGCCTTTTTGGTTGATGATAGTATCAATTGCAACTGCAGTTTTACCTGTTTTTCTATCACCAATAATAAGCTCTCTTTGACCTCTACCAATTGGAATCATGGAATCGATTGCTTTAATACCAGTTTGCATAGGCTCATGAACAGGCTTTCTTTGAATAATGCCAGGAGCTTTGATTTCGATATTTCTAAATTCGTTTGTCTTAAGTTCGCCTTGACCGTCAATTGGCTCACCAATAGAGTTTACAACTCTTCCTAGAAGAGCGTCACCAACTGGAACCTGAACAATTTTTTCAGTTCTTTTAACAGTAGACCCTTCTTTAATTTCGGAATAGTCACCAAGAACTGCGATACCAACATTGTTGGTCTCTAGGTTTAAAACCATACCTTTTACGCCATTTTCGAACTCTACAAGTTCACCGGCCAATACATTCTTAAGTCCGAAAACTCTGGCAACACCGTCACCAATAGTAAGGACTGTACCAACTTCACTTACATCAAGTCTTGATTCGAAATTCGCGATCCTGTCCTTAATTATTCCCGTAATTTCTTCAGGTCTCATTGTCGTGCTCATTCATTTTTCCTTTATTAGTTATTCACCTATAATTGATTCTTTGAAATGCTTTAATTGATTATCTACTGACGCGTCCAATTGGAGGTCTTCAATTTTTACTTTATACCCAGCTGTAACTTCATCAGATTGCTTGTAAGTTAAAATTGGTTTTTTATCTCCAATGTATTTTTTAATTGAAGCTAAAAGTTTTTCTTTGTGAGACTCAGATAGGTCATTCTCAGATCCTAAAATTGTTCCTCTTAAAAATCCTTTCTCCATATCGTCTCTAACGATTACCTCTTTAAAGATTAAAGGGAAAAGACCAATTCTCTTTTGATCTATAAGGTATTTAACAGCCGAAACCATCAAAGATGATAGACCAAGTTTTTTTGCAATATCCTCAAAAACTAGTGTCTTCTCTTCTATGGTAAATACATCAAGAAAAAGTAGATTTTCTAGTTCATTTGAAGCGTTGATTGTTTCAGTGAGTTTTGTCATTTCTTCAGCAATGTTTACATTGCCATCTTTACCTAATTCGAGAAACGAATCAGCATAAACTTTTGAGATATTCTGCTCTTTCATTATTTAAGTCCCTCCAAGGCACTGTTAGTAGCCTTTGTGCTTAACTCAGGGTTGCTTTTGATGTGACTTTTTGCCTTGCCAATAACTTCGTCCAAAAAGTTGTTGTTCAACTTATTGAAGGCCTGTTTTTTCTCTGCTTCAATTTTAGCAGCAGCGTCTTGCTTCATTTTATCTATTCTTTCGCTAACCTCTGCTTTGTAGTCAGCCTCAAACTTAGTGATTGACTTATCAGCGTCTACAAAAATTGTATCAATTTCTTCAGCCACATTATCAATTTTCTTTCTCTGAGCGTCCATCATCATTTGGGACTCTTTGGCCTTAACGCTTGCTCTTTCAAGAAGGTTCTTAATATTGTCAGACTTCTCAGTGTAGTAGTTTCTAGCTGGCTTTTTGAGGATCCAAGTCAGGAAGCTTAAAAGTATAAAAAGATTAATAAATGCAGGAATAAGATCCGCAGGAGAACCTGTTCCTTTTCCAGCAGCTATTGCTGTGCCATTTAACATGACCAAAGTTGCAAGTAAGAACAATTTCATTTCTATCCTTTAGTTATTTTTTGAACAAGTGTATTTGCCAATTGCTCAGCTTCACTCATTACCTGGTCTTTCTTTGCCTGAACTTCTTTAAGAACTTCAGATCTTGAGGTTTCCACGTACTGGTTAACTTCGCTTTCATGCTGGCGATAACGTGCTTCTTCAGCCTTAACAATTTCCATCTTCCCAGCATCAAGTTTAGCCTTAGCTTCCTTGTTAGCAGTGTGGATCTTTTCTTTGTACTCAGCAGAGAGCTTGTTGATTTCTTCAAATTTTGCTTCAGCGTTGCTTTCTAGCTTCACTGTTTTTTCTTCTCTTGTATCAAGCATTTTTTGTAAGTGATTGAAAAAGCCAAACTTGGCAATCAAGAACACAACTACGAAAACTGCAAACTGATAAACAAGCGATTCATTTGCTCCAAGTTGTTGGAAAATAGCGACAAATGCGTCCATAAAAGTACCTTAATGAAATTTAGTTTTTGACAGTGTTATTGAATATTCTGAACCAGAAAATTAGTCAAGAAGTTCTTATTTTTTATCCTTCATTTTAGTGATTCCGTGGAAAATCACCCCTTCTTCAACAATAAGACTTGGAGAAGTGACAGTACCTTCAAATCTGGCAGGCTTTCTTATCTCAACCCTTGAAGTGGCCTTTATGTTTCCTTTAACTGTGCCAGAGATTAGAATTACACTGGCATTGATGTCAGCATTGATTACAGCCCCTTCAGAGACAACTAGAGTGTCATTGGAGAAGATACTACCTGTTACCACGCCAGAGATACGGACAATTCCATTAAAAGATAGGTTGCCCTCAAAGCGGCAACCTTCCTCTATAATTGCACAAATTTCGTTTTTAGAACTCACTAAGATCGCTCCCTGACATTAAATAAATTTTATTTCGAAACTAGGTATTCGAAAATATCATTAAATTCAGCTTCATTGCTATATTTGATAGTAATTGTACCAGCACCGTTAGACTTTGTCTTTAAGTCGAAGTGGTAGCCAGTTTTTTCCTCTAATTTACGTTTGATAGAGTCAAGCTTTTCATCAAAGTAAGGATTAGTTACTTCCCTAGATGAAGGCTTCTTAGCCGACTTAATGTTTTTCTCTAGCTCACGTACAGACCAGTTATTATCAATTGCCTCTCGTGACAATCTCTTCGCTTTCTCGTCATCTTTTACTGCAGCTAATACTTTGGCATGTCCAAAGCTTAAAGCCTCTTTCTGAAGATGCTGAATAACTTCTCTAGGAAGTTTTAAAATTCTTAGAAAGTTAGCAATGGTCGAACGTTCTTTTCCTATTTTTTTTGCGACTTCCTCTTGAGTGAGGTCAAACTCATTCATCAATTGGTAGTAGGCAAGTGCTTCTTCAACACAGTTAAGATCAGATCTTTGAACATTTTCAATGATGGCCATTACAAGAACATCTTTCTTTGTAGTTCTTTTAATGGTCACTGGAACTTCTTGAAGGCCTGCTAACTTTGCCGCTCTTAAACGACGCTCACCAGCGATAAGTAAAAAAGATCCATCGTCATTGGCTTGAACTGTCAATGGTTGGATGATTCCATTTTCTTTAATGGAAGCCGATAGCTCTGCTAATTCCTTATCTTTAAAGATTTTTCTTGGCTGTTCTTTGTTTGGTTTGATTTTAGATACAGGTAACAAGCTTGGGTTTTGAACTAGTCCTCCCGTTGCTTGAAGCTTGCTATCAATCGGCTTACTTTGAATTGGAGATGCACCAGAACCTAACAGTGCTCCCATTCCTTTCCCTAAAGCAGTTTTTGATTTAGTCGTCTCTTTCATTTTTCCCTCTCCCGAATTTAATTAAACCTGATAATCATCAAAACTTGGGATTTCAAAGCCATCCCTTTGTTTTTTATCGATGACCTGATCCATTAGAGAAAGATTTTCTTGAGATGATTCTTCACGAAGTTTTTCTTTGAGGATTATTTCCTTGGCCATATTCAAATAGGCTTCGCTGCCCTTTGAGGTAATATCGTAGATTATTATTGGCTTTCCATGACTTGGACATTCTGAAAGCTTAACATTCCTAGGTATAATTGTTTTAAAGGTATCTTCAGGAAAATGTTCTTTAATCTCCTGAGCAACCAATTTTGAAAGATTATTTCTACCATCATACATAGTGAGTAGAATTCCTTCCCTCTCAAGCTTGGGGTTTAGGTTTTGCTGTATCAATTTCACTGTGTTTAAAAGCTGAGCTAAACCTTCCATAGCATAATATTCTGTTTGCATAGGAACAATGTAGGAGTCAGCTGAATTAAGACCATTTACAGTAAGCAAACTTAGAGACGGTGGGCAATCAATCAAAATGTAATCATACTTTGCTTCAACTGCCTCCAAAGAACTTTTTAGTTTTGATTCTCTAGCGAAAGCCTGCATAAGCTCCACTTCAGCGCCAATTAGATTATTATCCGAAGGACAAATATCTAAGTGATCTAATTCCGTTTTATATATACAGCTTTCAATATTTTCTTCACCGATCATGGCATGATAGACATTTGCCTTTGTGAAAGATTCCTTATTAACACCAAGTCCAACACTGGCATTACCTTGAGGATCTAAGTCAACTATTAATGTTCTTCTTTCGGCAGCAGCCAGGCATGCGGCGAGATTCACTGTTGTAGTGGTTTTACCCACCCCGCCTTTTTGATTTGCGATTGCAATTATTCTAGCCATTTATACCTCTCTCTATGTGTATTCCCAATATTTTTAAGTAATATCAGAAACTTTGACAAGTTGTTTGATTCTTTTTGTTCCACATGGAACATTTTTAGGTTCAAAACCAATTAAATATCTTTTATCTGTGCCAGGTATAATGATTTCTCTCTCTTCCTTCACAGACCAGTTTCTTTTAGCGACTTTTAGTTGATCACCCTCTAGTTCATAAAAGTTCGGACCCTTGTAAAAATAAACACTAATATCTTGGTCACTATTAAACTTTTCTAGAAAATCATTAACTTTGCCTACAGCTTTTAGACTACATACCGCACTTCTATCAATTAAGACATTTTCTATTCTTGAGTGTAAAAACTTTATATTGTTGAGACCAAGCTTGTTAGCTATTTCAGAAACAACCTTAACCTTTTTATTTCTAGTTTCTATCCCAAAGAATTGAATTTCAGGTAAAATTTTTGCTAGGGGTAACAGAGGAAATCCCCCACCAAAGCCCACATCAATAAAGGCTCCCTTTGCCTTTATTTCATCAAAAAAAATT
Organism: Halobacteriovoraceae bacterium; assembly: GCA_002711995.1. Classification (GTDB taxonomy): domain Bacteria; phylum Bdellovibrionota; class Bacteriovoracia; order Bacteriovoracales; family Bacteriovoracaceae; genus UBA845. The sequence goes on along the minus strand of PASN01000010.1, from coordinate 2,613 downwards.
TTACTTTGCTGTATAGGTTCAATTGAATCTAAAATCTGCTTATTATAAAACTCATCGAAGTCATTAATGCGAGTAAGGTTTATTCCGGCGTATTCACCTACTAATAGATCAAAATAATCTTTTGCGAACTCTTCAATCATATCGATTTCCCTGCCACGGCGGCCAAGGTAGCTGGACGGATCCCTTCAATCAGCTTTAATTGGCCGAAGGACACCGGTTTTATCCTTTCTATCCTTCTTTTGCATTCAAATGAAATATTCTCTGAGGAAATGAGGTCTTTCCAATCTATCTTCATGTTATCTAGACGCTTTAATCGTTCATTGTGCTCAGCTGATTTGTTAATATAGCCTTCATACTTATTACTGACGGCAAGACACCAGATTAAAGCCTCAGATATAGAAATACCCATAAAGTTAAAAAATTCTTTAGCCAGATGAACCGGATCCACCTTAGACTGCTTCAAAAGCTCAGATACAGACATTCGTCTTGGTAGTTTTAAATCTGAATTCTTAATAAATCCATGTGAATTGTCCACATAGTATTCCTTTAGTAGACCAAACATCACATTATATACTTTGATAAACTGGGAATTAAACTTATCAACTGCCATTTCAAGGCCTAAAGATTGCCTTTTGGCATGAAGTCTAATAATCGAATTGTCTTCACGAATATAAAGTCGATTTTCAGATCGAGCAGTGAATAATCTGTATGGTTCATCACGAAGATTTGAAATAAGATCTTCAATCATGACTCCAATATAAGATTCGTTACGCGATAAAGTAAAAACCTCCCTATCAAATATAGATAGAGCCGCGTTTACACCCGCTATATATCCCTGTCCGGCTGCCTCTTCATAGCCAGAAGTGCCATTCACCTGACCAGCGAAATACAAACCTTCAACGTTCTTATACTCAAGGCCATAGCTTAACTCAGTTGTATCAACAACATCGTACTCTACTGCATACCCATATACTTCTATCTTAGCATTCTCCAAACCTGAGATTGAATTTATCATTCTTTCTTGAGCTGCTCGCGGAAGTGAAGAGCTTATACCACTTGGATACATTGTAGACTCATTGAGCCCTTCAGGCTCAACAAACACGTGGTGATTCGATTTATCTGGGTATCTATTAACTTTATCCTCTATACTTGGGCAATACCTAGCACCTACAGCGTTAATTTGCCCATTATACATAGGACTATCATGCATATTGTCCTTAATGGCCTGGATTGTTTCTTCATTGGTCCTAGCCAAATAACAAGAAACCTGTTGAAGATTCCTGGAATAAGGGCTGTGTAAAAAGTGAAAATTTCGAACTTCACAGTCACTTGGCTGCTCTTCAAGCTTAGAAAGATCAACAGTCTCTTTATTCAATCTAGGTGGTGTACCCGTTTTAAACCTTTTAGGTGCTGTTTTTACTTTATCAAAGATACTTGATAGTGCACCGGAAGACTCACTACCATACCTCCCACCTGTGGTTTGCTCTTTACCTAAATGCAGCTTGCCATTTAAGAAAGTCCCAACAGTAACAATGACTTTTTTACAGTTCCACGTGGAACAATCCGTTTTTATTATAAAACCACCGTCACCTTCTACGATGGATTCAACCTTTTCACGAATGACAGAAATATTGTCAATTTCACTAATGAGCTTTTCAGCAACTTCAGTGTAGAATGTTTTATCGATTTGAACTCTTGTAGACTGAACAGCGTAACCCTTACTTTCATTTAAGGTACGATATTGAATACCAGCCAAGTCAGCCAATTTAGGCATTAACCCACCTAGAGCATCCAACTCTCTTACAACCTGTCCCTTCCCCACCCCTCCAACACTTGGATTACAAGGAGCCGAGCCCAGACCTAAGCCAGGAAGGGTTATTATTGCTATTTTTAGATTTGAAAATTGGCTTGCAATGTGAGCTGCTTCAATCCCAGCATGTCCACCACCAACTACAATGATATCAAAGAATTTTTCCATAAAAGTGTTCCACGTAGAACAAGTTACTTTCCAATACAAAAGTTATCGAAAATATTGTGCAAAACGTCGTCGGGAGACACTATACCAATCAATTCTGAAATACAATGGCCTATGTTATTAAGTTCAGAGGAAATTATTGATATATCGGATTCTTCGCTAAGTAATTGACCATATTCATCAATAATCCCAGAAATTTCCAATATTTTTTGTTTATGCCGTTTAAGAAGTATTGGCTCATGCGTGACCATTTGAGAATACTTTTGATCGGCCAGTTTAGTTAACAAATCAATTACTTGAGACTCACCCACTTTCAAAGAGCATATCACGGTTCTAGCAACATTATTACAGCTACTTACAATATTTTTTCCTATAGATTCATTTTTTTCTGCCCCTATAGAACCACTTTTTTCTGCCCCCATAGGACCACTTTTTTCTGCCCCCATAGGACCACTTTTTTCTGCCCCCATAGGACCACTTTTTTCTGCCCCTATAGGACCACTTTTCTCTGCCCCCATAGGACCACTTTTTTCTGCCCCTATAGAACCACTTTTTTCTGCCCCCATAGGACCACTTATTTCTGCCCCCATAGGACCACTTTTTTCTGCCCCCATAGGACCACTTATTTCTGCCCCCAT